>OZ244992.1:0-1900000 GCA_965223275.1 Nitrospirales bacterium
GCCCGCCGAATAATAAGAGCGTCCGACCCTGGGGCTGGGCGGCAGGCGTCGAACATTGTGAAGAGGGAGCAGGAGATTTTAACCAGCCATTTGCCAGAAAGAGTAAGAATACGAAGAGGGATGGGCATAGAAAGGAACAATGGATGGAGCAGGTGATGTGGAACGTAGTGCGGGGTGTGGTCATGCTCATGTTGGGTGTGGGAGTGGCCGGGTGTGGTTCGACGTATTCCTGGCATCAAAAGATGACGGTCGATGTGGAGATGGGCGGGCAGGTGTATTCCGGATCGAGTGTGGTGGGAGTGACATGGTCCCGCCATCCTGATTGGTTGCCGGCTGAGGGCAACTATAAGACCGCCATGTATGGCGAAGCGGTGGTGCTGCAATTGCCAAAGAATCGGTATCTCTTTGCCCTGTTGACGGATCAGATCTTTTTGGCCAGGAAGGTGTTTTACGACAAGCTAAAGGGAACTTTTTCTGGAGTACGGTGGCTTGAAATTCTTTCCAACTTGCGTGAAACCCGTGACATTTCTCCAAAAGACTATCCGCTGTTGGTGACCTTTACGGACATCACGGATCCCAAAACGGTGCAGAAAGTAAATCCGGAGAATCTGGAAGACACGTTCGGGTCGGGCGTCTCGCTGAAGCGCATCACGCTGGAAATCACGGACGAGCCAGTGACGGAAGGGCAAGTGGAGAAAGTGTTGGGTTGGTTGAATTCCGTTAATCGTCTGGTTGAACCTAAACCTGGCGCATTACTCAAGGATACTCCAGTTGAACACCGCCTATATCATTTAGATTTTAGGAGAAAATAATATGAGCACTTCGCCTGAACTTCTGTATGCCATTCTTGCCATGGATTCTTACAATCGGGGATATGACCCAGGCATTGTGTTAACAGGTACCGCAGTTGGCAATGCGGCAATTAGGGATATCACCGTTCCATTAGAAGACTGGAAAGCCGCCGACTTCTATGCAGCGGCATATGACACGGAGTATGGAAAGGTTATTGCCTATCGCGGCACGGATAACCCCCTGTTTGAGTTGGCTTTTGTGGATTATCCCATAGCCTTTAATGATGATTATGATGAAGCGCAAGTGCACTTGGCTAATCGATTTTACAATGCCGTTACGGCCGCTTCGGGGGGCACAACCCTTACTCTCACCGGCCATTCCTTAGGGGGAGCGTTGGCCGGATTTGTGGGCATGGTGAACAGCGAACCGATTGTCTCGGTGGCCCCGATTGATTTTGTGCCAGCCTTCTTAAATTTCAAAGAATTGATCGATCGGTATTTGTTAGTGAAGGATACGCCGCAAGCTAGCACGGATACCATTGACGTGCCGGGGAGATTCTTTGACGTCAATACGGTCAAATTTGCGGTCGAAACGTTGACGGCGATGGGCATCCCCCTGGACGACATTCCCACCCTCCAGACCCAGCTCTCGAACTACACCGGCATGCATTTGAGTGGGGAGGTGGCAGAAATTTCCCGCTCTGCCCAAACGCCATCCACACCAATTTTAGATGGTTTTCTCCAGCACATGGGCAGCATTGTCGGTATTGTTGGGGCACATAGCGCGTCGCTGTCGGTCATTGTGAAATATGCGGAGGACGAGTTTTTGTCGCAAGGCGCTTCTGCCCTGCACTTTACGACCATTACGGAAGAGTTATTTTCGGCGCTGTTTGATAAAGATATTGCGGAATTGGCGGGTGCCGATCAGGTGTCGGGACAAAAAGATCCCGTGAATATCATGCGAGATGCCATTGCCTATTCGGCGTTGGATGAAGGGGCCTTAGTCTTTGGCAATACGGGGATCCGGGCGCTCTATGATGATGCCAATGAGTTAGGGAAGTTGGTGTTGGATGGCAAGATTCCCTTGGCGTATGGGGATCCGCTGCCGGGGATTGCCGAGGGCATTGTTCAGTTTGCGGGGCAGATGGCGTTGAATGAGGTGGATTATGCGCAGCATCCGGATTGGCGGCCAGAACTCGGGTTCTTGCGATTGAATGCGGACGAAACCGTGATGACGGCCCATTTTGACAAAGAGCTGTGGAATCTCGGTGGGGATGCGGATCAGCCTGTCAAAATCAAAGGTATCGAAACGATCTATGACGAATTTTTTAACCAAGAGGAAGAAGCCCCCGAAGTCCTGGCAGCAATCGAACAATTATATAACCAACAAAACATCATTGAAGACGCCAGTGTCATTACTCGGATTGATTTTGAATTGGGTAACGGTGACATCACGATTGACTTGGAGGAATATGAGGAAAATTTGGAGACAACCGTTCCTTATAACCCTGGCACCACCAGTTTGTTTGTGGCCCTAAATGGTGCGGCCGAAGAAAGTGGTTTTGCGGCTTCAGCAGCTCTTGGAGCTGGAGGGGCCATGGACGATCTGATTGATGGCACCCGAGACAACAACGTGATTGTAGGGGGAGATGGAGATGACATTTTATATGGGCACTTGGGCAAGGATATTCTGCTCGGGGGACGAGGCCGGGATCGGTTTATCGATTTGGTGACAGAAGTGGCTCCGGATGGGCGGACGAATGAAGATGATATTTATTATGGAGAACCATCGGATGAGTCCCTACTCGGATTGTTTCTCGCATGGTTGGGGGGCTCCCAAGTTGAAGACACGGTGGAATATCGCCTGGCCGATGAACGGGATGCCTCGGTAACCCTCCCGAGTCAAGGCTTGGAGATTGCCAGTCTCAAACTGAGCACGGTGGGTGAAGCTGAGGCGATTGAACTTGCCATCACCGATCTTAATTCCGGTGAAACCGGAACGGATCACCTCGTCGACATCGATAAAGTGATCTTATCCGAACGTCGCGATGAGGTGGTCGTGAACCCGGCGTGGCTGGACGTGCCCTTGTGGGTTGATTTAGGCAAAGCCACCAATGGCGTGGTGACCAAGAGCGATTACGATCGAGTGTCGTATGAAAACTTGGGGGGTCTTGTCACGGTCAATGGGGCCACGCAACCCGGCGGGAGCAACGGGCCGGTGACGGACCGGTCGTACATTAAATTAATCATCGACCTGGTCGCCTCGGCGTTGGACTTTCCCGTGCCCGTGACGCCGGTGCTGTCGGCATTTACGAGCAATGATCCCCTGCGCGTGAGTGGGGCGGAACATGTGGAGCTGACGAATGCGGACGATACCCTGTGGTATGGCCCCATTAGTCATGCGGTCGGGTTCCTGACCGGTTGGCCCGATGATGCGGACTATCCCACCTTCGGCATTATCGATGGCAAGGGAGGGCACGATATTTTAGTCGTACGCAATGCGAAATACGTGTTTGCCGGGGACCCCCTGCACCCGGAAGAGCCCAACAGTGCGGTAGCCGGCCAAGACTTGAACTTAGAAGTGCGCGGCGGCCCGGGCTCGGATCAACTGATGGTCATCGGGGGCATCGGAGCCGAGGTGGTCGGGGGGCCGGGCACCGACTTGCTCTTCAACTACTCCTATAAAGGCAAACTTTACGGCGGGAGGAAGGATGGGACCGGCGATGACGAGACGGATATCTTCTGGTGGTCGAGTAGTAATAGTTTCATCATGGATGCCGGGAAGAACGACCTCTTGCAGATGTATGGGGTGACGCTCACCGGCGGCACCAATTCGGCATACGGACTGGCGGCGAATTACGGCAATAACGTCAAGGATTGGTTGTTGCCCTTCGTGCGCTATGGAGCGACGGACGGGGGGCAATTGTTGATCTATACCACGTGGAGCGGCCCCGACAACGCCACGATTGTGGAAGATTATGACTATGGGGGGTTTGAAGAAGAACTGTTAGGTATTGCCAAGCCGGGCGACCTGGGCATGCTCTTTCGCATCTACGGGGGCGACGATTTGGAGGTTCGGCTCTTTTATGTGGTGTGGGGCCATCTGGCGACCTTTATCGAAGCGCTGTGGACCTTTGCCAAGGGGCTGCAGTGGAAGACGCACGACGATCCCTTGGTGTTGGATCTGGATGGCGACGGCATCGAGACCAGCACGCCGGAGCAGGGCGGCGTCCATTTCGACCTGGACAACGACTTTTTCTCCGAGAAGACCGGTTGGGTGAAGGCCGATGACGGACTGCTCGTCTGGGATCAGGATGGCAACCGGCGGATTGACGACTCCACGGAACTCTTCGGCAGTCCCGGCACGGACGGGTTTACGGAACTGGCGGCGTTGGATGACAACGCCGATGGCGTCATCGATGCCCAGGATGCGACGTTTCCCGAATTGGAAGTCTGGCGCGATCTCAATCAAGACGGGCGCACCGATCCCGGCGAACTCTTTACCCTCGCCGAGTTAGACATTACCTCCTTGGGGGCTGTCGGTACCGAGATCAATCACACCACGCCCAACGGCAATCTGCTGCGCGAGCACGCCACGTTTACGCGGGGCGATGGAACCACCGGCAACATCTACGAAGCCATCTTCCAGAACGATCAGATCGATACCCAGTTTCGTGGCGAGCGGGGCCTGGCGGAGTGGGAACGGTCAGCACACACGGAACGGATCGCGGCGTGAATGTTTCATAGCCGACATACACCAGGCATGCCTTTCCTTGAAAAGACCAGTGAGAATAATACTGTCGGATGGAACAAAGCAGCCACTCTGTATAAAAATTGTTAGACCAAACGTTTGCCAAATGTCCCACATGTAGTTGCTACGTAGGACAGGTGTCCTACGCAACTCACATCTTCTGTTTCGTAGTTGCCCTTTCGCTGTAAATCCTTTCGACATTCTGGGCCTCAACCTCTTTCTCCATTCACAACTAGACTTTCGTCTAGTTTTCTTTATTGAACAATCATGCTACCGTAGCGCGCAGTGCATAACGGTAACAATCAACAGTACCAACGACAGACGTTCAGCATGAAAGTTTTAGACATAGTGCTTGTGAATACCCCGCATGATTTATTTTAAATACATTTCCCTCGACGATCGCGTAGCGTAACAGCTGTGCGCGTCTTCATATCCCCTCTGGTTAGCAGCCTTTTGTATACCCCTCATATAGTGCTAGGAAAAATCTCGAACGTCTGGGAATTGGGATTATTTCAATTGCCGACCAGAAACCTAATGTTGAACGAAATATGAAAAGGTTGCAGGCAATTAAGAATCACGAAACCGTTAGGAGTGGGATATTTTTTAGCGCCGCAGGGTGCGGGGTTGGTGCGGGCTGCGAAGATGGAAGCGGTAACACCAAAGAAGGTTGCTCTATGAAGGGAAGTGCTATTCAAAGGTCCATAAAGAAACTTTCGCAAGGGGTATTGTCAGCCCTGTTTATATTGGGGGTTGTGGGGAATGCGCGGGGAATGATTGATTCCAATAGTGAGCCAATTCATTTTTTTCTTGAACCGTTGCCAGATGTTCTGTGTCGTTCAGTTCCTGGATCCGGGAAAGAGTTGAAGTATGTTCCATTGGAGTTAGATTATTCCAAAATCTTTTACGCCAAAATACAGATTTTGGAGCAACCTATCCGAGCACCAGAAGTGAGTGATGTCGTACGAAAAGTTCGCATTCAGGTCTTGGAGGTCCTGAAAGGGACGGTGCCAACCCTTGAAGGTCAGTCAGCGGATGAATTCTACCTCCATTGGGGAACTGGAAATCCAAGTGTACCTCTTCGCATTCGGCTTTACTCTTGGGAGCCTGGAAATCCTGACCCTTTGGTTACCCCCGGATATATTTTAGGTATGGAACGGAATGGAAAAATTTTTTCTAAGGGCTTGTTCATGAGCCAGTTTCGATATTCCAAATTGGGGGCATGTATTCAGAAAGGGCCCAGCTGGATACCCAATTGGTTATTGGAGTGGTGGGCAGAATAATTTTTACGATATGCGTAAGGCGCAATTTATTATAAAAGGAGTCATGATATGGCCTGGGATAATGTCGTAGGCGTTTTAAGGTTTGGGAATCCCAATGATCCGGAGCCAGGAATTAAGGAATTGGCAAACCAGTACATCGGTATCGGAAAACCCTTAGTCTCTTGGGGTTCTTCTAAAGATACCGAGGAAACTATTGCCATTCGTTTTGCACTCTTGGATCTGTATGTAGGGTCACCTACTGCTAGAGCCATCTTAGAAGCTGCGACTACTGCCGTCAAAAGGAATTCCGAAACAGGCCAAAAGATCCTAGATCCTGAAACGGGTGCAACCATTCCGGTACCCCTCGTGATTTATAAACAAGCCAATGATAATACTATCACTTCTGGTTCAGTGTTTTATTCGAATTCGGCTTCCATAGACTTTTCGGATGTTTACGGGGAGAAACCGATCTATTATGTGGGATTTGATGGAGAGATGAAGCCAATGACCCTACACCGGCTTCTTATCCATGAACTCATTCATGGAATTGAGGGCCTTAAGGACTTGCTGGATCCGAATAGCGGTGAACCTTATACAAATGAGCTTAGAAATTACAATCATAAAGATTTTGATCATCAAGGAGAGACAGTTGAGAAAGTTAACCAAATCATGCGGGAAATGGGAGAGGCGGCAGGCAATGGTCGAGCTGGCTATGATGCTACCTTTGTTTTAGGAGATGTCTTGAACCCTTTTGCAGCTCTAAAGGACATTGATTATGCCCCTATGGCCGATGTGGACCTCGTCTATGGGGATAGAGTGGACTTAAACGATGAACATCAAAAACTTGATACGTCTCAACAAACTGAACCAACAGCTGATCTTTTGTTTGGGTTTAAATTTGACGACTTCATGTGGAGTGGGGACGGAGATGATTATTTATATGGTGGAAGTGGGTGGGATACCCTCTATGGTGGCAAGGGTATGGATCTCCTGCATGGGGGTGATCGAACCATGCCAATTGCGGATGACGGGACACAAGATACGGCTGATTATTCTCAAGGCACACGAGGGGAAACTACGGACGGAGGGATTACCATCAACTTTGATTTGAGTGCGAGCCTGGAATTGGATAACAAGAAGTCCATCGTTGTGTCCAACGATGGCTATGGAACACGCGACCATCTATTCGCGATCGAAACCATCAAGGGAACGGCGCAGGATGACATGGTGGTGGTCACGGGCGGCGATGAAGTCTTTCAAGCTTCCAGCTACGCGCTGTCCACGGGACACCTGGAGGTGGATGGCAAGGGTGGGTTCTTCAGTCCGATCGATACGGTGGATTTCACCAATTATACGGGCCAGGTGTATACCAAGCAGGCGGATGGCGGCATTCAAGTAGGCGATGTGACCTTTACCAATTTCGAGGTGATCAAAGATAACGAGAACGCGGGGCGGATTGGCGGGGGCAATTCCAAAGGCTCCTCCAGGCCGGACATCAGTGCGACGGGCTTGGATGCGGTGAGCGTGTTTCGGGATATTCTCTTCGCCGACTACTTTTTTCCGGAAGGCACCCGCGAAGTCTATGGGCATGACGGAAATGACTATCTAGTCATCGGCCCGGAGGGGCTAAAGCTGGATGGGGGAGTCGGAGATGATCTGCTGGTGGGCATCGACCCCACGTATGTACCGGCGAGTGCCCCGGGGGTGATGCCTTCGACGCCCGAAGAACGCCTGACACTGGAAGGCGGCCCCGGGAATGATTGGCTCTTTGTCCGGGGTGGGCAAGGGGCGATTGCCGTGGGAGGCGGGGGCCGCGATGTCATCTTCAATGGCTCGGAGAAAGGCCAGCTCTGGGGGGACTCGCGCGATGGGCAGGGCTCGCGCAGCCCGGATGTCTTCTTGTGGTGGGGCGATAGCTTCATCATGGATGCGGAAGAGGAAGATCTCTTGACCATGTGGGGGGTGCCGTTGCGCGGGGGGTCCAATTCCATCATGGGCTTTGGGGAGGCCTATGTGGATGCGTCGATCGCGATGGATTGGATGATGTGGTTCATGTTCTACGGGGCCACCAAAAGCGGGCAGCTGCTGATCACACCGTTTTGGGAAGCCGAGAAGCCCATGATCGTGGAGAACTTTCCCTTTGGCGAGGGCTATCGGAGCACGTTGTTGGGCATTCCGGTGTCGGGCGACCTGGGCATGGTCTTTCGCATCTATGGGGGCGAGGACCTGGAGGTGCGGGTGTGGTTTGCGGTGTGGGGGCACATTGCGACCTATGTCGAGGGCATGTGGACGTTTGCGAAGGGGCTGCGCTGGAAGGCGCATGACGATCCGTTGGTGTTGGACTTGGATGGGGACGGCATCGAGACGAGTGCGTTCGACCAGGGGGGGGTGTACTTCGACCTGGATGCGGACTTCTTTTCGGAGAAGACCGGGTGGGTGGGCGCGGACGATGGGTTTTTGGTGTGGGACCAAGACGGCAATGGGAGGATTGACGATTCGTCGGAACTGTTTGGGAGTCCGGGCACCGGCGGGTTTGCGGAACTGGCGGCGTTGGATGAGAACGAGGATGGGGTGGTGGATACCGCGGATACGCACTTCGCGGAACTGGAAGTCTGGCGGGATTTGAACCAAGATGGGCGCACCGATTTGGGTGAGCTGTTCTCGTTAGCCGACTTGGATATTACGTCGATTGGCGCGGTGGGCACTGAGTTTAACCATACGACGCCTAATGGTAATCTGCTCCGTGAGCAAGCGACGTTTACGCGGGGCGATGGGACGACTGGCCAGATCTACGAAGCGGTGTTCGAAGCTGATCAGATCGACACGAAGTTTCGGGGTGACCGGGGCGTGGCGGAGTGGGTGACACAAGATCCTAACGGCCTGATCAATGCGCGGGCGCACGGCAAGCTCGCCGACCTGGCTATTCACATGTCCAATGATGTGCGCGTGCACCGCGCGGTACATGACGCGGCGGCGGCCATGGTGAATGCGGATCTTCAAGACCTCCGCGCTCTCGCCGAACCGGTGCTGGATGCCTGGACGGTGTCGCTCGAGCGCACGACCGAACTCACCCCCGTGTTGGTACGGACGACGGTCGATGGGGTGGAATTTGCTGACTCGGCGGTGAGAATTGCTGCATGAACCAGCCCACTATAAAAAAAATGGCCTTCGGCCTAATTTTAGTTACGGGTTTGGCAGGGCCTGGAGAAATTGTAAATAGTACGATTGTGAGGCAAGGGGGGTATTTTTTTGAAAAATCGATACCCTGTAAGGAGTACCTAAAAATAAAACATCGAGTTGAACAGAAAAGTGGAGTTGCCGTAGCTAAGGCCATTTTTCAAGCCAAAGTCCAAATCGTCGGGGCTCCAATAAAACCAAAAGAGTTAAACGAGAAAGCTTTACGGTTAAAGGTGATCGAGGTCCTTGAGGGTAGGGTTCCTTCTGACCAGTTTATCGCGCACTATAGCGGGCCATCTGGACACCCAGGTTTGCCATATAACCATAAAGAAGACAAATTTTATTTTGTGGTAGGAAGAGGGCACGGGGGAAATATTCGTTTAATGAGAATAGGTAGTAATTTCAGTAATGGTCAAAATGATTTTTCATTTATCGAATGGTTTTGGGGATTATTTTCTGAATGTGAGAATGTTTAAGGGAAGCAACCGAAGGTTAAATTCATTGTGAGGAGGCGGATAAATGGCTTGGCAAGACGTTGAAGCAAAATTGAGATTTTGGAATCCTGGTGAGCCCCCGAATCGTCCACTTATTCAAGACGTTACTTTAGAATTCTGGGAAACTGCTGAGATTGAAGCGGTTAAAAATTCTCTTCATGCCTTATATGCCAATTCTCCAACCGCGAAGTCGGTGTTAAATAAAATAAATGAACTTTTACTGGTTAGATCTTCAAGCGGGAGTAAGGCTGATCCTTCTCTTGAAACAATCGCAATCGACTTTAACCAAGTGTCTAATATTCAATTTATGAGCCTAGGTGGAACCTTTAGGTCACTTACCCTAGAACGGCTTCTGATACATGAAATAATTCATGCGGAAGAGTTTAGCCATGATTTAGTTGATCCAGATAGTAATGTCCCTTATGCCTCTCTCGACCCAAGATATTACAATCATGTCGCTTTCAACCATTTGGGCGATGTTGTGGAAAAGACCAATCAGGTGATGGTGGAAATGGGTGAGGCTGAAGGGGATGGCCGAGCCAGTTATGATGTTGCCTTTGCGTTAGGAGCGTCTACGGATCCATTAGCTCAGTTGGATGCCTCGTTGGATTATGCACCATTTGCGATTGTAGATTTTGCCTATGGAGATCTTCCTGGTTTGAATCAAACCCCTGATATTTTGCTGACGGCAGGTCGATCAGATGGCTCGGCGGATTTGCTCTTTGGGTTTGATGGGAATGACACCATGAAGAGTGGCGCCGGGGCAGATTATCTCTATGGTGGTAGGGGCGACGACACGCTTTTTGGAGGCAGTGGGGTCGATTTGCTGCATGGAGGAGACCGAACGAATACGGTGGCTTTAGATGGGGTGGATTCGGCAGATTACTCGGAAGGGGACGACTTTGCTCCGGTTAATGGAGGGATTACGATTACTTTCGACCTAGGCGGCCCGCTCCTTGACGAGAAAAAGCCCATTGTGGTGTCGGATGACGGGTATGGCACACCAGATTATTTGTATTCCATAGAAAAGATCCTAGGGACTTCTGACGACGATACTGTCGAAGTCCAAGGTGGCGAGGAACTATTTCAAGCCTCAAAATATGCACTCAGCGAGGGCATATTGCCCATTGGAAGCGCCTTAGAAATTGACGGCGGCGAGGGCAAGGACACCTTGGACTTTACGTCCTATTCCGGCAATCTCGAGGTGGGGAGTTGGTTTGAAACTGGCGCGACCATTGGCGATGTCACCTTCAAAGATTTCGAGGTGATTGAAGGCACCAATAGTACCGACAACGTGGGGGGCGGACTCTTTTTGGATCTGGTGCAGCCGGACACGACGAACACCGGGTTGGCGGCGTTAGTGCCGATCATTGGCACGTTATTAGACATTAATTATTACGCCGATGGGGTGGAAGAAATTTACGGCAATGGCGGCAATGATCATTTGGTCATCGGGCCGGATGGGAGAAAAGTTGAGGGCGGCGCGGGCAATGACTTGGTACTGGGGCGAGATGCCACCTATGTGCCAGCGAGTCCTTCTGGGGTGATTCCTCCGACCCCCGAAGAACGGCTGACCTTGGATGGGGGGAGCGGGACGGATTGGGTGATCGCCCGCAACGGCGTTGGTGCGATTACGGTGGGCGGCCCCGGCCAAGATTTTCTCTTCAACAATACCTATAAAGGGCAAATGTACGGGGACTCCATTGACGGGACGAGTGGCAACGAGCCGGACGTCTTCTGGTGGTCGGGGAATACCACGTTCCTGAGGGACGCCGGGAAGAACGACATCTTACAGATGTACGGCGTACCGCTGACCGGCGGCACGAACACGGCCTATGGAACCGTGGCCAACTACGGGGCCAACGTCAAGGATTGGCTGTTGCCCTTCGTGGGGTATGCGGCGACGGACGGGGGGCAATTACTCATCTCCACTCGCTGGGCGAGGGGGCCCATGGTGGTAGAGAATTATGACTATGGCGGGTTTGAAGAAACGTTGTTAGGCATTGCCGAGCCCGGGGATCTGGGGATGGTCTTTCGCATCTATGGCGGGGATGATCTGGAGGTTCGGCTCTTTTATGTGGTGTGGGGCCATCTGGCGACCTTTATCGAAGCGCTGTGGACCTTTGCCAAGGGGCTGCAGTGGAAGACGCACGACGATCCCTTGGTCCTGGACTTAGATGGCGACGGCATCGAGACCAGCACGCCGGAGCAGGGCGGCGTCCATTTCGACCTGGACAACGACTTTTTCTCCGAGAAGACCGGTTGGGTGAAGGCCGATGACGGACTGCTCGTCTGGGATCAGGATGGCAACCGGCGGATTGACGACTCCACGGAACTCTTCGGCAGTCCCGGCACGGACGGGTTTACGGAACTGGCGGCGTTGGATGACAACGCTGATGGCGTCATCGATGCCAACGATGCCAACTTTACCAATCTCGAAGTCTGGCGCGATCTCAATCAAGACGGGCGCACGGACCAAGGCGAACTCTTTACCCTCGCCGAGTTAGACATTACCTCCTTGGGGGCTGTCGGTACCGAGATCAATCACACCACGCCCAACGGCAATCTGCTGCGCGAGCAAGCCACGTATACACGGGGCGATGGAACCACGGGCAACATCTACGAAGCCATCTTCCAGAACGATCAGATCGATACCCAGTTTCGTGGCGAGCGGGGCCTGGCGGAGTGGGAACGGTCAGCACACACGGAACGGATCGCGGCGTGAATGTTTCATAGCTGACATACACCAGGCATGCCTTTCCTTGAAAAGACCAGTGAGAATAATACTGTCGGATGGAACAAAGCAGCCACTCTGTATAAAAATTATTAGACCAAACGTTTGCCAAATGTCCCACATTTAGTTGTTACGTAGGACAGATGTCCTATTCCGCGCTTCTTTCAACCCTCTGCTTCCTACTTTACCTGTTAAATCTTTCGACGTTCTTGTATTTAAGAAAATTCCCGATTCACAACTAGACTTTCGTCTAGTTTTCTTTATTGAACAGTCATGCTACCGTAGCCCGCAATGCATAAGAGCAACAATCAACAGGACCAACGACTGACCTTCAGCAAGAAGGTCTTAGACATGTTCCTTGTGAATGCTCCGCATGATTTATTTTAAATACATTTCCCTCATCGATCGCATAGCGTAACCGCTGTGCGCGTCTACATCCCCCCTCTGGTTGCAGCTTTTTGTATCCCCCTCAAAACCTGGGTTTTGAAAAATTCTGAACGTCTCTCAGGGGATTGAACAACAACAGGTTTAACAAGCGATGAGTTTTCGGCAATCCGATTTTTTCGCACAGGTGAGGCTGAAAAGATTCGACCTGATATTTGGGGGTAGGGGGTTGTCCTATTGTCAATACGAATGCTGATGGGGTGCAAGAGTAAGAAAAGTTTGTCGGCATCCAAAATGGCACCAAACCTGTGAAGAGCGAATGCCTTGCCGCCGTACAATCCAATGATGAAAAAAACACCCAAACGAGTAAGGGGAGAGCAGGCAGCGTGAAAAAAGCCGGGATGATTCTTGGTGGAATCTTGTTGGTAGGACTAGGGCTTTGGTGGTACCTCTTCCCCTCCTATTCGTGGCATCAAAAAATGACGGTCGAAGTGAACGAGGATGGGCAAGTGTATGCAGGCTCAAGCGTGGTGGAGATGCACGTCAGGGGGTATCCCGACACAGGGTACGCCCCCGGGGTGCGCTCCTACGGGTTACGAGGGGAAGCGGTGGTGGTAGCCATGCCAGACGATCGGTATCTGTTTGCCCTGTTGACGTATAACGCGTTTCTTGCCTCTAAGGTTTTTCACGACAAGATGGAGGGCTCGCTTTCGGAGCCAGGAGAACGGTGGGCAGCCATTATTTCAAAAATCCGCGACCGCCGAACGATGGTGCCCAAAGATTATCCCCTGCTCGTGACCTTCACCGACATCACGGATCCCAAGACGGTGAGGGAAGTGGATCCGGAGAATCTGGCAGCGACATTCGGACCGGGCGTGTCGTTGAAACGCATTACGTTGGAAATCACCGACGAGCCGATGACGGAGGGGAGGATTGAAAGGGTTTTGGGGTGGTTGGGTGATCCAAAGGTTATGAAAAATCCTGGCTGGAGAAATTTGCCCTCATTATCCCAGACTGCCATTTACGGATTACGTTCACCTGTTAGGCCCATTAACTAGAAAAAAATAAATAAGAGAGTTGGTTGAACATTAAATGGAGAATTTATGATGAGTATTTCCCAAGACTTGCTGTACGCCATTCTTTCCATGGACGCCTACAACCGAGGCTATAAACCAGGTATTGCTGGTTTAGGGGGGGAAGGGAGTGTTGTTGGAAATGCCACAGTAAAAAAAGATGCGACACAACTATTGAATCCAGGGGAAGCCCAAGCCAATGATTTCTACGCGGTGGCGTATACCGATGCAAGCCATGGCAACATCATTGCGTATCGCGGCACAGATACCTTTGATGATGAGGTCCTTGCGGTAGATTATCCCATTGCCTTCAACGCGGATTTCGATGAGGAGGAGATTCACCTCGCCTCGCGGTTTTATCGTGCCGTGGCCGGCTCGGCCAGTCCCGGCACCTGGACATTGACGGGTCATTCCTTAGGAGGGGGCTTAGCGGGATTTACTGGAGGCGTGTACGACCAGGAAGCTGTCGGTTTTGCTTCCATTGGCTTTTTCCCGGCCTTGTTGAACTTTCAAAAGTTGGTTGATCGCTATCAAGAAGTTAAGGACGATCCCCTGTTGTCGACGGTGGATATCACCGACCTCCCAGGAATGGGGTTATTTTTCACCGTTCCTTTGGCAGAAAAACAACTTGCCGCAATGGGCATTCACCCTAGCGATTTGCCTCCGCTGTCGGCCCATGCAGGGAACACCTACCAAGGCTATCATGCCGAAGGTGAGGGGGCCGGAATCTCTCGGATCCAATTGGGGGTGACCCCTTCCACGGCCCTTTTAGAAGCCCACCTGCCCGATATGGGGGGCACGGTGGGGATAGCCGATGCTCACAGTGCCTCCTTCACGGCTATCTTGCAATATCTCAAAGATGAACACCGCCTCAAGGGAGAAGAGGCCCTGGAGTTCTTACCCTTGATTGATCCGTTATTTAACGCGCTCTTTGACCATGATGTGGCCGATGATGCTGGATTCAAAAAAACTGGTGTTAGCGATATTGAGGTCGTTATGCGCGATGCCATCGCCTATTCCGCCATTGATGAAGGGACCATGGTCTTTGGGAACACCGGCATCCGCGCCTTGTTTGAGGATGCCAATGAGGTGGGCAAGTTGATGGATGAGGGGAAAGCGCCCATGGGGTATACGAGTGCCCTGAAACTGGAACGGGCCTTAGCCAAATCAATCGTGCAGTTTGCCGGACAGATGGCGTTAGGGAAAGTCGAGTATCAATTGTATTCGGACGTCGAACCGGAACAAGGCTTTCTACGCCAGGATGCCAGTGGCCGGCTCTTGCAAGCCGATCTCACGAAAGAACTTTGGACGCTCAATGATGCCGGAGGAGAGAATGCGGATCGCGAAGTAGAAGTATTGGGCATTCATTCTATGCTCCAGGATTTCTTGGCCGGTGGGTCGTTTGCCGATCGCGCGGGCCCGATTGTGTTGGCCGGCATGGAGCACCTGTATGGGGATAAGACAATCAGTGACGCGCGGGTGATCAATCGGATCGATTTTGTGTTGGGCGCAGACCCTGTGGATGTCGAGATCACGGATTTAGAAACCGGAACAGATACGTCAGATCCCAAGACGGCGGGCCTGGTGGTGGCGCTGGATGATACGGATGATCGTCTTCGAGGCAATGCGGACAATAATATCCTGTTGGGCAAAGGCGGCCAAGACCAGCTGTACGGGGGGGCTGGCAAAGATCTCCTCATTGGGGGGGCGGGTGATGACACGCTGTATGGAGGGGCTGGGGAAGATTGGCTCCACGGAGGGGATAAGGTTGCCACGGGTGGGGACTTTGGGGAAGACACCGTCGATTATTCTGAAGGCAATAAGCCTGGCATGCCTACCCCGGGAGCCATCACGCTGACTTTTGATCTGAGTCAAGGGGTGGAACTCGAGGGCAATAAATCCCTCGTAGTGACCAACGATGGCTATGGCACGAAAGACCATTTATTCGCGATTGAGACGATTAAGGGCACGGAAAAGGACGATACCGTAGAGGTCAAGGGCGGAGATCAAGTCTTTAAGGCTTCGAGTTATGCGTTGTCCACGGCAAAGCTGGAGGTGGATGGCCAAGGGGGAACGGACACGTTGGATTTCACCAACTATACGGGCCAGGTGTATACCAAGCAGGCGGATGGGGGGATTAAGGTCGGGGATGTGACGTTTAAGGGATTTGAAACCATTAAAGACCAGGATAGTTCCGGGAAAATTGGTGGAGGAACGGAGGTTATTGATGTCGGGGGGGTCAATATCGGCGCGGAAGGCATAGAGGCGATCACGGAAATCATGAAGGTGTTGTTTGATAACCACTATTACCCCGAAGGGACAAAAGAAGTGTTTGGCAATGGCGGCAATGATCATTTGGTCATCGGCCCGGATGGACGGCGGGTCGAAGGCAACGGGGGTAATGATCTGCTGGTGGGGGTGAACGCCACCTATGTGCCGGCAAGTGAGCCAGGTGTCTTACCACCCACCCCGGAAGAGCGTCTGACGTTGGATGGGGGTGCCGACAATGACTGGGTGTTTGCCCGTAACGGCATTGGGGCAATTACGGTGGGCGGCCCGGGCCGGGATTTTCTCTTCAATAATTCCTATAAGGGCCAAATGTATGGCGATAGCCTGGACGGCACGGGTGGGGGCGACACGGACGTGTTCTGGTGGTCGCGCGATAGTTTCATCATGGATGCGGGCAAGAACGACATCCTGCAGATGTATGGGGTGCCGCTGTCGGGCGGGTCGAACAGTCTGTTTGGCACGGTGGCCAATTTTGGCGATGTCGTGATCGATCGGGCCTTGCCCTTCGTGAAATATGGGGCGACGGACGGGGGGCAATTACTCATCTCCACTCGCTGGGCGAGGGGCCCGATGGTGGTGCAAGATTATGAGTACGGCGGTTTCCAAGAGACCTCGTTAGGGATACCGGAACCCGGGGATCTCGGGATGGTCTTTCGCATTTACGGCGGCGACGACTTGGAAATCCCCTTGCTCTTCGCCGCGTTTGGCCATCTGGCGACGTATGTCGAGGGGATGTGGACGTTTGCCAAGGGCCTGCGGTGGAAACCGCACGACGATCCCTTGGTCTTGGATCTGGATGGCGACGGGATCGAGACCAGCACGCCGGATCAAGGCGGCGTCCATTTCGACCTGGACAACGACTTTTTCTCCGAACTCACCGGCTGGGTGGAGGCCGATGACGGGTTCTTAGTGTGGGACCAAGATGGCAATCGACAGATTGACGATTCGTCGGAATTGTTTGGGGGCCCGGGTCGCTCGGGCTTTGCGGAACTGCGCGAGTTGGACGACAACCAGGATGGCCTGATCGATGCCCAAGATGCGAGGTTTCGTGAGTTAGAAGTCTGGCGCGACTTGAATCAAGACGGCCGCACGGACCAAGGCGAACTCTTTACCCTCGCCGAGCTAGACATCACCTCCCTAGGGGCGGTCGGCACCGAGATCAACCATACCACGCCCAACGGCAATCTGCTGCGCGAGCAAGCCACGTATACACGGGGCGATGGCTCGACGGGCAACATCTACGAAGCCATCTTCCAGAACGATCAGATCGATACCCAGTTCCGCGGCGAGCGGGGCCTGGCGGAGTGGGAAGGGTCAGCACACACGGAACGGATCGCGGCGTGAATGTTTCATAGCCGACATACACCAGGCATGCCTTTCCTTGAAAAGACCAGTGAGAATAATACTGTCGGATGGAACAAAGCAGCCACTCTGTATAAAAATTGTGCGACCAAATGTTTGTCAAATGTCCCACATGTAGTTGCTACGTAGGACAGGTGTCCTATTTCACGCCTCTTTCAACCCTCTCATTCACACATCAAATGTTCAACCCCTCGACACTCTGGGACTCAACCTCTTTCTCCATTCACAACTAGACTTTCGTCTAGTTTTCTTTATTGAACAGTCATGCTACCGTACCGCGCAATGCATAACTGAACAAATCAACAGAACCACCGACTGACGTTCAGCATGAAGGTCTTAATTATGTGGCTTGTGAATAGTCCGCGCGATTTTTTTTAAAAGCAATTCCCTCGACGATCGCATAGCGTAAGCACTCGACACGTTTACGCTTCCCCTCTTGGTTGGTTCTCTCTCTTCCCTCTCGGAGAATGTTTAGCAAGCTGATGGTGTTCCTTCTGGTCAAAACGGAGCGTACCGGGGAAAGTACCTGGGGACAGATGGATACGGAATCATGACACGAGGTTCGGCCACCAAACCTCTTTTTCTTCACTCCCCATTCCGAGCCCCTTTTCAATCGGGCATGCTGCTACTGACCTTGGTACTCGGAACGGCCGGCTGTGAATGGATGGGCTTTCCCCAATGGGAATGGCATCAAAAGTTAACGGTGGAAGTCGCCACCCCTACCGGGCCGGTTTCCGCCTCGAGCGTCATAGCGGTCAGGTGTGGGTCGTCTCCCAAATGGGTCCCGGGCATGGGGTCCGGAGGATTGGGCTGTCATGTGCGCGGGGAAGCGGTGCCAGTGGAAGTCGCCCCTGACCAAGTGTTGTTTGCGCTATTAAAAAAAGGGGAGGGATCCAAAAACTATCCCGCGAAAGTAGCCTACCATGTATTTTTTCCCAATCGAAAATTAACGACTGTAGAAGAGCGGGGAGACTTGCTGGAGCAGGGCATTGCTGGGGTCCGTACTCTTCCTCGAAAAAACTATCCCCTTTTCGTGACTTTCGATGACCTCACGAATCCCAAAACGGTCCAGAAGGTAGATCCCGACAACCTCGCGGCCAGGTTCGGGCCGGGAGTCTCCCTTAAACGGCTCACGTTGGAAATTGTTGATGAGCCGGTGACGGAAGGGAGGATTGAAAGTGTCTTGGGATGGTTAGGGCCGCACCCTGAACCAACGTTAGGGAGATCCCCTGATAGATTCAAACCAATTTTTTCGGCCACTGTTCATCACGGAGATTTTATAAGGAGATAATTATGGCTACTCCAACAGATTTAATTTTAGCCATCCTTTCAATGGATTCCTATAACCGTGGGTACGAACCTGGCATTTTGCTTGATGGGAACCAAATTGGAAGTGCAACTGTTGGTGGTGACGAACTTCTTCCTGGTGGATCCCAAGCCGCTGATTTTTATGCGGTGGCGTACAGTGATGCCACCTGGGGCACGATTATTTCGTATCGAGGCACCAACGATCCGGTGGGTTTTCCTTTTTGGGGTGATTCGGGTAGTGACCTGTGGAATGGGTATGGTACCGGAATAGGCTCCTCGATGAATGACTAAGCGCACTTAGCCGCCGATTTTTTTCAAGCAGTAAAAGCGGTAATGAAGAGATGTAGGTGGAGCCAGAAGGTCGAATAGAACAAAGCAGCCACTCTGTATAAAAATTGTTAGACCAAACGTTTGCCAAATGTCCCACATTTAGTTGCTACGTAGGACAGGTGTCCTATTCCACGCCTCTTTCAACCCTCTGCTTCCTACTTTACCTGTTAAATCTTTCGACGTTCTTGTATTTAAGAAAATCACCGATTCACAACTAGACTTTCGTCTAGTTTTCTTTATTGAACAGTCATGCTACCGTAGCGCGCAATGCATGATGTCAAAAAAATCATAAGGAACAACTCCTGACCTTCAGCAAGAAAGTCTTAGACATGTTCCTTGTGAATAGTCAGCCCGATTTATTTTAAAAACATTTCCTTCGACGATCGCATAGCGTAAGCACTCGACACGACTACGCTTTCCCTCTGGTTGACAGTCCCTCTTCCCCCTCAGAATTGTGGTCTGTGCAATATCATGCCTTTCCCAATTGATTGCTGGGAGAAAACGCATCGATCATTTTTAGATGAGCAACCCATCAAGCAGGGTCCGGGACAACAAGGGCCCCGCAAAAGTAGAGCAACTCTGATGCGCAAGACAACATGGCAACAATCAAAGAGACCAGTCTTCTGGCGCTGGGTGTTGGGGGCATGGCTTGCTCTGGGTGTGGCTGGGTGTAGCGATTCGTATTCGTGGCATCAGAAATTAGAGGTGGAAGTTGATACCCCCGAGGGGGTGGTCCGGGGAGCGAGTGTTGTCAAAGTCTGGTGGTCAACCGGGAGCGATATCAATTATTTCCCAGGGGCTACGAATGCTCAATCGTCGGTCAGTGGAGAGGCCACCGTGGTCGAAGTCGCTGAAGGGCGCTATCTGTTTGCCCTCCTGGATGGCGCGCAGTCGCTCGCTCCCAAAGTCTTTCTAGATAAGAAGAGTCGGCGTGAAGGGGGCGTCAAGCTGTTCGGCCCAATGCTGCAGACCACTCGAAAACAGATAACTGTACCTCATTCGCATTACCCAACGTTGGTGACGTTTTCCGATATCAATGATCCTACAAGTGTCCAAAAAGTGGATCCCGACAATCTGGCCGCCACGTTCGGGCCGGGAGTCTCCCTCAAACGGCTCACGTTGGAGATTACCGATGAGCCGGTGACGGAGGGGAAGATTGAGAGTGTGTTGGAGTGGTTAGATGATCCGAGGGTAATGAAGAATCCTGGTTGGAGGAATTTACCCTCATTTACGCAAACTTCGATCTATGGATTACGTACGCCTGTAAAACCAGTCAAATAGAAACAATAGAGATGAAATAATCTGTTTGGAAATTTTAGGGAGAATTTAAAATGAGCATTTCCCCAGAACTGCTGTACGCCATTCTTGCCATGGATTCCTATAATCGAGGGTATTTGCCAGGAATAACTGGTTTAGGCGGTGAAGGAAGCGCCATTGGGACTGCTACGGTTAGGAAAGATGCAACGCAGTTATTGAATCCAGGAGAAGCCCAAGACGCTGGTTTCTACGCCGTCGCGTATGACACCGAATACGGCACGGTCATTTCCTATCGCGGCACGGATAACCCTGATCCTTTGTTGAGTGGCGAAGGGGAGAGCGGCAGCGATGTGTGGGAGGGCTGGATTACGGGTTTGGGTTTCATGGGCTCCCAGGCCTACTTGGCCCTTGATTTTTTTCAAGCGGTGACGGGCACCCAAGAGCGTGACCCGCGCGCGGGATCTGCCACCTTGACGGGACATTCCTTGGGTGGGGGCTTAGCGGGGTTAGTGGGAGCGCTGTACCATCAGAATGCCACTCTTTTTAATAACATGCCCTTTGAGCTCGCGGCCGGGAATGCCCACTCGGCTGCCACCAGGCTGTTTCCCGAGCCAATGGTGCTTGAACGAGTTTATAACCATCTCGATCCCTGGGCCCCACTCATTGGAGACAATTTGCATACCTTCGCGGTGACGGGAGAAATCTTGACACCAGGCCGGAACGAACAAACCACCCCCATCACTTATTTGGATAGTCATGGTTTCCCCCAGAAGCCAGTCGACCTTCATGCCCAAGCGCTCTTGGTGATGTTGCAATATGCCAAGGAGCATTCCCTTACCGATTGGCAAGAGATTGGCAAGGACTTGTGGGACGCGGCTTTCTCAGAGGAGATCGCCACAAAAGCGGGCTTTCCGACCAAGGGGAATGAGGGGCAAGCCGATGAAGTGGTGAAGATGCTTTCGGCCATCGCCTACTCCGTCATCGATGGGAAAGAAGGACTGGTCTTTGGCAACACGGGTATTCGGGCCTTGTTTAATGATGCCGATCAACTGGGGCGGTTGACGGCCGAGGGTAAGGTGCCCGTGGCCCATGCCAATCCGATCCCCGGGCTGGCGGAAGCCGTCGTGCAATTTGCCGGACAGATGGCGCGGGGCAAAGTGAATTATACCAACCATCCCGACTGGAATCCCCAGACAGGATTTTTGAGTACCTACGATTCGCAGGGGGTGACCTACCTCAAAGCCGATCTGGCCGAGGAATTATGGACCCTCAATGATGTGGGCGGGGACAATGATCATCCAGACGTCGAGATCAAAGGCATTACGACCATCCTGAATTCATTCTTCGCCCAGGAAGAAGAGGCGGCCCTCATTCTGGCCGCGATGAACACCCTCTATGGATCCAATGAACATACCACCATCGACCGCATCGATTTTGCGCTAGGGTCGGGCTCGCTCACCGTGGCCTTGCAGGAACGAGGCGATGATGAAGAGAGCGGGGGCTCCCCTCCGCCCTATAACCCGGAAACCACCAGTCTGTTCGTGGCACTCAATGGCGACGATGAGGTAGATGGCAATAGCGACAACAATATGCTCGTGGGTGGGGCCGGCGATGACATCCTCTATGGGCGGTTGGGACGGGATATCATTGTAGGTGGGCCGGGCAGTGATCGCATCATCGATCTCGTGGGGGAGGTCGGCACGGATGGGCGCTCCAATGAAGATGACGTCTATTTTGGGGAACCGTCTGACCAAGGCCTGTTGGCGACCTTTTTGGCGTGGCTCTTGGGCACGCAATCCGAAGACACGGTGGAGTACCGGCTCACGGACGAACGACAGGGGGCGTCCCCCCCTTCTCAAGGCGTCGAGATCACGCGACTGGATGTGGCAGAAAATTTCGGCGAAGAGGTCGTCACGCTCGACCTCAAGAATCTCAACTCGGGCAAGACGGGCACCGACTATCTCGTCAATATCGATAAAGTCATTCTGTCCGAACGCCGCGATGAGGTGGTCGTGAACCCGGCGTGGCTGGACGTGCCCTTGTGGGTTGATTTAGGCAAAGCCACCAATGGCGTGGTGACCAAGAGCGATTACGACCGGGTGTCGTATGAAAACTTTGGGGGTCTTGTCACGGTCAATGGGGCCACGCAACCCGGCGGGAGCAACGGGCCGGTGACGGACCGGTCGTACATTAAATTAATCATCGACCTGGTCGCCTCGGCGTTGGACTTTCCCGTGCCCGTGACGCCGGTGCTGTCGGCATTTACGAGCAATGATCCCCTGCGCGTGAGTGGGGCGGAACATGTGGAGCTGACGAATGCGGACGATACCCTGTGGTATGGCCCCATTAGTCATGCGGTCGGGTTCCTGACCGGTTGGCCCGATGATGCGGACTATCCCACCTTCGGCATTATCGATGGCAAGGGAGGGCACGATATTTTAGTCGTACGCAATGCGAAATACGTGTTTGCCGGGGACCCCCTGCACCCGGAAGAGCCCAACAGTGCGGTAGCCGGCCAAGACTTGAACTTAGAAGTGCGCGGCGGCCCGGGCTCGGATCAACTGATGGTCATCGGGGGCATCGGAGCCGAGGTGGTCGGGGGGCCGGGCACCGACTTGCTCTTCAACTACTCCTATAAAGGCAAACTTTACGGCGGGAGGAAGGATGGGACCGGCGATGACGAGACGGATATCTTCTGGTGGTCGAGTAGTAATAGTTTCATCATGGATGCCGGGAAGAACGACCTCTTGCAGATGTATGGGGTGACGCTCACCGGCGGCACCAATTCGGCATACGGACTGGCGGCGAATTACGGCAATAACGTCAAGGATTGGTTGTTGCCCTTCGTGCGCTATGGAGCGACGGACGGGGGGCAATTGTTGATCTATACCACGTGGAGCGGCCCCGACAACGCCACGATTGTGGAAGATTATGACTATGGGGGGTTTGAAGAAGAACTGTTAGGTATTGCCAAGCCGGGCGACCTGGGCATGCTCTTTCGCATCTACGGGGGCGACGATTTGGAGGTTCGGCTCTTTTATGTGGTGTGGGGCCATCTGGCGACCTTTATCGAAGCGCTGTGGACCTTTGCCAAGGGGCTGCAGTGGAAGACGCACGACGATCCCTTGGTCCTGGACTTAGATGGCGACGGCATCGAGACCAGCACCCCGGAGCAGGGCGGCGTCCATTTCGACCTGGACAACGACTTTTTCTCCGAGAAGACCGGTTGGGTGAAGGCCGATGACGGACTGCTCGTCTGGGATCAGGATGGCAACCGGCGGATTGACGACTCTACGGAGCTCTTCGGCAGTCCCGGCACGGACGGGTTTACGGAACTGGCGGCGTTGGATGACAACGCCGATGGCGTCATCGATGCCAACGATGCCAACTTTACCAATCTCGAAGTCTGGCGCGATCTCAATCAAGACGGCCGCACGGACCAAGGCGAACTCTTTACCCTCGCCGAGTTAGATATCACCTCCCTGGGGGCGGTCGGCACCGCATTCAACCACACCACGCCCAATGGCAATCTGCTGCGCGAGCACGCCACGTTTACGCGGGGCGATGGAACCACCGGCAACATCTACGAAGCCATCTTCCAGAACGATCAGATCGATACCCAGTTTCGTGGCGAGCGGGGCCTGGCGGAGTGGGAACGGTCAGCACACACGGAACGGATCGCGGCGTGAATGTTTCATAGCTGACATACACCAGGCATGCCTTTCCTTGAAAAGACCAGTGAGAATAATACTGTCGGATGGAACAAAGCAGCCACTCTGTATAAAAATTGTTAGACCAAACGTTTGCCAAATGTCCCACATGTAGTTGCTACGTAGGACAGGTGTCTTATTCCACGCCTCTTTCAACCCTCTGCTTCCTACTATACCTGTTAAATCTTTCGACGTTCTTGTATTTAAGAAAATTCCCGATTCACAACTAGACTTTCGTCTAGTTTTCTTTATTGAACAGTCATGCTACCGTACCGCGCAATGCATAACTGAACACATCAACAGAACCACCGACTGACGTTCAGCATGAAGGTCTTAATTATGTGGCTTGTGAATAGTCCGCGCGATTTTTTTTAAAAGCAATTCCCTCGACGATCGCATAGCGTAAGCACTCGACACGTTTACGCTTCCCCTCTTGGTTGGTTCTCTCTCTTCCCTCTCGGAGAATGTTTAGCAAGCCGATGGTGTTCCTTCTGGTCAAAACGGAGCGTACCGGGGAAAGTACCTGGGGACAGATGGATAGGAAATCATGACACGAGGTTCGGCCACCAAACCTCTTTTTCTTCACTCCCCATTCCGAGCCCCTTTTCAATCGGGTGTGCTGCTACTGACCTTGGTACTCGGAGCGGCCGGCTGTGAATGGATGGGCTTTCCCCAATGGGAGTGGCATCAAAAGTTAACGGTGGAAGTTGCCACCCCTAACGGGCCTGTTTCCGCCTCGAGCGTCATAGCGGTCCGGTGTGGGTCGTCTCCCAAATGGGTCCCGGGCATGGGGTCCGGAGGATTGGGCTGTCATGTGCGCGGGGAAGCGGTGCCAGTGGAAATCGTCCCTGGCCAAGTGTTGTTTGCGCTATTGATTGGTGAGGGACATCGGGACAGTTATCTCTCTGAATTGGCTCTGATTAAATTTCATCCAGATGCAAAAAAATTAACATCCCGCCAGATCCTGGATTCCCTTAAGACCTTAAAATCCAAAGTTACCATTACACGGAATCCGCAAAACCCTCTCTATCCCCTTTTCGTGACTTTCGATGACCTCACGAATCCCAAAACGGTCCAGAAGGTAGATCCCGACAACCTCGCGGCCAGGTTCGGGCCGGGAGTCTCCCTTAAACGGCTCACGTTGGAAATTGTTGATGAGCCGGTGACGGAAGGGAGGATTGAAAGTGTCTTGGGATGGTTAGGGCCGCACCCTGAACCAACGTTAGGGAGATCCCCTGATAGATTCAAACCAATTTTTTCGGCCACTGTTCATCACGGAGATTTTATAAGGAGATAATTATGGCTACTCCAACAGATTTAATTTTAGCCATCCTGGCATTGGATTCCTACAATCGTGGGTACAAACCAGGAATGAATCTTGAGGGGAATAGGATCGGATCTTTTGATATAGCTAGTGATGAACTTCTACCGAGTGGTGCAGTGGACGCCGGTTTTTATGCCGTGGAATATAGCTCCGGAAGTAGCGGCACGGTTATTTCCTATCGGGGGACCAATTCGGACGAGCCGTCGGAATTATTGAAAGACGTGTTTTATGGGTGGACCGCCGGCATTGGGTTTTCGGCAGCCTCCCAAGCGGGGATGGCGTTAGAGTTTTACACGGCGGTGACGGGAAAGGCTCGGTACGCCGGAGCGGCCCCCGATGTGACCGTCACGGGCCATTCGTTGGGTGGGGGCCTCGCCGGTTTTGTGTCCAGTCTGTCCGGCACTAGTGCGGTGGGCTTTAATTGGATGCCCTTTGGCCTTGCCGCTTATGCCCAGTATGCCAGTGACTGGTTCTTGGGCCGGAGTCCCATTCATGAACCGAACTTTGAGGCGTTTCGCGGCATTGAGATTGATGGCGAGCTCTTACAATTTGGCCGCAATGGCACCCTCGAACTGGGGTTGGCCTACCTCTTAGGCTGGGTGCCGGTGATCGGGCCGGTCATTGCCTTTGTCGGGGGGGTGACGGGGCTCACGACCCCCGCTCTGGAAGCCTTGCTTCAGAAAGAGACTTTTACGGATGACTTTGGGGCGTTTGGGGTTTTGGAACGGGTGGATTTGCATTCACAGGCACTGGTCATTCTGCTGCAATATGCCAAGGACCACCAGCATACGGATTGGGGAGCATTGGCCGATGAATTTTTCCCGGCCTTTTTTGACGATACGATTGGCGAAAAGGCCGGTTTTGAAAAAGAGGGTGTTGAGGGCGTGTACGATTACGCCCAGAAGATGTTGGCGGCCATCGCCTATTCCGCTCTGGATGAAGGCACGTTAGTCTTTGGCAACACGGGGATTCGAGCGTTGTTTGACGATGCGGATGAACTGGGGCGGTTGACGGCTGAGGGCAAGGTGCCCGTGGCGCATGCTAATCCGATTCCCGGGCTGGCGGAAGCCATCGTGCAATTTGCCGGACAGATGGCGCGGGGCAAGGTGGATTACACCACGACGAATTGGGCACCCCATCAAGGTATCTTGACGACCTATGAATCGGATGGGGTGGAGTATTTGTATGTCGATTTGGCCAAGGAACTGTGGACGCTTAATGGTCTTGGGGGTAAAAATCCCGACAAGGATGTGGACATCAAAGGCATAACGACCATCCTGGATGCCTTCTTTGCGCAAGAAGAGGAGGCAGCCATCATTCTGGCCGCCATGAACACGCTGTATGGGTCAAATGCCACCTCGACGATTGATCGCATTGATTTTGCGTTGGGATCCGGTTCGTTGAAGGTAGAACTGCCAGATCGGGGTGAGGAAGAGGGAGTACCCCCAGAGTACAATCCCGCCACCACCAGTCTGTTCGTGGCACTCAATGGCGACGATGAGGTAGATGGCAATAGCGACAACAATATGCTCGTGGGTGGGGCCGGCGATGACATCCTCTATGGGCGGTTGGGACGGGATATCATTGTAGGTGGGCCGGGCAGTGATCGCATCATCGATCTCGTGGGGGAGGTCGGCACGGATGGGCGCTCCAATGAAGATGACGTCTATTTTGGGGAACCGTCTGACCAAGGCCTGTTGGCGACCTTTTTGGCGTGGCTCTTGGGCACGCAATCCGAAGACACGGTGGAGTACCGGCTCACGGACGAACGACAGGGGGCGTCCCCCCCTTCTCAAGGCGTCGAGATCACGCGACTGGATGTGGCAGAAAATTTCGGCGAAGAGGTCGTCACGCTCGACCTCAAGAATCTCAACTCGGGAAAAACCGGCACCGACTATCTCGTCAATATCGATAAAGTCATTCTGTCCGAACGCCGCGATGAGGTGGTCGTGAACCCGGCGTGGTTGGACGTGCCCTTGTGGGTTGATTTAGGCAAAGCCACCAATGGCGTGGTGACCAAGAGCGATTACGATCGAGTGTCGTATGAAAACTTGGGGGGTCTTGTCACGGTCAATGGGGCCACGCAACCCGGCGGGAGCAACGGGCCGGTGACGGACCGGTCGTACATTAAATTAATCATCGACCTGGTCGCCTCGGCGTTGGACTTTCCCGTGCCCGTGACGCCGGTGCTGTCGGCATTTACGAGCAATGATCCCCTGCGCGTGAGTGGGGCGGAACATGTGGAGCTGACGAATGCGGACGATACCCTGTGGTATGGCCCCATTAGTCATGCGGTCGGGTTCCTGACCGGTTGGCCCGATGATGCGGACTATCCCACCTTCGGCATTATCGATGGCAAGGGAGGGCACGATATTTTAGTCGTACGCAATGCGAAATACGTGTTTGCCGGGGACCCCCTGCACCCGGAAGAGCCCAACAGTGCGGTAGCCGGCCAAGACTTGAACTTAGAAGTGCGCGGCGGCCCGGGCTCGGATCAACTGATGGTCATCGGGGGCATCGGAGCCGAGGTGGTCGGGGGGCCGGGCACCGACTTGCTCTTCAACTACTCCTATAAAGGCAAACTTTACGGCGGGAGGAAGGATGGGACCGGCGATGACGAGACGGATATCTTCTGGTGGTCGAGTAGTAATAGTTTCATCATGGATGCCGGGAAGAACGACCTCTTGCAGATGTATGGGGTGACGCTCACCGGCGGCACCAATTCGGCATACGGACTGGCGGCGAATTACGGCAATAACGTCAAGGATTGGTTGTTGCCCTTCGTGCGCTATGGAGCGACGGACGGGGGGCAATTGTTGATCTATACCACGTGGAGCGGCCCCGACAACGCCACGATTGTGGAAGATTATGACTATGGGGGGTTTGAAGAAGAACTGTTAGGTATTGCCAAGCCGGGCGACCTGGGCATGCTCTTTCGCATCTACGGGGGCGACGATTTGGAGGTTCGGCTCTTTTATGTGGTGTGGGGCCATCTGGCGACCTTTATCGAAGCGCTGTGGACCTTTGCCAAGGGGCTGCAGTGGAAGACGCACGACGATCCCTTGGTCCTGGACTTAGATGGCGACGGCATCGAGACCAGCACCCCGGAGCAGGGCGGCGTCCATTTCGACCTGGACAACGACTTTTTCTCCGAGAAGACCGGTTGGGTGAAGGCCGATGACGGGCTGCTCGTCTGGGATCAGGACGGCAACCGGCGGATTGACGACTCTACGGAACTCTTCGGCAGTCCCGGCACGGACGGGTTTACGGAACTGGCGGCGTTGGATGACAACGCCGATGGCGTCATCGATGCCCAGGATGCGACGTTTAGCGAGTTGGAAGTCTGGCGCGATCTCAATCAAGACGGGCGCACCGATCTCGGCGAACTCTTTACCCTCGCCGAGTTAGACATCACCTCCCTAGGGGCGGTCGGCACCGAGATCAACCATACCACGCCCAACGGCAATCTGCTGCGCGAGCAAGCCACGTATACACGGGGCGATGGAACCACCGGCAAGATTTACGAAGCCATCTTCCAGAACGATCAGATCGATACCCAGTTCCGCGGCGAGCGGGGCCTGGCGGAGTGGGTGACGCAACATCCCGACGGGCTCATCAATTCCCGCGCGCATGGCAAGTTGGCGGACTTGGCCATTCATATGTCAAACGATGTCCGGGTGCATCAGACGGTGCATGATGCCGCCGGTGCGATGGTCACGGGAGACTTGCGGGATCTGCGCAAGTTGACGGAGCCGGTCCTGACCAGCTGGGCCGCCTCGTTGGAGCGAACGCAAGAGTTGACGCCGGTGCTCGTGCGGACGACAACCAATGGGGTGGAGTTGGTGGATGCCGGCGTCTATATGGAAGATGAGACCGGAGGCTATTGGACGTTATTCAGCGGAGCCGATGTGTTGGCGGGCGATGGGAGCGTGATCGCCCGGCCGCAATTGGCGGATATCCTGAATCAGACCGCGGTGGCCGATGAGGCGTGGCGCGTGGAGCAGATGTTTTCCCCTACCAGTCGCCATGCGCCCTTAACGCAACGCGAAGCCAGGCCCTATTTGGTGGATGTCATCGATGAACGGGCCGTGGTGTCGGATTACGGTATTCCTGTGACCGATGCGCAAGGCACCTACTGGCAATTGGCCAGTGGGACACCCATCGTGGATGAGCAAGGGACGACGATCGCGCGGCCGACGATTGAGGATGTCCGGGCTCAAGCCGTGGGTGCCGGACAGGAGTGGCGCGTGGAACGATTTGGGCACGATCCCTTTTCGGGCTTACCCTTCACGCAGATGGCCGTGTACTTGGTCGATGGCATCGTCACGAATTATTCCATCTATGTGGAAGATGACCTGGGCGGGTTTCATGTGTGGGCCGAGCAGGTGGACCGGGCCCTGGAACTGCAGCATCAGGAGGGGCGTCCCGCGAGCTTCGGGTTGCGCAATTATGCGCTCGATCTCCAAACGCTGAGCGAAACGCAGAGTACCGAGGATAGTTTCTACCGAGCGGAGGTCTTGACCATAGGCGAATTTCGTTACGCCACCGCGGTCTACGGTATCGAATTCCGTCCGGAAATTCTCTACACCACGACGAATCCTGACACGGGCTTTTTGGAATATTCCTCCGGCGGGGACCCTCCCGCTGACCCACCACCCGCAGAGGACGGGTATGTCAGCGTGATCCAACCCACCCTCGAGTTTTTCGACCTGCTGATGGAGCAGTATGTGTACTTTAGTCGGGCGACGGCGGTGCGCCTGGCCGCGCAGGGCGGGCTCAAGGACTATTTCCGTGGGATCGACTACGTCGTGGAAACCGATCAATGGGTCCCGACGGGCGGGCGGGAACTGGCGCCCATGTACGAAGCCATCTTCGAGGATGCGCCGGCGGGGCGGGATCCGGCCGTGGAGTATCTCACCGGCTGGAACGACATTCTGCAAGTGATGTATGCGGACTATCAACAGGAAACCAACGACCTCTTTACCGAGGAATTTCTTTTTCAGAATATCGTGGCCGCCTATGAGAACGTGCCGGTGGATGCGGAGATCGTGAAAGTCGCGCAGGTGTTCGGCGTGAATGAGGAGCGGATTCTCTTGCATGCCCCGACCGATACGCTTGTGGAGGGGACCACGGGCGATGACCTGTTCTATGTGAGTGGTGGGGATCAGACCTTCAAGGGTGGAGTGGGGAGTGACACGTATGTCATAGGACAATCCTTCGGAGAAGATGTGATTCAGGATGTCGAGACGCCATTCGAGCGGCGGAGTCCGGACTTTTTGCGCTTTGCTCACGTGACGTCCGATCAGGTGTATGCCACGCGGGATGGGTTGGATCTGATCCTGGAAATTTTGGGAGAAGATGGGTCCCCCACCGGGGACATCTTGACGGTGAGGGATCAATTCGATGGGAAATGGATCGGGCCGATTTTTGGGAAAGACTGGTCCGACGATACGGAGATGGTGTCGATCTTTTTTGCCGACGGCGTGCGATGGGACGAACTGGATATCGCGATGGCGGTGAACCATCCGCAGGATACCGATGATGTGGTGATCGGCTCGCCCGCCTTGGATGTCCTGGAAGGGGGGCTCGGCAACGATATTCTCCGGGGAGGGCGTGACTCCGATTATTATTTCTTTCATCGCGGCTATGGGCAAGACACGGTCGAAGACCATACCGATTCTATTGCCGGCGACAATTTTGACCTCCTCCTATTCGGCCCCGATATTGACATCAATGACTTGCACTTCGTGCGCATTGGGGATTCCGATGATCTGGTCATTCAGTTATTGGATGAACAAGGGGCCGTCACGACTGACCAAGTCACGATTGTCAACCAATTTCAGGCTAGCAATTCCGTCGTCTTTGGGGTTCATTGGTTCGATCGGATCGAACGGCTCATCTTTGACGATGATTCGTTCTTATCGGAAGAAGACATCATGGAACGCACGGTCAAGGCCGGCAAAACCGATGGCGATGATGCGATCTTCGGATTCTTTTACGAAGATACGATCGATGGCGGAGCGGGGGATGATCTTCTCTCGGGTGGCGACAAGAATGATGTCTATATCTACGGACGGGATTACGGTCATGATGTCATCGAAGATAATCTCTCGGATTTCTTCACGCCCAGCTATGACATTCTCCGGATCACCGATGGCTTGAAGCCTTCCGATTTCGACCTGCTGCGTGATGGCTCCTCCATGACCATTACGTTGGCGGTGAAGGGTGAACCGGAGAACCAGCTCACGCTTACCAATCAGTTCAAGCTCACCTCTACGGTGTTGTTCGGGGATTACTATTTCGACAACGTGGACGAATTACGGTTTTCGGACGGCACGGTTTGGGATATGGATGCGTTCGCGCGGGAATTGCTGGCCCAGGCACAGACCGACGGTGACGATGTCATGTATGGGTTCGATAAGAACGATGTGCTGGACGGCGGACTGGGGAACGATCGGTTGGAAGGGGGAATCTATAGCGACACGTATCTCTACCGCACCGGGTCGGGGAACGACGTTATTTATGACAACTCTGACGAAATTTGGCTTGCGCCCGGGTGGGATACGCTGGTCATGGAGGGCCTGGCCTATGCCGATGTGACCGTGTCGCGTGAGGCAGAAGATTTGATTTTTACGATCACGGCCACCGGTGAGACGGTGACGCTCGAACAGCAATACAACCGGTTGGACGATCAGGGGAATGCGATCGAGGAGTTGGTCTTTACGGATCAGGCTATTCCGCATACCGATTTGAATCCGGAAGATGTGGACCTGATCGGCACGTCGGGCGATGACATCTTGTGGGGGACTCATTTCCCCGAGTTGATCGATGGGTTGGCGGGGAACGATACGATGTATGGTTCCAGCGACGGGGACCGCTACCGGTTCGATGTGGGGTATGGGACGGACGTGATCTTCGATCGGATCGATTCATTCCGGTGGAATGCCGACGACTTGGTCTTGTTCGGTGCCGGGATCACCACGGCCAATGTCATCTTTACGAAGGACGGTCAGGATTTGGTGGTGGGCATTGATAGTCGCACCGATACGCTGCGGATTCAAGAGCAGTTCGGTTCGGTGCGGATGGGGGTAGAGGCATTCCATTTTCAGGATGGCACGGTTTGGCATATCACCGATGTGGAAGCGCTTCTGGCCATCACCGGCGGGGGGCGCGGGGATGACGTGCTCACCGGGATCGAGGATCAGCCCAATGTTCTGGACGGGCGGCAGGGTGACGATCAGTTGTTTGGCGGGGCCTTCTCCGACACCTATGCCTTCGGGGTGAATTACGACCTGGATACGATCACGGAGTGGCTGGATGCCGATTCCGATGCGAGTGCTGTGGATCGGGTGGTGTTCGGGGCGCTCATCGATCCGGATATTCTTTCTGTCCGGCGAGAAGGCAACGATTTGGTTTTTGCGCTCCTGGAGTCCGGTGATGAGCTCCGTGTGGTCGAAGGGCTGGGAACCCGTCAGATCGAGCGGTATGAGTTTGCCGATGGGACCGTCTGGCTATTGGATGACGTGAAAGAAGCCATGCTGCGGCCTACCGATGGCGCGGACCGGCTGTATGGGTTTGATGATCGGGACGATATCTTGGATGGGCAAGGTGGTTCGGATGAACTCGTGGGCGGTCTGGGTGACGATACGTTTCACTTCGGCATTGGCTACGGTGCCGATTCCATCGCCGACTCCGGCGGGACCGATCGCGTGATTTTTGGTGATCTCATCGCCCCGAACCTGGTCCGGTTCTCTGCCGATGGCGATAACCTGGTCATTCGTTTGGATGGATTTATCGAGGATTCTCTGGTCGTCCTGGATTCGCTCGGATCGACGGATGCCGCCCGACGCGTTGAGTCTTATGAGTTTGCCGATGGGACGGTGCTCACGTTCGACCAGATTCGGCAAGCGTTAATCGATCAACGGAATACCGACGGTGACGATATTGTCCTGGGGTATGGCGACCGTGCCGACCGATTATCCGGCAGTCCGGGGTACGATGAAATCTCGGGGCTGGGGGGCGATGATCTCTACCAGTACGCTGCCGGGAATGGGTTGGATCTGTTGGATGATCGGGGTTCCTCTTCCGGGGATGTGCTGGAGATTCTGGATTACCGATCGACCGACGCTCAACTGCGACGGGCGCATCCTCTTGCCGATGACTTGGTGATCGGATTCGGCGCTTCGGAGGATCAGGTTCTAATCAAGGGTGGACTGGCGGAATCGTCTTCATCGGCGATTGAGACCATCCATTTTGCGGACGGAGTGGTCTTGACGATTGCCGACCTGCGCGCGCGGGTCCTGGCCGATACCGCCTCGGCGGGGAATGACTTGATCACGGGATTCGATATCGACGACACCCTCGAGGGCGGACTCGGGGACGATCAGCTCGACGGCAAACGCGGGTCCGACACGTATGTGTACACGCGCTCGGACGGTCGCGATATTTTGGATGACACGGGCCTCAATTCCGACGTGGATGTATTGGAACTTCGGGGATATGCGCCGGAGGACGTGATCGTCTCCCGCCCCAATTCCGAACGAAATGATTTGCTCCTGTCTTTTGTCGGGACACAGGATGAAATCCTGCTCCGTGGATTGTTGGACCCCACCGGAGGACGAGGCATCGAGCAGGTGGTGTTTAGCGACGGCACGAGCTGGGACCGGTCGGTCCTGGTCGGCCGCATCACGACGGGGGGGACGGATGCCGACGACGTTATTATCGGAACGGCTGCCGATGAGACCCTCATTGGCCGGGGAGGCGACGATTTCCTGTCCGGGAAGGACGGGAGCGATACCTACATCTTTACTCGTGGGGACGGACATGACGTCATCGATGAGAATGGTTTGGCTGACACCGATGTCGTCCGGATCGAGGGCTATACCCCTTCCGAAACGGTCGTGACTCGTGCGTTGGACCAATTCCAGGATTTGGTTATTCGCTTCACGAACGGACCGGACGAACTCCGGGTCATCAATACCTTCAATAAGTCGACCGTGGATCAAATCGAAGCGTTTCACTTTGCCGATGGCCCGGATGGCTCCGTGGGGACGATTTGGACGCTCGAGCAGGTTCGGGCCATGGTCATCGCGAATGCGGCAACGGATGGGCGCGATGTCGTGGTGGGCGATCATACCGATGACACCCTGACGGGTGGATTGGGCCCCGATCAATTGCATGGCCATGGCGGGGCCGATACCTATATCTTCACCCGCGGAGATGGGCAAGATGTGATCTGGGATAAGGGGACAGGTGAAGTCGATACTCTCTTGCTCCATGGGTACACCCCGGCGGACGTGTTGCTTTCCGGGGAAGGGACGGGTGGCGCCGGCAATGATGATGTCCGGCTCAATTTCGTGGGGACCGATGATCAGATCATTATCTATAACACGTTAAATGAAAGTTATGCGGATGAGATCGAAACCATTCAGTTTGACGATGGCACGGTCTGGACGACAGACGATGTCCGTACTCAATTGCGATTGGCAGTCCAAACCAGCGGGGATGACGTCCTCGTGGGGACGAACATCGATGAGACGTTTGAAGGTGGCCTGGGTGACGACCGGGTGCATGGCGGTGATGGCAGCGATACCTATGTCTTCACTCGTGGGGATGGGCAGGATGTGATCGAGGACAATGGCTGGTTTGATGCCGATCAGTTGCTGATTCACGGGTACCTTCCCTCCGAAGCCCTCCTCTCCTCAGAAGGCACCGGCGGTGCCGGAGGCAATGACCTCCGCATGACTTTTACCGGAACCGATGATCAGATCATCGTCTATAACACGCTCGATGAATCATCGGCCGATGCGATTGAGTCGATTCACTTCGATGATGGCACGGTCTGGACGATGGCCGATGTACGGGATCAATTGCAGGCGGCGTCCCAGACTTCGGGCGATGACGTGGTCTTCGGGTATCAATTCGACGAAACCTTCGAAGGAGGGTTGGGGAATGATCGGCTGCACGGAAACGATGGGTCGGACACCTATGTCTTCACCCGCGGGGACGGCCAGGATGTGATCGACGACAATGGCTGGCTGGATGCCGATCAGCTTGTGCTGTACGGCTATGACCCGGCAGAGGTTGTGGTCCTTCGGGAAGGTCCGCGGGGGAACGATCCCAATGATCTGCGGCTGCGTTTTTTAGGCACGGACGATCAGATCATCGTCTATAACACGCTCGATGAATCATCGGCCGATGAGATTGAGTCGATCGTGTTCGACAATGATGGCACGGTCTGGACGATGGCGGATGTACGCGATCAATTGCAGGCGGCGTCCCAGACTTCGGGCGATGACGTGGTCTTCGGGTATCAATTCGACGAAACCTTCGAAGGAGGGTGGGGGAATGATCGGCTGCACGGAAACGATGGGTCTGACACGTATGTGTTCACTCGGGGGGATGGCCGGGATGTGATCGAGGACAATGGCTGGCTGGATTCGGATCAGGTGCTCATTCACGGATATCTTCCCTCCGAAGTCCTCCTCTCCTCGGAAGGCACCGGCGGTGCCGGAGGCAATGACCTTCGCATGAATTTCACCGGAACCGACGATGAGATCATTATCTATAACACGCTGGACGGAAATGGTAACGACCAAATTGAATCCATTGTGTTTGATGATGGCACCGTATGGACGACCGCCACCCTCAATAGTTTACTCACCGGGACCGCCCTTCCCCAACTGCTCGGCACCACTGGCGCTGACACGCTCGTGAGCACGACTCAAGATGAAATTCTGTCGGGGAAGGACGGATCGGATACCTACGAATTTTCTTTGGGCGATGGGCGAGATATTGTGGACGATGATGGGGGAGCCGATCAGGATCAATTGCTGATCCATGGAGTCCTTCCATCCGACGTCAGTGTTTCCCGCTTCGCTTCCACGAGTGATGACCTGTTCCTGACGTTTGCCGGCTCTGCGGACACGCTCCGTATCATGAATACCTTGACCGGAGACCATGTCGACCAGATCGAGCAGATCGTATTCGATGATGCCACGGTCTGGACGATGGCCGATCTCCGCGCAGACCTGGTGGCCGCACAGGTTTCCGATGGGGACGATGTGGTGTTCGGGACTTCCCTCGTGGATGTTCTTGAAGGCGGGTTGGGGAATGATACTCTCTACGGATGGGATGGCGCCGATACGTATGTCTTCACTCGTGGAGACGGGCAGGACATCTTGGATGACAACGGGTTTGGCGATTCCGATCAACTCCTGCTCCATAACTATACCCCCTCTGACGTGACCGTCTCTCGTGACCCGGTCAGCAGTGTGAATCTGTTGTTGACGTTTAGTGGGACGTCGGACAGCATCCGAATGATGAACGTGCTGGAAGGTGACAGTGCCGACCAGATCGAGCAGATCGTATTCGATGATAGCACGGTCTGGACGATGGCGGATCTTCGGACCCGCTTGATCGACGCCCAAGAAACTTCCGGCGATGATCTCGTAGTTGGGTTTACCTTTGCGGATACCCTGGAAGGCGGGTTGGGGGACGATCGGCTATACGGTCAGGATGGAGCCGACACCTATGTCTTTACTCGCGGGGATGGTGAGGACATTATCGACGACAATGGGTTTGGGGATACCGACCAATTGCTTCTTCATGGGTATACACCCGCTGAAGTAATGATCTCTCGCTATACGTCCAATAGTGACGATCTCGTTCTCACCTTTTCCGGCACAACCGACAAGATTCGCATCATGAATACCTTGAACGGAGACCATGCCGATCAGGTGGAGCAGATCGTGTTCGATGATAGCACGGTCTGGACGATGGCTGATCTTCGAACACGGTTTCTTCAAGAGCAGGCGACGGATGGGGATGATGTGATTGTTGGGAACGAGTTCGCGGACACCTTGGAGGGTGGCTTGGGTGACGACCGTCTCCATGGCTTGGATGGTTCGGACACCTATGTCTTCTCGCGCGGCGATGGCGAAGACATCATCGACGACAATGGGTATGCGGATACCGACCGCCTGGTTCTTCATGGCTACGCTCCGAATGACGTCATCATTTCGCGGTACACCACCGACAGTGATGATCTCATCCTTCGCTTTTCGGGGACCTCCGACATCATTCGCATCATGAATACCTTGAACGGGGACTCTGCCGATCAGATTGAAGAGATTGTGTTCGACGATGGCACGGTCTGGACTCCCCTGGACTTGCGTGTTCAGTTCCTGGCCGATGCCGGCACTTCACAGACCGATGTGATCTCGGGTTTTGCCGGGGCTGATACCTTGCAAGGCCGTGAAGGGCATGATCTCCTGCAAGGGGGGGATGGCGATGATGTTTATGTCTACACGCGTGGGGATGGGGATGATGTGGTGAGCGAACTGGGTCCGTACCTGGGTGCGGCCGATCGTTTGGTACTGCATGGCATCGATCCTTCCGAGGTCCGTCTTAAGGCTGGACACGGTGACGATCTCCTCCTCATTATCGCCGAAACCGGACCCGGTGCCGGGGATGGAGGACGGATTACCCTGAAAGATTCGCTTGGGTCGGGCACTGAACAAGGGATCGAGAGCATCGCCTTTGATGATGGGACGGTGTGGACTCAAACCGATTATGCCCAACAGATTCTGGTGAGCAGTATGACCGAGGGAGACGATCGCATTACGGGTACTTCGGGTGATGATGTAATCGAGGGCGGCGGCGGACATGATCTGATTTCCGCCCAGGCCGGAGCCGATACGTATGTGTTTCGTCGGGGCGATGGGCGAGACACGATCGAAGATAATGGCAGCGCCGAAAGCGATACGATTCAGATCCACGGGTATGCCTCGACCGAGGTGGTGTTTCAACGGTTGGGGGCGACGTCGAATGATTTTATCATTCGATTCGTGGATTCGTCCGATTCCATCACCGTATTGAACGGTTTGGCGGGGACAGATGCCGATACGATCGAATCCGTGACATTGGTAGACGATGGGATCACGTTGACCATCGCCGATATTGCTGAACGATTAATCGTGGATTTGGCCACCGACGGGGCGGATCTCATCTCTGGTACGGGAGGCAATGATCAATTGACTGGCGGGGCCGGACCGGATGTGCTCGATGGTGGGGAAGGGGATGACCTGTATGTGTACCGGGCCGGGGATGGCGATGATCGCATTGAAGATCGGGGAAGCTCTGTGTCTGACCTGCTGCGAATCGAAGGGTACACCGAGGCCGATGTGGTGTCGATTAAACGCAGTCCTCCTGATGGGTTGGACCTGGTCTTGACGTTTAGCAGCGAGGGAGACCGGCTTATCGTTCGCGATTCCCTAGGCAACAGTTCAGCGGGGATCGAATCGGTCGAGTTCGAGAACGGGACGGTCTGGTCCCGAGACTATTTACGCGAGGCGGTCGTGACGATGGCCGGGACGTCTTCCGACGAACGGATTTGGGGGTTTGATTCGGATGAAGTCATTCGCGGTGGTTTGGGAGATGACTGGCTGCATGGCGGCCTCGGGGACGACACCTACGAGTATGCCAAGGGAGATGGGGCCGATACGATCGAAGACAATGGCCTGGATGGCCTTGATCGGGTGGTGATCTCCGGCTATGTCGGGGCCGAAGCGACCGTCACTCGATTTTATAAGGAAGATGACGGGATTGTGCTGACCTTTGCCGGCGGCGGTAACGACAGTCTTACCATTCTGAACACGCTCTTCGAGGATCCCGAGGATGGGATCGAAGAAATTGAATTTGCCGACGGCGTCATGTGGACGATGGCTGACGTGGCCATGCTCCTGCAAAATACGCCGCCGGTCGCGGAAAAAGACGGATTCTTCAGTGCGGTGCAGGGCAAAAGTCTGATCATTCCCGCCGCGACGCTCTTACAGAATGATTTCGATCCTGATGGAGACCCCTTGAGTGTCATTTCGGTCAGTGCTCCTCAACATGGGTCGGTGGAATTGGATGGCAACGGGAATGTGCTGTACACCGCCGATGATGCGTATCTGGGGGTCACGACGTTCGACTATACCGTGACCGATGGCAACAACGGATTGACCACGGCGACCGTGTACCTTCGTGTCCGCCCCCCGGCCACTGCCATCGATGACTATGGTTTGACGGTGGAGGAGGACGGTTTCCTATCCATTCAAGCCGACGCCTTGTTGTCGAATGATATCGATGGCGATTTGATGATCGTCTCTCAGGTCTTGGATCCTCAGCATGGGTCGGTTTCACTCGATACCAACGGAAATATTTCCTTCGTCCCCCAAGCTGATTTTCATGGGCAAGCCTCATTCCGGTACGTGGCCAATACTCCGGATGGGGGCCGGGCGGAGGCCACCGTGTATGTTGATGTGACGCCCGTGAATGATGCCCCGGTGGTGTCGAATGATAGCGGATTCACGGTCGAGGAAAACGGCAGTTTGTCTCTTTCGACGGCCGATTTGCTTGCCAATGATTCCGATATCGATGGCGATGCGTTGACCGTTACCGACGCCGTGGGGAATGCGGACCTGCAGGTCACGCTTCATGCCAATGGTATTTTGACCGTCACGCCAACCCTGTATTTCTTCGGCACGTCTTCCTTCAATTATACGATCGATGACGGGCAAGGTGGGACGGATACCGGCACCGTCTCTGTCACGGTGACGCCCGTCAACAATGCCCCGGACCTCATGGATGATGCCTTGAGTACGGATGAGGATGTGCCCTTCCTCGTCTCCGTCGACGATCTTCTGGCGAACGATGTGGAACATGATGGAGAGCCGATGACGGTGACTCGAGTCTTTTCCTTTACCGGCGGCCGTCCCACGTTGAATGAGAATGGCACTATCTACTTCGAACCCTTTCCTGATTGGTATGGTCTTGGAGGATTTTCCTATGAAGTGACCGATGGGCATGGCGGGTTTTCTACGGCTCGCGTCGATGTGCAGATTAACCCCGTCAATGATAATCCGATCGCTCGGAATGAATCCTATTCGGACGCTAATGGTCTCTATCTCCGCGGGACGGAAAATACGGCGCTTTTGATCGATCCGGTGGACCTTCTGGCTAATGATACGGATATCGATAGTGTCGGGTTCTCGTTGTCCTCGGTTTCCAATGCTAACAACGGGACCGTCTCGATCACGCCTGAAGGTATGGTGGAATTTACCCCCGATTTGGACTATTGGGGCGAAGCCGATTTCCACTATCTGATTTCAGACGGAGATGGGGGAGTCGATGATGCGCACGTCACGATGTACTTCAGCCCCGCCTCCGATGCGCCGCCGGTGGCTGGTGATGATGCGATTACGTTGTTCGAGGACGTGCCCGACACCTTTTCCATCGATGCCCTCTTTGCCAATGATACCGACGTGGATCATGATCCCCTTTCGCTGGTTGAAATTGTTCCGGCCAGTCATATCGAAGCCGATAAGGTGTCCGTCGCCCTCAATGGAGACGGGACCTACACGGTCACGCCGTCACCGAACTTCAACGGAACCGCCTTTTTCCAGTACACCGTCACCGATAATGCGGACGGACAGGATACGGCGCAACTCTTGATTCAAGTTCTGGCGATCAACGATGCACCCACCGCCGTCGACGATGAAGGGGCCACCAGTTTGAATGCTCCCTTGGTCTTCCGTATTACCGAATTGCTGGCCAATGACGTTGATATTGACGAAGAGCCAGAAGACTATGCCTCGGTGTTGCGATTTGTTTCCGCTCAATCACCTACCAACGGCACGCTTTCCGTGTACCAGGATGAATTTGTGGTGCTGGAGCTACCCGATGGGTATTCGGGCTCGGTCAATTTCGAGTACACCATTCGGGATCAATTTGGTGCAGAGGATCAGGGTTTGGTACTTGGAGACGTCTCGGCCACTGCGGCCACCACGCTCTTGGGCACTCCTCAACGCGATCTTCTCATCGGCACGGCATCGGGAGAACGCCTGGATGGCTTGGAATCCGATGATGACCTGTTCGGACGGGGAGGGGATGATATTCTCCTGGGTGGCGCTGGGGCCGACCGTATCGATGGAGGAGACGGGTATGATTTCGTTTCATTTGAAGGATCTAACATCGGGGTGCGAGCCGACTTGCAAAGCCGACTCGGCCAGGGCGGTTTTGCGCAAGGGGACGTGTACAGTGGAATTGAAGGATTCATGGGTTCCGATTTCGATGATGAATTGTATGGCGATGCCACGCCCAATCAATTGGAGGGCAACGGAGGAGCCGATCTCTTAGACGGTCGAGAAGGAGACGATACGCTGTTGGGTGGTACGGGAGACGATACTCTGATCGGTGGGGCCGGAGCGGATGTGTTGGATGGCCAAGACCACGGGGATACCGCGGATTATTCGTCCTCCCCGGACGCCGTCTCCCTCTCCCTGCTCGCCGGTACGGTTTCCGGAGGGGATGCGGATGGGGATACGCTCATCAGCATCGAACATCTCACCGGCAGTGAGTTTTCAGATCTGTTGGAAGGCGATGACTTGGATAACATCCTTCAAGGCCGACGGGGCGACGACACGCTTCTTGGACATGGCGGAAACGATCTGCTCTCGGGGGGGCAGGGGGCTGATTCTCTCGATGGAGGCGTGGGCGTGGATACGCTGGCCTACACGTTGTCTTCTCAAGCTGTGGTGGTCGACCTCTCGACGGACACCGTAAGTGGTGGAGATGCCGAGGGTGATGTCATTCAACATTTTGAGAATATTTTTGGGTCTTATCATGATGATGTCTTAACCGGTGATGGGGGAGATAATATCATTCGCGGCGGTGAAGGCGCTGATACGCTCCTGGGCGGTGGGGGAACCGATTGGGCTGATTATCGATCCTCGACTCTGGGCGTCACGGTGGATTTAGCCACGGGTACGGGTACTGGCGGCGAAGCCGAGGGGGATACTCTCTCCGGCTTCCTCGGGGTGTTCGGGTCTGAATACGATGATGTGTTGAACGGTGATGCCAACGCCAATCTATTCGAGGGCGGATTCGGGCGTGATACCTTGGCGGGGGCGGCTGGCTCCGACACCTATTATTTCGGGTTTGGATCCTTTGAAGATACGATTACGGAAAACGGGGATACCGCCGATGTGGACCGACTTGTGTTGGACCCTGATGTACGTGTTGTGGACGTGGGCTTGGTCCGGGACGGTGATGACTTATTGGTGGAACTCGAACAACAGGAAAGCATCCTGGTCGATTCGGTGCGAATCACGAACCATTTCCTGGGACGCGAACAAGGGATTGAGGAAATCGTGTTCGACGACGGAACCACCTGGGATCGGACCGATATCGAAACACGAGCCCGTTCCGATCGCTTTAATGCGCAGGACGATTTGATCCAATGGGCCGATGAAGATATTCCCTATTCCATTACCCCCGATCGTCTCACCTCGAACGATACGGAAAATCCCGATCCCAATCTTGTCCTGGTTTCGGTCCAAGACGCCATCAATGGCACGGCGGTATTGGAATCCGACGGGACCGTGACCTTTACGGGTTCCCCGAATTTCCATGGAGATGCGTTCTTTGATTATACGGTTTCAGATGGGACGGACAGGGAATCGACGGCAACCGTGGAAGTCACGGTTCGCCCCATCAATGATGTACCGTTTGCGGGAGATGACGGCATTTTCCAGGGGATCGAGGATACCCCGCTCTTTATTGCTCTCGAAGATTTGTTCGCCAATGATGGTGATATCGATGGGGATACCCTCACCATCAGTGAATTCGGTCCGATGTTGGATGCGGAGGGGAATCCGATTCAGGGCAGTGCTCTAGATACCACCGGATCGTATGGTGGGACCGTGGACGTGAATGGCGGCGTGGAATTCAGACCGCGTCTCGATCATACGGGGACCGCGGGGTTCCGGTATACGGTCTCCGATGGCAATGGGGGCACGGCAAGCGCCAACGTGGAATTATCCTTCGCCGCCGTCAATGACGCCCCGCGACCGGGCGATGATTCGTTTACGACCCGGATGGGCCAAACCTTGACGATTCCGGTTGCCAGTTTGGTGGGCAATGACTTTGATCCGGAGGGTGATCCTATCAGTTTTGTGAGTGCCGAAAGCGGACAAAACGGGACGGTGACCGTGGAAGAGGTGCTCATTAATAATGTCTTGACTCAGGCTGTTGTTTTCGTGCCCACTCCTGACTTTTTGGGTACGGGGACCTTCTCGTATACCGTTTCCGATAATCACGGCGCCACAGCCGTTGGCCAAGTCGAAGTGGATATCATTCCGTTGAATGATGCCCCAAATGCCAAAGATGATTCAGGACTCCCGGAATTGCAGGGCCTGGAAGACCAAGTCCTGGTTATCGACCCTGCTGTCTTGTTAGCCAATGATTCCGATCCCAACGGGGATACGTTAAGCGTCGGGCGGCTCGATCAATATCCGGAAAACGGGGAGGTGGCCTTCAACCAAGATGGCATGATCGAATTCACCCCTCGTGCAAATTATAATGGAGAAGCCTCGTTTTATTATTGGGCCGACGATGGCCGTGGGGGGGAAGATCGCGCTACCGTCACAATGTTTTTCAGCCCGTTTAATGACAGCCCCGTGGTTCGTGATGATGTGGTGGATGGGCTTGAAGATATCCCGATTGCGCTCACGGCGGCCGAGCTCTTCGCGAATGATCACGATCCCGAAGGTGATATAATTTTCTTCCACGACTTTGACATGCTTGGCGTCTTAGTCGATACCTTCCAGAATCGCCAACCGCTCTCACACCTGGTCACCGAATCGTCCATGTCGGTCACGACCGGAGCCGACTTGCTCGCCACGCTTCCCGATGGGACTTCCCTGCCAGGGTGGTTGACCTTCGATGAAGCCACACGGATGTTTAGTGGAACAGTTCCCGCAGATCTTCCCAACGGTATTCGCGTAAGCCTTCTGGCTACGGAGGGGAACAAGGAAACAGTCACGACGATCACCCTCGGTTTCGGAGCATTGGCAGGAGATACCATTGATTATACGGTAACCGCGGAGGATCTGACGGTTTCTTCTCAGGCTCAGTTTACCGCAGCCCTTTCAAATGGCGATGTGCTTCCCGAATGGTTGACCTTCGACGAAGCGACTCGCACATTCTCTGGCACGCCGCCAGAGAAATACGTGGGGACCTTGGACATTACCGTGGAGGCTATCGAAGATGGTATTGAAACCTCTATGACGTTCCCGTTGGTGATTGACGCTTCGTTCACGCTTGATCCTGCCGTCTCGACAGCTGGATTCACCCTTTCTCAAGTTGGGAACGATCTTGAACTGACGACCCCCCTCGATTTCTTCGGGAGTGTGGCCGTTCGGTACCAGGCCAAGGATGTGAAAGAGGCGGTCTCTGAAGATTGGGCAACCGTCATTATCAATATTCTCTCTCAACGGGAACTTCCAGATGCGGTCGATGATCTGGCCACGACGGATGAAGAGGTCGGTTTGACCTGGTCGTTCGCGGACCTTCTTCAGAATGACTCTGATGATGATGGGGATTCGATTCAGATTATTTCGGTCGGCCAGGCAACCAATGGCACCGTGACGGTCCAGGGAAGTGCCTATTCCTTCGTACTCCCATCCGATGCCACCGCGGGCTTGGTGACCGGAAATGTCACGATGACGGCCACACTCGAAACGGGGGATCCTCTTCCTGGTTGGTTGTCGTTCGATGAGACCACCGGCACCTTTTCTGGAGTCCCTCCGATGGCCTTTCTTGGTACCCTTAATGTGACCGTGACCGCGACAGATGGTGTGGATACCGTCGTCACCATGCATACGCTCCAAGCTGATCCTACAGATTATTACACGATTTCCTATGTTCCCGATCCGGACTACTTTGGCTCGGACTCCTTCGACTACACGATCACGGATAACAGTGAAGGAGAAGACACCGCACAGGTTGTAATCGATATATCGCCGATCAACGATGCGCCGCGTCCTGTCAACGATATGCTGAGCGGGCAGGAAGATACGGTCTTGGTTATTCCTATCCTTTCGCTTCTTGAGAATGACGCCGATCCCGATGGACATTCCTTCCAATTGACTTCTGTCGACAATGCTCAGGAAGGTACCGTGGTATTGGACGGTGGCGGCAATGTCGTGTTTACTCCGAATGCCAATTATTTTGGTGCTGCCTCGTTCACGTATGAGGTGACCGACACCACAGGGGATACCGGTACGGCGACCGTAGACATTCAGCTGGAACCTGTAAACGATGCCCCTATGGTTGCCCTGCCCTTAGAAGATCAGACTTCGGACGAAGATACCCCCTTTACCTATACCATTCCAGCCGATTCCTTCACGGATGTCGAGGATGATGTGCTGTCCTATTCGGCCCTGCTCTTCGGTGGGGGAGCCTTACCCTCCTGGCTGATGTTTGATAGTTCCTCCCTGACATTCACGGGCACTCCTCCCCAAGATTTTCATGGGATCTTGGAAATCGTCGTCACGGCAGATGATGGAGAACTGACGGGGGAGGATTCTTTTATTCTCACCATTACTCCTGTGAACGATGCGCCTTATGTTCAGATGCCGTTCTCGGATCGCTTCGTTTCTGAGGACGAACCTTTTGATTTGACCCTGCAGTCCGGAACGTTTGCCGATGTGGACGGGGACACGCTGACGTTATCGATGGCTCTGGATGATGGGTCGGCCATTCCCGCTTGGATGAGCTTTGATCCTGTGGCCCTGACGCTCACGGGCACCCCTCCGTTAGATTACAACGGGTCGCTTGACCTGGCGGTGACGGCGAGTGATGGCGAACTGTCTACGACGGATGTGTTTGTCTTTACGGTGACGCCGGTCAATGATGCTCCCGTGGCCCGGGACGATACGGGATTTGTCACCGATTATCGGACTCTGCTCACGATCGCCGCTGCCGATCTTATGGCGAATGATTCGGACGTCGATGGAGATACCCTTTCCATCACCGCGGTAAGCGGAACGGCAAACAGTGAGGTCGTGTTGGATACCAACGGGGATGTCGCCTATACACCCGTCAGGGATTTCTCCGGTGAGGATACCTTCATTTATACCCTCAGCGACGGTGCACTCACGGCCACCGCGACGGTGACGGTGACCGTGAACGAGGATCCCCATGAAGGATGGGAATTTTATGGAACCCCCGGCGATGATGATATCACCGGAAACAATAATGAAGAAAATCAAATTTTTGGGGACGATGGAGACGATCAATTAACCGGTGGGAAAGTGGAGGATGAAATCGACGGTGGTCGCGGCCACGATATTCTGTATGGTCTTGATGGCGAAGACGTGCTTCGGGGCGGATGGGGAGATGATACCCTTTATGGGGGCAATGATGAAGACACTCTTATCGGAGGGTTAGGGAACGATACTCTCTATGGGGACGATGGGGATGACCGGCTCCAGGGCAGTGCCGGCAATGATGTCCTATGGGGAGGCGACGGGAACGATACTTTCGTTTTTGAAACCGGTGATGGGCAGGATGAAATCATGGATTTCACGCCCGGTGTCACAAAAGGGAAAAAGTATACCCCTGGGGACCGCCTCTCTTTGAGCATTGATGGAGTGGAGACGTACGATGACCTCTTAACCTTCGCTCAAGAGACCGCCGACGGGGTGACCTTTGATTTTGGCAACGGAGACGAAATCTTCCTGCGTGGCACCCAATTGGCGGCCCTGGACAGTAATAGTTTCACGTTCTTCTAAAAGTTGGTTTGTACCCTCTTTCACCTGAACAGCCACGGAGTCCGTGGGTAAAGGGAATGCACCTGTCACCACCCCTTCCTCTTGTATATCCCTCCACGGTTGTGAATTTCCGGCCTCATCCCGGCGGTACCTGAATACATGTTAGCCGATCGTTCCTTGTCCGATGCCATGAAAACCTTTCGCCTGGCGTTTATGGTCGTCGGAATCTTTAGCTTCGCGATCAATCTGCTCATGCTGACCGGCCCCTTGTTCATGCTGCAAATCTATGACCGGATTCTTACGAGCCGTTCAATTCCTACTCTAGTGGCCCTATTTGGGCTTGTGATCGGCCTCTACGTGTTCATGGGGATCTTTGATCTTCTTCGAGTCCGTGTCATGTCTCGTGCCGGGTATGCGCTGGATACCCGATTGAATCTCAATACGTACACGACTTGGGTTTCTCAGAGTCTTCATCACGATGCGAAACTCTCCAAACCCCTTCATGATTTATCCACGTTTCGATCCTTTATGGGCAGTGCCGCACTCCTGGCGTTGTTCGATTTGCCGTGGTTCCCCATCTTTTTGGCAGTCGTCTTTCTCCTCCACCCTTATCTGGGATGGTTGGCAACCCTAGGGGCGGCCATTGTGGTTATCCTCGCCATCATTAATGAATTCCTGACTCGTACCCCTCTCGGACAAGCCGTCACCTTGGATATGCAGGAGAATCGATTTGCCGACCAAAGTTACCGCAACGCTGAGTCCATTGTGTCCATGGGAATGTTGGACAACGTCTCACGGTATTGGGCCCAACTTCGGCACCGTGGGACACAATGCGCCCAAGAGGGCGGGGAACGGGCTGAGGTCTTTGCGGCCATGTCCAAATCGATTCGTTTATTACTGCAATCGGCTATTTTAGGTTTGGGAGCCTACTTGGCCATTCAACAGGAAATTTCGCCAGGGATGATCGTTGCGGCCTCGATTATCGCAGGCCGTGCCCTGGCTCCCATCGATCAGGTGATTGGCAATTGGCGGGCGATCAATCACGCTCGGCAAGCCTATCGGCGATTATCCACACATTTACAAGATTCTCTGGACACATTCTTTAATGCCCCAACAACCCTTCCCGATCCAAAAGGGCATCTGACCGTGAAAGGACTTACCAAACATGTTCCCGATTCTTCACAGGCTTCAAATACGGAGCGTCGTTTTATCCTGCATAACCTGCATTTCGAGGTTCATCCGGGGGAGGGCCTTGGTGTCATCGGCCCGACGGGATCCGGAAAGTCTTCCCTCGCACGATTGCTCGTAGGGATTTGGCAGCCCGATGGCGGGTCGGTCAGACTGGATGGCGCCACATTGGATCAGTGGGATTCTGATGCTCTGGGCCGTCATATTGGATACCTCTCTCAGGACCTCGAGCTTATCGCCGGAACTATTGCGCAAAATATTTCTCGTTTTGATCCGGATGCGGTGGATGAAGACATTATTCATGCAGGCATGTTGGCACAAGTCCATGACATGATCTTGCAGTTACCTGATGGGTATTCCACCCAGGTCGGCTTCCAAGGACATGCCCTCTCCGGGGGCCAACGGCAACGAATTGCTCTGGCCAGAGCTGTGTACCAAACCCCTGTTCTCGTCGTTCTGGATGAACCCAATTCTAATCTCGATGCCATGGGCGACGCGGCATTGACTGAGACCATTCGGGCCCTGAGAAAAGCCGGTTCCGCGGTGGTCGTGATGGCCCATCGTCCCAGTGCCATTTCCGCAGTCGATACCTTATTGATGATTGACCGAGGCATACAAAAGGATTTTGGAAACAAAGCCGAGATTCTCCGGAAACATACCAAAATGGTGAGTGTGTAATCGTCGTTCACTCCGGTGACTCGTCGAATGTAGGTCTCCCTATGGATTCCACTTCCACTCTGCGAACGAATTATCTGCGGCCTGCTATCATCGGCCTGTTGACCTTCTTCTTGTTATTCGGGGGCGTCGGGTTGTGGATGGTCTATGCCACGGTCGCAGGAGCGGTGATTGCCTCAGGAACCGTGATCGTCAAAGGCAAGCCCCAGTCCATTCAGCATTTGGATGGGGGCATCGTCCGGGCCATTCATGTCCAAAGTGGACAGCGCATCCAAAAGGGGAATGTGGTTGTCCAATTGGACGATACTCTCCTTAAAGCCAATTACGAGATTTATAGGAATCGATTAGCTGAAGCCCTCGCCCGTCGGGATCGCCTGGAATCTGAACGAGATAATCTTACCGGCATTTCTTGGACAACGTATGCCCCCGTCTTTTTGGAGCGAACATTTACCACTCAACATCGTCGCGGCCAGGAAAAACTGTTTAGGGCTCGCCGTGCCTCCCGCCTCGGCCAAAAGGCGCAATTACAGGAGAAACTCAACCAATTTCGCAATCAAATTCTTGGAATCCAAGGGTTGAAAATTTCGAAACGAGATCAAGTGAATTATATAGAGCAAGAATTGCGTGGTGTGGAGGATGGCTATCGAAAGGGAATTATACCCCTGACTCGTGTCTTGACCTTAAAAGGGGATCGGGCCGATTTGCTCGGTCAATTGTCGGAACATGACGCTGAACTCGCTCGCATAGAGAATTCCATTCGTGAGACGGAAATCACCATTCTTCAAGTGGAACGTGAATTTCAAGAAAACGTCCTTTCCGAACTTCGGGAGGTGACTTCACACGTCAATGAACTCACTCAACAAATTCTGGCCACCAAAGAACAACTCGCTCGAATCGATGTGAAGGCCCCGGTTTCTGGCATCGTGCACGAACTCAATATTTTCACTATTGGGGGAGTCGTACCCCCTGGCGGAACGATCATGCAGGTTATTGCCCTGAAGAATGGGGTGGAAATCGAGGTAAATGTCGAGCCCCAGTATATCGATCAAGTTTTTATTGGCCAAGATGTTGTGGTCCGATTTACGGCCTTTAATCAGCGAAACACCCCGGAGATGTTTGGGCGCGTCTCGCTCATCTCGCCATCAAGCGTAGTGGATGAGCAGACGGGAGTGGCGTTTTACCGGGTAGGGGTCGAAATCTCCCCTGACCAAATCAATAAGTTAGGTGATAAGAATTTAGTCCCGGGAATGCCCGTCGAAGCCTTTATCAAAACGGAAGATCGACCGGTCATTAGTTATTTGGTGAAACCGATCTCGGACCACATCTATAAAGCTTTCCGTGAGGAATGAGAAGTGCACAACTTAATATGGCTCGTTACGACAAAAACAAAAATTGAGATGTTTTTATGGATGGGTCTCAGAAAGGGTAGATTTTAAATATTCTTCTAACCAGAACTGAAATTCACAAAAAGCCCTTTTAGCTAGAATAAATTTTATTCGCAAAATAATTGCCAAACCAACTCCTAAACCGATGAGGATGGGACCCACCCACACCACAGGATCAAGTTTTAGGGAGGGGATACCGTTAACAGTGGTAAATAGAGCTCCAATCGTAGCCAAAAGCATTCCTACCTCCCTATAAAACTCGCGATCTGTTTCAAGATCTTGTACATGAAGAGATAAAATTTGGGAGAGCGTTCTAAGACTTGCGGTCTCTATTTGCCGAGATTGGGTGCGATCACCAATAAAAAATTGGACATCCCAATAAGACTCGAACTCTGCCAGGAAGAAGTTCCAATGATCGGTCCTCCAAAACACTCCCAAAATGGTTCGTAAATTGGTCCATCGATCTAGCACTCGCCATTCGATAAACTCTTGAAGTAATCTCAGTAATTTTTGTCGTTCTCCCATTTTTTCCTCCTCTTTTTCTTCTGTGATTTCCATATAAACACTCTGTGTTATTCCGGGCAAAATTTGTCCCCTCATTTCCTGTATAGGGTATTCTTTGCAAGAATTCTTTCATGTTTCTGAGATCCTTCTTGCAAGCCATATTGGCATCCCTGCACCTTAAAGGAACACTTGAGCTTTATCCCCTTTAAAAAAATTATGCCTTGTTATCTTTTATCCTTTCCCAGTCATCTTCCTTCGGAGGGGCAGTTAACAATTTTTGATGATCCCCTAAAACCAGTTGGATCGAGCTTCCAATCACTCGCCAGTTAATGGCGTGTAATGGCTTGAGATCTTTAAACCAATCGCCATACACCAGGACTGAATTTTTCCCTGTCATAAAAGGGGGGGCCTGTAAGACCTTAGGGTCCAGTGTGCCGTCTTGAATAGCTCTGTTGATTTCTTCTGTCGACGTGGCGCTCAGGGGTTCCATGAATACCATACCCAGTTGCGGCGATTGTTCGGTGCGCTCGAGAAAGAGGTTAAGCACACGCCCTTCCTTTTTAAAGTACATGGCCGGAGTTATGGGTAAATATGCTGGCCCCTCTTCACATCGTTGAGTGAAGGTTAGCCAGATAGATTCCGGAACCATCGCCAAGAGCTCGAGGTTGGCTTCCAAACTGTCTTTCATCGTTGTTGAGTGGGGGACACATCAGGAGGGAATCCTCTTATCCTACAACGGCCGTACGATAATTTTATAGTGTGTTTTTTGTCCTATGGCTCTCTTTCACCTTGTCTTCTCTTAAAAGTGTGGGACAATTTTGGTGACATTAAAAGAGTCAACGACTGAAGAGTGGGTTTACCATTTCGTGCCATGACCCTACAAAAGGCGTCTCCTGTAAGGAATATGACGTGAAAGGAATAACTGAGGGATGAAGAATCGGTATTTAAAAGTGTGGATCATGAGTATACTGGTCCTTCTAGGAGGGGTACCAGGTTTCTTGAATTTCAGTCATTCTCGAAGCTCCCTTTCTCCTCAAGAAATCCCATCCCCCCTTAAGCCTTGGGTGCCGTGGGTGTTAAAAGATCATGAAGATTTGGCATGTCCTTTTATTTATAACGATATCAAGCAACGAGTTTGTGCCTGGCCATCACGATTAAAGCTAACCTTTACAAAGCAAGGAGGGAAATTTTCACAGGAATGGGAGGTGATGCAAGAAACCGTCGTGACACTTCCGGGGGAATCGAAATTTTGGCCACAAGATGTGACACGTCAAGGCCGTTCGGTGCTCATCAGTGACCAACGTGGACGACCTGCGGCGACATTGCAACCAGGACATCATACGATTCAAGGGGCCTGGACATGGACACGAATACCGGAATCGATCCTTTTACCGAAAGAGACCGGGTTGATATCGCTGACCTTGAACGGTACTCCTGTGTTGTTTCCCCAAATTGATGAACAAGGACGATTATGGATTCGCTCGCAGGAAACCGTTATCCAGGAAAAAACGGAAGACTCCATCGAAGTACATATCTATCGAAAACTCATCGATGACATTCCCTTTCAGGTTGCCACCCAATTCCATCTCGTCGTGAGCGGACAATCCCGGGAAATTGTCTTTCCCGATATGGTGGATTCGGGTTTTGAACCCTTGGTGGTGAATAGCCCTTTGCCTGCACAAATCGATACAGCCGGACAGCTACGACTCCAAGTCAAAGCCGGGGACTGGCGAATAGGGGTGACGACACGCTCCCTGGCCCCAATACATTCTCTAACTTTGGCCGAGCGAGGCCCTCCCTGGCCCACAGAAGAAACATGGGTGATCGATGCTAAGCCGGAATTACGCGTCATTGAAATGGGTGGCGGTGTGAGTGTCGACCCTCAACAGACCCTGTTACCCGATCAATGGAAGACCTTTCCGGCCTTTATCATGAAACACGGTGAGACGATGACCTTCACGGAGCAGCGGCGTGGCAATGAACAACCTGGTCAAGACCACATTAAGCTGACACGGGAATTTTGGTTGGACTTTGATGGAACAGGCTATACCGTTCGTGATCGTTTTCACGGGAATCTGATCCAAACTTGGCGACTGACCGCCCAAGCCCCGATGCGACTGGGCCGTGTCTTACTCAACCAGAATCCCCATCTTATTACCAGGCTTCCGGATTCAGAGAAGGAAGGGGTTGAAGTTCGACGCGGTAGTTTGGGAATGATGGTTGAAAGTCGAATGCCCGCAGCCTCTTCCACCTTGTCAGCGGTCGGATGGGACACCGATACGAACTTTCTTTCTACAACCCTCTATCTTCCTCCCGGATGGCGCCTGTTTCATACTCTCGGCGTCGATCATGCCTCTCCGACATGGATCGCACAATGGTCGCTTCTCGATATGTTCCTGGTACTCATCACCTCCGTGGCCATCGGACGGCTCTGGTCCTGGCCTTGGGGTTTGGTGGCCGGCGTGACGTTTGCCCTCAGTTATCATGAATATGATGCCCCACGGTGGATTTGGGGACATATCTTAATCGCCGTGGCTCTGTTGCGGGTCCTTCCTGGGGGCGGATGGAAAACGCTCGTTCAAACCTATCGCATCGTGAGCCTCTTGGTTTTGCTGGCCATTACCCTTCCTTTTATGGTGCAGCAAGTTCGTTTGAGCCTTTATTCTCAATTGGACGGGCCCTGGCATGGAGGAACATCGGTGTCGGAAACGCAGGTGGCTCCTGTGTCTCCAGAGGTGCTGGAGGGAATAGCGGAGAATGCAGAAGAAAAGCCAAGAGTTTCGCGCCTCATGAACAAAAGAAAATCTTCTGTCTCGGACACTTCAGACTCCTTTTCCATAAAACAGTTGGCGTCGCCGTACTACGCGCCATCAGTGGCGATTCAAACCGGTCCGGGAATTCCGTCATGGCAGGGGCGGCAAGTCAGCTTGGAATGGAGCGGGCCCGTCTCAAAGGATCAACAAGTCACGCTTTGGTACCTGTCGCCAGCTCTCCTGGGTCTGCTGTTATGGATACAGGTGATCGGATTGGGGCTTCTCATCTGGCGCATGTTCGACAACTTTCCTCGTTGGCCAACCTGGAAAACAAACCTCTCTCCCACCGTACCAACTTCATCGACGGCGAGCCTCGTGTTGCTCTTGTGGATAGGAATCTGGGGATGGCCTGCTGTCAGTCAAGCAGACATGCCATCTCCCACGCTTCTCGAAGAGTTGGAAAACCGTTTACTTGAACCGCCATCATGTCTGCCGGCTTGTGCCGATATTCCTAGCATGCATGTGCGAGCAGAATCCAACACCTTACGGCTCCGCGCCAGAGTACACATTCACGAACGAGTCGCCATTCCCTTGCCCGGCCCCACACATCGTTGGCGCCCGCAAACGATCCTGGTCGATGGACATCCTGCCAAAGGCTTGGCACTTCGGGAATCCGGCTATCTCTGGCTTCATCTTCGGCCCGGTTTGCATCAGGTGATCATAGAGGGCGCAGTCCCTAACCAATCTTCATTTGTCCTGTCACTTCCACTGGTTCCCCATTTCGTTGAAACTTCCATCCAGGAGTGGACGCTGGAAGGTATTGATCATGAAGGGGTTCCCAAAGCCCAATGGCATTTTCATCGACAAAAAAGTACTCATCAACCCCAGAGTTCTCCTTCCAAAACATGGCAAGCCCTGTCGCTTCCCCCTCTAGTCCGAATCACCCGAACCATTCATGTGGGAATGGATTGGACGATGGAAACCGTGGTCGAACGGTTGTCCCCAAAGGGCGCTCCGTTTAGTCTATCCATCCCCTTACTCTCTGGCGAACGAATCTTAAAAGATCACATGACGGTGAAGGATGGAGTGATTCACGTGCCTTTGGGTCCTCAATCCGATCAACGAACATGGGCATCACAATTAACACCATCCGAGCGCATCTCTCTTACAGCAAGTGAAAACCATGCTTGGGTCGAAACTTATCGCTGGGATGTGAATCCCCTGTGGCACCCGACCTACGAAGGCATTCCGGCCATCCATCAGGATTCGTGGACTGAATCCAATATCCCGGAGTGGCAACCTTGGCCTGGTGAAACCTTGACCGTTCGATTAGTACAACCTCTTGGCGTCGAAGGCCAAACATTCACGGCTGAATCAAGCCACCTAACTTGGAATCCCGGGCAACGAGCCACGGATGCCACCTTAAAGGTTGCTTTTCGCAGCAGCCAGGGACATCAGCATCAAGTCGGGGTGCCGGAAGGTGCGATCGTCAATACGGTGCAAATCAATGGTCATGCCCACCCGATTCACCAGGAAGGGCAACTCCTAACGCTGTCCCTTCGTCCCGGAAAACAGAATATGGAAATAAACTGGCGGGCACCGATAGCCATCAGCACTCACCTTCAGACTGCTGCTGTGAATCTGGGTGTGGAAAGCGTGAATGCGCGGGTAACCGTGAAGGTCCCCCCCAATCGATGGGTCTTGTGGGTCAATGGCCCTCGCGTCGGACCGGCCGTCTTGATATGGGGAGTCCTGGTGGTCATTTTAGGAGTGGCCATGGCCTTAGGCCGCATGTCATTTCTCCCTTTACGTACCTGGCAATGGATGTTGTTGGGACTTGGGTTGAGCCAAGTCCCTATCGAGGCCGCCTTGATCGTCGTCGGATGGTTTGGAGCTATGGCGTGGCGTCAGACGATCTCGCCTCAAGTTCTTTCTCACTATCGATTTAATTTCACACAGTTGGGATTGGTTCTTCTGAGCGTGGCTACCGGCTTCAGTATGATTTGGGCGATTCAAACCGGACTAATGGGCATCCCACAAATGAGCATTACCGGCAACGGATCGACCTGGCGTTCGTTGGAATGGTTTCAGGATCGTACTGGTCCGGACCTTCCTCAGGCAACGATCCTTTCATTGCCTTTAGGAGTGTATCGGGTAGGAATGTTGCTCTGGGCCCTCTGGTTGGCCTTTGCCGCCATGAAATGGATTCGCTGGGGATGGAATTGTTGGACGACCGGTGGCTATTGGCAACCCCTTCGAGCCAAAAAAGTCCAACCTGAAGGATCTTCATAAAAGACCTTAGCCCCCTCCTCACGTTTTTTCTTTCGTTTTAATTTTCTTATTCCTCCATGTCCTTCATATGTTTGTCCAAATAACAAAATACCCAAAACCTCGAAGCTGTGTTTTTTTGTCCTATGGCTCTCCTTCACCTTGTCTTCTCCCAGAAGTGTGGGAGAATTGAAAGGATTTGCGAACACCCCCCCCCGGAAACGACATTTCCCTTTGTTGATTCGCGACCTATCGGAAAACGAAGTACCTGGCACGACTAGCCTTACGTCACAAACATTTATGCATGAGGTGTATATCACTAGCCTGGGAACGTATTTGCCGGGGCAGCCAGTTCCCAATTCGGAGATAGAGACTTACCTTGGACGTGTTCATGGAAAACCTTCTCGCCATCGTGCCCTTGTGTTGCGACAGAATAAGATTGCCACCCGGCATTATGCCCTGACTCCTGACGGAGAGCCCACCACGAGTAGCGAGGGCATGGCCGCTCAAGCCATTCGCCAGGCCGTGGCCCAATCGGAACTCGCTCTGGAGGATATTTCCTATTTGGCGTCGGCCTCGACATTGGGAGACCTTCTGGCCCCCGGGTTGGCTTCCCATGTGCACGCGGCCCTTCAAATTCCCCCGATCGAAATCGCCAATTTCCAGAGTGTGTGCGGCAGTTCTCTGATGGCAATCAAATCGGCCTGGTTGCAGCTCAGGACCGGCGAACACCGATGTGCCGCGGTCAGTGCCAGCGAATTTGCCAGCCGGTATTTCCGTCCGGGGTATTATGAATCGATCGAATATATTCATCCGGACGATTCGGTTCCCCTCGAAGCCGATTTCCTTCGATTTACGCTGTCGGATGGGGCTGGAGCCGCATTATTGGAATGCACGCCCAACCGCAGACAACCTTCCCTAAAAATTCGGTGGATCGATATCCGATCGTTTGCCGACCGATTCCCTACCTGTATGATGGCCGGTGGAGCTCGAGGGCCTGATACCATTCAGCCCTGGGGCAACTTCAGCAGTCCGCAGGCCGCCATGGAAGCGGGTGCCCTCATCCTTACCCAAGATTTTGAGTTGATGAAAAAAATGATACCCGTCTGGATTGCGCATTACTTGGAGCTGATCGATCAGGGCCGAATCCACACTGAATCCATCGACGTCTTTTGTAGTCATTATTCCTCGCATTCATTACGGGAAGAAGCCATACGTTTGCTCAAGCAAACGGGCGGGTTAATCGATCCGGCCAAATGGTTTAGTAATATTGCGACGAAAGGCAATACGGGCTCGGCTTCCATCTTCATCATGTTGGAAGAACTCTACCGAATGGGAAACCTGCAATCCGGCCAGACCATTCTTTGTCATGTCCCGGAAAGTGGGCGTTGTATCAATGGCTTCATGCTCTTGGAGGTCGTGTGATGTCCGACAGCCTATCGGAGGCAGTCATGCGAGGGTTGGTCCAGGTTTGGAGTGACTTTTCCACCAAATTAGATACCGTTCCCCTCATCGACAAGCTGAATCGGGGGAAGTTTCGCGTAGAAGATTATCAACAGTGGCTGCTCAATCATCGGCAGCAAGTCATCGAGGGGGGACGATGGATTGCCCGCGCAGCCTCCAGCATAACCCATGAGTTTGCCGAATTACGTTCGACATTCCTGACCCATGCCGTCACCGAACACCGTGACTATCGCATGTTGGAACAAGACTTTCTTTCGGTAGGGGGATCGTTGGCACACATCCAGCAAGCCGAAAAAAATATCGGGGCCGAAGCCTTGCATGCATACATGTTTCACCACGCGTCCCTCCCGAATCCGTTCCATCTCCTCGGGGCCATGTTTATCATTGAAGGGGTGGGCCGACGCAAAGCGGGAGAATGGGGTCGAGCCATTCAACGCCAACTCGACCTCAAAGATGAACAAGTCAGCTTTCTGCTTTATCATGGGGAGCATGATGCCCAGCATATGGAAGAATTCGACCGCGTCCTGCAATCCGGCATTTTAACACTCGACGGGCTGGGACAGCGCATCGTCAAAACGGCCAAAATTACCGCCAGATTGTACCGCCTTCAATTCGAGGAGCTCGGCCATGTCTGAAACACCCGCTCAGACGCAGCTCCATGATTGGACCAATCCCGACCCGTGGCTCGCCTTAGCGGTCGATGAGAGTACGTTTTTCGATCAATCAGCTAAAGATGCGCTTATTAGAAACAATCGTTCCTGGTCCCGTCGCATTGTGCTGCCGATTATCCGGCCCTTCGCTCGACTGTCCATCGGACTCTTTCGCTTCTTTCGTCTGTTTCTTCCCAATACCTTCACGTCGCCCAGACTCCTGCATCAGACGATCTGCTGGGGCATGACTTATTTTGTGAGTCCCGAAGCGAACTTCCTCATCCTTCGCCATTTCAATCTGGGCAGCCAAGTCCTTCAATTTCTCAACACCAACCTTGCGGAGGGAAAGCTCCCCTCCCATCCACTGCTACCCCATACCATCCAGGCTCTGGGAGATAATGTGTTTGTCCAGCATGATTTGAATATATACAACTTTATCATCGCTTTGAATCACCACCTGGAAACACGTCATCAGGACATCCAGCCCCGTCCTCTGGAAACCATAGATTTTTCGGCTATCCAAGATTTCGAGCAGAAATTTGAGCTCTTTCCTGATACGTGGCACAATTTTTTGGACCTGCAAAGTGCCATCGAACTGTACACACCTTTATTCGCCCTCTTGTTGTCTCGGGAAGATTTTGAACGGGCAAGTAACTCTCTCCAGCTGGATGAAACCATTGCCATCTACGTCGCCAAGTTGTTTCGCGCCTTCGAGCTTTTAGGGATGGTCAACAATAAACATCCCATGGTGCCTCTCTCCACGATTGAATCCGGTTTCCGCCTGATGCTACATGGATTTGATGCCGAAAATCTCTACGGGTTTATTAAAGGGCAAGCCAGAAAAACCCTGGCAACTAACTTCCCCGAATACAATACGCTCGAGTAATCCCTAACAACGAGATGTTGGGAAGTTTTCGTACCAGTCATGTCTTTCTCTTTGTTGCAGGGGGTTGGTGGGGCAACCCCAGGTACCGATCCATTCGCAATGAACGATACCAAAGCAGTTCAACGACCTCCTTTCCTGCTGGCCAGGGGAAGGATATGATCTCCATGGGAAAGGCCGGCATAGAAAAGGAACCTTAAGAGAATGACGGCAATCACCGAAAAAGGAGATACCTCCCTCAGTTCCCCCCTTTTTACTATATTTGGGCTTTCGTTGAGCCAGAAGTATTTCTGCTCGCTTCAGCTATGTAAATAGCCTTGTGCCTTTCCCCCTGACCTCAGAGGCACTTTTCTTTTTTTGGCGAGTAACCCACAAAGGTTTTTTGCCTTTTTTGGGACAAGCTACGGTTTTCGCCCATTAGGGATTTGGCGCATCAGCTTCGTTGAGATCTCTGCAACAAGACGGAAATTGGCGAGCACGTAAACATTAGAGTCTATCAGCCCAAACTGGGCGCCATGGTGGACAACCCAGCGTTTGGGTAACAAAGGAGCGACAACATGAAATATTTCGTTCTCACAACCCTTCTCTTGCTTTTCGGTGCGAATGGTGGCGAAGCATTTGACATGAAAGAAATGATGGCCAGAGAGGGGAAGAACCTCCAAAAGGTCCGAGCCTCCTCTAAGAATCATGAAATCACATTTGAAACATTTGCAGAGGGCGGGGTTACGATAGAGGCGCCAGAGGATGCACATTCTCCATACTATTCTACCATTGAACTTGGCGGAAACGCTCCTCTAGAGTGCTTCTTCTATCCGAACGGTATCGATGCGGCCACGTCCCTTGCCTCGGTTACCGACAATCTGCTTTCAAACGCTCATAAAAGAGAAATATCAATCGTTGATTCAGGGGTGATAGCACACACTCCCTACATCCGTTTAGATGTGACGTATTTGGTGAAGAATGCGCAAGGACAGCCATTAGTGGGTTACCTGAAGAGCGCTATTGCCGACAAAGAAAATGGGGCTGTCATGTGTCTTCACAATTCATTGGGGTATAAGAAGACGTTCACCAAGGCATTTGAATTGGTCGTCAAAACGGCTGTGGCTCCAAATGCTGAGCAGTCGCCCCCTCCACAGTATTTAGAGGTGTATGCACTGGTTCTTAACGGACAGAAAATTGGATACAACACGGTAAAAGTCTTCGCGGCAAATGACGGCGGTGACCTGCTCAACAATATTTCTTCCATGCTATTGCCCCAACCAGGCGGTCGTGTCATGGCCAATGAAGATGTAACGGTTGAGCATTCCAGCAAGAATGGCTTGGTGAAAACAGGGAGTTATGTGGCGATTTCCGATGGTCACGTGTCTCACCGGATTGAGCTTGAGAGTGTGGATGGCAAAAATTTTGCGGTACAGGGGACTTTTCAAGGAAAAGCCGTGAACGGAAGTTTTCAATCAACGCAGGGTGTGACGGGTGGATATAAGCAAACGAAAACGGTGAAAGAGCTTGCAAGAACAGGCAAGCTAAAAACCGTTGAATTTGATACCTATAGTCCCCAACTAAGCCCCATGAAGCCTTTAACAATCGCCTACCGTCGCAAGTCAGCTAAGACGAACACCGTAGAGATGAAGCTTGGCCCGTTGAGTGTCCTTCTAGCGCTCGACAAACATGGGAATACCACATCAATGGACATTCCTATTGGACACGCTAAGCTTCAAGCTGTCAGTCTTCTTAGGGTCGGAAAACTTTAAGTTGTTTCGAATATTTTTTAGTCTCCTACTGCCCCTCACGGCTGTTGCCGGTGGGCCAGAGGTTTACTTAGCCAAGATTCCGGTCGAGATTCCTGAAGGACACCGATTTGCCGATAGCACCGAATTGGTAGTAGCGTTGCATAGCACGGATCCGTTCGAACTATTGAAAATGAACCCTGTTTTCTCTGCTGAGAGAAGTCAGAAGGGTAGTGTTGTCGTCAGATTGCAGGAAAATCCGGATTACCATGGCCGTTTTGAGCTGAAAAGTCGCCCCAATACGTTTTTGGTGGATTATCAGAGTCCAATATTTCAAACCCTTAAATTCCAAGTTCAGGCGAGAAAAGGGCAACGCCCCACTCCAGAAGCTATTGAGGAATATGTTTTTCGATACGTAGAGGAGAAACGAAGTCTGAGCCATTTGTCGCCCGCCAGTGAAATAGCCAAATCAAAAAGAGGTGACTGCAAACAGCACGCGGTCCTTACGGCAGCTCTTTTAAGACTATTTGGCTACGATGGAAGAATTGTTCTCGGAACGATCATTCACCGGAATGATTCCAAGAAAGTCTTTAACGCTTTTGGGCACGCGTGGAACGAAGTCGTTGCAGGAAACCAGCGACGTGTTCTTGATGCGACAAGACCGGCCAAAGAACACGCGCCGGAAGATACTTACTATTACATAAAGTATGGTGAACTTGTGGATGAATCAGAGGCCTACGTCTTGTCTTTTTGGGGCCTGCTGAACAAAGGCGTTACGAAGGTTTCAGTACTGCCCTGACGGTCTGTGTTTCGTGTGAAAAATACATGATGGTTCAAAAGAGTCTTCATTAATTTGGCTTTAACAAGTCAATTGGTAGAAATTCACTACCTTTGGTAGATAAAAGCGAACAAAAAGCACTGGATGATATTGCCGAGCATGGCTGCCATATCCTTCAGGTGATGGAAGAGGCAGGATCCCCGCCATTTTCCTATTCAATTGGAGTTAACACCACTTTGGCTCAACCAGATTTGTGTGTGATTGGCCTCAAGGAACCTTTGGCGAAATTTGTCATTAATGAATATGTCTTCATGCTCAAGGAAGGGAAAGCCTTTGAGCCCGGGATCTTCTATCCTAACTTCCTGGAGGGGTATAAGGTCTGTTTTGAAGAGGTGGCCACAGAATTTTTTCCAGAATACTTTGGTTGGGCAATGTGGTATTACCGAGGCCCAGAATTTTCTATGCGCCAGCTTATTTATCCAACCACCTCAGGGATATATCCCTGGGACTTAAGCGCTCCCCAAGATTTTCTGGATTGGCAACCTATATTAACCGCAACCCGTAAAGCCCATTTCCATGATAGGTAAACTTCGGTGTAGCGTGGGTGTTGTGGTGGGGATGGAATAGTCGGAGAAGACTATACCCAGATGATGTTAAAGGGAAACCATTTCTAACCAAGGAACTCGATTGAAATGTTTGCGATCGTACGTGGCGATTTGAATGATACCTTTATTTTGGAGATCATAGGCATGAAAGGCATCGATGAGATCTATGTTGGCCAGACAATACAGATCGAGAGCGCAAACAATGGTTTCTGTCTGAGGGCAATAGAGTCCTGGGGTATTTAATATGGTTTCAATTTTCTCGGTAATGTCGAATTTAGATTGTTGGTAATAGGATTCTAGCGTCCAAATTATCTCCGCGATGACAAGCAGACTGGTTTCGAGCTGAATTTGGTCCTTACTGGCCTTCTTGAAAAGGATTTCGGCTTGTTTGGCTTTGGCGGGATCGTCATTGGTAGAATTCGTAAAAAGACATTGGTATCAACAAAAATTCTATTCACGACCTGCGACCCTTCTCCCAACTCGATTTTTCACCTTCCTCTAGGCCAATTGATCCCGAATGGGTTTTGGGATGGTGACTTGTCCTTTTCGAGTAATCACAGAATCCAACATGGGTGGAGCCTCCTCCATAAGTAGTACTTTTTTTTATTCCTACCTTAGGTCTTTGTCAAAGTCCCACCGGTTATAGAAATTTTCTGAGTAGTCTTGAGATAATTCCTTAATTAATCGTTCTGCTTCACGAAATGCAGGTAGAACCAGTTCCCGTTTTGATTCTTTAGGCTCCCCCTCCTTTTAAATTTGAGGAGGGGGAGCCCTGAAAAACAATTTCCAGAAAAGTAGTTTCTTTCGGCATACCTCTTTCCCTCTGTTAATTTCTAGTTGTGTAAGGGTATTACGAGAGAGAGGTTTGGAGAGGGAGTTGGCGAATGCCATCTAAAAGAACACGGGTGGCCCGACAATCATCTTCATTGTAATCCAGGATCCGTTGTTTAATCGTGAGGTCTCCACTTTCCACCCATCGATGAAACCATTCGATGGAGGCCGCTCCGGAGGGATGGGTATCTCGCCAGAGAAACCCTAAATGGTGGGCTAGGGTCTTAATGGAATAGTCCCGGGTGGGCCATTCTGTGGCTTTCTGAACCACGTCAAAATATAAATCAATAGCGTGTTCTGGATCGAAGAGGGTTTCAATGTCCTCGGCCGAACAGACTTCGGGATATTTGATTTGGAGTTTCCGGTAAATGGTGCGTTCATATTTTGAATAATAATAAATGGTGGAATGGCGGTGGGCTTGGAGGTAGGTCCAAGCTTCTTGAAACGCCAGTCGTTCGGCTTCCGCAGTTGGGGCATCGGCAAAAAAGGCTTGAAATGCTTCGGTGGCGTTATTCCCTTCTGTGCGTTCGATAAATCCATGCAGGTAGGTGTGGTCTCGGAGTGGATCCACCTCAATGTCGAAAAAGACTTCGGACTCCGTTTGAGGAAGCTTCACAGGTTGGCGAAGATAGGGTTTGGGTTGGTCTCCTGATTTAATCAATTGAGCTCTGGCATGAAGTTTTTGAAGGGTCCCTGATCCAATCCCGGGAAAGATCGTTTTTCTTCCTTCTAATAGGTCATGTAAGGAAGCTGAGGCGAATTGATGGACGGTAGTGAATTGACTTTGGAGCGTTCCTCGTTTAGCTCGTCCAAGTTCTGGTAAAAGGGTGAGGTCATCTTGTTGCTGAAGATTGATGAGGCATGGTTTATACCATGGGCACAGTTTACAGTCTCCACTGCTATAAGCCGGTTGTGTTTCAAATGATCGCGTGAGAATTTCTGTGGCATGGGCTAAGATGGCTTGATAGCGTTCCCACCATGTTTGAGGAGTTTTCTTGCCGATGGCTCGGGAGAAATCATAGAGAACTTCTCGTCCATGAATATCCCAAATAAATCCCTGTCGGCCTCCGGAGAGACCTAAACGTTCCAGGACATCGGTGTAGAGACCGAGCTGCATGGCATAGGATTCTTTAAGTTTGCCATGATCTTCTGGGCCTTCTTCTCCGGATCCGGATTTGATATCCCCCGCGATATACCCGGATTCTGCTTTTCGCAACAAATCCGGTTCCCCCCGGAGATCCTCACAGCTGAGCCGGCCGCTGTAAATAAGGGGTTCCCCATTCTCGATCGCCTCTCGAGTCCGTCTTTCCTTTTCATCACCATGGCAGGGGGACAGATCCAGGAACGGAAGGTCAAGATTCCCCATGACTTCTTTCTCAAACGTAGTACCTTTGTCCCATAGGAGTTGGACAAAAGCGTTGGGTTCCGCTCGAAGAGATTGATCGCCAAACGTGTCGAGCGTCAGGCGGTGAGGGCAGATGACGAGGTCGTAAAGGAGTGTGCCGGTGATGGGACGGGGCAGCATAGAACCTCCGAGAAAATTGTAGCACAGGGGAAGAAAATAAAGAGAGTCAGGGTAATGACCGAAAGAAAAGATACCCTCCTCAGTTTTCCCCTCTTTACATCTTAGCAGGTATGACATGAAAGGAAATGCGATGAAACACGCATTGTGGATTTTTACATTGTGTGCAAGTGTAGTGGTCACTCCGGCCTGTAGTTTTGGGGGTCCCCCCGCTTCAGTTGAAAGTATTCAAATCTATACGCAACTGATTGGACTCGATGAAATGTTTGAAAGTATGCCGGACCAATTTGATGAAACTATTCAACAATACCCAGGGACCGATGAGGAGGCTCACCTCAAAAAACGGGTTGCTCGGATTGGGCAAAAAGTCTGGAATACGGCTGTAGTCAAAAGACGGACTATTCAATATATTCATGCGCATACAACCCAGGATCAAATCAATCACCTTATTGCTCGATACCGAACGCCCTTGGGCCAAAAATTTGTGGAGGCAGGGCTCCAGACCTATCGTCCTCGTTTCGAGCAAACGGTCATCCGCTATCTGCAAAAATTTGAAGCTAACCCGCCGGAGCCAGATCGTATAGAGGCTATTGTTCGATTAGTGGATGCTTCTCGATTGCCTGATATGATGCTTGATGCCACGGTAGAAATGATTCGAGTAATGGGGGGGCCGTTAGAGGAATTGTCCTCACCGGGTTCATCCTCGAAGAAACAAGAATGGGATAAAAAAGTTGAGGCTTTTCGTACCCAGTTTCGGCCGATGATGGAAGAACAAGTCCTAGGGCTGGCCCTGGTCCTCTATCGCGATTTTTCCATAGGAGAGCTTAATCTAACGTCAGAATTTTTGGAAAGCGATCTTGGGTCCTTTGAGTTAGAGATGAACAAGGGTGCGATTCTTCATGCGATGACATGGTGGGGAAAAGAAATGGCGAAAGAAGCGGAGAAGATTGCAGAAAGGGAAAAAGTTTAGAAAAAAGGAAGAGTATGGATACCAGGTCGTTTCGTTGGCGAATCCTGTTTCTTTATGGAGCCTTAGCACTTTTTGTGTTGGGGTTTCCTTGGCTGCTGAAAGGATTAATGCAAATAACAGATTGTCAAAGAGTCGGAGGGGCCTGCGGGGCTGTGGCCGCTTTGGCCGGGATGTATCTTCGCCCATTAGGAGTCATGGCTTTTTTGGTTGGAATGGGAATAGCGGTGTATAAACGCGGCAGAGGAGTGGGTGTAACCGGGTGGTGGGTTGTTGCGACGATATTGTGGATCATGGGAAGTTCTAGTTTTTTAACGGCAGTGAATAATTTTTGGGGTGCGAATTTTGGGATGGGGATTTTATTCGTTAATTCCCCAGTTCTCCTAGTCTTTTTACTGACCTATACGATGTTTTTGGCAGTGAATCAGCAAGGCCTCTCTTTAATGGAAGGAACCAGTCATATTTCAATGGCCTGGACTGTGGCCGGGTGTTCGGCTGGACTGGGATTTTTTTTACAAATGAAAGAAATTATCGTTCCTGCCCTTCCACTGCTATTTTTTTTCGGTGAGGGAGTGACGAATGTAGTCCTATCTTTTTCGAGGGCGTTTTACACTCTAATCCCACTCCAGATTTCACACATTTTGACATGGATAGCTGCGCTTATTTTTTCTATGGCTTTGCTGTATATCTTTTTTCAATCGAGGCAAAGTCCAATGGCCAGTCAGACGGGGCTGGGAACAGTTGAAGAGGTATAAGGAAGCGGTATTTATTCTTCGTTTCTTCAACATGAAGGATCAAAAGAATTGAATTTGGCTTGGAAGATGGGAGTTTCGTGAAACTTGGGGATAAACAAGTTGGCGAGTTTGGTATGGACCCATTTGGGTATCCCCCCGGTGATAAACCATATTAAAGGCATCCACCATACGGCGTTCAAAAGAATCAGGATTGCATTCGACAGTACTGGTTTTTGGAAATTTCCATAAAGAAGAGTTAATAGACTGATAAGAGAAGGTATGACAAGAAGTAGTTGTCCGTCGTGAACAGAAAAGTATCTTTCAAATTTTTTGAATATCGGATTGGCTTCTTGAAGAAGAGGGCCATTGACGAGTGCGGCTTCCCCCCACTGAGCGATTTTCCAAACCTTTCCTTGAGCATGTCTGAATAGGACAGGGTCCGTGTCTGGGAATTCTAGGGTCCGGATTTCATACCCTTCAAACAGGGCAAGCTCCTGACATTGCTTCCACGTTTTCAGAACCGAAATTGGAATGGGGTCATAGGCATACTGATCTAATAGAGTCCCCCTTTTAAAATGTTGAGGGTGTTTTGCTTTAAAAGAATACTCAGGGGGAAATTTCCTGTAAGACATGGGGAACAAGTGGGCCCAGGCTTCGTTTTCTTTGGGTGAAATTTGAGGAAAGTGTTTGAGGAGCTCCTGGATATCAGGTTGGTTGAGCTAATAAAGATTACTCGATCGGATAATGCTTTTTGAGGTTCTTTTTCCAATTGCTGGGTTTGACATGTAAGGTGCCTATTTGGGAAGTGAGTTCAATGTTTTCTTGAAGGCTTTCAATGGTGCTGTCGAGGGTGGCGAGCTCCCGGACGGTTTCGGGGAGAAGTTGATCTGGGGAAGTCGGTCCTGATTTTGAAAGTAATGCGAGCTATTCTTCTGGTAGGGATCGTTCAATAGTTATGATTTATTTCTCCGTGTTTCAAAAAATGAATTAGCTCCACATGGGGTATTCTTGGACTAGAGAATGAATTGCGGAATGATTGTGTGGCAAAAAAGGCTCCTCACTTCATACATCCCATCCTGTTTTCTGTTGATTAGGAAAAGCGGTTTCCTCATAACGAAGGTCCTCCAGTGATAGAGTTGGTTGAGAAAGAGAACGATGAGGAATCCAAGATCCCCAGCCTCGTTGAAAGAATGGGATTCCGAGTCCTTGGCATTCATGGTGGAGCGATTGGATCCAAGCCGGAGGAAGGGGTGGTGTAGGGCGAGAACCGGGAGGAGACGGGTACCCAGTTAAGGAAGGTCCCCCAGGGGAGAAGAGAAATGGGGGTGACCGTAGGTTCCAGCCAAGGAGACCAGGGGGTAAATGGAGATCTTGAAAAGGATTTGGCGGAATGAAGAACCGAAGCTGGCGGGATATTGTGTAGCCCGACATGAAGCCAATGCGGAGGCCAGTCAAGTCGGGCCATACGATTGAACAGTTTTCAAAGCCAACAGATTTATCACGTGTAATCCCCTTCCTCTCGACTCAAAGAATTTTGATCGCGACAGCTTTTCGAATCACACTCTCCATATTGCTCGCATAAAAAGCCTTTTTGATGTTGTTGAGGTGGGAGGTTATCTTTGGAACGGAGAGACCGATTTGTTTGTTAATTCGATGTTTTGTCCATCCAAAACTGAGGAGATTCAGGATCTGAATTTCTTCGGAAGATAATCGAGGGGTAGGAAAGGTGCGCTTAAGAGCTAACAAGACCTCGGGGAGGTACGCAGAAAAGTAGGGGAAGGCCTGCCGACATGATTGAGTCGATTTCATCGTACACATAAAAAAGATACTAATATCTGCGTCCCTGTAACTTCCACTGAGGCTGAATCGCAAGGGATTGTTTTGAAGGAATTGCCGGTAATCTGACTTCATTCGAATGGAATTGAGGCGTTTAAAGACATCGGACGATATTTGGCACTTTTTTCTCTGAAAGCATTCCTTCATCAAAGGATCGGATTTGGTAAAGCCTTGATGAACATAGGCATTAAAGATAGAACGAGGAAACTCCTGGCAATGCTTCCAGTAGAGAAGTTGGGGTTTGTGCCCATATCCCCATCCATAGAGGACTCCCGAAAACTGCACTAATTCTTTAAAGGTTTTGATTAACGTTTTAAATTGAGGAAGGGTAAAGCATTGCCGTGCCTGTTCGGAAAAATTATTTGGGGAATGCGCCATGGGACGATGTAACAGGACCAAAAAGGAGGGAGTGAAAGGTCTGATACCTACCAACCTATTGTACTAAGTTTTCTCTCAGACCCTGAATAGGACGTTTGTCCTACGTATGTATGAACTTCTGCGATCTTGCGTTATCACCTATTCTTGTTACATTAGAGCCAAATCCCTCCTCTCGCCGGAACCGTCCCGGCAGCCAAGATTCTTCGGTTTCCCATTCCCCTCTTCAATCTGAATACTGGAGGAAATGATGAGCAAAGCATTCATGGTTGTACTATTCAACCTGATGATTGTTTTGTCTTCAGCTGAGGCGGTGATCATTACGATCGATCCGGGGCCGATTGGGACAATGTTTCAAGACAAATCTTTTCCATTTTCTGATTTAAATGGTATGAGGATAACCGGTCAACAGGTCAGTTTGGATTTCGTGATGGCTGACGGAAAAAATTTGGGAATCGCCTTTAATGATGCTTCTCGATTGAGTTATCGCTATCAGCTTCTGGCCATTTTTTCGATTACCGATGAGAATTTTCTTGAATTTCCGGGTCATCCCGATGGATATCTCTTTGATGGGATGGGAAGTCCCGTGGTGGAAATAGATTGGCCTGAAGTTCTTTATGGGAATGGGGGTCCGATAGGAGTCGGAGGTTTAGGCACCACGACTCATATTATGGTGGGTGGGCTTGGCTTTAATGAGGACTATGTTGAAGGACTTGTGCACCATGGGCTGCATTTGGATTTTCCATTCTATGACTCACCGGTTGCAACTATTACCGGAGGAAATCTTAGATTGCGCCTCACCTCTCCCCAAGGAGTCATTACGGTAGGGCAGGGAGAAGGAAACCCGCAACCGATACCTGAACCATCGAGTGCACTTCTCATGGCCACGGGATTAGGAGGATGGTGGGTCTGGAAAAACGGAAAAACACTAAGTTGGAGGAGAGGAAGAGGAATCAGAGGATAGTTGTTTGGCTCTCCGAAGTTGGTAGGTTATCAGTGAGTAGAATAGCCCTTGAAAAAGACCCGCCATGGCTAAAATCATTGCCGTTAAGTCTGCTCCTGGCATAGAAAAAGATTCAAAACTTGGAAGGTACAAGCGCCACAAAGTGGGGGAAAAACTACATATTAAGATAACCCCTGCTAATTTTGGAATGTTGTAATCCAACGTTGGTAAAGGATACCTGGCAGGATAAGTCAACCAAGCCATGAAAACCCCAAGGCTGACTCCTAGAATCCAAATCCATGTCATTTCCCAAGCTTCCGTCGGCGGTTTGTCTGGACTTTTCCAGAAAAACAAAAGGAACAAATACAGAAGGGTGATGAGCATAGCGTCACCCAACACTGCCCACCCTCGCATCTGCCAAGTAATAACTGGAAGATGACTATCAGGCGGATTCATGATTGCTACGTGTCTTGTGAGAGGGAGAGGGAACGGGATAGGGCATTTCATTTGGGGTCGTCTTTGCCAACATCAAATAAAAGATCCCATAGCTAACCAGAGCGATGATCTGTGCGTAATAAAATGTTGTGGTAAATGGGGAATCGGGTGAATGAAGAATTTGGTGCCACTCGAAGAACGACGTTCCAGATAGCATGAGAATGATAAGTGGCATGACCACGTACAATCCCACCAAGACCCAATGAAGATGAGGAAACAGACTATGGGGAGTAGGCGAGAGGAAGGATTCGGGATACGTCAGACCGATAAGTATCAACCCGGCAACGATCCCGACGACCATAGCCAGAATCTTGTCCAAGTGATTCGTCCAAAGAAAGAAGGGATCAAGGGCCACATGCCAAGAACAGTACCCACCCATCCAGAGGAAATGAAAAAGAATGGTGCCGAGGAGCGCTTGGGGGATGGGAGTCCATTGAAAGTTTGAAGATCCGGAACGTTCGGGAATGGAGTTATGACTGAGTTCGATAATTAAACGCACAGAAACCCCCATTGGAGTGAGGGGGCCTTACTCTACTCTCCTCGCCAGATTTTTTCAGATCTTAAGTAGGGAGCATTTGTGGTCCCCTAAAATGTTTAATTTTGTATTTCTTCTTTCGGACACTGTCAAACCAAGCAGAACGGATTTGCTCCTTCGAAGTCAGGTGACCCCATAGGGTCATCCCCGCGGTTGGTTGGCGGGGATCCATCTTTATTTTGCTTTGGTAAGAACCCGAAGAACGATTCCTGCCTTTGACAAATCCCCGCAGGGGCAAGCTCAGAAACCAGCAGGCATGACCCAGTTCTGGGAGTGGTCCACCCTCAGGATGCCTGATTGCATCAGGCCATGTCTGATAGATGAAGCCTTGGTTTATACACCTCATAGTATGTTTTTTGTCCTATTTCCTTCTCTTTATTCAAAAAAAGCGTTATGTAGGAAAAGAATGGAAACAAAACCCAAACAAGGCCGGTGGGGATGGAAACTGTATGGTTTGCTGTTGGCCGGGTTGTTGCTCGTAACCTTGGATTCCTTGTGGGCTGAGGAAGATCCCTTGACGTGGAAGAAAGGTCTGGATGTCGTCCTCCAAGTTCTGGTGATAATGGGGGTGTTTGGCTACGCGTTTTTCCGTCCTATATTGACTCAACAATTGTGGCGCTGGTGTTTTCCTTTTGTTGTTCTGCTTGATTCATGGATTATTCAGGAGAATCTTCAAAAAGAGTATCTTCGCCTGACTCCTGAAAACCTGGAGTTCATTTTTCTTCTGTTCGGCATGTTGATTCTTATGATTACTCCCGGCTATCTCGCGATATACTTATATGCCTACTGTTCCCCGAATATTTGGCAGAAGGAATCTGTTGGATAAAAAATGGGACTTCACAGATCAAATTTAAAAATGCAAATACTGGCGGAGCTCAAAACCCGCTTTCCAGATCATCTCTATCAGGTGGGAGAGGATCAGGAAACGATCGCAATCTTCCCAGCGGTTCATCCGAGTGTGGGAAACGTTACGATTTTTGATGATGGGGATGAAGCGACGGTATTCATTGAAAAGATCTTTCATTTTCATAGCAACCCATACGATGATTCTTTGTCAGAGAGGCAGCGGAATAGGTGGATTGTTGAGGATATTATGCCGTGGCTAGAAGCATTTTTTGATAACAAAATGCTTCTTTGGCGAACTCCACGGGGATCTGCAGGTTCGGAACTTCTTTCTGATGCGCCTGTTGAGGATTGGATGGAATCGGGAAAAGAGTATTTTGTTTGGACGGGCCCGATTGAACGACCATGAAGGCTCAAGAACACATTAAAGAATATATCAAGGCCTTAGAACATGAAGGAATCACACCTTCAACGTTAGCTCCCACAATTTATCATCTGTTGTGGCGAATGGGCATCAATATCACCCCTCCATTCAACAAATCCTTTTGCAGCAATGCATTGTTTGCCGGCGCGTTGATATTTTTGTGGATGTTTGTTTTTATGACCCCAATCCTATTTTTGACCCGTAGCTCTGGAACGATTGAGGGCCTATTTGACGTATTAAGTCGGCCAAATTATTTGCCCGTTTTATTGATTGCCGGAGTCGCTTTTGGGGTAATGGTGGGAGGATGGATTGAATATAGGAAAAAAGGGATCACGGTTCCCTTTGGGAGAACACATGAAAAAGATTTATCAAGTAGATTCCGAGCAAGAACTCGAACAATTTTCACTGGAAGAAATACATGGGGAAATCAATCGGGTCTTACTAGGCTATCAAACAGGAGGGAGCTCGCAAGGGCGGAGAGCATTTTTTAAACGACTAGTATGGTTGGAGAAGTGTAGAGAAGCTTTACATCACATCCCTGCCAAACCCAGGAGATATAACTTTCATCGGTGACCTCCGAGGGTGGGTAGATTACACACTCTTTCCAATCACTCGATCTCCGGCAATCTTCTGTTCGTCTATGAACTATCGATCCTGAATTTTCTTCATTATTTCCATTCGGACTCCCTCACAAAATTTATTGCCTTTGCCGATACGTTTGTGGCTCGAACATGGAAAGTGATTTGGTTTAACGGGCCAGTTTAGATTGGGGCAGAGTGTTTGATGGGAGAGGGACGTTTCACTGGCCGAATAATGTCAAACATATTTACAGTCATCCGATTTAGATCAGGAGTGTGAGTATGATATGCCATTACAATCAGTTTTCAAGAATGTTGGTCAGACTTATTGTCGGTCTAATCTTCGTGTGGTCAAACGGGGTGCATGCTGAAATTCTGGTGCCCATTATCCCCCCCAATTTGGTGGATGTGACCGTGACCGTCGACACACAGTTTGATTCTACGACTCAGCTCTATACGTACACGTATGCAGTGACAAGCTTATCCACGAGTCAACAAAACGTGGCAACCTTTTCTCTTGCCGTGGATGCCGAAATTCAGAATATTCAATCCCCGGAAGGATGGGTTCCGTTCCAACTTTCTAGGGAACCGATCGTCATGTGGGGAGCGATCGGTTCAGGGGACGGCCCTACAGACCCTCCCCCTGGTGGTGGAGATAGTCCTTCTCCTTTTCAAATTAAACCCGGTGAAACTCTCGGAGGTTTTTCTTTTCAAAGTCCAGCAGGGCCTGTCACCTCACGGTTTTTTGCGCAGGGTTGGGTGCAAATTCCCAAGGCCGATGAAGCGGGGGACTTTGATGAAGCGGGGATTGTTCCTATCCCCTTGAGCCAAGATAGTAAAAGTGGTTCTGCCCTTGGCCCGGGTCTAGATGACAATATCATTTTTGACGGGGGCCGACGCCCTTCGGTTGATGGTTTCTTGGCATTTGTGGGCAATGAAAATCGGGAAACGCGCACACTGCCCATTACGATTATTGTCCGCTTTGGCGTCAATGGGGAAACCGTGTTCCCTGACACCTTCACCGCGTCTTTAAACCGAGTGGATGTGACACAAGACTTCATCATGACCGGCAATGGGGATGAACGTGTGGCGTTTTTTGAACTGGGGAGTTCCCCTATTGTGGTGGGTCGGAACGTATTGGTCACCAGCGTTGATGGGATTGTCCCGGGGACCACCCGCACAGCCTCCGATGGCGATGCCTTCACGTTTTTTGTGGTGGAATAGTTACTCCATTTTCTTTTAAGGCTCCGATAGGGTAGGGAAAAACATGCGGGGAGTCGTACGACTCCCCGCCCATACCACTGGGGGAACATCCAAGTGAAGAACCACCATTTATTGGCGTTTTTGGTCATCTTACTGGTACTGGTATGGGGAAATACGGTTGAAGCTGAAACTCCATCAACGGCCTGTTCCCACTCTAACCGACTTTGCAGAAATTTAAAAGATTTTCTGGTTACAAACGAGGACCCATCTTATAAATACCTGACTATTCGAAATCAACAGTCTCTTTCTGCTGGATTTGATGTTGTGTTGATGACATATACTAAGCCTCGCACCAAAAATTTTCCTGGAACTTTTAAGTTGGGAATTTTTGTGGTTCAGGGAAGTAGTAAGAGACATTGGTTGACGATTGCTCTGCGAAAAGATTTTCTCTGGGACTTAAAGCGGGCATCTGAACGTTCCCTTGTGATTACCATGCATGGGGATTATGGGAATTTGCTAAAAAAAATTAAGTACTTTTTTGACCTCTCAGCCCAAAAGGTCCTTCCTCCTCAGGAGTTTCAAGAAGTTCGAGTGAATCAAGCCCGGGTCTTTAAGGATCAATTGTTCTTATCAGCCATTAGGCATCAAAGGGGCCATCCGCAAAACAGTTTTATCCTTCAGTTGTCGGATAAAAAACGGGACGGAGAGACGCAGTTTTGGTCTCCTCAGATTATCCGAGCTATTGTGGATACCCCGATAGACCCCATTATGGTCATTCAAAAAAATTCTAAGGGACTTCAATTCGTGGGCGAGCATTTTCAGTATGTATATAAAGAAAATCATTGGAAGAAGTCCAAGATTTTCAACACATTGCACGATGGCCAGCCAGTTAATTCTGTAAAGCCTTTAGGGTTTCCTCAATTACAAGTGAACGTGCCGTTAGCTGTGGTCCAAGAACATATCCTGGACCGGACGAATGCCGCGAAAGGAAATGGGCGTTTTCTTGTCTGGAATCCCCCCATTAATTCCCTGGAGTCTCACTCAACAGGGATATGGATTCGTGGGAGAGAAAAGGCACGCTACCTTCCGTTACCTCAGCCAAGTGAAAAAGTGTTTTTGGCTATGCGTCCTAGGGTGGCGTGGCCGGGAGAGGGCAGAGGGTCACAGATTGGGCCCTTTCAATTTTGGAAGGGGAATATTTGGTTCGGGTTAACTTTCCTGAACATGGGAGGCCAAACAGGTTTGGGGGGATATGGATATTTTGATACGCAAACTCACAAATATCATCTCCACTATGTTTCTGAATGGGCAGCTTGGGCAGCTTCAGCTTTCTATAAATCGCAAGATTCCATTTGGGTGGGTATAAGAAATCAAGGAGATGGGCCGGCAATTCCTGGTGGAGTGTTACAATATCACTCCAAAACCCGAGCGGTTATTCATTATGAAATTCCTGAGGTTGTGTTTGTTATTCAGAAGTATAAAAATTTCATGGTGTTCGGAACAGCCAATGGGATATGGGTTCTGGACAATGAACACCTCATCCCGGGCTATTTTACGGTAGACCAAAAGGGCATATATCAATTGGAATGGGAGAAAGCAATCGCGGTTACTAAATTGGGGAAAAAGCCTTCTCCCGATTAAATAAAAGGTCTTTCTCATAAACTTTTTCCAAGCACGGGATCCCCTACAATTTTCTATTCGTCGATGAACTATCGATCCTGAATTCTCTTCATTTTTTCCGTTCGGACTCCCTCACGAAATTTATTGCCTTTGCCAATACGTTTTTGGCTCAAACATGGAAAGTGATTTGGTTTAACGGGCCAGTTTAGATTGGGGCAGAGTGTTTGATGGGAGAGGGACGTTTCACTGGCCGAAGAATGTCTAACATATTTACAGCCATCCGATTTAGATCCGGAGTGTGAGTATGATATGCCATTACAATCAGTTTTCAAGAATGTTGGTCGGACTTATTGTCGGTCTAAGCTTCGTGTGGTCAAACGGGGTGCATGCTGAAATTCTGGTGCCCATTATCCCCCCCAATTTGGTGGATGTGACCGTGACCGTCGACACACAGTTTGATTCTACGACTCAGCTCTATACGTACACGTATGCAGTGACAAGCTTATCCACGAGTCAACAAAACGTGGCAACCTTTTCTCTTGCCGTGGATGCCGAAATTCAGAATATTCAATCCCCTCAAGGGTGGGAGACTATTCCAGCAACTCTCACACCCATGCTCATGTGGGCTGCCACAGAAGTCCCCCCCGAGTTTATCCCGCCTGATTTTCCTGAGGATGGCTCACTCCTTCCTTCCTTCCCCATTCGAAATTAAACCTGGGGAGACGTTGAGTGGCTTTTCCTTCCAAAGTCCAGCTCCTCCCCAAAGCATGAAATTTTATGTCGAAGGATGGGTTCCGGTACCGGCGGCGACTGAGGAAGGGGAAATTGATGAAGAAGACCTTCCCGTGTTTCCTGACAGTGCCAAAGCGGGGACCACGCTTGGCCCGGGTCTAGATGACAATATCATTTTTGACGGGGGCCGACGCCCTTCGGTTGATGGTTTTTTGGCCTTCGTGGGCAATGAAAATCGGGAAACGCGCACACTGCCCATTACGATTATTGTCCGCTTTGGCGTCAATGGGGAAACCGTGTTCCCTGACACCTTCACCGCGTCTTTAAACCGAGTGGATGTGACACAAGACTTCATCATGACCGGCAATGGGGATGAACGTGTGGCGTTTTTTGAACTGGGGAGTTCCCCTATTGTGGTGGGTCGGAACGTATTGGTCACCAGCGTTGATGGGATTGTCCCGGGGACCACCCGCACAGCCTCCGACGGGGATGCGTTTACGTTCTTTGCGGTGGAGTAGCCAATTTTCCCTAAAATGATATGCTATGGGAAGGCAGGGGGCTTACGGGCTCCCTGGCTTTTTTGAAATAGGACAAAGATGAAAATTCCAGAATACATCCAGACTTTTGTGTGGTCCCTGTGCCTTGGATTATTGGCGATGGGTACACCAGAAATCCATGCTGAAAAAATACCAATCTCTTGTACGCCCCAGGTTCAAGTATGCCTTAGCTTAGCTTCTCATTTTGTTGATGCGGACAATCCTTTAAAAAAAACGTCAATCACCCACCTACAGGCACTTTCAAAGGATTATAAACTTGTCGAGTTATTGGCTGCTAAGAAAGGGGTTTTTGTCGTTGAGGCAAAGACGGGAAAACATTACCTCACTGTGGCCCTGCTATCTGGCGGAATGTGGTGGAAGCTTGAGCGAGTCTTCCAGGATTCCATTGTGCTAACGGAACATGATGAGTATGGAAAAATATACCAAAAAGTGAAATACTTTTTTGACCTGCACGAAAAGAAAGTATTCCCCGCACAAGAATTAAAAGAGGTCAAAGTGGATCGGGCTACGGTGTATAAAAATGAATTGCTCATGATCGGCACGACAAGGAGTCGAGCACGTCAAGGAGAGAAGAGTGTCGTTATTCGAGTCTTAGGTCGTAAAAAATCTAAAGGCCCGTATGACCACGATTTAGTCCGAGAAGTTAATCATGCTTTTTTTGAACCTATTCTGGCTGTTCGTGAAGGGCAAGGCGTCCTCCAATTAACCTCAAAGCAATTTCATTACTCCTACGACGGTGTGAAGTGGACCAGGGTCTCTTTAACCAAGACCAAAAAAGAAAGATCTACCAAGATTTCGGCCGAGTCCTTGGGGTTTCCCAATTTGCAGCTCCATATTCCCCTAGCAGTTGCTGAAGAAAACTTGCTGGTTGTTCCAGGACCGAAAAGCCAAGAACGCCGGTTTCTGGTGTGGAACCACAAACTAACTTCGGATATACGAACTGGAGTAAAGGTTAGACGCGAAAACCTTACAGAGTTTTTTCCTTTGCCCCAACCAGATCAGGAATTGTTTGAGACTTTTCGGCCCACCCGTTCGGGTGGCTATCCACATAGTATGGCCACAACCATCGGCCCGTTCCAATTTCATAAGAATAAGATCTGGTTTGGTCTAGCATTTCCAGACGCAGAAGGTGAATCCGGTGTGGGTGGGTACGGAGTTTTTGATACCGGGACCTTGGAGTATCGAATTCACTATCGGCCAGAATGGGCGCAATGGGCTGCGTCCGCCTTTTGGGTGAAGGGGGGGACGATGTGGGTTGGGCTTTTTAGGCAGGGGGAACGATCCGTTAATTCTGCCGGAGTGGTTCAATTTCATCCTCAAACAGGGAGTTCTTGGCATATCGGAATTCCTGAAATGGTGTATGTGATTCAAGAATGGCAAGGAACTGTGTTCTTTGGGACGTCCAATGGGGTGTGGATTCTTGATGGAAATACACTCATCCCAGGCTATTTCACAGTTAATCGGAGTGGTAGGTATCAATTGAAATGGGAGAAAGCAATCGCGGTCCCTAAATTGGGGAAAAGGCCTTCTCCCGATTAAGAAAAAATCCTTCTCATAACCTTTTTTGCCATACCTGGGGGAGTTGACCATGAACACTAACGTATTCTGGTTCTTCGGGCTCCATTCGCAACCAAGGGGGAGGCTGGTTGGAGTAATATTCCTAGTGGTTATGATGTTCCTTCTTCTCCAACCAGATAGCAGCTACTCGGCTCCTGGAGCATGGTATGACGAAGAATTCCATCGACTCCTCAAAAAACATCAGTGTCAAGAATTAACCATTTATCAAAAGGCCTTTCCATTCTTTCAACTTTGGACAGATGAAGTCTTTGTCGCGTGGTGTAAGGATGTGTCTCTGGAAGCTCCACAATACACGAGTTTTCACCTTATCATTATCCCTCGTTCGCCAACACATTCCTGGGCCAATTGCCCTCGGTTTTCCAGATCTGACAGTACCCAACCTCTTTATATATGGATGGACAAACCTACTCTAAAATATGGACAGCCCACAAGCCTTAGTGATTTGTATTATGAGAGCGAATATGGCCAACCTCTCAAGCCAGGCCCTTCCGACATACAAGCCACGGGCCCAAGCCTTTGGGTGGGTTTGCCTACGGATGTGGCCTCATTCCGATATTGTTATCAGGGTTCGTGGTTACATGGAAGTGAAGATTAGCTTTTTGGAAATGGCTACCATTGTCGTTTCCTATCCGGCGTTTTTTCCTATGGCAAGAAAGTCATTTATGTTGGGGGATTTCGTCCTTTGCCTGAGATGACGGCGTGATCATTGTCGTGATCAACTTTAATTACTTTTCCTTCTAAATATTTAACTCGCAGATTTTTGAGAAGTGATTCTCGCTATTCAATCCTTTCATTTGGAGGAAGATCCATTCGCATGCGAGCAGCAGTCAACCATGCGGCATACTCCAAAATTTTGGGATAAGAATTGAGCCAGAGGAAGACGATGTCAGTAGGGGTATTCGACTCGGAAAGCTGAGCTTGCAGGTCTGGTGGAGGGGATCCCAGGAGAAGTACGGTCAGAAAGAACACAAGAATGGGGAAGGTGCAATTAGGGTTCGGCGAGACACGCATAGAGGTTGTTTATTATATCCAGGGAGTAACGAAAAATGACAATGCCTTAGAAGGAAGGAACTTTTTTGAGTGGAAAGGAACAAAAGTGCGTTTTTTGTACTATGCCTGTTTTAATTCTTGTGTTTTCTCAATGGTGTGGGACAATTCAGAAGGAGGCTATTCATGTAAAATTTTGCTGAGTCAAAATGTCTGGTGTGTGCCATCGCTTGTAGGAACGTATGTCCAAATACGTTGTTTACATATCATCGGTATGGATCCTCAGTCTGGTCATTATTCTATTCTCAGGTGATTGGGGGTTTTCCTCCCCTTCACTCAGTACTCCTTCTCCTGGTTCTGCTTCATCGGCTTCTCAACCTCAAACGTCCAAGGATGCATATTACAAAGTCCCGGGTCCCATTTCCGGTCCCAAGGCACCAAGACTGACCGAAACCTCGTATCCAACCGAGTTTGGAGAAAGTCGCGTCCTGATTTGGGTAGCCGCCCAGCAACACTTGTATTGGAGTGGGTTTGTGGTGGGCGGGGTGTTTTTGGTGACTCTTATGGAGATCGTTGGAATAATGGGGTGGGGATCCGGAACCCTTTGGCTTTATAACCGGTTTGCGTTGGAAATGTTTCGATGGGTCCTCCTCGCCGTATCGATTGCGGCCGGTTTAGGGGGGGTATTACTCGTAGGGTTGTTGGCTCTGTACCCGGACCTTCTGGGGTATCTCCTCACCGTGTTCCGTCCCGTGTTCATGACGTATGGAGTTCTGATCGTCGTGTTTACTCTGCTGATCTATGGGTATTATTTCTCCTGGAATATGCGTGCGAGACGACTGCATGACTGGTTGCATGTCAGTTTGGGAGTTCTAGTGAATGTCGTGGGCCTCATATTGACGATGCTGGGAAATGCCTGGAGCAGCTTCATGCTCACTCCGGCGGGTATTTCCGAACAGGGTGCGTATCTAGGAAACATCTGGCATGTGCTGCATACAGCCGCATGGAATCCTCTGAATGTCCATCGGATCGCGAGTCATATTCTTTTAGCAGCTGTCGTATTTGCGGTCTATGGAGCCTACCGGGCGATGACGGCTGAATCATGTAAAGAACGGCAATATTATGATTGGCTTGCGTGTGTGGTTTTTTCCTGTGGAGTGGTAGCTCTTATGACGCTCCCGTTTGGGGGCTATTGGTTGATGCGAGAAATCTATGCCTTTCGTCAACAGATGGGAATTTCCTTACTGGGCGGACTGTTGGCTTGGTTAGGTGTGGTGTTGGTTGTGGCGATGGGCTTGTTGTTCTTTGCCATCAATTATTATTTCTGGCAACGAATCGATGCAGCCGGAGGTACTCCACGCTTTGGGTTTATGGCGAAATATGTCTACCTCATATTAGCCTTGAGCATGATGGTCACGGTGACGCCTCATACCATCGTCATGACTCCCCTGGAACTGCAACAAATGGGAGGACAGCAACACCCTGTTCTGGGCAATTATGGGGTGGAGTCTGCGAAGTCTTCGGCATCCTGGATCATGATTATCGTGACCATCTGGTCCTGGGTGGTATGGCAGCGGTGCCGCTTTCCCGATCGGCCCTTAGGACGATTGAAAAGAGACTGGCTTTTGATGGCCGCGTGTATCATGGGAGCGGTCAATGTTCTCGCCCTCGCAATCTATGGATATTTTATCCCGGCAAATGTTCGGATTGGCTTGCAAATCTCGATGCTGGGTACGGTCTTATCTATCGGGCTTCTCGTCTTACTACTCCGTCCCAACTCCTCTTCCGCAACACATACTTCCGCTCAGTGGGGATTCATGTCTTTTCGCGGATATGGAGCCATGATCTTTGTGGCGTTTGCGGTGACGTGGGTGATGGGATTAGGCGGGTATCGCCGATCCTCGGTCCGGCTCTTTTGGCATATCAACGAGGTGATGCGCGATCAATCACCCTGGGCCTTTACCCATACGATTGGTTTTACGGCGAATCTTATTTCCTTGAACGCGTTGTTCTTTTGGTTCGGGGCTGCCTTCCTTTTTTGGTTGGGCCGTCAGGGTAGCAAGAGATTTTCGTCGGAAGATCAAGATATTTTCGTGGGAACGAGGGGCAACGAAAAATTTCATGTGGTTCGTTAATGGGAAAAAGAATAGTGAAACGGACAGGGTTAATTTTCTTTGTTTTGGTTTTTTTGGAAGGGAGCCTCTTTTCTCCTTTGGCTGTATATGCCCAAGACTCCCAAACCCAAGAAATCTTAGACACCATTGAGGTGTTGGCAAGCAAGGTAGGGGGATACCATGCCGATCTTACTATGGTGTATATGAGGAAAGGTGAAAGGGAGGAATTGTTTGGTAAAACCAAGCGATTGGGGCAATCCAGGAGTTGGGAGAAAACACGGAGAGGAAAGGACAAGCGATCAATCGCCTGTCGGTTTAATAATGGTGTTGTTAAATGGAATTATAATCCAGAGCTCCGGTTTGCTATTAAAGAAACCTCTGGGGGCCATGAATGGCTCGCTAGGGAAACCGTGCATTATCTGAGAACAGAGTATCTAACTGGTGAGAAAGTGTATGTTTTTGAATGCAAGGGAAACTCGGAAATTCCTATAGAGAGTCCCGATAAGTTTGATAGGTGTGAATTCTTTTTTCGAACGGAGGATGGACTGTTTCGCAAATTGATTACGTACGATGCTCAAGGCAGAGTTCTGGCAACCCTCAATCATTTTAATATTCGTCCAGATTCCTCCATTACTGAAAAAGATTTTGAGTTCGACCCACCCCCAGGCACGCAGGTTTTGGATTTCGATAAAGGAAGGATGAAATAACGCGCAATTCGACTCGCAAAACAACCTAGTTGTACTTTGTCGGTTGAGACAAAACCATGGAATGTGCTCGGGGCTGTTTACAGTTTTCATCTAGTGTGAAGGAAGCTTTTGAGTTTCTTGAGCATAAGTATGGGCTTCAACTCATTCATGGACAGGACACTTTCCTCCGGTATGAAACGTCACCAGATCGTAGCCCGGAAGCGTTTGATCGACAGGCAGGTGACTCTTAACTTGGTGTCTGTGGTTTTAGAACCCTCTCACAAACCGGCTTTACCCGTTCACGGATCATCAGCCTCAAGAAAGATACCGGTGATTGGGAAGGTAAGATCCTTGAATGTCGACGGTCCTCCGCATAATTGAAATTCCTCAAATCTCAAACCACCATCAACCCCTATTGGTTCCTACCTAATGACCATGGAATAGATATCTGCTTTTCCCTGCAAATCCCTTCCATATTTCCTTAAGTTGTCCTTCCGCCATTCCGATTAAGTCTCCTTGAGTTTGGTGTTTTTACCCCCTGGTTTTACCCCCTAACAGCATCAGAAGTTCATCTTTTCCACAGGAAAGGTGTGTCATGTTTTTCCAAATCCTTCTTATAGGTGTAGGCGCCTCCGCTGGAGGTGCTGCCTTCATGTATTGGTGGTTACATCATAGGGTGTGGCCAGAACGCCTGCTTCAGGAACGCCAATCTGTCGAAAAAGCCACTAAGGAAGCTGAAGAACATCGAATAAGTCTCGCCCTTCAACCGATGCTTGCTGATCTCTCAGGTTTGATCTCCGACATTATGACGTTTACGGAAGAGGCGGTCTTAGAACTCATTCTGAAGTTTCAGCAGATCACAGACCAAGCCGTAGCAGAAGCCAAAACGACGGCGGAACGTTTCGAGGAAGGTATGGCATCGGATTCTCAAAATGTAGAAGAAACCTGCATGATCGAAGAGACCAATACCATGCTGACCGAATTTTCCGAAAAAGTTAAAGAATCCACAAATTTGGGAATGCAAGTGGCGATGGTAGTCGAAGAAGTCGAACGTTCCACGAGCTCCATTCCCCCGTTGTTGGAAGAAATTGAGTTTATAGCGGATCAAACACGGTTGTTGGCGCTTAATGCGGCCATTGAAGCGGCCCGGGCCGGTGAGCATGGTCGCGGCTTTGCCGTGGTGGCAGAGGAAGTCACAAAACTGGCTTCACGGTCACAATCCGCAGCGGTGAATATTCGAGAAGTGGTTGGCATGGTCAATACGAGTACGGCTAAGGCGTTGTCGTCGTTAGAGGGATTTACGAGTTTGGATCTTGATGGAGTAATGGCCGCTAAAGACCGGATCGCCGATATGGCGCACCTCACGAAAGAAAAAAACGCACGATTGCAAGAAGGGGTCATTCAGGCGACGGAAGGGGCGACTCGCCATGCCAATAACGTGACCGATATCGTGATGTCGATGCAATTCCAGGATATTACCAGACAACGTTTAGAAAAAGTGCAGGGTATCGTAGCGGAGTTGCGGCAGTTGATCACGGTGCAAGAGGATCTCCAGAGTCGGATGGAGTCAGAGGCGGTCCTGGAGGGAGATCCCGGTTAAGAAATGAAACAATCATTCATAAAACGAGTGGGAGAAGGTGGAGGAAGGTTATGGGAGAATTTGATGCGGCCATCGCTGAGTTTCTGATCGAAAGCGATGAGAATCTCAGTCAAGTCGAGCAGGATTTACTGGATTTAGAAGCACACGCGTCTCAAGAAGAAACCTTAGCGAGCATTTTTCGAGCCATCCATACCATTAAGGGTACTTGTTCCTTCTTAGGCTATACCAAGTTAGAACGAGTGGCCCATACGGGGGAAACTCTCTTAAGCCTCCTGAGAGATGGAGAATTGCCGGTGACTCCCGACATGACCTCGGGACTCTTAGCTATGGTCGATGCGATCCGCCAAATATTAAAGAATATCGAAAATGATGACCAGGAAGGGGAACATTCCTTTGATCATCTGATTGAACGATTAACCCTCCTGCAAACTGAGGGTTCGGCACCTCAGGAGGCGCCATCGTCGGAAAGCGGTGAGCCACTTACGGAGGCACACATTGGTGCCCCTGATTTCTCGCCATTGGAAGGAAGCATTCCTGATGAAGATATCGAGGAGGCAACCGAATCCTCGGGAATGGAAGAAGACAAAGGGCAGGGAACGGGAAAAGAGCCTGGAGATACGCGTGGGTCCGGCGTCACGGATTCTACCATTCGAGTGGATGTGCGATTGCTCGACAAATTGATGAATATGGTCGGTGAATTGGTGTTGACCCGCAATCAAATCTTGCAATGGACCACCGCTCAAGAAAACCAGGGATTACTCGCATCGTCACAACGGTTGAGCTTGATTACCTCGGAACTGCAAGAGGGCATCATGAAAACCCGAATGCAACCTATCGGGAATATTTTCAGCAAATTTCCTCGGGTCGTTCGGGACTTGGCCATGACCTGCGGAAAAAGCATACGAATGGATATGGAAGGCCAAGACACCGAATTGGATAAATCCCTCTTGGAGGCCATTAAGGATCCCTTAACGCATTTAGTCCGAAATTCGGTTGACCACGGACTGGAAGATCCCGCTGTTCGGACCGCCAATGGGAAGCCCGAAGAAGGTCGCTTGCTGCTTCGTGCCTATCATGAGGGCGGCCAAGTCAATATTGAGATCACGGATGATGGAGGAGGGATTAATTCTCAAAAGGTCAAAGAGACGGCGATTAAACGCGGGGTCATCACGGCTGAACAGGCGACGCATATGACTGAGCGGGAGTTGCAAGGATTGATTTTTCTTCCAGGATTTTCCACCGCCGAAAAAGTGACGAATGTGTCTGGTCGAGGGGTCGGGATGGATGTGGTGAAAACCAATATTGAAAAAATCGGCGGGGCCATTGATCTGCATTCGGTTTTGGGTGAAGGCACGACGATTAAAGTCAAGGTTCCCCTGACCTTAGCCATCATTCCCGCATTAGTCGTTAGAAGTGGCGGACAACGGTTTGCGATTCCCCAGGTGAGCCTTTTGGAATTGGTGCGTTTGGAAGGGGAGCACATTGCTGCCGCGATTGAAGAAGTGCATGGAGCGACCGTCTGTCGTCTTCGCGGTCAATTGTTACCGATTGTCTATTTGAATTCCATCCTGGGATTGCGTGAAGGCACTGAAGGAAGAGAAGCCCTACCGAAATCCGACGAGATTGTCAATATCGTCGTCTTACAAGCCGATGGCCAACGATTTGGTCTGGTCGTTGAGGACATCAATGATACAGAAGAAATTGTGGTGAAGCCCTTGGGAAATCAGTTGAAAGGGTTATCGGTTTATGCCGGAGCTACCATTATGGGAGATGGGAAGGTGGCCCTAATCCTTGATGTGCTCAATTTAGCCTCCCATACGGGATTAATTGAAAGTCAGGGAGAACGCACGAACTTAGAAGACGGTGAAGCCACGACGGAAATGAATGACCGGAAGGAGACCCTCTTGCTGGTGCAGGTAGGCGAGACAGGACGATTGGCCATTCCCTTGTCGATGGTCGCTCGCTTGGAAGAGATCCCGGCCTCTTCACTCGAGTCGGCCGGTGATCAAGACGTGATCCAGTATCGGGAGAGCATTCTTCCCTTGATCCAACTCGGACACATTCTGGGACGAGCCGGACGAAAATATCCTCAGGATGAGGATTGTTTGCAATTAGTAGTGCTTTCCCAAGGTTCGCGCCAAATAGGATTAATCGTGGATCGGATTATCGATATCGTGAAGGAAGAGTTAGTCGGACAAACGCAAGTGAATCAACCGGGCATTCTCTGTTCGGCAGTCGTGCAACATCAAGTGACTGATGTCCTCAAGGTCTCGACCGTCTTTGAACATTGTTCACTCGTGTCGGAAGATGAACTCACACTTCAGGTGGCAGGAGGATAGACATGGGCGAATCCCAACAATATTGCACGTTTTTTGTCGACAATCTTTTCCTTGGAGTTCCGGTGCTCAGGGTGCAAGAAGTGATTAAGTATCAATCCATGACTCAAGTCCCGCTTGCCTCCACCGTCGTGGAGGGTTTGATCAATTTACGAGGTCAAATCGTCACCGCCATCGATTTACGGCGCCGGATGAATTTACCTGAACGAAACGAAGGGCAAGAACCCATGAATGTGGTGATCCAAACAGAGGAGGGGACAGTGAGTCTGTTGGTCGATGAAATCGGAGATGTGCTGGAACTGTATGACGATACCTTTGAACGGCCACCTTCGACCCTACAGGGAGTGGCAAAAGAGTTAATCACCGGAGTGCATAAACTGGAATCGCAATTATTGCTGACCTTAGATATCGATCGAACGATAACCCTGGTCTCAGACCGAGGGGCAACCGTCACGACCTGACACATACGCACAAAAAAGGAACACGATATGCCTTCAGGGCGAAAAAAACGAAACACTCCCATTTCTGGGAAACAATCGGGTGCTCTTTCCACTTTGGAACGCCCCACGATCTATGAACAATTGGGTGGAGAGACGTTCATTCGAGTGGTGGTCGAACATTTCTACGATCGGGTGTTGAGTGATCCATTACTGCAACCATTCTTTGCGCATGTCAATATGGTGACCCAAAAATCTCGGCAAGTTGAATTTTTCAGTCATGTCCTTGGAGGTCCTCAACGGTTTCGAGGCCCAACCATGCGGGATGCCCATGCCCATCTTCGCATTACGGAACGTCATTTCACCCGAGTCGCAGAGCATTTACTGTATACCTTAAAAATCCAGGGTGTGTCTCAGGCCCTGATTGATCAGATTCTTACGATTATTGGTCCCTTGGCCACTGAAATTGTGAATACCCCCTATAACCAGAATCATGCGATTCCAATGAAAAACTCAATATCACCAAATGGGAGGTTACGTGCTATGCAACAATCGAATACTGAAGGAGCGACCGCTGTCCTTGATGTTCCTACTGACAAGGGTGTGGATACGGAAGACTTGCAAGGTATCATGAATGCCATAAGTCGGGCTCAGGCTGTGATCGAATTTAATCCTGATGGGACGGTCATTAAAGCCAATGAAAATTTTCTTGCGACTTTAGGGTATACCCTGTCGGAAGTCCAGGGCCAGCATCATCGCATGTTTTGTGATCCCGAATATGCCGCTTCTCGGGAATATCAAGCCTTTTGGGAAAAATTGAATGCAGGAAAATTTGACGCGGGTCAATATCGTCGGATTGGAAAAGGCGGAAAAGAAATCTGGATTCAAGCCTCATATAACCCAGTGTTTGGTGAAGACGGCCGGTTAACCAAAGTCGTGAAATTTGCCACCGATATCACCAAGGAAATGTTGGAAAAACTGGCTACCGAACGCCAAATCAAAGAGGCCAATGACCGGGAGCGGGAAAATGCCACAAAGTTACAGGAGGGAGTCACTCAGATCGCGGAAATTGCGACGAATTTAGCGGGTGCGTCAGAACAACTCACGGCCACGAGTCAACAAATGTCTAGTACGGCGGAAGAAACGGCGAATCAAGCCAACGTGGTCTCGGCTGCCGCAGAAGAAGTGAGCAAGAACGTGCAATCCGTCGCCACAGGGGCAGAGGAAATGAGTGCGACGATTAAAGAGGTTGCCAAGAATACGACTGAATCAGCCAAAGTGGCTTCGCAAGCCGTTAAGGTCGCAGAATCCACCAATACCACCGTGGCCAAATTAGGGGAAAGTAGTGCTGAAATCGGGAGCATCATTAAAGTGATTACGTCGATTGCCCAGCAGACTAATTTGTTGGCCTTGAACGCCACGATTGAAGCGGCTCGAGCCGGAGAGGCGGGAAAAGGTTTTGCGGTGGTGGCGAACGAGGTGAAAGAGTTAGCTAAAGAAACCACCAAGGCGACGGAAAATATCAGTCAGATGATCGAAACGATCCAAGTCGATACCAAAGGAGCCGTTGAGGCCATCGGACAAATCACCACGATTATCAAACAAGTCAACGATTTCCAAACAACCATCGCCAGTGCCGTTGAAGAACAGTCGGCGACGACGAATGAAATGACTCGTAATGTCACTGAAGCGTCTAAAGGTAGTATGGAAATCGCCAGTAATATCACGAGCGTCGCCCAGGCGGCCAAAGGCACGACCGAGGGTGCGACCGATACACAAATGGCATCAAAAGAACTCGCTAAAATGGCCGTGGAATTGCAACAGGTTGTGAGCACGCTGACTTAAAGGAGAGCCTCATGAAAACGTTGATCATTGATGATGCCAAAGCCATGCGTATCATTCTAAAACAAATCGTGGAGTCCATTGGCGGGCAGGTTGAAGAAGCTGGCAATGGAAAAGAGGGGCTGGAGAAACTCAAAAGTCTGGGGCAGGTGGATCTCGTTTTAGTCGATTGGAACATGCCGGAGATGAATGGATTGGATTTTGTTCGTCACGTTCGCTCACAGGCTGCTCATCGGAAACTTCCCATCATGATGGTGACGACGGAAACGGAAGCCTCTCAAATGGGGAAAGCGTTGGCTGCTGGAGCCAATGAATATGTCACGAAACCCTTTACGAAAGATACTATTCAAAGCAAGCTGAAACTTTTGGGGGTCAAAGTTTAATCCCATGCCACCCATTCGTGTGCTCATCGTCGATGATTCGGTAGTGATTCGCCGTTTGTTACGTGACGAATTAGCGAAAGATCCTGCGATAGAAGTGGTCGGGACAGCCGCGACCGGGAAAATTGCGTTAGCCAAAATTCCCCAGGTCTCTCCGGATCTTGTGACGATGGACATTGAAATGCCAGAGATGGACGGGTTGGAAGCTGTGTCTGAAATCAGAAAGCTCTATCCCACTTTGCCAATTATTATGTTCAGCACCCTGAGTCAACGAGCAGCACGGGAAACCTTAGAAGCCCTGGCGCGAGGCGCCAATGATTACGTGACCAAACCTTCCAATGTGGGAAGTGCCTCCTTGGCTATGCAGCGAGTGCGGGAGGAATTAATCCCTAAGGTGAAGGAGTTGTGTTCAACCCGGACCAGTCAGCACCCCGCATCGGTGAATGCAGGGGGGGATGCCGTTTCGTCCGAACCCGGTCCTGAATCTTTACCGTCAACGCCACAGGACCGCATCGACATCGTCGCCATCGGGGTATCGACAGGAGGCCCGAATGCCCTGGCCCAACTCATTGGGTCCCTTCCGAAGGATCTGAGGGTGCCAATCGTGATCGTTCAACATATGCCCCCTGTCTTTACTCAATGCTTGGCCGAACGATTAACTTCCCAGGGAACCCTTTTCGTTAAGGAAGGGGAACCGGAAGAGACCCTTCTCCCTGGACGTGTCTATGTGGCTCCGGGTGATTATCATATGGAAGTCATTCGTCGAGGCCACCAAGTCCAAATCGGGCTACATCAAGGACCACCGGAAAATTCTTGTCGGCCCGCGGTCGATGTCCTTTTTCGATCTGTGCAACGAGTCTACGAAAACCACGCGTTGGCAGTGGTACTCACGGGGATGGGACAAGATGGTCTCCGAGGTTGTGAGGGCCTTCGGGAGGTTGGGGCCACCATCGTGGTACAGGATGAAGCGAGTAGCGTGGTGTGGGGGATGCCTGGAGCCGTGGCTGAGGCCGGTTTAGCGGATTCAATGGTGCCGTTATCCGATATCGCACACGAAATTACCTCGCGAGTTCAACAAGAACGAAGTCCTATCCTCCCTCTCCAGTCCATACACGGCTAGATAATCCACAGACGAGTAATTCGGAATTCATGAATGATAGTAGGAGAATCCATGGAAGGAACAGCAGTTGAGGAACGACAAGGATTACAGTATTTGCGGGAGTTGGTTCTCAGTCAATCCGGTATCGTATTAGATGCCGATAAGGACTACCTCTTGCATTCCCGTTTGGAACCATTGGCACGAGAACTCGAATTCAGTTCGGTTGAAGAACTGGCTGACCATCTGTGTTGTTCGAAGGTCGGCACCCTTCACGGACGTGTGGTGGAGGCCATGACGACCAACGAAACAAGTTTTTTCAGGGATGTGCATCCTTTTGAGGTCTTTCGAGACCATGTCTTGCCCGACCTTATCGCCAAACGGCAACACACCAAGACGTTGTCCTTATGGTGCGGCGCCAGTTCGAGTGGGCAAGAACCGTTTACCGTTGCGATGATTATCCGTGAACATTTTCCGGATCTTTCAACGTGGCCCATATCCTTTTTGGCTACGGATATATCAGAGGAAATGCTCAGGAAATGTCGGGAGGGATCGTATAGTCAATTAGAGGTGAATCGGGGAGTGCCAACCTCGTTTTTGTTGAAATTCTTCGAAAAAAAAGGAATGAGTTGGCGAATAAAAGAGGAATTGCAAAGCATGATTGACTTTCAACGCCTCAATTTAATCGGACCTTGGCCTCCCATAGGTCCGGTAGATGTGGTGTGGTTACGAAATGTCTTAATCTATTTTGATGTCGACAAAAAAAAGGAAATTCTCCAAAAAATCAAGGCATTGCTTCGTCCGGATGGATATTTGTTTCTCGGTGGAGCTGAAACAACCATGAATCTTGATGACTGTTTTGAACGGCTCCCATATAAAGGCACGTCCTGTTATCGGGTGGTTGAGCCATGGAAAGGATGAGAGGAAATGATGCAATTTTTAGAAGCTGAAATTTTGGAGATTACGGAAGAGACTTGGGGGGCTCTGTTAGGACTATCGATTTCACCCTGTTCAACTCCTGAACAGGCATGCATCCCGCAAAAGGGGATTAGTGCTCATGTCCAGATAACGGGAACATGGAATGGTACGGTGGTCCTTCATGGGACCCATGACCTGACCGGGTTAGCGGCGTCACAAATTTTTTCTATGACACGAGATGATCTGACCGGGCAAGATCATCGTGATGCCATTTACGAATTAGCTAATATTATCGCGGGGAATATTAAGTCTTTGTTGCCTGAACCCTGTCAACTCTCTGTGCCAACTGTTCAGGAAGGCACAGAGGTCGCCACGGAGTTACGCGAGGCGGAATGTGTGAGTCGAGTGGTTTTTGAATGTCAAGGACAACCCTTATGGGTATCGATATGGAAGAACAAGGGATCAGAATAAGAAAGGGTTTTACCATGTCAGATGTACGAACATCACAACGAACATGCACCAGGGCCAAAGTCAATATCTCGGTTGAACTCCGGGTGAAAGGAACGGTCAAATTCCAGGGGGTGGTCGAAAATATCAGTTTGCAAGGTGTGTTTGTGCGTTGTCTTACCCAGGTTTCATTGGGCGCACCATGCGAAGTGCTCATTTTTGCTGATGAATTACCCTATCAGGCTTTGATTCATGCGGATGGAACGGTCGTTCGGGCTGATCCCGAGGGTTTAGCTATCCATTTTCGAACCGTGTTTGGAGAAAATAGTTTGGAACATTTGAAAAAGTTGGTCCTCTATAACAGCGGATCGGAAAGTCAGCAGATCGAGCAGGAGTTGACCCAACATCTCGGGATCAAAAGTCTTACCTAATTTTTCCTCGTGTCACGAGGATACCGCCATCGGTATTTCATGCTGAATTCAGAAATGATATGGTACGCGATTTTGGGAAGCATGACAGTAGCCTATGGCCTCGTGTTGTATGGGGTCCATGCCGCCAAACAGCATCGAGTAACAAGCCATGCCCGGGGCATGACGGCGGCCTGTCTCATCGTGGCCCTATGGTTGCTGGGCTATATGACGAAACAATTTCTCTTCGGCCGAGAAATGTTTGGGGGGACAACCGAACAGTATTGGTGGGTCTATGTGCCAATCCTCACCATCCATACGCTATTGGCGTTTGTGACGATAGCGTTGGCAGGGATGAATTTACATTCGGGATTTCGACGACTTCGTCACGGGTCGGGGGTTGGAGCGATGGTTGCAGGGCTTCATCGACATCGGGCCTTAGGCAAGGCAATGGTCCTCACCTTAACTGGCACGATGGTGACCGCATATACCATCTATTTTATGCTGTTTCATTGGTTTTCTGCTCCGTAGGCCATCGGTGTTCAGGGAAGGGTTTTCCCGTTTTGGGCCGTCAGGTTATCACCACATCTCGATAGAATCGACAAATCAGGGAGTCGCCGAATGTATGATCCGGAGATTGGGGTAAGGATGACTGTCCTTGAGCCGTACTCAGTGCTTCTAAACCTCTTTCAATGGTTTGAGCTACGATGGGGTAGGGAACGTTCCCTTGGCGAATCTTAAGAAGCCACTCTCTTTCTGGCCGCGGGAATGTGATGTGTCCTGTTAGCAACAGTTCCTTAGCTTGCTCACACACTCGAACGGCATGCATGAGGGCCTTCCAGTCTATATCTTTACCCCTTTCAGTTTGTCGGACTCGTTCTGCGTAATGGTTCAAGATTTTTTGATACATGTCTATGGCAAGTTTGACTTGAGTGTGATTTTCTACCTTTCGATCACAGACGTTCAAGAGACTCCCATTTTTTCCTATTGAGGATTGAAGGGATATCACATCGATGAACGAAGAATCTCCGCTTCTTTTAGGCAGTGACTCGTGAGATTCCTGATAGGTCCTCACAAAATCTTGCACCTTTTCCCAGTGATCACGTAACCGGTCCTGAGAGGGAAGAGTTCGTAGAAACTCACAGGTTACCTTGATGGCTTCCAAGCGGGAGCCTTTAATCCCATACTTATCAGCTTGTTTTCGGCAGTAATTGGCAAATAAGGAAATCCCGGAATGTAAAAAACGGTCCTTGTTTTGTCGAATCTGAATCCACGCGTCATGAGGAGCAGTTCGATACCAGGATTCAGGTGTAAAGAGCATATCCAGCGCATAAATGTGACCTTCCAACAAATCCTGAATATATCCATGTAAACTCACATATTCACGGTCAATATCCTCTGGACGATTCTTCGGTTGGTCTTTGGGACGAGTGCTTTGTTGTACAGAGCGCGGAGCGGTTTGCAAGAGAATGTCTTTCCCGGAAGGCAAAAAGATACCTTTGATGTCGGTATCGCTTTCCGAGACCTCCGTGCCATACACGACACTTCCAAATTGCATTTCGACGATAAGATTCATGAAAGATTACGGGGAAGGGAGATCAGAAACCCGTACGACCGATTGCCCCTTTCTCAAGCATCAAGGCTGGAACGATTAGAAGATCAGCGATTTCTGCTGAAGGAAGGCATGTAGGCAAACTACGATATTTTTCGATTAAGGGTCGTCGGACTTTCCGATTCTCTCATAGCAAGGGTAAGGTGTTTTCCTTTTTGCTCATCCATTTCCGCCCTTTTAGCGTAGCGGAGAAAAGTATGGGAACCGGACAGGCCACTACAGATGAGCCCCTCAATGCCATCCCGAAAACCTTGTTTTAAAATATAACATTTGACAAAGTTAACGAAGGGACGAAAAATCAGATCTAAGGGAGTCACCCGTTCCCTTTTGGTTAGCATGAACTTGGCTTTATGGGTCGTCTCCCGTTCAATTTTTCGTGTTCGGTCTGCAACCCGCTCTCCGGTCAAGTGATCCAATGGTTGGTTGAAGCGTTTTACCTTTCCTTCGATTTTTGGGGTATCCAGGGATTGCTCATCATAACGAACTTTCCCTTTCTTAAATAGACGATACTGAGGATCGGGATAGGATCCCCCGAAGCGAATCCATTTCCCAAAGAAAAAGTTTTTCCTCGGAACCAAGGCTGCTGAATAGTCACATACTTCCGAGCTGTTGAGCCAGGTGGTCATTTCGTCTTTTCCTGCTGGGGTGATTCGTTCGTCTGCGTCGATGATAAGGACCCAATCCCCCCTGGCTTGACTTAACCCATAATTTCGTTGGGCCGGAAATCCATTCCACGGGCGAGTGAAAATATGTGTGGTAAATTCTTTGGCAATGGCTATGGTGCGATCAGTACTCTCCGCATCCACGACGATGATTTCATCAACCCAGGCCACACTGGAAAGGCAGGCACGAATATACCGTTCTTCGTTCAGCGTAATGATGAGCGCAGAGATGGTGGGTTGGGAATGTGCTTTCATGGGCAAACAGGTGGGGGGGATAAATTTTAAGCCTTGATCAAGCATATTCTACACCATTTGCGAGATGAAAGCACTGAAGGAATCGGCCAAATGATATGCAAAATCCTTAAACGCGAAAAGTGGGTCATCAGCGATCAGTATCCCCCCTTACCATTTAACCTTATTAGGATTTACGTTCCGGCAGCATGCTCGTCAGTCGTGTGTTCTTCCTCATACCCTAAAATGCTTACCGAAAAAATGAAAATGCCTTTCCAATAGCTTGGAAGCAATGTCTGGCTCATTATCCTGTAGTAGGTAAATGGTTAAGGGGAGCCTGGCGTAAGAGTGGAATTTTCCGTATTGGGTGGGGACGTGGAGGGTGTTTCCGGATTATATTGGGGAAGGTTGACAAAAAACGTCGTGCCTCTTCCTTGAACACTTTGAACATCGACGGTCCCCTGATGCTCCTGGATAATTTGGTGGGCAATCGCTAATCCCAATCCAGTTCCTTCATGTTCTTGGCTGAGATGTTTGGTGGTAAAGAACGGATCAAAGATATGCTCGACATCTTCAGGCGCAATCCCGGCTCCGGTATCCTGTACTTCGACCTGTACCCAGTTCTCCTGGTTCATCAGAATTTTTCTTGTGCGTACGGTAAGAATGCCTCCTTGAGGAAGCATAGACTCTACCGCGTTAAATAAGAGATTCAACAATACCTGTTTGAGTTGTTGCCGATCAGCGAAAATTTTTGGCAACTCATGAGCTAAATCGGTTTCCATCACCACAATCTCATGGGAAGGCCGGATTTTTAGGGTATAGAGACAGGACTCTACGACCTCATTTAAGTCTTCTTCTTTGAGAAAAGGTTCCATCGGTTTGGCGTAATCCAAAATTTCCCGCGTAAGGCGTTCAATCCGAAACACATCTTCTTTCACCACCCGACTAAATCGCACTAAAAATTGTTCATCATCCTTTCGCTCTGGAGCTAAATCCACAAAGGCTTTGATCGAAGTCAACGGATTGCGAATTTCGTGCGCTAACCCTCCGGCCATGGTTTCCAAGGATCGCAACCGGTCGGTTCGGCGAATCAGGGCTTGTGAATGCTTAACCTCTTCATACAGAAAGGCATTGTCGAGGGCAATGGATGCCTCATGTGATAACGTGCTGAGTAATTCCAAGTCTTGGTTGCTGTATTCCCCTTGATGATCGGGAGGACCAAACAGGCATATCCCTAACACCCGCTGCTTATTCGAGAGGGGAAGACAGGCACGGGCGTCCAGGAGAGAAAACTGATCGATTAAATCGGTGATGTGGGCCCTAGAAGGATGTCGTTGTAACTCTTTGATCGTATAGGGGGATGTTCCTTGCCCCCATTGTTCAGCCAACGTGGGATATTTTCCTAAATCTATCGTCATAAAGTTGTCCAAGGACTTGCCATGACTTGAGACTGCTTGAAAGATTTGACTTTGAGTTCCGCGAAGGTACACGACCCCCCATTGAAGATGGAGGAGCGGGCAAATGGTTTCGATAATGGTCTTCGTCAGATCCTTGAGTTCTAAGATCGAGACCAAGGACTTGGAAAAATTGACGACGGTGGTATTTCGTTCATGCCGTTCTTTAAACAAGGTCTGGGATATCATGGCCTGGGCGTCTCCTTTCATCAGCGTCGCTCCGACGACTAAGATCAGGAGAACGGTTAATTCCACTAACGAATAGGGGAAATTGATCGTCCCCAAGCTCCATGTTTGTCCGATTAAGAGAATGGGATACGCCGGCAATGCGACCAAGGCTATCAGCACTCCAGCGGTCATGCTGCGTTCAAAGGTCGTCCCAATATCCAAAAGATGGTGGCGTAAGAGAGACAAGGCGACCACACCGGTATAGACGACCAGTAAAATGGCTCCAACAGGGGGAATATCGACCCCATACCAGAGAGGAAAGGTTGTCGCTCCACCCGCATAGGCGATAAGAGACCCCCCCATCAATAGCCACAACCAGTATCGTTCAGAATCAACCTTGGATCGCCCACCTTGGTACAACCACCAGGTCCCGAGTATCGTAAAGAGACAAAACCAAAGCACATAGAGATGAAATACTGGGCCGGGAATCGGCCATAATGCAAATGAACCCGCAGCCCCGACCCCTTGTACAAACCAAGGGGTAAAATTGGCGAGCGCAAAAAATACTCCCAACCCCCAACCCACACGAGTCACCCACCGAAATTCCTCTACGCGATCGACCAACGTTAAGACATGAAGAACGTAGGCAATGGGCAAAAAGATGGCCCCAAACATTAAGACCCTCACCCATAACAACGCCATTTCCGGAGTGGTGGAAAGATGCCAGGCCCAATATCCAAACCCCCAGATTGCCGCAGCTAAACAATAGATGCCATACGCCCGATGTTTGAGGCTTTTGGGGTTTTTCCCAAAAATGAGCACCCCAGATATGGTCGCGGCTAAGCCATTTAACAGGCCACTGAAAGCATAAAAATTCATCGTAAAGGGTCTCGAGTCATATTCGAATGGGATTGGCCTTGGGTAGAGAAGGGTGTCTGACTATTGGACAATAAAACCGAACAGAAGTAAAGAACCTCAGAACCTTCTATCTGTCAGTCTGGATGTGTCTCCCATGGTCCTCTCTGGAGCCTTTGAGAGGTGCGTTAGGCTGCAGAATGGAAGGGGCTCGGTTGCTCGGAATGAGTCAGACGAGCAGGGTGATCGAGAAGAGCCAATGAGGATGGGGGATAGGTGGGTTTTTCAAGAATGATTAAGAATCCCTGCTGAGAAAAGGTTGGGGATATCTGGACGTGAGCAGCCCTGAGCTCTTGAACAATGCTGTGCCACTTGTCCTTATCGAAAAACGTGAATTGTCCATTTTTTTCCGCATGACGAATTTTTCCATAGTTATTCAATAAGTCTCTTGCCTGTCTTCGATGATTCGAATCCATGGATTCTTTGAGCAGCGATTGATAGATGCCCGAAAAATCCCCATCGGGTTTTAAGTTAGATAAGACCATTCGACCTCCAGGAGCGAGGACTCGAAAAAGTTCATGGATGACCCCTTGAGGATTTTGGGTATACCCCAGAACAAGATTGGACACGATTCGGTCAAACTGGTTATCGGGAAACGGCAAAGGACGATTCAAATCATGTCGTATCCAGGAGAAATGAATAAAGGGAGAGAACGGTGTTCCACTTTTACACCGCCCCCGATACTCATCAGTCATTTCTGCTTTTGCTCTTTCCAGCGCTTCTTGCACCAAGTCGATTCCAATGTAACGAGTCGGCTGGTTAAGACTTGTGGTGATGGTGGAATAGTGATGCCGGATGTTGTCGAAAAAGTACTTTCCAGCATTTCCATTCCCACATCCCACATCTAGGAGGGATTGACCAGCCGAAATTGGCCCCAAGGCATGAAACACGTGATCCAAGAGCTTCACATAATCCGGGCATTCCTGAACGGTTTGAAAATTCGTTAAATAGTCTTTCCAAAACCCCGTATTGTGGGAAAAATTGGATTGTGGGGTTGGAGGAGGCTTTTCCTTGCGGCGTTGGCGGCTTACTTCTTTAGGGTTGGGAGCGTGAATCCGATCCGGAGTGGTGAAAATGGATCGGGTATGGGCAAGACAATAAGCAACTAGGTGACGATAGGCTCGCCTGGCCAATTTGGGGTTTTCCTGAAGTCGGTGGAGGGCATTCGGGATTTTCCACCATTTGTGAAGTTGGCTTCCTAAGCTGTTTCGTACGATCGCTAAGTCCTGACCATCGACCCACGCATCGTTTTCTGCTTCAACCCATGCGATGGGAGTTTGTAGTCGACGAACGTCTTCAAGGGTACCCTCGAGAGTCATATATCCATCATGCAGGGCATTGTGCAGGAATGATTGTTTAACATTAAACCCCAGGATATTCGCAGAATCCGGGCATTGATTTTCAATATACGCAGCAAAGATATCTTCTTGATGAACTAAGGAGACCGATTGACGAAGATTGACAATACCTACCATGGATATCAAAAGGGATAAAGAAGGAGATTCGCTTTCAGCTCTGAGGGCGACTCGAAACCCTAAGCTTGAGGCAATGCCTACTCGTGGAACCTGGGGCCAAGCTTCCTGGGCCATGGCACATACCGCTTGAAAATCCTGTTTCATGCCGCCTAACGTGACATCAGCATGTTTCCCTTCGCTCTCACCGACATGATTCGTATGATCATATCGAAGGACTTGGAAACCATTACTCGCCAAGTAATAGGCCAGGGTCAACATATCCCGTTTGGTTTCCCCATACCCGGGGATGACAATGGCCATAGGAAGACGTTCACAAGGTTCTCCAAGCGGAAAATCATGAATGGCTCGAATGATTTGGCCCCTTTGATTGAAGAGGGTCAAGGGATGACTGAACACTGAGGTGGAAGTCCTCCTATCCTGGTATTGGCTCTGCAAACACTTCATCGCTCCAAACTTTGCATACTCGATTAGAGCCGGTTCCTCCTCAAGTTGCCCAGAAGCCGGACCAAGGTCATCAGAGCCTATGGTGCCTTTTATTGATTTTTGAGCTTGAAAGAGTTGAAAGAAGTTGGTGGTCGGGGTTTTCGTTAAAGAGGCGATCGTGAGTGTTGTGGTGCCCTGCCAGGGTGATTCGTGGCGATGGCCCTGTAGTTCCACAATCCTTCCAGTCATCCTCCATTCATGAGCTGAACCCTCAAGAGTTAAATTCACTAATTGTCCGACGTACAACTGAGGAAATCCTTCAAATGTTACTTGAATGGTTGATTCACTGATGAATGAGGCGATGCCTTGCCACTTTCCTCCATGGCATTCCAAGGAAAAGAGAAGGACACCACCTGAGAAGGAGCCTTCTGCCTTTTGAGACAGACTTTGTTGTACGTGGTCTTTTTTGGTCAAAGTATTAATCAAAGAGTCTTGTTGGCTCACATGACTATGCCCCGTATTTCTTATCGCCACCATCTGCCTCCTACCTATCCTTAGGTTATGAGAACCCAATTACCCCAATTACGAAAAAACACCTATCTCCAATTTCATGCACTCCATACAGGTTTTTTTATAGACTGGAAAATGAGGAGGTAAAACGGGTGTGGCGAAGAGTAAAAATCCATCCTAGGAAGTCAGTACGGCTATGGATGTTTAACAAAACCATGTGAAAAACATCGTGCAAAAATAGAGCAACTGCGATGCCAGATGAAAACAGTTCGGCTTGGATTAAGACTGACCTGCAATTTCCTTAGAAATTCCGAGGAACTGTTGGCCGAGTAAGGGGCCACGGCCATTCATTTGTGGGATGGTTTCTCGACATCTTCTGTCGATCAAGTGACAGATGCTTTAAAATGCGTAGAGTTCTTTGACATTCAACCAGCCTTTCTCATTGACACCCCCTCTTCAGGTTCCTAGAATTCAATCACATAACTTTCTGAGGAGGTGGATATGAGTGTTGAAACACCCAAGGGCATCCGTAATGTGGCCATTGCTTCATATCCTGGCGCTGGAAAGACCAGTTTGTGCGAAGCACTGGCGTTAACCACCGGGGCCATTTCCGATTTAGGAAACGTCCTCAAGGGCAATACGGTCGGGGACTTCGAACCTGAAGAAATTCATCGTCATCATTCCATTAGTTCTTCTCTTTTTCAGGTTGAGTGGCAAGGAACCCGTATCAATATCATCGATACTCCCGGTACCCTCGATTTTTCCTTTGAAGTGAAATCCAGTTTACGTGCCGTGGATGGAGTCGTGTTGGTCGTGGGGGCCAGCACGGGTCTTCGTTCGGAGTTGGAAAAGGTCTGGGATCTTATCCAGGACCTTGAGCTTCCCTGTTTGATTTTCATCAATGAATTGGATAGGGCTGACGGAAATCTTAAACCAATACTTGAGGAAATTCAGGGAAGCTTAGAGTGTCGGTGCGGCACCATAGCCATACCGGTTAAAGAGGGGGATTCTCTGACTGGAGTCGTGGATCTCCTTACTCAACAAGTTCTCACCCAAGCAGCCAACCATTCAAAAATTCAGAAGACTGACATTCCCGCTAATTTCCAAGACACCGTGGCGGAAGCTCGGCGAGAATTGACAGAACAAGTAGCAGAAACCAATGATCAATTAGTTGAAAAATATCTCGAACAAGGTGACCTTTCGGATGAAGATTTGTATGATGGACTGACCCTTGGGGCGTTAGAACGAAAAATCGTTCCGGTTCTCTGTGGCTCAGCCACGGAAAACATGGGAACCGCACTTCTTCTGGATGCCATACAACGGTTTTTACCTTCCCCAGAAGATCGGGCCAGCCTCCATCCATTAGTTGGCCTTCACCCTGAAAGCAAAGAAGAGTGCCAACGACAATCTGACAGCCAAGAACCCTTTTCAGCCTTTGTGTTTAAATCGACCATCGATCCCTTCATGGGGCGGCTTTCCTACTTTCGTGTTCTTTCTGGAACCTTGCCCGCCGATTCCGGTTTTTACAATTCCTCTCGGCGGTCGAAAGAAAAAGGGGGACATTTATTTTTATCTCTCGGGAAAAAGCATACCCAAGTCGGTCAGGTTGGGGCAGGTGATATTGTGGCGATCGGCAAACTCAAAGACACCCAAACCGGCGATACTATTTGTGATGAAAAACATCAAATTGTCTATTCTCCGTTTACACTCTCCCGTCCGGTGATGTCCTATGCGTTAGAGGTCAAAAGCAAGAATGATATCGATAAGGTCAGTCTCGGTTTGCATAAGCTTGTCGAAGAAGATCCGTCTTTAGAGTTTCTCCGGAATGAGGAAACCAAAGAAATGCTCTTGAGTGGGGTGGGGCAGACCCATATCGACACGACTCTCGAAAAACTCCGACGAAAGTATGGGGTCGAAGTAAACCTCAATATGCCCAAAGTCCCGTATCGAGAAACGATTCATAAGATGGCCCAAGCACAGGGCAAGTATAAAAAACAAACGGGTGGACATGGTCAATATGGTGACTGTTGGCTCCAGATTGAACCTCTTCCACGTGGAGGCGGGTTTGAGTTTCACAATAAAATCGTCGGCGGGGTGATTCCCCGCAACTTTATTCCGGCGGTGGAGAAAGGGGTAGTGGAAGCTCTGAACCATGGAATCATCGGTGGATATCCCGTCGTGGATGTGAGCGTCACCGTGTATGATGGCTCACACCATCCCGTCGATTCTTCAGAGATGGCCTTTAAAGTGGCGGGGTCAATGGGCCTGAAAAAAGCTATGGAGGCAGCTCAGCCGGCATTATTGGAGCCGATCATGAGTGTAGAAGTCACAGTCCCTGATGACCTTGTCGGCACCGTAATTGGGGATTTAAATTCTCGCCGGGGCCGTATTCAGGGAATGGCCGCTAAAGGACATAATGAAATCGTGAAAGCCCATGTTCCCTTATCAGAAATGTTGAAGTATGCTCCGGCTTTGACCTCGTTAACTGCCGGAAAGGGGACCTATGTGATGGAAATCTACGGGTATGAAGAGGTGCCCAAGGAACTGGTCACACGATTAGTTGAAGATCAGAAGAAAGAGGCCGTCTCTTCGGCCTAGGAAGCCGTGGAGGAGAACGGGAAGCGTTTTTTCTACGGCTGAGTTTTCAGGACGATAAAAAAGGCCCGCTTCTTCCTATTGATGCGTAAAAGAACGGTCTGTCCAGGTTTCACTTCCCCTACGGCCTCCGAAAATTGAGCCACGGTTCTCACGGGTTGACGATTGACTTCCGTGATGAGGTCTCCCTCTTGAATCCCTTCCTTGTGGGCAAGACCCTCTCGCTCAACTTTAGACACCAGCACGCCAACCGTTTCTTTGAGTTCAAATTGTTCCGCGAGGGCGGCGGTGAGTCCTTGGACATCCAGGCCTAGCTTGACCTCGGATTTGTGGAGTGGCAAGGAAGCTAAAACAGATTTTTCTTCCTTTTCGGCCATAGAAACTTGGAATGTCATTTCTTTACCATCACGCATGAGTCGAATCTTGGCATGTTCCCCGGGTCCGACGTGTGCGACCAGGCGCGACAGTTGATTTGGAGTATCCACGGGACGATCATTGACCGAAAAAATGATATCGCCTGGCTTAATCCCAGCTTTGTGGGCCGGATCGTTCTCATAGACTTCGTTGATTAAGACCCCTTGTCCTTCCGGAACACCAAATTGCTTGGCCAATTCCTTCGTCAGGGCTTGAATGCCCACACCCAGCCAGCCGCGGACAACCCGGCCTCTGTTGACCAATTGATCGACCACGCGGGAGACCATTTCTGCAGGAATAGAAAATCCGATTCCCTGGGCCATATGAATAATCGCCGTATTAATTCCGATAACTTCTCCGCGAAGATTGAACAGTGGCCCCCCTGAATTTCCAGGATTGATTGCAGCATCTGTCTGAATAAAATTTTCATACCGTGAGAGATTCAATCGTTCTCGTCCGATACCACTGATCACGCCCAACGTCACGGTTCGATCTAAACCCATTGGATTTCCCACGGCTAAGACCCATTGTCCGACTTTCAGGGTAGCCGAATCCCCGAAGGGGGAGGCTGGAAATTGTCGCTCAGAATCGATCTTCAGCACGGCAATATCGGTTTCTTTGTCCCTTCCAATCACACGGGCAATCATCGTGGTTTTATCCGACAGCCGGACATCAGCTTCGGTGACGTCTTCTCCCACCACATGATTGTTGGTCACGATTAATCCGTCTTCTCGAATGATTACCCCGGACCCGCTGCCAGACGGAAATGGAGCCCGGCGTTTAAAGCCCGGGGAAGAGGGAATCTGTCTAATGGGAGTAATATTGACTACCGTGGGCATAACACGTTCGGCCAGATTGGTAATCGTAAATTGAATATCCTCCAAGACCTGTAGGCCACGGGTTTCTTTATCCGATGCGGTTCCCTTGGCCGCACCCGAAATGGGTAAAGAAACCAGCAGGAAGGCAAGGATGAGAATGATTGGATTATTAGGCATATTTATTTTACATTTCTATGTCGGATAAGAAATATTATGTCAACTAGATATATTCATTTTCCCTTCCGTTCCATCCAAAATCCGGGAAATATTCTCTTTATGGCAAGCCAAGATTAAAATGGTCGTACATATTGAAAATACCAATAAGGCCGTATCGTAGGCAAAAAGGAAGACAAGGAAAGGGAAAGCCAGAAATGCGCTGAGTGCCCCACCAGAGGAAATCTTAAAAATACTCACCGCAAACAGCCAGATTCCGAGCAATCCCAACCCCAGCCCCCAATGAACCCCAAAAATAGCACCTAATGCCGTGGCGACCCCTTTCCCACCTCTAAACCCAAGAAAAATTGAAAAAATATGGCCACAAATCACCGCAAACGCACTGAGCAGGACCATGTTCCAAGGAATGCCTATCATTCCGGCGAAAAGCACCGCCAAAAGGCCTTTTCCGGAGTCCCCGGCCAATGTCCAGTACCCGGCTTTTTTTCCGCATACCCGAAGAACATTGGTAAATCCGATGTTTTGACTTCCGCTAGTCCTGGGGTCTGTTGTTCCGAGAAGCCGGGTTACGACGATTCCAAATGGAACCGATCCCACGAAGTAAGAACCTATGATCCAGAGTATGGAGAGGATGGTTGGAGAAGACACGTCTTACCAGTACTGATGGCCGATTTTTTTGTAAATTTGGACGAGATACTTCCAAGCGGAATATAAAGAAAAGGCTAAGGCCGTATAAAGCAGTATAGTTCCAATGACAAAAAACGTCTCAGCTGTTTGAGCCCATACCCCTTCCAAAAGCAGAAATACAATCCCTCCAATTTGTCCGACCACTTTAAGTTTTCCTAATGAATCCGCAGGAAGAATGAACCCTTCTTTGGCCGCCACCACTCTGGCTCCGGTGATAAGCAATTCCCGTGCGATCATGATAATCGCCAGCCATACGGAAACAAGTTGTACTTGAACTAATAAAATCAGACCGGTAGCGACGAGCAATTTATCTGCTACCGGGTCAAGCAGTTTGCCAAGGTTGGTAATTTGGCCGCTTTTCCGGGCCAAATAGCCATCCAAAAAATCTGTGAGTGCAGCAGCGCCAAATACAATCGCTGCCCACAATGACCTCTCTGGAGTTGGATTAGAATACAGCCAAATAAAGACAGGGATTAGAAGGATGCGAAGGATGGTGATGGAGTTGGGAAGATTGAAGCTTGTCTCTCCCGAGAGTACGTTGTGGTCTCTTCTCGGTTCGTTTTGCAAGACGATTAATCCCCAGGAAATTTAGGCCCAATACTTCAAGTAAGAGGTGAGGTTTCGCCTTTTCCTGAAACCTCCCAGATTTCTTTAAGGTGCCGCAAGAAGCCCTCCAATTCAGGCAGCCTTACCATATTGGGCCCGTCCGATAGAGCGTGTTCGGGTTCAGGATGGACTTCCATAAAAAAGCCGTCACACCCTACCGCCGCCGCGGAACGGGCCAATGGGGCGATGAATTCCCGTTGTCCAGAAGAGCAGGTTCCACCTCCTCCTGGCAGTTGAACGCTATGAGTCGCATCATAGACGACAGGATACCCAAAGCCTCTGAGGACTGGCAGTGATCTCATATCCACCACCAGATTTTGATACCCAAAGCTCGCTCCCCTTTCGGTTAAAAAGATTTTCGTGGTTCCCGCTTCTTCTAATTTTTTCACCACATGCTCCATATCCCAGGGAGCTAAAAACTGCCCTTTTTTCACGTTCACCACACGGCCTGATTTCGCGGCAGCCACGAGAAGATCTGTTTGGCGACATAAAAAGGCCGGTATCTGCAAAACATCGACGATTTCTGCTACACGAGGAATATCATGTTCATCATGAATATCCGTGAGGATGGGGACTCCAACGTGTTCCTTGACTTTCTGCAAAATGTTTAGACCTTCCTGTAGGCCCAGTCCCCGGAAGGATGTATGGGAGGTCCGATTGGCCTTATCGTAGGAGGCCTTGAAGATATAGGGGATATTCAGGGATTGGCAGATTTTTGCGATGGCCGATGCGGTTTCCAGAACTAACTCTTCTGATTCGATGACACAAGGACCGGCAATGAGAAAATGAGGAGCCTGTCCCCCGACTGTATAGGGACCGATGGAAACCTCTCGAACCACACTCATGTCAATTCTAGGATACTATGAACCGAATTTTCGTTGAAGTGCCGCCCCGATAAAGGCGGTAAATAAAGGATGAGGACTGCAAAGGCGAGAATGAAATTCCGGATGAAATTGGGTCCCGACAAACCAGGGATGGCCTTTGAGTTCTATGATCTCCACGAGACGGTCATCTGGTGATGTCCCGCTGATCACGAGACCTTTCGCCATCAATCGTTCACGATAGTCATTATTAAACTCGAACCGGTGTCGATGACGCTCACTGATTTCAGATTGTCCATACCCGGCATAAGCCAGCGTATCGGGTTTCAAATGACAGGGAAAGGCCCCTAACCGCATGGTGCCACCCTTCTCTTGGATAGATCGCTGCTCGGGCAATAAATCAATGACCGGATGAGGCGTCTCGGCATCGAATTCCGAGCTATTGGCTCGTTCCAAGCCCGCTAAATTCCTGGCAATTTCTATGACGGCACATTGCATCCCCAAGCAAATGCCCAGAAATGGGATGTGTTTTTCGCGAATATACCGAATGGTATCCACTTTACCCTCAATGCCTCTGACCCCGAACCCACCAGGTATCAGTACCCCATCGACATCGGCCAAAACCCGTTCAGGTCCATCCTTTTCAATCGCTCCGGACTCAATCCATTGAATTTTAATTCCTGTCTCGTCCCGTAAGCCTCCATGGACTAAGGCTTCGGACAGACTTTTATACGACTCCTTAGATTCCACATACTTACCGACTAAGCCTATGGTCACTTCATGGCGTGGACGCTTAATCTTTTGCACCAAAATATCCCAGTCCCGCAAATTTGGAGGACGGGTTTCCAATCGTAATGACCGAACAATTAATTCATCGAGTCCTTCTTTTCGTAAGACGACAGGGACTTCGTAAATTGAATCCACATCTTTGGCCGTAATCACCGACCCCTTATCCACGTTACAGAACAAGGCAATTTTATCTTTGACTCCCGGTGGCAGGTACCGATCGGTCCGGCACAGGAGAATATTGGGTTGAATACCGATTTCTCGGAGTTTATTGACGGAATGCTGGGTGGGCTTGGTTTTTAATTCCCCGGCGGTACCAATAAACGGAACCAGCGTGAGGTGAATGTATAGGACATTATCGCGACCGACATCATAGGGCATCTGCCGAATGGCTTCTAAAAAGGGCAAGCTTTCGATGTCGCCGACCGTACCCCCGATTTCCACGATGGCCACATCAACATCATGGGCCACATTGAGGATGGTTTGTTTAATCGCGTCCGTAATATGGGGCACAACTTGAACGGTTGCGCCAAGATATTCACCTCGGCGTTCTTTTTTAATGACTGACTCATAGATGCGTCCGGTCGTACAATTATTTTCCCGACTCAATTGTACGGTCGTGAATCGTTCATAGTGGCCTAAATCTAAATCGGTCTCTGCCCCATCATCCGTCACATAGACTTCCCCATGCTGATAGGGGTTCATCGTTCCGGGATCGACATTGATATAGGGGTCTAACTTCAGGAAGGTGATCGTCATCCCCCGACTTTCCAGGAGATGTCCGATCGCGGCAGAGGACAGGCCCTTACCCAGAGATGAAACCACCCCTCCAGTGATAAAAAGGAATTTATTCATGATTGGATCGAACGTCCCAGGATTACAGCCACCCTAGCCAGCACTTCACCATATTCCACCTATTATTTTCAACCCAGGAAATTCACGACACGGCTTCCGCCCGAGCGATATCTTCCGGGTTATCAATACGCAGAGAGGGAAATTGTGTTTCCCAAACGTGGATCGGCATTCCGTATTCCAGCGCACGAAGTTGTTCTAATTTTTCCGCGTCTTCTAGATAGCCGGTTGGCAGTTGAGCGAATTTTACCAATTCTGCCTTTCGGAAGATATAGACTCCAAGGTGCATGAAGGCCCTATCGGAGATATCCTTCCCCGTTGCATCTCTCCAACAGGGAATCGGTTCACGGGAAAAATACAGAGCCCTACCTGAATGATCCGTCACGACCTTTACGATCGATCTATTTGACAAATCGTCCGTCTGTGACCATTTTCGCTTCAAGGTTCCGATAGGGGCTTCGGATCGTAAAAACGGGTTGATAAGGTCTCCCAGTAACCGTGGATCCAATGGAATCTCATCGGCTTGGAGATTGACAACCACATCGGAACTCAGTTGATCGGCAACGGTAGCGACTCGGTCCGTCCCAGTTCGACAGGGTTCAGTGACCAAGCAGGCCTCCCCCCCAAAATTCCTCACGACTTCCACGATCTGTTCATGATCCGTGACCACAAGAGTCTGATGCACCCCTGGGGCAGCCTGTGCTGCTTCATACACATGCTGGATCAAGGGTTTTCCGGAGAGTATGGCCAGGGGCTTTCCGGGAAAGCGAGAGGATCCGTAACGGGCAGGAATACACGCACTGACTCGATGGTCATGCCCTACCATGAGAGCACACCTCTTGCAGTTGTTTGCGTGTAACGGTAGCTGTTCCAACCTCTCCGACGACCAGCCCGGCAGCTTGATTGGCCAGCACCGCCGCATCTAAGAGTGGAGTATTTGCACTCAGGGCAAGTGCCAATGTACTGACAACGGTGTCCCCTGCTCCTGTTACATCGAAGACCTGTCGGGCAACAGCAGGAATCGTCCACCCCTTCCCTGCCTGTTCAAAAATACTCATGCCCTCTTCCCCTCGGGTGATGACCACGGCCTGGCATTGCAACCCATCCAACAGAACTTTCCCCAATCGTTCAATCGGTATCTGTTGGGTGGGTAAGAATCCTGCTGCATGACTGGCTTCTAGATGATTAGGGGTAATGACCGTCACTCCTGAATACAGGTCCCAATGCTCAACTTTAGGATCGACGACAATCGGAATGCGATGTCGGCGGCCGAGGTTGCGTACCTGGTCCATCACGCCTCCGGTAATCATGCCTTTGGCATAATCCGAGATCACCACACAGTCTACCTGCGGAAGACGTTCGGACAGATACCGAATAATCTTTCGTTCCAGTCGTGGAGCCAGGGGTTCACGAAACTCCACATCAAATCGCACGATTTGTTGGTTATGAGCGACAACCCGGGTTTTTTTGATGGTGGGTCTTGCCGAATCTTTGAAGATACCGGCCTGAGGGCTTTTCGTAGACTGGACGATTTTGGTGAATTGCTTGCCTGCCTCATCATTCCCGACCACTCCACATAATTCGGCTTTTCCTCCCAGGGACCGAATATTGTTATAGACATTCGCTGCCCCCCCTAACCGATACGTTTCAGAATTCACATGGACGACTGGGACGGGCGCTTCAGGAGACACACGATGGACATTGCCCCAAATATACTGGTCGAGGATCAAATCACCAATGACAAGTATGTTCGCGCGGGGAAAACGCTGGAGATAGCGGCCTAGTGTGCGGGAAGATATGGTTGTGTTGTGGTTGGACAGTTTCATTCAGGAATCATGAAGCAAGCCTTATCTGGCAATGAGGCAGGAAACCCGGGATCATTGTATCGATTTTCCAATTCGATCCCATCGGACCCAATCAACCCAGGAGCCCTGTCCGTTCCAAGACCAATACACCATAAACGCTCGCCCTTTGATTTTATCTAATTTCACAAATCCCCAAAATCGGCTATCAAGACTTTGATCTCGATTATCTCCCATCACGAAAAAGGAGTCGGGAGGGACGGTGATGGGCCCATGATTATCCCGAGGATTGATGCGTCCATCGATAATTCCCGGGTCAACTCGTTGCGTAAAGCCGTCATCTTTCAGTAATTCGTCGTTTACGTAGACTTTTTTATTCACGATTCGAATCGTATCTCCAGGGATCCCGACTACCCGTTTAATAAAATCTTTATTTTCATCCTCTGGATAGCGAAACACGATAATATCGCCACGTCGTGGCGATTCAAAACCAGCCAGGATGGCGGAAGAATAACAGGTGACCGGAGGAATCGAAACGTGGAATTCACAATCTTGTGGCAGTTGAAATCCATAAGCCAATTTGGACACTAAAATGTGATCCCCAATCATCAAGGTGGGAATCATTGATCCGGATGGAATTTTAAAAGCTTGAACAAAAAATACCCGGATCGTAAAGGCCAGGATAATCGCGATAATCAGGGCTTCCGCATATTCCCGAAAAATGGATTTCTTTGAAACCGAATCCGGTTTGGCCTGAGAGGGCGGATTCTGAGATCCCTCCATAGAGGTATCGGGATTTGGTGGTTGTGGTTCTTCAGTAGACATACGAAATCAGGAAGGGTCGGTTTTGAGGATCGCTAAAAAGGCTTCTTGCGGAACTTCAACGCGCCCCAATTGCTTCATACGTTTTTTCCCTTCTTTTTGTTTCTCCCAGAGTTTTCGTTTTCGAGTAATGTCACCGCCATAACATTTCGCCGTCACGTTTTTCTTCAAGGCGCCAATCGTTTCCCTTGCGATTATGCGCTTCCCAACGGCCGCCTGTATGGCGATTTCGAACATTTGTTTGGGGATCAGTTCCTTCATCTTTTCCGCTAGTTGTCGACCCCGACTTTGAACTTTATCTTGATGGGCAATAAACGATAAGGCGTCGATCGTTTCTCCGTTTAATAATAAGTCAACTTTGACGAGATTCGATACGCGATATCCGACCAATTCATAATCTAATGAGGCATACCCTTGGGTACGAGATTTCAGGCGATCGTAAAAGTCTAACACAATTTCATTGAGGGGGATCTCATAGGTGAGCATAACCCGGGTCGGATCTAAATATTGCATTCCCAGTTGAGTTCCTCTTCGTTCTTGACATAATTGAAGAATATTCCCGATATATCGTTCAGGGGTGATAATCGTGGCCTTAATATAGGGCTCGTCGATATGGTCAATCAGGGAGGGTTCTGGCAATTTTGAGGGGTTATCCAGAACCACCACTTCGCCTTTTGTGGTGTACACTCGGTATACAACCGTCGGAGCCGTGCTGATCAAATCAAGATTGTATTCCCGCTCCAGGCGTTCTCGAATAATTTCCATGTGGAGCAGCCCAAGAAACCCACAACGAAATCCAAAACCGAGGGCTAATGATGTTTCGGGTTCATAAATAAATGAAGAGTCATTAAGGCGAAGCTTCTCGAGTGAATCCCGAAGATCTTCAAATTTAGCGTTGTCGGTCGTATAGAGCCCGCAGAACACTACAGGCTTCACATCGCGGTACCCTGGAAAGGGAGAATCGGTGGGGTTGTTGGCCTCGGTGATGGTATCCCCTATTTTGGTGTCCGACAGCTCCTTCATTCCGGCGCAAAGATATCCCACTTCCCCGGCACCTAGTTGAGCAACTTTAGTGCGTTTGGGAGAAAAAATTCCCACTTCCAGCACTTCAAACTCACGGTCATTGGACATCAATTTAATCATCATTCCAGGCCTGATGGTTCCGTCAATTATCCGGAATAACACCACGGCTCCCTGATAATTATCGAACCAAGAATCAAAAATGAGGGCTTTAAGAGGCCCCTTCACATCTCCGGAAGGAGCTGGAACTTTTTGTACGACTCCTTCTAAGACTTCGCGTACACCTTTTCCCTCCTTCGCACTGACTAAATAGGCGTCTTCCGTCTCAAGGCCTAACACATCATGGATTTGAGCTTGTACGCCTTCGACATCGGCACTCGCCAAATCGATTTTATTGATGACGGGAATAATGTGCAGATCGTTCGCGATAGCTAAATAGGCATTGGCAATCGTTTGAGCCTCGACTCCCTGTGTGGCATCGATCAATAACAAGGCCCCTTCACATGCGGCAAGGCTCCGTGAGACTTCATAGGCAAAATCTACATGCCCTGGGGTATCGATGAGATTAAACAAATACTCCTCACCTCCGGAGGTTAAGAAACGCGTGCTCACCGCATGGGCTTTAATCGTAATCCCACGCTCTCGCTCCAAATCCATGTCATCCAAGAATTGGGCACGGAATTCACGTTGGGTAATCGCTCCGGTCAACTCCAAAAATCTGTCAGCTAAGGTCGATTTTCCGTGATCAATGTGGGCGATAATGCAAAAATTGCGAATGTGGGATTGGGGAAGGGCTTTGTTCATTCGGTATCCTACTGATTGTAGTAAGGGAAGCCCAGGTTGTCAAAAATCCATGAATTTCGATAGGTTAGTGCTGATGAACTCGAAAAAGGTGAACTCCACTCAGTTAGGACGGGATGACCACCAATACCTTTGGCATCCTTTTACCCACATGAAGGAATGGGAAGAACACTCCCCTCTGATCATTTCAAAAGCTCAAGGTGTCTATGTCTATGATACCGATGGTCATGCCTATTTAGATGGAACGTCTTCAATTTGGCTTAACGTGCATGGGCACCGGCATCCCACGATCGATAAAGCCATACGTCAGCAATTACAAGCTGTCGCTCACACCACCCTTCTCGGCCTTTCCAATCCTCCCGCCATTCAACTTGCCAAGGCACTGGTTCGCATAAGTCCACCAGGACTCTGCAAGGTTTTTTACTCTGACAACGGGTCAACAGCCGTGGAAATTGCGGCAAAAATGGCTATTCAATATTGGCAGCAATGCCCTTCCCCTCAACCTCAAAAGACGAAATTCATTCATCTCACTCAGGCCTATCATGGGGATACCCTCGGCGGAGTGAGCCTGAGCGGGATAGATCTCTTTCAACGGCCGTTCCACTCTCTTCTTTTTCCCACATTGACTATTGAATACCCTTACTGCTTCCGTTGCCCCTATTCCCTTCAATTTCCCAGTTGCCAAATGCATTGTCTTTCCCCATTGGAATCCTTGCTTCAAGAACACCAGGCAGAAATCGCAGGAATTATCATTGAACCCATGGTTCAGGCTGTCGCGGGAATGATTCCATCTCCTCCGGGTTATCTGCGTCGCATTCGAGAACTTTGCGACCGATTTCATGTTCTGCTCATCGCAGACGAGGTGGCCACAGGATTCGGTCGAACGGGTCGAATGTTTGCCTGTGAGCATGAATCCATCAGTCCTGATATTATGGCCGTAGCTAAGGGTATCACGGGTGGGTATCTCCCTTTAGCCGCAACCATGACGACACAAGAAATTTATGAAGCCTTTCGAGGCGCATGGGATGACCACAAAACGTTTTTTCACGGTCACAGTTATACAGGGAATCCTCTCGGGTGTGCAGCTGCCTTAGCCAACCTTCAGGTGTTCCGGCAAGAGCGAACGCTCACAAACCTTCAGAGGCGTATCCCTAAATTTCGCGATATGCTCTCCCCTCTTTCCTCCGATCCCTGGGTTGGTGATATCCGACAATGTGGATATATGGTGGGGATTGAATTAGTCCAGAGCAAGGAAAAGAACACTCCATTTCCGCTTGAAGTTCGCATGGGTTACCGTGTAACTCAAGCAGCAAGGACTCTAGGATTACTCATTCGGCCTATCGGGGATATCATCATTTTGATGCCTCCCCTTTCTTCTACCTTGTCTGAGCTTCGCCAGATGGTCAAGCTTCTCCATCTCGCCATCACACTGGTACGGGCATCAACGACTAAGACTGAACCCGCTTAGGCACTCCCCTTTGATTTTCCCAGCTCTCAGTTAAAAAACTTCAATTACCTGCCCAAGTTGAAGCTGGCACCTGTCAGCCGCATGACCCTGTTTGATAAAAATTTCGAGGTGACCGTTGCTGTTGATCAATGCTTCAGGTACCCCTAAGGCTCCCTCTGCATAATGCTTCTTGATTCCTTGAATCTCCACATTGTCCATTCTGACCCCAGATAATTCCTTCTTGGTCACCGAGCGGAAGGTCTCAAGATCCGAAGTGGTTACCGTGGTAATGGCATTGCCAAAGCGATCGATATAGACAATGTGGCCTTTGAGTCTGCCCTCCAGAATTTTCGGTGTCTGATCGGGTAAGGACATCGCATCATAGATCAGGCGGCCGTATGAACCGGGGGTTTGTCCACGAGTGAGCCAGGCTGCGGATGGGGCGAACAGATCGCGCCCATCAAAGGTTGCACCCTCAGATTCTAACCGATATTGCTTATTCTCGATGGAGCGGACCTCGACCGAAGTTTCTTGCTCTAGCACATAGCTTAATACCCCATTATCGGGTGCCAGGAAATAATACCGTGAAGTGGACACCAACAGGGTTCGCCGTTCCGTTCCCACTCCCGGATCAACGACTACGACATGAACGGTTCCATCGGGAAAGTATTGATAACAGGATTTAAGAAAAAACGCAGCCTGCTCAATACCCTGCGGAGGAATCTGATGTGAAAGGTCGACGATTCGCATTTGAGGATTAATGCCTAACATAACCCCTTTCATGCTGGGCACGAAATAATCAACATCTCCAAAGTCCGTCAATACGGTCACGAGAGAAATGGCTGAAGCCATGACTTATGTCTCCTCAAATATAATGGACTGCACTTCGTACTCGACCATCCCCGCGGGACGGTGAACCTCCACGATGTCTCCCACCCGATGACCAATAAGAGCCCGCCCGATCGGAGATTGAACGGAAATAGATCCTTTACTGAGATCAGCTTCTTCCTGTCCGACGAGGGTATAGCGTTTTTCTTGTCCCGATTCCATATCCAACAATGTCACGGTGACACCAAATACGATCTTGTCCGCCTCCCCTTTTGAAATCTCCACAACTTGAGCATTACTGAGCTTATGCTCAATTTCAGCCATACGGGTATCGATGAATTGTTGATGCTCCTTGGCGGCTTTATATTCAGCATTTTCACGCAAATCACCATGCTCTCGGGCTTCGGTAATCGCCTGAATCACCTTAGGGCGTTCTTCCCGTCGCAGTCGGACCAATTCCTCTTGTAAGGCTTCATATCCTTTTTTCGTCATAGGAATTTTCATGGTGCTTCAACTCCAAGCATGAATATGAACGGTCGGACGTATCATAGATTTTTCCATGACCTCAACGTAGGCAAACGACTCAAAGGAGGGAATTCAAGAATGGTAGGCTTGCAGACTTTTCACTTCCATAGTGGTGTCTTTCATGGATTCCAGTCCCAACACTGCCGCTCGTGCTCCTTGGATGGTCGTAAAATACGGTATGCCGTTGAATACGGCTTCTTTTCGAATGGGAGCTGAATCCTCCTGTGAAGCGGTCCCTCCCACGGTATTGACGACTAAGGCCACATCTTTATTTTTAATAAAATCGACGAGGTGAGGACGTCCCTCTTTAATCTTATTGACGGGTTCGACGACAACACCTCGTTCATTCAAAAACGAAGCCGTTCCCGTCGTGGCCTTCAGAGAAAACCCTAACTTGAGTAAGCGTTGTGCCAAATCAAGGATAGAAGATTTATCGGCGTCTTTCACGCTGAATAGCGCCGTCCCACTCCTGGGTAGGGGCATGCCGGCCGCCGCCTGCGATTTGGCAAATGCCCACCCAAAGTTCTTATCCAGCCCCATCACCTCCCCGGTTGACCGCATTTCAGGACCTAACAAGACATCGGTGACTCCAAGCTTCGTGAAAGGAAACACCGCTTCCTTAATGGCCATATGAGCATAACGAGGTACTTCCGTAAATCGCAAATCTTTTAAGGTTCTTCCTGTCATGACCTTCATCGCCAATTTTGCCAAGGGAGCCCCGATGACCTTGCTCACAAACGGAATCGTTCTTGAAGCCCGTGGATTGACCTCTAAAATATACACCTGGTCATCTTTCACAGCAAATTGGATATTCATGAGGCCAACCACATGGAGTTCCCGGGCTAATTGGATCGTTTGCCGTTGAATATGTTCAATAATATCCGAGGACAATAAATGGGGAGGCAATGAGCAGGCAGAGTCGCCCGAATGAATGCCGGCCATTTCGACATGTTCCATGATTCCGGCTACCACCACATCCTGGCCATCGGAAATCGCATCAACATCCACTTCAATCGCGTCCTCAAGATAGTCGTCAATAAGGAGTGGATGACTGCTTAAGGACATTTCTGTGTTCTGCAGATAATCATCCAAAGACTGGGCATCATAAATAATCTGCATGGCTCGTCCCCCCAAGACATACGATGGGCGGACCATCACGGGATAGCCGATATTGACGGCGATGATATGGGCTTCATGAGAAGACCGTGCCGTTCCATTTTTTGGCTGAAGCACATTCAAATCAGCGATCAGATCACTGAAACGTTTGCGGTCTTCAGCCCGATCAATCGCATCTGGTTGGGTTCCAAGTATGGGGACTCCGGCATTGGCTAATGGAACAGCCAACTTTAATGGTGTTTGTCCGCCGAACTGAACGACGACCCCCATGGGATTTTCGGTATGGATAATCCGTAAGACATCTTCTCGTGTCAGAGGTTCGAAATACAGACGATCCGAAATATCATAATCCGTACTCACCGTTTCCGGATTGCAATTCACCATTATGGACTCGATGCCTTCTTCCCTTAAGGCCATGGATGCATGGACGCAACAGTAATCGAACTCAATGCCCTGGCCGATTCGATTGGGACCTCCACCTAAAATGATGACTTTATTCTGTTTGGTTGGCTTGGCTTCACAGATTATCCCTACCGTGGAATAGAGGTATGGGGTATGAGCCTCAAATTCGGCCCCACACGTATCAACGCGCTTGAATAAGGATCTCAGAGAACCATCTTCAGATCGTTTCCATCCTTGGATCACTTCTACACCAACATTCAATAGCTGGGCCAGGCGATCTTCGGAACACCCCAGGCGGAGAGACGCTGACAATAAGGGTTTCACGTTGCTGGGAAGCCTCCCCGCCTGCAGGGGCTCCTCTTTAACGGCAGATTTGCCTTGGGTTGCCCATTCGTGCTCAAAACTCACAATCTCATGGATTTCATGTAAAAACCAGGGATCAACACTTGTCAGGTGAAAGATATCTTCTTGGGGCATTCCGATCCGAAGGGCATCAGCGATATGCCAGAGGCGATCGGCGCTTGGAATCCGGATCGCGGCCTGGATCTCTTGGTATATTGGATCTTCACTGCTTCGAATTTCTTTGATACCGTCGAGATCATGCAGGGACATTAACCCATAACGGTCTGTTTCCAATGAACGGATCGCTTTTTGAAGAGACTCCTTAAAGGTTGCCCCAAGGGCCATGGCCTCCCCCACAGATTTCATATGGGTCGTCAATGTCCGATCAATGCCTTCAAATTTTTCAAACGTGAATCGGGGAATTTTGACAACGACATAATCGATGGTGGGCTCGAAACACGCTTTAGTCATTTGAGTGATATCATTGGGTATTTCATCAAGGGAATACCCGACCGCCAATTTTGCGGCAATTTTGGCAATAGGAAAGCCCGTGGCTTTTGAGGCCAACGCTGAGCTGCGGGATACACGAGGGTTCATTTCGATAACAATAAGCTCTCCGTTTTCAGGATTGACCGCAAACTGAATGTTCGATCCTCCGGTATCCACCCCAATTTCTCGAATAATCGACAGGGCCGCATTCCGCATCACTTGATACTCTTTGTCCGATAGGGTCATGGCTGGAGCCACCGTAATACTATCCCCGGTATGCACCCCCATGGGATCGAAGTTTTCGATGGGACAAATGATGACGACATTGTCCTTCCCATCTCGCATGACCTCCAATTCATACTCTTTCCACCCGAGTAATGATTGTTCGATCAGAGCCTGATTCGTCGGACTCGTCGCGAGTGCCCAATCAATATGGCGTTCATATTCTTCCCGATTGTAGGCGATATTACCTCCGGCTCCACCCAGAGTGAACGAGGGCCGGACAATGGCTGGAAATCCTATGGTTTCAATCAGCTGAAGCGCCGCTTCACGAGATTGGATAGACCCACTGGCTGCCACCTTTAGCCCAATCCCCTCGATGGCCTGCTTGAAACGCTCTCGATCTTCAGCCTTTTGAATGGACTCATAGGAAGCTCCGATAAGCTTGACCCCATATTTCTCCAAAATTCCCTGTTCGTGCAGGGCGACAGTGATATTCAGCGCAGTCTGCCCTCCCATTGTTGGGAGTAAACTATCGGGACGGTCCCGATCCAGGATCGCTTCCACGACCTCGACAGATATAGGCTCAACATAGGTATGATCAGCCAGGTCCGGATCCGTCATAATCGTGGCTGGATTACTATTGACTAAAATGACTTCATAGCCTTCTTCTTTTAAGGCTTTGCAAGCTTGGGTCCCCGAATAATCGAATTCACAGGCTTGTCCGATGACAATGGGGCCGGACCCAATGAGTAAAATTCGATGAATATCGTCTCGTCTTGGCATGAGGATTCTGTCAGGAAAAAGACACGAGACCTGGGGTATGAGAAGTCGGGGTTTCTTCCGGCTTGTAATACTTCATAGCCTCAGGGATCCATGCTTCGATTTGATTGATCCTAGTGACATCTGAGGGATGGGTGGAGAGGAATTCCGGAACCGCGCTTTGACTTCGAAAACAGAACCTTCCGATCATCTTTCTCGGACACCCACTCATTCGCTCCCAAAACGGTACCGCCTCTCGAGGGTCATACCCCGCCTTAGCCATTAATTTAAGCCCGATATAATCGGCCTCAATTTCTTGTGCTCGGGAATTCGGTAAAGCGACCCCTACTCCATAGGCACTCATCGCTCCAATGGCCAATCCAGGATCCACACCACCGGCAGCCGCCCCCGCCAAAGCACCAAGTTGCCCGATTTGTTCGAGTATGCCCCGACTGTACCGCTCCGCGCCATGACGTTGTAACGCATGAGCCACTTCATGAGCCATCACCGTCGCCAATCCCGCTTCCGTCTTGGTATAGGGCAAAATGCCAGTAAAAATCGCGACCTTTCCTCCGGGAAGGGCGAAAGCATTAATTTGGTCATCGTCTTGAATCACGGCAAACTCCCAAACATATTCCGGTTTATTCGCCACGCGGGCAATGCGTTGCCCAACACGGTTGACCATAAGGGTGATCTGAGGATCTCGACTTAACCTCGCGGACTTTAAGATTTCTCGAAACGCGGAAAGCCCCAGGGCAATTTCTTTTTCCTCAGAAATATAAATCAATTGATCCCGTGCGGTTCCAGGGGCTTTTTGACAACTTGATAGCCATAGGAAAAGCAGGCCAAGCAACCCGAGAAAGAGAAAAGATCGAAGGCGATATTTGTCCCATCCATGTGGTTCTTGGCGAACACTGTTCGGTCTACTCGACATGCTTTTTTCTCACGGTATCCACATATACATGAATTGCGGAGTCCCCCCACTTATTGTCCGTAAAAACCAATTCGTATCCAGGGGAGGAACGCCGACGGACTCAATTTGGGGAATGTCCTGGTGGGAATAAATATTCTGATGAGCGGGGCGTCCGCGAGTATAGGTCACGACTTTGGCCTGTTCAAGGTCGGCAGCTTTCGTCGCATAGGCGATGGCATCGTCTAGATACCCAATCTCATCGATGAGCCCTTGGGTTTTAGCGATCTCGGCCGTATAGATTCTTCCATCCGCCAGCTTGGCAATGTCGAAGGATTCGAGATTGGGCCGCCCCTCCTTCACGACAGTCAAAAATCTATCATATAAATGATCGATGACTCCTTGAAAAATGGCACGCTCTTCCTCATTCATCGGGCGAAAAGGCGACCCCATGGATTTTTTGGGACCGGACATGATCGGAGAGGGTTCGACCCCGATTTTTTCCAGAAGGCCCTGGGCATTGACCGTCAACATGATCACACCAATACTTCCCGTGATGGTTGAGGGATGCGCAAAAATGCGATCCGTAGCCATTGCCACGTAATACCCACCGGAAGTTCCCATATCCATAATGGATGTGACCATGGGAATCTTTCGTTTTTGTTTAAATTGTTGAAGTTCATGAAACAGCACATCGGAGGCCGTCACCGTCCCTCCGGGAGTATTAATTCGAAGAACGAGCCCTTTCACATGAGGATCATTTTGTGCGATCGTCAATTCCTCTTTCACTCGAGCTGGCAAACTGGGATTAGCAAACAGTCCCGTAGAATGGCCGGTACTCAAAGGTCCGGAAATATCGATTAAAAGAATTTTTTCCTCGCCTTTCCCAGAGAGTACCGTCTCTTGTAATTTGCCTCTTCCCGGGAAAATCCCTTCATCGATAAATATGCAACCGGATAGGATCATGAATACACAGATACTCACAACCTTATACATAAGAAAATTCCTTCATCATGGTGTGAAATTGTGGGAACACATACGCGGAGTCGTGTGGCCCTGGGGAAGCTTCGGGGTGGTATTGAACGGATATAATCGGTGCTGTAGACCCAACCATTCCCTCACAGCAATGATCATTTAAACTTCGGTGGGTGATATGCATGAGACCGACCGGAGAATCAAAAGACTCTAACTCGGACTGAGAAGTATTTTTAAGTTCACTTGGTAGATCCACGGCGAAGTTATGATTTTGTGAGGTAATTTCAATCTTTCGCGTACGAAGATCCATGACAGGATGATTGGCCCCGTGATGTCCGAATTTGAGTTTGTGTGAGGGGAGGCCTAATGCCAGGCCTAGGATCTGATGTCCGAGACAAATTCCGAGAATGGGCCTCCATCCGATCAATTGTTTTGCCGTACCAACCGCATAGGGAACCCCTTGGGGATCACCGGGACCATTTGAGAGCACCACCCCATCCGGGTTCATCTGTTGAATCGCATCGAAACTGGTCGATGCAGGGACGACGTGCACCTCACACCCAATATCGACGAGATGTCGTAAGATATTCTGTTTCACTCCAAAATCCATGACGACAACCTTTTTGGGGAATGCCCCAGGTTGGCTTCGCAACCCATTCCGGGTTTCCTGAAAGGTAAAGGTCCCTTGATCCCAGATGTATGGTTCCGAACAGGTGACAGCCTGGACAAGGTCTTGACCTACTAACGATGGCATGGTCCGCACCTCTTCCAACAAAGCACTGATTTGGGAACGTGTATGGGAAATGATTCCTGGTTGAGACCCCTGATCACGAATATGACTCGTCAAGGCCCGAGTATCGATCCCTTGAATTCCCACGATGTGATGTTCCTTCATGTAGGCGTCAAGAGTGTGTTCTCCCCGCCAATTACTCATCGTTGGCGAGGCTTCACGCACGACAAATCCTTCCACCCAAGTTTTTCTGGATTCTTGATCTACCCCTGTCAATCCATAGTTCCCGATTTGGGTAGCGGTCATGAGAACGATTTGTCCTTTATAGGAAGGATCCGTCAGCACCTCTTGATACCCGGTCATCGCGGTATTAAAGACGACTTCTCCTTTTGTTTCGCCTTCATACCCCAATGCGAAGCCATGAAACACCGTTCCATCAGCAAGAACCAAGACCGCGGGTTTCATGCCTTCTCCCCTTCAACCCCATGAAATGTTGGATTAACGCAGACCATTACACTTGTGGAAGTGGACGAAAAAACAAAACTTTTCGTAGCTTAATAATGAACAAACAGCTGGCAAACCCTAAATTGATTAAATGAAGAGCACGAACAATCATATGTAATCGAAAAAACTGCTGATAGGCCAGCTCTTTTTCCCCAGGAGATACCGCTTCAAATGCTTGTTCTTGCAAGGCAACAGCTTGAGGCCCGAAAAATCCCCAAATCATAATGGTCAAACAGAGCATGCCACCCAATAGCACCCATTCTCCATTACCTATGGAAAACATGGAAGAGGGATCGCGACCAAACGTTCGAAATCTCAGTCCAGCCACAACACTTAACAGACCTAAAATTCCCATGGTCAGAAGCCCATATCCATCAAACACCCGTCGAAGAAACCGCCCACCTTGCTCCATGCCGATGGAATTAAAGACAGCAGGGATGACGACACTAATAATCACGAGCAGCCCCCCGACCCAGAGTGTGAGGGCGAACATCTCAAGAATATATCCGACCACAGCCCAATTCACCGACTTCACGTCTCTTACTCATCTGGCATCATACACCACGCGCCCATTCACAATCGTCATTTTGACTTTGCCCTTCATCCTCCAATTCACGAAGGGCGTATTGCGACTTTTTGAATGAAATTGATCCGGATCAACAACCCATTCCTCAGCGGGATCAAACACCACGATATCTGCTGGTCTCTCAGGTCGTAACGATCCTGTAGACAGGCCAAACAAGGCAGATGGGGCTACCGTAAGCTTTTCGATCATGGACTCCATAGACAGGACCCCGTCATGCACTAACCGTAAACTTAGGGGGAGGGCCGTTTCAAAACCGACGATACCAAAAGGAGCGACATCAAACTCCAATTGTTTTTCCTGAGGGGCATGAGGTGCATGATCGGTGGCAATCACATCAATGGTCCCATCGACCAAGCCAACTTTTAGGGCCTGCACATCTTCATCGGTTCGTAGAGGCGGGTTCATTTTTGCGTTAGAGTTATACCCACGAACCGCTTCCTCTGTCAGGGAAAAGTGATGAGGGCAGACTTCTGCACTAACCGGCAAACCTTGTTCTTTAGCCTGCCGAACCAAGGCGACGGAACGCGCGGTACTCAGATGCGCTAAATGGACTTGTACCCCGGTGAGGTCAGCCAGCGCCAGGTTTCGGGCTACCATCACTTCCTCGGACGCATCAGGAATCCCAGGCATACCAAGCTCTGTGGAGACTACTCCCTCATTCATACACCCACCATCGGTTAAATGAAGATCTTCGCAATGGTCAATAACCGGTACTCCAAATGCCTTGGCATATTCCAGTGCCCGCCGCATGACCAAGCTATTCATCACCGGCCTTCCATCATCAGAAATTGCGACACACCCGGCCTCCACTAACTCCCCAATATCAGCCAGCTCTTCTCCTTCGGAATTTTTGGTAATCGCTCCGATGGGAAACACCTTGGCTTTTCCCGCCTCCTCAGCTTTTTTCCGAATAAATTGCGTGATGGACTCATTATCATTGACGGGTTGAGTGTTTGGCATACAGCAAATCGACGTAAACCCACCGGCAACAGCCGAAGACGCACCGCTGGCTATGGTTTCCTTATATTCCTGCCCAGGCTCTCGTAAGTGACAATGGACGTCCACCAATCCTGGAGCCACGATCCAGCCTTGAGCATCAATATGCTGGCAAGAGGGATCGGAAAGGAGGGAGGAAGTAATGGGATTCCCAATTTCAATGATGTTCCCGCCTTGGATCAAAAGATCTCCGGGGCCATTCCAATGACCGGGATCAATCACCATACCTCCTGTAAGGTAAATTATGCTGTCTGGTGATGATGGCATAAGTGGCGGTATGTCACCGTTTGTTGAATGAATGTGTGCATTCTTCTCGATTAGGAATTAGCCGGCCCCTGACAGAAGATACATGAGCGCCATTCTCACGGAAACCCCATTCGTAACCTGATCCAGAATAACGGCAGCCTCGCTATCGGCAACCGATGGAGAAATTTCCACCCCACGATTCAATGGTCCTGGATGCATCACGATGGCTTCCGGTTTGGCTAAGCGCACATGCTCCTGGGTCAGGCAAAATAACTTGGCATACTCCCGAATGCTGGGTAGCAGGGCTTTTCCGAGGCGTTCACGCTGTAAGCGTAGCATCATGATCACATCCGCTCCGATGACCGCGTCATTCAAGGAATACAGCACTTCTGCTCCCAAACGATCAACGAACATCGGCAACATCGTCGGAGGGGCCACCACCCGCACATGGGCACCCATTTTGGAAAGCGCTAGGATATTCGATCGTGCCACACGACTATGCGCGACGTCTCCTATAATCACGACGGTTAAACCTTCAATTTTTCCTTTTTTTTCTTTAATGGTAAAAAGATCCAAAAGGGCTTGAGAGGGATGCTCATGCCAACCGTCCCCGGCATTGATGACCGAAGAATGAACGGCCCGAGCTAAATTTTCAGCAGCCCCAGGCGATGAATGTCGCAGGACAATAATATCGGCTTGCATGGATTCAATATTTCTTGCGGTATCGATAAGGGTTTCACCTTTTACCACACTGCTCGTGGAGGGAGAAAAATTTATTACATCCGCACTGAGCCGTTTGGCGGCCAATTCAAATGAGGTCCGAGTTCGCGTACTGGGTTCAAAAAACAGGTTGACGACGGTTTTCCCCCTCAAGGCCGGTACTTTCTTAATGTCCCGCCCTCCGACCTCCTTCAAAGATTCGGCCGTCTTCATGATGAGGTCGATATCAGACGCCTTAAGATTGGCAATACCCAGAAGATCTTTTTGGTCAAATGGCATATTCGTATGTTTAACTCATGAGAATTGACACTCGATCGGTTTCGCCTGTCTCTTCGAGAAACACCACCACTTCCTCTTCTTTTCCGGTTGGGACACTTTTCCCGACATAGTTCGCTCGAATCGGTAATTGTCGATGCCCCCGATCGATCAGAACAGCCAATTGAATTTCGGCTGGCCGGCCAAGATCCATCAACCCATCGAGAGCGGCCCGAATGGTACGCCCGGTAAACAGCACATCATCGACTAAGACAATCCGCAGATCAGTCACATGAAAATCGATGGCCGTCCGGCGAATCTCAGGCTGATCTTTTCGGAGTGACAAGTCATCCCTGTAGAGAGTCGTATCGAGTTCCCCAATAGGAATGCTTCCTTTTTCAATCTGCTGAATTCGGGCTCCAATGCGATTAGCCAAAAACACGCCACCGGTCCGAATCCCAATTAGAGCAAGATCTTTGATCCCCTTATTCCGTTCAAGAATTTCATGGCTAATCCGCGTGAGGGCTCGGCTCATTTCCTGAGCATCCATGAGGACTCGTTCGGAAGACTTAGAAGCCATTGCAGGGGGAACCTTTAAGAATGTGGATAGGGAAAATATCAAAAAAAACCCCTCTCAGCAGACCATGAGAAGGGTTATCTTCAAAGGCCAAGGGATTGGCCAACATCGTGTGTTTTCTCCTTGCCCACCTCACTGGATGGGATTTAAAGGTTTCCCCATCCTATTCTGTAATCATTATGCTGTCAAGAGTGAAGACGCCCCCTGAGAGCCTTATTACCAGAACAGTTTTTCTAAGTTTAAATCTACGTATTTCCCTAAAAAAAGGAGTCGCAAAACTCCTGAAAGATAGGAAAATCTAGGATTTCTCTTTTTTCAATGACGTTCGATCAACCACACCGTCACTTCAGGATTGAGGTACCCATGGGGCAAAATCGATCGATGTATTTGAAAGGTCGGGAGATTCTCTCCCCGTTCAACATGAATGAGGGAAACGGGAATCTCTTCCAGAAGGTTCCCTAGCCCAGAAGGGCCAACGACACAGCCAATTCCATTGGGATTGAGAATGTTTTGAATCCAGACGGTCCACTCTCGCAAAGAACCTTCATGGTTATAATCCGAGAACGGAATCCAAAGGTATAACCAATCCCCTCCGGGTTCTCGTTGATTCAGGAGGGCTTGGGAAAAAGGGCGAAACTCAAATTGTTCAAACCACTCCAAATGATTCGACTGAGAAAGCCTGTTCCAAGCCTGTTGGGCATACTTTTGGGCAAAGGCGGGAAATCGATACCATACAGAAAAAGCTTGGGGCCGAGTATACGTTAAACAGGCACCCAATCCAGCCTCGCAATTCACGATATGGATGTGATTCGCTCCGGTTCGACGCTGAGAGAGCCCAGGATTCTCTTCCAACATATCGTCCCAAAAATCCAAGACAAATGGTTGAGTAGCGTTTTCACCAATTTCAATGTCTTGATCGGGGTATAAAAGAACCGTAGAGAAGGCCTCACGGGATTCGACGTGAGGAAGACCTTCTTTAAAGCAATCTTTCCAGTTGCTTGAAGGCGCCCTCCAAGGAGCAGTCACAGCAGGAATGTGACCGCTACCGACTCCCGACACTTTCACGAGACTGACGTGGGCCCCATCATAAAGCGTGAGTCCATCATCAGTGGGTTGAAAGGCTCGTCCGTGCGATGGCGCGGTCCCGTCAGGGCGTAAAGGGAAAAACGATAAGCCTGACTGATCCTCCCAAACGGTGACTTTTTGAAGGTTTTGCCCATAGATGGTCAGCCCTATTCCTGTTGTTTCATCCAGATACCGTACAGGAAAGTCATGACTCGGATTCCAAATAACCTCGTGAGAGCGGGAGGGAAGTAAGAAGACATCTTTAGGAGGTTCCCCCGAAGGAAGGGATGGCGAAAAAAATAAGCTAAACAAACGAAATGCGGCTTCAGAAGGATAGACCGGAATTCCCCGATAATGCAGCGGCTTCGGGGAATGAGTATTTTGGTCATCGTACAACTGCCGAATGAGTTCAAACGTCGCACTTCCGGTCCCGGGAAGAAGCGATAAAAACAATTCAACGACGGGAAGATAATCAATCCCCCCCCACCGCATTCGACTCATACATGACATAAAAGTTCGTTTTTCAAAATCCCCATCTTCCAAGACATAAAACGCATCTTTCACTTGCCGAATGACCGCCTCCCCGTTGGCTTTCAAGGAAAGGTCCTCATCACGGTAAAAAAACTGAATAGTTTCCAAATCCATGTGCATCGCTCGTGCTGCCATCAATCTCAAGTCATGAGCCGTTACGTGTTCCCAACCAGGGCGGGTCGATAAATCCAGCGTCATGGTGTTGACTAATCCTTCGGGTTTGATCCCAACCCATTGCCCCCAATCTAAACACAAGCGAGCGGCTCTAAGAGAAGGAATGCTGGCTACGGAATCTACAATCCAGGCGCACTCATGGAGTGGGTTTCCATGCGGATCGACCATGAGAATTCGAAGCCCATGATTCCCATAGAACACCACGTGCCCTGTTGGCAGTTCAACAACCCGTCCCCCGGAGGTATTCCAATCATCACGATAAAGATGGTTTTCGGCAAAACGAAGGGCTTGGGGATGACGAAGGACTTCTCGGTGATTCATCGTTTAATGAATTGGAAGGAAAAAAGGAATGATGCTAAGGATGAGTGGCGAGTGATCACACGAACAACATTCAACAAGGCGATCAAACCCCATTCGTGAAGAAGAAAGATACGGGAGCGTTATTCTCGGATTTGGCCCGACCCATAGACGACAAACTTCGAACAGGTGAGATCCTCCAACCCCATCGGTCCTCGGGCATGAATTCGAGTGGTACTAATCCCAATTTCCGCGCCTAACCCAAATTCAAACCCATCATTCAGCCTGCTAGAAGCATTGATCATGACCGCACTGGAATCCACTTCCCGTAAAAACCGTAGGGCACGATCATAATTATTGGTAATGATGCAATCCGTGTGTCGTGACCCATATTGATTGATATGATCCATCGCCTCATCCATGTCCTTGACGACTTTGATGGCAAGGATGAGCGCGAGAAATTCCTGACCAAAATCCTCTGCTTCCGCAGGCTTGGCATCCGACAAAATTTGACAGGTTTTAGGGCAGCCCCGCATTTCCACCCCAGCCTTGACGTAGGCTTCCCCGAGAGTGGGGAGAAATTTTTTGGCGATTTTTTCATGAACCAAGAGAGTTTCCATCGTATTGCATGTCGAAACTCGTTGAACTTTAGCGTTAAAACTGATGTTGTGAGCCATCTCAAGATCGGCATCGATATCCACAAAGGTATGGCACACCCCCTTGTCATGCTTAATAACTGGGATCGTGGAATTTTGGGTTACCGTCTCCATGAGAGAATCCCCTCCTCGGGGGATAATGAGATCTATAAAGGCATCACTCTTCAATAACAGTAAGACCAATTCACGATCAGGACGATCGATAAACGTAATAGCTCCATCCGGAATCCCGGCTTTTTGAGCAGCTTTCCCCAGCACCGAGGCAATGGCTTTATTGGAATGAATGGCTTCCGAACCTCCCCGTAACACGCAGACATTACCAGATTTCAAACAAAGAGCCGCTGCATCAGCGGTGACATTAGGGCGGGATTCATAAATAATACCGATCACGCCAATCGGCACCCTCACTCTCCCGACACGCATTCCATTGGGACGCTGCCACATACCCAAGGATTCCCCAACCGGGTCTCGCAACTGAGCAATCTCACGGATTTGCTTGGCCATCCCGCCAATGCGTTCGGGGGTTAAGCGAAGCCTATCGGCCATCGCTTTCCGTGCTTCATCACCCTCAAAGGGTTCCAAATCCAGACCATTAGCTTCCAGTATGGCCTCTTCATTTGCCTCTAAGCCCTCGGCCATCGCCAGTAGAGCTTCATTCTTTTTCTGCGCAATCAGCCCACCTAAGGCACGAGTCGCCTTTTTGGCCTGAGAGAGGATTTCTTCTAAATATTCTTCTGGAGTGGCTTCTGGCAGGGTAACAGCATCTTCGTTTTGTTGCCCTTCTTCCAGGACCTCCACATTTTCTTGAGTATCATTTTCAGCCATGGTTTATTGAACTTTCCGACGAATAACAATCGCCTTCATACATTTCGTAATTCATGGAATCTCGCTTGCTTCAAGAGCAATAGGCAAAATATCGTATTCGAGAATACCTGGGCGTTACAAAAACCGTCAAGAATTGCCCTACCTTCAATCGAGTAGACTCCAGGCCTAGCTTGCTTTTCGGGCCTCAAACTTGTTAGACAAGTTGCCTCTCCTCCATGTTACACTTAAGGACTTCTCACAGAAGTTTCTCGTGCCGAGGTAGCTCAGTTGGCAGAGCACAGCCCTGAAAAGGCTGGTGTCCGCAGTTCGATTCTGCGCCTCGGCACCACCCTATTGTCCCTATTTGGTTCTCACTGTGGAGAAACTCATGCCACTTATCCATTTCTCACCTCCACCCTATAGCCGTTCTTTTTCGATCAAAGCGCATCACCGACTCTTTTTTTTATTCATAAGTTGCCTTGTTTATGTTTTTATGGGTTCCGGGAATATCGAGACTTCCCTTGCTCAGACCGATTCAGGTGTGCCCAAAGACGTCCAAACTCGAACGATTATCGCCGAACTTCTAGAAATTGAGGGGGAATATTACATTGCTCGTGGAGAACGGGGTGAAATTCGGATTCAAGTCGATGATCAATCCAACATTGCCGAAGAATTTACCTTTGGAGATCGAATAAAGGCTGTCGTGCTCCCGAACGACGTTGCCCTTTCCATCGTAAGGGCTCAACCAGATGAACCGTTTGGGATCGTTGAAAACTCCCCAAGCCCTACCGCACCCTCAAGTCAACCTGCACAAGAAACCGCTTCACCCGGGTCGGAATCCCCTGCGGAAGAATCAGGAGCTGAACCCTTAGCCATGGCCAAAAAAATTCGAGTGATTACTGCGGATTTACTGATGGTTGATGGAAGCTTCTATATCGTGAGAAGTGAACATGGAGAAATTCAGATAGAAATCACTCCTGAAACCGAATTATCGGAAGAATTTAAATTTGGAGATCGAATTAAAGCTCGGGTGACCCCTCAGGATAAGGCCCTTTCGGTGGTGAGAGCTGGGAAAAACGACCCCACGGGAATCACCATAGAAGGACTCGCTGCACAGAAAACTCCCGCCACAGCTCCTTCTAAGAGTTCATCTTCAAATCCTTCCCCTTCTTCTCAACACAAGGGTGGTGAACCAGGACCATCCGCCGATGTAGGGGAGAAAGTCCGAACCATCATCGCGAACGTACTCATGGTCGATGGGGATTTTATTATTGTTCGGGGAGAACGCGGTGAAATACAGATTGAAGTGACCCCAAAAACCGAGATTTCGGAATCCTTTGATTATGGAGATAAAATTAAAGCCACCGTTCTTCCCAATGATAAGGCCCTTACCGTGGAACGGGCCAAGCCAGAGGACCCGATAGGGATCCAGTAATCCTGAAAAAACAGTCTTCCCCTGGGGCTCACAGAGGAGCACCTTTAGAAATTTCTCAACCTAATTGATTGGGACGTTAAAGGAGGAGTTTGCTGACAGTGAGGACCAATATATGAGGGAATTAAATTTCAACTTTCTGAGATCGCCGTTCGTTTTTTATCACGTCTTGTAAAATCTTCCGATATTTTCTGATCCGCGCCACATATTGAACCGGTTCCCACCCTCGGGCATACCGATAGGTGAGGGTTTGATAGAACTCCTTTTTAGCAAGGAGGGGAAGCATTTTTCTCAGGTCCTCCCAGCGGGAAGGGTTCTTTCCTAATCGGGTGGCCAATACCCGGGCATCTTTCATATGTCCCATGCCAACATTATAGGCCGCTAACGCGAAAAACATTCGGTCCGGCATTCGAACGTCGTGAGGAACCCGTTTGTGTAAATAGGAAAGATACCTCGCCCCACCAGAAATACTCTTTTGGGGATCCAGTCGGTTGGTGATCCCGAGAGAGGAGGCAGTGGAACGGGTCAGCATCATCAACCCTCTCACCCCTGTTGGGCTTTTGGCATGGCGGTCCCATTTGGATTCCTGATAGGCCATAGCCGCGAGCAGTACCCATGGTATGCCCGTTTTTTTTCCGGCTCGTTCAAAATCCTCCCGATAAAAAGGAAGACGGGTTTCAATATGTTTCAGAAAGGTCGCGATTTCATAAGGAGGCAATTGATCTCCCAACTGAAGAATACGCGAATGGTGCTTAAGTCGGCTTCCCTCTTCCGGAGGAATGGCCCACAGCAGCAAGACGCCCCCAAGAAGAATGACAATCAGCCCTATTTGTTTCCCGATATCTTTCATCGATTTTTGCACCAGTTCTATCCCTTTAGACACCCTCGAAAGTCTTTATCATGGTAAAAGGAGAGTTGGAAGCGGAAGGACAATGCTTTTATAGTGGCATAATTTCATACAGGAGGCAAGGAATCTTAAGATTTTCATACTGTTACATTCCCTTTAACATGATGTATTTCATCAAATTAGGCCCCAAGGCCATATGAATACGGCCAACCACAATAGAAAACCACGAAAGTCCTGTAATTTCACAAAAGGATGTACTATATAGTTCGGAAATTTTGGGAGGAAAATAAAATAAGGCGTCTTTTCCCTTCAAAAAATTCAAGCGGAGGATTGTGGCTTCCCAAACACCCCGGCATCACAAGAAAAGTACTTGATCTGTTTTAAGGGAATGATGGTCACGGCTTTTGGAGTATCAATCTCTAAAATCTCCATGTCATCACTGATGGTGTGGCGAACGGCATCAGAAAATTCCACCTCTTGGTTATCCACGAATATGACTTTGACCCAATATTGCACGACAGTCTCCTTTCCGGCCTTAAAATATGTTCAAAGCTATAAAACCAGATTCTTTTTCACAGGATGTTATTGTCCCAATTCCTTGGCTCGCTGGGTGGCGGCCTCGATGGCATCAATAAGGGTGGCCCGCAACCCTCCCTCTTCCAACTGTTGGAGCCCGGCAATGGTGGTTCCACCAGGCGAGGTGACACGATCTTTCAATAACGCAGGATGTTCTTCCGTCTCTAGGACCATTCTCGAAGCCCCAATCACCGTCTGGACAGCCAAGGTGTGAGCAATGTGCCTTGGCAATCCGACATTCACCCCACCATCTGTCAACGCTTCGATAATCAGATAAATATACGCTGGGCCACTTCCACTCAATCCGGTGACCGCATTCATTAATGACTCATCCACCCAAACCACTTTGCCCACAGACTCAAAGATCTGTTGCCCCAAATGTTGGTGAGTATCGGAAATGCCAGAGGCGCTCGCCAAAGCGGTAACCCCCTCTTGAATGACCGCTGGGGTATTGGGCATGGCACGGATTAATGTGGGTGTGGATTTGAGACGACTCTGAATTCGATCCAGGGGATAACCCGCCGCGACGGAAATTAATAACTGTGACGACGGTAAATCCGTCCCAATTTTGGCCATGACCTCATCTAATACTTGAGGTTTTACGCATAGAATAAGAACATCAGCCCAGGAAGCGGCCTTTAGGTTGTCCTGCCCGGTTTTGACTCCATATTTTTCCTCAAGAACCTTAAGACGATTCGAAAGAACATCTGTGACAAAAATAGAGCCGGCAGAGGTGAGTTGGGACTGAAGGATTCCAGCAATGAGAGCCTCAGCCATATTCCCTCCACCGATGAATCCAATTTTAGATTGAGTAGTCATCCGACGAGTATAGCCTGCACCTACCAGGGGTTCAACCAAACACTCACGTCTTCATCCGAGAAGATAAATTCATCTATGTCCGCGCAAAAATCACACTCATCTACCCTGTTTTATTGCTCCATCCTTAATTTCAAGGGTATATTGGGAATATTTCCTGTCTTAAAGGGGCATTGCCGAAGGAACGGCAAGAAGAGACTCATCCCTTATCCTATGAATGGTAAGTTTTTCCCTTACCAGGGAGGTGGACATGAAAACAACACGCCTTTTTACAGTATTGATCGTCTTCAGCCTGGCCCTTGTCACCACCGCTGGCGAAGCACGCCGAGTATTTCTTACCACTGAGCAAAAAGCCAAACTTGAACAGGCCCAAATCGTCCTTGTGGATATATTAGCCCTCACGGAAAAAGGCCGCTTTGAAGGTACGAATTTAGCGGAAATCGTCTCCCAGCGCCTCCAGGAAATTGGCTTCACGACGACTCAAGATTCCTCTCAGCCTTTCGATGTGAAAGTTAAAGTGAAATGTGAGGAAAGGAAAACTTGGACAGGCACCTCTCCTAAAGGTGGGGATGTCGAATTAGCAGATTCCCCAGATCGGCTTTGGAAAGGTCCCGCTTGCCTTTTAACGTACTTATTAGACAACAAAGATTTGGATTGGAAAAAGGAAATTCGCACGTCTTTTTCTGACGCGCGGGAGGCCGCAACAAACGCGAATGCCTCTGATCCAGGGAGTTTCGCGATGCAGCATTTAGGGCAACGGCTTTTGGAATACGATTTTCCGGTCTTACTCGCCGCAGAATGGGGCCAAGTCAATCGATTACTAGACCTCTTGGAAAAGCCTACCACGCCAAAGCTCCGTCAGGTGAAAATTCTTGAAATCCTAAGCACCATGGAGGCCGCGGAAGCCTTGCCCCGTTTAAAAGAACTCTTGGCTTCGACCGACCTCCAACAAGAAGCCCTCACGGCATTGAGCGGCGCGGGGATCGAGTCCATCCCCCTCTTGATCGATTTTTTCCAAAACACAACCAACTCCACCCTCAAGGCTGAAGCCGCAAAAGCCCTCGGCAATCTTGCCGCAAAATCTGGCGACCCACGAACGATTCCTCCATTAGTCCAATACCTTTCATCTGTCTTGCCGACGATCAAAACCTCTCAAGACATTGACTTCCCCTTGTTAACGGAAGTGGTCTGGGCTATCGGAAAACTTCGCTGGGAACCATCATTGGAGCCTGTTGCCCAACTACAGGAAAAAGTCTGGTTGATTTATGACAATTCTCAGGCAATGACGAATCTCCGAGAGGCGACGAGTTGGACGTATAAACAGTTAGATCTTGATGGGCATGTGAGTTAATTCATACAAGGTTCATTCCAAGGGAGGTGAAGAATGAGGTTTTGGGGAGCAGCTACCATGGTGACCATAGTCCTGTTTTCTGCATGGGTAACAGACGGACATGCCCGTCGCACCTATATTACCCCGGAACAAAAAGCACAGATCCGTAAAATTCAGATCGTGTGGGTCAAGGTATTAGCCTTGACAGAACGTGGACGCGGAAACGGAAAACCCATCGAAGACATCGTGGCCAATCGCCTGAAGTCTATAGGGTATACTGTCGTCACCAGCAAGGAAGAACCTTCCGATGTCATGTTCATGGTCAAATGCGAAGAACGGAAAAAATGGTCTGGCACTACCAGGGCCGGAGGAGATGCTGACCATTTTGATGCCCCAGCCCGTCTTTGGAAAGGGCCAGCTTGCCTCTTTTCCTATCGATTACAAGGCCGAGACTTGGGGTGGTATAAAGAAGCCAGAACCGAATTTGAAGATCCGGTCGCCGCGGCAAAAGCCGCGGGAGCAAAGAAGTCCGGGCCATTTTCCCTTGAAAAACTCGCCGAGAGAATTCAGACGTTTGATTTTCCTTTGATGATTGCGGCGGAATGGGGGCATGAAGAAAAACTCTTGCGTATCTTAGATGATCCCCAGACTCCCAATAAACGCAAATTGCAAATCCTCGCCCTTTTACCGCAATTGGACTCGGAAAAATCTCTTCCCTACCTGAAAGAATTCACCAAAGATGATGAACTGGCCCAAGAAGCCATCCTTGCCCTATCCGCGACTGGCAGTGATGCCATTCCCTTTTTAACAGAAATCTTCCAAACGCATAAGGACTCCCAAATTCGGGCCGCCGCGGCCAAAGCCTTGGGTGACATTGGTTCCCGGACGGGTGATCCGACGATTACCCCACCAATCCTTGCGTATCTTGTCGAAAACCTGAAACACATGAAAACTTCCGCCGATATTGATTTTCCCATCTTGACTCAGGTGGTGTGGAGCATAGGAAAACTTCGGAACGAAAAATCGATTGAGCCCATTGCTGAACTCGAAGAGAAGATTTGGTTGATTTATGACACGTCCCCCGAAATGACCGAACTCCGTGAGGCCACGAACTGGGCGCATAAAATGGTCGATATGGACGGACAAATTCAATAAATCCCTGAGAAAATGCCCTCAGGCGTTTTGCCCAGGACCATGGATGCAGAGGAGGTCATCCCGAGAAGGGCTCTCATACCGATCACCATGGCTCCAATAATACTGCTACTCGGTCTCATACCTCTGTTGACCCTTTTCCCTTCATTGGGTGCCTCTCAAGTTTTGGGTGAAGTGGCAGAATTGGATCGGTTGGAACAGAAAGCTGAGGAGGCTATGGGACAAGGGGACTCGCATGGTGCAGCGTTATCGATCGGAAAAGCTGCACTCATGGCCTCCATTTTGGCCGAACAAGAACAAGAAAAGCCTTCAGGTGAATTATGGAACGCCGCGGGTCAGCTCTTTCGCGGCCAAGAGGATGTGTATCGAGCATTGGCTTTATTCGAACAAACCGGGGGCACTCCTCCCCCACCAGCGGGCGTGTGCCAAGCGCTCCATCATTCGTTAACGAAGATCCAGCTTGTTCACAAAAACCTGGAGAATATTCATGGACAGCAGGATTCTGACGTGGCCCACCGCATCAAACGATATTTGGATTCGACCCAGGAGTGGGAGATATTAATTCCCGAGCTCATTCAGGACGTATCCTGTTAACAGTATTGGCTTGTGTACCATGGCCCTCGGGTTTACGGTGGGGCTAACGAGGACAGGCTTTAGGGATATGGGCAGACTTCGTTGAGGAGGAGTCTGCTTGAAACACGGACTTTGTTAAGGTACTCGCTACCTCCTTAGACACCACTTCTTGCATCACGCGACTGGCTCTGACTCGGGCTTCACGTTCGGTGATATGTCCCTCTCTTCCAGATTGCGAAATCACTCCTAATAAACGTCCCGACTCACCCTCCCTAATCTCAACATCACCACACCATCGGACATAGCGAAACAATGGATCCGGAAGATCAACCGGCCAGAGCTGCCCATAACCGGTGATGGCAATATCTGGGGTCGATGCCGAAAGCGGTTGAGCACCCGATAGTAAGCCTTCTTTTTTCAAAGCCTCCCAAATAGCACGTTCCAGTTCCTCTGGACTTTCTCCTTGTATGGAAACAGAAATGCTTACCTCGTCCCTCACGAAATCCATGAATTCTTGTTGAATCGCCCCTAAAGACCAGGGAGCGGGTACGCCCTGCCCAGAAACGCGCACAACCCGTAAATCCGAATTGATGTGAGGACGTTTTTCCAAAAGGCGCATCATCCGCTTGTATCCTTGAATGCGATCAATCGTGGTAGAACCAGTCCTTCCCCGATCAAGTTCGGCCTCAATCTGCCCATCAATACGCCCTAAACGAGCCAGAAGAGTCTGTTCGGCCTGAGTGCGATGGAGCCCAGCCAACACAAAATACTGTCTGTCACGTTTTCGAAACCAGCTTTCTAAAATTTGCACATTTTCTAAGACTTTATTTGTGGTCACTCGAGTCATGTGATCAATACGGAGAGAACGCTCTGTTGAGGATTGTTCGTTTTGCTCCTTGAGGGTATAGGATTCCCTGTCTGAGGAATCGGCCTGCACATGAGCGGTAAAAATACGTGCGACCCCGGCATAGGCTCGCTTTTCCGCCTGTTCACGAGATTGCCCTTGTCCAAGCCCGGTCATATATTCCTCGGGTGAATAGACAGCCTGAGGAGCAAAGACCCAAGGAGGGGCAGTGGAGTTGGAGTGAGACACACAACTCGATACCACCAGCACACCGAGACTGAAGAGCAAGACCCTTGGCTTCACCATATCGGTTCAAAACGTCCCATGATATTGAATGACAAAGCGAACATCACCTTTTTGTAAAGTCAATGTCGTCTCCGGTGGAACTCGTGCAGAAGAATTCTCATAATCTGGAGGGTCAATGGAAACCCCATAGGACCCGGCAGGCAACCAGAGCCGCGCCATGTGGATCTTGCCCGGTAACAGCCGCCACGATCGAATATCGGCTTCTTCCGTCGCCAATGCCACCATACGTGCCAGCAGGGTGACGACTAACCCAACCCATTCGTGTTTGCTGTCGTTTACGGCTGCTCGGGTACCATAACCGATCCCTTCAGCAGCTGCGAGTTTGAGGGCCGCACGGGCGGCCGCACGTAGGACGAGACTCTCATACCGGTCATCAAGGTTTTTTTGGGCCACTGCGCCGACATCGTACACTTCCTGCGATACTGCCTCAAAGGCTTCCTGATCCTTCGTCAATTGAATCCGTCGCGAGGGCATGGATTGTTGATGTGGAACGAAGCGAGGTAAGGACACTCGTGCGATTCGCCCATGCAACCCATAAAAAAACATATCCCTTCCTCGTGTTCTCCTAGAGCTAGGACCGCTGATTCCCTTGGCCAGCGCCACTAATTGCAAGGCTTCTAGACTCAGAGGCACATCAATAAACAGATCTTCTTTTTCAGGACCTTGGCCTACATAATCGATCCAAACTACTTGGGCATAGTCTTTGTTCAGATTATGAGATTCTATCACTTTCGGGTATTTGGCTTGATATTTAGCCACATCTTCGGAAATTCCCAACATGTTCGCAAGACGGAAAAGGTCTTGCTTCAAGATATCAGGCATGTTGACGGGAAACCATTCACCGGCATCCTCATAGGCTAATTCAGCCTTGCGGTAGGCGACATAGGCGTTATTCATGTCTCCGAACGACTCGTAGAGGACTCCTGAAAGATATCGAGCAAAAGGATCTTCGTTGTATTCATCTTCCTCCCGTTCATCATGCAGCACATTCAGGCGGTGATCGAGTCTTCTGGCCTCAACCAACCCTTCTTCCCACTGCTGTTGTGCCGCAAAATTCAGGGCCTTAATGATATTGATCCATACATGCTCAAACGGTTCTCCTTCATATGGCAATTGCGTTTCATTAACCAATATGGCCTTCGCTTCATCCCGAACCCTGGTCGCATACTGTTCCTCGACGAGTTGGTACGCTTCCTCCAATGCCGCATTGCTTTCCACATAATGTTTGCCCAAATGCAAGACCATGCCCTTATCCAACAGATATAAAAGTCGATTATGGGATCCGTACTCTTCTTCTTCGCTTTTCAAAAACTCAAGAGCCTGATCTGGTTGACCCAACTGCAAACTTTTTTGAATCGTTCCGTAATGAGAAAAGGACCCACTACACCCAACCGAATAGACGAGAAGGATGACATGCACCAGACAAAAGCGTAAGGGAGATCTTGGTTGAGAGAAAATACGGCGTAAAGAGGAAAAAACCCGAAAAGAGTGGAGACTATATGACCGGCAGGAAAGGCAGAATGCGTCTAGGAGCGTCACTAGAAGACATTGCGTTAAAACAACAAACGTTTCCGTTCGATAACTTTTTTGATCTTTTTCTGGCCATACCAGGACTTGACGTTGTTCTCTAAATTTATGAGATCCAAATCGACTTGATAATAGATGGATTTGGCACCATCCGCTTCGTCAACAATGGTGGAGATAAACCCCTTCATCATAAAGTCGGCTCCAATTTCTTGACCTGGCCGCTTTTGTGTTTCCTCTTTGGCATGAACAGCTTGCTCCTTACGTTCCTCACGGATTTCTTCCCGTTCACCCTTACTCGCCACAAAAAGAACCTTTTGCGAGTTCGTCATTTCTCGTTCAAGATCCGTGACAAACGTCCCAACATCGATATGTTCATGGCTTTTATTCAAGATGGTCCCGACAATCACGACAGGTTGACGCCCCTTGGAGCTTGAAAAGTTCTCCAACCAAGGCCGCTTGACCATTTCCTGAATCATCGTTTCGGCAACCATCTTGGAATCCGTATCATTCCACCTTCCACTGAAATCAGTAACGACGTTTGGATCAACCCTGGTTACTCGTTTTTCCTTACCACAGGCAGGCAGCACCAATAGAAGGCCACTGCAGATGATCAAGAGCCACAGTTTTCTAGACAACATCATGAGGTACCGATTCGTAATGTATGAAATGACAGGACAAATAGGAGGGGGAGCTTATCGTTGTTTCGCTTCTTCCTTCTCTAATCGATCAAAAGCCCGTTCCGCATTTTTTCTCACAAACTCTCTGATTTCGGCATCTAATTCCTCCGCCTGTTGAAGGGCATCTTTCATATCATCTAAAGACAACTTTGTGAGGACGTAATACGTTTTGGAGTCCTCGTCCTGATACCGGTCAACTGGACGCACACCATTCAGTGTCACGGCTGTAAAGGTTTTAATCGCTCGCTCTACATTTTGCTCTTCTGTTGATTTCGTAAAATTCCCTGCAGTCGTAGAGGCGGCATAGTCCTCCATCAGATAGGCCGTATAGGTACGAAAGGTTTTTGCGAGTTCAGCCCTGGCTCGATTTTCAGCGGTTTCCCAAGCTAAAGGCTCATTTTTGACACCCGTTACGGCTCCGACGCCATAAATAGATTTATCTTTTTCTTTATTTAATACCCCGGAACCCTCCTCAACCCAATCAGGAGCCCCACCACAGGCGGTGAGGGTCAATGCCACAAGGACGATCCCCAAAAGCGTCAAACATGTTGAGATAGAGGATTTTTTCATGGTAAGGATCTCTCCGAAAGAATTCTCCAATTAAAATGGGGAAATGGTGATTATTACTGCGTTTTCGAAGGCCTCAGAAAATGCTAGCATTGGCCCAAAAACCTGTCAAGAAAACATCAAACGTTAACGACCATCATACCACATCAAACAGAAAAAAGACGGAAAGTCCATGTACACCCGACCTAATCATGTTTAACCAGGAGAAATACTGTGGCTCAAGTACAGATTGAAGATGGAATCATTCGCATCACCGGGCTTGACATTCAAGACATGAAAGCGGCCAAGGTTCTGCTAGAATATCCAGAGGCCCGCTGGGCAGAGATTACCCGACGAGCTCTAAAAATCGGGCTCGGGTACCTCCAGGGCGGTGCCCAAGATTAATACCCACTCAATGAAAAGAGAGATCCGGGTTTAATTGTTTCACTCTCATTCCCCCATCGCAGAATTCAGGCAATACGGGTCATGATTCAGACAAACAAAGACTTGGAGGCGTTACAAACTCGAGGACTTTCTCAAAATGAGCTTGATGCCCAAATTCGTCAAATTCAACGAGGGATGCTTCCGATTCATCTGATTCGTCCCTGCACGCTGGAAGATGGGATCGATCCTCTTTTACCCACAGATGAGAACCTCCAACGATTTTCTGCTGCGCTTCATGAAGGAAGGGTTGCCAAATTTATTCCTGCCTCAGGGGCCGCAACTCGAATGTTTAAGGATTGCCTTGAATTTTTAGAGAAACAGGATGTCAATACCAGAAATGAAGATCCCCCTATCTCTCTCCCAGATTCCTTGCAATCTGTCATAAACGAAATCAAGAAATTTCCGTTTACGCCCTTGCTGTCATCTTATTTTCAGGAGCAGCAGGTAGATTTGGAGAGCCTGCTTGAGACTCGTGATTTCAGGACCATCTTTACAGCTTTATTGATGTCACCAGGATTAGGTTTGGCTCAAAAGCCAAAGGCCCTTCTCCCATTTCACCAATATCCGCAACACACTCGGAGCGCTTTGGAGGAACATCTTGAAGAGGCCCTTCACTATAGGTCTGATGGAAAAGGTACGATAACTCTCCACCTCACGGTTTCTCCTCAGTTTATGGAAATGGTTAGAGAAACGCTCGACAGGCTACGAGCAAATTCCTCGGGAAAATTTGATCATGTCCCAATCTTGGTCTCTCCCCAAAAACCCCGTACCGATACCATCGCCTTAACAGAAACCGGGGAACCTTTTAGGACAAACGAGGGAAATCTGTTATTCCGACCAGGTGGGCATGGGGCTTTACTGGAAAACCTTAACGAATGTCAGGGTGACATCCTTTTAATCTCTAATATCGACAATGTCGTCCCCGACAGACTCAAACAACCCATCGTGGAAACCCGAATGCAGTTGACTGGTATCCTTCTTCAGATACAAGATCAAATATTTCATTTCCTCAATAGGCTAGCCTCATCCACAACCCATTCCCAAATTATCGATGAGGCCGAGGGATTCATTCGAGACGGCCTAAACCTTCCATTCCCCTCCTCCTATTTCGAGTCAAATCCTAGAAGACGACAAGACATACTTTTTCAACTTTTGAATCGTCCGTTACGAGTATGTGGAGTCGTTTCCAATACCGGAGATCCCGGAGGGGGTCCTTTTTGGGTTCGCGATCCGGAGGGCCACACCTCACGGCAAATCGTGGAACAATCTCAAGTCGACACCTCCTCCGATCAGCAACAGACGATATTCAAATCCGCGACTCACTTTAACCCGGTAGATATGGTATGCGGGATCAGGGACTATCAGGGCCAACCGTTTGATTTAATTTCCTTTGTGAACCAACAAACGGGGTTCATCTCGCACAAAACCTACGAAGGCCGGCCTCTTCAGGCCTTGGAATGGCCCGGGCTATGGAATGGGGGCATGGCGCATTGGATCACCCTTTTCATCGAAATTCCCAGGTCGACTTTTAATCCCGTTAAAACTTTCCTCGATTGGCTGCATCCAAACCATCAAGTTCAAACCTAGGAATCCAACATTCTCTCAGCTTTCTTCTCTTCACGGCTTGGTCGATCTCAGATCCCTTCCTTCCATGTGGGTATCAACTTGGGAGTGTGCATAGCCGAAAAGTTAGGGCAAACGAATAAGCCACGACCGTAATCCATGAGTTTCTCTTTCACCGACAGTTCATCATGAATATTCATGGTTATTCCTTCCCCTGGAAGGGATTGGGAATGCCCTTCAAATCTCATCCCTGGCATGGGATACCAATCGGGGAACATGCACCGGAGTACCTCACGGCCTACATTGAAATCGTCCCGACGGACACGGTACCACTCGTACTCGACCTCCAGACAGGGCACCTCCGAGTCGACACCAACCAACGCAATCCCACTCCATGCCCATTACCCTATGGGCTCATTCCACAAACGTATTGTGGTCACTCCGTGGCTGCCCTTAGTGCCGAACGAACCAATCGAACAGATTTGTCGGGCGACCAGCATCCCCTCGACATTTGTGTGTTGACGGAAAACACCATCCCCCATGGCGACATCTTACTGCAGGCCATGCCGATCGGGGGTTTTCGAGTCATTGACGGTCAAATGGTTGATGATAAAATCCTGGGAGTGCCCCAAGGGGCTTCTCTTTATGAACAATGGTCCGATATAAAAGATTGCCCGGTAGCATTCATCGAGCGCCTTATGCAATATTTCTTGTCATACAACAATGGGCGTGGTTCTGAGAAAGGAACCTGTGCAGTGACCCATGTTTATGGGAAACAGGAAGCCCATGATGTCATTCGAAGAAGCCAGGAGGATTATCAAGAATATTTGAGCCTTTTTCACGATCAAAAACCTACAGCCAACGTATCCCTCAACTAATCCTCACACATGCTTGTTTGTACTCTTGGAATTTACTTTCCTCCACCAACCCTTGTCAGGAAAACCGCAGGAAGAGTGTGAAATTTCATTAATTTTTATTTCCAGGAGTCCTTACCATCTTGAATGAAACGTTCCAGCCCAGCATAATGCATGATCAGACATTGTTATCCTGTTATGGGTTCACGAAAATTTTGTCAGCCGCCAGAGAGGGAATAGAGTTATGAGTGAAAATATCGAAACGTTGCAACATTCCAACCGCGTCGTGTCTCCATCCGATGAAATTAAAGCCTCAGCTCATGTGCAAGACTACGAGACCGCGTACAAGGAGTCCATCGCCAATCCCGAAGCCTTTTGGGACGGAATCGCCAAACAACTTCATTGGTTTTCGCCGTGGACCAAAGTCCTGGATTGGAATTACCCATGGGCCAAATGGTTTATCGACGGTCAATGTAATATTTCCTACAACTGCTTGGACCGCCATGTGCAAACGTGGCGAAGGAACAAGGTTGCGGTCATTTGGGTGGGCGAAGAAGGCCAAGAACGGATCTTTACCTACGCGGAACTCTTTCGCCAAGTCAACAAATGTGCGAATGCTCTCAAGAGTTTAGGACTGAATAAAGGGGACCGTGTCACGATTTATCTTCCCAAAATACCTGAGCAAATCGTGGCCATGCTAGCTTGTGCACGGATTGGCCTTGTGCATTCGGTCGTGTATTCGGGATTTAGCGCTCCGGCCTTACAAGCCCGCATTCATGATTGTGAGTCTCGCCTCGTTATCACGGCAGATGTGGGCTACGATCGCAGCAAGACCATTCCGCTCAAACCTGTGGTGGATGAAGCCCTCACAAACTGTCCCACCGTAGAAAAGGTCATTGTCGTAAGGCGAGAAGCGAATTCTCCCACCCCTCAGGCTCCCAAAGAATTGGATTGGGGGGAATGGCTCAAGGAGCAATCGCCCCAATGTGACGCCCTTCCCTTGGATTCGGAAGATCCTCTGTATATTCTCTACACTTCAGGCACCACGGGAAAACCCAAAGGAGTCCTCCATGTGCATGGCGGGTATATGGTCGGCACCTATATCACCACCAAGTATGTGTTCGACCTCAAGGAAGAAGATGTCTATTTTTGCGTGGCAGACCCTGGTTGGGTCACCGGTCATAGCTACATTGTCTACGGACCGCTATTGAATGGTGCGACCATTCTCACGGCTGAAGGAAAGCCGGACTATCCAGACCCGGGACGGTGGTGGGATTTGATTGAACGATATGGAGTCTCTATTTTTTACACGACCCCAACGGCCATCCGCCTCCTTATGAAATTCGGAGAGGATTGGCCGAAGAAATATGATCTTTCTTCCCTAAAAATCCTTGGCTCAGTCGGCGAACCGATCAACCCCGAAGCTTGGGAATGGTTTTACCGGGTAACCGGTGGGAATAAACCGATCATGGATACGTGGTGGCAAACCGAGACAGGCATGATTCTCGTCACTCCCCTCCCCTGCGTCGATTTGAAACCGGGGTCCGCTACCCGCCCCTTCTTAGGCATTGAGGCTGATGTCACAGATCGAGAAGGAAACAGCATTGCCCATGGTGGAGGGTTTGCCGTCATCAAAAAGCCCTGGCCCTCCATGATGCGAACAATTTATAAGGACCCGGACCGTTATCTCTTATATTGGAATACCATTCCCGGCATGTATACGGCGGGAGATGTCTGCCATAAGGACGAAGACGGGTACCTATGGTTTATGGGACGGGCTGATGACGTGGTGAAGGTGGCGGGAAATCGTATTGGGACGGCCGAAGTAGAAAGTGCTTTAGTGAGCCATGAGGCAGTCGTAGAAGCCGCCGTCATCGGCAAACCCCACAAAACGGCCGGAGAGATGATTAAGGCTTTCATCATCCTGAAACAAGGACAACCCGAATCTCCAGATTTGATTCAATCGCTTCAAGACCATGTTCTGAAAGAATTAGGGAAAATCGCCGTGCCCAAAGAAATCGAGATTGTTCCCTCTCTGCCCAAAACACGATCGGGAAAAATCATGCGCCGAGTCCTCAAGGCCAAAGAACTGGGGCAAGACCCTGGGGATATTTCCACCTTAGAAGATTAAGATGGTCGGCAAGAATTGAATTCATAGTTTCTTGGACGGGCCATTCCCACAAGGAGAAACCTCTGCGATCTCTGTCTAATGGAAAAAACTCCTCTGTGAGCACTTTCCGCCACTATCGGGGGCCCGGCACTCTCGGCATTCCTTCACAACATCCACACCACGCACACACAACCTCATAGAGTTGCACAATTCCCCACAACACGGTGGGAACCACGATAACGAAGATTGTCACAACCCCAAATAACCGCCAAAGAGGATGCTTAGATTTGTGAGGAAACGGCTCCGACATGTCAGGAGGTTAGATCAATCCGCGTTTTTGTAAATAATCTTTATCGATAACCGGCGTGGTGGGTGAGGGCAACGTCCCATTATTCTGGAGAAGCCGTTCAACATATTTCCCGATTAGATCAGATTCAAGATTGACCGTATCTCCTACTTGTTTTAAGCCGATAGTCGTCACTTTGGCAGTATGGGGAATAATCACAACCGAAAATGATCGAGCATCCACCCCGTTAACGGTCAAACTGATCCCATCCATCGTGATGGATCCTTTCACCACGCAATACCGCATGATGTCTTCCGGAGCTTCAATCGTTATGTGAATCGCATTCCCATCGGATTCTCGAGACCGAAGTATTCCCACTCCATCCACATGCCCGGTGACAAGGTGTCCGCCAATTCGTGCATTGAGTTTCATGGCACGCTCCAAGTTTACTGGGGTCCCAACGCCACTCGAACCGAGGCTCGTTCGGTTTAAGGTCTCCGTGGATACATCAACGAGAAAATTGGTAGCTTCCATTCCCACGACCGTTAAGCAGGCGCCCGAAACGCTCACACTATCCCCAATATGAAGATCTTCGAGTATGGAAGAAGCCATAATGGCCAGCTTGCTTCCCGCATAGCCTTTTTCGACCGTTTGAATCGCTCCCATTTCCTCGATAATTCCACTAAACATGGACTCCGACCTTTTCCTGCTATTCTTCGTTATTCGAAGAGAGTAAGATGGTTTTCACGACATACACAAACACTGCGACCAGCACCACCACCCCCAATGATGCTAAAATTCCGATAATGATATCTCCCATGCCCATGGCTTCTTCTGGCATATGTTTACTCCTCACCCCCTGACAAATGCCTTCCCCTGGCCCCCCTCTTCATCAATCCGTCGAACAGGTTCTCAACGAGATGAAGGAGACTGAGGAAAATCCCGTGAATCTGCTTTGTCACCACGTGACACCAAGAATTCGACGTATTTGATTATACGTGCTCCCGACTTGAAAAAATTATAGCACGGCTGGCTTCTTGATCCCCATCATCATCCAATAAAAAACACCGGCCGTCACTAGGATGACCGTTCCAATACAAAGGAATCCACCGGAAAATCCAATCCTATCAATCACCAATCCTGCCAACAAAGGGCCACCCGCATGCCCCATATCCATGATGGTCCCACGCATCCCCATTCCTGCCCCCAACCCTTTCCCTTGGGCAAAATCGGCAACTAAGGCTGTGGTGGAGGAAGTGACGACGGCTTCCCCAAAGCCGAATAACCCGGCCAGAACAATTAACACCCAATACCCCTCCACTTGCGGAATGATCATCATCATGATGGCGCAGAGTGACAGCCCCCCAGCAATCAAAGGTTGACGGGCCCCACGGTCCGATACCCTGCCCATGACCGGTTTTGAAACAAATGACGTCAGAGCCTGTACGCCGAACAACAACCCGATTTCTGCGGCATTCAACCCGATCGCTAAACCGTACAACGGCAAGAAGGCCATCAAGGTCCCATTTCCCATCATCTTGGCTGCTTCAACCAGGCTGGTTAAAAAAATTGGTGGAATTTGACAAACCCTGGAAAACCCTTCTCGCATGGCTTTCCCTATTTGAGCATAACTGATGGAACGTGATGGAGAAGGCACCGGTTCCGACGGCAAACAGGCGTAAAAGGCCAAGCCGAACAGTCCAAATACCCCAGCAAGGAAAAACGTGGGAGCAAACCCAAATTGATACACCACAAATCCCCCTATCATCGGACCGAGCAAACCACCTCCTTGTGTCGCAGAGGTATACCAACCGAAGGCTTCCCCTCGTCGTTGAGCAAAGAGTTCTCCAACCATGGCTAACGCGAGTGGGGTAAACATGGCCGTAGCCAAGCCATGTACTAAACGCAGCACGCCCAACACCATCAAATCAGAGATAAAGGGATAGAAAAATGGTGGTAGAGCAAAAGCCAGGATACCCCCCAACATGAGCCGTCTTCGATTTAATACGTCGGAAAGCAGCCCCATGGGTAGCTTTAAAAATACGCCCGTTACGGTAGAGAGGGCGACAATCATACCGACCAGGAAAGAACTGGCGCCTAATGAATCGGCCAATAAGGCCAAGGCTGGCCGGCGAACTAGGTCATAACTAATAAAGCAACAAAGGCCGACGCTACATAAATACAAAAACGTTTTAGAGCGAATCATGCTACAACGCTATATCCTGTGTTTTCGGATAATCTTATCTGACGAAGGGACTGAACCAGTTTTTCAAATCCCAACGATTCACCCGGTCATTCCTCATTTCAGGACAACACCCCAAAGTGTTGGCCCTGGGATCATACTCCAGTTACCACATCGGAGCTAGCAGACAATGATTCGGCCATAGTCATGGAGGAAGGTCACTAACGACAACCCTTGATGCTACCGTTAAGCTCTGAACCTTGGTAAGGTTCGAAAAAGGGAAGATGATGCACCGACACATCAATGAAGAAGCGATCTTGTTCGTTCATATCCTCAAGTGGCTTATCCTTGCAGCCTGCGTGGGATTGGTTATTGGACTCACCAGTACAGGATTCGTCATCTTGTTGGATACGTTGATTCAGCAAACGTCCGAATTTCCCTGGGCACTCCTCCTCCTTCCTCTGGGATTGAGCCTCTCCGCCTGGATTACATCGGCCTTGGTCCCAGAAGCCGGTGGGCAAGGGGTCGAACGCGTGATTCGATCCATCCACCTTCAATCTGGGAATATTAATTGGCGCGTGATTCCCGCGAAGGTTTCAGCCACTTTATTGACGATCGGAACGGGTGGATCTGCCGGAAATGTCGGGCCATGCGTACAAATTGGCAGTGGACTGTCTTCCTTAATCGCCGATCTCATTCAATTGGATGCTCAAGACCGAAAAACCTTGGTCATTTGTGGGCTGAGTGCCGGGTTTGCGGCAGTCATGGGAGCCCCACTCGCAGGGGCCTTTTTTGGCATCGAAGCCCTCTTCGTTGGATCTCTGGCTTATCAGGGACTTTTACCCGCAGTGATCGCCGCCGTGGTCGGGCGAATAACCGCCCTATACATTGGCATGCCGGAAATGAATTTCCTAAGTCCCACCTTTCCCACATTAGATTTTCCCCTTTTGTTGCTCTCACTGGTGGCCGGCACCATTTTCGGATTACTGTCTTTACTCTTTGTGGAGTGCCTGAATGCTGGCAAGCGCCTCACCTATTACCTTCCCACGTCATTACCCCTTCAAGGACTTATTGGAGGTCTTGGAATCGTGTGTTTAGCGTGGCTCGTTTCTCCCCACATTTTAGGGTTGGGGAAAACCACCATCCAGGAAGCCCTGAAGGGAGGAGCCATTCCTTGGGCCTTTATACTCGGAAAAATGTTAACGACCGCCATTACGCTTAATACGGGAGGAAGCGGTGGAATTCTTCTGCCGATATGCTTTATCGGGGCGACGAGTGGGTCAGCCGTTGGTTGGGTTTTTGAGCAGGACCCCGGTCTGTTTGCGGCTTTAGGCCTTGTCAGTCTTCTGGCCGGCTCAATCAACACACCGATTACCGCCGTCCTGTTAGGGATTGAATGGTTTGGGGTAGAAAGTAGTGCCTACCTTTTACTCAGTTGCACGATCGCGTTTTTCCTATCCGGACACCGGAGCGCGATCCCCACACAACTGCTGCAATTAAACAAAGCCCCAGCTCTACAAGCGGAAGTGAATCAGGAGATCGGAAACGTTAGAGAAAGCGAATGAGAACTGACGTTGGAGGAAACGAACAAAAGAATTATTCGTGAGAGGAGAGGACTGTTGTCGGAAGGTTGGAAGCTCGATTTTTAAGACACCGTCGCAACAACCACCAAACACCCATAACAAACATCGCTACAATTCCTTTATGATGAAGAAGAAAGGCTTAACGCTTCCTGTTCTGACTGATAAATCGGTATCAACTCTTGAATCTGCAAGCTCCTCAAGAGATCCTTGACCACTCCTTCGGCTTCAACCCAAGTGATCTTTCGGTCCAAGTCTTTATATCGCTGGGAACACAACACCAAAAATCCCAGGCCGGTACTATCAATGAAAGTTAACCCTTTGAGATTGAGAATAAGATGCTCTGGCTCGGTATGACAACATTGGTTCATCACGGCTTTGACATGCCATCGGGAATGTAAGTCTAATCTTCCATGAAAATCGACAACCGTCGCACCCTGAGCTCCTCGTACAATAATTTCAATCGCCATGATCTGTAAGATTTTATCGGCCTAAAATACCTGACCTTAAAAATTTTTCCGAACTTTCTCTTGAAAACTCTTAAAAAAAATCGGTGTAATTCGTTACCGTTGACTCTTTGCACTCTTTGCTTTTCAGGGTACCATTCTCTTTTTTATGTTATTCTCCTGCTCATTTCCCTCATTCTTAGCCTATAGTGTTTTTTCCCAAAGCCCCTTGGTAATATTTCCTTACCATGCCTCCAGCCATTCATCCTATCGAACTCATCCATCTCCTTCGACAACATCACCTAACCCCGGCCATCGTATTTTTAACCTCGCGCCGGGCTTGTGATGAGGCCCTGGACGCGTTTACTCGCAGTTCCGCAACCGTTTCCCCACAAAGGGCCGATGCCATCGGAAAGTTTTTGTCCCAATTTTCTGTGGATTTCCCCAGCATTCGGAACCATCCTCTCATCCCCGTGGTCCAAAACTATGGCATCGCTGCCCATCATGCTGGACACTTGCCCTCCTGGAAGATTGCGATCGAGGAATTAATGCGAAAAGGATATTTGGACGCGGTATTTGCCACAACAACTCTGGCAGCCGGAGTCGATTTTCCCGCCCGAACGGTGGTTATTACCCAATCAAGTGTGAGGAAGTCCCAAGATTTTTCAGATCTCACCGTCAGTGAAATTCAGCAATTGGCGGGCCGTGGGGGACGACGAGGCAAGGATCTCGTCGGCTTTGTCGTAATCACACCTTCTCCATACATTGATATCCACGTTTTAGGGAAGGGACTAACCGGATTTCCCGAGTCGATCGATAGCCAATTCGTTATATCGTACCCCATGGTTTTGAACCTCTTGAAGGCCCATTCCTTGGATCAAATTGAAGGTCTTCTCGCCAAAAGCTTTGCCCAATTCCAGCTTAATCAACGAGCGGCTATCCATGAAAAAAGCCTGGAGGACATCAAAACACAGTTATTGCCCTATGGCGCCAGAGAATGTGTCGACTGGATCACCCAATGGAAGATCTTCGACTTAGCCCGGCGCCGGAAATTACACCGGCGTCCTTCAACGCATACGGACTCCCCAACGGTATTAGCCAATTTGCCGTTTTTGACCCCAGGCCGGTTTATTGGGTTGTCGAAAGGTCCCGCGGTCGTCCTGCGACAATATCGCAGCCGAGGATCGAATACCCCCATGCTCTCTATCCTCCGGGCTAAGGGAACCATAGGGGAATGTCCGGCTCATGCCGTCACCCATATCTATGATCAGACACATGAATTTCAGGTCTTACGACATCCTCCTTGGTGCCCTGCCAAAGTGTTGGCCCATTTGAAGCAAGCCTTAGCCGACTTGCCCTCAAGGCTACCGGTGGTCCCTATCATGCCGGCTACTCGGCATGAAGAAGAAGCCATGTTAGAAGGAATCCTCACTGATGAATTTCCCTGCCCCACCTGTCCCTCTCATTCAGCCTGCAAGAAGGATTTTGCCAAAGCCTCCAAACTACGCCTCAAGTCGCAACAACTGACAAAAACGATTCATGCATTACAGGACAGCTTATGGCATCGTTTCCAACAAAAAGCGGACATCTTGCATAAATTAGGATACCTCACGTCAAACTTTCAGCTAACCTCTGACGGAGAATGGGCCAGACTCATTCGGATCAATCATTCCCTTTTGATCACTGAACTCATTCGAATGGATGCATTCACCGGCATCGCTCCAGAGCAATTGGCCGGAGTGATGGCGAGTATTGCACATGACGATGACCGTCCAGGATCGTACATGCGACTCAGTTCAGGATTAGCCTCCGTCTTAGCACAAGTTCGCCTGGTCACCGATCGCCTAGGGTCCTATGAAGCCCCGCCACTTCTTCGCTCCGATGTCGCAGGACTGGTAGAAAAATGGATCGGGAAACCGGAAATACTCTGGGCAGAATTAATCCGTTCAACCTCAATGGCCGAAGGCGATGTCTATCGTCTCTTGGCAAGAACGTTGGAATTCCTCTCTCAACTCCATGGATTAAAAGCCACGCACCCTGGAGTTGCTGATACAGCATTTGCAGCTATGCAAACGATGCGACGAGAGGTACTGGAAGAGCTACCCTAACCAAATGAAGGACAATCATGGCCATGAATTCTTTTCGAGATATCCTGGAAACCCTTTCGGTCAAACAATTACATCGTTTGGCTCGTGGACGCATCCCTCGTCATTTTCGTCTTGGTAAACGGCGTCTGATTTCCCGGATTCTCGCTCTCCCCAAAGAACAACGGGATGTCATCGAGGAAGACATCTCCCAAGAAAGTATGCGCCAACCGCCCCCATTTCATAGTTCTTCCCCTATTTCAAAATCGAGGGCCCCAGGTCAGGTTATCCCTTCTCGAAAACAATCTTTTGGGGACACTCATGCAGGAGATCCCAGGAAACCAAGCCCAAGCCTTTCCGATGTTCTGGAGGGCATCGGGGTTCCTCAAAACGCCCCCTTTGTTCCAGACCCTTGGCAGACTGAAGCGGTCGCTCATCTCAATTCATCGGATGTCATCGTCAGCGCTCCGACAGGGAGCGGAAAGACCTTTGTCGCCATTGAAGCGATTAAACAAGCTATTGCCTTGAATCAAACTGTCATCTACACCTCTCCGCTCAAAGCCCTGTCCAATACCAAGTTCATGGAATTTGCTCAAATATTCGGCAAGGATCAAGTAGGGATCCTCACGGGGGATCGACGAGACAATGCCGATGCCCCACTCTTGATCATGACGACAGAAATCCTACGAAATCTCCTGTATGATGCTGCCAGTGGGGAGATTGACCTTCGGTTACATACGTTAGGGCTCGTTGTCCTAGATGAATCCCAATACCTCGCTGACCCAGAACGTGGAGTGGTATGGGAGGAGACACTGATTCTTTGCCCAAGCCAGGCCCGACTTCTCCTTTTATCGGCTTCAATTGGGAATCCGCACGAATTGGCTGAATGGCTAACGGCGATCCGTCCCCATTCCTGCATCCTCATCAAGCATGCTACCCGTTCAGTTCCCCTCCGTGGTCTGTATGCTCACCCTTCCGGAGAATTGGTTCCTCTTTTCCAGCGCGTCAACATTCAACAAGGAAAAGGGTACGGACTCCATCCTTCCGCTAAACAATTCCTTGCTCGTTACGAATTAAAATCCTATTAAAACTTCCTTCTAATAACTACGTATTAATTCGTAATTTGATTTGATGCATTAATGCAACAAATCGTGTCACGAATCCAACTCATTTCTGACTGGAGAAGAGGCACACCAATCATTTCTTGAAAAAACCAACATGTTTTGGCCAGTTAACATAAGGCATCATTCTTGCTTATAGATAATTTTCTTAAAGATTTTTCGGCTCACACATTACCTCGTGAGATTGGAACTACGATGAATTTCACACTGCCTACTCCTCTTTTCCATATAGCTTCCCTAGCTCTATGCCTAGGTGTTTTGGTTGGATGCCAAGGACTCCAACCGAAAAACCCTGGGGAACTTGCGCTGGAAAATAACGACTTTTTGGAACTGTGGGAGTCTTATAATTCTTGCTTGACCAGCAGAGACCTTTCCCGAATTCAACATGAGCTTTCAACGTTAGCTTCCGCTCCCCGTCCTATTTCCTTGGATGATTCGCCTTTCCCTGTTCCTCGCTTTTTAAAAAACCTGACGACACATCGTAGCTCTCGTCTCGCGGTTGACCCACGGGCTATGGCTGCATCCTGTTCTATTCATCTTGCCCATACCGCTCGAGATTATGATGACTGGAATACGGCCTTATTGACATTAAAAAACCTCCTGCAGGATTATCCCGAACCACGGTACGCCTTCTATACCACGAAGGCACAGACGGAATTGGAGAATCTGTCCACGATTCAACCAGCCAGTCTCTCACATCGCTTTCCTCAGGTACCCTAGCCGGCAACGAGAAAATTTAGGGCCATCCAGCCCGGCTCATTCCCAATATTCTCCAAACAATTTGCGCAAAGACCGCGCACAAATTGTGGATACAACTCAGACCCCCAAGGACCTAAAGGAGTTGCTTGCTTTTTGGTTTATTCGGCACACAGATATCGCATTGACACATGCGACGAAGAGAGGTGAAGGAATATATTCCGGTATCATGTCCATCACTCCATGAAAAGCGAAAGGCATACCGACCGACCGGTTCAATGTCCTGTAATTGAATGAGCAAAGGAATAGAGTCTGGCTTTATTCGCAACTCCCCAGTCCACTCATCGGTACAGGCCGCACACGGACAATGTTGCCGTAAATATCTCACGGGGTAGATCCCTCGGTGCCCATCATTCCAGACAATGGAAAAGACTCCATTTTCAATCCATTCCATGTCTAGAGGTTCCAAGGTTTTTTCAGTCATCATAAAGGAGCACCTCTCCAGTTATATAGAGAAAGACCAATGTTCAACGACGGGAAGCGGTTTTCCGACCACGGTATGGACATACGCATCGATGGCTTCTTCCACTTCGAGTCGCACCTGCCCTCCGGCTTTCAAGCGATCCAGCCTTCCCATTGGCAAACGTCGAGCCTGTTCAATAAATGCGACGCTGCCTCTTGAGATGGCCAGGACCTTTCCCACTCCACGACGCTGACACTCATCACAGACCATACCCCCCAAACGGGGAGAAAACCACTGTACCGACATGTGATCCGACACGCGCCCACATTCGGTGCAGTGATCGATTTGGGGCCGAAAACCTGCATGCCCAAGAACATGAATCTCAAACAACAGGGTTGTCAAGGCCACGTCAGAGTGAGGGGCCAAGGTCGCTAATCCATTGACAAGGGTCGCAAACATTTTTGGGTTTGGGTCACGATCCGCCGTAATCCATTCTACCATTCTCGTCATGCGAGCTGCAGCGGCCATCGCCCCCAAATCTTCCCGAATACCCTGATTCGTTCGCACCAGATCAATATGACTCATGTGGCCCAATGCTTCAGGGGTCTTTTGAAAGAGGGTGAGGTCAACCAGACCAAATGGCTCTAAGACTCCACTAAATCGGGACTTCATTCGGCGCGCCCCACGCGCGACTCCGCGAATTTTTCCACATTCACGGGAATACATCGTCACAATACGATCCGCATCTCCCCATCGTTGGGTGCGCAAAATCACGGCCCGTAGCTTAAGCAAAGGCATTAAGAACCTCCCAAACCATCAAAATGAGGTTGGAAGCCATCGGAACCATCATCCGAGATTCCCATAACCCAGCTGAGAGAGGAGAGGGTCATTATCCCGCCACCCTTCTTTCACTTTCACAAAAAGACGTAAAAATATTTTCATCCCAAACAGTCGCTCCATCTCTAAACGAGCCGCTTGTCCAATTTCTTTAATTCTCGCCCCCCCCTTACCAATCACAATGCGCTTTTGACTGGCTTTATCAACAAGAATTACGGCTCGAATGTCCGTTACGTGTTCCCCTTCTTGAAATTCTTCAATCAACACCCCGACGGCATAAGGTAATTCTGCATAGGTAAGCGCCAAAATTTGTTCACGAACAATCTCTCCAGCCATGTGACGCAAACTTTGATTGGTCAAAAAGTCCTCATCATACAGTGGCGTCGAAGACTCAGGGAGGCATCCAAAACTTAATTCGACAAGCTTCGTGACATTTAACCCGGATTGAGCAGAAAGGGGAAAGATTTCCGTCCAGGAGAACCACGTCCGGTATTGATCAATAAGGGGAAGCAGACGGGATTTGGCGATCGCATCGACTTTATTCAATAGTAAAAATACTCCTCGAAACGGTTGAGTTTCATGAGCTCGAATCACTTCATCCACCACTTGCCGATCCCCAGGTCCTGGTGGGACTTGAGCATCAACCATCACATACACGAGATCAGACTCGGGTAACACCCCCAAGGCTGATTGCACCATTTTCGTATTAAGGCGATAGTGGGGCGTATGAAGACCCGGAGTATCGACGACAACCAATTGTCCTTCAGGATAATGTCCGACCCCGAGAATAGGATTCCTCGTGGTTTGAGGTTTATCGGACACAATGGCCACTTTTTCACGCACCAAGGCATTCAACAAGGTTGATTTTCCCACATTAGGGCGACCGACGATGGTGAGTTGACCAAACTTCATGAAACACTCATGGAAGGAGTCGGCGGTTAGACAGGAACGATGCGAGAATGGTACACGCCAGACGGGCGACCAACGACCCTTAGGGTTTGGCCGTAATGGAGGAAGAAGGCGGCTCCACGAACTGATACACTTTTTCTCCACGCCGCACCATTCCTAATCGATTGCGAGCTAGTTCCTCTAAACGCTCCGGATCTCGTTGAATGCGAGCGATGTCATTTTTCATGGAAGCATTGATAAATTCTAATTGCTGAATCCGATCCTCAAGGTGCTGCTTGGAATCTCGCATGGAAAAATACAGCGGCAACCCATCTGCACTGAACAACATCGTCCCTGCCAATACGCTCATAAGGAGAAACGCACCCACAAAGGGCAACCGCTCAAAAAAATCTCCCCAAAACCCTTCTTTTTTCCGCTTTTTGTGATTGGTCCGCATGGCCATACCCTCTCAAGAACCTGGAAGGACTGCCCGTCCACGATAGAGTGCGGCGGAACCTAATTCTTCTTCGATTCGAAGTAATTGATTATATTTGGCAAGCCGATCCGTTCGTGAAAGGGATCCCGTCTTGATTTGACCCGCATTGGTCCCCACCGCAAGGTCGGCAATGGTGGTATCTTCAGTTTCCCCAGAACGATGAGACACAATGACACCAAATCCGGCATCTTGAGCCATCCGTATAGCCTGAAGGGTCTCAGTCAAGGTTCCAATTTGATTGACTTTAATCAGGATGGCATTCCCAATCCCTTCACGAATACCTCTTCCCAAAAATTCTACGTTGGTCACGAACAGATCGTCACCGACCAACTGTACTCGATTCCCGAGTCTCTCCGTGAGGTGAGCCCACCCTTTCCAATCACTCTCGTGCAAGCCATCCTCAATGGATACGATGGGATATTGCTTGACCAGTGTTTGGTAATACTCCACCATGTCACCGGACGATAATTTCCCTTGTGTTTCAGAGCGAAGTTTATAGCCTTTTTTCTCAAAAAATTCACTGGCGGCCGCATCGAGAGCCAACACCACATCACGATCCGGTCGATACCCAGCTCGATCAATGGCTTGCAGAATACAGTCGAGGGCCTCCTCATTCGATCGGACGGCCGGGGCGAATCCGCCTTCATCACCCACAGCGGTACTCAATCCTTTTGCCTTCAGAATTCCTTTTAGTTGATGAAAAATTTCTGTTCCCATTCGGAGAGCTTCGCCAAAAGACGGAGCCCCTACGGGCATAATCATAAATTCCTGCAGATCTAATCCATTGTCTGCATGAGCTCCCCCATTGATAATGTTCATCATGGGTACGGGCAATTCTCTCCCTGACAGACCACCAATATGTCGATACAAGGGAAGCTGCAGTTCTCCGGCAGCAGCTTTGGCGACCGCAAGGGACACGCCTAAGGTCGCGTTGGCGCCAAGGCGGGTTTTGCCTTTTGTCCCATCCAGCTGAATAAGGCGAGTATCGATGCCAACTTGATCCTGAACATCCATTCCCCTGAGAACCGGGGCCATTCGTTTTTCAATGCCAGCTAGGGCTTTGGACACACCCTTCCCCAACCATCGTTTCTTGTCTCCATCCCGAAGTTCCAGCGCTTCTCGCGTACCCGTTGAGGCTCCGGAGGGAACGGCAGCTCGACCGACGATTCCATTACTTAACCGAACATCAACCTCCACCGTTGGATTCCCTCTAGAATCCAGAATCATTCGTCCTTTAATGTCAGAAATTTCACTCATTGGCTTCCGTATCCTTGCCTAAAGAAATGCAAAAAGCTCTGTCTTGATTTGTACCGCGGGTTTCCTCTTAGATCAAGATGACAATCGGCTTTTTAATAATTCGTTGACTTTTCCGGGATTGGCTTTTCCCTGTGAGGCTTTCATCACTTGCCCCACGAAAAACCCCAAGACGGCATGTTTCCCTCCACGATACTGCTCAACCTGATTGGGATGCTTCTCCAATACCTCATCAATAAGGTTGGCCAATTGGCCTTCATCCGACATCTGCGTCAACCCTTTTTCCTCAATTAACACTTGAGGGGGCTTCCCACTCGCATAGAGTTCAGGGAATATCTCTCGTGCCACCTTCAGGCTGACAACACCGCCATCAACCAATTCTAATAATTGCACGAGCCCTTCAGGTGACACTGGGGAATTCTCTGGAGAGATGCCACTGGCATTCCATTCCCTCAACAACTCCCCCATAACCCAATTACTCACGGTTTTGGGCTGGGCAAATTGCTTCACACAGGCCTCAAAATAATCGGCAACCTCTTTTGAATCAGTCAGGATTCGAGCATCATATTCTGGCAGTTCATAGTCAGTTAGAAAGCGCCTGAGTCTGGCCTCGGGCAATTCCGGGATCGTTCCTCGAATGTTTTGAATATGCTCGTCCTCAACCTTGACCAGCAACAAGTCTGGATCCGGGAAATACCGATAATCATGCGCTTCCTCCTTGCTGCGCATGACAGCCGTTTGCCCTTTTTCCACATCCCACAACCGGGTTTCTTGTTGAACCGTACCACCTTCTCTCAACACCTCTTGCTGTCGAAGAATTTCATACTCCACCGCATCTTTGGCAAACCGGAAAGAATTGATATTCTTCAATTCAACCTTCGTTCCTAAGGTGTCAGACCCTTCCGGTTTCAATGAGACATTGGGCTCACAACGGAAACTCCCCTGTTCCATGTTTCCGTCACACACGTCTAGATACATTAATAAATCTCGGAGAGCCTTTAAATAAGCATCCACCTCTTCAGAAGAATGCAGGTCAGGTTCCGTGACGATTTCTAACAAGGGCGTTCCCGCACGATTCAGATCAACCCGGCTCCCTTCACCACGCTCCTGATGAATGTTTTTCCCGGCGTCTTCCTCAAGATGCGCCCGACGAATCCGTACACGTTTTTTCTGACCATCAACGACAATCTCCAGCGAACCGAGGCCACAAATAGGCTGGTCATACTGAGAAATCTGATACCCTTTAGGTAAGTCTGGATAAAAATAATTCTTTCGGGAAAATTGATTGGTCGGAGTTATGTCACAATTCAAGGCAAGCCCCGTACGAATCGCCAAGTTGACCGCTTGGGCATTGAGGACAGGCAAACTGCCCGGTAACCCCAAGCAGGTAGGACACACCTGAGTATTCGGAGGCAACCCGAAGGAGGTCTGGCATCCGCAGAAAAGTTTCGTGTGTGTTCGGAGTTGAGCATGGACCTCAACCCCAATGACGACATCAAAGTTCATAAGACTGGCAGGTGAACGCTTAGGACCTCATGACATGGTAGCTAGTCGAGGGAGTTCATCTCCCGCTCGCGTCGCATGGCATCTCTGCCGGCTTCCAAGGCTTCCTTTACCGCACAGGACACTTCATCCACCAGCTCTCGTCCTCGACCCATCATCTCTTCGACGGCATCCGTCGCCCGGTCTTTCATGTCCAATAAATCTTCCCCAGTCCTCCGAGCATAGCCGGTAATCCGATCTCGTGATTCTCGACCAGGTTGGGGAGCCAGCATAATCGCGGTGACGGCTCCCAACAAGGCTCCACTCAAAAACGCCAATGCAACCGATCCTGCTGAAGCACCCGAATGATTATTCCCCATAAGTTGACCCTCCTTCTTCTTTGTCTTTATGGACCCGTTGTTTCATCGTAGAGGTCATAGCTTTGAAGCCCGCGAGTAAACTCGTAAGCCCCACGAGAAAACTCCCCCCTTTCCCTCGAACGGTTTGATGCACTTGATTCACCGTCTGACCGACATCTCCGACGGCGTTTAAAAACACCGTCGCCCGATCCACGCTGACTTTGGCTTGATCGGTAATCGCCCGAATGTTTTCATTGGTCCCCTTGATGTCTTTTAAGAGACCGGGCAATTCATGATTTAACCGTATGAGTAACCGCTCCGATTGTCCCACCGTTCGCTTCACCTGAAGAATCATCGGGACAAGATAGGCCACTAAACAGACGATAGCGACCGCGATGATGATCAATGCCAAATCCACCATGCCTGGTTATCCTTTCATGTTCGGATTACCGGTCGTTTTGCCCGCCAATTTGTCGCTTGCTCATAGGCATACGCGGCCCGCAACACGGAATGTTCATCGAACGGTTTTCCCATTATTTGCAAGCCAACCGGCAATCCCTTTTTTGTCAGGCCACAAGGAAGAGAAATGGCGGGAAGACCTGCCAAGCTTGCCGGGATCGTAAAAATATCCGATAAATACATTTGCAAGGGATCCTCCAACCGCTCTCCGAGTTGAAACGCCGGAGTGGGCATCACGGGACTGACCAATAAATCCACCTCTTGAAATACCGACTCAAAATCCCGCTGAATCATCGTCCGCACCGTCTGAGCTTTCCCATAGTAGGCATCATAATAGCCGGCACTTAACGCATACGTCCCCAACATGATTCGCCGCTTCACTTCCAGACCGAATCCCTGTGATCGCGTCGCATGGTACATCGCAGCCAGTTCAGATGATTCTTTCGCCCGAAACCCGAATTTTACTCCATCGTACCGAGCAAGATTGGAACTGGCTTCGGCAGTCGCGATGAGATAGTAGGTCGCGATGGCAGAGGATGTGCCCGGCAAACTCACTTCTTGAATCATTCCGCCTAAACCTTCAAAGACCTGAATGGCATCTAGAATCTTCTCCCCAACTTCCGAATCAAGTCCTTCGGCAAAATATTCCTGAGGGACTCCCAAGGTAAACTTTTTCACATCCTTCTTTTTCATCGCCTTGGTAAAGTCAGGCACTTCTTGATGCGCCGAGGTGGAATCCAACGGGTCATGCCCTGACAACACATTGAGCAGGAGTGCTGCATCGGTCACCGTCTTGGTCACAGGACCGATCTGATCCAAGGAAGAGGCAAAGGCGACGAGGCCATAGCGAGAAACCCGTCCATAGGTCGGCTTCAGACCTACCACCCCACAACAAGCAGCCGGTTGCCGGATAGAACCGCCCGTATCAGACCCGAGAGCCGCGACACATTCATCAGCGGCTACGGCGGCAGCGGACCCTCCACTCGACCCGCCGGGGATATATTTCTGATTCCAGGGATTCCGGGAAGGTCCAAAGGCGGAATGCTCCGTGGAGGACCCCATGGCAAACTCATCCAAATTGGTCTTCCCCAATACCAATGGCCGGTGAGAACGAATTCGGGTCATCACCGTCGCATCATAGGGGGGAACAAACTGCTCTAACATCCGAGAACCGCAGGTCGTTCGAACCCCTTCCGTACAGATGTTATCTTTAACCCCGAGGGGCATCGCCATTAAGGGTTGGGTCTTTCGCCACTCTTTCAGGCTCTCATCAATACGCGAGGCTTCCTCGAGTAATTCTTCCTTCGGTGTGAGGGAAATATAGGCTTTAACCTTGGGTTCCACCTGGCTAATCCTCAGGGCATACGAGCGAGCAATTTCCTTCGCACTAATTTCTCCACTCGTGAACAAATCCTGCAGTTCTTGTAACGACAACTTAAAAAGAGACATGGTTCACATGACAGCCAATGATGGTGATACAGGAAAGAATGCCGAGTATAGATGGGACAAATCGATTAATGACGGAATCACAGGCTTTTATTCTGTGCATCAACCTGAATGACTTTAGGATTGTGCCCTTTGGCTTCCTCCTCATTGAAAAACTCATAGCAAAAAATGATAATCTTATCGCCGGTGACGCCTTTTCGGGCGGTGGGGCCGTTCAGAACGATATCCCCTTTTCCTCTGATGCCGGGGAGGACATAGGTCGAAAACCGCTCTCCATTGTTGAGATTCGAGACCATCACCATTTCATAGGGTAAAATCCCAGCTTGATCCATCAGTTCTTCGTCAATGGTGAGACTCCCTTCATATTCCAGATTGGAATCGGTAACCGTCGCTCGATGAATTTTTGATCGCAATAATTGCCGATACATCACAAACCTCTCGTTCTACAAAATTTATCTTATGAATGAATTGAGAAACCTCTTAACACCACAAGTATGAAATCAACTCCACCTAATTTGGCACCTATTTGGAAATAATCTTCGGAACCACAAAAAACCCCTCCTCGGCTTGAGGCGCATTCGCCAAGGCTTGCTCATTCGTGAGTGGCTCTTGAGGAATATCCTCTCTCAAAATGGTATCCGGTTGGGCCACCGATGCCGTCGGGGGAATCCCTGCCGTTTCCACTTCCTGCAATTGCTCGACATAGGTGAGGATCTGACTCAATTGGCCGGCAAAGAGGTCTTTTTCTTGGTCCGAAAGTTCCAGTTGGGCTAATTTTGCCACATGTTCAACTTCTTTTTGCGAGATTTCACTCATGACACACTTTTCTCCCAAGTAAGGGCTATCTCAGGAAAGTAAGAATAATCCCTAATCTCAGTATTTGTACCATGAAATTCTCGAGAAAAGCTACTCAAGGCTAAGGGTCACATGAGCACAACCCTATGAAATGTTGAGGTTTTGCCTGAATGCCCAAAAGGGGAGAGAGACCATTCCTGGCAGTCGGAAATCTATTAGGTCGTACCGATCCACCCTTGGTCGGCAAAGCTCACATAGGTCCCATCCCCGATGATGATATGATCCAGGACACGAATGCCTAAAATCTCACCGGCTTCGACCAATCGTTGGGTCAGCACATGATCTTCCTCACTAGCCTGGGCATCCCCGCTAGGATGATTATGGACAAAAATAATGGAGGCGGCAGATTCTCGGATCGCCTGGTTGAAGACTTCTCGCGGGTGGACAATACTGACAGTCAGGCTCCCCTTGGAGATGGGCACATCCTGTATGATTCGATGCTTCGCATCTAACAACACCACCATAAACATTTCGTGCCGCAGGTCCCTCACTCGTGGATAAAAATGCGCAAAGATATCCTGACTCCCACGAATGGTTCCTCCAATAGCCAAAGGGGTCGCCAGAGCTCGTTTGCCCAACTCCACCGCCGCTAAAATTTGAGCCGCCTTTGCCCGCCCAATCCCCGGAATCCCACACAGCTCTTCCACGCTCCGATTGGCCAATCCTCGTAACCCCTCTAAACGAACCAGCAAATCTCTTCCTACATCAACGGCGGAAGATTGGGGCCGTCCAACCCGCAACAGGATCCCTAAGAGTTGGGCATCGGATAACCTCGATGCGCCATACCGAAGGAGTAACTCACGCGGACGTTCCTCTTCAGGCCAATGGAGAATGCCGTGGGACATGATCAGTAGCCTTACCCCCTCCTCAACCCTTCTACCACGTGCATTGGTCGGATCCTCCTCCCTATGATATCGTGGCCGATGCCCATGAAACCGACCTCAATTCGCATCATCTCTGGGAGCCTCAAAGGACGAAAGATTCCGACCTTTCCAGGGACAGACATTCGTCCGACATCTGAACGGGCACGGGAAGCACTCTTTTCAATCCTGGCTCAAAAAGTCAGAGGGGCAGCACTACTGGATTTGTTCGCCGGTACGGGAGCGATAGGGCTTGAAGCCCTTAGTCGAGGGGCAGCACACGTCGTGTTTGTGGAGCATAATGTAACAGCCGGAACGGCAATTGAAAAGATACTCAATACCTGGGGAATCGATTCCTCAGCCTCCATCTTCAATGAGGATGTCTTGCTCGCCATACAGAACCGTAATTTGTTACGATATCGTCCCTTTGATGTCGTATACATTGATCCTCCCTATCGAATTCCGGACATTCAACGCGTATTGACCACCATCGAAAAGGCTGATCTCATGGCACCACAGGGGACCATCGTCTTCGAACATCGCTCAAACTTCCAGATCATTCCATGGATAGGGTCGTGGAAACATTATCGGACCACCCGGTACGGGCACTCCTCTTTATCCTTTTTTCAGCCCGATCCAACGCCTTCTGAGGATAACGAGCCATGACGATTGGCATATACCCAGGGACGTTTGATCCCTTAACCCGTGGCCATACCGACGTCATTGCCCGCAGTCTTCGTCTGGTGAATAAGGTCATCGTGGCCGTCGCTCCCAATCCGAGAAAAATTCCCTTATTTGACCTGAAAGAACGAGTCGAACTCGCAAAGATTGCCACCAAGGATTTGCCCGGAGTCGAAGTTGAGCCTTTCGATGGATTACTGGTGCAATACGTCCGTGAACGGGGCGCTCAGGCCATCATTCGTGGACTTCGAGCCGTCTCAGACTTTGAGCACGAATTTCAAATGGCCCTCCTCAATCGTAAACTGGACTCCAACCTTGAGACGGTTTTTTTGATGGCCAGTGAAGAATATTCGTATTTGACATCCAGCATGGTTAAGGAAGTCGCATCCCTTGGGGGCCCACTTCAAGATTTCCTTCACCCTGAAGTCGCCCATCGCTTACAATCCCGTCTTTCTAAAGGAACATGATGAAACTCGCCAGTCGAACCAGTCGGATTACCCCGTCCCCTACCCTGCAATTATCAGCGACGGTCAAGGCTCTCAAAGCTCAGGGGCAAGAAGTCTTTGACTTTACGGCCGGGGAACCCTCTTTCGACTCCCCTGATGTCGCCAAAGAGGCCGCCTATGAAGCCCTTCAGGCTGGATTTACGAAGTATACCGCGGTCAACGGGATTGATGAATTAAAGGATGCGATTATCGATAAGTTTCAAAATGATCAGGGGCTGCAGTATTCCCGTTCGAATATCCTGGTGTCCTGTGGAGCCAAACATACCCTCTTCAACCTGGCCTTAGCCTTGTTTGAAGCAGGAGATGAAGTGATCATTCCGGTTCCCTATTGGGTGTCCTATCCAGAACAAATTTTGGTCGCTGATGCCAAACCGGTCTTTCTCCCTACCAACGAAGCTGAAGGCTATTCGATCGACCTGAATGCTCTCGAACAAACCATTACCGAACGCACGAAAGCCATCATTCTCAACTCACCCTGTAATCCCACCGGGAGCATGTATGCCAAAGATACCCTATTAGGAGTGGCCAACCTTGCTTTGAAGCATGATCTTCTCGTCGTGTCCGATGAGATTTATGAAAAAATGATTTACGATGGTCATACACACTGGAGCATCGCCTCACTCGGGGAAAACATCCGCGAACGTGTCCTCCTCGTCAATGGCGTCTCAAAAACCTACTCCATGACCGGATGGCGAATCGGGTACGCGGCAGGCCCGGAATGGTTAATCACCGCCATGGGTAATCTGCAAAGTCAAAGTACCTCAAACCCCACCTCCATCGCCCAGAAAGGTGCCGTCGGAGCGTTACGATTTGGCCAACCCTTTATCCAACATATGCAAAAGGAACTCGATACCCGTCGCCAAGCCATCGTCCATGGGCTCAATTCCCTTCCCGGCATCCACTGCCCCACACCGGCCGGCGCATTCTATGCGTTTCCCAATGTGGCACAGCTCTTCGGGAAAACTTTCAAAAATACGAGCCTTTCTACCCCCATGGATGTGGCTCAATTCTTCTTGAAAGAAGCCAACGTCGCTTGTGTGCCGGGTGAACCTTTTGGGAGTACAACCAATCTTCGATTTTCCTATACCGGAACCCTAGAAACCATCGAACAAGGCCTTGCCCGCATAAAACAGGCCCTTTCCCAACTTTCATAAGATATTATCGATACCTACAGGTATGAGGCCTACGGCAACAAAACATGATGCAAGGGACGAAGCAAGCCTTCGCCACTTGACTTTCAATAGGAATGATTTATCTAAAGATTGATAGACTTCGTCGTTTCCAAGATGCAGTTATGACCGGGGAGGTGTCTGGTGCCCATCTATGAATACGAATGTACCGAATGTGGTGAACGATTTGAAATCAAACAAAGTTTTTCCGACCCACCCATTAAAACCTGCGATCAGTTTTCCTGTTCCAAAGCCCAACCGGTTACCAAAATCATTTCTGCCCCGGCAATCATGTTTAAGGGCACCGGATGGTATGTAACGGACTATTCGGATAAATTAAAAGAGCCTGGCACCAAATCTGAAAATAAGGGAAAACCCACAGAAGTGAAAGGGGAAGGATCGACTGGAGACAAAGGAGCCGGTACCGCTTCCTCAGGACAAGACTCGAACTCATCCGCTACATCCTCTTCCGAAACTTCCTCTGGGAGTACATCCTCATCCAGCACGAGTTCCTCGAGTTCAGGTCAGTCGCCGTCCAGCGCATCTTCTTGACCAACACCCGTAGATCGTAGATCCCTGCCTTCAATGATCCTCCCCCGGAAGTTCAAGGGAGCCCCAGGGCAAGACACCCCGAGGCCACCCTTCACGATTGAGCCTCTTCTTGAGGGCCGGACGACTCGAAGACCGGAAGGAGGACCTGCTCCCAAACCATTTCAGCAAGCTTGGCATACCCTGCGGTCGTTAAGTGCAGTCCGTCATTTGAAAATTCTGTCGCCAAAAAACGTAAGGGCCCTTCAGAAGTCCGAATAAAGAAATCGATGAGCGGAAGTTGCCATTGATAGGAGAGGTCTTGGATCCCTTGATTCAACCTGACCCGAACTTTCACGGCCTCTTTGAGGTAATGCTCTTCTTGAGCATCCAAGGGCGTGGAGGGAGAGAGCCGACCAATAGAGGGAACAGTAACCGCCACCGGCTGGATGCCTTTGTCCAAAGCTTGAGCATACAAGAGCGATAAATTCGTCAAGATCTGGTCTGGGCCAACTCCCCATCCAAGATCATTCGTCCCTCCAAGAATAATCACACAGTGAGCACCTGTGTGTAACACATCATGGGTATAACGCCCGAGCATCTCCTTGGTCGTCTCCCCACATATTCCACGAATGCTGACGGCACCCCGTGGTCCCATCCATTGCTGTAACCATTCCCCATAAGGCGTTGCCGCACCCGTGACATTATCCAAGGAGGGAGATTGATAGCCGAGCGTCAAACTATCGCCGAAGCACACCACCTGAAGAGGCTGATCATCCGTCAACATATTTTTGCCTAATGAATCCTCTAACATGTACTCTATTCATCAATAATCCTACCAAGAGCGCTCTGGCAATGACACTTATCTCCTTATGTAGACCCAGAACCCTTGACACCTCGAGTTACACTCGATAATCTCATTAAGTTTATCTGCTCAAACAGTGTTTTTCACAAAATTGGGCAAACTACTCACAACACATTCAGAAACTTTTTGTACACGTGAAGGAAGAAAGTATGAACACGATGCTCGGAATTCGATGGAACACTTACTTCATTTTTGCAGTCATTCTCAGCCTAGGCGTTATTGGCCTGATTGGTAGTCAAGAAGGTTTTGCGGCCTCCAAAAAATCGCGTTCATTCAGGGTTGGCGTCATTGACCCACAAGCGGTCATTGAAAAATCCAAAGCTGGAAGTCGGGCCCTTGCCACGCTCAAAGAGCATGCCCAGGCAAGAGAATCATTGCTCAAGAACGATCAAAAGGAATTAGAAAAGCTTCAAAATGACCTGAAGGCTAAACAGAGTTCGTTGAGCAAAGAAGAGCTCAAGGTGAAACAAGAACAATTCGGGCGAAAACTTCAAAGCTTTCAAAAGCGGGGACAGGAATTTCAGGTCGAACTCAATCAAAAACAAAAAGAACTCGTGCAGGAATATATGAAAAAAATTCAAACTGCAACGAGTATCGTCGCGAAACGACATGGATTTGACGTCGTCATCGACAAAGGTAGTGAAACCACACTGAAGATTGTTCTCTACAGCCGGGACGGCTTAGATCTGACCAGAGAAGTGACCAAGGAATTTGATCGCCGGTATAAATAAGCGTACGGCAAACATCCTAACCCCACCCAATCCCTCTCCACCCACAAAGGCGAGAAACGTCATCGTTATTTTTTCGTTGACATTTCTTGTTCCAACTTTTACCTCTAGGCGTTTGCCCTTCCCTCATTAATGCCTTGACGTATTCTATTGGGAATGACCTCAAGCGAAACCGAGAAAGGGAAGCTTTAAGTAGGGGAAAGGGAAGCGAGTTGGTACCCTGCCACCGCCTCTTCCTCGGTCTGATACACTGGCACTACTTCGGGAAGATTGGCGTGTTCGAGCAATTCTCGAACCGGAGTCTGAGGACTCACGATACTCAGCCGAATACCCACGGGCTTCATCCGGTGGTACCATAAAAACATTTGCCCCAACCCAACGGAATCAATCCAAGTAATATTTGAAAAATTGAGGATGATATGTCGACACCCAATTTCCTGGGCACCGAGAATAGCTACCTCCAAGCCGACCTTGGACCGAAATTCAAACCGCCCGGTCAGTTCGAGAATTTTGGTGTCTTGAAGAAAATGTTCCTTGACCGTGAGCATAGAGATGTGCCTTTTTTACTCACTTCGGTCATCTGAACCACAAAATTAACTGGGAAGAACGGAATTCACTGATTTTCGTCAAACTGGCCGCGGGACCCATACATGAGGAAATTGCAGAGAAGACATTCAGGACAGTGAATGTTGAAGAGGAAAGTGGCGCGCCCGGGAGGATTCGAACCAATTATTTCATATTCTTGAAGACTGGAACAAGGTTCTTTTGGGCTCCCCAATAGATTACTTACCCTCTAACACCTGACAGGACAATTATAGAAACTACAATCATCCTGTCTTCTTGTTGCAAATATATGGCATAGCGAAAGTTTTATTTTACTACCCGGACAGGTGCACTGACTGCTGTGTCTTGAGGTGTATCCATAGCCTGCTCGTCAGGCGAAGGCAATTTCTTGGGTTGATCCGTTTTCCTGAACCAAAGATCACGAATCTTTGTATCATGGCTTAGCGGAACAGGATCAGCATTTCGAACTTTGAACGTGGTAGGAAGATTAACAGCGTTTCCAAAAACAAGAGCATGCTGTTTGGGGAGTGATGGCAATCTTTTCAAGACTGCGTCGGATATAAAAGGGGTCATCTGTCTTATATGAGTTAGGTCTTCTGGATTTTGTATTCGGTGAACCACAAAATTGGAGCATTGCGAAAGGACTGTTCTAGATAATTCACTTGGCCGTTGCGACGCTACAAGCAGAAAAACCCCATACTTCCTACCTTCCTTTGCAACACGCTCAAATATTCTACTTGCCTCAACTGCATATTTCGAAGGTTTTTCTGCAATATAACGATGGGCCTCTTCTAGAATAAAATGAACCGGAAATGAATTACGATGTTCAGCACGACGCAACTTCCAAAAAACCATTCTCGCTATTACTGCTGAGACTAATTCCACAACCTCGTCATCAACAGAGTTCATGTTTAAGATTATTATTTGATCTTGATTTTTTAAATTGTTTTCTTGGGAAATGCCCAAGATTTCCCTTAGAAAATCATCTTTTGTAAGAGCCAGTTCAGTTTCAGACTTTAAGAAATCAAACTCTCGCCTATCGGATAGTGAATGCAGACGAGTTATCATGGAAGCGCAGTAATCACGAATCTGGCGATTCCCATGAGCCTCTTCATAAAGAATGGCGAACTCGATGCATTCAATAAGATCGGAAAATTTAAAAGAGTTGCCTATATAAGAAGGCAACGTAATATCGTCCTTTATTTTAGGTTTTATAGCAGTTAAAAAAGCCTCCCTTGCTTGGTCAGTATCAAAATCCCCAAACCTATTAAAATTACAAATGCTTCTATTAAGAGAGGTGGTTCCGTATTTATCTAAAAGAGTGAGAATTCTTTGCTTTTTAGAAAGAGGTGAATCACCGCTTGCCCCTTGGTAACACTCCCATAAACACTTTGCTAAAAAGTGTTCTCTAACTTCCTCGTTCTCTTTAGTTTTTTGCAGAAAGGAAGTAAGTCCAAGTGCCGTTCTTAAGACCGGAATTTGGGTCCTCTCACTGGCCTGCAAAAGCAATTCCCATTCTGATTGATCTAGAAACCAATGCGGCAATCGAAATTTACCTTCATCCGCAGTGCCATCGAGAATAAGTTCTTTTATATTTATTCCTGATCTCGTTTTTAATTCTTCAAAAGCATTGTTGTACTCGCCATTCACATCAAAAATTACAAAGGTCGCACCTCTGGCCTTATATTCATTTGGTTTTTCAAATAGTGATTGAAGTATTGTCGCCACCGTACATGACTTCCCGCTTCCCGTATTCCCCAAGACCGCAGCATGACCACCAAAAAACTCTTCAAGACGAACCTTCACATCGTATCCATGAAATACAACAGAATTTCCAAAACTGATGGCCTTATAACGTGTTGGTTGAGAGGAAGAACCTTGATCTTGAATCAATACAGGTTCTTCGGCAGACTCCACGTCAAATATTCTGTCTAGTTCTTGATCAAGCGCATACAGAGCATCTGCGTAAAGCGAAGGAAAGGTTGAAACTCCAAAACGAAACTTTCCCTTCCCGTCGCGAGGCAACATTCCTACGGGAACTACATCAAGAAATTTGGCAGAAGATGCTTTATCCAGATCAGAACTCCGGTCCTGGTCTTTTTTTGTTGTAGGGTCTTTCTCCCAGAGACCTACAATCTCTGCGACTACATATTCAGTATGTATAGGAATCATTAGAAAAGACCCTAACCGAGCTACATAATGAATATCATCAAACCCAACAACAGTGAAACTATCTGTCCCACCCTGGAGCTCAATAATGAATTTATCTGCGGAAACGTTTATTACCTTTCCTATGGTTCTTTTTTTGTCATCAGGAGTCATTGGTGGTTTTTTGGTCTCCTCCTGCAGAATTGTCACGTCCCATAAGACGATTTAGAACTTTTTTCACAGCTATATCCACCTGATCACCGGGTAATTCGGGCATTAAATTTTCAACAAAATAATCAAAATAGTGGGTTTTATGATTTGTCGTTGGGTCGAAACCTCCTACGATCCATATTCTTGGGTCTTCCAATGCCCTCAGTTTTGAAATCTCTCAACCGGTTTCCGGATCAGCGAGCACAATAAGACGAAACGTAGGTACCGTTAATGCCTGAAATATTATGTTGTTAATGTGCTCGTCACCAAAACCATACCCAATTACAAAAAGAACACTTTGCTCCTGGACAATACGTGCTTGAAACTCTCTAAAGAGATCGGAGTAAGGAGATGAAAAACTAAAAGCTTGTTTTGCTGGCGTGGGATAAATCATAAGGGATTCAAAGTTTTCGTCTATCTTCTGTAATTCCCTTATTGGGAATAAGCCTTGTCGATCCTCAACCCAGCTTATTGATCCATGCAACTTACCCAAATATGCAAATCCATCAACTGCCGACCACTTTCGACTTGTAACATCAAGCTGTTCTGCCAAAGCATAGCGAAACACTGAAGGATTGAATCGTCTTTCAACAGTACCAATAAATCCATTTGAGTAAGGCAAGCCAAGACGATCCATCGCTGTTTCATTAAACAGATCGTAATTTGTTGTAAAAATCCAAGGTCTAGGTAATGAACGATCTCGATAGATTAGTTTTCTATAAAATGATTCATAAAGATTTTGTACACTTTGGTCCCCTGCTGAAAAAGATCCTTTGGAACACCTCTCAAAAAGAAATCGTTTTACTTTCAGAATAGCCTTCTCAACAGTACGGAATTGGCTTTTGTGACGATTTTGTGGACTAGCCCCTAATGAAAATTTCCAGCTATATAATGCTTCCATAAGGGTTTCAAGATTGTCACAATATGGAACGTCCTCAACCTTCAAACCCAATGATTCCTTTAATACTCTTTTTTCAGTGGCATTTAAAAAAATCTTATTCCCACGTCCTCCAGTGGTTTCCGAAAACTCTTTCGCTAATGGTTTCATCGTGGGAATACCGACCTGGTTCTGATCTCCATCCAAAAGAGAAGAGCAACCCGCTCCTAAAAGGAATGCAACATTCTTAGCTCCCATTGCTTCTGAAAGACTTTCGCGGATTTTATTAACTAAATTGTCGTTGGCTTCTGATTGAGGGACCACAGAGCGCTCTAAGCCCACATATTCGGCACCCTTAATGAACTGGATGTTTGAACCGCCTTCGGAGGGAGGTTGAGGAGAGGGTTTTGGTTTTGGATCAGAAGTCATAGCTTGGTCTGTCCAGTCCTTAGGGTTGGAGAAAGGTGCCCAATGGCTTAATTTTTGCTGAAGTTGCATGTTACCCCTTGTAATATTATGAGTCCATTGTTGTTTCAGTAAGAACAAATGGAGGGGTAGCTGGGTTGTGTCGGGTCTGGGCAGCGCCCAGTCGCGAAGCGAAGCCGAGAGGGATGCAACGGGAGAGCGCAGCGTCTCCCTTGCCAAGATGTGTTGTAGTACAACACACATCTTGCGGTAATCCTTACCGGAAACGGCAACAAATCAATTCCACTGGAAGGGTGAACTCAAATTGGCCCCATCTGAACCGCTGTTGACCTAACTTTGGGTAAGTTTAACTTCTGAATCAGATGCTTAGGAGAGCCTCTTCATTGGCTATCCAGAGATCAGGGACCATTCATTAGCAAGAAATTCTATTTTCCTTCACTATATACCTTAATCATGCTATAATTAGGCATGTATTATGATTATTATCGTATCCTATGGAGGGTATTGCTATGAATATCAGATTTCCAGACGTAGATGAACACTACATCAAAGCCAAGGTCGAAGCTGGTTTTTACATGAACGAAACCGAGCTGGTCCGTGATGCCGTCCGGCACATGCGCGAGGAAGACGAACGCAAAAACCAGTTTCTCTCGGCGATCAAGGTCGGACAGGATCAGGTCGCCAGCGGGCAGCACCGGGAACTCACACCGGAAGTGTTAAACGAACTTCGGCAAACCGCCACACGGAAAATTCAGGAAGGACACAAGCCCAAGTCTGATGTCCTCCCCGAATAAATACACTCTATCTCTTACTCAAGAAGCAGAAAGCGATTTTATCGATATTCTGGTCTACACCGTCCAGGAATGGGGTGAGAAAAAACTGCAAGAATACGATGCCTCCCTTTCTCACGCCTTGGGTGTGGTGAAAGACAATCCCTTCCTTGGGTATCGCCATACTCTACTACCTGAAGACCATCGCTGCTTTAACGTCAGAAAACATGTTCTGGTCTATCAAATCAAGAATTCCCATATTTATGTGTTGAGGATACTGCATCAACGTATGAATCTCCCTGATCATGTGTAAATCGTTTTTCGGATTATATTCCTATTTTAAGTTTGTATGTTTCCCAGTTTCCTTGTAGGGTAGCGCTATGATGAAACAGACGAACATGAAAACCCGAACCCCCAAAGCCGTCATTTATTGCCGTGTATCGAGCTCCGCTCAGGTCAAGAAGGGCGACGGACTTGGATCGCAGGAAACCCAATGTCGTGAATATGCTCGGCACAAAGGCTATGACGTGATTGAGGTATTTAACGATGAGGGGGCCTCTGGCGGCATGATTGATCGTCCGGGCATGCAAGACATGCTGGCCTTCCTAGAACGCCACAAGAAAGAACAGTTCTTCGTCATCCTTGACGATATCAGTCATTTAGCCCGAGGTCTTGAAGCACATATCCAACTTCGAATCTCAATTAGTGATGCGGGAGGCAAACTGGTTTCACCTTCCATTGAATTCGGAGAGGATAGCGACAGTATTCTGGTTGAAAATCTGCTGGCCAGTGTTTCGCAACACCAACGCCAAAAGAATGCCGAGCAAACCAAAAACCGTATGCAGGCCCGGGTGATGAATGGCTATTGGTGTTTCAATCCCCCTATCGGTTATCGGTTTAACCAGGTTCCCGTCATGTTAGACGAGTGATGGTAAAAAACGAGCCGATCGCATTTGTCGTACAAGAAGCACTGGAAGGCTACGCTTCAGGACGCTTTAACTCCCAAAGTGAAGTAAAACATTTTCTCGAAAGTTCGGTGCATTATCCCAAAGATAAAAATGGAGAAGTCCATTTCCAGCGTGTCACTAATCTGTTAGGAAAAGTTCTATATGCCGGCTACATCGACCTTCCAAGGTGGAACATCAAGCTTCATCCTGCTAAGCATGAACCACTTATTAGTTTTGAAACCTATCAAACAATTCAAAACCGTCTGATTGGTCGGGCAAAAGCCCCCATGAGAAAAGACCTCAGTCAGGACTTTCCGCTACGTGGCTTTGTGACCTGTGGAAGTTGTAACAAACCCATGACGGCTTGCTGGTCCACTGGACGCAATGGGAAATACCCTATTATCTCTGTCCGACCAAGGGTTGCCACGATTACAGAAAATCTATTCGTAAAGAACAGATGGAAGGCGAATTTGAGAAGTTACTCTTACAAATGCGTCCCACGCAAAACCTGTTTTATATGGCAAAGGAGATGTTTGAGGAATTATGGAAAGACCGGGAACAGATGGCAGGACAAGAGACGCAGTCTATCAAGACGGAGATCAAAAGCATTGAACGAAAGATCGGTCAGTACTTGAATCGGATCGTAGAAACCGATCACACAACTGTGGTGACCACCTATGAAAACCAGATCAGCCGGCTAGAAGAACAAAAAGTTCTCTTGACCGAAAAAGTAAAAAATTGTGGCCGCCCACTCAAACCCTTCGATGAGTCATTTCGAACCGCCATGGACTTCCTTGGAAACCCTATTAAACTCTGGAGTTCTGACAGATTAAAAGACAAAAGAATGGTTCTGAGATTAGCGTTTGCAGAGAAATTACCCTACCAACGGAACGAAGGTTTTCGAACCGCTCAAACGGCGCTCCCATTCACGCTTTTAATGGGATTGAAGGAAGGAAAAAGAGGTATGGCGCGCCCGGGAGGATTCGAACCTCCGGCCACCGGCTTAGAAGGCCGATGCTCTATCCAGCTGAGCTACGGGCGCATGCGGAATACATCGCATAGTTACGTGGTTGGAGTCAACGATTCTGAGATTCCCCAAAATCCCCTCCATATTTCAGGCATCAAACTCCATTGCCCTGTTTTCGCTCTTTTTGCAGTCCCTACCCGCGTATAAAGATCAGAACTTTTTACACCGATACAAATTGGTAAGAATCCGGAGAGGCCCTATATGGAACAAGACAACATGCGTATCGCGTGGGCAGATGGCATTGAATGGATTGTCAAACGCGAAGAGGAAATATATTACCACAGACAGGAAGGGAACTACGGAGAGTGGCAAAAAGGGCCTCCTCCTGACATGTCCATCCAAGATCTGGAACTCCTCTTTGCTTGAAGATCCAAACAAAGAGAACCCACATCCTATTCACTCCGCCTTGCTTGAACTTTCAATACTCAACCTTCTGAGTTCTTAAGGAGCACTTGGCTCCAAGGGTACCGGTTCCGAACGACTTTCGTTCTGACTGGAGAAGACCCCTTTTGTTTTTCGTACCATCCAATCCCAAAAACTTTCCTGTATTTCCACGACTTGTTTTGCGGTTAATTCTTTGCCCTCCATCGCTTCTTCGCAGGCATTTTGTTTCCCCGTCCCCATGGTTGTCCCGGCAATTTTGGGAACCACCACGGCAAAGCCAATGGGGTTAACGATTCCCAGAAGGTACCAACCACCTCCTTCGGCAATCCGCAATTTATTACTCGTGACCTCAGGAGCCGCAAGCGTTCCGGATACACGGACGGTGTGCGACAGATTGACCAAAGAGGGATCTTTGGGTTTGGGCGTTAAGATAAAGTCTAATGTTTCTTCACCGAGGTTTAAGGTACCAAAGCCCCCAATGGTAATACGCTTGGTGTCAAAGAGAATGGCATCACTTTTCACCTCTCCTTCTACAATATCAAAATACCCCACGGCGCAATTCAATTTCGTGACATCTTCTTTTTCCCAGGCCTTTGAAAGGGCAAGGGTGAATAAATCAGCAGCCCAGAGATCCACATACGAATTATTGATCTCCATCTCATTTTCAACAAACTCCGCTTCTCCATTGGCCCGGTTCAAGATTTCATGTACCGTTGTCCCTCGGCTTTGGACATTGAGCTTGATAAGGTCCAACTCTCCGGAAATCATGTCCGTCACTCCAACCGAATCGTCCAGGAACCCTAAGTCCAACCCCTCAACTTTAAGTTGTGCAGAAAAGGTGGGAACATATTGGGAGGCATCAAGAATGATTTTCCCATCGATGGCCCCTTTCCATAGTTCCCCTCGTAAAGGACCAAGCACTAATTTCCCATCCTTCAAGTCAATAAAATACGAGAGATGCCCCAAGTTAAACCCTTTGCTTTGCACCCGTTGTACATGCCACTCCAAATCAAGATCGATTGAGCGAAGATATTCGACCGGAATGGGCGCATCAGGAATTACACGAGTCACCAAAGTCTCTCCGTCCTCTTCTGATTCCTCAACTCCCAGGGAGTGAGTCACCAGACCCCCTGCTTTTGAGCTAATATCTACCACCGTGTTTTTGGTTTCGGTCCCGATTTTTGCAGCCGTTCCAATGATGCTTTTTAAAATAGTCTGGTCTTCCGGTTCTAAGGATGGAGCAAGTTCTTTTGTGAGGAACGCGAATTCATTTGACTCAGAAGCCAAGGTTGCCACGATTTTCGGTCGTTCCCCCATATTCGTGAACAAAAGGTTTCCAGATACATCATTGGGACCGAGCTTCACCTGTGCATCCGTAAAACTATATCCTTCTGGGGTCTGAGCCAAGTTGCCGGTTAGTAAGAGTTCGCCTATTTCCTCCGGCATCGTTTCAGATAACCCTGAAAGAAGATGTGTCGGGGTAATGTTTTCTCCTTGAACTTTTACCCGAAATCGAAAATCTTCTCCATTAAACGGAAACAAAAGATGACCATTGAGGTTCATGTCCACCTGAGGAAATTGGGCGTCAATTCTTACTGGCCATTCGTGAACATCTTTAAAAAGCCGACGGAAGTACCCAGTTTTACTCACAATGGTAAAGGGCTCGCCTTTCAGGGTACCTTTCGCCCTCAACTCTAAGGGGCCGCCTTCCTCTGAGGAAAGAACCGCCTTCGAAATTCGAGCTAAAGGCGGAGATCCCTGTGGTTGCGTCAAAAGCGCGAAAGGTACATTATGAGTCGTGACTTCAAATGTTGTACGACCGAACATTCTCGATACAATCGTGCCATGAGACGAAAAATTCACATCAACATTTGCCACACTCGATAGAAAACTATGCCTTTGAAACCCATTGACCATATACCCCACATCAAGATTGCGGAACTTCACGCTTCCAGTAATAGTGGGAATCCGCGAGACCGCATTAAATTCAAGTTCTCCTTTAAATTTCCCGTATTGCTGTTTCCAATCATGTAAAACGCCATGTTGAACCGTCACCCCCAAGCGACCATCCCGAAGAGTCGCTTGCATGGCAAGGTCACGAAAATGAGATCCTTCCACCATCAAACGTGAAAAGTCCCATGTAATCTTCCCATTAAGAACATGAAATAGACTGCGTGGAATCTCCGTCTCCTCTGAAGAGTCGGAATGAGAGGAAACCAAAACATCTTGACTATTGAAATACCGTGAAGCCAAACGCGCTGTGAAATAGGGAATCTCTTCCTTCAAGTCGAGCTGAAGATTCCCCTTGATATCCGTCTTTCCAATCCGCCCCTTAAGCCCAGAAAGAGTGATGCGTGTGCCATCGGTGATTAACATGCCTTGCAGGCCATACGGTTCCGTTGTGGGAAGCGTCCTCAAGAGATCACTAGGCCTTCTCCCATTCAAGGTTACGGCTGACTCGAGAAGGAACGCGTCATGCTCAGTCTTCACTCCCCCTTTAAGCGTAAGGGTAGATTGTCGGCCTTGTGCCACCAAGGAAATTGGCCACGATTCTAAAGGGGAAAACAGGTGCGACAATGGGGCAGTCGCCAACCGTACATCAAGAGGTTTCCCCAGATATTGACCGAAAATCCTGGCTTTGACCGGTCCACCCTTGGCGACCTTGACGGTTGCGCCTTGAACACTAAACTCCTCCACTTCGCTTACTTCTTTCTTTCCAAACATCAGCTCGGAGGATCCCACATTCACCACCAACGTCACATTCTGAAACAATTCTTGGCGACTTGCCCCCCTTCCACGAAGGGCAATATCCAGATTCGTGGAACCCAGAACCTCGCTAGTCGCCCCGATGGTTTGCAAAGCGTGGCCATAATTAAAATTCGAAAGATGGGCTTTCAAATCCACTTTTGGAGATGAGGAATTTCCATCTAACCGAAATTTTCCCGATAGGCTACCCCCAAAAATATTTCCGTGTACGGGAGTGACAGAAAAGATTCCGTTCATGAATGTGACCGACAGCTTCACGGCGTTCATCTTCACGCTGTCATACTGCAGCGTATGGGCGGAGAGATCGACATCAACATCCACATCTTCTACACCTATCTTCTGGATAAAGGTTTCACGCGAATCCAATGACTCTGACTGCTTTTCTAAAGAAGGATCTGTTTCGGATAAAAGAAAATCTTCTATTCGAATGTGTTGCGCGGTCAGTTTTCCCATTAAATGGATTCGCTCACCCTTGTCTTCCACGGTGAACACCCCGGCAAGATCTGAATCTCCAACCTTGAGGTGGGCGTCACGCAACGTGAGCGTCTCTCCTGAGTAGATGAGCGATGTGACCAATTCATAAGGACCATAGCTTGGCAGATCTTCTTGCAAGAGAGGGCCGAGATCACTCAACCGTTCCCCTTGCAACGTACCAGTTAGCTCAAGAGAAAGGTTGGCGTGGGGTCCAAGTAAATGCCCCTTTCCATGTAGCGTGCTTCGTGCGGCTTGCATCGAACCTTCCAAGTGCCAAGGCGCATCTAAGTCTAACAATCCCATGAGCGGCGCACCGACGACATCAAAGGTAAAAGGCACATCTTGATACTCCCCTCGAAGCGTATATCGCCTTTTCCCTTTATCTGCGAGAACAATGGTACCTTCAACAATCATCAGGGGAAATTCTGGTTGTTTCGCTTCATAGGGCAAATAGGCAAAGGTAACCCGTTGCAGAGCGGCATAACTCTCATGTGACATATCAACGGAAACCGATGAGGTACCAGCGGGCTGTGGGGTTTCAGGTGAAGAATCAAATGTCCAGTTATCCAAATCATTGGGGCCCTCTTCCAAGAGAATATCCACTCCATCTAAAAACACTCGTTTCACCTCGATCTCTTTCCATATCAACGCAAGAAAAGACAGTTGGGCTTCTACCCGTTTCGCGACCAGAAAATCCGGTCGGGACGCCCACTCAGGGTTGCCGATATGCACATCTTCGAGAACGAGCGTGGGGTTCAACGAAAGGGTGATGGTAATAGGGCCCTTAATCGTAAACGCTCGATCTAAGGCGAATGAAAAGGCCATTTCTAACGGAGTACGGTACCGATCTTCATCCAAGATGAAAGGCAGGAGGACATAGCTCACTCCGGCGAGCAACACAGTGAGCATGATGCCAATGGATAAGACTATTTTGGATCGCAACCGCATGAGGAGTAGAAATTTTAGAAGATTCAGAGAACGAAATCTGGCCGCACGGCACCGGCAATTTCAGTGAAACCGCCAACAGGCACAAAAACATTTATTTTTGAGGACTGTACCTCAATGGTACCTAAGAACACTTGCCCTCACCACTACACAATTGTCCAATAATTCACGGGAGAAAGCTATGGATTTTTCCGGGGAATGACAGGAAGGAAAAAATGAAAATCGAAAGGATAAAACACGGAAGGCATGACGACCTAGGCTCCCAACATTCAGTTCTTGAAAAGCACCGTTCAGGCTCCCCGGAACTTCTCCGGGGAGCCTGAGGGCCTCATAATGACCTTAGTGTCCGAAATCCCCGACAGAGTCGCTGCCCGGGATTTCAAACTCTACGTAATCACGAACATCAAACGGCAAAGAATCTGCCAGCTTTTTGACTCGCTCGGCAATTCGTTTGGTTTCCGGACGGGCATTGGAAAGACCCGTATAGGGAATCCCTTTTCCATTCGGCATATCCGGATACTTCTTTTTCATCAGTTCATGCCGAGCACGCATTTGGTTGAACTGCCCTTGTGTGTGAATGAGCGGAACGAGTTGCGGGTTTTCTTCGCGAGGGTCCATATAGAGATCATAATAGGCTTCAGGCATACCGGAAGCCGCCACGTCCCCCGCACCAATCCAATGCCGTTTGTACCGCCCTTTGACCGTCGCGCCGAGTTCATGGCCCGCATAGATATGCACATAGTCCCGTCGGCTGTGCGTATCCCCGTTCAGCAATAATGCCGTTTGGTCCAGACCATCAACCACACGGTCAGTTGGAATATACTGCGTAGCTCCTCCTAATCTGGCAAACGTGGTGTAGAGGTCGGTGACATGGATGATATCTCCGACAACCTGCCCTTGTTCAATCACACCTGGCCACCAGGCAAAGGCCGGAGTTCGCACGCCACCTTCAGTGAAGTCACCCTTTCCCCCCCGGTAAATCATCGGCAACATACCCCAACCCGGAGGAGGACTATGCACCATCGGTCCGTTATCGGCCATGGCGATAAACAGGGTATTTTCTGCAATACCTAGTGCTTTGAGCTCTTCCATAACTTGGCCGATGAACCCATCAATCGGCGGAAAGGCCCCGGGCACTTTTAATCCTGACACAGAATTTTTCGGCATCTCAGGTTTTAAAAAGTTCAAAAAATTCGGCCAGTAGGAGACAAAAAATGGTTTTCCGGCTTTGGCATTCTTACGGATAAAGGCCATCGTACGTTTTTCAGCTTCACGGTCCAGCTTTTCAAAGCATTCGTTCGACGTCCCACACCACTCTTTTCCCTGTTCGCCTTTCTTTCCTTCAATAATTTGCACCCACCCTTCCGGGTTCAAGCCTGGATTATCCAGCCGATAGGGATCCGGTGGATAAATTTCGGGATGGAGTCCAAGCACCGCATTCACGGCATTCCCCATAGGATTATAGAGCGAAGTGATTTGGTTCATCGGGGTAAACAGGGCCTCATCAAATCCTTGATTATGCAAATAACTTTCCTCAATGTCCCCAAGATGGCCCTTCCCGAAAAATCCTGTGGCATATCCAGCTTGAGAGAGTACTTCTGCGATGGTGACTTCTTCTGCTCGTAAGCCAGAAAATTCATGAGGCATCCCGACCACACCCATACCGTGACGGACGGGAGTCCGGCCGGTTAAAACCGCCGCGCGGGTTGGGGTGCAAGAGGGCTCGGTATACATCCTAGTGAAGTTGATGCCTTCGCTGGCCATCCGATTGATATTTGGCGTGGTATACCCAAAATTCTTTTGAAGCGCTGGAAACCCTACCGCCCCGAACGCGGTGTCATCCCAAAGAAGATACACGATGTTGGGGGGCTTACCGCCATGCTTCTTTTTTAAGGCCGCAAGTTTCTGATCAAGGGCTTGATCCTCTTTCGCCCACTTCTCTCCATGCTGGGATTTGAGCAGATAGTACTCCGCATCATGCACGATAGGAGTCGATGCCTGTCCAACAGCCGGAAAGGCCATGAACAACAAAACTCCCAACGAAAAAATAATCAATCGGCGCATAAGAGGGTCCTCCTTGTTTCCTGAGAAGATGTAAGAAGCTTTAATGGGTTAAGAGTTTCCTCATTGGCAAATTCATTTCTCAGACTATACCGGAAAAACCTAGAAAAGAACTATCACAATTCCGCAAACATGAGACGACTCTTTCCCTGTATACTCTAAGACTCCAATAGTTTCATCGTCGAGGGATGAAAGAGTTCCTCGACCGTCAATCGGCGGCTTGCCAAACCCTGTTCGTAGGAATATTGAAATAAGGCTTTTAGGGTCTTTCGATTGGGTTCGATACCATAGGGCCAAAAATTCTCTCCCATTAACTCTCGGGTTTCTTCGAGTTCCTTCCCAATCCACGGCACAGAAATCATCGCCCACCCCAAATCCCTTAAAAATCCGTACATTTGTGTTTTCGCCATGGAGTATGCCTGAAAAATGGCTGCTGGCAACCATGGATGCTGCTTCGCTACATCCTGACGAATCGCCACCACGTGCATGATGGGGAAAATCCCTGTTTTCCTGAAGTATTCACGTTCAACTTTCTTATAAACGGGAAAAAGTCTTGTCACAAGTGGATGACCATCAATGTAGGCTTGTGGTTCTTTTGCGGATAGGACCGCATCGACCTTCCCAGACACCAACAACTCGGACTCATCCACGCCTTCCGGGCCCACGGTGATCGGTATGCCTTGAGGCAATGCGGATTCATGCTTCGACACTTTCCCTTTATCAGAACTCTTTTTTGAGATGATCCATTGCATATCTTCCGGATTCACACCATATTCATGCAACAGATGCCCCCTGATCCACGTCAAAGAACTTTGGGAATATCCCGCTGCCGCGACGGTTTTTCCTTTTAAATCGGAAGGGGTGTGTATCCCTCGATCAGTGCGAATAAAGATACTTTTGTGCCGAAAGGTCCGCAATGGGAAAACCGGGATCAAGGTATAGTCTCGAAAATTCGTATTAGCATACGCCAGCATGAAGGGATGCAACCCAATTTCTTGGACGTCCCATCGTTGCTCCCCACCCATAGCCATAGCATTGAGTTTGTAAATATTGGCCTTTTCAAATCGTGCATCACACCCCTGGACCTTTACACTTCCATCCACAAGTCCTTTCACACGGTCAAAAGGATACCCGGCAATCGAAAGGGGAACATTTCCAAGGGTAGAACCCGCGGAAACAGGTCTTGGAGTTCGCGCGTGAGACTTGATGCCGGAAAATAATCCCGAAGCTCCCAGCAGTCCGCCGGCGAGGGCCGTTAATTTGAGAAATCCTCGGCGTGACGTCTCACCGGTTGTTTTCTTTTTCCAAAAAGAATCGCTCATGAAATGATCCCTTCCTTATATAAAAAACGAATTACGAGTACTTTCCCATGTAAGACCAACCCCTCAGTCATACCCGCGGTCGTAGCTGGCATCCAGGAAGTCTCACTATTCTTGGATTCCTGCCTCCGCAGGAATGACGATTTGGATAATTTCCCGATTAAAGATGTCGGGAATGACGAAAGAAAAATCATATGCACCTTAACTGGATTTATCAAACCCTCATTCAGCCCGAATTTCAGGTTTGGCTAACCCTCGACTATCAAAAACCCGCAATGCGTTAAACTTTCGAGCCTATTTTTGACTAATGAATTCAACCTTTGCTAGACCTTTCAATCCAATCTCTCAAGAATTCCATCGACGAATGCGCTATCCCACCCTCTTTTTCTTTCTGCTCCTGAATGCATGGATCATTGGTAACCTGTCGAATGCATGCGGTCAATCCCCAGAGCAGGGCTCTGAATCTCCAACGACAACGCACCCCTCACCACACAATAGCCAAACTAAACAAGAGCCCACCTTAGCTGAAATCGATCGCCGATTGAATAATCCCCTCACCAGCATCTGGTCACTGACCTTCCAAGAAAATTTTAGCTTAAACAAAGGAGACCGGGTTGACGGAACCAGGGTTGGGAATACCTTTTTCTTTCAGCCGGCATTGCCTATTCCTTTTGGAACCGGCATGATGTTCATCGCCCGGCCCGTATTTCCTCTCGTCACCAATACCATTCTTGATCCCACGAGTGAAGATCCGGCCAAGAGCGAGAAGACCGGTTTTGGAGACATGCAATTGATGTCGTTAATCGGGCCGGACCGAAAAGACGGCGTGGTGTGGGGACTTGGACCAACATTTAAATTTCCGACAGCTACCCATGAGTCATTGGGCCAGGATAAATACCAAGCGGGCCCGGCCGTGATGTTGCTCTACCTGGGCAAACCCTGGGTCTTAGGGACCGTGACCCAACATTGGTGGTCCTTTGCGGGGGACGAAGATCGCCCAAAGATCAGTCGGACTGACTTTCAATACATCATTAGAAGACAAATACCAGGAGCCATGTCCATCGGCATGGGCCCAACCGTAGTGGTCGACTGGGAAGCCGATAGTGGCAACAAGCTTACCTTCCCGATAGGCTTGGGCCTCACCAAAACAGTTCGATGGGGGAAAATGCCGGTCAAACTTCGCTTTGAACCTCAGTACTCTATCATCCGCCCTGATGAGTTTGGGACGGCCTGGAATTTTCGCCTGCAAATCACGCCAGTCATCCCCAGCCCATTTAGAGAACAATAATTTCTTGACATTTGACCATACCCAGGAGTCGTCATGTCTCGAGTAATGTGCATATTCATTTTCGTCACCGGAATGTTTCAGATTTGTCCTTCCTTAGCCTCCTCACAAGACCCCATCAAACTCGTGTTACAACTAACCATTGATGGGTTTCGGGGAGACCTCCTCAATCGTTATGAGGATCGATTCAGTCAGGGAGGGTTCCGTTATCTCCTCGATAAGGGAATCGTCTTTACCAATGCCCATTACCAACATGCGAATACGGAAACCATCGTCGGTCATACGACCCTGGCGACTGGAACCTTTCCCTCTATTCATGGGATGGTCGGAAACGTCTGGTTTGATCAAGAAACCGGAGAACTGGCCTATAACATCGAAGATCCCGATCATCCTCTCCTTCCGACCAGCCATTCGAAATTAAAAGGCGGACAGGTTGACCCCGCCCAAAAACTTTCCCGAACCAAAGGCCGCTCCCCTGCCGCAATCCTCGCTCCCACCTTTAGTGACACCCTTAAAGCGTTTTTTGGAGGGCGATCAAAGGTGTTTGGAGTCTCAGGGAAAGATCGGAGTGCCGTTTCCATGGCCGGCCATACCGGAAAGGCCTTTTGGTATTCCACGGACAGCGGGGATTTCGTGACGAGCACCTATTATTACCAAACCTATCCAGCCTGGGTTCAAAACTGGAATGCCAAACGACAAGCGGAACAACAAGGAGGCACGTCTTGGAAATTGCTCAACGATGTATCCACCTACCTTCTTGGCCATCAGGATAACCGTCCTTATGAAGTGGACCTGAAAGGATATGGCCGAACATTTCCGCATCCGTTTGGAACGAGTTCACACCCCTTGTTCTTTACCCGACTGTTAGTCAGTCCGGTTGGCGATCAGTTGACTCTCGATTTTGCCAAAGTTCTCCTCAAACACGAACAATTAGGGCAGGACGAGACTCCAGATTATCTCTCCATCAGTTTTTCCTCGGTTGATGCCGTTAATCACTTTTTTGGGCCTTCCAGCCTGGAAAACGAAGATGTGGTTCTACAACTCGACCGAACGCTCGCCAACTTATTTTCCTTCATCGAAACAACGGTAGGCCTCGATCACACGCTCATCGTGCTCTCGGCCGATCATGGCATGGCAGATATGCCCGAATACATGAATGAGCTAGGATACGCGGCAGAGCGAATCTATCCCGATGAAGTTATGGAATTTGCCAATAAGATTGGAAAGCAAAAGTTTGGCATCGATGGTCTCGCAAAGACATTCTATCGTCCATACCTGTACTTAGATCAGGAAAAAATTTCCCATAACAAATTGAGCGCCCAAAACGTCGAGCAAATCATCGCTAGTGAATTGACTAACAAAAGGGGAATTGCGCTTGCGGTTCCTCGAAGGAAAGGGAGCTCTGATCAGACGAGTCCCCTACGACAACACATCCGGCGAAATTATCATCCCGCTCGTTCAGGGGATATTTACGTCGTTCAGGATCCCTATTGGTTCATGTTTAAAAAAGGACCCATCGCCGCCATGCATGGTTCACCATGGCGGTATGACACGCATGTCCCCATCATTTTCGCCGGACCGTCTCTCACCCCAAAGAAAGTCCATCGTCTCGTCCATCCGGCGGACGTGGCCCCTACCCTTTCGGCAATTCTGGGCATGTCCCCTCCTAGCGCCACACAGGGAACACCCTTACAAGAAGTCCTTCACTAGTTTCGGGGAAATTGATTCGGCAGGTTTGCCAGACAGCTTTTAAGAAAAAATGGCAGGGGTCTTCAAGAACTTCTTGGGGAATAAAAGATAGCTTCTTAGGGTTAACCGAATTTTTGATAGAAAGATTTAATCAAACCCCAAAATCCAAGCCTCATAAAAAAGAGCCCAGGGAACCGTTGGGTACCCTGGGCTCTTTATTCGCCAATTCGTAGAATCTAGGCTCAGGCCTGAGTTTGTCTTTTCCGCCAAAGGGCTAAACCCGCTAAACCTGTCCCGAACAATATGACCGTCCCCGGTTCAGGCACTTGAGGTGGAAACTTTTGGTTGTCAATATCTGCATTCGTTACCAGAGCAGTAAACGATCCATCAGGATTGAAGTTGGTAATCTCAGTTGTTATCTCAGTATTAGCGAACGTCCACCCATCTTGAGTTTCGCCATAAAACGCTACGAGATCTGGATGCTTCTCATCAGTACCAAAACTTGTAAACGAGCTAAAGCTTACCGCGCTTGCAAGAAATAAAGGATCCGATGGGTTACTGCCAAAGGTTCCCTGCAGTAACGTCCCGGCCGCAACCACCGCGCCACCGTTGTTGGGGTCAGTCGCTGTCCCGGTCAATGTAAAGCTCCCGCCTGCTGAAAAAAGATAAGCTCCCGTTGTCCCTGGATCAACAATGACATTACCTGTTGAGAAATTGAGAACACAGTTCTCACAGTCTAATGAAACGCCGTCATTGGCCGCCGTCCCGGAACCCGTGATAGAGGTAAATACAATGTTGATTCCATCGAGGGTCGTTGAACCATCATAAGAAACCGTTCCGGTTTGTACAATGCCACCTTCATCAAAACTAATCATCGGCATGGCATGAGCATTACCACCAAGCCCCAACACAAACACTGCCGTCGCAGCTAGGATTGTTTTCTTCAATCCATTCATAATAAACCTCCTTAATTAACGAAAAAAAATATGAAATCTTTCGAGGGGTCGAACTCTGAAACTGGTCGTCGAAACCAAGTTTTTTTAATTAGAGGGAGTATAGGGGGTTATTGAGGGGGGTAAAATCGGGATCACTTCACTGACTTTTTGAAATCTTGTACTTCAAAAAAGCCCCCATGGTTTGATAATTCGTTCTCTTCATGGGGCAGTAAAGTTTTCCTAGGTTATCAAATGTTTTGCATAAGTCGTACCACTACACAAATTTAAGTTTTTTCATTGTTTTTAATAAGGTTTTTCTGAACTCCAAGTATCATTCATATATTAATTGTTAATAAATCCAACGATCTGTTTACATAAAAACTCTAAAAAAATACATTTTCATATTATTTTTCAGATACTTACGCGTAATATTCTAAGAATTCTCTGCCAGAAAGTGTTGCCAGGAAAATATACATATTTTTTACTTTAAAAACAATAATTTATAATGTTTTTTCTCAGATTCCATAAAAACCGTAAAAAAATTCGTCAATATGATTTTCTTGAGATACATCCAACATCAAACGTTTGTCAGAAAAAGATAAAATTTTTATTTTCCAATAAAAACAATATCTTATATTTCATAGGTACATATTTTTTCATAGGATTTTATTTTATTGTCTATAAGGTCTACAGAGATGCCAACACTACCCTTAAAAATAGATATTGAGCTGGAACAGACCCTCAGAGTCCTTGGGTCTCCGATTGAATTCCATACGAAGAGCCAGATTTTTCATAAGGTCAAATCGCTGACCGACATGCGCTAACCGGGCATCGGAGGAGTCTCCTATGGGGTATCCGATGTAAGAACCTTGGGCGAATATTTTCCAGCGTGTCGTTAGCCGTAAAATGAACCCGATACTGCCCCCTCCCCCAACCCGATAGTTTCCATCATACGCCTGACTATAGTTCGCATCGAATTCCGGAATAGCAAAGATCAGCACTGGAACCAGAGGATTGAATTCTCTTGCTATGCCAACTCCTCCATTCATGTTCATATTCGCGCAATAGCGACAATCTTCAAATTTCAGGGTGTTGAGTTCAAAGCGAAACTTCCAAGAGGGTGCCGTGATCAACCTATCCACGGGGGTCAGGGAAATGATATCCGCAAATGTTGCCTTTTCGACCCTTGTGCGGCTTCGCTGGTTATAATGCCGGAGAGCGACACTGGCCAGCACAATCTGGGAATAGGGAGGATAGCCCAGATCGGGATCGAGCAAATCATGATATCCGGCTCGAAGATTGACTTCCTCAAAAAATTCATCATTCCGGTATCCACCCCCAACCCCAACTCGAGCTGGCTTGTGTCCCAACTCAGGTTGCGTTGAATATGGTTGAATCGTCATCGAAGAAGACCTGACATCCATCTGACTACGAACCCCAAGCAATTGATGAAGATGACGGTTCCGTTCTTTTTTTTTTCCTTCTTCCGTCGCGATCCGATATTGCAGATAATCGATCGCCAAGTCGATGACGTCCACACCCTGCCCAGGGGATAACGCCGCAAAATCTTCTCGTTTCACCGCATCAGGGTCCTCGACGATTTGTGAAAGAACATTTTGTCCGTCTGAGGAGAGACGCTCGAGGCTTCGACGAATCACCGTTGTTCGTGCGGGTTGAAATCGCACCTGCTCCACGAGCCCAGGTTGCTGAGTCAGCAACCTTACGGTCTCTCCCGGAATAGTCCAAAGCATAAACCTGTCAGTGAAATACCAATTAGGGTTGGCCACTTCTAATAAGGAAAGGAGTTGATAGGCACAGTTTTCTTTAAAGAAAAAATAGTCAAAATGCGTGAGTTGCAATTCCCACACATGCATGAGCATAAATCGAAGCTGTTCTTCATTCAGGTGTAATCGATACTCCCAGATATCCCGATTTTCGATATCCCCATATTCCCTCACCTTTAAATAGTACGGTTTGGTCGAAAACCGGCCTTCAAACCCGCCGGTGAGGCCATGTATGGCATACATCACCCCTATTTCCGTGTTGGGTTGAGCCGCAAAGTTAATCGAGTAGGCCAACAATTGAGTCTCTTCCGTTTGACCCACTTGATCGATGCGCAATAGCGTATGACCAAACATCGAAGAAGGATTGTTCAGGTAGGAGGCAGGGAAAATGAACGTCACACCCTGTGGATTCAGCTCTCGATACCAATGGGAAAAATTTTCGCATTGAAAGGACGGAAGACGGCGTTCCTCGATAGACAATTGAGCTTTTAACCAGTGATAACGGGCGATAAACGCACAGGGAGCGGATTGCCCGATCGCGCCAAACTGTTTATCGGAAAAAAATGCCCGAAGGGTGGCATCCAGCTCCCCTTGAGGGTCCGTCTGTCCCTGTTTGGCTAAAAAAAACTGTGGGTCGTCGGCATCACTCGTATATCCGCCAATCAAATTTTGGCGATAATGTAGGAGAAGATGCCACTGACGGTGAGAGGCTAACCCAGCGGAGTGAGCACGCTGGAGAAGTTCAGTGAGGTAGGAAGATGATGGATCGCCTGGAGGATCAGCCCAGACGGCAGACTCAAGAGCGAACAGAAAGAAGAAAATTCCGAGAGACCAAACTACTCCTAAATGACGCGCCAATTGATACGGCCGAAAAAGAATCGGCCTTTGGCCACTCACCCTTTGCTCGAAACCACCTCACCCTCGATTCGTTGAGCAGTCGAGAAGGCTAGGGAAAGATTCGAGAGCATCTCCTCTGGGGTGACATGCTCATTCGGGAACACCTCATAATAATGGAATTTGGAAACGGCGAAAAATTGTTCGTGCTGGGCAGGCGGCACGTCCATTAGCGTGGCTAAAGAAGTCAGATACTTTCCTTGACCTGAGGCCATGTCTTCTTTGAGACGATTGAAATTCGCACGGGAGAAATAGACAATTTTTTGTTGTTTTTGTACTTCACTCGGGAAATACCAGCCACTCGGAGTGGTGGAAGACGTAAAGTCGAAACTTTTTTCAATCGTATTCGTGAGAGAACAAGCAGAAGCCAACAAACCCAACAGGCACGCACCAAATAGTTTCTTTATTATTGCACCATTAAACCGCTTCATGACTGCTCCTCTCAATGGGGTCCGTAACAACACCTCTATAGGTACCTTTACCATAGGGGCGGTTTTTTTTACAAGGAATACCCCTGGTTTCACTTAGGTTCCTCACATCATCTTAACGTTTTCACCTAGGAAATATCGGCAGCGAATTTTAGGCATTCAATAATTTTTTTTAGTTGACATTTTCACCATGAGTTTGGCAAAAATTTTCTTCCCAATATCCTGGCATGTAATCCTTAAAAAATGTGTAACACTTTAAGGGCCCCGGGGTACTTAAGGAAATCGTTTCTTCCTCCCAATGTTGTGGTATTCCACTTCCTTATTTGGAAAGTTGGGAGTTTGTGGTTCTGCTAACAATAGGACCTCCAATACCGATGGAATTGGCTCTACTCGCAGGCTCAACTCTTTCTTTTCTCGCTTGGGTGTATCTTCTCCTTGGCCATGGAGGCTATTGGAAAGGAGATCAACGCCTTCAAACACATCCTCTCACCTGCCCCCTTCTCCCAAATTGGCCGCAGGTGACCATCATCGTTCCGGCTAGGAATGAAGCCGATGTCATCGAACAATCCATTCAATCGTTATTAAACCAAGATTACCCGGGAACCTTTCATCTTGTCCTGGTTGACGATCACAGTAACGATGGAACAGGTGACCTGGCCAAACAGATTGCGTCTCAACACCTAAAAGGCCACCTTCTCACCGTTATTCAATCAGGGGAACGACCGAGGGGGTGGATGGGGAAAATGTGGGCTCTGCATACCGGACTCCAATATGCTCAGGAACATTGGCCCACCGCACAATTTCACTACTTTACCGATGCCGATATTCTGCATAGTCCAGGGAACCTCCGAGGACTGGTCGTCAAAGGCGTCTCCGAACATTTGGATTTGGTCTCACTCATGGTTCGATTACATTGTCAGAATACTTGGGAGAAATTTTTGATTCCCACCTTCGTGTACTTTTTCCAAAAGGTTTACCCATTTCCACAAATCAACGACCCGGAATCTTCGATCGGCGGAGCAGCCGGAGGGTGCATGCTGGTTCGAACGAAGGCGTTAAAGAACATCGGGGGAATTGCGGCTATTCGAGGAGAAGTCATCGATGACTGTGCCCTAGGAGCCAAAATTAAACAGCAGGGAAATATCTGGCTGGGCCTTACCGATACCGAGCAGAGTATTCGCCCATATCATCATCTCTCAGATATATGGGAAATGGTTAGACGAACCGCCTTTACACAGCTTCGCTATTCTCCCTGGCTCTTAGGCCAAACCTTTCTAGGATTAATTTTGCTCTACCTGCTCCCTCCCCTCATTACGCTCACATTACCTTTCCATGGCTCCTTCTGGGCTGGATTATTGTCAGTATTGGCCTGGATCATCATGGGAATCACCTTCCATCCCACACTACGAAGTTATGCCCTATCCCCTTCCATGGGCTTGCTCCTTCCGCTTGCGGGTATGTACTACTTGGGAATGACCGTAGATTCAGCACATCGCCATTGGCGAGGAGTGGGAGTGCAATGGAAGGGACGGACCAGCCTGGGTTACCCTGAATAGAACTTTGAGGGCACGTCCTCATCAAATGAGGACGTGTTCAAAAGGTAAAGAGCAATCGTGCGCCAACATAGGGGGTGCTTTCATAATCTTTATCCGTAATCTTGTTCCCATTTTTGTTTTCCAATCGTATTTCGCCCCCTGAAGCAATACTGGCAAAGAGTTCTAGACTTCCCTGATCGATAAACCACCATCGGCCCTTAATAAAGACAGGAATGACAGTGTCCTGCCCGACCTGATCGGCCCGATCAAGGCGAAAACGCCTTCGTTGGAATTGTATCCCGGTGGAGAGTTCCACGGTTTGAGCTAATTTCCAAGCCACTTCAGCACCCACCCCCGGGGTTGGACCTAGAATTTGGGGCCCAAGTTTCAAAACCCACCTATCCGCAAACCGCCAATGGAGCAAAGGAATCGGAACCACGAACGCATCATTTTCAATCTGGCTAATGGCCCCAATTAACAATCCAATCGAAAAATCCGGACTTGAGAAATAATTAAACCCGACGACTCCTCCGCCAGAAAATCCATCGAGCATATTCGCCCCATCCTCAAAAAATGTTTGGAAAAATGGAGCGGCGAGTAAGGTCCATTGCTGACTGGTTTTCCATTGAAAAAACGGAAGATAGGCAAACCGATTCACATCGTCAAATTGAAAGGGGGAAGAATTAGAGAATGAATAATTGTGATACTCATAAATGAACATGTTATCGATTTTGAGGTCTGAGGTCAGTCCCAATTCGGCGTGAATTCTGGCTCCGAATGAATTGCGATGGAAATCGCCAGAACTCTTCTTTAAATCCGTATTGCCGAGGTATCCATAAGAAAATTGCAAGTCAAGCGGGGTTTGCTTGAGATCCGGGACCGCATCGACCACCGCCACCTGTGCCAAAGCGGCGCTCCCCATTAAATACATCAAGAGGCCAACAAGACCGATGCTTATCAAGCGTTTTAGAAGGGGCATGCAATATTCTCCTCTTGATTTTTTTGAAAAATAATTCGCCAGACGACACACAAATAGCATCAATCTGCAACTATAGTTTGTCACAGAGGGTAAATCAACAAGCCTCCATGGTGTAACCCCAATAGAGGAAAACAGCAAAATGCAGACTTCCTTTTTTGATTAGTGAGTGGTTTGGAAGAATTTCACTTAAAGACGTCATACAGATGGGAGGTTCCCATACGTCCTGCCCTTCACACTAGGAGGAGATGCCCTACTTCTTCACGGGTTCGGGATTTTGGTTTCGCGCGCTTTGTTGAAAGCGTCATAGATTTTCTGGATTACCGGCATCAGTTCCAGTTCCAAGCCGCCCATGACCCACTTGAGAGTTAGGTAATAATTGTCAACCCTCGCTATTTGCTTCACGTGAAGCGGTGAAATCGGGAGGAGGAAATTCTCAAAAAACCGGTTCAATCCCATTATCCGAAAAAGCATGCATATTCATCTCGGTCCACAAATATGCAAAAACTCTTCTAAGCTATCAACCTCTGGGTTGGGATCATAGCGCTGCCATTTCAGGTTGGCTCGCTGCCAATAGACCTTCCAGAGAATTTTCTTTTTTACAAACGTTGTCTTGGCACCCGCTTCTTCAATTGTTTCATTCGGGCACCTCCACCTGGGGCGAATTTCAAATATTTCAACGCTCTGCCCTTTAACCCGATACCCCAAATCCAGTTCATGACGAAGATGAGCCGGCGGTCGGCGTTTTTCAATAAACGCCCCAACCAACTTTTCCCATTTCTTTGTTTCGAATTCGCTTATTGGCATTGGTATTTATTGAATATTGGATAGCAGGAACATTCCTATAAATTTACACGGTAAACTAGACAATTCCCTGGTATCTCTATAAGCATAAAATAGCACATTTTTCCTGCTGCCCTGATTTTGAGAAAAGGGGTGAGTGCGGAAATAAATTTCGAACTTTTTGCAGAGAAAAGCAGCCGAGAGCAATAAGGACTGCGGTTGAGATTGATTGGACTCCCCCTTAAAACCAACTCAGAATCTAAGCAATGTGATCACTGTACCTGGTTTTTCTCATTCCGCGTACTCTAATTTTTGGATTTGGGAACAGGAAGGAGAAATGTAGTGGTTGATTTATTTGGTCGGGGCGAGAGGATTTGAACCTCCGACATCCTGCTCCCAAAGCAGGCGCGCTACCGGGCTGCGCTACGCCCCGACACCTATCCGGCTTGCTGATATTTGGCGAGAAGCCCTTTGGCCTTTTGAAGAGCCAATGCTCGATGACTGATTTGATTTTTTTCTTGCAGCGACATTTCCGCTAACGTTTTCTTCGCGTGAGGAACATAAAACACTGGATCATACCCGAAGCCTTGCGATCCTTGGAAGCTGGTCGTGATACTTCCTTTAAGAACCCCTTCCACCACCTCGGCATGGCCTTTGGAGTCGGCTAAAGCCATGACCGTAAGAAACCGGGCCGCACGCTGTTCTTCAGGCACGTCCTGCAATTCGTCTAACAGCTTTTGACAATTATCGGCATAGGTCGCGTTCTCACCCGCATAGCGAGCGGCATAAACTCCAGGCCGGCCGTTCAACGCATCCACTTCCAAGCCGGTATCATCGGCTAACGCCCATTCTCCCGTATAGGCCGCAATGGCCGTTGCCTTCTTGATAGCATTATCCTGACAGGTTTCTCCATCTTCTTCAACCTCAGGAGCCTCAGGGAAATCTTGTAGGGTGAGCAACGTCAGCCCTAATTCCTTCAACCGGTCCCGAATTTCCCTGACCTTATCAGCATTTCCTGTCGCTAAGACTAGCCTATCCATCCTGTTCGCCCCTGTCTAGCCGATCGGTCCGACCAAATTCTTTTGAATGGTGATCAACGATTGTATGCCACGCCATCCGAGGGCCATAAACTCATCCAGATCCTGCTTGGAAAAGGGTGACTGTTCGGCCGTGCCTTGAATCTCGACGAGCTGTCCCTTTCCAGTCATCACCACATTCATATCCACTTCTGCCTGCGAATCTTCCTCATAGGCTAAATCTAATCGAACTTGCCCGCCAATCTTCCCCACACTGATCGCCGCCAAATAATCTAAGAGGGGGGATTGCGTGATTAGTTTCTTTTCCTTCAATGAGGCGAATGCGTCGGCTAAGGCGATGAAGGCCCCCGTGATCGACGCCGTTCGTGTTCCCCCATCAGCCTGAATCACGTCACAATCAATCCACACGGTGCGCTCACCCATCTGATACATATCCGTTACCGCTCGAAGTGCCCGACCGACCAAACGCTGAATTTCGAGAGTCCGTCCGCTCTGTTTTCCTCGACTCGCTTCCCGACTCATGCGATCGTGCGTGGACCGGGGCAACATGCCGTATTCCGCGGTGACCCATCCCTGCCCTTTGTCCCGCAAAAACGGAGGGACTTTTTCTTCCACCGACGCGGTGCATATGACTTTGGTTTCACCCATTTCGATAAGAACCGACCCTTCGGCATATTTGGTAAACGGCCGGATGATGTTAACGGGTCGATGCTCTTCTGGCCCGCGGTTATCTGAACGTGGCGCAACGTGAATATTCAATGGTGTACCTTTCTTTACAGAAGAGAATGGACAAAAGGACCCCGATTATAAAGAGGGAGTTCTGGAAAGACAAATGAATCTCCCTCTACGTAATTTCGACCTTCATGAGTATTCATCCGAAATCATTTGGCCGTTATTGACGATACGATTTCAGATACCATCGATACACCAAGGCGACTACGATGACAACACTAATCAATCCAATAAACACATCTTCGTTGGGAAAGACGTACGGCATACCCACTCAATCAAGTGAAAGGGACGAAATAATCTGAGCCCTTCATTGACTGCCTCAAACGCCCATGATAGATTCAGATCACTCCCCAAGTCATTATGCATGATATCCGCGTTTTAAGCGACCAGCTCGACCAACTCCAATCACAATTAGGCTCAAGAGGGCAGGATGTTTCCTGGGAGACCATCCAAGCCCTGACCGGACGCCGTCGCACCTTAATTGCCGAGGTCGAACATCTCCGTCATCAGCTCAAAAAGGGTTCTGAACGCATTGCCCAACTCAAGCGAGAAAAACAACCGAGTGATGACGCTGTCAACGAACTCCGCACGGTGCGAGAAAAGATTCAAGGACTGGAAGGCGAGTTGCGATCGACTGAAGACTCACTCCAGGAACACGCGCTAGGTATTCCCAATCTTCCCCACGAGTCCGTCCCCAAGGGGAAAGATGAACAGGAGAACGTGGAGGTCCGTCGATGGGGTCTTCCCCCGGCCTTTGCCTTCCCCGTCCGATCCCATCATGAGTTAGGGGAAGCCTTAGGAATTCTCGATTTCACTCGGGCGACAAAAATTTCCGGAGCCCGGTTCACCGTCTCGTTGGGAATGGGAGCACAACTCGAACGCGCGCTCCTGAATTTTATGGTCGACCTTCATGTGAGAGACCATGGATACACCGAAGTCCTTCCACCCGTACTGGTCAATCGTCCGACCATGACCGGGACGGGACAACTTCCCAAATTTGAAGAAGACCTGTTCCATGTCACCGAGGAAGATTTCTTTTTAATTCCCACAGCCGAAGTGCCGGTCACCAACCTCTTCCGGGAAGAAATCATCCCAGCCGAAGACCTTCCAATTAAATACGTCGCCCCCACATCCTGTTTCCGGCGGGAAGCCGGATCGTACGGAAAAGATACGCAGGGCCTCATTCGGGTGCATCAATTTCAAAAAGTCGAGCTCGTGAACTTTTCCCATCCCGAAGACTCTTATGAACGCTTAGAAGAACTGACCCAAGCCGCTGAGGCCGTCCTTCAACAACTGGAACTCCCCTATCGTGTGGTTTCGCTCTGCACAGGGGATTTAGGATTTTCAGCCACCAAAACCTATGACTTGGAAGTCTGGCTCCCGGCCCAGGATCGGTTTCGGGAAATTTCATCCTGCAGCAATTTCGAGAGTTTTCAAGCCCGTCGGGCGAGCATTCGGTGCCGACCCAAAGGGGGCAAGCCACAACTGGTGCATACGCTGAATGGATCGGGTTTAGCCATCGGCAGAACCGTGGTGGCCATCTTGGAAAATTATCAGCAAGCCGATGGATCGGTTCGCATACCAAAGGTGCTACAACCCTACATGAATGGCGCTACGGCCATAACCCCCGTCAAACGGTAGACCCTCTCTTTCCGGTTCGCCTCTGCACGCTTCTTTATTTGGCTCGGACTTCCAGCGCCGCAATGTGATTCACGCAGACCATGGCGTCATAGAATTCCTTCCCGACCAATTCCCGTAAATGGAGATGATGGTCTCCGACATTCCCCACGATACCGGACAACGAATTCCCGGAGGCTAAATGCACCGAGACGGTTTTACCGGAAAGGGCACGTAAGTTATCCGTCAGTGACGCTTGCACATTCAAATTGGGGGTTGAAGAGTCAGACACGGCCAATACCTCCTAATAAATGATGAATAAATTTTCGAGGAAATGTCCTCGTGTAGACGCAACCAGAATGTACGATATACTTTCTTAGGCTGCAATGACCAGGAAGGAGTATAGGGTTCGGACATTTTCACTTCCGCCCCCAATTCCATTGGCAAAGTTTCAGGGAATCTTCACATCTTTAAAACCCTTTCCTTCGATGGTACACTGACCAGACACTGCCCTTTTGACATCCAGAATATCGACGGCCAGACGGAGTACCAGATCCCTACCATTATATATAGCCACATCACTTGATTACCGACGAGACTTCCGATTGCGGAGGGGTGCGAGAGTGGTTGAATCGACCGGTCTTGAAAACCGGCGTGGTGAAAGCCACCGTGGGTTCGAATCCCACCCCCTCCGCCAGCCTGTCCTTGGCGAATTCCTAATTCCCGCTCCCAGTCAGCCCTTTCATCCCGCTTGAATTTCTCTCTAACTCTCCATAATCTCACCAGCCATGAAACATCTCTTTATGGTTTTCACCCATCTGGCGTTGCTCCTTTCCACACTCCTCAGGCATGACGGTAGGAAGGCCGTCATGGCCGAGAATTTACTGTTGAGGCAACAGCTGCTGATCCTTCCCCGCTCACGAAAACGGGCCCCGAATCTGTCATCATTCGATCGGTTCTTCCTTGGCCTGTGGTCCACCTTTCTGGATCCTCGCCGCATCAAACGGGTGACCGTTCTCGTTCAACCGGTCGCTGCAACACATTGGTTAAATCGTTCAGCCGGCCTTGAAAATTGGAGCTTAGGGAGCTTGCCAAAGGACCTCCCCATCCTTTGCGAAGAAAACTAAAGAAGGAAGAGGATAGGTTGTTTCACTTCCAGTGTTAGGGTTCTCCTCCACCTGGGCACTTCCCAATACTATTCTACGCCTTCCCTTGGCATCATAAAGGGAAAGATTGGCTCCTCCAGAATCGATGGTTAATGCCGTACTAGGAAAAGCCGGTAACGTGGAAAAAGGGGGCGAATTGTATGGGCCTCTGAGCGTCAGCCCTGGCCGAGGACTGCTTATATTTAATTGAGCAGTTTGGACATTGGCAAACATCTCCATGCCACTGTCCCCCTGATAAAAGGAAATCCCTGACGCTGCATCAGAGACCCTGAGGACAACGTCACGGTGCGAGAGAGTCTCAGAGGGTTTCGTTAAAATCAGGGAAGGGCCCTCTTTCGAAAGGTTCAGCGTAATAGAGTCATCCTCTAAGGAGCCCACAAACAACACCGGGTAACCATTATCTTTCATATAGAATCCACCTCGTACCGTTCCTTCTTTATCCACGAGTTCCAACTTTTGGGTTCGGATATTTCCAACAGGTATCCCATTGTTTTGTCCAAGAGCTAGCGCATTTCCAAAAAGTATCCCCGCACATAAGCCCCCCAGCAAACCGGAACCAAGTGCTACGGCGAAGATCACCAAAAAGTCTTTTCGCATCATTACGAGCCTCCTTCTTATATGAGGAAAAAGGAGCAACCCCCACGTTGTAAAACCGATCTTTTGGAATTGATCCTATAGTTTGGTTGTCTGCCACTGAACAGTGAACCGTTTCATGCCATGATAGACAGGTCGGTGAATGAAAGGGAGAAAGATTATTTTCACCTCGCCCTTGCCATAAACGAAAAGGGGAAAACTCATGAAAAAATGATAACCTATGGGGATCATGACTCATTGTAATAAGGGGTGATTTACGGTGAAAATCCCTTTGACTGCCAAAGCAATTTGTCAGTTTTAATTGTGGAGAATGATGACGAAGGGCGAGCCCTGATTGGGCCCAAACCCGAGAACAACCTCTCCCATGTTTCTCCACCTCAAAGAAGAGAGTTTTTGGGCATACTTCCAGCGGACCTGGGGGGATGCCCCCCGCTCCAGGGGTCTGATCGCTCCCTTTAGATTGGGCTATGCTTTGGAGGTGCTTGTCGGAAGTTGAATCCAGGTCCTTTTCTCCGAAGTGATTCCCGGCCTTCAATTTAGTTCTAAGGGTAGAGGACTATCAGACGTTTGAAGATGCGATATTTAGGTTAAGGGGCCTTTGGCAGCTATGGGCCACCCTTTCCGACCAAAACCCTCCACGAACGGGAAGCTTTTAATACGGTACAGCTTGGGAAAATCAAATTTTAACCGCGCTTGACGGGCACCAAGCTTGACACTCAAGGACAGTTGGATACGCAATTCCGCGCCCTCGCCGTCATCTCGCCATAAGAGTGCATGGTGAGTGGGAGCGAGGTTGGTCATTCGAACATCAGTGGCATGGTAATTTCCTGCTCCTCCCCATTCATACCCCACCTGATGCAGAACCACCTCTTCAAATGGAACCTGGGTATCATTGAGCAAGTAGAAGCTCCAGGATTGACCGTCACCCAGTCGCTCAGGACAGGCCACCACACGGCACAGAATGTTATCAGGCAGGGTCATATAATGGGGCTCACCGTAGGTGAGTCGCTGCTCTTCTCTCGTTTTTGCCGTGACCAATCTTCATTGATAAGGCGGCACATCAAGCAAAGGGGACGGAACAGCCAACCGTGCAAGAAATCATACCGTCGAGGGCTGAGAAGTCAACCGAAGGAAGTGACGTTGAAAGAAGAAAAGCCCTCCCTTCGCAGAGATAAGGTTTTATTGCTTCCCAGAGGTACGACCGGTGCTGGCTCAATCGTTTGAATGGGATGGGGGTGCCTTGTTCCCCATTCTTGATCCTCTTCCTAAGCGCAGTTAGGCTGAGGTACGACAAAACCCGGGCTAAAGAGCCACAGGATGCTCTGTTACGCTTTTCCGATCACCAACCGGCCGAAGGTTGATTCGTGCATTTGGTTCTTCAGGAAAGATCCCCTTCAATCTTGTCTAGAGCCTCACGGGCAAATTTTACGAGATGTTCCCGAGTCCGACCGAACGGCCCGGTCTCAGTGGAATCTGGGCGAAACGACACGATCCTTTGGAGGTGTTCCACTGCCCGTGCTTCCTTAAGTTCACCCAATTGCCACACGACCATTTCGTCGGCATAGATTCCAATGGGATATTCCGAGCGAGGTTGCTCCGACATTTCACTCAGCAAACTTAGCAAATGTCTTCGGATCTCTTCAGTATCCGGGGAAGACTTCCAGATTTCTCGCGCACCTGATGAATCCCCGATGTAGACCGGCCCGATCGGGATAGAATCCCGTTCGGGTCGGCGATGGGGATGATTGCCACAATAAGTATAAAAAGGATTCTCGATGGCTATATCCCGGATCATGCAGAAAGCCGGTTCTGGGTCATTAGCATGCTCATAACCCGCTTTCCCCTTATTCTTGGCGTTAAACCAACAGGTTCCGCAGCAATCGGATCCACCATTTGGCATGCTTGCTTCTCCTTTCGATTAAACCTCGAGCTACTCCTTATCCCTGATCAACTCAAAAAATCCGACCCCTTGTGCAGGGCAATTTCGGGTTCCTGATTGCTGAAAATGCTAATCTTACGCTCTTGGCCCGATTAGTCAACTGAGGCGATTATTGTCGTATTCGAAAACCACTATGCCTGGAATGAGCAGGAAAGTGGAGGGTGGGTTTTGTGTTGGGCAGCCAAAATAAAAGGTTAATGGAGTGGAGCCTCGCATTAAGGGTGAGAAGGTCACTTAGTTGAGGGAAATGCCTTGGTCGAACGGATGAGACCCAGTGGGAACCGCGGTGGATACTTTTTGTTCTTTCTCTTTCGGTCCAAAGGGTTGATCGAGATGGTTCAGTCGGGCAATCAGATCATCCAGCCGTGCTACAGCCAAAGTGAGACGGTGGCTCGCGTCTCCTGCGGCCACATTCACGAGAGACGATGATAGTGGGTGACGTGGTGATATCATAATGGGCTCCTCCAGTATGGGCTCCTCCAGTCGCCTATATTTTAAATCGTTTCCATCTTAAATACATCGGAGCATTACAAGAATTTACGATCGATTGTGGACCGTTTCGGCAGGTTTGTATGATTGTCAACACCGGAGTCAGTCGGAAAGCCGTTCACAGGTTCAAGGGCAAGAGGCATCGCGGCATTCTTCTAGGCAAGCCTCACCCCAACCGGGGATGGGGCTTGGCTTTGTTCAGCACCCCCGCCAGCGAGGACCTAGTCCAATTGGGCGGCTTGATGGAATAACCAAAACGTGCCATCCTATGCTTTCAGGTATACGAGGTTAACTTCAAAGCCTCACCTCTGTCTTGGAGGTGGGGCTTTGTTTTTTGGGCGGCAGGGATTTGTTATGTGGGTGAAATGTTGGCTTTTGGCCGAAGGAAGTCTGTCGGTTTCGACCCAATTTATCAACGAAACTAGAGGGGATTCCTGCGCCAATGCCAATAAGACTCATTACTACAGAGCCTTATGACCCGCACGATGGTACTGGAGGCGGCGCGTAAGCAATGGAGATCTGATACATCACGTATATATTCTCCATCGAATGGATTAAAAGTGGCATCTTTGAAATACCAATATTGACGTTCTCTGTTGGCCTGACGAATCGCTTCCTTTGTCACATAGCCGTTCACGCAATTGACTTGTATGAGTCTGTCACCCGACCGCTTCAGGCATTTCCCGGACCAGTTATTGCGAAGTTGAATCCAATCTGGAGCATCGAAGACATTGGATGGGGTCCAATACCGACTAGAATAATTCCCACAGCTATACAGCTTGACCTCGGCGCCGGAGTCTTTGCTGGTGGGCCTCAGACAGCGACCAAAACGTTGGTTGACAATTTTAATTGGGATTTGGGGCGGGACATTGTCACCATAAACTCCGCGTGATCGAATCTCCGATCGTTGCCAGACACATTCTTCTCGCTCATCTTTCTCATCGCAGGGAATGACCGTGGCCTCATCGGCAAAAACCTCAGGGATTTCATCGGCCACGTCCTGGGTTCTTTGTGCAGGTATTGGCGGATTTTCCATGGCCTCATTTTCGACCGCGTAAACCGTTGCGAGGCCGAACCCACAACACAGGCACGCAAGCCCAATTTTTCGCACCATAGTTGGGATCATCATTGCCTCCTTCTTAGAACCTACGGCCGTACCTAGCAGACGAATGTATAGTTTCGCTCGTGGGATGATAATGGGTTACCACGAGATTTGTTCCATCAACTGAAAAAGTCATCAAAATTAGTCCCATTCACGCATACCCGCTCTTTTGAACAACGGATGTAATTGGGCTGGGGATGCAGTTTTGCATATTTTTTCCATATGGTTCAATCTTCGAAATTTGCAAAATGGGAATTGGCTGGCCCTTAAGTGGTAGCAGATGGGCTACTCTGCTTAATCCTCTGCTTGTGACCGGCAAGCGTCCATTTGTTTGATGGTCGCAACGCGACCCACAGTGGTCATTCCATTGCCAGGCCATTGCCAGGATTTTTGGCCTTTTTAATGTTGAATTAGTGGGCCATAGGTAAGATCTCTGTACGACCCATAATATTTTCAAGCACTTACGGTAATTCCTTCCCGAGTTCGATCCGAGTTCGATTTCGAAAAAAACTATTTTTAGGTTTGTTTCTCGGAGTTGGGCGACCACATTTTCCGATATTTGAATAGCCAGTCTTGAGTTTTTTGACCATACGGGGTCGGACGATCTATTTTAATATTTCCAATACAGCGAAGTCAGACCACGCTTTTGGCTATTTACAAATAGAAAGGAAGAAATCATGAACCTCCAATTACCAAGGGCCTTCATTATATGGTTCTTCATTGTCAGCATCATTTCTCCCCTGGGTACGACCCTTTCTGCAGAGAAGAATCCTACAGAACCCCGGAATTTTAATAAAAGATTTGCAGGCACCTACCTCCTTCGCGAAGGGCTTGATCAATCAGAAATCTTTTACCGATTAATCACGTTAACAGCTGACGGAAACTGGTTTGGCATTGATGCCCAGGAACAAAGCTTTGGTTTTACCAATCAACAAGGAGTTTGGACACGAGCGGGAAAGAATGCAATCACTGCCACGGTTATTGATTTTAATATATCGCCCGGAGGTCTTCCAACGGGGGTGGCTCGAACTCGATTTGTGATGACGTTCAGCAAGGACTTGCAATCAGTGACCGGTTCGTTCTTCGGGAAAGTGTTTGCACTCGACCAAGATCCTTTGGATCCCTCGGAAGTCCCCATCGACTCTTTTGATAGTACCTTTGAAGGTAGCCGGGTCAATGTACTAGAGAACTAGAATTCCTAATGGTATTCGGTTCAAATCATTCCAACCGGGGCAATTAAGGCACCTCTTAATTCAATCCTTATGTGACATGGGGGGGAGGTCGTGAGTGAATTTCAGAAAATAGGCTCTGGGGCCTGGAATACCGTTGGGTGGCCAAAAAATCTGGCCACAGTCCCTCTTCGCCCTGAGGATTTTTCGAAAAAATATGGTATTGAGCCGACTGAAAGCGATGAAGAAGGATTAGGAAAATCGCTTACATTTATGTTCGCAATTAATGGCACGTTATTCGTTAGCCAGTCTTTTCCAGATGGGTCAGAAGAAGCTCAATTTCTCAACATTTCGGTGCAAAGCACTGAAAACGATTCCAAAAAAGCATTGCAAAAGCTCCTTCGTGCTCTCAATATGACTGAGCAAGGGCTTGTCTGGGTTAATAATGATTTAGGGACACCGCAATGGATTTTACGCCGCCTTGATGAGAACGGCCATGAAACGGAAATGTTTCGGTTTCAAGAAGAAGATTGTGCTGAAGCTGTTAGACAGCAATATGAGGATAAAGGCCACAAACAATTGTATATGGTCCATCATGCGACATAACGAGCGCGTTCAAGGGCAAGCACACTTAACAGGAAAGCACAGTGGCCAATTATCGCCGGATGGCTTGTAAAACTTCGTCTGGTTTCTACCACATGAATCTCTCTCAAGATTTCCCTCAACAATTTGAAGGCTGGTTGCATGCGATTAGGGAAATGCTGACGTCAATGGTTGGCATGATGGATGTATATCTTGAAGAAAACTCCGAAGTGATTACCCAACAAAACAAAGTTTTTTTACTGACTTTCATGGACAAACCCAACAGGTCATTTCAACCATTCGCCAAATAACCAGGAACAATTTCGAACATCCCTCACAGAAACAGTTCTTCACGGAAGCGGAATATATCGCGATCCTGACCCAACTGGATGTTGCGATCGATCCCATCATTCACGGCACGGCCTACGCCCCCTTTGTCCTGGATTTGATTCCCTGTGGCCAATTAACGGATGGGCTGCGAAAAGTGTTTTCCATCTGGTATTGGCAAATGAGTGATCATCGAGAGCAACTGCAGGAACTTCTTGGTATTCTTTCGAAAGCATAGATGAATTGCCTCCTTCACATTAGACCAGATTGTGAGTTGAGATTCTGCAATTTTTAAAGAGATTTGAATAGTCCTCTTGTGGCCGACTCCCGACCCAAAGCGGACAGTAATTCATTCATTTTTTAGTCATGGAAACCCGATATCCAAAAGTAAAAAATCCGGAATTAGTCGGAACATATTCTGCTTTAGCAAAAGCAGGTGGCGGTTATGTTTGGGATGATGTTCTTGAGTATCGGGTTTGGTGTCATCCGCATGGTGGAGCCGAAAACCACGAAGATGGTGACTACTATTATGCATTTGAAACCTATGAAGAAGCACAAGAATTCAGCCAACAAACTACAGGGACAGAGTCACCTCTCGCGTTGGTTTTACAAGAAGAATACATCAATGAACCAGAGGCAGGTCAATACGAACACATTAAGGAGCAGCGTATAACCGAATGGCCAGTGGAGTTTTTAAAAAGGCCGAGGAGAACGAGTAATACAATACCTGATTTTATGTCTCCGAATGCCCCAAGTAATAAATTGGATATATTGCGTGGGCTAGATTAGTTATCAAAGGCCTAATCCAAGCAATCTTTATTGTGTCCCCTCCTGTCCGGCAATCGTCCATTCGCTTGCTGGTCGCAAAGCAACCCAAAGCGGACATCCCATTGCCAGGATTTTTGGCCTTTTGAATGTTGAATCAGCTGGCCACAGGTAAGTTCCCTGCACAACCCACCATATCTATCAAGGACTTACGCCTCTCCCCCGGGTCCTCATTTCCCCAAAACCAGTTTTAAAGCTATTTCCCAGAATTTGGAAGTAGTGAACCTCTACCTCAAAAGGCCCAGTGCCCCCCCCTGCCAATTCATAATAGATCTGCTGTCACATCTGCCTCAAAAACGGTGATCGCTTCATCGTCGACCTGTGGCCACCCAACGACTGTTGCCTCGGCTACCATGGCAGAGGGCATCGGCTCCCCAACGACCGGACAGTTTTTTCCATATTCTATTACTTTCACACCGAAAGCGTAGATGACTCCAATAGACCCTATGACATCTGGGGAAATGGTATTTGGCATAGGCCCCACCTTTAATGTTAATCACGGTACCTTCTCGACTTTTGGGGAGTCGAAATTCCACCCACGTCTTATGACTTTGACTGCGAAATTTTTTGGGGTTGCAGGCCCGGCCGGTAACAAAGTTGGATTTTATGACGCGGTAAACGAGTTTTTCCCCTGGGTAATCCATGATAATGACGCCATGGTTGACTCGAGCTCCTCCAGAGGACATGGCCCCATAGGCCACGGCATTGGTGACCGTGGCCACTGATCGCGGCGTCATCCCTCCCGCACCACTTAAATAATTAAGCACTAATGTTTTTGTATTTGTCCACTTCCGTGCTTTGCTAATGTGAGCCCGTATCACATCTTTTTTAGAGGCAAGGGTGACTTTGCTGCCGCTATTATATTTATGTACCGCAAACATGACGATGTATTTATCCTGAATATCTTGCGCAGAGTATTGGACTCCGTAACCCGTCGATATTCCCTTTAGCCCATCTCGAAGAACAACGATCTTTCCCCTAGCCTGCCCTAATGTGGGGAGCGTGTTGCTTCCTTTATACACATATCGGTCATATTGCTTCATGTAGGCGTTCCAAATATCCTTGATCGAGGAACTGTTGGGGGCAGCGGTAGTCTCATTTCCTTTGACACGCATCAGAATGACTTCCTTCGGGTGTTTTTGGAGAAATGCGGTGACTTCATCCATCACAGACCCAAACATCATATCCACAAAAAAGGCCCCATGATGAATAGCAAAGGACTTGCCTGTTCGCCGGGTACGGATATCCAGAAATCGAACACCAGCTACGAGCTGCTTGGTGATCGACCAAGTCTGGGTTCTCACTGACCCTCTCGCTTTGTAGGTAGCTGAGTCGTGGGTACCGGGAATAGAAATGAGGCTTAACCCTTTCCTATCTGGCAATTTTTTCATCCAATCGGCGGCGGCGGTGGTCAGCCAGCTTTGTGGAGTTGAGGAAGCCGAGGTGATCCCCCCCGGCTTGGTACTTTCATTAAAGTATGAGAATGAGGAGGTCAGTCCACGGCTTCGAACCTCCTCAACGGAGGGATCGGGAAGGGGTTGTTCTCTGATGACCGGAAGATGCGCCAGAAGATCATCCCTATGGGAGGGTTCGAGGGTCTTTCCGCTATATGAACCAATCGCTACCAGGCTCGACTGATCGGGGTTCAGGAATTGAATGAGGTGCACGTCATTATCTTCGCTTTCATCTCCTGGGAAATTGATAGCCGTTGGATTCTCTACCAACCCTTCATGGATACGTTTATGAGCGCGAATCAAGATTGCCTCCCTCCGATCATTGCCAGGGAGGAGCCGTAGCCACTCTTCAGCAGCCTCAACCCGATAGGTCCCAGGTTCGACTCGCAAAGCACTCTTATCGGGTGCCGTAAAATACACGGGGACATACAGAAAAGTCTGATCTGCCGTGGTAAAGGCTTTCGATTCTTGCGCACGGCTAACCGAAGGGTAAACCAAGCTGATAATAAGGGCACAACATATCGCTGTGCATCGTGTTGTCATCATGAATGTAATCCTTTCCTCACATAATTCGGATTCTCACCCTACTCCAAGTTTATGGCGGGATACAACAATAGCGTTGCTTAAAATTGGCATGTCACCAAGTCATTCTAATAGATATCTTTCTCCTAACCAACCACTAATGAATAAGGCACGAGCTTAGTGTGCCTGTAACCCTTTAAAGCTGGCAAATGATACCCCGGCGCACGATGCGGTCGATGTGCACGGACGGCCTTGGTTCTTTCATGGAGTCATGATAAATCATTGCTTCTAGGAGTTCTCAAAAGGCGTGTGAATGACTTTCACACATGATCATGAGAGGAGGAGAAGACCCTGGGGAGGGAGTGGAGAGGCCGACACAACAACCTTGCCCAAGAAAAACGTTAAACGTTGAAACACCGACTGAACAATGTAACCAATGTGTTGCAGCGACCGGTTGAACTCACAGGTCCTTGCAGACCCGGCACGCATTCGCTTCGGAGGGTTTGGGGAGTACTCTTTGGATCTGGAAGTCTTTTGTTTTCTCAGTGTCACCAATCCCAATGACTTTACTGAGGTCGCGGAGGACTTGAATCTCCGGATCATGGATATCATTGAGAAGGCCGGGACCGAATTTGCTGTTCCCACTCAGGCCTTATACCTGAGACGCGGGAAAGGCCTCAATCCCCAGGCAGTGAAGAAAACTGAGGATGAGGTACAGCGATGGAAACAAGCTCAGTCTCTGTTTATCCCCCAACTCCCTCAACAGACCATTGATGAACTGAAGGGCACCCTGGATTTTCCACCGACGGGTTCTCCACAAAATGTGTATCTGTAAGTTCGGAGTACGTAAATTTTCCTGGAAGGAAATTTGATAAGCAAGGAGGAGTGAAACTAACGAAAGGACAATACCATGATCATCTGCGGGCATTTATATTCGAGCATCTCGAGCTTTCACCCATTGGCCCTTGCGATTTTGAATCAACCAGCAGTGGCACATAGAACATTTGGAAAACAGCCCTCGATTGGTCCGGCGAATCTGCTCCAACGTCGCTAAATGTCGACCAAACCAGCAGGACAAAAACTGTAGAACTCTCATTGTCTTGTGTAGACCAAAAAAATGTATGTAAAGGGACAACACACAACACCGACCAATCCTCCTTACTATTTAATACCACTCTTGGATTCAACAGCTATGACCCAAAAGAGGGGGCTTGCCCAACATCCCCACGCTCTATCAGTTTTTGCCATTCCTGTTCCATCATGAGATCACGTGTCGTTTCTACTCGGTCCAAAAACACCAGTCCATCGAGATGGTCCAATTCATGTTGAAACACCCGCGCGATAAATCCTTCAAAGTCCCGCTTTTCGTTCTTACCTTCTCGAGAGCTATAGCTGACGCGAATCTTGGTCGACCGTGGCACAAGACCCCGCAAGCCCGGCACCGTTAAACAGCCTTCCCAATCTTTTTCCACAGTTTTCCCGAATTCGATAATTTCCGGGTTGATCATGGCCGTCGGTTCCATGAACGGGGCATAGGGGTACCGCGAATTGGGCTGTGACGCGAGAATCATGATTCGTGTGGACTCCCCAACTTGCGGAGCAGCCAGCCCCATCCCCTTCGCCTCGCCCACCGTGTGCAGCATGTCATCAATAAGCGTTTGCACATTCGCATCAAGAATATTCTCAACCCTCAACGCTTTTTGTCTCAGCAAAGGATGGCCTAGTTGAAGAATGTGAAGAACGCGTGGCATACTGGTGGCCTTTCAGTCATCGTAATTGACAACACTTGAGGTCCTTCCCACTCGTGGAGTACCACATCACACCCCGTACTGTCACGTTCTTTCCCATGTCTTACCCACTCGGACGCGATTCTCTTTTTTTCCAACTCGTCATTAGGGACACCACCCGGTAGCAAGGACTTGCCCTCAGCCCTTTTGGTTGCGTTCTTTAATGGAAACAGTAAGAATGCCTGGCGTGAGACGATTCCTCAGGACAGGGACTCTTGGGATTCTATTGGCAGGGGGCTTGTTGGGAATTCCCCAATGGGTTCAAGCCGATGAAGCTGAGGAGCCAGAACCTAAAACCCGGGAAAAACAAATTGAAGACCTGGCGGTCGGAGTTCAAAACCCGGTGTCGGACCTGGAAATCTTAGGGTTCTCACAAAGCATAGCCTTCGGAACGCCCCCTACCAACGCCACCTTATATAACCTGAATCTGCAGGGGAACACCACGAGACAATTCGGGCAATGGAGCTTGCTCAATCGGTTAGCCATTCCCCTGTTTTACTTACCCTCCAACTTTCCTGACTTCCCCATGGGGGATTCGGGTCGAAAATTTGGGCTGGGCGACATTGAGTATACGGGGTTCCTTGTTCGAGATGAATCCAAGCGTTTTTTTAAAACGATTGGAGGGCTTGGCCCAACACTCATTTTCAATTCCGCGACCGATGAGCGAATGGGACTGGGAAAATGGCTTATCGGTCCCACACTCGCGATCATTCGATTGCCCTACCCTTGGGTTCACGGCATCGTCGCCAGAAACCTTTGGTCTTTTGCGGGAGATTCTGACAGAGAAAATGTGAATCTCCTCCTTCTCCGCCCTTTTCTCAACTATAATTTCTCTACCGGCTGGTATCTGACGAGCACTCCATCTATTTTTGCGAATTGGAAAGCCGATTCTCGAAACCGTTGGACAGTCCCTGTGGGAGGAGGCGTGGGGAAAGTCGTTTTTCGGGGTGAGAAGCATCCCATCGATATCCGGTTTCAAGGCTTTTACCTCCTTGAAAAACCTGATATTGCCCCGGATTGGACACTCCTTTTAAATTTTCGTGTGTTATTCCCTGAAACCCTGTATTAATTGTTGCCTCCTGCCCAAATCCAATCGTCAATTTAGAAACCGTGGTTCCTGCCGAGTATGTTAGTCCGCACAAAGGGTCCGTTCTCTCGGTTCTGGATAGTCGGAATCCCCCGCCCCGCTTCTGATGCTCACCTGTCCGGTTTCCCAAATATGGACACACTTGGCATCAACGTAGAGGAGATCTTTTCGTGAGGCAAACACATTCACCAACCCCTTTTTTGTGCCTAAGATTTTTCCATCGACATAGAATTTATTGCCACCTGACGTATGAAATTTCTTTTTCCGCTTCCCCAAAAAACGGACAAGGTAATGTCTGTCACCATCTGTTTGGCTAACCTTGGGCCCTTCTTCAATCTGCTTTTGCGGATACGGAAGCCATCTGACTAATGCGAGATACCCATCTTCTGTTTCATCAATCCTGACGATCGCGCCAGCCAGCTTCCTTTCTGCTCCTTGATATTTCTGAGCATTGGTGAAAATCTCATCGAACTGAGAACCTGAAACTACCGGGTTTTCCCCAGAGTACGGAAACGTGAGGACATTAGACCCTGGTGTGGTACCAGCACACCCTCCCAGCAGCCCAATTATTCCCAGCACACCCACTGCCAACATTCCATTTCTCATTCACTTCCTCCTTTTTCACCTTTAATCGCACTGTTTGCATTCAATCCTTAAAAACCCGTTCAATCGATGAACGCAATCTTAGCCAAATTCCATTGCATTACCATCAAATACTTGTTACAAAATTGTAAACTTATTGATTATTTAGAAGAATTCCACCAAATCCATTCAAGAGTTTTTCACTCGCTTCCCGGGTATGAATTATTGTTGGGAACATCCAATAATTCTCTCACCATGATTCCACACTCCTCATACCTTTTAGGGATTGAGTCCTGAGCGACGGCTGAATGTGGACATACCGCATCTCTTGATTCTCACTAGTGCCTCATGGTGATATTTTCCTTCCTCAGATTAGGGTAGCCATCCAAGATTTCTTTGTTCGTTCTTTTTAACATGTTGAAAGTCCCATTCCCCCTCCTCTTCGGCTTCTTCCTCATTACCGTTCCCGTCTGGGCGGAAACCCCAGATCCTCCACCGCCCACAAAGGACGTACCTCTACCGGAATCCAGTTGGTATACCGCACTCACCCAAGTGAAATCAGTACCACAAAACATCTGGGAACGCTTAAAACTGGCCGACCAATGGGTATGGGATGAATATCCCGACCAAGTGCTCATCCATTCGGATGAACGGATTAAATGGCCACGGTATCTTGGGGCGGCCTTCAATCTTCCTTCTTGGCTGGATGTGGGCTTTACCAATCGTATCCGCCGTGAGGGTTTCGATTTCCCATACGCCGCCGATCAAGAGGGGACGACATGGGACTGGGGCCAACGCACTCGATTTCGGGCCACCGCCCGATGGAAACAGTTTCGGACAGAATTTGAACTACAAGGAGCCAACTCTGGTGAAGATGCTGATACTGATGTCGTCGGAACCTCGACCTTCAATGCCGCCAATGTGCAACAATTTTTCCTCTCGGTGACTCTCCCAAACATCTGGGACACCGGCTTTCGAACTGACCTGCATGTCGGACGCATCAATCTGGATATCGGATCAAGACGCTTGATTGCTCGCTCCCGCTTCAGCAACACCAGTCAAGCGTTCGATGGTATTCACTGGAGATTGGCTGATCCGCAAAAATGGTTCTTTCGGACCTTTTTCACTCAAATCGTGTTCAACGATGACAATACCGATCGCTTAGCTCTTTTTACGAACAGCAGCAATCTTCTTTGGGGATTTTTCTATGAAAACCATGCTTGGCGGTGGTCAAAATTTGAATTCTATTATTATGGAGTGAAAGGAGAGGAAAGCGGTGGTCGTGAGGAACGCAATCATTCATCGATTGGGTTCCGAATCTTCCAACGGCCGGATGCCGGAGGTTATGACTATCAATTTGAAAATATCATCCAATTCGGGGAAATAGACGACCAAGACCACCTGGCTCACTTTCATCATGCGTCCTTCGGTTATACATTTGTATTTCCCTGGTCACCCAGAATCATGGCCATGTATGACTACGCGAGCGGGACGAACAACCCAAAGAGTAGCAATACGAGTCATACCTTCGATGGACTGTTTGGCGCTCGGCGATTTGAGTTATCCGCCACGGGTCTATTCGGCCCATTCTTTCGATCGAATATTAGCTCTCCCGGCATTCGCCTCATCGTGCATCCACGAAAAAATTTAAAGCTCAATTTGAAGTATAGAGCCTGGTGGCTGGCTCAATCTCGCGACGCATGGGTAAACTCAGGCATGCAAGATTTGAGTGGAGGTTCAGGAGCATTTCTTGGACAAGATATTGAAGTTCGCGTGCAATGGCACCCCTCTCCAAACTTTACCGTCGATGCAGGGTATGAACACTTCATTAAAGGCTCCTTTATCAAGGACCAGACGGACATACCGGGAAATCCCCCATCAAACAGTACCAATTACTTTTATATTCAAACGGAAGTCATGTTTTAAGGAACTCATCATGAACGATGCTCTGTCATCACTTTTCACTCTCAAGCGAGGTCGATTATGACCAGGACATTGCCTAGCCTTGCCAATCTGTCAGCTACGTATCCACGAATGCCTTCATTCTTTGTCGGGCTCTGCCTTCTTCTCTTTTTCATCCCGAATGGTTCCACCGGCCATGCTGAAGAGACAAAGGAAGAGACAAAGAAAGAAGAAAAACCTCTCCCTCAACGCACCCAACCTGTTCCGAAAATTGACGGATACGGCCCGTGGAAATTTACGGATTCCTTTGAGACGCTGAAGAAAGATAAGCGGCTCACCTTTATTCAAAAAGGGCAATTGAAATGTGAATTCGGACGGGATGAAAATGCCGATGAAGCCACCTTACCCGATTGTTTTTATCAATCCACTGAAATTTTCCAGGAAGCCGCAGAAATCTTTCTCCTCGTCGATAATGAAACACTGCAACAAATTGAAATACACTTCGATCGGGACGAATCCGAAAAAGACTCCAAGGCCTGTGCGTCAGTACTTAACACGGTCGTGGATCAACTGGTTAAAAAGTTCGGGGTTCCGACTGGAAAGGACGATAAGGCAAGGACCGTGTGGTGGGAATCACCACTTGGCGGTCGCTTGGAATTCCGAAATGGGTGTATCAGTGAAGATCGGGGAAGGATTCAATTCGTGATATCTCCCACAACCGAGGAGAACCTCAAACCCTCCTAACCCATTCGAAAAAGGTTAGGAGGGTTCCAAAATAAGAAACTAGTTATTGGAAGCCATAATCGAAGAACTTAGCTATCCAAGTCCTTCGGTTTCTCACAATTTTTATCGCCTCTCTTTAAACATAAACGATAGCGAATTTTTGCCGCCCAATGATCGAACGCATTTTCCACATCACTCCAAAACCCTATTCCTTTACCAAACGTCTTAGCGCCGGCCCGTTGGTCAATTCCAGCCCCTAACAGTTTCCCTGATCGGGAATCCACCAACCGTGCCTCGACATTAGCATGTCCCACAAAAGCATGAGTTCCTGATGCTAAATTCTTCCCTTCAGACGCCACCCTGGCCATAGGGACGATAGTGGAAACGGTATCCAACACGGGCATCCCATGTTCAATATCGGTCAGGGCAACTGAAAGACGCATCACTCCTTTGCCTGAGGATTGCACCAGGGTATAGTCTTTCGAAAGCTCATCAGCCAGTTTCTTATAAAAGGTATTGGCCAAACGACGCACGTCATCCGGAGGCACCACCCCCGTATCCTGTGCCACGGCATCACCCCGGCCCAACCACACTGATACGGCATCGAGCATGATTTTATCGTAACTCTTCCAATTGACGTTGGGAGCAATATACACGAGGTTCGCTTGACCTTCTTTGCCAGGTTTTAATAAAGGGTAGGAATGGGTAAGAAAACCGGTTTTAATATCATCCCCTTTGACTTGGTGGGTTTCGGCACATCCCCCTGCCATTAGGGCTACCCCAACCAATCCTGCTAATAGCTTCAAAGGCGTTGTCATAACAGATCTCCTTCTCACATTCCTCCGACGCTACAGAGGGTTAATAAATATGGATTACGTCAGTGAAATTTAAGATACGATCCTTTCCCTAGGTTTTTCATTTTGGATTATACTTGAAATCCATTTCCACAGTATACTGCTTCCATGAAAAAATTTAGTGTGCGAGTTCCATTCGTATTCTCGTAAGTGGAGGATAGCAAATCATGAAAACCCTTCCAATCCTTCTGTTGACCTTTTTCGCTATCATTGGGTGTGCCGAGACGACATACGTGAAGGCCGGAGCTACCCAAGCTGAATTCGAGGCGGACAAGGTGGACTGCCACAACCAGATCCTCATGTCTCCAACCGGGACGGATATCGCCCGTGCCCAGATGGCCACCCCAGGGGCTCGCCCCGTCGTCTCCCAATCGGCAACTCAGAAGGCGCGGCGTGATGTAGACCAATGCCTCCGCAGCAAGGGGTGGACTCCCCAATAGCAGACCATGACCTGATCGGCCCATTTCAATTCCCCACTCAATTTCCCGATTTCCCTCACCACGTATTTCCCCCTTACAGTCCTTGAAATTGTCCAGAAGGTGCCCCTAGAATTTCACATCCTTAGACCATCACTCAAAAAGGCCATGACCTCGACCCATTGGCAATCACCAACGGGATCCGTTATAGGCTCATTAACTATCGTGATACCCCCTTTTCCCATCTCTCGGTTTTCCTTTTCCGCCACAGCGAGGGTCTTAATTTTTACTGTTCTTCTCTTGCCGCTCTCAGCCCTCCCCGCTTTTTCACTCAATACCTGTGATCTGCCAGAAGATTTTGCCCTGACACGTCCCCTTCCCCCGAATGGAGGCCCGACGATCGTTCATGTCAGCTTTTATCTATTTGATCTCATTGAAATCGTCACTATGAAACAAGAGTTTTCGGTTGATTTGTATTTTACCGCCCATTGGCATGACCCAAGAGTCAAAGCCGCCCTGCGTCAAGCCGGCATTCGGAAATGTGAAATTCGTTCCGAAAAAGTCTGGCGGCCAGACATGATCATCATGAATGAGCGGAAAAAACGAATGGATCTTCCACGGGTTCTACGCCTTTCCGATGACGGGACGGTAGAGGGCGCCCAACGTATCATCGGCACCTATGCGTCGCCATTGGACCTCACGCATTTCCCCTTGGATGAACAGCGATTGTCCATCAGTTTTCTCTCACTCCGATATACACCGGAACAAATGAAAGTCGTATTTGACTCAGCTGATACCGATCAGGAATTCACGGAAACCGCTTGGGAGTTGGAAAGCCTGACTGGCGTATCTTCCTTATTTGATTTGGGAGTCATGACGATCAAGACCAATGAATTAGACAAATTATCCCGCTTCGACATCACGATTCAGGTGCAACGAGAGACCGCCTATTACATCTGGAAGGTATTCATTCCCCTCTGTTTGATCGTCATGGTGTCCTGGGCCGTTTTTTGGATTGATCCCGCCCAAATGGGCATTCAAACGGGGATCGGTACAGGGATGATGCTCAGCATCATCGCTTTTTTATTCAGCCTCCAACGCATTTTGCCTAAAGTTCCCTACCTCACCCGAATCGATTATTTCGTCTACTCGTCCCTCTTTTTCATTGTCCTCGCTTTCCTCGAAACCCTCGTGAGTTGCGGAATGCACTCCCGAGGCCATGAAGCGGCAGCACGCCGTTTGGACGTAATTTCTCGTATAGTGTTTCCCGTTGCGTTCATTACCGTCATCATCTGGTTCTGGCAGATTTGGTAAATGTTTCTTTTTTTTTAGGTATGGCTTTACACTCGTTCCTATTCTCATTAGGCCTACATTCCCATTCAACTTTTGCAGGACCAGGCCCCTGACTATGTCCTTGGGTGGATCCCTTCATTATTGAGTCGAAGAGGCCTGCAATTCGTCGTGTTTGGCATGACCTTGTGTTTCCACTTTCCAATAAGTGGCTTGGCGTCTGATCTCCCAGAACAGAAAAGTGAATGGGAGAATATTCGACATACCATCTTCAATAAAGGGATCCGATTAGAAACAGCCAACATCACTGACTTCCTAGCCAACCTTACGCGAGATGGGGGACCGAAAGGGCTGATTCCCGGAGAAATCGACCTAAAATTACAACTGGATGGTGAAAAACTCGTCGGATGGAAAGACGCCACATTTATGATCTATGGCCTTGGCCTGTATGGAGCCAATCCGGATCCCCTGAGTCAAGATGCCCAGGGGTTCAGTAGTATCTTGGCTGTTAACGATTGGAAAGTGTACGAGGCTTGGTATCAACAGAACTTTCTTGAAGACGACCTGTCTTTTCTTGTGGGGCTGTATGAAATTACCTCAGAATTTGATGTCCTTAAAACTTCCTCCGGCCTCTTTGTCCACAGTAGCTTCGGAACCAATGCCGCCTTCGGATTGAGTGGACAAAATGGACCCTCCACCTTCCCCACGACTTCCTTGTCGTTTCGGGGCCAGTGGCAGATAAATGACCATGTCATCGTACGAGCGGTCCTCGCTGATGGGGTACCCGGGGATCCCGACGATGCCACAGGGACCCACATCAAAATCAATCGAGATGAAGGCTTCTTGCTAGCAGGAGAATCCGCGTATTACCAAGGACGGTTTACCAAAAAGCAGTCAAGGCCAACATCTCCTCTGTTTAGCCAACCCAATTTGCAATATTCATTTCGAAATCGTGGTCGTGAAGCTGAATCGCCCTACGAGACCAAAGTGGCCCTTGGAGGTTGGGTTTATTCCACGGATTTTGACGATCTCAGCACACAGGATAGCAATGGTAATCCCAAGACCCGGGACTCCACCTATGGCATGTACCTCATCGGGGAACAATTCCTCTTTCAGGAAGCTCAAGGCAGGAATCAAGGACTGTGGATCTTTGGCCAATTTGGATGGGCCGACCCCCGAGTCAACCAATTTTCCTTCTATATCGGTGGGGGACTGGTGTACGAGGGCCTTTTGCCAGGACGGGAGTCCGATCAAACAGGGTTAGGGTTTGCCTACGCCATCAACGGCTCTCATTACAAAAAGGGACAACGCCAACAAGGCCTTGGAGTCGAAGATGAAGAAGTGGCGTTGGAGTTGACTCATGCCATTCGAGTCTTTTCTGACCCTGTGTTTATTATCCAACCGGATCTTCAATACATCATCCATCCCAATACGAATCCCCAGGTGGATAACGCGTTGGTGGGAGGATTCCGCCTTCTCCTGAGTATTGATTGGTTTCAATAATTCCACCATCTTTTCAATCCACGGCTAATCCGGTACCATCGTCAGCGTTATCTAACGATTCCAAAATCACTGAGGATGGATTCTATGCCACGAAACGTGTACACCATGACAACCATCTTGTTTGTTTACACCCTATTGGGGGCTTTAGTGAGTTGTTCGAGTGAGAGTACCAAGGCCGTCAGGCCTCTCACGGACCCTAATGCCGTCGCCCGTCCACCCATGTGGTTGATCCATGATTTCGTGGTTGAATCAGTTGACGTCAAAATGGATACCGACCGATACGTCACAGGCAAGCAACCTTCCATATTTGAGCGCCGGGAAAAAGGAAAGATTTGGGCTGAAGCGTTATCTGAGGCCATTGTCACTGAACTCGTCAAAGCAGGCATTACAGCTAGACGCGCGACCGAATCCACCCGTATTCCCGAACATGCCATCGTCATCAAAGGACGATTCTTATCCATCAACGAGGGTGACCGGCTAAAACGCAGCACCATCGGGTTTGGAGCAGGGGCCGAAGAGGTCTCGGTGAGAGTTCGAGTCTATCAGCAGCGTGAAAACACCCTTACACGACTCGCCGCTGTTGAAGCTGAAGCCCATGGGAGCAAAGCCCCCGGAGTGGCTGGGCTTGTACTCAGCGCTGGGCGGGAGGCTAAACGGGATGCTGGCACTCAAGTGACAGTGGTAAATCTCGCCAAAAAACTCGTGGAACGAGGAGTCAATTATTATAAACAGCGGGGCTGGTTATAGAACGGGGATATCCCATGTGGAACAGAGGATATCCCCGATGTATATGTTGCTCTATTCGAAGGTTTCGTCGCTTATTGAAACAGGGGAATATTTCTGGCCAAGTCAAATCGCATGGCCGCCCGAATCTTATTTTCCATCTGAATATACCGGGCGATCTTTTTCGCAGGAATGATGCCCGCAAATTTGTCAGCGTAGGTCCATTTCAGTTTCACTTCCGCACCTTCGGCCTTTAAGACTTCCTTGATGAGCTTGGCCGCTAATTCATCGGTCACACTTTTACTATTGTAGGCCTTGGCATAATCCGCGATTTGCATACCCAAGTGCTTGTTTATTTCCTCCAAACGCTTTTGATATTGCTCGTATAGTGGCCAGAAGCCTTTCGCCTCTTCTTCCGTTAAATTCATCCCACTGGCGATTAGCAACTTTTTGTCTGCACGAACCTTTTCCAACAAAATAGCCATGTTGGAATTTTCCGGAGGATCGGCGGCCAGAACTGGAGCCACCAATAGCAGACTCAACATGACAAGACCAAGGATGAGGGTGTGTTTCATGAGAGGGTTCCTTTCACAAGTGAAAAAATGATGGATGTGGTCTGTCAAAGTTCGTCATCACATACCAAGCAGAAAGCCTTGGCAGACCAGAGGCCATAGTACAAAACATTCAGGATATTCGCAAAGGGGATACGAAAAAGGCCACCCTCCCCCTGTCCTTTCATGAGGTCATAGAGAACAATAGATGGTCTGCCAGATCGAGAGGTCAGCACTCAGGAAAATGGTTAACCTTGTTTAAGCCGAGACGGTAAACGCTGGGAACAGGCGAAGGATGGTTGGTCATGGTGTGGACGGACCGGTCAAAGGAACAAACGCGACAGGCAATAAGTCAGTTTTGGAATAACCATCATTCGTCCGATGATAGAGCACCAAAGTTTGAGCAGAGTCACCCACAGGAAGAATCAGCCGGCCACCGACTTTCAATTGCTCCAACAAAGGGGGAGGAACATGGGTCGGGGCAGCCGTAAGTATAATCGCATCAAAAGGGGCTTGTTCCGGCCATCCCTGATAGCCATCTCCGATACGCACCGTAACATTGTTATACCCCAACTCCTTTAACGTCTCTTGAGCCTGACGTCCCAGTGGTTCAACAATCTCCATTGTGAATACGTGTTGGCAGAGTTCTGCGAGGATAGCCGCCTGATACCCCGAACCCGTCCCGATTTCTAAAACTCTATCCGAAGGATTGAGGTTCAAAGCCTGCGTCATATAGGCAACGATAAAAGGCTGTGAAATAGTTTGCCCTAAACCAATCGGAAGAGGAAAATCGCCATAGGCATCCTCCGATTGCTTCTGAGGGACAAATCGATGGCGGGGAACTCGCTGCATAGCCTCTAACACCTCAGGGTTTGTGATCCCTTTTTCCTTGAGTTGGAATTCCACCATCTCATGTCTTTCTAATTGACGCGTCATTTCTGGTTCCGGTCGAACTATCCCAGTGCCACAACCTAAAAGAAGAATAACGATACCTACTCCCCAAAACAGATCAGAACGAGAAAGGATTCTCCTGTTCATGACCCGTGCTTCCGTACAAGAGGATCTTTCAAAACCCACTACATTTTTCAAATCACCGCCCCCAGAGAACTCTCCATGCTCCCTAACACGATCTCCGGTATTTTTCAAAAATACCACATGGTTCGTTTAGTGCTATATAGGGCTATAAAAAAATTGGGAAAAGCATTCGGAACATCAATGGCGGGCAGGTTCCTTCATATTCTGAAGTGAAAGGGATGACCCTCATCGTAACAGTTAAAATCTGAGGCTACATTGCAATTAAAGCTTTACTTGAACTCTGAGTTTTTGGAAATTTAGGGGAATTTTCTTTCCCTTGATATTAAGAAAAAATTCAGTGAGGAGCAAAAAGGCACAGGAGGGGGTAATTTTGCGCGTTCTATGCCCTCAACTAAATTGAGTTGACCATCGAAATTGAAATTTTTGGTGAATCATCCCTATCCTCTTGAGGGTGTGAAGAACCCCTTCAAGTTGTTAACGGAAGAACATCCAGCCCTGCTCAAGCAATCTTAGCTTTTCCAGCCGCTTTTTTCACAGCCTGAATACCTTTTTGCATACCCTGTTTGGATGCGTAGGTCTGACTCGTCCCGATGACTTTGGTATTTCTGGCCACGAGGACAAAATACCATTTCCCGCTTTTTGCCATTTTTGGTTGAAAACAGGCAACATCAGACGCATGGTCCCGAACAGATTGAATGGCTCGACGAGCGGAGGATCGAAGAGAGTAGCCTTGACTCGCCAGAATGATTTCTCCACTCGGAGCTTTCAAACGAAAATAAAATTTTCCGTTCTTGCCGGCAAATACCTCATAATAATGTTGGTTCCCTGCCATGTCAGTCTCCTTTCTCTTGATGATTAAACGATACGCCTTACACCACACTCAACCATTCTCATGCTGAGCGAGAATGGTATAGAAAACGTCTATGTGCCCATGGGCACCGTGTTAGATATATTCTTCATCGCTTTTAATCTTTTTGGGGGGGCCGACTATGGCTCTCTTTTGGAGTCGACATATTCCACGCAACACCCACCATACCTTTTTCACAGGTCGACTTCAATGTTTTCTATCCTTTCGCATATCGCCATGCCTCAACCCGTGATGGTGAAGTCCCTCCCCTCTCATGCTCCTCACCGTCGCTCATACAATAATTCACAGGCTTGCGCGTACCCCTCTAACCAGCCCTTATGGTAGGCCTCATCTAACTCTTTCCTAATCTGATCTGTCCCCTCATCATCCACGAAAGTTCCAGGGACCTGAGCACTGACCATTTCTACAGCAATATCGACCAAGCGCTCCCGTTGGAGATACAGATCTTCCGTGGCCAACTCGGATATTTTTTCCGCCGCTCTTTGCATGACGACGTGTTGCTGAAACGTATCATAACCTTGGGCTTGAATAACTCGCTCTCGGATAAGGTCTAATTCCATTCTGACCAAAGATGTATTTTTCATCATCACCATAAACAACTGTCTTCGTGCTTCATCGGCAAGTGTCCGCTCCATATTCTGTAGGACCACGGCCGGGGATATCGTTGGCTCCTGACCAGCATCTTCTCGAGCGTGAAACGGATGCTCAACCCCCAGTCGTAGTCGATCATAGGACTTCCGGGCCTCAGGGTCTCCGATGATTTCATAGGCCGCATTGATTTCACGAATCCGTTGTTCCGCTTGTCGATCTCCCTGATTCCGATCGGGATGATATTGCAGGGCCAACTGCCTGTAGGCTTTTTTAATCTCTTCCTGAGACGCTTGAACGCGTACTCCGAGAACCGCATAATAGTTTAATGAGGCCATAGTCTTGATATGGTTACCAATGTCATCACTCGGTTTCCTGCTTGGCTCTGAATGCTTTTTCCCCCGCACAACATTGGAGAGGGCTCCTAGGTCATGAAACGCCTATTTCCTTTACCCATACTTGTTGCTCTTATATTTTCTGTCTCACTAGCCGTACAAAGTGAAAGAGGAGTGGCATTTTCTCAGATACAGGAGCCTTCCTTCACTCCATGCATGTCTCTGTGCTCTCAAGGGCATGCATTCAAACGATGGAACAGTGTTTCTTCTTTTCCCACTCGATTGTTTACCATACAACAGGACCAGATCACGATTCCTATGCTTCTCGATGACCCTCACGCCTATCACCGTCAGATCATAACCCTATCAGGAATCATTTCCCAACCAGAACTCCATCTCGACGAATCTGAGTTATACATCGATTTTGTATTTCTATTAACACAAGGATCGCATTCAATCGTCGTCTTCGGTCGTCATGATCGGACACAGGGCACCCTGCCTATTTCTCTCCATCAATCCATTTCCGTCATGGGAAGATTTTGGAAACAATTGGATTGGAAGGGTTCCCATCTCACCAACGTCATTGAAGCTCAGCTTCTTACTCCGGAGCCTCCCTTAATTCCGGAAGCAGCTTCCTTATACCAAGATCCAGGGCATTTCCTTCCCTATTCTTGAAGATAGGATTGCAGCAGAGCCGCAGCCTCTTCATTGCCATTTTGCGGTGGATTCTCAGGGTTTGTCGAATGCCCTAACGCTGCGTGAAGACTGGGGCCCCAGTTACCTGTCTCAAAATCAGCCAATGGGAGTTCTACCGCCCGCCCAAATCGACACACATAATCAACCAATTTTGGTTCGTCGACGAAATTATGCCGGCGGACATACACAAGAGGCACTTGATGATGGACAGCTGAAGTCAGCGTGGCATAACCAGGCTTACTCATGATGATATCCGCCTGACTGAGGATTGCCTCAAAATTCATGCGTGCATCTTCCACGCGGTGAATTCGTGTCCCCGGAAGATGCTTAGGAAATCCAGGACCGATGAAATGCATCCCTTCAATAGACCCCATTTCCTCGAAGGGAAAGTTGGTAACCGGGATTCCTCCGAAGGCCAGCAGCACGAGCGCTTCCTGCGTCGGAATCCCAAGACGATCTTTTATCGGCTGACCAGCATCTTGGTTCAACGGCACGATCGGTCCCACCTCCTGAACCTTCTTGAATACCGGCATATCGATGGCTGGATACAGGCGTATCAATTGGCCAGACAACGCATAGGCATTCTGAATAGCACACAGAATGGACTCCTGATCTACATTGCCGTTTTCTCGATAGGGAAGTAAAACCTGATCCCAAGACAAAGAAGCCAATGCCATACATGGGTAGCCGAGTCGATGGGCGGCAGCGATCGCCAAATAGGAAATATTTGAAACCACCAAGTCGGGTTTGGATTCAAGAATTGCCTGGGCTTCCTCTTCAATCTTTTGATCCCATTGGTCATGAAATGTTTTGTAGGCATCCCAGGTTTTAGGAATATCGATATAGAAAGGACCCTGCTGAACACATCCGACATCCTGCTGTGAAAGCTGAAGTTGCCATCGCACCTTGAGATTTTCTCGGAAAAACTGTTCCGGGACTTCCGTTCTCAAAATCACTCGTATAGCAGGATTCTGCTTACCCCACTCATTCAGAATGTGCACCACCTGCGCCGCATGTCCATAACCATGAGCAGAAATCGCACACCAGACCGTCTTCACGTTCCTCTGAGTCATTTTGACCGAGTCATTTGGGTAAAACTTGCCCAATTCATCAGGAATTTATGTAGTTTATGCCTCATTTGTGGCTATTCTTCGCCTTTCTTACGCGTTTAGAGATGGCATGAGTCTTGTTAATTTACACCTGATACGAGACAACTCTAAACGAGGAAGATCAATGAAAAAAACTGCCAATCCCACAAGGAAAAGAGGACGCCCTCGAAAAAATACAGACGCTCATCCACAAGGGAAAGCCAAAACAGCGGACAAGCACCCCCGCTGCGCTCGCTGTGGATCACGAACCGTCAATTTAGAGCGGTTAGAACAAGAACTCTTGGTCACGTTGAGCCTTCACTGCCTCATTTGCGGCCACTACACTTTCCTTGGACGCCCTGTGATTCGCTTACTCCAGCGCCCTAAGGTCGTGATTCCAGACTCAATTACCAGAATCGCTGAATCGTAATTTTTTTCCTTCTTCGCAAGGCCTTCTCCGTTTCTCCTTACCACGATTCGCTCCGTATACTGAGGGGATGACATTCTTGATCGGTTAATCCCACCGTGATGTGCCGACAGGCTTGACTATTCCCACAAATACGGAGATGTCGCTCGGATATATCAGGAACGAGACTCAGCAGCGGCGACACATCGATACGTGACTTGCCGTCATCCAGGCGCTCCTCACGAATAACTCGACCGGTGGTGTGGTGCCAATCTTTGGGCCAGGTTCTGGTGAGAACCGGAAAGTAATGAAACCAATCGGAACATTGTTCAGCCATGGCCATAAGTTCTTGATGGAGGATAAGTTGCGTATCATGTCGGGCACTGGCAATAAGCGTAACTGGTGCAGGACTTCCTCTATCCCGTTTGCGTTGGACACAACTCACCATATACCGGATATACGATAAAAAAGGTGTGATCCCGGTTCCAAAAGCGATAAGGCACAGTGGTAAGGTTTCCCAAATTCCATCCTCTTCCAACCTCAGGTTATTGGGTTTGATGAGCGCAGCATTTTCAAAAGGGTACGCCAGTCCTTCCTTGAAATCGATCGTGACGCGAACATCCAGCGTTTTCCCCTGAGTATACCAACGATAGGCGTCATCGGATTGCCACCAAGTGGATGTATCAGATCGATCTCCATGCGTGTCATTAATAACGGTTTCCAGGATGCCTGGTTCGGTCGAGGCAATGTTCGACCGGGTGTACATGCGTCGTTTAATTTTTTGTGTCCGGCTTCCCCAGGGTTTCGTCATGAATGCCGTTCCTGGACGCATCGAATCGACCACTCGATAGGATGTCCCGTCAACCGTTACCTGTTCCGGGAGTGCTAATTGGACACGACGAATCTCACCGACATCTATGGTTTCCAATTGATGAATTTTTGCTGGTGCGACAACTTCCATGGAACCTCTTTGGCTATGGTTTCAGTATACGAAAACGGTTTAGTCTATTTCCCGCAACTTCCCCCTTGATGACCGTACTTCTCTTCTGTTTGTTGTGTCTCCATTTGCCCCCCCAAACCTTATTTGATTATGATTAAAAGACCAATGCGGTCAGGAGATTAATTTGTATGGAACCCCCATCACCACCCCCAGATCCATCCAACCAGGAACCGTCCAGGGGCCCTGAGAGCGATTCCGAACCTTCTCATCCCCTACTGAAAGACATCATGTCCGAATTCCCGGATATCCGACAAGATCGAATCGCGGCTCTCCGTTCTGCCATTGAATCCGGCACCTATTCCGTACCAGCTCAGGATTTGGCCGACAAAATTCTTCAGGAGTTACTCCGAAATCCTCCCCAAAACCCACCCTCTGCTTCCTCCTGAAGATTGGGCCTTATTCCTTTTTTTAATTATTTTCATATTTTTTTCACACTCCTTAAAAAAAATCAGAGGATATTGTGCCATTTTCCTGCGGTTGTATTTCGTTATCTTCCATTGCTCCTGCCAAAAATTGCACTCAGTCTTTTTCACTTGTACCATGAACCAGGTAAACCGAAAAGAACATCATGCCCCATTCTTTCAATGCATTGGCCATCGGTACGAATACCATTTGGCTTACCATTTCCATCCACTCTGACACCCTCTTGCTTCAAACACAGCTATTGGGATTAGGGCCGGATCACTCGCTTCTCTGTGCTCTTCCTGATCAACCTCTTACCGCTGAGCTTAAACCCGGGCATCAATGCAAAGGTCGATCATTTATCGATGGTGACACGTATGAATTCGAGACCGTGATTCAAGATCTTCTCTTGCATCCACCAAGCCTCCGCTTGGAAGCCCCAACCCACATTTCCCGTCAACAGCCTCGATCCTTCCCCAGGTTGTCTGTGGATTTAGCCGGAACCGTTCGCCCCTTGAATGAACGTGGAAGTATCCTGGCAGTGCTTCCGGTTCAAATCGGGAATGTTTCTCCGACTGGATGCCAATTTTCAGTATCTCCCTCCGCTTGGCCTTTAGTATCTTCTTCTCGAATTTCTCTTACCTGTCGGCTGCCTGGCTCTCATCATGTCACCAATTTCTCTGGGTCCATCGAATGGATTCACCCAGCAAGGGAATTGGTTATTGGAACCCAATTTCACTTTTCCTCCCCTACCGATACGCGTCAACAGGAGCTTTTACGATGGTATTCCTCCCAAAAGGCTCATTTCATTAATACCACAGCGTAATGTTGTATCAGGGTTCCCCCCTACCCTCGACAATCTTTCCGGGTCCCCCTTTTCGCCGCCACCCCCCCTGAATTGAGCATCCATACACCTCAATCCAGCCGCAAGTTGCCTGACTTAATGGTTTCCCATTACAATACCTGCCAATTTATGAGCTGCAGACCTTAGGCATCTCCCATATTTGTTATTTTTGACCAAGGATTCATCACATGGCCGAACGCATCATCAATCAAAACATCATCGACATTAGCCCGTTGCCCGCTCCCCGTTATATGCAGGAGGCCTTGCCCCTCCCCGACCATACGGCGGCTATGGTGCTTAAAACCCGTCAGGAAATTCGAGATATTCTTCAGGGAAAAGACAACCACCGTCTATTGGTCATCATCGGACCCTGTTCGATTCATGACCCTGACGCCGCGATTCAATATGCCGAACAACTCAAGGACGTTGCTGATCGCGTTCAAGAACATGTGTTGATCGTCCTCCGTACCTACTTTGAAAAACCTCGAACCACGGTCGGCTGGAAAGGCTTGATTAACGACCCAGAATTGGATGGTTCTTGCAATATCGGGGGAGGCTTTCAACTCGCTCGATCGATCCTGCTGAAGATCAACACGTTAGGATTGCCCTGTGCCACGGAATTCCTTGATCCCGTGACACCCCAATATCTCTCCGACCTGATTAGCTGGGCCGCCATTGGAGCCCGGACCACTGAAAGCCAAACACACAGGGAAATGGCGAGCGGACTTTCCATGCCGGTTGGGTTTAAGAACGGAACCGATGGGGGATTACAGGTGGCATTGAATGCCATGGTGGCAGCTCGCCACCCTCAAAGCTTTGTGGGAATTAATGCTGATGGTTTGACCTCTATCATCAAAACGAACGGAAACCCTGATCGACATTTGGTGTTACGTGGTGGAGGAGGTCGAGTCAATTACAATCCCGAGGATATCCATGAAGCGATCGCCAAGCTATCCGAAGAACACATTCCTCGCCCCATTCTCGTCGATTGTTCTCATGGGAATTCGGAGAAGGACCATACTCGGCAAATAAAGGTGGCTCGCTCGGTCATAGAACAATACGCGGATGGGCAAAACGGCATTATGGGCTTATTGGTGGAAAGCAATCTCAAACCAGGAAATCAAAAATGGAAGGTGGGAAAACCCCTCGAATGGGGAGTCTCCATCACCGATGCCTGCATTGGCTGGGAAGAGACCAAACACCTTATTGAGGAGCTGGCGGAAGCGCTCGACAAACTCCCCAAACCCACACCCCTGTCAACGTAACGAAGAGTGAGGCAATAAAGAAGATGTATTGAGAAATTTTGGTCTGGAGATTTGCCGCGAGAACAACAAAGCCCGGAATCTAGCGATTAGCGGATACTTCCGAAAGGGATCCCATAGTAGAACAACAGGCCTCCTTCTCATCCCCATGACTATGGCAGCCTATTTGATGACATAAACGCCGATTCCAAAATCCTGCCCAAGCCACCAGAGTAGCTCCCGACACATCGAGCAGTATTTCTGTAGAGCTCCCAGCCTGCACCCAGGTGTGGGACACCACTAATACGGCTAATCCAAGTCCGGTAAGCCAAGCCGGACGAAAATCTTTATGTAGGGGACAGGTCACCAAAAGTCCAAATCCTGCCAAGAGCCCGATAATGGCTAAAAAGACCCATTCGGTGGTTTCTGCCCAAAAGGCCCCCATCACGCCCTCCAACCCATCCCATGAGTGGGCAGCGAGAACAGGTAAAGCCAAGAGAGCGACCGGAGTGAGGGCACAATGCACGGCACAAATCAATGAGGCAATAGAACCAGCTTTTGAAAATTTACTCCCCAACGCAGTCATGGTATTCCTATTGGCATTGTGGACAGAAACCCGAAAATTCCAACGTATGATCATCCACGATAAATTGAGTTTGGTCCTCGATAATTTTGTTGATCTTCTTCAGGGGACACAATAATAAGTCCACAATCTTTCCGCAGATTTGACAACGAATATGATGATGATGCTTCCTCCCCTCCTTCATCTCATACCTCGCGACTCCTTCTTGAGGAAGATCGAATTGCACCACCAAGCCCATCTCTTTTAGCACATTCATCGTACGGTACACGGTTACAAGGTCAATGGAGACCTTCTTCGCCTGCAATTGTTTGAAAATTTCACCCGCTGTCAACGGTTGTCGCGTTTGTTCCAAAAGACCCAAAACAGCCTTTCGGGGACGAGTCATTCGATGGCCTGAAGCTCGAAAGCCTTGTTGAAAGTTCGCGGTTCCCATAACCAAAACCTGGATTTGCCGATCCATTCATTTTATTGCAAGTCTCTTGCAAGTACCATTTATCGCCCAGACTTGTCAATTTAAAAAGAAATGGACGAATAGGGATTGAAGGCAGGAAAGGAACGAGAAAAAATTAGCAACAACAATCAAACAGAACAAGGCAGAGGTCTACCGATTAAAGAAAAGACCGCTCCTTTAGAGGAAAGGTTGTGATGAGGAGATCAGGGTGCGGCAGGTTTTACTCTAATAACAAATCCGCCCGACGGTTCAATTGATGACACTGTTTTTCATCATCAATATCACACAACAACATCGTATTTCCGAAAGAAATCGTATCTAACCGTGTAGGTGGAATACCAAGGTTCGCTAAGTAATCCTTAACGGCAGAAGCACGCTTCGCACTCAGGATCATATTGTAACTTTCAGTTCCACGAATATCCGCATGACCTTCGATGGTCAAATCATATTGCGGAAATTGCCCCATCCATTGAGCTGTGGCGTCCAACCGTTCCTGAATTTCCGAATTAATTTCCCAACTATTAAAGGTAAAATACACGGTTGGAAAGGGATCGACGGGTCTCTCTGCCCGCTCTTCAAGTCCAGCGGACTGTCCGCCTGCTATCTCTTTCCCGGTCGCCATTCGTTCACCCAGGTCCATACGGTCATTTTGTTTCAAATGAGAAAGGGACACGGGATGAGCCGGAGAGGTGCCTGGATCTTCGCCCTCGACCGCTTGGAATTGATTAGAAAATGATTCACAGCCCAGACACAAGCATAGGGTGGCAAGCCCGAATAGTCGAAATAGCATGAGTCATCCCCTCCTTAGTATCCATGCTATTCGGACAAAGACACACAAAACTTAAAAGATGGCTAGGAATTTTAAGAAACCGACATTGGGGAAGGAAATATGACCTGATTCAATTAAGCAAAAATATCCAAAAAGGTACGGTTTTTTATCAAAGAGCTATTTACTCTTCACACCCACTAGGTAATTTCTGCCCTTACTTGTCTTTAAACTCCTCCTGGACACGAATGGTAGTAAGTTCGGAATCGATGAGGCCCAAACCGTCCATTATTGATGACCCCACAAATTGCAAAGACCCCACAACGGCAACACCAACTAGACTGATGAATAACGCATATTCAATACCGGCAGTCCCTTGTTCATCTGTTAGAAATCGGTTCATGGGGGAAACCTCCTTTTCCACTCAGCAGCCAACTAGTAAGTCATTTCCGTAAACATGCCCAGACTTCTGCAAAGGTCGAACCAAACTCCCCCGGCTTTGGATTTCCTGAATTTTGAATGAAATTATGAATCCTTGTGTTTCACCCCATAGTCCATTCGAGGAGGGAGGCTCTTTGGCCTTAGAATCTTAAACTGGAAATAAGCGCGACATTCGTAGGAATCATCGAGAGAAATAGCTAACAACCTTTATGGAAAATCAGAGAAAGTTGTTTATTTTTCAATAGGATCTTGTCAAAAATCATGACAGAGGAACGCGGGGTGGAGAAAACTCTTCCGTTTATATGCATTCTGAGCTTGTTCTTTAAGCTTGTTCTTTAACAGTAGGCGTTAAAAGATTTTCACCTTAACAAAATCCTTAACGCCCTCTTCGCATACCCTCCAATGTACCCTCCTTAAGTTGGTCGATCCTGATTAAATTGCCATTTTCAACAATCAATTCTTTCAATTCTTTAAAAAAACATTATATTTTTTAGATTCTTTCATGTTCTTTCCTTCATGATTTGACCGTCATAAAGGGGAATGATACCATACCCTTACCCCATGGGTATGGGTAAAACAAATCTACCAATAAATTGAGGTTATATATGAATGGAGAATTACAATCCCAGGCCCTTAAAAGGCTGGCGTACATCGAAGGCCATTTGCAGGGGGTACGAAAAATGCTGGAGGAAGAACGGTATTGCGTAGATATTCTTAAGCAAACTCATGCCATACGCAAGGCCATTGAAAAGTTGGAATCACTTCTTTTGGATGGGCATCTGCGAACATGTGTGATCGATGGCATACAAAGTGGAAAAACGGAACAGATTGTAGAGGAACTACGATCCCTGTATACGGTAGGTCGTTAAAAACCGAGGAAAAAGGAGGAGCAACATGAGCAATCGGGAACAATTCTCCATACAAGGCATGACTTGCGGTAATTGCGTCAAACATGTTGAGAAATCACTGCAAGGCATTCAAGGTGTTTCACAGGTTGAGGTCAACCTCGACCATCAACGTGCCACAATCGAATATGATGAACAGGTGGTCACTCCTGAAACGATGGCTTCCGCTTTGAAGGAAGCCGGGTACACCATGGAAAAGTTAAAGGAATAATCGTGTCTACAGGATGACTCAGGCTCTCACACAACTCTCCGTGCCTATCCGAGGAATGACGTGTGCTTCTTGCGTCAAACACGTGGAACGGGCATTCCTTGGCGTACAAGGCATCTCCTCGGCTTCCGTGAATTTGGCCACCGAAACAGCCACCATCACGTATGACCCCAAACTCGCCTCGAGGGAAACCCTGACGAAGTCTATTGAGGAGGCTGGCTACTCCATACCAACAGGATCTCAAAAAGTATCAATCGAGGGCATGACCTGCGCCTCCTGTGTCCGGCATGTTGAAAAAAGCCTTCAAGCCCTTCCTGGGGTCACTTCTGTTCACGTGAATCTCGCGGATGCCAGTGCGACCATTCATCATTGGATAGACACGGTTTCCGTTCAAGAAATCGAGGATGCGCTCTCGCAGGCTGGATATACCCTTGTCTTACCCTCTGACCTCATCCAACCCTCTTCTCCCGAGGAATCGGATTCTTCGACCAAGGAACTCACGTCCTTATTCCAACGCGCCCTCTTGAGCGGCCTAGCCGGGCTTTTTGTCTTACTCGGAACCATGAATGTACTGCCCGGGCTTTCTACATTTCCTCAATCAACTCGTCATATCGTTTTGTTCTGCATTTCGCTTCCGGTCTTAATCTTTTCCGGCAAACCCATTTATTCAGCTGCGCTCAAGGCTGCTCGCCATGGCTTGGTGACGATGCACACCCTCATCGCTATTGGAACGCTTGCGGCTTTTGGGTATAGCACCCTGGCCACCTTTTTCCCGTTCGCATTTCAGGCAAAAGGCATAGCACCGAATGTGTATTATGATACTGCCATCATCATCATTGCCTTAATCTTATTCGGACGCTACCTCGAGACCAAAGCCAAGCATCGAACCAGTTCTGCCATCCAAAAACTCATGCATCTCCGTCCTCAAACCGCGAGAATTCGCCGGCCCTCAGGGGAGGAAGCCGATATCCCCATCGCCTCGGTCCAAGTCGATGATACCCTTATTGTTCGCCCTGGAGAGCACATCCCCGTAGACGGCTTGGTCCTCGATGGGAATTCCTCGGTAAATGAATCCATGTTGACCGGGGAAAGTTTGCCGGTGGAGAAAGCCCCAGGCGCTTCCGTGTTTACCGGCACGTTGAATCTCTCTGGAAGCTTTACCTTTCGCGCATCCGCCGTCGGAAGCGACACAGTTTTGGCCAACATCATTCGATTGGTTCAGGAGGCCCAGGGTTCCAAACCTCCCATCCAGCACTTTGCAGACAAGATTGCCAGCATCTTCGTCCCGACGGTCATCGGAATCGCCACGGTGGCTTTTGTTCTCTGGTGGGCTTTAGGCCCTGACCCATCCCTAACCTATGGGGTTTTGACGTTTGTCGCGGTCTTAATCGTTGCCTGCCCCTGCGCCTTGGGTCTAGCCACTCCCACCGCCATCATGGTGGGAACCGGAAAGGGAGCCGAAGAGGGCATTCTCATCCGCAATGCCGAAGCCCTGGAAATTGCCCATCGTCTAACCACAATTGTCTTGGATAAGACAGGGACCCTCACTCTGGGAAGGCCTACGGTCACCGATGTCATGTCCCTCAATGGAAACCCTCAGGAAGTAATTCGATTAGCCGCATCTCTCGAACGCCGGTCCGAACATCCCCTGGGAAAAGCCATTGTGGACTATGCAATGGATAAAAATCTTCATTTGGAGGAGCCGACCAATTTCCTCAATCTTCCGGGCCAGGGAATCCAAGGCTCTGTGGGTGACCAAAACGTGAAACTAGGAAATCCTCGCTTATTCCAATCAATTTCTCCTTCCTTCCAGGAACAATTTCCTTCCCTATCGAATCTGGCGAAGAGTGGAAAGACCCCTGTTATTGTTTCCATTAACGATCAGGTAGAAGGGTTCATTGCCCTTTCAGACTCTCTGCGCCCTGAATCACGGGGAGCCATCGAAAACATGCAACACGCTGGCCTGAACGTGATCATGCTTACCGGAGATGACGTTCATACGTCTCAGACGATCGCCAAAGACCTAGGAATCGCCGACGTTCTCGCTGAAGTTCGTCCGGACCAAAAAGCGGAAAAGATATCGCACCTCCAAAAGACCGGCCATGTGGTGGCCATGGTGGGAGACGGTATCAATGATGCCCCTGCCCTCGCTCAGGCTGACGTCGGCATTGCAATCGGATCCGGGACTGATGTGGCCATGGAAACGGCCCAAATAACACTCATGGGGGGAGACGTGAGGGGAATCCATAAAGCTATAAGATTAAGCCAGGCCACCATGCGTACGATTTATCAAAACCTCTTCTGGGCATTTGGGTATAACGTGCTCCTGATTCCCGTAGCCGCAGGGGCTTTGTACCCCGTGTTCCAAGTTATCGGAGGCGTCCCTCCTGGATTTCAGTTTGCGTTTGGGGATTTTGGGTTCCTCCAGCCAATCCTCGCGGCGGGAGCCATGGCCATGAGTTCCGTCAGTGTGGTCACCAACAGCTTACGGCTGAAAAATCTTTCTCTGGCCTAGACCTTCTAAGGGTAAAAATTGATTTTTCTATGACGGCTCGTTGGCGTCCATCTTTATCCTTTCTCTTTTCGTCACGTCTACACAGGATAAAGAGTTGCGTGATTCTAGCCGATGAAAACAGAAGGTAAAGGTATGGTATCTAGACCATAATTGTTTCACACCTTCACGATCAGAAAGCCGCCATGGGATCAGCTAGCCGGTTTTTCTTAACTCTTGCCATCATTCTCCTGGGATCGGTCATCATTGGAGAACGGTTATTCAGTCAGATGAAATTGGATCAAGCCCAGAAACAGGCAAGAGGCTTGCCTCCACCTTCCTCCGGTGGGCTGACTGCTGGATCAGAAGCTTCGGTCATTCCTCTGGAACGCTCCGGGGGTGTCTGGGTCGCACGAGTTGAATTCAACCATTTATACGAAGGGCGTTTAATTATTGATACCGGTGCTACTTACACGACCATCTCAGAAGATTTCGCCTTCGATGCAGGAGTGAAACCTGATGGCCAATACCGACCCCTCACGTTATACACGGCAGGGGGGAATGTGAAAGCTGATGTTGCCATCGCGAATCATATTCAAATGGGGAATACTGGTCGAGATAATGTCACTGTGGTCATTCATACCATTCCCAATCTACCTGAAGACATCGATGGTCTCTTGGGCCTCAGTTTTTTCGATCAATTTATGGTGCACCTGGACCAAGCCCGTCAGGAACTGCATATCACACCAAGAACCTGATGCCCTTCCGCTCTAACCCTAGAGAATCATCAAGCACAGCTTTGTAAAAATCTCTCTCACCTCATATCCGCAAAGCCCTTATTTTCCCACGTCACAACTTCACCCCTTCTGTAATAGGGGATTTTGTCAATTTTCCCACTCAGAAATTCCCAACTCTTTCCTTGACAGTTTCAGAAGGCAGTATGGTAATACTATCCTCTGTTAACAAAAAGGATGGAACCCAATGCGCTTTTTTATTTATGCCGATAATCTGAATCCCACACAATTAAAACGTCGTGCCCCCGAGCATCAATTCCTCTTCAAGGCCTATATTCCTGACCATACGATTAAATTCGGGCGGTGGTCGAATCAATGGCGATGTGGATTGGCGACTATTGCCCCTTCAGCCGGTGAACGGGTCTGGGGAGCGGTGTTCGAACTCACCCAGGAGGACGTGGAGGAACTGGATAAATTTGAAGGCGATATGCCGGAAGGGGCTTTTCGGCATGTTGAAATTAATGTGTTCACCGAAGACGAACAAAAAGAGTTTGTCACGACCCATGTTGCCCAAAGCATCGGAAAATTTAAACCCAAAGACCACTACTTAGATTGGGTGACTGCTGGAGTGACGCATTGGAAACTTCCTGACGAATGTCGAGACATGTGGGAAATTTTCCGTACAACATGACTCCTAATTCCCATCCTACCTTATAACACGCACTCACTATCTTGTGATTTCTCTGAAAAGGAGGATTTATGCCCAAACCAAAATATCACATCCTGGTCTGTACGAATGCCAGACCCCCCGGTCACCCCAAGCCTTCCTGTGGAAGTGCGGGAGCTCAAAACTTGTTAATGGCTCTCAACATGGGGCTCATCGAACGAGGAGTGCAACCCGGAGAAGTCCTGGTCTCGGGAACAACATGTCTTGGCCCATGTGAGCAAGGCCCAAATGTTGTGGTCTACCCCACTGGAACTTGGTATTCAGGGGTCAAAGATGCTGACGTGCCGGTTATTCTGGACGAACATATTAAGAAAGGAGAGCCGGCAGCCCAGCTGAATCCTGATTCCATATGGGGATAACGAGTATTTTATTCTATAGCGACTCTCATGGGACATCATGAACACAAAGGGCATGGTTCTCATTCGGGCCATGCCCACCCTTCTCACGTCTCCCACAAATCGGCCGGCCCGGAAACCTTGGGCTGTTGTGTGATCACCTGTAGCGATACCCGCACACCGGAGACCGACACTAGCGGGAAATTGATCTGTCATCTCCTCAAAGAACATGGTCACACCATCCAAGACTATCAAGTCATTAAGGATGAACCAAAGGAAATTACTCAATTATTGTCACAGGCCAGCACGAATCAGGACATACAGGTCGTGATTATCAATGGCGGAACGGGAATTTCCCGACGAGACTCTACCTATGAAGCTGTAGAAGGATTCTTAGAGAAGCGCTTAGACGGTTTTGGAGAGCTTTTTCGATATCTAAGTTACAAAGATATTGGTTCACCGGCTATGTTGAGCCGGGCCACGGCAGGAATTCATCGGCATCTGAGTATCTTTTCAGTCCCAGGATCTCAGGGAGCCGTTCGATTAGCGATGGAACAGCTTATTCTCCCTGAAATGGGACATATCGCTGGAGAAATCACCAAATAAGTAGAAGAGATCTTGCCGGGGCTCAGGTACGCTCAACACAAGCACGTTAATATAAAATTTTCCCTTCTGCGACCATCACCACCTGCCCACCGACCTTAATCGTTTTGATCATATCATCATCTGAATAAACCTGGACCAAAATTCGAGAGGGTCGATCGATTTCGTAACCCTGTTCCATCACCACCTCCGTCGTTGGCCCAATTTCCACGACCCCGTTTTTCACCAAATACGCTCCCAAAGCTCCACTGGCACTCCCGGTGGCCGGATCTTCGGATATTCCAATCGGTTCGGCAAACATCCGTGTATGCACCGTGGCATTTTCCTCGACGGTCATGGTGGTAAACACCATGATCCCTTGTGCCCCTACCCGGCCGCATAGCTCCACAACAGCTGAATGATTCACCTGCATGGATTTCACAGCCGTGAGACTTCGAATCGGCACAATGAGGACAGGCAAACCCGTCGATACCACTTCAACCGGAAAGATCCCATCCATCATATCGGATTTTTGAATCCCCAAGGCTTTCGCCAAATCGTACAATAGTTCCACCTGCGAAATGGACTCGATAAATTCCGGGGTCGGCTGGGACATCATCACTTGCTCAATTTCACCCTTAAGGACGATGATGTCCAGAGGGAATACTCCAAGGTGACACTCATACAAGACTTGAGTGATCGGCTCTTTGAGGGGCAGTCGCTTTAATGCCCCTAACACATAAAAGGTCCCGAGAATCGGGTGGCCGGCAAAAGGAATTTCCTGGGAAGGAGTAAAAATCCTGACCTTCGCTGCAGCACGAGGATCAGTTGGGGGGAGGACAAAAACGGTCTCAGAGAGATTCATCTCCCTGGCAATTTGTTGAAATTCTCGTTCGGTGACATCCTCAACCGTGGGAAACACCGCCAAAGGATTTCCCCCGAACGGTTCACCGCTAAAAACATCGGCCTGATAAAATTGAATCCATCGCTTTGAAGGGTCCATAAGATGTGTACCAGTGCTATAGATCATACCCGAGCACTATGGATGCTAATCCTTACCCTCCTTTTCCGGCTTTCTCTAAGCTGAGAGAGGAAACGCCTCGTAAGACTTCGTCAAAGGGTTTTTCACGTAATCTTCCACATAATTGCGCAAAGACCCGTTCCGATATAAGCGATTATTCGCGAATTTCGTATCAATCTTCCTGAGGGTTTTCACTTTGACCCCGGTTTTTTTCACAAAATCATCCACATGGACTCCTTCGATATCCCGTCCTATTCCCCGACCGGATTCCATCACACATTGAGGGACATAGACATATTTCTCCTTCGTCAGTCCCTTCGCAATATCATTAAAGGTTAAGAGAACCGTACAATCAGAGTCCCCTCCCAAAGTGGCATTCTGAATATGGAGGTATTTAGCCCGGTTTCGGCGAAACATGGTAAGAACCCGGTAAATACTGCCTGCCATCACGACCGGGTCCCGCTTTTCTAACTCTAAGGAATCAAACAAGCTAATGATGCGACGTCGATTCAGGAAAGCCGTCACATAGGCCTCAGTATGAATCGTGGTTAAATTTGGCAAACCTGCATCGTAAATCTTTTCTGCCTCTACAGGGAGAAATCGTCGCCCTTGACGCATGAGGGCCGCGGTTGTGTCATTGATTCCTTTCACGGGGGTCAAGCACCCCATCCAAAGAACACACTTCGAATTAATACGGGATATGGCTTTGGCGTCTTCGGACATCGTTTTTTGATCAAAGGCATAAAAATTGGCAGAGGACACAGCGGGGCCATCCAACACTTTCATGAGATGCTTAATGGACGGGGCATGAGGCATGAGTTGCTTGCGATACTCACCCATGGTAATGACCGATAACTCAAAATTGATTCTGCCTGGATATTTGTCAGCTAACTGATGGATTTTGGGAACGTGCACAAACCCTACCGTAAAAAACTGAATATTCTTGTCCGTAAATTTCAAAAAATCCTCAATCCATTCCATGGCTTTGGGATGAAGAAACAGATCCGTCCATTCCATGTATTCATTCCCGCCAAGACACCAATACTGCAGAGGATCCGTGGGCTTCTTATTGATGTAATCCAAAATAAATTGCCAATCTTCTTGGGTCGTTTTGGGTGGGTCTAAGGTTTCCCGGTAGGAATGATCCAACTCATAACAAAACTCACACTTTACGGGGCAATCTTTTCCCAAGCTTAATGGAATTTTCCCCGCATCCATTTCACGCATGAGAACATCACGGTAATCCTTATTGCTGAATAACTTTGGTGCCTGCAAAAGAGGTAGTTCTGTATTCATTGCGTCAGCTCTCATCTTAGAGAAAAATTGACAGAACCCGTAATTTTCTGAAAAACTTCACAAGCAAGGTTTTGAGGCATGAACCATGATCCATTATCTAATCGCGCAGCTATCGATCAGGCTCTAGAACTTCTCAGGCTGACTGAACCCTTTAATCAGCACACCCTCACCCAACAATACGAAAAAGCCCGGAGAACATGGCATCCAGCCCGATATGCCGGGTTGACCAATAACCCTGGGAAATATATGGAAATGTACAAGAAAGGAGAGGCAAAAACCAAGGAAATTCAGGAAGCGTTTAACCTGTTGTTGAAATATTTGCACGAACATGAGGAACCTTCTTCGCCGGGTTCCTAATGGGACTTTCCTGAGTCCCCCAGCCGAGCACCAACCCCGAATACCTACGGGGCGGAATGACTCACCACTCGTGACATCCCAGAGTCTCCTTCCGCCGTATTTTCGGAAGGGGCATTGGCCACAGGCCATGTAATCAATCCCTGCACGCCATCCGTTCGTGGCTCTTCTTGCCCCGCCTTCATCGCGTAAATTTGGGGTAAATAGTTCGTCCCATACTTGGAAATGTATAAGAACACATGCTCTCGGGCATTGACACGTACGGCCCAGGGGTCAAAATCGTTCTGATAGAATTCCTCGGCGAGTTGCATGGCCTCTAAACAACTGATGCCATCGGGATGATCCAAGGTGTAGTAATAGTCGAGCGGCATGTCATACTCTTCCTGTTTATGGATCGTAATCCCAAACTTTTCAGGATTCCGAACCATCGGAGTATGTCGATAGGCCACAAAATAAAATAATTCGACGGAGTGAATGAACCGCTTATTCTCCAAGAGAAATTGCCGAGTCTCCTCCGCTTCCTCTCGAGTCTCCCCCGGAAACCCATAAAATGCCATGACATGATTCCAAATGCCAGCCTTCGCCGCTTCACGCAAATTATTCTCAATCACAGACTTTCGAGCATGCTTGTCCATTAATTCCAATACTCGCTCGTTAGCCGATTCCATCCCATAATAGAGGGTACAGCATCCGGATTGAACCGCCTTTTCCCAAATTTCCGGATCTTGCAAGGTTTCTTCAAATCGTATCAACGTCGTCCATTTAATGTTGACCTGCTCATCGATTAACAACTGCGTTACTTTTTTGAGAAGTGCCGGAGGGTAGGATTCATCTGAGAAGAGAAAGTGTTCGGCCTGATATTTTTCCTTGAGGGATTTAATTTCACGGATCACATCATGGGCTGGTTTCCCTCGGTATTGATCAAAATACCCTTGACCATGATCACAGAAGGTACATTTCCCCCAATAACAACCTCGGGTAGCCAGATAAGGCAAAATTCTGACCGGCACAAAATACATATCCAATGGTAAACCATCAAAATCCGGCAAAGGCAGAGCGGTTGTCCGTTCGGTGTAAATCTCGGTGTTCATCTGAATCTTCCCATCTTTGAACCACATCAGATTCGGGACTGCCTCCCATTTCCGCTCACCCGCAAGCGCCTCAAGCAACCAAACCAACGCATGTTCACCCTCATACAGAATCGCGGTATCAAACACGGATTGAAAGAACGTGGGTTGTTTAGGCAAGTCTTCCTGCAGCCGAGTAATCACATTCCCCCCGACCGTCACATGTATATCAGGAAATTCTTCCTTGATCATCTTGCAAAAGGTTAGTCCCGCTAATAACTGCATTTGTGTCCCAATCGAAACGCCGATGACCTCTGGCTGTTCTTTTTGGATCACAGGAAGCACCAGTTGCCGACAGACGTCGCGGTACACATTCACCGCCTCATCATCAAGACAGGTCAGCACTTCACTCGAAACACCCGACCGATAACCCAGATTGCTTTCCATGGGATAAAACACCAAGGAAGCAGGGTAATAGGCAGCGGAAATATATTGCATGACATCTCGAAAACAATTTAACGCCCATTCCAACCGTTCGGCTTGATAAAACTCCTCGCCGCGAACGATGTCTTTCGCCATCATGGCCTGATCGGCGAGTTCCATAATCTCAACATCCTGATGAATGCGAAGACAGTTGAGTTGATTAGCTTCTTGCTCCGTTAACGAACCCCGTGCTTCTTTTTCTTCGAGCCCCTTCCGCTGTTGATCCATTCGCATCTTGACCCAGATGAGAAAGGTATCGGAAAAAAACCAATCATACATCTCAATATTCACGTCTTTTTGTATGACGGTATGGCCATAGGCCCTGAGGACAGCCGCCAGGCTGGGAAGCGCTAAATACGGAGCCGTCGGGACCCATTCAGGAGGAAAGAGGAGAAGGGTTTTGAACAGACGGCGAGACTGGGATTGTGAAGGCATCCGGTCAATGTCGATGAGCGTATCGGGCATCACATTCCCATCCGACTAATGTCACACTGAAGCGAGATTGGAAGAAGGGTCCTGAGGTCCCAATTGAAATTGTAGTGTAGGAAGCTTATTGGTCCCGAAATGGGAGACATAGAGGAAGACGTATTCTCGCACAAAAATCTTCAGGTCCCATCCGGCATAGTGATTCTGTTCGAATTCCTCGAAAACCCGTTCAGCATCTTCAATACTCAATCCGTTTTTCACGGTGTAATAATAATCCATGGCTAAATCCCAATCCGGGTTCTTATAATAGGTGACTCCAAATTTTTCCGGGTTTTGAGCCACAGGGGTATGCCGGCTGAGGTCAAATGTCCCAAAACCGATTGAGTGCACATGGTCTCGATTATCTTCTAAAAACTGAATGGAGAATTTCGCATCTTGATAGGTCTCACCCGGAAACCCAAAAAATCCCATGACATGATTCCAGACCCCATGGGTTGAAGAGAGCTCCAAACTGCGTTGGATAATTTCCGTGGTCGTTGCCTTATCCATGAGTTGCAGGACCCGCTCGCTTCCCGATTCATAACCCATATGCAAAAATTTACACCCGGAATCTTGTGCATCTTGCCAGACCTCATCGTCTAGAAGACTTTTTTCGAATCGAATATGAGTCGTCCAGGCAATATCCAACTTGGATTCCACTAATTTTCTTGTAATCTTTCTAAACAAGGCTGGGGGATACGATTCATCCGTAAAATGAAAATGTCGGGTTTGATATTTTTCTTTCAACTGAGTCAGTTCATCGATAATTTGCCAATCTTTTTTCGTCCGATACCCCGCCGTATAGCCTTCCCCATGATCACAAAATTCACATCTCCCCCAGTAACAGCCTCTGGTCGCGAGGTAGGGCAAAATCGGTTCCGGCACAAAATATTTATCTAACGGTAACCCATCAAAGTCCGGTGGGGGGAGTGCCCCCATGTTTTCGGCGTAGGTTTCGGTATTGACATGAATGCCTGCAGAATCCCGATACAACAGATTTGGAACATGAGAAAGGTCTTGACCATTCGCGACAGCATCAAGCAATTGCAAAAGAGCTGTTTCGCCCTCATAGACGATGGCGCTATCGAATAGGGCAAAAAGATCGGGAATATCCGGCAAGACATCCCTGAACCGAGTCACGGTATTTCCACCGATCGTGACATGAATATCCGGGAATTGTTCTTTAATCATCGCGCAGAACGTCATGGATGAAAAGAGTTGCTGACGAAGAACGATCGAAACCCCAACCACCTCCGGCTTTTCCGCAAGAATAGCCGGCTTGAGAATTTCCTCAAACACGTCCCGATAGACGTTCACCTGTGTATCATTCACGGCTTCGAGAACTTCAGATGACATGAACAATTTGTAAGACAAGTCCGTTTCCATCGGGGGCATACATATTCTGGCAGGTGCATAGACGAGGGAAATGGTGGCCGTCACTTCCCGAAACACCCCAATCGCCCAATCCAATTTTTCACTATCATAGAAGTCCGGTGATCGGACGATTCGCTTCGCTTCTTCCGCCTTTTCAATCAGTTCTCCGATTCGATTCCGGGTACAATCACACAGCGCCAATTGCAACTCCATTTCGGCGTCAGTCAAGTCACGAGTTCTGGCGGTTTTTTTCAACCGGTCCAATTGTTGTGGAACCTTTTTCAGCACACGCCGCAAAAATTCTGCACTAAAAAACCAGTCATACATTTCAAGATTGACATCCTTTTGAATAACCTCATGCCCCCCCTCCCTAAGAAAGGCTGTCAATGTGGGAAGACTGAGGTACGGTTCGGAGGGATACCAATCCGGAGGAAAAACCAACATCACTTTGCTTCGCTTTTCCGGCCGTGGTGAGAGTAAAGAAGAAGGTTGACCTGATCGAAGGCGGGTTGGGCTGATCAGCCCCCCTTTATCATAATTTATTCGCACAAGATGGCCTACGTAATTTTATGTATAAAATTAATTGTAGTTTCTACCGATAGAAACACAATTATTTTCATCAGGACAAAGAAAATTAACTTATTGTTTTTTCAATAGTATCCCTAGACTGGATGGCTTCATTCTAAGTCCTGGAAAAATGGATGGTCAAGGTGTAGTTTATGAGGATAAATTCCTGCCAAATCGAGGGAAAATTGACCAAACTCCGAAATTCTATTATTATGGCTTTGGGTTTGTTCTAGGAACTCCTTCCAGACTACCGAATCCATTACCAACAATTAATCGTGCCCCATCATTTTAGGGGACAACGTGTGAGGAAACATGCTCATGAGTTATGCACTCGCTAGCCAAAACAAAAATTGGATGTCATACCTGTTGGATTCACTCGTGAATTCTGGGACCATGCCCGCTTGGGAAGCTTTAGAATACGTCACGGGGAATCTTCTGGGAGAAGCCCCTAACCCGCATCTGCACCAATCGAAGGCCCCCTACGAAGCGATCCAACAGTTTCTCCATCGTATTTACGGTCCCATTGTGGAGGCGGCCTCCCGTACCGTCGATATTCCTTCCAAGGCCATGATTCACATGTTTACCGACATCAGCCTCATGGGAAAATCGGCCGTATTAGTCGTGTATTTTCCCGGGCAAAACCAGCCGCACCAACTTCTCCTCTTAGATTCTGTACCCGCATGGGACCTCGTGTTCACCGACTTTGGGGCTTTCAACGACTGGGCGGAAGAACGGTATTCATGGATTGTGGCCGCTCTTCAAAGCATCCAACATACCCCACAAGCCCAAACCCCATATACTCTACCCGCCGCTTCCGCCGAACTGGCACACATTTAGGACGTTTTTCTCTTTCAGCCCAATCTTTTTATGGCCCTCGGATCCACATTCGGGGGCCAAAATACTGAGCAATCCTACACTGACCTTAGCGTACGACTGATCAGAATGGGTTTCCTGCCCTGGGAAGGAAATAAAGAACTGTGGAAGGAGGCCATTGACTCCTTAATTAAGGGAATAGGTTTTGGTGAGGTATTCTTGTACGATTTGAAATTCAGCTTCCGTCTGATCGAATTGATCTTCCATGACCGCCTGTTCGGGCTTTTGCCTCAAAGCTTCTCCTCTCAACGCATGGTTACGTAAGGCTTCAGCCCCAACATTCGCACTCAATCCTTTTAACCCGTGAGCCTCGCGAGAATAGCGTTCTGCATCACCGACATGAAGTGCACCACGCATTTCCTCAACGCATTTTCCGGCATCTTGGAGAAACTGATGAATAATTCGGTGGACAAAAGCCTCCCCTCCTAAATTTTCCCATTCTGCTAACTTTTCGCAATTAACGGGAGCGGCAACCCTGGTGGTACCCTCTTTATCTATGAGGGATATCGATTCGGTAATGAGAGATGCCACAGGGAGACACGCTTCCAAATGAACGTCCTCCTCCTTATCATTTTTGGCAGAAGCAGAAGAAGCAAAGGTCTGGACCCGCAGTAGAACCCGATCCAATTCTTCCGGTCGAACCGGTTTATCCAAATAATCATCCATTCCGATCGCCAGACATTTTTCCCGATCCCCCTTCATGGCATTGGCCGTCATCGCGACGATCGCTATAGATTTTCGGAGACCAGGTGACGCATCGACCAAGCCTTCTCGCTCCAATTCACGAATCCGTTCGGTAGCCTTGTGTCCATCCATAACCGGCATTTGCACATCCATCAGGATCAGATCATACGATCCATGCACAAAGGCCTCGACGACCTCTTTTCCATTCGTCACCGTATCGACTTGATGGCCAAGACGCTCCAACATTAAACGAGCCAATTGGCGATTCACTTCATGATCATCGGCCACCAAAATTCGCAAGGACTTAAGACTGACTGGTTGCACAACAGGCTTTTCTCGCAAAGCCAGTTCCTGAACCTCCCCTGGTTCCCCTGCCTCGTTCGCGGCGTTTTTGATACACCGCTCAAGCTGTGAACTGCGTATGGGCTTATAAATGTATCCGGATGGAGTAATTTCAGAACAGGTAATCGCTTCCTCCGTCTTTCCGAAATACGAAATCCAAATCCAGATAAGATTAGGATGAAATTTCTTTGACCAATAGGCTTTCTCCAGCAAAGCCTTGCTGACTTCTGGCACTTTGGAGTTTGCCAAGACCATGAACAGGGGGGATTCAGCTTTGTGCGGTTGCTCCAGAAGGTTGAGTAATTCCTTCGCATTCTTGACGAACGTGACTTCGGCTCCCCACACCTCCAATTGTTGTTCAAGTAATCGTTGCGTTCGGATATGAGGCTCCAGACAGGCAATTCTCTTTCCGGTTAACCATGGCGAAGTAATGGGTTCCCGATGAGCCGAGATTTCCCAACAACATTCAATCGTAAAACGAAAAACGCTTCCCTCTCCTTCCTGGCTCGAAACGGATATCTCTCCCCCCATCAAATTCACAAGGTTTCTACAAATGGCTAGCCCAAGCCCGGTTCCACCATATTTTCGTGTTGTGGAACTATCGGCCTGACTAAAGGGTTCAAAGAGGCGTGATTGAACTTCTCCGGGAATTCCCATCCCTGTGTCACGCACTTCAAACTGAAGAACGCCACTCGTCCCCTCAAGAACCTCCAAGCGAACCTCCACCGACACTTCACCTTCTTCGGTAAACTTAATGGCATTACCCAACAAATTTAACAACACCTGTCGTATACGCCCCGGATCCCCATTGACACGTGGTGGAATCTCCTTATGAACAAGCCCGGTCAACTCCAATCCTTTCGCATAAGCACGTTCGGCTAACAACTCGAGAGTCTCTTCGACGACTGTCCTCGGGTCAAATTCAATAATCTCAATCTCCAATTTCCCAGCTTCAATCTTGGAAAAATCTAAGACATCATTAATGATCGCCAACAGGGCCTCACTCGATCCGCGTACGGTTTCAGCGAATAATTGTTGATCACCCGTCAAGGGGGTTTCGAGTAGCAATCGGGTCATCCCGAGTATGCCATTCATGGGAGTCCGGATTTCGTGACTCATGACCGCTAAAAATTGGCTTTTGATTCTGGCGCCTTCTTCGGCTTGATCACGAGCCTCCAACAATTGTTGTTCGATCTCCAAACGGTCAATGATATTTTTGGCGACTAGAACCATGCCTATAATTTTTCCTGGTGCTTCTCGATCCCAGACCGTTCCACCCGACAAGGTCACAGGAATATCCTCGTTATTCTTTCCCAAAAAAACGATATCGATGTTGCCTTGATTCGTGAAGAGATCTAACAACATTTTCAGAGCTTCCTTCGGGTCAATTTCGGCTAAGTCCGGGATAATATAGTGGATCGGCTTATCACACAGCTCTTCCTCCGTATACCCAGTCAATTTTTGTGCGGACACATTCATCTCCTGGATATGCCCTTTGGAGTCAAGCACGATTAAGGCGTCACGAATGGATGAAATGACGTTAGAGGTAAAATCCCTATTTTGGATCAAATCTTGGGTTGATTTCCGTAATTTTTCCCCCATTTGATTAAACGCCCGGGCCAAATCTCCGATTTCATCCTTCGTGGAAATGGCGACCGGACTGTCATATGCCCCTTTGCCGATTTTCTGGGAGGCTTCTGTCAGTTCCAGAATGGGAATAGAAATTTTTCTTGATACATAGAAAGCCAGCCCAAAGACAATGACCCCTACCACTGACCCAAACCACACCATGGTCTCCCTGAACTTAAACAGGGGAAGAAAGACGACCCGGGGCTCTTGGAATAAAATCACTCCCCAACCAAGCCCTTTAAATTCTTTATATCCCTCAGACCTGGCATACCCCAGTAACCACTCTTTTCCATACCAATCCCGTTTCATCCATTGACCTTGTGGAACCAAAAACCCCAAAGGATTTTTTTGCATCGGTCGAGTTATAGAGTTATCGGTTAGTGTTAATTGCAAATTCGAATCCTGAGAAATGGTTTGGGCCACGACGTTTCCATTCCCTCTGACCAGTGCAGCCTTTAACTCAAATGAAGCTTTTTTATGCACCCGAGGAAGAATGCGAAGGAGTTCCTGAAATACATGAGGAGAAATTTGACCGCATAACGTTCCCCAGAGTTTATTTTGGGGATGCTCATTCCAAATCGGAGAACAAATAAGCAGCGAAAATTTTTGGACAATGGGGGCATGGTTCACTTCCAACATTTGCAAACGGGGATCGGTAAATAATTGGGCAAACCAGGGTTCCTTCAGAAAGTTTTGCTGTAGTAAGGTGGCATCACTCGCCGCAAGGACGTCTCCGTTAGGGGCAAGAAGATATAAAAAGGAAAAACCTTGAGACTGATTGGCCCATTCATGAAAACGCCGAGATAAAGCAGGCAGGGAACTACCGCCTCTTTTTTTCATGAGGGGGGATTGCACCCACTGTTGGAGCTGAACGGAAGAATCAAAAATCATCTCGTCAATCATGACGATGGATTGATAAGCCGACTCCTCCAACGATTGCCCTACGTCACGAATTAACGAAGCCTTCTGATCCTCATAGGTAAAAAAGGCCACCAATATCATTGGCGTAAGAGAGAGCCCTAAAAAGAGGGCAATCAGTTTTGTTTGAATACTCACCGCAACCTATCCCTTGACATTCAGGTTGACCTAACGGAACACAATCAGATCTCTATGATAAATACCCCTCTATCGGTTATCTGTGAAAACCTTCTTGACGGTTCATTCGACCGCCTGAATCCCTTCCACACATTCTTGTAGATTCACGCTAAGGAATCCCGGAACCTTTACTCGTATTCCTCCTGAAACCAATCGAGTTTTCTTGATTGGCAATGATTCCGAACGGCAACAATACGCAACGAGTTACTCATAACCAGCACCTCAAATCCAAATCCGATGCACAAATATGATGGGAAAATGTTATTTCTGACTTTTTTCTCCCTTAGTTTTATTCCACATTTAGAGGAAAACTTAATAGAACTAAGGAATTTCCCAACTTCCAGACTTTATTAGAAGGGACATTGCTCACATAATTGAACCAAAACACACCAAAATTAAAGGTGCCCGTGGGTTGGGGAGTCCCCTTAATAGTTCAAGGGAGAATTCTTGACATGGATTGGAAGAACGGGTAAGGATGCAGATATTTCTGTAAGGAGAACATCATGCCGACCAATATGCTTCCTAAAGACACCCCTCGGGGAAAAGGACCTGAGCCAAGTTCCATGACCGTGACTTCCCAGAAGGTTGATGATGACCAAAAGTCTCGAGAAGAAGACTTGGCGGCTCAGGAAATGCAGGATTTGTGGGAATCTCAGGAGATTGGCATTACCAATTGGTCCACCGAGGGCGGAGACCGATACTCAGACCCTGGGGCTTAAAAACAGGGAATAGCCAAACACTCTCCATGCCCACCTAGGCGATGAGGTATTGGACATCTTCCTACCTCTACAGGCTTTCTCACCGAAGAATCAAATTGGACACTTATTCCTTGTCTGGATCGTAGCCCAAATTTGGGGACAGCCACCGTTCCACGTCGGACACTTCCATATTTTTTCGCTTAGCATAATCATGAATTTGATCTCGAGTGATCTTTCCGATCGAGAAGTACTTCGCTTCCGGGCTCGCGAAATAGAACCCACTCACTGAAGCTGCTGGGTACATAGCGTAAGAGTCCGTCAGCTGAATCCCGGTATTCTTTTCTACCTGCAGCAGTTCGAATAAGGCCTTCTTTTCCGTATGATCCGGACAGGCGGGGTACCCGGGTGCGGGACGAATACCCCGATACTTTTCCTCTATGAGTTCTTGATTGGACAAATCTTCATCTTTTCCAAATCCCCAGGCTTGGCGCACCTCACGATGAAGCCATTCCGCAAAGGCTTCTGCCAATCGATCGGCCAAGGCCTTGGCCATAATCGAATGATAATCGTCATGATCCTTCTCAAACGTCGAACATAGCGACTCAATGCCTTCACCGGCTGTGACCGCAAAGGCTCCAATGTAATCAGGTTTCCCGCTGGAGGTCGGTGCTACGAAATCTGCTAGAGCATAATTGGCTTCTTGTGCGGGTTTGTCAGTTTGTTGGCGGAGGGTATGAAACACCGAGCGGACTTCAGAACGCTCCTCATTGGTGTAGATAAGAATGTCATCACCTTGACTGTTGGCTGGAAACAATCCATACACGGCCTTGGCCTTTAATGACTGTTTCTCAATAATGTCTTTCAGAAGCCGCTGGGCATCCTCATACAATTCCTTGGCTTTAGGCCCGACGACAGGGTCATCGAACAATTTAGGATATTTGCCCCGCAACTCCCAAGCGTGAAAAAATGGAGACCAATCAATGACCGCTTCCAGCTGAGTCAGTGATTGATCTTGAATCACCTTTATCCCCAAAAATTCCGGTGTGGCGATGTCAGCGTTTTCCCAATCGATAGAAAAAGCGTGTTTTCTCGCATCTTCGATGTGCAAGAATTTTTTGACGGCTATTTTGGACTCATGAGCCTCTCGAGTTTTTTCCTGCTTGGCTTGAATGTCCTGAATATAGACCTCTCGTTCTTCAGAACTCATTAACTTTCGCACGACATTGACCGCCAAGGAAGCGTCCAACACATGAACCACCGGCTGATCATAGGCTGGCGCGATTTTGACTGCAGTATGCGCTTTGCTGGTGGTTGCCCCTCCGATGAGGAGTGGGATCTTAAACCCTTCGCGAGTCATTTCCCGGGCATTATGAACCATTTCATCCAAAGACGGTGTAATCAACCCACTGAGTCCGATAATGTCTACATCTTGATCTTTCGCCGTTTGCAAGATTTTGTCGCAAGGGATCATGACTCCCAGGTCGATGATTTCATAGTTGTTACAGGCCAAGACTACTCCAACAATATTCTTTCCGATATCGTGCACATCCCCTTTTACCGTGGCCAGCAAAATTTTCCCCTGGGTCTTCTGTTCCGCCCCCTCTTTTTCCGCTTCCATAAACGGCAATAAATAGGCGACAGCCTTTTTCATCACACGGGCACTCTTCACGACCTGTGGCAAAAACATCTTCCCTGAACCAAACAGATCACCCACGATATTCATGCCGTCCATCAATGGGCCTTCAATAACCGAAAGAGGTTTCTTCAATTTCTGCCGAGCCTCCTCGACATCTTGATCAATGTATTCCACTAGCCCCTTGACCAACGCATGGGACAACCGTTCTTCCACCGTTCCTTGACGCCAGGCATCATCTTTGACGACCGTCTTGCCCTGTTGCTTCACGGTTTCCGCAAAGGCCACCAACCGTTCAGTCGCATCTGGCCGACGGTTGAGCAACACATCTTCGACAAGCTGCAGCAAGTCTTTGGGGATCTCTTCATACACTCCCAATTGGCCGGCATTCACGATCCCCATGTCTAACCCGGCATGAACAGCGTGATAGAGAAAGGCGGAATGCATCGCTTCCCGAACTACATTGTTGCCGCGAAACGAAAAGGAAATATTGCTGACTCCACCACTCACTTTACAAAAAGGCAAAGTCTTTTTGATCTCGCGCGTCGCCTCGATAAAATTCACGGCATACGCATTGTGTTCCTCCATGCCCGTCGCAACGGTCAGAATATTCGGGTCAAAAATAATATCCTCTGGTGGAAAATCTAATGTATCCGTCAAGAGACGATAGGCCCGCGTACAGATTTCAACTTTGCGTTCCAGGGTATCGGCCTGTCCGGTTTCATCGAAAGCCATCACCACGACGGCAGCCCCATATCGGTGGATGAGCCGGGCTTGTTCCAGAAATTTCTCCTCTCCTTCCTTCAGACTGATGGAATTCACCACCCCTTTTCCTTGAATACATTTCAACCCGGCTTCAATCACCGACCATTTCGAACTATCGATCATAATCGGGACACGGGCAATGTCCGGTTCAGAGGCGATGAGATGCAGAAACTCCACCATAGCTTTTTCCGAATCCAACAAGCCTTCGTCCATGTTGACATCGATGATTTGAGCTCCGCCTTCGACCTGTTGCCTGGCAACGGCCAGGGCCTCTTCCAGCTTCCCATCCAAGATTAATTTGGCAAACTTGGGAGAACCCGTCACATTCGTTCGTTCGCCAATATTCACAAAATTCGCTTCCGGACGAATGGTCAACGGTTCCAGCCCACTTAAGCGCATGAGCCGAGGCACATGCACCTTTTTATGGGGCGCATACTGTTTGACGCTCTCTGCGATCGCCCGAATATGTTCTGGAGTACTTCCACAACAGCCCCCAACGATATTGACCCATCCTTGACTCGCAAAGTCCCGAAGATCCGCCCCCATCCTTTCAGGAGTTTCATCGAATTCCCCAAAGGCATTCGGCAAACCGGCATTGGGATAACAACTGATATACGCAGAGGCAGCATTGGACAATTCTTCAATATAGGGGCGCATCTGTTTCGCCCCTAACGCGCAATTGATCCCCACACTTAGAAGGTGACCATGAGAAATGGAATTCCAAAACGCTTCAATCAGTTGCCCAGAAAGAGTCCGCCCACTCAAATCCGTGATGGTCACGGAAGCCATGATGGGAAGCTGTCGGTTAATTTCTTGGCAATATTGCGAAATAGCAAATAACGCCGCCTTGGCATTCAACGTATCAAAAATCGTCTCAACCAGAAGAAGATCGGCACCGCCATCCACCAATCCCCGAACCTGATCATAGTACGCCTCTGTGAGTTCATCGAAGGTCACGGCCCGAAACGCAGGATTATTCACATCCGGTGACATGGAGGCCGTGCGATTGGTCGGCCCCAAGGCACCTGCGACAAAACACTTTCGATCTGGCCGTTCAAGTTCCACTCGGGCCACCGCTCGTTTGGCTATCTGGGCTCCGGCGCGATTTAACTCATACGCCAACGATTCCATCCGATAATCGGCCATGGAAATAGCATTGGAATTAAAGGTGTTGGTTTCAATAATGTCGGCTCCCGCCTCCAGGTATTCCACATGAATATCTTCAATGATCTTGGGCTGGGTCAGGACGAGAAGATCATTATTCCCCTTCACATCACATGAATGATCCCGGAACTGTGTGCCACGAAAATCTCCCTCGGTTAAATTATGCGATTGAATCATCGTCCCCATGGCTCCATCCAGCACCATGATTCGAGATTCTAAAATTTTCTCTAACCCCAACATGCAATCCTCCCTGAACAATGTTTCCCATGTATGCACATAGTCTTTTTCATGCCTCCTCGCTCAACCACTTTCTTGACTTCCAACAAAAAAGAGAAATAGGATAGGAATCATATGCGAAAAAATCTTTACTCTGATCATCCCTCACTCAATCTCTTCGTGAAACTCCTTGTGCTTCTGGCCATATGTTATCCGGGGTCCCTGCATGTTTCAGGACCCGCTCTCGCCAAACCCTTTTTTCAGGATGGGTACCTGGGATTAACCCAAGATGAACTGCGGGACCAATTGGGAACACCGATGGCCGTCCGCTCGAGAAAAGCTGCCCTTCGCGTCTTCAGTTACTATACATTTCCCGATTGGCAAAAATACTTCAAAAATCTAGTCTCTCCTGAAAATGGAGAGGATGTCTATACGTATGTCCGAGATGGCATTCAGGTCCGGTATTCCTTCGTCTATATGCCCGACCTTAATGAAGGCAAGGATTTTCCGACCTTGTATGTCCGGCGTTGCGAAGTAGAATTTTCCCCAGCCATTTCCCTGGAACAAATTCCCTCTCTTGTTCCAGAGTTTGTTCCTCCCCGCGACAACGCGGCTCCAACATTCCGCTCCAATTTGTGGTTATTAATTTTTCAAGGCTCCCCATCCCCTGAAGCTGAATTTATCGCTAAAGAACGGGGAAAGGAAAAACTTTCCTGGTCCTTAGCCTATCAATTATTCTCGATTAACGGGATTCCAGAAAACCTTTCCCTTCAAACGCCCATCGATCGACTTGAATTTACGACACAGAGCATCCAACTCGTTCAAGCCCGACAACGGTTGACCCATGAACCCATCCTGAATCCCTACTCCTCAGATTTCAAAAGCCGTCCAACTCCCTCCCAACCAAAACCAAAGTCTATACCCCTGCCACAATACGAAGACTAAAACGAGCTTCTCAGCTATTCTTGGTGTGGGAACTCTGACGAGATATACCGTAGGTCTCGTTCATCAGCTAAGGCAATATACCCCTCGCCCCATTGCTCAGGATCATACAAATCCCATTCAGCTGAATTGTCTTCTTTCTTCAAACGAAGTCCCCAATTTCCTCCGTACACCACGAACGCCGATCCCGCCCCAGAGTCTTCAACCTTCTGGGCATAGGCCGGACACATGGGATTATCCAGATCCTCCTGCCAACCGGTCACCACACACCATTCTCCTAGAGAGACACGTTCATACCACTTCACGTGGGAAACCATCCGTGGCGGACCTAATTCCTTAAAACGCAGGAACAACGACCCCTCAAAATTGGGATTATGATCAACTTCGACAAACACCACACCACCTTTGTTGACCCCTTTGAAAACCCATTGGTAAAGTGTTGTTAAACAAAAGAATTCCTATCCTAACATAATAGGTTTCTGACATTCTTTCTTTGATCCTTTATTGACGACTTCCGACATACGAGACCAATGGAACCACCCATGGATTCAAAAATTCAACAAAATAGCCCCCCTTCTCTTATTTGCCGTCGTCCGGTCAGAATTATCCTGTACACCCTCTTGGCCCTCTTCTTTGTAGGTATGTTTGCTTGGGGTTTTTTGCCAAGGTGGTTAGACCCGACCTTTGAGCAGCATATCAAGGATAAAGCCGTCATGGTGGGCATGAGCCGTGAACAAGTCATGAAAGCTTGGGGCTCTCCCTACCAGATGAACGTGAGCTATACGGAGAAGGGGCTTAGGAGGGAAGAATGGGTCTACGAAGATTGGATCGATACCAGTACCATTAAACACCGGTATCTCTATTTTGAGGAGGGCAAACTCGTCGGGGGCTACCACTAGGCACGGTTGGGTTACCCGGTCTACTCAAATACCCAGCGCCATTCCCCCATGTTCATACCAAATTCTCCTTACATTTACGGGGTTTCGGTTATCTGCACTCGACGCTCTTTTCCAGTTCCCCCAGACACGATCAACACCCTCTTCCACTCCCTAATTTGATACACAGCCCACGCATTGGGCTGTCCTTGGAAAAAAGCCTCCGCATCCTCTCCTTTGGCATTTAAATAGGTTGGCTCGGTAAATCCTTCATCCATGACATAATCCATAAGATTTTCTGTCGTGACCCCACGACCTTTCAAGGAGATTTTTGACAAGAATTCCAAAATGGCATCCGGGTCGGCTAAACTCACTGGCTCCATAGTTACAGGTTCCTCGATTTTATGATACAGTAAAGAAAAGGTTTTCACCCCTAATGTACAACGGATTCAGGCCTTGAGGAAACACCTCCCGAACGCAAATCTTCCCGTTCACCTCAATTTCTAATTCTCATGTCCCGAAAGCTTTCCCCGGAACAATTCCGCGACCGATTGTTTGATGTGATGAGAAGAAAACATCATTGGGTCACTCCCTACCTGGAGGGAAGCACCATTACCAAGGCCCAATTAAATATTTTTTTTCATCAGGAGTACGTGGTGTATGTCAGGGACTTTTCCGTGCTGCTCGCGCAAATGCTTGGGAAGAATCCCCCATGGGAAGCTCGACGTCACTTGGCCACGACCATCTATGAAGAAGAAACAGGCGGCCTCTCACTGAAGCAACCCCATCAAAATCTTTTTTTATTCATGATGAATGGATTGGGATTTGACCGAGCCGGCTTCCGCGATGTAGAACTCCTGTCCCCAAGTCGTATGTACCGCGAATGGCTGGATCAAATTTGCCAGGAAGACGATTGGCCTGTCGGGGCAGCAGTCCTGACCATCTTTATCAAGGGGTCCCCTAACGACCCGGAAGAAGTCTTATACCCGAGAATCCAACCCTCTCCAGAAGAGTTGGAAGATATTATTCACAAACATCCACTGGTTCAATATCATGGACTTCCCTCTTCGCTAATGGACTACGTTCGGGCTCAATATATGTTCGAGCCTGGGTCTCGCAAGCGGGTCTATGATTTAATCACCTCTCAGGTTGATGAAAGCGAGCAGCAACAACAGGTACTCAACCGTCTGGAGGAAGCTCTGACACTATGGTCCCGCTACCAAAATGGGATTGCTCGAGCTTGTGGAATTCGCGACAAGTAGTTCCCCATTTGCCTTTGCTGCCGACCACACTTTTTCACCCAAGACTGACGTGAATCCTCTATAGAGCTCAACCATTGCGCCTCGAGCCAAGCGCCACCACTCTCATTCAGTGTGATTTCAGCACATACCGGTTTCTCACGTTTGTGACCAACGGACACAAAACATGAAAGGCACGTACGCCCAAAAACTGGCGCTGAAACTCATAGCCCTCGTCCTTCTATCCAGCCACTGTTCCTGGACCCCTGAAGTCAACACGCCGGTTCACCAAAGCCAGCAAGGATCGGTTACGCTACAAACGACCGATTCCTTCGAACAAGCTCCTTCGCACCCAATCACGCTTTCTCCATCATTGTTACAAAGGGTGTTACGGGGTATCACAAAAAGTCCAGAACAGGGGCTAGTGCAGGATCTCATCATGGGGTCAGCATCCGAACAACCGGTTTTCTCAGACGCACAAATAGCCTTCTTAAGTCCTCACCTCATTTCTGCCCTCTCCCAAGCCACGCCCGATGAACTCATCGCCTTTACATGTTCATCCGGGGTAGACCAAGGACAACCCCTTAAAGGGACCCTTGCCGCCTTTTCGCCTTCGATCCTGGTAATTGCGCTCAATAAAGACCCACGCTCCGTCTCAAAACCAAAAAAACAAACGAATCCTTCGGGGTATTTCCAAGGATATCATACTCTCCATTTCTCCACGATTAGTGCCGTTCTGGCCCCTGAAAAAGCTCAACAATACATGACCCATCCCTCAAGCTCCGGTTGGATCGCCATTGATCTCGCCCATTTATCATCTTCACCGATGACAACCTCAGAGCCTCCCCCTGCTCCTATTCCATCCCCCTCCCCAAACCAATCGACCACAGACCCAACACCGCAACCCCTGGAAAAGCAATTAGAAGAGCTTCGACAAAAAGTTGAAGAACAAGACCGGGAAATTCAACGCTTACAACAATCCCATCCTTGAATAGCGGGAATTCAAGACTTATCGACATCAATCAGTCGAGGAGTGGCAAGAACCTGATCGCGTGAACAGAGTTCTTGGTAAGTCATGCGGGCATAACACGCATAGGTGACATACGTATCCTGCAAACAATATTCGGCCACGTCCTTTTTGGGCTGCTTTTCCCACATTTCACCGACTTGAGCGCCACTTCCTGACTTCGTCTCAACACCAAGAGCCCTGGCCAACACATCTAACTTCACCCAACCACGCATATCCCAATTACTCCACACGGCCATGGTGTCAAAAACCGGTTCGGTTCGGAACTTGGCCAGGGAAATCTCAAAGGGAGGTTTAACCCCATGAATGATTGAACGTTTTTTTATGAACGGCAGGTCAAACCCCAAACCATTATGGGTGATGATCAGGGAGGGGCGAGTTTTTCCAAGACGGTTCCAGAATTGCCGTAAAATTTGGCCTTCATCGTCCCCATACCAGGCAATCGCCTCTTGAGGAACCATCGCATCCGAAAAGATGAGCACACCAATGGTCACAATCCGGCTAAAGGTCCCATCAAAAGCCGAGCGTTGGTACTGATCATCTTCTTTCTTTTTTTGTTCTTCCTGATCGGCAAAGGAAAATAAATCGTCCCCTGAATCGGGCCCCGAACTTCCCGATGCAGAGAAAGGCAACCCCATCAGGCGAGCCCAATCGGATCGTGTGGCTTGAAGCGTTTCGATATCAAGGACGATTTTCATAGAGGTATCAGGGAAATCATCCCGCTCCCTCAGCCCGACTCAAGGTACGATGAAATTCTTCAATTTTATCGATCACCACCTGATCGGCTTCGGGAAAGGAAAACGTCTTTAACTTGGAAGGATCTACCCAAGCCAGCTCCGAACACCCTAACGGGGAAGGATTCCCCTGCAGAACCCGGCAGAGATAAAAGTGCAGCTCAACCCATTTCCCAGGATAATGATAATCAACGACTAAAAAGGACTGCACATCATTTACCTGAATTCCCAGTTCTTCATACAGTTCCCGTTGAAGACACTCTTCAAGAGTTTCCCCTGCCTCTTGTTTACCACCTGGAAATTCCCATAACCCTCCAAAATTCGCATCAGCCAATCGTTTAGCGATTAAAACTTGATGACCGCGAAAAATAATCCCTGCGGCAACACGAATCGGTTGGGCTGTCTCATTCTCAATCATGAAGAAGAGACCTTTCGACAAAACTTTTGCATTGGGCAGATGAGACAGAGAGGTTTTCTCGCCGTACAAACAGTGGCCCCAAAATCCATCAACGCCTGGTTAAAATCATACCCTTTTCCCCGAGGGATCAATTTTTCTGAGAGCGTCCATAAATGGCCTTTCATTTTTTTGGGCTCTCCCTGTCCAACAAACACGCGAAACAATACACGCATGACATTCGTATCAAGGATAGGGGCATCTTGGTTAAACGCAAAAGACCGTATCGCCCCGGCCGTATATCGACCGATCCCTTTCATCGAGAGCAGTTCATCCGCCTGACTGGGAATGGACCCACCATATCGCTCGACCGCTTCGCAGGCAATACCATGCAAACGATAGGGCCTAATGTTGTATCCCAGGGGATACCACGTTTTGCGAACATCCGAAGGGTTGGCATTGGCTAAATCGTAAAGAGTGGGATATTTCTCCAAGAATTCATGGAACTTCGGGATGACACGGTCCACTTGAGTTTGCTGAAGCATAACTTCAGAAACCAGAATTTTATACGGATCAGACGTCCGCCTCCATGGAAGGTCGCGCCCATACTCGGCATACCAATTCAGCAAGCGTGTTCGAAATTTCCTCTTTTGACCAGCAGATACCTCAAAAGGCTCGTTCGAAGACGAAATCTTTGATCGTCGTTTATGTGAATGAGGGGATTTTGGCACGAGCAATCAACATCTGGAATCATGTGGGAGCAAAATATTCATGCACGCGTAGGGACAAAGTTCCCTAGTTTCATCAATAAAAAAGAAGGGCCCAAGAAAACAGGTCATCACACACGTATTAAATGGAACAGCGACTAGACTTCCTTCCAGCCCCTGGGGTAAGGTTGCGGCATTATCTATTCACATTTATTTACATTGGGTTCTCATATTCCTGACTTCTTGTGCTCTCCCCCGCATGATGGTTTGTCCAATCTCAGTAACAGGAGGAAATGATCCCAATGCTATGTAATTCATAACCTTCAACGATTTCGTGTATTTCAGGGATCCGGGGTCTTTGTCCTTCCATGTGGACGAAATCCGGTTTACGACCTTCACCGTTTCCGTGTAGCTCTTTACGAGTGAACGGAAGCCCATTCCCAAGCCCGAAAATTTCGACACATTTTTTGTATCTGCTGAGTACCGTTAGACCGGAGATGGTCGACGTGTGTTCACGCCATGACGTATTTACCCACATTCAGGAGTCACCATTACTCAAGGAGGAGCCCTATGTATTCACCAGCCATTCCCTTGTCTCAATTCGTTCCTACCCAAGGACCCGAAATTCAAAAAATGATCCAGGAATCAGCCACCATCATCTCACATATCGCGAAAAAAGGAGGGCCGGACCAGGTGGATTACCCCATGTTGAATTCCATCTTTCAACAATTCCAGGCCGATGTGCAACAAACCCAGTTTTCCCAAGATCATCTGCAGTCTATTCGGAAAGCATTTGGACATGCACTCTCACCTGAAACCATCCAAGGTTGGGCCTTTCACAAACCCTTAGGTTATGCGGGAGACTATCAGATTATTGAACGAATTTATAACTATTACACGGCTCCCACACCGGAATTATCAAAGTGGGATCATTTTTTTCATGCCCAAAAAGCTCCCCAAGCCGTTCGCAACCGACTGTCCTTCTTTTTAGACCGCCTGTGGCACACAACGAATACCAACAGCGGCTCTTGTCATATCCTCAACCTGGCCTCTGGCCCTGGGCGTGACATGTATGAAGCCATGAAAGTGTTAGGCCCTTCGAGAGTCTCCATCGATTGCGTGGAGCAGGACCACAAAGCCATTGAGCATGCCAAAAATTTATGCGGAGATTTTCTCTCGAGCATTCAATTCATTCACAAAAATGTTTTCAGGTTTTTCACGAAAAAAACGTATCATCTCATTTGGTCTGCGGGCCTATTCGACTATTTCAATGACAATATCTTTAAACGGATCATTACACGATTGATCCCTTTGCTCAAACCGAATGGAAAAATTGTCATCGGGAATTTTTCGACTCAAAATCCCAACAAAGGATACATGGACCTTTGTCAGTGGAATCTCTTCCACCGAAGCAAAGAACACCTTCGAATGCTGGCAAAAGACTGTGGCTTTCTTGACGGTCAGATTCAAGTGGATCAAGAAGCAGAAGGCATCAACCTTTTCTTGGTTATGAGCAAAAGGGCATAAGACCAAACCGTTCAGCACAGCATATCCAACACACGGCCGCTTACCCTAACCATTCAAGGGAAGGGGTCCATAGGAGACAAGGGAGACTCATGAAGTCGAGGCGTCTTGGACCACCCGACTCAGAACCTTACTGATATCCACAAGATTAAAAGGTTTGGCGACTCGGCCCTTAAAACCATATTCCTGATAATTGGCCAAAACGGGGTCATTAGAATATCCACTCACGACGATGGCCCTGACATGGGGATCCAAACTCAACAAACGATCGATGACCTCTTTTCCCCCCAACCCACCGGGTATCGTCAGATCAAGAATCACGGCAGCAAACGGTTGCCCAATGTCCTTGGCCTGGCAGAAAATATCCAGCGCTTCTTCGCCATCTTTGGCTGTTTGGTAACTATAGCCACACCGCTCCACCATTTCTCCAAGAATTTTTCGAATTTGGATTTCATCATCCATAATCAGAATACGCCCCTGCCCAACTTGAAGGGTATGTTCAACAGGCTCATCCGAGATCTCCTCAAATGGAACAGCCGGGAGAACCACCGTAAAGGTACTTCCCACACCCATAGTCGACTCAACCGACAATCGTCCTCCGTGATTCCGGATGATGGAATGGGATGTGGCTAACCCTAACCCCGACCCTGCCGATTTTGTCGTAAAATAGGGATCAAAAATCTTTTCAAGGATTTCAGTCCGGATGCCTCCCCCCTGATCAACGAATTCAATGGCTACCCAAAAATCTTGAGATGAGCTGGATTCTGAGAGTTCCCAAATTCGAGAATCATTGGAAGGCATATTTCGGGCACGTATGATCAATTCCCCACCAGATTCCATGGCCTGTCGGGCATTGATAACAAGATTATGCACGACCTGGCAGACTTGCCCAATATCGACATGAACGGGCCAGAGGTCAGAGGCAATCTCAAACACGGGTCGCACCGGCGACCCAGCCAGAACGAGACGAACATTTTCCTCCAATGGTTTATTTAAATTGATGGTATTTTTTACGGGTGCGCCACCTTTGCTAAACGTCAGCAATTGTAAAGCAATATCTTGAGCCCGTAAGGACGCGTGCTCGGCCTCTGAAATGCGTTCATATAAGGGGTCAGAGGTATCCATTACATGTTTGGCCAAGGATAATTGACCTAAGATGGCCGTTAGCAGGTTATTAAAGTCATGAGCGAGCCCCCCGGCCAATAGGCCCAACGATTCTAATTTCGCTCCACGTAACCGTTCTTCTTCCCATTTTTTTCGTTCCGTGACATCAAGAGCCACACCAAACACTCGATGCGTAGCCCCACTCGCCTCCTGTATGGGAAACGTCCGATTATGAACCCATCTGACTTCATGGTCATGGCCTACAACTCGAAACTCCAAATCTACGGATTCACGGCTCATTCGTTTCAAAAATTGTTCTTCAACTTTCCTTCGATCCTCTGGAACCACCACTGTCAGCCAATCAAAAGGATTATTCATCAGCCGGTCAGGGTCTCCCCCCCACAACCGTTGATACGCCGGACTCACATACACCATCTGCTGCAATGACACATCCCAGATCCAAAATACACTATCAACATGTTCCGCTAATTGATGAAACTTTTCATCACTTTCTTTAAATGCCAGTTGAGCCGTTCGGGTATCGGTCACATCCCGACAGACGAGCAACACCGTTAATCGGTGGCCTTCTTGTGAGGTTTCCGGGAAAAAGCGTACCTCGAATACCTTCATGCCTTGGGCAGTGGGATGAGAAATTTCAAACACATCGTGATACCCCGTCTCAAAGACCCTGTTGATCTTGTCCTCAAAAATTTTGGCGACATTCAAGGACAACCCTAGATCAACCAATGACTTCCCCAGGTACATTTCTGGAGGTAACGGATCCGCATGATCCCACCATCGATTGAGGTACAAGAGTCGTTTTTTATGATCAATCCTGGCGACAATATCCGGCAGATGCCTGGTCAACGATTGCAGCTCACGATCCCATCGCTCCAATTCATCCTTTATTTCTTGGAAATTGGAGATTTCCACCAGAATTCCATGGCATTCCTTGACATGCTCCTTCTCTCCTAACGTCATCACACTATGTTCTTTGACCCAAATCGTTCGATTGTCCGCCGTCAGCATCCGATACTCCAGATTAATCACGGCTGGGATTTTTTGATGATGTTCCCAGGCTCGCAGGAACAGATTGCGATCTTCCGGATGAATTCGGAGGAAAAAAGCCTTGGGGTCCGCTCGGAAACTTTCCGGAGGCATGCCCAGAAGAGCATGGACGTATGGAGAAATGGCATGGAACTGACGATCGATGCCTTTTTGCTCACAGCGGTAGGCCACCACCGGCAAATAGGTAAAAAACGAAAAGGCATCAGGTGAAACAATACTCATCTAATCGGCCAATACACTTCCTAACATCCTGACTCACCAACAGTCAGAACTTCTTCGTTGAGGTTTTCCTGACCAATACCCTACTAAGAAACGACGTCTTTGGGATTACCCTGGGGCTGAGACCCTGGACCAGGAAGGGAGGAAAGAGGAAAGGCATGGCATGGATTAATGGCCTGAGGTAGGTTTAGGGGCAATTGAAACTGGAATCCAAGGATAACATCATTTCGCAGCCGAAGACGGAAACACCCAGAATGACGTTGAATGATTTGATTGGCCAGTACAACTCCTTGTATTAAAGCGGGATCTTGTGTGCTATCCAGAGCACGTTCATAATCCCAATCTTCTAAAGCTACCAACTGTCCATCCTTGGATACGTGAGTGGCCTTCCATCCGATTTCCACTTCCACTCCGACTTCACCCAAAACATTTGGGACTGTTCTCGTGGAAATTTGGACGGTCCCAGAAACCTCTGGAGAGTCCTTTAACAGCAATAACAACCCATTAAAAATAGCCTGCATCACACTCTGCCGGTCAACGAAGACCATCGGAGTCTTGGAATCATAATTCTTTTCGATAAGAATATGATGATACAGTGAATTACTGGCGAGGAATAACAAACAGGAATCGATGACTTCATGAACCTGCACCTTGGTCGAAGACGATTTGGTAATGGGTTTCACGTAGTCTTTGATTTCTTTGGTCAATTCTTCAATTTTCTCAAGATCCTCCCCGACGATTTGGTGTAACCGATCAAGAAAGGCTTCATCCTGACGTCGCATTTCTGCGACTTGTACGAAAGCCTTAATCGATACCAGAGGGTTATGTAATTCTTGAGAAAGACCATTCGCCATCGTCTCCAAAGAACGCAGTCGATCCAAATGGCAAAACATATTCTGAGAACGATGGACTTCCTCTCGTAAGATCGCGTTTTCCAAGGCCAACGCCGACTCTTGAATAATGGCATTCCAGACCATTTCTCCACCAAACGCATGGATGCGTTCGGGGGAGCAGGGGCCAAAGGCCAAAAATCCCAAAAGTCGGTTATTTCCGAAAATAGGATAGCACCGTTCTAAGCCATGCTCCTCCAAGACTATGGAAATCCGCATCCCCCATTGATCCGAGGAATCTTGCCGTAGGGAATGCGTCGAAATTTCACCCTGGGAAAACAAAAGAAATTGAGGAAGATCATCAGATACATTCCAGCCGTTCCGTATCATGAGCGCATCGTCCGAGAATCCACAATGTGCGGTAGCCCGGAATCGATTGGTCTCGATGTCAAGGATGAAGATTGCAGCATTGGAAGCCCCAACATTTTTGCTTAACGTTTCCAGAATGGTACGACCCAAATCAGGCACATTCTGAGACGTAGAGACTTGCGAGGAGAATTTCGCCAGCGTCTGCACACGCAATTCCCTGCCCTTCATGATCGTTCTGGCCACGGCACCCTTGGTTCCGACCTTCATTTGGTATGCCCCGGCAACCGTTAATAAATGTAGGACCAGCTGAATGACAGAAAACCGAACATTAATCCCCCCCAACAACGTTTTCTGTGCTAAAAGCAGGGCAGGATACACAGGCTGGGAAACCAGTAGTAGCAGGGTAAAGTAGGAAAGCCCACGCTCCACATATACGGAAAAATCAAGCCATCGGAAACGCAAAAGCGTATACGCCACGACGGCAATATAAATCGCAAATCCGGCATTACCATAGGGTAGAAGTTCTATCCCATACCACAGCGGATAGTTGGTAGCCCCCCCTGCATACCCGATCCCGGAACCCAAGATAAGATATAAAAACTGTCTCCGCCGCAACCCTTTTTCAGTGCGATACGCCTGTATCAATAGCACATGGGCATACACCACCAATCCCACCCACCAAATCAGGCATAAATGAAAGGCGGGCCCTGGAATTCCCCAATAGGGGAAAATCGAGATCGCACGAACCCCCTCAATATACAGAGGCGTCATGTTTAACAGCAGAAAACCGACTCCAACGCCATAGTTGATTCTGATGACATTCCGGGCAGAGGTTTCCTTCTTGAGCAGATAAAACACATGATGCAAAAAGGTAATAGGAATGAAGATGGCTCCAGCCATCAGGAGCCGAACATAGAGCAAGGCGGAATCTTCAGATCCAGAAATCTGCCAGGCAAAATAGCCCAAACTCCAAACGGCCGTAGAGATTCCAAATAACCCGAATGTCCAGTGTCTGGGATCTTGAGGAGAGCGGAGGTAGACAAACGACGCGAGTCCGATAGCAGCGATGGCGTTGAACAGGCCACTTAATGCAAAAAATTCCATATCGGCCTTACGAAGGAATGGCGGCTCCCATCACATAGAGGATATGACCGCCATGTCAATAGGCAAGGGAACAGACTGTAAGTGGACCAATTGAGGCTCCACTGTTTGGTTCATAAAGAGGGATCGCCATACAGTACGCCTAACCCAAAGAATGGTCAAGTATTCCGATGACCCCCATGACTATCCGAGTGACCCTTACACCCACGATAGGGACAATTTTCCCTACGAAATCGGTCCTTGGTAATGGTGAAGAAATTTTCCTCTTTGTTAAGCCACCAGGGTTTCATAGGTCAGGAGTGGAGATAAATCGGAAATCGTCGACCCTTGGCTCGGTCCTGATAGTGATCGATCCACCAAAAGCGCATGGAGCCCCGCATCGCGGGCTCCCTCAAAGTCTTCTTTGGGATGATCTCCAACATGAATCGCTTCTTCCGGCGTTACCATATGTTGATTGAGGGCAAAGGCAAAAATTTCTTTGGCAGGCTTCATGCTCCCCGCCAAACTCGAAATGGTGACCGAATCGACCAATGCATCGATTCCCAATGCCCGATGGAGCTTAAAGAATCGAGTGTCAAAATTTGAAATAATTCCAAGTTCGAAGCCTCGTTGTTTTAATTGGGTTAAGACCTCGATAGATTCGGGAAATAACTCCCAATGATCTGGTCGTTCGAACCCCTGGAACACCTCCTCAAAAAAATCATCAAAACCTTCGAACATTCCCACCCGGTAAAATACAGCATGGACGACATCAAACCACCAAAGGCGTTCACATTGCTTGAGTTTGTTCGGGTGACTCACGGAAAAAAGGGGAGGAGGCATATCAGCCATCGTTTCCCGGAAACCGTGGTTCAATGCCTGACACATCTCGGGAGTATCCGGCACGCCATACTTCGCCGCATACTGAAGGTAGACTTCCCCCACAGATCCCTTCACATCGAAGAGGGTGCCCACAGCGTCAAAAAAGATGACTTGTATCGAAGAGGGTTCCATGGGAATGTGAATAGGCCGGGTTCCCATGTCTAACCATTATGCAGTTGAGGAATAAATGGATAAACGTGTTCTCACGTATTCATATACCCGGCCCGGGTCTCTGATCATGGTGGTCTGCTTGAGCGTGGGTTCGTCGTCCAATTAAGGGCAAAACACGTGAAAATTTATTGTCACGAGCTGAAAAATCCTGTTCGCACATCGAAGGCGCACAGGGATCAACCCAAGGGCTACTTTTTTCCCTTTTCTCGCCTGGCGACTTCTAACGCTTTGACTCGTCTTTTATTCTTCCGGTGCTTTCGTCGTAACTCCCGATCCTTTTCCCGTCCACGAGGCATAACCCACTCCTTCACTAAGTGAAAATATTTAATGCTAATCTATACCATATCCCCTCAAAAGAGGACAAGAGTATATATTGCGGGGTCCTAGGCCCCATGCTAACATCGGACCCCTTTTGACCGTATTTTTTCCATGCCAAGTTCGCCCTTAGACAAAACCTACAATTCGCAAGAGGTTGAGAAACGCTGGGGAACCTTTTGGATTGAACAGGGTGTGTTCCAACCCATTCAATCTCAAGACCCATCTTTCAGCATGGTCATCCCTCCTCCCAACGTCACCGGTTCCCTTCATATCGGACACGCGCTGAATAACACCCTTCAGGATATCCTGACACGTTGGAAAAGGATGCAGGGAGCCCCAACACTTTGGGTTCCAGGGACGGATCATGCCGGCATTGCCACACAAAACGTCGTGGAACGGCAACTAGCCCAGGAAGGACTCTCGCGTGAACAATTAGGCCGTGAATCGTTCGTCCAACGAGTCTGGAAATGGAGAGAACAGTCAGGAGACACCATTATCGGACAACTCAAACAACTCGGAGCCTCATGTGATTGGACTCGCCTCCGCTTCACGATGGATGATGGTCTTTCCCATGCCGTTCGCGAGGTCTTCGTTCGTTTGTATGAGGAAGGGTTGATCTACCGTGGAGAACGGTTAATCAATTGGTGCCCCCGTTGCTTAACAGCCTTATCGGATATCGAGGTGGAACATGAGGCCGCAAAGGGAACGATGTATCACATTAAATACCCTCTCCTGGATGACCCCAAACAATACCTCACGGTAGCCACGACCCGTCCGGAGACACTCTTCGGTGACCAGGCGGTGGCTATCCATCCTGAAGACCCTCGCTACCAAGCATTCGCCGGAAAACATGTCCAACTCCCCCTGACGACCCGATCGATTCCCATTGTGTTAGACCCTATTCTCGTGGATCGTGAATTCGGGACGGGTGCGGTCAAAATCACTCCTGCCCATGATTTCAATGATTTTGAGGCAGGCCAACGTCATCACCTCTCCTCTTTGTCCATCTTAGACTATGAAGCCCGCCTAGACCCTTCCGGCTTACAACTGGCACAAGTTCAAGAATCCCTCCTTCCACACCTCACCAGAAAAACCGTGAAGGAAGGACGGACATTGGTCGTTGACGCCCTGGCCGAGCAAGAATTGCTCATCAAGAAAGAAGACCATTCCATGGCTCTAGGAAAGTGTTATCGCTGCAAAACGGTCGTGGAACCCTATTTATCCCCACAATGGTTCGTGAAGATTCAACCCCTGGCTGATCCCGCCATCGCTGCCGTGGAAAAGGGGGATATCCGCATCATTCCTGAAGAGTGGAAAAATAATTATCTGGGCTGGATGAGACAGATCAAAGACTGGTGCATTTCCCGACAAATTTGGTGGGGCCATCAAATTCCGGCCTGGTATTGTCAGTCCTGCAATGGGGACTCATTAATGAAAACAGGGCAAGAAAAAGATGCTGCCCCTATAGATCGTTCCCAGCAGGCTACCCATATGAGTTGCATGATCTCCCACGAAGCCGAGCCCATTGTATCCCGGAAAGAGCCAGAAACCTGTCCGAAATGTGGTGCGCAGACCCTAATTCGGGACCCAGATGTTCTTGATACCTGGTTTTCTTCCGCCTTGTGGCCATTCTCCACGTTGGGTTGGCCCCAAGAAACGGAAGACCTCCGACGGTTTTATCCCACATCCACGCTCATCACCGGGTTAGACATTCTCTTTTTCTGGGTAGCGCGGATGATCATGATGGGACTGAAATTCACGGGTCAGGTACCCTTCCGTGACGTCTATATTCATGCGTTGGTCCGAGATGCCGAAGGGCAAAAAATGAGTAAATCGAAGGGGAATGTCATCGACCCCTTAACAAAAATGCACCAATATGGGACAGACGCGTTGCGTTTCACGCTGAGTTCCATGGCGTCACCCGGGCGAGATATTAAACTGACGGAAGAGCGCATTGAAGGATACCGAAACTTTGTCACCAAAATTTGGAATGCCGCTCGTTTCATACAACTCCATGCCGACGGCCCCACGGCATCGGTTCCGATCAAGGACCGTCCTTTTCCGGACCGATGGATTTGGAGCCGACTCAATCACACCATCAAACACGTCCAGATCGCGCTAGAACAGTACCGATTCGACCAGGCATCCTCGACGCTGTATCAATTCATCTGGCACGAATACTGTGATTGGTATATCGAACTCGCCAAACCCAGCCTTCAACAGCCTGATCATCCCGAAGGTCCGACCACACGAAGCACTCTCTTAGAGTCCTTCGAAGTCCTTCAGCGATTATTGCATCCGGTCATGCCGTTCATCACCGAAGAACTCTGGCAAACCTTTCCCCATGCGGGTCAGTCGATCGTACAGCAACCGTTTCCCACCGAAGACTCGGACTGGAATGACTCCAACGCGGAAGACGCGTTTAAAATATTGCAAACTTTCATCACAACATCTCGGACAGCCAGGGCGTTGCTCAATCTCGCGCCCTCCCATCCCCCGCAAACATGGGGAACCACGAGTCACACACAGGATAACCAGACCCTTCTGGCTCTTAAGCCTTATGTGGATGCCATCCTCCGAACCCCTGTCCAAATTATGGATACCGATCAATGGCCTGCCCAGCACATCCTGCGTGTAATCTCAGGAAACATGACGGTGGGGACACTGATCGAAGAAGGCATCGACATCCAACAGATCCTGAAAAAGGTAAAAAAACAGATCCAAGACAAGCACAAGGAAATTGGACGCTTGCAAGGGAGGCTGTCTTCGCCACAATTTCGCGAAAAAGCGGAGGCATCGGTCATTCAAGAATCTGAACAACGTGTCACCAATCTCCAACTCGAATTGGATCTCCTCACGAGCAGCCAACAACAACTCTCCGATATGCTAACCCCATGAGTCCTCGATCCGACCTACCTCGCCTGGCTGCGGCATCCCTCAAGAGCATCGTCAAACAGGCACTCAAGGAAGATGCCGCCGATCAGGATGTCACCACCCAAGCCTTGATTTCCAACCTCATGACCGCCCGAGCTCAAATCCTGACGAGGGAGCCCATGGTCGTGGCCGGACTCCAGGTAGTCAAAGCCGTATTTGAAACCATGGACCCCTCACTCCGTCTTTCCCAACATGTCTCCGATGGAGATTCAGTCGGCAGGGATACCCCTCTCCTCACTATCCAGGGAAAAGCCCGTGGCATTCTCCAGGGTGAACGGGTTGCACTGAATTTCCTGCAACGACTTTCTGGCATTAGCACGCTGACACGACAATTTTGCGATGCCGTGAAAACATTGCCAACCATAATCGTGGATACCAGAAAAACCACCCCCGGTCTGCGAACGCTCGAGAAATGGGCCGTTTTAATCGGTGGCGGCAAGAATCATCGGAATTCTCTTCAAGATGGCGTGCTGATTAAAGACAATCATTTGAATATTCTGAGTCGATACAACATATCGTTATCCCATGCCTGCAAGAAAGCCAGGCAACAGGTCCCACACGGTTTACGAATTTCGGTTGAAGTGGAAACGCTGAGTCAAGTGCGGCAAGCGCTCAAGGGAGAAGCCGATATCATCCTTCTGGACAATATGACACCCTCCCAGATTCAGAAGGCCGTGACGATGATCGAGGGCCGAGCCCTCGTCGAGGTATCCGGTGGAGTATCGTTGAAGAACGTGCGGGAACTGGCTAAAGCAGGAGCCGATTATATTTCCATCGGAGCTCTCACGCACTCGGCTCCCTCAAAAGATCTTTCTCTGGAAATCATGCCCCCATCTCACCCCAAATCCTCAAAAAGCCGTTCCATGGGGAAGTAACCGATGGCCCCTGATGATGACCGTCTTTCGGGATCCGCCCTCAGTACCCTTCTCCCACAAAAAACTCTCGACCAGAGCTTGTATATCTTTGACAGTCTCCCCTCCACCAATTCGTTTGCACTCGATTTAGTCCAACGCCATCCCCCTCATGCCACCCTCATCATCGCCGACCACCAATCGAACGGAAGGGGCCGGCTTGACCGGCAATGGTTTTCCCCCTCGGGTGCCAATATTTACGGATCGCTCATTTTTCACAATCGACAACTTCCACCAGAGATCACCCGGGTGCCTCTCATCGCTGGGGTAGCAATTGCTCAAACACTCGACCGGTATTCCAATCATCCTGTGTGGGTAAAGTGGCCAAATGATATCGTGATTCAGGGGAAAAAAGTGGGTGGGGTGCTATGTGAAACAGCAGGATTGGGTACGAACAACCAAGCCGTCATTCTCGGATTTGGTATCAATATCAATCTTGACCTGGAAGACTTCCCTCCAGATCTCCAAGAAACCGCCACCTCTTTACGAATAACTTGCGGACAACACGTTGATCGACATACCCTCATTGCTGAAATAGTCAGAAATTTAGAAACACGATATATTCAATTAATCGAGGAAGATTCGGATGAATGGCTGAAAGAGTATGAGGAAAAATGTGAAACGATCGGAAAGATGATCCAAGCCAATTTACCGGGAGAGCGGACCATAGAGGGAAAAGCCATCGGAATAGGTCCAGAAGGACAATTACAGATCCTTTTACCCAAAGGCCAAGAGGCAGAGGAACTCAACCCCGTGCAGATTACCTCAGGCGATATCGTTCATCTTCGTTCAGCCCAGTAAAAGCTCAATCAGCCCCCAAAGCCAACATTAAACCATTACATTAACTTTTAAAAGCAACTTAAACCTTTACCTTAAAATGCTCCTCGCTCTCGACATCGGAAACAGTCAGATCGTGTGCGGAGTCTTTGATAACAATATTCTGGTGGCAAATTGGCGCCTCTCCACCAATCCCGTCAAGACCAGTGATGAGTATGAGATTTCCATTCATTCCCTTTTGGCAACCCAAAGCATTAATCCAGCCAGGATCACCCATTCGATCATCTGTAGTGTCGTTCCACCACTCACTCAGGTCTTTGAAGAGGTCATCCAGACCTCTCTGGGGCACTCCCCTGCCATCGTCACCTGCCACTCGCCACATGGACTGATATTAAAATATGAAAACCCTGAAGAAATCGGAGCGGATCGCCTAGTCAATGCGGCCGCAGCTTTCGAAGCCTTTAAACGGGACCTCATCATCGTCGACTTTGGGACCGCCACCACATTTTGTACGGTTACCGCCGAAGGTGAATATCTTGGAGGGGCAATTGCACCCGGACTCAAAAGTGCAGCGGATTCCCTCCACTTAAAAACCGCGAAATTACCTAAGGTTGATCTGGCCATACCGGAAAACGTCATTGGACGAGATACGGCCTCAAGTATTCAGTCCGGACTTCTGTATGGATACGCCGGTTTAGTGGACCAAATCGTGGGACGAATTCAAAAGGAGGTTGGAGTCGCTTCATATGTCCTGGCCACAGGGGGACTGGCCTCTGTAATCATTCCAATTTCCGATAAAATACAAGAAATTAGACCAAATCTCACTCTGGAAGGGCTTGCCCTTCTTCATAGGCGCATCAACGCTCCTTGTGGATAACCCCACCCCTGTTAAATTTCCTCTGAAAAGACGGAATTCTCCTGAAGAAAATTGAGCTTGCGGGTTGACTTGCGCCCGGAAATGACTATCTCAAACAAAGGGTTCGCACCAGTAGCCCTCAAATTGACCTTGCAGGTAAGGAGAACAATACAGGTTTATGACGTCTATCCCGGAAAATGGTGAACACGCATCCATGACGGAGGAAGATAAGGAAGGGGATAACTCAGCCCACCTCCAGGCCACGGAAGGACATTCCCTAGGCGAATCACCAGATAGTTCTCCCTCCGAAGTCGAAGCTGACCAACAAGAACAGGTTGAAATATTCAAGGATAAATATGTACGCCTGTTGGCGGAATTCGAAAATTATAAACGTCGGGCTCAACGAGATCAGCAGGATTCCATTCGGTTCGCGAATGAATCCTTACTAAAAAATCTGTTGCCCACAATCGACAATCTCGAACGAGCGATTCAATGTGCAAAGGATTCTGGCGTCAGCGGCGCCTTGCTTGAAGGAGTGGAACTCACCCATAAACAATTTCTCGAAACGGTGGGGAAAATGGGTGTCAAGCAAATTTCCAGTGCAGGAGAAACCTTTGACCCAACCATGCACCAGGCTGTCGCCCAGGTAGAAGCTGACGGCTCGGCACCCAACACCGTGGTTGAGGAATTTCAAAAGGGGTATTTTTTACATGAACGCATTCTACGGCCGGCGATGGTGACCGTGGCCAAAGACACATCTGACTCGACAAAGCTTTCTTCAAAGGAAGAAACAGGTGAACAGGGAGGCATAGAAGCATGAGCAAAATTATCGGAATCGATCTTGGAACGACGAATTCTTGTGTGGCCGTGATGAGCGGAGGCGACCCCAACGTGATTGCCAACGCCGAGGGTGCCCGTACGACGCCATCGGTGGTCGCCTTGACGGATAAGGATGAACGTTTGGTTGGTCAAATCGCCAAACGACAAGCCATCACCAATCCAGAAAACACCATCTTTTCCGTGAAACGATTGATGGGGAGAAAATTTACTTCCGCAGAAGTCAAGGATGCCGTCAATCGACTTCCTTATAAAATTACCGAGGCCTCGAACGGAGACGCCCACGTAGAAATCAGAGGAAAAAGCTACAGCCCCGCGGAAGTTTCCGCGATGATTCTCCAAAAAATGAAACAGACGGCTGAGGATTACCTGGGAGAAACAGTCACCGATGCCGTCATCACCGTTCCGGCCTACTTTGACGATAGCCAACGACAAGCCACCAAGGACGCCGGCCAAATCGCGGGTTTGAACGTCCTTCGAATCATTAACGAACCCACCGCCGCATCCTTAGCCTACGGGCTGGATAAGAAGAAAGATGAACGGATCGCGGTATACGACCTTGGTGGAGGGACCTTCGATATCTCCATCCTTGAAATTGGAGAGGGTGTGTTTGAAGTCAAATCCACCAACGGGGACACCTTCCTCGGAGGTGATGACTTTGACCTTCGTGTCATGGATTGGCTCGTCGATGAATTCAAAAAGGATCAAGGCATCGACCTGCGGAATGATCGCATGGCCCTCCAACGCCTGAAAGAGGCCGCGGAACGCGCCAAGATTGAGTTGTCATCCTCACAGGAAACAGAAATCAATCTTCCGTTCATTACCGCGGATGCGAGTGGGCCCAAACACTTGGTCCTCAAACTGACCAGAGCCAAACTAGAACAATTGGTGGATGATTTGATTGAACGATCCATCGAGCCCTGCAAGAAAGCGCTGGCCGACGCCGATATGACCACCGGTGACATCAATGAAATCGTTTTGGTCGGCGGGATGACTCGCATGCCCAAAGTCATCGAGCGTGTGAAACAATTTTTCGGGAAAGAACCCCACCGCGGTGTAAATCCTGACGAAGTCGTGGCGATCGGTGCCGCCATTCAAGGTGGAGTCCTCAAAGGAGACGTCAAAGACGTCTTGCTCCTGGACGTGACCCCGCTTTCTCTTGGGATTGAAACCTTGGGAGGGATTTTCACCAGACTCATCGAGCGGAATACGACGATCCCGACCAAAAAGAGTCAAATTTTCTCAACAGCCGCCGACAATCAAACCGCCGTCACCATTCGGGTGTTCCAGGGTGAACGGGAAATGGCCAATGACAATAAACTCTTGGGACAATTCGACCTGGTAGGCATCCCTCCGGCTCCCCGAGGCATTCCCCAAATCGAGGTCACGTTCGACATCGATGCCAATGGGATCGTGCATGTCTCGGCCAAGGATATGGCCACACAAAAGGAACAATCCATCAAAATCACCGCCTCCAGTGGCTTGAGCAAAGAAGAAGTGGAACGGCTGGTTAAAGAAGCCCAAAGCCATACGGAAGAAGACAAAAAGAAACGTGAGTTGGTTGAATTAAAAAATCAAGCTGATAGTCTAATCTATAGTACCGAAAAGAACTTGACCGAACATGGGGACAAAATTAGCGAAGAAGAGAAGACCAATATTACCGGAGCGATCGAAGCCCTCAAAAAATCTCTGGAAGAGGGTGAGGCCGAAGCCGTGAAAACGGCCATGCAAAACTTGACGACCGCCTCTCACAAACTGGCTGAAGAAATGTACAAGAAAGCTTCAGCAGACGGTGCCGATCCCGGAGCCCCAACCGACTCAGGGCCAGATCAACCTTCTGGTGATGAAACCGCCTCGGCCCAAGATGAAAAAGTCGTGGATGCAGAATTCGAGGAAGTTGACAAGGGTAAGGGATAAGGCCCTTGATTCGACACACGCTGCACAACTGAGGCAACCAAACACCCCAGTAGGACCGTAGGCCCACATTTATGTCACAAACTGGCAAACGCGATTATTATGAAGTCCTCGGAGTCGATCGAAACGCCTCCGAAGACGACATTAAAAAAGCCTTTCGAAAACTCGCCAGACAACACCATCCTGACCTCCACAACGAACCAGACAAAAAAAAGGCTGCCGAGGAAAAATTCAAAGAGGCCGGGGAAGCCTACGAAGTCCTGAGTGACCCGGACCGCCGCAAGAAGTATGACATGTTCGGCCATGCCGCGGCCGGCGGTGGCGGACCGGAAGGATTCGGTGGATTCGGTGGCGGGTTCTCGGATGTCTTCGGAGATATCTTCGAAGACTTTTTTGGGGGCGGCCGTGGTCGATCGCGTGCTGAACAAGGAAACGATTTACAATACAACCTCGAAATCTCTTTTGAAGAAGCCATCAACGGCAAAGAAGCCAAGCTCAAGATTCCACGATGGGAGATATGCGACACCTGCGATGGCACCGGAGCGAAATCCAGCCAATCCATCAAACAATGTCAGGCATGCCGGGGATCAGGCCAAATCCGATTACAGCAAGGCTTTTTTACGATCAACCGTACCTGCGGACAATGCCAAGGGTCCGGCCAGATGATCGCTGAACCCTGTAAGACCTGCCGGGGACAAAAACGAGTCCACAAAGAACGGATGCTGTCCGTGACGATTCCAGCCGGGGTCGAATCCGGGATGCGCCTCCGGCTCTCGAATGAAGGGGAACATGGGATGAACGGCGGCCCACCAGGGGATCTTTATGTCGCCTTGAATGTCAAGCCCCATCCGCATTTCGTCAGAAAAAGTCAGGATATTCTGTATGATCTGCGCTTGAACATCGTCACCGCGATTTTGGGGGGACGAGTTGAAGTCCCCACCCTAACCGGCACCACCATGGTCAAGATTCCGGAAGGCACACAACATGATCAAGTCTTGAGACTGAAAGGCCTGGGAGCGCCAAGTCTCAAAACACAAGGCCGGGGGGATCAGCTCATTCGCACCAAAATTGATATCCCTTCGAGATTAACCCCCAAGCAACGGGAACTGCTTCTGGCTTTTGCCGAAGAAAGCGGCCTTTCTACAGACTCTCAGGGTGAAGGATTGTTCGACAAAGTCAAAAACCTCTTTGACTGATCCTTGCGCTGTTCTTTTTCCATAGATCTCTATCTCTATGCCCGTATTCTTCATCCAAACCAAGGATGTTGTTGGGGAGACCATTCACGTTCGAGACCCGTTATTCACCCATCTGGCGAAAAGTTTGCGAGTCCGAGTGGGCGAGCGGCTTCTCCTCAATGACGAACAGAGGCATCGGTACCATACGACGATACACGATATTCAAACTGCCCTCCTCTTAGCTCAGATCGATCGAATCGAAGAACAGCCACAAACTCCACAACCATGCTCGATTATTCTCGGGCAGTCCGTGTTAAAAGGTGAAAAAATGGGATGGGTCATACAGAAAGCCACGGAGTTGGGCGTCACCACCATCATTCCCCTCCTTACGGACCATACCATTCCTCGACTAAATCCTGAGAGCGGCAGGAAACATCAAACTCGTTGGGAACGAATCGCGCTGGAAGCGGCGCAACAATCAGAAAGGTGGGACATCCCAGAAATTACGGCGCCCCAAAGTTTACAAGAGTTTGTCGCTTCTTCAACATCTGAAGATACAATGGATCTGGTCCTCACAGAACGAGGCCAGGAAAAATCGTTATCGACGCACTTGCAAGCGCGGGAATGTCCGAATTCGATTCGACTGTTGGTTGGCCCGGAAGGAGGATGGTCGGAACAGGAGAAGGAAACGTTTCAAGCGCGAGGATGGAGCCAGGCATCGCTAGGCTCAACTATTCTACGGGCAGAAACGGCCAGCTTGGCCGCCCTGGCGATTCTTCTCGCCCATAAAGAAAGAAATCGAAATGACGAGAATTAGGATTGGCTTTCGACCTTGGTGACAAAATGCAGGATCGTCCCACGATCTCCCACCGCAAACCCTTGTGAGGCAGAGGGAACGGACAAGCCATAGAGGGTTTCCGTATGCTCAGCTTCCACCTCAGTCCAGGTAAATCCCGCATCTTCCGTCACGAGTAAGGTACCCCGCTCACCGATAATGCGTCCGGTTAACGGCGTCACGAATTGGATATCCACCAAATCGGCAGGTTTGATACAAGGACTTCCGCAAGGCCGGGCCCGATCGACCCAGGTTTTGCCGGCATTCAAGGTTTGGAAAATGGAGCCTTGCGTTCCTACGGCCCACCCGGACACGGAATCGGTAAACACAATGTCGAAGAAGGTGGCGGGGCTATTGGTTTCTTGAGCACCCCAGGACTTTCCTCCATCACTGGTGACAAGGATGGTTCCCAAGGCTCCCACGACCCACCCATGCTTCGGATCGGTAAAGGCCACACCGAAAAGGTCCGCCGTACTCCCACCTTCTTGATATTCCCATGTTGCTCCACCATCCTGCGTGATGAGTATCACACCACGAGCCCCAACGACCCACCCATGATCAGCATCCAAAAACTTGGCTCCATATAAGGTCTCATTGGTCCCACTCGACTGAGGCACCCAAGATTTTCCGCCATTGTTCGTGTGAAGAATGGTCCCGTTTTGTCCAAGAATCCAGCCAGATTGCCCATTGACAAAGGTCACAGCCGTTAAAAGGGCATTGGTTCGACGAGGAAGGGCTTTCCAATTCTTTCCCCCATCTTGGGTCTGCAAGACCGTACCGGCCGCACCCACGATCCATCCGTCTTGTTCAGAGGCAAAATGCACCCCGAGCAGGGTGACGGGTTTAGGACTCTGTTGGAGATGAAGATCAACCTGCAGATCCTGTCCATACGCGAAAGAGGCACCCATAAAAAGTATGCAAAGAGAAACAGAACCTGCCAAAAACACAAGCTTGATCATAAATCAATCCTTGGGGTTAAAAAAGAAGTGTAATGGAAGTGGGCAATATGACCGCTATTGCGCGCGACCGGGTTCGTTCCAATAATCCATGTCGGGCAATCCACGCTTGAGAATCTTAAATGGCCCCCCGACAACGGTAATCCATTTTTTGGGTGTACAGCATTCCTGATTGTCCAGCATGTCCCAGGAGCCGCGCTTCAACACCAGGTCTCCCTCAGTCACGTCGAGATGAAAACCTTCAGGATGCCCAAAGCCAAAAGCAGGCCGTCGAGGCACTCGGACTTCAACCTTATTATCACTCCAAGAGACCACCTGAACCGCCACTCCGTTGATGAGCACTTCGCTCCTGGACACATCTTTTCCTAGACGATAGTTCTGCCAGGAATGCCCTTTGTGATGAAGAGACAGTTGTGACATTTCAGAAATTTTTAAAAATTCACCAAAACCAGACCCTGTGATAGTCACCAACTCATCCAACCCCGCTTCTTTGGGTTCATAGGAATGAATTTCCGGTTGGACCACGGTAAACGTTCCGGCTTCATGACTGACAACTTCTTCCTTTTCACAACAGGTCCCATCAGCTCGGGGCACCACCCCTCCCCGCTTCACGACCACGGGCCCGCTTTTCGCACTGTAGGGCACCCACACATCAATCTGAGTATCCAGCCACCGGTGAATGACTGCAGGAACGCCACCGATTTCGACGCCGTTATTGCCCGCGTCGAAATCAAACGCATAGGCGGTACTCCCACCTTCAGAATGGAGACCAAAGTTTTTCCCGCGAATAATGATCAGTGTGCCGATCGGCCCACTGGCGGGGGACATCTTTTCAATCTGCGTCGTGACGACATCAAACTGCCCCAACGTCCGGCTTGTCCCTTCGCGATGAAGCGTGAGAGGTCCGGAGCCGGCATTGAGGGGAACATGGATTACAATAGTCCGATCCGCCCATTGGGAAATCGGGGCCAACGTCTTCCCGATATAGACTTTGCCATCCTTGGGTCGAGTCGAACCAAACCCTTGCCCGGACAAGACCACTTTGGTACCCACTGGGCCCGAAGCCGGGTCGTACGCCATAGGAGGGATCACCGTCAACGGCATGGAATTACTCACGGCATAGTCAACCGGAGCACAGCAGGACCCATCAGGCAGAGGATCACTGGAGGCCAATCGGACTTCCACATTTCCGGTGTGCGCATTGGCAGGAATGAGCACTTCAATTTTATTCGGACGCCACCGTCGAACCTCAGCCTTAATCCCATTGACAAACACTTGATTGACGCCAAACATCGTATTCGGATCACGGGAACCAGCCGTATTCCCAAAATGTTTTCCATGGATGGTTAACAAGGAACCCGCCTCCGCTTCAATGGGTTCAACCTTCGTAATTTGAACCTGTTGAACCGAAAACGTGCCGGCCTCGATCGTCTTGGACCCATTGCTTACGATGACGGGTCCAGAGGTAGCCTTCAAGGGAACTTTCACGAGAATAAAGTCCGGTTCCCAGGATTGGATCAAGGCAGACACCCCCTGAAATTCCACTCGGTTATCTTTGGTATTCTGAAAGTCACCAAATCCTTCACCGCTAATCGTGACGGTTGTCCCCGGAGGCCCCTCCGCAGGAAACAATTCGGCAAAACCTTCCGAAGCAATCAAAGCCAAACACAGAAGAATCGTAATGATGGAGGTCATGAATTTCATGGAAAACAACACCTTAGTTAAATGATAAAAATACGTAAAAATAATGATTGTTGTTCAAGTACAAACGGGGACGAAACCACCCGATCAACCTAACCGCGGGGAATACCTACAAACGAGGTGCAAACCAAGCAGCGAAGGTAGACAAAATGACTATATCAAGGGGCTTTTTGGATCGTCAATTTCAAGCCCTGTCAATGACATAGCCAATAATCTTGCGGCATTAGCCCCTAAACGGCTGGCGGGAACAGAGGAGATTAAGGGAAGGTACAACTCAAAATATTAAGGAAATGAGAATAAACCAACCAGGAGAGAAAAAAGGGCCGGGAAAGATGCTACCCATGACTTCAATACCCCCATTAAAATTGGAGCCATGAGTAATAACATCCCCCCCGGCCTAGGTCATAGCCGATCCCAAAATCAGAACCCATTTTTGAGTTGGTGAACAAAATCTGGAAAGAAAGAGGGGTCATATCCTTATCGATATTAATACTTTTGGGAAAACCTTTTATATTAAGAGTTGAATTCTAAAATTTCTTAATTTTAACTTCTTTTTTCCTCATATAAAATACTTTATCGGCTTATTTTTGTAGGACTAAAGTACCATAATAAAAAAATTACAAAAAAATTTTCTGGATTAAAAATAAGGAATGAGCAACATTAAATAGTCTTTTAAATCAAAGTGTTGCAATGAATAAAAAGAAAAATATGGTAAAAATAAGCCAAAAATCAGAATACATCCCTTGTGACAATGGCAATAAGATTACGCCATTTCTTACGTATTAGTATTTACAATAAAAAGGAAACTTATTTTTAAACTGAATTTTATTAAATGGGGGTCAAACTGAGGTGGTCCGAAAACCACAGGCACCAGGTTAAGAGTCACTTGTCTGTCGTTCAAATTCTTCGGACCTGAAACAGAACCATCTGAATCAACTGATCCTGCGCGTCCCAATGATAGGTGGTGACGTCCGTGGGCGTGGCCTTATCGGTCTTGGTCTCTAAATTCCCGTTGGCATCGTAGGTATAGGTGAACTGATCGTCTTCTAAAAGCCGATTCAGGTCATCATGATTGTGATTGGACGACAAGAACGAGGTGGTGCGATTGCCGACCAAGTCATAATCATAGGTCTCAGCATTTCCAGTCGTCCCCCCCCGTCTTCAACCGCTGCAAGACATCATAGGTATGCGTCCGGTTGTTCGACGGCTTCACCTGATCCAGGATGTCTTTGATATTCCCCACCGGATGGTAGGTATAGGTGTGTGAGGCAAAGGAGGGATTTCCACTTAACGTATGACTCAACGCATCCAACCGCCCTTTGGCATCGCACCCATAGGCACTCACCACGCCGTTGGGATAGACGATGTCCTGGAGGCGCCCCGCGGGATCATAGTTCAGATTCACGGCCATCGCGGCCCCTAGCGGCGGCGTCAGCTTCTCTAACCGTTCGGCCAGGTCATACAGATACTGCGTCACACTGGTCCCACTGTCTTCGTCCAACTGGGTCCGGTTGCCCACCGCGTCGTACACACTGGTCAATAGGATATTCGGCTGCAGCCCAGTATCCTTGCTGGTCTCAGCCGTCTCGACCCGATTCAAGCCATCGTAGGTGAACGTCACTTGACTATCGTTGTCGGCGATATCCTCGGGGTTGCCGACCTTGTCGTACACAGTACCAATCGAATAATCCGGCGTCGTGATAGTCGTGAGCCGTGAGAAGGTGGCAAGTATCGAGCGGCACACATGTTCCTGATACCAATTCCAACGGGACGGCGTAAGTCAAAGAAGGTGAGGAAACACAGCGGCTAAAAACGGAGGAAAATTTCAGAGGATAAACACCAACAACAAATTTGCCCCTTACCTTCTCTCTCTCAAAGAGAAAAAACTAGCCATCGTAAGGAGAAAACCGAAGCATGATATACACACAAATGAGAACACGCTGTTTTCTAGATTCGTGTCTAATGAATACGGTCACTGGACTAAAGAATGAAATTCTTGGTCATTGAGAATCCCACTACCACGATGAACCAATAGGATAGTTCCATCTTGATCCAGAAGAATGTATGTGGGAAAGGCTCGAATGTTAAAATCCCCAGCCATGGCCTTGTCTTCGTCATAAGCTGTTGGAAAGACAAAAGTTCCTTGATTTCTGTCGACATAGTCTTCCACATCAGCCAACGAGGCTGAAGTCCCTATAGAGAGTACCTGTAAATCACTGGGGATATCTTCTTCATAAAATTGAGCCAGCTTAGGGAGTTCTGAACGGCATACACCGCACCAAGGGGCCCAAAACATTAACAAAGCTTTTTCCCCTTCAAAATGAAAATTGGAATAGGACCCTCCGTCTAAAGAGACAACATCAAAGTCTGGAGCGACTTCACGTGCAAATTGAGCGACCACGGGATTCAGCAACAATCCGTTGAACAACCATAAGGATAGGAGTAGCGCAACAATTTTAGGACCAAACAAACCAGACCAATTGCGGGAGTATGGTTTTCTGCACATAGGTATTTCTCCAATCATTCTCCAAGGAATGGCAGTGATTCGCTTTCATGTAGGAAATTGTCGGCCGAGTGCGATGATGCCTAAAGGGTGATCTTGCTAGGCCGGATGCGGGAAAATAATAAAACTAATGGGAAACACAACAATCTTCTAACGGCAGCTCTAAAAATATGCAGGGCAGGTCGTTTCGCCCTCGTAAACGCCCCATACAACGAATGAGAGACCAAAGGGACTCTGTTGCCATAAGCGCGATAGAGTATCATGAGTCATTTTCAAGCAAGCCCCAGATGTTGACCGTTTCGTTCAAAGGTCATAGAAATAAAAAAGAGGTCAAATACGGGCCACCTCATCATGACCCCCAATTCCGCACTTTGACGGTCCGCTTGAGATTGCCATTGGCATCGTAGGTGAAGGTGGTGAGGCCCCGGAGCGGGTCGTCGATGGAGGCCACCCGGTTCATGGGATTGTAGGTGCGACCCTCGATCTCACCGGTGGGCCGTTCGGTCTCTTCCAGATTGCCTTGGGCATCGTAGTGGAAGAGGGTAAAAAAAAGGTTTCAACTCGTTTGGTGTTTGGGAAAGAAAATCCTCATTTAACCCATAATTTCACAATCTCTTTTTTATTAAATTCTAAATAAAAAAACTACATGTTGACTGTCTCCAAATTACTTGAATCAAATGGGAAGGTACGGCTTGCACATAAATCATCGTTTAAATCATAAATATACGTTCTGGTATTATTGGAAAACCCCAATTCAATTCCATTCTCTATTCCCTTATTTATTAGCACCCTAACACCTTTTACTTTTTGTCCAACAGAACCCACCCATGCAGGACTGTTTTGACTGCTAACAGGAACTCTTCCAGCAATGGAATAAAATGGAGCGGCATCGTATGAAACCAACAAGTGATCCCCCTGGTCATCAGGATAAGCATAAAAATACACCTTGCCTAACCCCTCAAATTCTAGAAGAAATGGACCATCTATATTTTGATCGAGTTCCTCCAAATCAACGGGCATTGATATGGCAGGAACAACCCTAAAGACATTTTCCAACTTTTTATTAAATAAAGTTCTCAATAAATGTCCTTGAGATAGAAGAGTCAAATCAGATGGAATAGGCATTTTATTTCCCTAGCAAAGTATCAAAAATCTGCCCCGACGGATCAAGCCGTACAGCGCGGCCCGTACCTAAATCTCGCAAAATTTGATTTCCGTTTCGATCAAACGAAATTTCGGGATTACTTTTCAATATTTCTTGAATAATTCGTTCTACATTTTCTTGAGTTGGCTTTTCCCCTTTAAAACAGTCTTTCAAACATTTTTGATCACCAGGAAAATCTGACGGATAGTAATATCCATCAGGCGCGCAAGTTATCGCAAGACATATAGGGTCTTTTTGATAATTAGGACTACTCGATGGCCCCTGAGGACCGAGCGGTCTGGGTGGTTCTAAAGATCCGTCTAGACCTTTAGGGTCAGTAAAAAGAAGAGGATTGAGATTGGCATAACTATACGTGTTCATTCCCCCCAAAAACCCAATCGGATCACTTTCAATATACCGACCCGTCGTCGGATCGTAGTCGCGGAAGTAGTTGTAATGGCCGGGCTTTAAACCACCTAAAAAGCGAATCGGATCCTCACTGAGGAACCGGCCGGTGTGTGAATCATAATACCGCGCGCGGTAGAAAGGGAGGAGAGACTCAAGAGGTCAACAAACACCAACAGATCTAACCTGCATCTGTGAATTCAAGTATCCTGTTTTTTAAATTCCACAATTATATTTTCTCCCTCCTCACTCCAGTGTGCAATCATATCATAAACCTTCGCAATAAAATAAATTCGCCAAAATGGCCTGAATATTATCATGAAAGTTCTCTTGATTTTTTCCATTCTCGTTAAAGGTGATTCCCAAGGGTCACGAAAATCCTTACCATACCTTTTCGTTTCAATGAACCAAGATGCAGGTTTGTTAATAATAATTCGAAAAGAGTTATGATCAAGTATTGCTTTGAGGGCTTTGCCGAAAAAATCTTTATCCTTTTGAAAAAAGATATCCATTTTTCACTCAAAGTCACCGCCAGATAAGCAGGCTAAATATAATGCTGCGCAGGCTGCAGCAAGAGCCCGCTTTACCCCAGGTGGTCCTGGGCACCTTACTGCTCCCTTCAAACACCCCTCAAAAATCGCTCTACACGCACCACGGGTCCGACGAGGCTTTTTGGGAATCTCCTCACCCTTGGGTTTCTGAAGAGTGCCGGATTTTCCTTTCTGGTTATTACTGGGATTTTGGAGATCATAAGTTTTTCCCGTTGTAGGATCATAGACTTTATGATCAGAGGATTTTCCAGAGCTTCCACCTTGTGAATTAGTTGCCTGCCTCCCAGTCGCATCAATCAGATTAACCGGATTGTTGAGCACATACCGATAAAAATTCTGATCGCCCGCGTTGAATCCAATTGGGTCTTCACTCAGGAATCTGCCTAAGACTGGATCGTAATAGCGCGCTCTGTAATAGTATAGCCCACTCTCGTCATCATACTCTCGGCCCGTGTAACTATAGGGTTGAATCACCGACTCGATGACATTGCTTCTTCTTCCATAACTATCATAGATATAGCTATTGGCAACGACCCCACTGCCATCGGTCAGATGCGTGATCGAGCCTTGATGATTACTGTGATAGTAGAAATGGCCGACTCCCGCCTTTTGCAGCATCAACGGCTGATCGACCTGATCGCCATGGGAATACCGAGCCAAAAAGGTATTCGTCCCGTCATACTCTAAGAGGATATCCTCGCCATCATACACATACCGGGTGACACTCCCCGCCACCGCCTTTTCAATCCTCCGCCCCAACCCATCGTACTTATAGGTCACGGTACTTCCATCCGGCAGATCAACCTGAATGAGTTGATCTTGCGCATCCCAATGGTACGTCGTGACGTCCGTCGGAGAAGCTTTATCCGTCTTGGTCTCCAGATTTCCGTTGGCATCATAGGTATACGTGAACTGATCGTCTTCTAGAAGCCGATTCAGGTCATCATGATTGTGATTGGACGACAAGAACGATGTCGTGCGATTGCCCACCAGATCATACTCATAGGACTCCGCATTCGTCGCCGTCCCCCCCGTCTTCAACCGCTGCAAGACATCGTAGGTATGCGTTCGATTATTACTCGGATTCACCTGATCCAGGATGTCCTTGATATTCCCCACCGGATTGTAGGTGTAGATGTGGGAGGCAAAGGAGGGATTAGAAGCAGTGGTGAACTGTGTAGTTGAGGACCCGCTGAGGGGATACCGAGGGGATTCGAAACCGACAGCCCTCAATCAATCTGAGGAGGCTGAAAGGACGCTAACAAACTCGGCTTAAAAAGCAAGGGGTATTGGGTGTGTTTTTTGTCCTATATAAAGAACCAATTTCATGGATGGGAAAATTCTTGAGCGGTCTTTCTGACTTCTTGGTTGGGATCGTTCTGTGCTAATCGTCGAAGAGTTTCGGGATGAGATTGGCTTTGGCCCAATACGGCTACCCCACGAATTCTGAGTTGCGGGTCAGAGGACTGAATGAATCGTTCGGCGATGGAGACCATAGCCTTCTTATCCACTTGTTCTTCCAATAATTCGTCAAACGTTCGCTGAAAAGCCACATCCTGATGAACCACATGAATGGCTTCCATAAAATGATCTTGCTGGTAGTCTGCCGCTTCAGGATCCTCTTCCCCCTTGAGAGGATAGGCCTCAGTTAATCGCCGAAGCAACGCGTGAGTGAGCGCGTTCGGAATTGATCCATCCGGTCTGGTTAATTCTTTGAGAATAGGGCCGAGAAAAAAGTAATTGGGGTGGGTAGCAAATTTGAGCAAGGCATCGATATAGGGTGGCGCGCCAGAAATGTCATTCGTGGAGACTTCATGAACCCGCCAATCCCAGAGGATGTCTCCCTGCTTTTTCCGAAATTCGAACGTTCCATCAATCGTCGTCCCCCATCTGCCGATATCAAATTCCTCCCCTCGTTGTTCTTCATAATGGACCTTCAACTGGTAGTCATGAGGACGTTGGGCATCTCGTACAGTTTGTAACCCGGACGAGTGTAATTTCTTGATGATTGAGGCCTCGACATCATAAAACACCCGTCCGCGGGTCTTAAAGGTTGAGACCGTCACATTGACCAACACCGTCGGACCCGTGAGGACCTGCCCCTCTGATGGCGTAGCGAAACACACGTGACTCGTGCCAACCACCCACACCAGGCTCAACAGCAGGACACACCCCAAGCGTCTCAACGCACCGGGAGTAATCATTTCTCCATTATACCTAATGTTAGAGGGGATCTTACCCAGGATTCACTTGGACGATGAGCTCCAGTTCGATAGGAGCCTGAAGTGGGAGTTCAAACGCCCCAAGGGCTAACCGGGCATGACGCCCTCGATCACCAAAGACTTCGACTAATAAATCGGACGCTCCGTTGATCACCTTGGGTTGTTCTCCAAACCCTTCCACACAGGCGACGTGCCCCGTCAGTCTGACGACTTGGCGAATGGCATCTAGCGAACCCAGATGGTGTTGAAGAATGGCGAGGGCGTTCAGTAACGCGAGGCGAGCCGCATTGGATCCGTCTTCGATCGTGAGTTCTCTTCCCACTTTTCCCGGCTGCTGAATTTTTCCATCGACAAAAGGCAGGACGCCGCTGACAAAGATGAAATCTCCAGCCTGGACAGCTGGCACGTAGGACCCTACCGGACTTGGTGCCGGAGGCAACGTAATCCCTAAACGTGAGAGATGATCTTCCATAGAACCGGGCTAGGAAAGAGAAACAGTAATTCCTACGAAGATGACTTGCTTTTTTTTCGCCGTTGATATTTATCCACGGCTTTATTATGCTCCGCCAGCGTCGCGGAAAACACATGGCTCCCATCATTCCGAGAGACGAAATACACGAAATTACTCGGCGTGGGATGGATGGCCGCCTGGATAGCAGCCAATCCAGGATTCGCGATCGGGCCTGGGGGCAGTCCGCGAACCCTATACGTGTTGTAGGGGCTATCGATCGATAAATCGGCCTTCCGGATATTGCCATCGAACGCATCGCTCAAGGCATAGATGACGGTGGGATCGCTTTGCAAGGGAATGTTCTGCCGCAACCGGTTGTGAAAGACACCCGACACGATCGGTCGTTCTCTGGCCAGGCCGGTTTCTTTTTCGATGACCGAGGCCAACGTCAACACTTCTTGCAAATTCATCCCCATCGATCTTCCCTGGGCCCGCAATTCCGGCGTGACGACTTCATGGAAACGATTGACGAACGTGCGAAGGATAGATTCAGGAGGAGTAAATTTGGGAAACCGATAGGTATCCGGGAAGAGATACCCCTCCAAGGTCGGAGCCTGAACTTCCACACTTTGGATAAACGTTTGATCCCGACTCAACCGAAGAATCTCGGACTTCTTGGCGAGGCCTTTCTGATCCAGAACCATGGCAATCTGGCTGACGGTATACCCTTCGGGGATGGTCACGGAATGCTGGTAGAGATCTCCCTTGACCAATTTGGCCAACAGTTCGGTGGTCCGTAATCCGGCATGTAATTGATACTCTCCAGGGATGATCTTCCGATCGACTTGCTGAACCCTTCCTAGGAGGGAAAAAAACCATCCGTGGGTGAGCAGATGGTTTTGTTCTAAGATATCCGACACCTGGGTGAAGGGTGTGCCGGGTGGGATGGTAACAAGAACGGATGGACGGGATTGCCCAGCAGGTGCGTTCAACTTCGCAAAACCGATAACACCAGCCAGGCCTAGCAGACCAAGTAAGACCACCACTGAGACTAATTTACCAATCAGTCGCATCGCGTGCGGTTCCTCCCTTTGTTCCCCTACTCCTTCTCGGCCAATTTCACGAAAATTTAACCACGAATGTCCTATTCTGGCTTTGAGCGGCTATTCTCCCAGTTGTGCCGTCACAAACGGGATGACTTCCTGTAAGGCCTGGTCCAAGTGTTCGGGTTGATTACCGCCCGCCTGTGCCATATCCGGACGTCCCCCCCCGGACCCTCCGACCATTTGTGCGATATGTTGTGCGATTTTCCCCGCGGGCAACCGTTTGGTTTGGTCTTTCCCCACGATCACTAACAGGGACACTTTCTGTTCCTTGGCGGATCCCAACACCAGAATTCCCTCAGCCACTTTTTTCCTGAGCTTATCTGAGAAGGTCCGGAGTTCCTGCATGCTGAGGCCCTCCAACCGCTGAACCAAGACGGGAATCCCTGCCACTTCCTGGATCGTCGCGTCCTTGGCAGCACCCTGATGATCTAGCAGTTGTTGTTTGGCCCGTTCCAATTCCCGTTCGGTTTCCCGCATGGAAGAGAGCAGCTTTTTCGTTTTCTCGACAACTTCCCCCGGACCCACCTTAAGTAAGGTCGCCACCTCACGCCAATCGGCCTCTCGTTTTTGAGCATCCTGAATGGCGCGCTCTCCTGTTAAAGCTTCGATCCGACGAACACCCGCCGCCACTCCACCTTCGGACGCGATGCGAAAGAGCCCGACCTCCCCGGTTTGATGACAATGGGTGCCGCCGCAGAGTTCCTTGCTGAATGATCCGATTTCCACCACACGAACGTGATCCCCGTATTTATCCCCAAAAAATGCGAGGGCTCCTCGATCCAGCGCATCCTGAATACCCATTTCCTCCGTTTGAACGGTGGTATTCTGACGAATGTGATCATTCACCAGATTCTCGATGTCTTCCACATTCCCGGACGTCAGCCCTTTGAAATGCGAAAAATCAAACCGAAGCCGATTTGGCCCCACCAAAGAACCCTGTTGCTTCACATGAGGACCGAGGACTTCCCGCAAGGCCGCATGCACGAGATGTGTAGCGGTATGGTTTTGAGCCGCACTTTGCCGCAATCCGCCATTCACGGTAGCGGTTAATCGATCGCCCACATGGACGGTCCCTTCCAGCACTTCTCCTTTATGGAGATACCAGCCCTTGGATAACTTCGTAGTATCCTGGACCAAAACCCGAGACGCCGGACCGACTAATATGCCGTGATCCCCGACTTGTCCCCCTCCTTCCGGATAAAAGGGCGTCACATCCAAAAGCAGCTCTGCCATATCACCCGCACCAATCTCTTTCACCAATTGCTCTTCTTTGAGCATCGCTAACAAGGTGCCCTCGACCTGCTGATCGGTATACCCCACAAATTTGGTCAGGGGAAATTGCGCAACCGCTTTCACCACCTCTCCACGAGAATCGGCCTGATCAAATTTCGCGGTTTTCCTCGCCCGTTCACGCTGCTCGTCCAAGGCTTGCTGATAGCCCGCTTGATCAACTTTCAAACCAGCTTCCCGTGCGGCATCCTCGACGAGATCCATGGGAAATCCATACGTATCGTACAATTTAAACACGTCTTGGCCTGGAAGCAGGGTCGCCTTCTTTTTTTGCGTGTCCTTCAGAATCTGGTCTAACAGGGGAAGCGCCTGTTCCAAGGTTCCAATGAACCGGATTTCTTCGCCCTGCACGATCTCGGCCACTGTTTCTGCCATCAGACGTAACTCGGGATATACCCCTTCCATCTGTTCGACGACGGAAGGAATGAGTTCGTATAAAAATTCCCGTTCCATACCCAACATCCGCCCGTGGCGTGATGCGCGCCTGAGAATCCGTCTTAAGACATACCCGCGCCCTTCATTGGAAGGCAAGACTCCATCGGTGATCAGAAACGTCATGGCGCGAAGGTGATCGGCGATGACTCGCATGGAGCGATTCGTCGTTTCATGCTTCCCATAGTCTTGACGGGTTTTCTCACCGATACGTTCGAGCAGAGGAAGAAAGACATCACTGTCATAATTAGAAGTCACGCCCTGGGTCACCGCCGCGAGCCGCTCCAGTCCCATTCCCGTATCGATGCTGGGCTTGGGCAAGGGGTTGAGGGTCCCGGTCCAATCCCGGTCATATTGCATAAAGACCAAGTTCCAAATTTCCAGGTACCGATCACAATCACACCCGACCTGACAGGTGGCTTGCCCACACCCATAGGCCTCACCTTGATCGATGAGAATTTCTGAACACGGGCCGCACGGACCGGTGTCTCCCATCTGCCAAAAATTATCCTTTTCACCGAGCCGAACGATCCGGTCGGAGGCCACTCCGACTTTTCGTTCCCAGATGTCCTGCGCTTCATCATCTTCCCTGAAAATGGTGACCCAGAGTTTCTCGGAAGGAAGACCGGCGATGTTGGTCAAGAATTCCCACCCGAAGGCAATGGCATCCTCTTTAAAGTAATCTCCAAAGGAAAAATTCCCTAGCATCTCAAAAAAGGTATGATGGCGACGGGTATACCCGACATTTTCAAGGTCGTTATGCTTTCCTCCGGCCCGCATACATTTCTGAATGGAAACTGCCCGGTTGTAGGGCCGAGACTCTTCGCCGAGAAACACCCGTTTGAATTGATTCATACCGGCATTGGTAAACAGGAGAGTAGGATCGGCTTGGGGTATGAGCGGAGCACTGGGGACAGCCGTGTGACCACGATCCACAAAGTAATCCAAAAACGCTTGGCGCAGCTCTCGTGACGTGGCAATCATCACACTTTATCCTTCACTTCGCTCGTACCGTGCTTGGTCCGGTAGAAAACGGGTCTGGGGACGACTTAGGACCGTGAACCAGCCGATTTTTTGGAGTCGGCCGGTGCCGCTTCCGGAGGAGAAGCTTCAGGTCCTTTATCAGCCAGACCATAACTCTGTCGGATCTCTTTTTCGATCTGTGAGGCAATATCCGGATTTTGTTTGAGAAAATTCTTCACGGCTTCGCGACCTTGTCCCAGGCGTTCTTCTTTATAGGAATACCAGGCTCCGGCTTTCTCAACTATCCGACGACTTACCCCCAAGTCTACCAATTCCCCGACTTTGGATATTCCTTCGGCGAACATGACATCGAATTCGGCCTGCTTAAACGGAGGTGCCATCTTGTTTTTCACCACCTTCACCCGTACCCGGCTTCCGATGACTTCCTGCGCATCTTTTATCGACTCGATCCGGCGAATGTCCATTCGCACGGAGGAATAAAACTTCAAGGCATTCCCGCCGGTGGTGGTTTCCGGATTTCCGAACATGACCCCGATTTTCATCCGGATCTGGTTGATGAAGATGAGGGCCGCTTGAGACTTGGAAATCGCCCCGGTGAGCTTCCGCAAGGCTTGGGACATCAATCGGGCCTGTAACCCCATGTGGGAATCGCCCATTTCCCCCTCGATTTCCGCCCTCGGCACGAGCGCGGCGACCGAATCGACCACAATCAGATCTAATGCTCCGCTTCTGACCAGGGTTTCCGCGATCTCCAGGGCCTGTTCCCCGGTATCCGGCTGAGCGACCAAGAGGTCGTCCGTCTGAACCCCGAGTTTTTTGGCGTACGTCAGGTCCAACGCATGTTCCGCGTCGATAAACGCCGCAGCCCCCCCGGCCCGTTGCGCTTCGGCGATCGCATGAAGACACAGCGTGGTTTTCCCCGAGGATTCCGGTCCAAAAATTTCGATAACCCGGCCCCGTGGCAGTCCCCCTATCCCGAGGGCCATATCCAGGGTCAGCGACCCTGTAGGAATGGCGGGAATATCTCGAGGCATGTCCGTTTCCCCGAGCTTCATGATGGCTCCCTTGCCAAACTGTTTTTCGATTTGGGTCAAGGCCAGATCGAGGGCACGTTTCTTTCCGTCTTTTTGGGTGTCTTTTTGCTGAGCAACGCGTTCTGCCATGGACCGTCCTTTGTTTCGATGAGTGGGAAAAATGGGAGGAGGCGTGATGTTTCTTATCTTACCCCACCTTGATAAACACGTAAATCATTTTCTTTTTTCTATGATGTTGAGGATTCCCCATTAAGGGGAACCGTCCATAACGGCGTATAGACGGCACCTGACCGCTGCAAGTCACTTTCAATTAAGGTAATTCGATCGATAGGCAGCACACCAGGGGAATGCTCTTCTTGCAACAATTTCCGTTCAGTTAAGACTGCGCCCACTCGTTTATTCTCACGTTTGATCCGTGCAAGAGTCAGGTGTGGATGAAACGGTTTCAGCTCACGGTGAAAGCCCAACGGTTCCAAAGCCTGTTCGAGTGCCTCGGCCATCCCTCCCAGCTTCTCATGTGCATCGTGAAGCCCAATCCAGAGTATGCGGGGAAACCGCACATCCGGAAACACACCGATTCCCTGAACCGGTGCCGACAATGCCGGTTGAAGCACCGCCAAGGGCGCGACCGCCAAGTGAATGTCTTCGATCAACGAAGGCACCACATGACCCAAAAATTTTAAGGTGAGATGAATCGACTCCGGTCGAACCCAATTGATCGAGGGCAATTGAGACCGGAGTCGTTCCTGGACTTCCTGTACCCCCTCCCGTAAATCGTCCGGAAGGTTGACGGCCAGAAACACCCGACGAGGCGATCCGTTATGCTTTCCCATGTTGCAGTAGATATCGACGAATAAGGTGCAACGCCGCTTGCGAAGCGCGTACCTGGACTTCCTGCCTATCTCCCAAAAATTGATACCGTTGGGTTTGGCTCCCCCACGGACCATCGATCGCCATAAACACCAACCCGACGGGCTTGTCTTTCGTCCCACCTCCCGGCCCGGCAATTCCCGTTATGGAAACTCCAAGGTCCACCTGACTCCGCTTCCGAATGCCCTGAGCCATAGCCTTGGCCACTGGTCCGCTCACAGCCCCACATTGTCGTAAGAGACGTAGAGGGACACCGAGCAATTCTTGCTTGGCCCCATTGCTATACGTCACGATCCCACGATCCACATACCTTGAGCTCCCCGGTATGTGAGTCAGGCGATGGGTGGTCAACCCTCCCGTACAGGATTCAGCCAACCCGATCGTCAGGGATCGTTGTGTCAATTGTTCCCCGACAAGCTGCTCTATGGTCTGCTCCCCTTCTCCGAATATCGCACCCCCGAGGCACGTTCTCACGCGTTCGACGACGGTTTCCCATTCTTTCTCTCTTTTTCTCTGAGCAGAAGTTGTTAATTTCTGAGTACTTACCCAACAACTCACCGTGACCTTCACGCCCATGGGTGAAGCCAGGATTCCATACTCTACCTTCTTTCCATCAAACTCACTGTTCAGTACCCCATTCAGCAAACCTTGAATCTCGGTTTCCGGATACCCAAATGTATTGAACGAATGGGTCAAGAATCGAGAATACGGTCTCCGTTTCTTCAATAGAAAAGGGACGACCTGCGTCTCCATCATCGCACGAGCCTCCCGAGACACACCGGGGAGAGCAAAGATCCAGGTGTCCTTTTCACACAACCCGAATCCCGCTGCTGTCCCGACGGGATTCCTGAGCAAGGTTGCCCCCACCGGCAGATAGGCTTGTCGTGCCACCAGTGGAGTTACCGTTCTTCCCAGCCACTCGTACCGCGCCCGAATATCGTCGTATGCAGCCTTTCTCCTCACTAAACGCCGGCGGCTAACAGCCGCGATGGCTTCTCGCGTACAATCGTCCACCGTGGACCCTAACCCTCCCGTGATGAGCATGACATCAACGGTGTTGAGGGCCGCTCTCACGGCCATTCGTATATCATGGGAAAAATCGCCCACCACGACTTTTTGCCCGATCGCATAGCCACACCGAGCCAGTTGATCGGCCAGAAACAGCGAATTGCTCTCGAGTCGGCCACCCACCAGTAATTCGGTTCCAACCGCGATGATACCTGCCCGTCTTGGTCCCCCAGAATCTTCCACTATCGTCCTCAAAAAATGTATGGCTTATCTAGCGCGTCTCAACGAATATTTCAGCCTTGCCCCTGCAAGCCATCCCTTAAGGAACCAAGGCAAGGTCTATTGAAAAGGACACTTCTCCCCCTGCTCCAGGAAAAACCTTAATGCGAGTCAAGGAAGAAGGTTCAAACGATGGATAAGGAAAGGACGCGACGATTTTGGCTCGGAAAGCAAGATTGCCCGTATATTGCGCTATGGAAGTCGCTCGCCCGTCCGCACGTATGCGCTCTGGTTTGATCACTCGGCCCCCTTGCTCCATGATAAGGTAACTTTCTTGCGCAAAGGTTGGAGTCTCCCCAAACACCGTCACGATCACTTGCAATTCTTTTTCCTGTACAACACGTTGAATGGCCTCATGTGTAGGATCTTCCCCCCGCAAGGCATAATGAGTGGCCATGACCGCGAGGCCTCCAATTTTGGTCATGAGAAAACCACGGGGTTGAAAGTCCGCCTGATCCCCAAAATGCCAAAAGAGTTGGCTCGGTGGTATTTTCTTTTGAGCGGCCTCTTTCCCCCGCTGAACCGCCTCCTCAACGTCCTTTTTCGAAGGGTTGACGACAATCGCCTGGCATGGGACGCCTCCCAGGAGGATGAGGCCCCCTATTCCAACTACTCCCACGAACACCCTATTCAACCATTTCCAGAACCGTTGCGCAGGCATGGTACTATTCCCGGAATTCCTTCGAGTTTCTCTTCTACAAACCAACTAATTCACAAACACATTACATGGCTCTTTTTCAAAAAGAAATTCCTCATAAAACCACTATTTTCCCCAGCTTTATGACCCTTGGCCAAAAGGGAATCCTGATTGACAAGATTACGGATTGAATGGTAAATCCTTATCTTTTACGCCGTTAGCCTATCATAGGTTTATTTTCTAGGGGAGGTCCCATTATGGCCGGTGCCGAAGAGGCTGCCAAACGTCAATTCGTGAATTTTAGCTTTTATAAAGTTGATCCTCTCTGGAGACGACTTCCCCAAGAAGAGCGGGACAAAGGCAAGCAAGAGTTTATTCGGGTCGTCGAAGAATACCAAGGCAAAGTCATCGTCGTGCCCTACACGACGGTCGGTATTCGCGGAGATTGCGATTTCCTGCTCTGGCGCATTTCCTATGAATTAGAAATGTTTCAGGAAATGGGATCCAAGCTTCTTGCCACCGGTTTAGGTCAATACCTCACGGTCCCCTACTCCTACCTGTCCATGACCAAGCGGTCGATCTATGTCGACAACCATGTCCATGAAGGGCAAGAAAGTCGCCGATTGAAGATCACCCCTGGGCGTGCCAAGTATATTTTCGTCTACCCGTTCGAAAAAACCCGGGACTGGTATCTCCTGACCAAAGCCACACGTCAGGGCATGATGGATGAACACATCGAGATCGGGCATAAATATCCTTCCGTCAAACTCAATACCACCTATTCCTTCGGGCTCGATGATCAAGAATTCGTGGTGGCGTTTGAATCGGACCACCCGGAAGACTTTCTAGACCTGGTGATGGACCTTCGGTCCTCGGAGGGAAGCCGGTACGTCAAACGAGACATTCCGATTTTCACGTGTATCATGAAAAGCGTGAAAGAAGTCGTGGATACGCTCGGAGGCTAACTCCGGGACAAGCACGCCCCCTCTTCTCCTTCATTCGCTCTCCTCTACCCCTTACCGGATTGAAAAGGGAAAGTCCCACTATTCATCTTCCGTTCATCGCTCGCTCTAAACTGCTTTTCCTTTTAAACCGTTACTTGAACTTGTGCGTTGTTTTTATTGCAAAACATCACCATTTCAGGGGCTATAAGGATTTTGACAGCCCTCAGAAAGGTGTGGTATCACACTTTCACCCTATATCGTTGCCCCTTTGAGAATCATGGGAATCATGGAAGAAGAAAAAGACATTTTATTCGTTCGCAAGGAAAAGGACGGGGCCGTCACGCTCTATGTCGACGAAGATTGGGCAGCCGAACGTGGAGTCAATCCTTCTGAACTCGTCCAAATCGAAATTCCCCGTGAACTGTACTCTAAGGGCACCGTTCAAGAGCTTCGGGAATATGCCGCAACGTATCTCGAAAACCTTGAAGAAGGACAAAATTCATAAATGCAGGATTTCTACCCTATTTATTTACTCCCATGACTACTACCGCAACTTCTCTCACGTTTCAGGATATTGAATCCACAATTCAAGCGTTGCCGGTACAAAACCGTGCCATGTTGCAACTCATGCTCCTTCAATACCTGGATGTCACACAGGACGAAATTGACTACATGGCCGCCGACCAACCGGACTCCCGATTTCTGGCCGGCAACCAGCCAAAAGATAAAAAACTCTCTCTGGAGAGTGTTCGGAATGTGACCTCTCGAGCCAATCAGTATAAGGGATACTATCGCCAAAAGCGGGAACGGCCGGGAATGCATGTGAATTTCCTCAAACAATGGTTGGGCATCATCGATCGCACGATTCGAATCGCTGAACGTCTCCTCCTGACGAATTATGAGGTAGACCAAGCCACTGTGGATCAGACCAAATCCCAAGCCCCCTCGGTCCTCATCCGTCAGGAGCTCCGCGCGTTGCAACGGGCCTGGGATGGCCAGGAATTGGAAAAAAAGGATTACGAAATCAAACGCCTGCTTTTGGAATACCAAAAACTTTTACGACGCCGAGCGATCCTGCGACGGAGATTAAAAGTCGCGCAACAGGATTTTTTGACCGCGAGCAGTGCTCCCCTAAAAGATCACGAAATCGCGCATATTTGGGGAATACCTCTAGGAAGCCTGGCAGCCAGAAAAGTTAAAGCACTCCATCAATATTTATCGGATCTCCAATCAAGTCATGGAGACTCTTCTACCCAGGAAGCACAGGGGAGGACTGACTGGTGGAAAGAAACATTCTCGGTCCTGGCTCAACGACCCATCGAACCGTCAATCGTAGAGTACGATGGCCTTGAGCGAACCGAGGAACGCTTGCTGGACAAACTTCGGACATTTTTACGTGGGGATATGACCGAACCTGAGGAGTCCAAGTTTTGGAACAGCATCACGAAGGTCAATGATACGGAGTACTCTGGCACCTGGCATTCACACGCCCGATCAATCTTAGCCTTTCAACGACTCCGTGCCATCCTTCATGACATGGACTTTTCGGATGAAGCGTTAGAAGAAGAGTTAACCGCCAAAATCACCCCACAACTTCCCGACGATCAACTCGCTACCCCCGAGGATGAGGACAAGCCCGTGGAATTGAGTGAAATGGGGCTTGGTGTATTGAATGCCTTTTCTGGGGAAATTGACGATAAGCGATCGTATTAAGATTGCGGTGAGCCCGTCTTTGTGTCCATCTTTTGTGGGGGCACAATCATCGCCATGATCTCATCGGCCCAGGCCACACCGGCCCAATAATGCCCCCGTAAAACCTCATGTTCCCCACTGACGACTGTTTCATCTCCCCGTTCATAGTGGATCACGCTCTCTAAGACTTTTCCTAATTTCCCTTCTCGGGCTAACAGTGCGCTAGTGATATCTTCCGCCAAAGGCAGCTCTTCGAGCAATTGCGCCATGGAGCAATCAAAAAACGCGTCTAAGACCGAGAATAATCCCACCGTAAATCCCTGATTGTCGGGAAGCCCATCTTCCTGACTCATCGCCTCACACATATGCGCACGCATGAGTGCTACACGCATCAGTTCTGGTGGTTTCTCCCCATTTCCCGCCAATAGCAGCAACGAGGCCCACTGCCGCATCCGGTCGATGCCCACCATCGTGACGGCCTTCGCGATGGAATCGACCGGTCGCGTCAACCCAATAGAAGCCGAGTTGACGTACCGGATCAACTTCACACTCAAAGAGAGATCGGTTTTCACCAATTCTTCAAGCTCCGCAATCTGAATATCCGGATTTTGCAATTTTGCCAACAACAAAATCGTCGCCATTCGATGGTTTGAAATCCTGGTTCCTTCTACAATCTGAGGTTTACAAAAAAAGTAGCCTTGAAAATACGAAAACCCCAATTCCAAACAGCGATCGTATGAAGCTTGATCTTCTACTTTTTCCGCCAAGAGTTTCACAGGAAAGAGGCGAAGCCGGTGAACTTGAGAATGTAACTCTTCGGGAGATAGGGCCAAGACGTCAACCTTCACAAAATCAGCGACTGGCAAAAACGCTTGAGACGCCTCGTTGACCACAAAATCGTCCAGGGCGATGCGATACCCCTCATCTCGAGCGACCTTAAGGGCTTCAAGATTCGCCGGAGAGGGTTGAATATGCTCCAGAACCTCCAGGACGACGAGTTCCGGCGACAAGACGGAATAATGCTTATTCAGGATAAAGTCTTCAGTGACATTGATAAATACATTGGCAAGACCGGCGATCTTTTCAATCCCTAATTCCAAGAACGTATTCACCATCACCCGGGCGGTGGCCTCTTCCCCATCCACGACATGCGCACAATTCGCTGCCCCATCCCGGTACAACAATTCATACGCAAATATGGCCAACTTGACATCGAAAATGGGTTGACGCCCAACCAAAACAGCTTGGGGACCAACAGAATCGGTTTGAGGCAATCCTATATCTCCCATATCTGTCGTTCTAAGCCCCTACCACCCCTGGCCATTCTTTCCAAACACCGATAGGGCAACAATTTGCCTACCACGTGATGAGGGCAATATCACTATCTGCGAGGGGGTTGTGAAAAAAGAGAATTGTCGAGGGTTCTTACGCTATGGTATAGAATGCTCTGTGCCGTCGAAGATGGAGACCAACGCTTCTTCTTGGTTTTCCCCTATAGGGTTCATTCACTACTTACACGATAATCTGGCGGTGTAGCTCAGGTGGTAGAGCAGCGGACTCATAAGCCGCGGGCCGGGGGTTCGAAACCCTCCACCGCCACCATTCCTATCGCATCTTCTTCCCTCTCACAGCTAAAGATTGTGAGATCTCGGCAGGAAAGTTTTGAAGCAGATTATGCCCCACTTCCGACCAGCTGGGGGGCCGATTTTTGAGTTGGCCGCCCATTCTTGGCATGAGACCCTATTGGAATTTCTAATGACACGGTCGTCCCCTTCTTGGGTTGACTGTGAATTTTCAGACGGGCACCCATCTTCTTCGCTCGTTCCACCATAGTTCCGAGCCCATGGCCCTGGGCACCCACCAGATCAACTTCAAATCCTTTCCCATTGTCCTTCACTTCCAAGCGAATATCCGTATCAGTCTTTTTGACAGACACCAGGCCTTTTTTCGCTTCTGAATATGCCACCGAATTTTTTACGGCCTCTCGAAGCACATGGAGCAGTTCAGTTCCTTGTTCTTGAGACAGATTCTCTGAGACTTCTTTTTCGACAAAGACCTTTACAGGGAATGAGGACTCACGCGTGAGATTTTCCACGAGGGTTTTGACCGATATGCCGAAATTATTCCCCAACAACACTCCGGCCTTTAGATCTTCAATGAATCCCTGTAGGAGACCATTCAGGTTCGCCACGTGTTCGATGACAAAATTCATCGGCTTTCCGATTTCCATGGCAATCTGCATTTGTCTCAGGTCACGCGCCAGTCGATCATGAAATCGATAGACAATGATATCCCGCTCATCAATGACCTCCAGGAGTTCATCATTTCTGGCGAGACGCCTGGAAATCCCGGGAACCAGTAACACCCCTCCCAACAAGAGTGCTGCGATTAACACACAAACAATTTCACTCGTGAGAGTGAGGCCCGAAGGCTCACCCCAAAAATAGGCCATGTAACAGGCATAGGTCTTTTGTATGGCCATGAGTCCAATGGCCATCGCAAAGAAATTCCAGATCCCGCTTTTTTGGTCAATGCGCATATACCGGATCAGCAATAACACCGAAATCCAGTGCAACATCGCCGCGACAACGGCCACGCTTAAAACCTGCCCTTCATTCCCCATCATGGCTTACCTATCCATTCATTCAACAATCATGAGAAAAAAGGTGTGAACTCTCCCTGGAGACCATCCAAACTTCTTCGTCAAACCTGTTGGGTGACTCACCAACGTTCTCGGAGCCACAGAATTGGTGTTTTTTCGATATTGATGCAAAACTTTTGGTGTCCCAAGCATGTTTCTTCCGGATAATAGGACATCGCTTCCTTTGTCGGAATTCTGCTGGTCCATCTTAAGAATTCCACATTCTCTACCTTCATTTTTCCAAAAGAATGCGCCTCTTCTTCTTCTGATACCACACCCTCAAATGTCCTAGCCCGGCCACGACATCACTCCCATAAACACCCCATTTGGGGTATTTCTTTCCCGTTCGTTTTTCTTCACACTGTTTTTACATTATTCGGGAGAGTTCTGATGCGTTTACTGATCTTTTGTTTCATTGGCCTTATGTTGTGGGCTGGCACCATTAGCATTCGTTATGGGGAACATACCCCAAAACCTCCCCGTGCCCAGGCCCAAACATGTGTGAAAAAGATCGATGAAGGCGTGATATTGGACTTCCTGACAAATGGACTGATCGTGGGCATCCAGGATACCGGAAGCATGTTCACCTTCAGTCTTCCTGCCAACTGGTCAGGGCTTCCTCCTTCGACTCAACGACACACGTACGAAACGCTAGCCTGTTACGCCCAAGCGCAAAATCATACCTTCCAGATTCTGTTGACCGGAGAATAACGGGGTCAAAGAAAGCCCGCCATCGCCCTAGGGCTGGGCGAGAGAAGGCCTGACCTGTAGAAGCGATTCCTCAAAATATTCTTCTAACAGGCTGATCCGGGAACGGTCCATGATGACTAATTGTCGCTGATCGAAAGTATTGGCCCAATACATATAACCAAGAGACAGGGTGGTGCCAAGCTCCAGATGGCATTGCCGACCTTCACTCTCCTCAAAGGTGTGTTGCCTTTCAGTGTGCTTGCTTGGAAGGTCAAGAAAGATTTGTTGTGCAAAAGGATGATGGCATTCATAGCAAGGGTCTGATTCTCGTTCTTCAGAAGCCGACAAACTTCCCCAAAAATATTCCAGCATCGTAGAGACCTCTTCCTCGTTCAGTCCCTTCACTTTCTCTAGCATTTGCCATAAAAGATCTTTTTCTTCTCGACTCCCGACGACAGCCCCCCGGAACCCTCCACTCGTTTCACACACCACACCAACCAGGGCCTCATGCCACTCACCAAATCGCAGGGTTACTGATTCTCCTCCCGGAAGAGGCCTCGTGACCGTATCAGAGGCCTGTTGACTCAAGATTTCCCCGATTCGTTGAGCAGGAAGGCCCACACAACGATAGAGTGTATCTCCAGGGTTTCCAAAGGGTTCCTCCTTCCAAGGAATCCGAGCTTTGGTGAGCCCCAGGCCAACTTCATATAAAGGCCCCTCCCATTCCTGCTCCTGAAAGGCACCCACGGAACAATGAACCGAAGGGCTGAGCTGAAACAGATTTCGGTTAGCCAAGGCTCGTTGAAATACCACTCGGCGACCCAAATGCTGTGTTTTTTCAAACAGAATCATTCGGCCTTTGGGGTGTAACCCCTTCAGCAACGCTTCCAGTCGACCGTGTAACCCCGTACGACTCTCAAGAAGGGTTTGCCGTGAAGAATCTACTGCTCGTTGGAAGGTGCTCCAATGATCGCTCGGCAACCCCGGTTCATGTTCGGCTTGAAAAATGGCTTGGCAGGACAGAATGAGATCAAATCTTTTTTCATACAATGGTTCTTGGCCCGAGTCCAAATCCCGTTGTTCAAATCGAGCATTGCGTATTCCTCGGGCTTTGGCTTCATCTTGTGCACGCACAAGAGAGCTAGCAGACCGATCAATCCCAAGAAACGTCACATCCGGAAACTGTTGAGCCAAGAACAGGGTGAGAATACCGACTCCACAACCCACGTCGAGCACTTCAGTCGAGGGAGAAATTCGCTGAACGAGCTCCTGGCCGAGGGTTAGGAAATACTGAAAACGTTGACTATACAGGACAGGGAGAATATTGGGACGCGCAAGAAAGTCATAAAACAGTCTATCGGCCTCTGAATCGTGACTTCCTTGGCGTCTGGAAATGAGGGTCTGTAAGGTTTTAAGGTCTTCACCTGAGAGGGAGTTCTTCTGCCACTCATAATAGGCGGCCTCATCAGAAAAGTCTTGTAGGCCCCAGGAGTATAAGTAGTGGCGCAGTTGCTCTCGGCAGGTCTCTATTCGGTCCGTCACCCGTTCTTCCTTTTCGCCTTTCCCCACCGAGGACCATTTCAGGACTCACCTAGACATCGCACCCATGTCTAGAAAGTAGAAGACATCATCATAGCATCCTCATAAGGCAGCGGAATCGGATGAGGCTGTTTGAGCTGACCATTTCCCAGGACCATGTATTTTTCCGTCGTGAGGTGCGACAGGGTGATCACTCCACGGCCATGTAATCGCTGACTATGGCTTCCGAGCTCTGGGCCCAACCCAAACGATTCCCCCCCATGAAGCCGAGTCGAAGCGTTAACGAGTACGGCGCTGGAGTCGATTTCCCGGACAAACCGCATCGCTAATTCATAGTCTCTGGTAATGATCGTATCCGTATGACCTGGAGCAAATTGGTTGATATGATCGAACGCTTCCTGCTTGTCACTCACGACTTTCAAGTTCATGGTCATATTTTGAAACTTCTTTTCCCAATCCGACTCCTGCGCGGGATTGATCCCCAGATGCCCCGTCATTTCTATCACTCCCAACATGGCGACGGTTTTGGGACACCCGTTTAATTGCACCCGATATTCCTGTAGTAACCGCCGCGTTAACCCCGGTAGCAGTTGACGGGCCACATTCTGATGAACCAAGAGGGTATCCAAGGTTGTTGCGGCTTGAGGGGATTGCACCTTGGCATTGACCGCCACAGTTTGGGCCAAGGGAATATCTGCATCCTTATCAACATAAATATGACACAAGCCTCCATCATACCCAATCACAGGCATTCGGGCATGATCTTGAATCCCCTTTCGTAATCCAGCTTTTCCCCTCGCAATGACCCCATTGACATATTTGGGTTGCTTAATAACCTCTAACGCGGCTTCCGGACTCCCACGATCTAAAAAGGACAAGCCGTTCCTCGGGACTCCCGCTTCCTGAACGGCTTCCTGAAGACACCGTGCTAATGCGGTATTCGTCTCCAACCATTCAGGTCCCCCCCGGTACACACAGACATTGTTCGACTTCAGACACATGCAAAAGGATTCCACCAAACTTTGAGGAACCATATCCGATATCACAGCTAATACACCCAGTGGGGATTTGACGGTAAACACCTGTAACCCGTCAGGTGTCATCCAAGACCGACTGACTTCACCAATGGGATCAGGATAGTCAGAAATCAATTGGATCGTCTCCTTCATCTGCTGCAAATGGTCCTCGGTAAGTTTGACGCGATCCACGGCTTCTCGATATGCCTGATGCCCGATATCTTTGGAAATTTTCTCCAGATCTTGGTCATTGGCTTTGAGAATCTCATCTTTTTGACTCTCCAAGGCTTCCTTCATGCCCTCAAAAGCCTTTGACTTTATTGAAGGCCCGACATTCATCATCGGCCCGACAGACTGCTTCGCTTGTTTGACAAGCTCTTGGACATAGAGCTTTAGAGGAACTTCCACCATAAGACACTCTCCTTCAAATTTGACAAAATATCACAATCCGCATTGACTATAGCCAGGGAGTCTCATAGAGTCAAAAGGATGCGAGCTATCCAGGCCCACCCAAAGTCCATAGGAGGATTGGCTATTTTCCCTACTTGTTCGTAGGGTTCCTGGAACGGGACATCAACCCGGCTTGAATTGGCATTTCTACCTATGTTAGGGTTGCTTGGTTGAACGTCAATTATATTCAAATTTTGCATGAATGACTCTTCACTTGGAACAACCTGCCTGATTAGACAATCCCATACCATTGTCTCCTGCCGGTCCCATTTGAATCAAACTCGTGCGTTAACATATTTACCGATCAACATCATTGTGTGGTGCTAATCCAATCACATTGAAAGGGGGTGGAAAGGTCCGTCATGGTCACGATTAAATCGTTATTGGAAGCTGGAGTACATTTTGGTCACCAGACCAATCGGTGGAATCCCAAGATGAAACGGTATATTTTTGGTGAAAAGAATGGGATTTATATCATCGACCTTCAAATCACACTCCAATGTTTTCACAAGGCTTATGAGTTCACTCGTGACGCCGTCGCTGATGGAGAGTCTGTCTTGTTCGTCGGGACAAAGCGTCAGGCCATGGACATCGTTGAAGAAGAAGCCAATCGGTGTGGCATGTATTATGTCAATCAACGATGGCTGGGAGGCATGCTGACCAATTTCCAAACCCTCCGACGCAGCATCGCCCAACTCAAGAAGCTCGAAGCCGCAGAAACGGATGGCACCTACGAACGGTTAAAGAAAAAAGAAATCGTCCGCATGAAAAAAGAACAGGCCAAATTGGAAAAGTATCTGAACGGCATAAAAGGCATGAATGCCATTCCCGGATGCATTTATATCCTGGATACCCGGATCCAACATATTACGGTTAAAGAGGCCAATCGTTTGGGCATTCCGGTTATCGCCATCGTCGATACCAATTGCGATCCGGACGGAGTCGACTTTCCCATCCCAGGAAACGATGATGCCATTCGTTCGCTCAAACTGTTTACATCTCAGATTGCGGATGCTTGTCTTGAGGGCATGGAACTACGACACAAACGGCAGGAATCTGCTGAGAATGGAGATGGCTCCGTTCCTGACACACCCGGGCCCACCTCGTCTCCTGTGGAGTCCCCTGAAAACGTGCAACCCGTGTAATCGTTGTGTGACAACTAACCGACAACCCAAATACATTTTTACGTGAGGAGAGCAAGCGTATGTCTAGTTTGAGCGCCTTGGTGAAGGAATTACGTGGCAAAACCGGGGCAGGAATTCTCGATTGCCAAAAAGCCTTAAAAGATACCGGCAATGATATTGAAAAAGCCATTGACCTACTCCGTCAAAAAGGCCTCGCGGCCGCCCAGAAAAAATCTGGACGGGAAACGAAAGAAGGCCTCATATCCTCTTATATTCATTCAGGCTCCAAAATCGGCGTATTGCTAGAAACCAATTGTGAAACAGACTTTGTCGCAAGAAATGAGGAATTCCAGGCATTCGTGAAAGACGTCGCCTTGCAGATCGCCGCATCCCAGCCACAATTCATTAAACGTGAAGATATTCCCGCAGACCTCATCGAACGAGAAAAAGCGATTTATCTCGGGCAAGCCAAAGAATCCGGGAAACCTGAGGCGGCATGGGATAAAATCGTGAATGGCAAGCTGGAGAAATTTTTCCAAGACCAATGCCTACTCGAACAAGCGTTCGTGAAGGATCCTAGCCAAACGATACAGGAACTGCTCAACCAAAAAATTGCCAAACTTGGTGAAAACATCACCATTTCCCGGTTTACCCGGTATCAACTCGGCCAAGAATAATGTCCCTTCAATATCGCCGCGTCCTGTTGAAAATCAGTGGGGAAATGCTGGCGGGCGATCAGGGCTATGGCATCCAACCCGACATCCTGAATGACTTAGCGAAAGAAATCGCCGAGGTCATGGCCTTAGAGGTGGAGTTGGCCATCGTCATCGGCGGAGGCAATATTTTTCGTGGATTGGCAGCCAGTGCCTCGGGCATGGAACGAGCTTCAGCCGATTACATGGGGATGCTCGCCACGATGCTGAATGCCCTCGCACTGCAAAACGCCCTGGAACGTCAAGGCATTCCCACCCGAGTGCTTTCAGCCATTGAAATGCGCCAACTCTCAGAAGGCTATATCCGCCGCCGAGCTATTCGACATTTAGAGAAAAAACGGGTGGTCATTTTCGCTGCAGGAACCGGCAATCCCTATTTCACCACCGATACCGCCGCGGCATTACGTGCGATGGAAATCGGAGCCGATGTGATCATGAAAGGGACGAAGGTCGATGGCATTTATGATGCCGACCCCATGACCACCCCTTCAGCGCAACGATTCACCGAATTGCCCTTTCTCTCTGTGCTGAATAAAAATCTCAAAGTCATGGATGCCACCGCCATTACGCTCTGCATGGATAACAATCTTCCTGTTATCGTGTTTAAACTCACGACTCCTGGCAACATACGAAAGGTTTTGGAAGGCGAGCCGATTGGCACGATTGTCTCCCAAAATGCTACCATTCACTAAGAGGGAGGGAACTCATGATAACCGACCCCACCATTCACAAAGCTACTCAACGAATGGAAGGTTCGCTGGAACATCTCAAAAAAGAATGTTCGGGCATTCGAACGGGTCGAGCATCGCTGTCTCTCTTAGACCATATCCTGATCGATTACTACGGCACACCGACACCGATCAAACAAGCGGCGAATCTCGCCGTCCCTGAAGGACGATTGATCACGATCCAACCTTGGGATGCGGCACATATCAAAGAAATAGAACGGGCCATCGTAAGCTCAGACCTCGGGTTGACCCCCTCCAATGACGGAAAGCTTATCCGTCTTCCTATTCCTCCTTTAAGTGAAGAGCGCCGGAAAGATTTAGTGAAGCTCAGCAAAAAATACGGAGAGGAAACCAAGGTGCAAATCCGTGGCTTCCGGCGCGAGGCAAATGAGGAATTGAAAAAACGCCAAAAAAACAGCGAAATCACGGAGGATGATCTTCGTCGACTGGAAGGGGAAAGCCAAAAAGCGACCGACAAATTCATTCATCAAGTGGATGACATCATCAAGAAGAAGGAGGAAGAAATTCTCGCCATTTAAGGAATGCCTTGTGACCACAACTACCTCAGCACCGACACTAAAGCAGTGGCCTTCCCCTCTTCGCCTTTCCATCCACCATTCGGCCCTTTCCCATAATTTCCTGCAAATCAAGCAGTTCATCTCATCCACCACAAAAATTTTAGCGATCATTAAAGCCGATGCCTACGGGCATGGGGCCGTTTCAGCAGCTCGCACGCTGGAGCCCTTAGACCCATTTGGTTTTGGTGTCGCCTCAATCCGTGAAGGTATCGCCCTTCGAACCGCTGGGATTACCCATCCTATTCTCGTGATGGGTCCTCTACTTGAAGATCATATTCCGGATATCATTCAACATCGATTCACGCCTATCATTTCTCATGAAGGCCTTCTCCGTCGTCTTCACGAACATCTCCCGTCATCCCAAAGCCCCTACCCTATCCATATTAAAATTGACACGGGTCTGCATCGATTAGGATTTGATCCGGACGAGGCTAAACAGCTTATCCTGGGCTACTTTCCAAAAATTGACACCATTTCTCTTCAGGGCCTCATGACCCATTTTGCCGATGCGGATAGCCTGGACCCCTCCTTGACTCTTGAACAAATCCAGCGGTTCTTCGGATTTATTCAAGAACTCAAATCCATAGGGCACCCCATCCCTCTGTATCATATGGCTAATAGTGCTGGAATCCTCTTCCATCCATCCTCCCATCTCGACCTGATTCGACCAGGACTCATGCTCTATGGCTATGCTCCCCGACAGTCCCAACAACCCTGTCCCCTCTCTCTGCAACCGGTGATGGAAGCGAAGACCTACATTGCCCATCTTCGATCCCTCCAACCTGGAGAGCGTGTGGGATACAACGCCATGTTCCGTACCCGCCGCCCTTCTCATATTGCCGTCCTTCCCATCGGGTATACCCATGGATTTCCGCGCCACCTGACAGGGAAAGGCCATGTCCTCATCAAGGGGGTCCCCGCCCCCATCATCGGGAAAATATGTATGGATATGATGATGATAGATGTCACCGAAATTCCCGAGCCAAAAATCGGTGAAGAGGTCGTGCTCTTAGGACGACAAGGAGAGCGAGAGATTACAGCGGAAGATCATGCACGGTGGCTGGACACGATTCCGTATGAAGTCTTATGTGGAATCGGAAGGCAGGCAACACAGCGCGAAGACATTCCCTCTGTCCCACCTCCCAATCATCATTGACCCCCTCCTTCTTCACGAAGAGGAGGTTTTGAGTTTACGTTTTAAACGTTTTTCAACACTGGCGACCTTACCCGTTAATCGCCCCTGATGCCCACGACGATAATCAACTTTCATCACACACGAAATCCTGCCGCAATCCTTCTTCATGCGTTCATAACATTGTTTCACCACACCCATGACTTCATCCCATTCACCCTCTAGGACTGTCCCCATAGGGTTTAATCGATAATCCACTCCGCTTTTATCGATAATCTTTAAGGACCGAGAGACATATTTTCCCACGCTCTCTCCCTTCCCCAGCGGTGACATGCTAAACTCCAACAGAATCATTTCATCCACCTTCCTTTCCAACCCCTTCCAACGCCTGCTCTTCCGACAATTTCCAGGATGGAGGGAACTGCAATGTTCCGCTTAACTGAAATCCGTTCACGGCTTCCATCAGACGTTCTCTTCGACGCAAATCACTCACCTCGCTTTTTTTCAACTCTTCCCGTAATGCCCCCAACCAATCCAGAAATTGGTCGAATTCTTCATCAAACAATCCCTCCAAATTTTGGCGCAAGACCCGCGCCAAAGCTGGAGACGCCCCACTGGTGCTAATGGCGATGCGTAATGGTCCACGAGCCACAAGTGCCGGCATCATGATCGTGGAATAATCGGTTTGATCGATAGACCACACCAAAAACCGTTCGGTTTGAGCGAGCTCATACAAGGATTTGGCTAACGCCAGATCACCTTTGAGCATGTTCAAAATCAAGACGACCCCCTGCGTATCCGTGGCACGAAAAGTCCGCCCACGGTGAATGATCTTTCCGGAAGCCGTAAGCTTTCGCAGTTCAACATGGAGTGTGGGGTGAACCACCGTCACCTTGGCACCCGCCGCCAATAAGCGTTGGACCTTTTCAACGGCCTCTTCATCTCCACCGATGACCATACATTGACGACCTTCTAAGTCGAACGATACCTGAAAACCCGGGTTTTGACTCATACTTCCTCCTTTTAATCGGTTCGTTATCATACCCAACTCACAGCCTGGAGGAAAAGAGGAAATGACGGAACTCCACTCAAACCCGACCGACGAAACCACGATATCGGAAATGGGAGAACAACCGAGGAGGGCCTACAATTCAGCTTGCTGGAGACTATCGGAATTCTGAATCCCAAGGGCCTCATAAATCTTGAGGGTCGCCTTGGATTTATTGAGGGTGTAAAAATGAATACCTTTTACCCTATGGTCGACAAGGTCGATCACTTGTTCAGTGGCCCAATGAATCCCCACTCGTTCGGCATATGAATCATTTTCTGCACGATCCATCGCTTTGAGTAATTTAGCCGGAATCCTGGCACCTAAGGCTAATTCAGACATCCGCATCATTCCTTTGCGCGATGTAATCGGCATAATACCCGCAATGATGGGCACCTTTATCCCCACGACTTCACAGCGTTCACAAAAATCATAAAAATCCCGGTTGTCGAAAAAGAGTTGGGTACAAATATAGTCCGCTCCGGCATCGACTTTCTGTTTTAAGTGATCCATCTCGACCAGTCGATTTGGTGTACCAGGATGACCTTCGGGAAATCCGGCGACCCCGACCCCCATCTGGGGAAATTGGGTTTTAATAAAACGAACCAGATCGGTCGCAAACGGGAATCCATCTTTGGGTATGTCCACTTGGGAACTTCCTTTGGGCGGATCCCCCCGTAATGCCATGATGTTGTGTATGCCACTCTCCATATACTTCGAAAGAATTTCGTGAATCTCTTGGCGTCCTGACCCCACACACGTTAAATGAGAAACAATGGTCAGATCGGTCTCACGTTGGAGCTTGACCACCAAATCATGCGTTCGCTCTCGGGTGGATCCCCCCGCCCCATAGGTCACACTCACATACGCAGGCTTCAAGGGCATCAACGCGGAAATCGTGGCGAACAAATCTTGAGAAGCTTGTTCCGTTTTCGGGGGGAAAAATTCGTAACTGATGGCAGGATTATGCCTGCGTAATACCTCGGAAATGTGCATGATCCTACCTTAGTTACCTGAATTTCATTTGTCCAGTCTCCCGGACATCAAAGAAGGACAGGAAAGGGGCCACACACACCATCGGACAAGAATTCCTATGAATAGCAGGATAAATGCCATGACGGGAAGTAATTGTGGAAGAGTCACAACCTCCCAAGCCGAGGGAATACGGTGATATTCAGCGGATACCCCAACCATGGCATATCGTACAACGCCCATGAGGACTAATGTCGTTCCCGCACTCAACAGCCCAACCCAGGCCAGTCCCGTCACGTGAGGGACCATAAAGGTGGCATTCAGGAAAACGAGGGCGAGTAGATAAAAGGTCAAACTCACAAAAAACACGAGAGAGGTGAGACCCATCCCATCAATCAGGGATCCTCTAGATCCTTCATGAAGCATGAGAAACAACCAGGGTCCCACCACCATTTGAGGAACTAAGCCTGCAAGCATCCAACCTACGCCATAGCGAATGGTTTGTGTTGTCACCAGGGCCGTCTGCTGTTTGTCCCTCCCATGAGGTTTATACCAACCGGGCCATTGATACAGGCCCAAGCCCAACACCACCAAGCCTCCAGCCACAAGGCTAGAAAAGAGGAGATGAAAAAACTTGGACATCACTAAAGACCAATCCCAAGCCATCTGCCACCCTGCGATCATTGATGAAGAAGAATGGCCACGCGCAACCATGTCCCAGCGTCCCACCCACAAGAGGCCTCCAATCAAGAGCAGCGCACTCGCCACACCAACCAAATGTATGGAAGTTCGACCAGTACGCTTGCCAACGATAGAAGCCCGCCAAAGTACGACCCCAGCGATCACAAACCCAATGACCTCTTCATAACTCCAAGGCATGCTATCTAATGAAGAAAGGGGAGACTCATAACCTAACCCCCATGGCACAAGCATTCCAATCACCCCGGAGATGACAAGCAACGACAGAACGGTTCTTGAAGAAATCTCTGCAAGCAAATCTTTCAACCCGCCATTAAAGGACTCGCCTTTCATTCTTTCAAGAACCAGGGTCCCCAAAAGGACGAGAGTCAGGCCTAGAGAAAGAATCATTCTCCAAACATCGAGGACAGTAAAGAGCAAGAAGCCGTTCAACATCTCGGTCACCTAAAGTCCACCAATTAAAAAATGAGAGTGTTATACCGTCGATTCAGGAAAAATTTGATACCATCCCTTATTCCCGTAAACCTGTACGGACGCATCAAACAATGCACTTAAGTTGAAAGAGGTCAGTAAGTCAGGTTTCTTTCCCTTTTCCTGAATTCTTCCATCCTTAAGAAAAATCACCTGCTGTATTTCTGGAGGAATTTCGTGAATATGATGGGTGGCGAGAATCACCGTACCCCCTTTGTGGATAAACTCTCTGATCATTCCCAAGTATTGATGCGTGCCCCGTACATCCAGACCCGTCGTTGGCTCGTCAAACAGTAGCGTATGCGGATCGTGCACCATGGCCCGTGCCAAAAGAATACGACGTTGTTCTCCAGTGGACAGATGTGAGAACCTCTTTTCGCTGAGATGGGCCAACCCCAGTTTTTCCATCACCTCAAAACCTTTTGCCCGTTGGTACAGACTCGGTGTCTGATGATGCGGGATTCCATTACTCGAAAAAAACCCGGAAAGGACGACTTCAAACCCTGTACAGCATTCCGTTTGATCGGCATGAAGATCCGCAGAGACGAGACCTAATTGTGACCGAAGGTCCCATATATCCCATGAGTCTTCTCCTAGTAGACGGACACAACTCTTTGCGGTCGCCACAGGATAGAGTTCACGAGAGAACAATTTCAATAACGTAGACTTACCAGACCCATTCGGTCCAAGGATTACGACTGACTGCCCCTGATGAATGGTCAACGTGACATCATGCAGAACCGGCATGACTCCTCGATACACCGTCGCATGTTGGATGTCGACAATCGGGCATTTGGGGGTAGACGGGTCGTTCATGATATGCTTGAGAAGTCCGGTTTATACCACCGCTTTTTCAACAGACTTCTGCAAACCGAATACATGGCCCACATCTATCACAGCCTGACGTTTACTGGCAGAAAATGCTTTGTGTAAGCATAAAAATACGGTATGATCCTTGTTTAGCCTCAGAATTATCACATACATCTACGATACGGTCCACTAAAGATCCATTCTTCATCGAATCGAAGACCCATCATCACATTATCAAGAGAAACTCCATGCTCAACATTCCAAAGTCGCTTCAAACACTCGTCATTCAACGCGTGGAACCTGAACTGGACGGCGGCCGATACCCCATAAAACGAATCATGGGAGAAAACTTAGACGTCACAGCTGATATTTTCAAAGAAGGGCATGACAAGATCGGAGCCCTCTTACGATTCAAGATGCTGGGACAGAAACAGTGGCAGGAAACCCCCATGCACCATGTAGACAATGACCGATGGGCTGGAACATTTCTGTTAGATCAAAACACCCAATACCTCTATAGCATCGGAGCCTACATCAAAGGCTACGAAACCTGGTGCGAAGAACTTTCCAAAAAACACGGTGTTCTACCGGATCTTTCCAGTGAATTACTGGAAGGTGAGGCCCAGGTAGAATTCGCCCTCAAGCAGGCGAAGGGTCGGGATCGCTCTACCTTACAACAACACCTCGAGCAATGGCGCCAAGCCACCACACAAGACATCAAGGTTTCACAAGCACTTAACCTCGACCTCCTTCGGCTCATGAATCTGTATGAACCTCGGACGGCATGGACTCAGTACTCCCATGAATTGACCGTGATAGTCGACCGTGTTCGGGCCCGCTATGGCGCGTGGTATGAAATCTTTCCAAGGTCGGAAGGAGTGATTCCAGGAAAAGGGGGGACCTTTGAAGATTGTGAAGCCCGACTCCCCATGATACGTGATATGGGATTTGATGTGTTATATTTAGCACCGATTCACCCCATTGGCACCACCAACCGAAAAGGGCGAAACAACAGCCTCACCGCCACCTCAGAAGATCCCGGCAGTCCCTGGGCAATCGGAAGTCAGCATGGTGGACATGATGCCGTGGAACCGGCTCTGGGAACTCTAGAGACCTTTTGCCATTTTCAGAAAGCGGTTCACCAGCACGGCATGGAGATCGCTCTTGACTTCGCGATCAACGCGACCCCGGATCACCCATACGTCGCCACACATCCTGAATGGTTCAAACGCCGTCCCGATGGCACCATCAAGTATGCCGAGAACCCTCCAAAGAAATATGAGGATATTTATGCCCTGGATTTTTATTCCGAGGCTTGGCCGGCTATATGGCAGGAAATGCGCAGAGTACTCCTGTTCTGGATCAACACTGGCGTGAAGATTTTCAGAGTCGATAACCCACACACCAAACCCGTGGCCTTCTGGGAATGGCTCATCAGGAACATCCAACACGAGCACCCTGATGTGATCTTTCTCTCGGAAGCATTCACTCGCCCCAAAATGATGCAAGCCCTCGCGAAAGCAGGATTTACTCAGTCGTATACCTACTTCACGTGGCGGAATACCAAACAGGAAATGACCGAATACCTCACAGAACTGACGCAAACCGAAATGAAAGAATATTTCCGTCCAAATTTTTTCGCCAATACCCCTGATATTTTGCCTGAAATCCTTCAAACCGGTGGCCGACCTGCGTTTCAGTTTCGCTTGGTCCTGGCCGCAACCCTGTCCCCCTCCTACGGCATCTATAACAGTTATGAACTTTGTGAAAATCGAGCCATTCCGGGCACAGAAGAGTATCAAGATTCCGAAAAATACGAGATTCGGCATTGGGACTGGGATCGCCCGAACAATATCCGGGAATATATTCGTCGAATCAATCACATTCGTCGGGAAAATCCAGCTCTGCACCTCCTCACTAATGTCACGTTCTACCATGCCGATAATGACAGCATCCTCTTTTACGGAAAAATGACGCCGGATAAAACCAATATTCTCCTGTGTGCAGTCAATATGGACCCAACCCAAACCCAGGAGGCCAGGCTCAAGATTCCTCTTGAGGATTTGAATATTCCACCACATGCCACCTATACCATGCATGAACTCATACAGGATTACCGTCATACCGTCGTTGGACACGAATATATCCTTCGACTCGACCCTCAGAAGGGTCCGGCGGCGATTTTTTCGATCTATCAGTAATTTTCAGAAAATCCAGAATGGCATTCACATTGCTGATCCATTCCCCATTTCTTTTTTGGTTGCAATCGATGCCGGATAGTCTCCATCCATGAAACCATAAACCCGATTAAGGCCACCCCCAACCAATGACACGATCCTTTGTCCTCCCCTCACGAAGATCTGGCAGGAATATGGTTGTTTTGGCCCTGTTTGTGATTGCCCTGTTCTTTCCTTTTTCCGTTGATGCAGAATCCAAAAAAGTCATAGGGTGGATCGAGCATGTTCAAATTCTTCCAGAGAATTTTATTCTTCCCGCCAAAATAGATACCGGGGCCGATAATTCTTCATTAAGTGCGACCGACATCAAAAGCTTTATTCGTTCCAGCCGAAAATGGGTCCGATTCAAGGTTCAACGCCCGGACGGACCACCGATCATCCTCGAAAAGCCTGTGACCCGATACGTCAAGATCAAAAGAAAAGGCACGTCCGTTCAACGACGCCCTGTTGTGCGTTTTGATATTTGTGTGGGTGCGATCTACAAAAAAAACGTTGAAGTGAACCTAGCCAATCGTAAGGGCTTTAAATACCCGGTCCTCATCGGACGAAGCTTTCTTCGGGATACCGCGCTCGTCGACTCTTCCAAACGATATAGCCAAGACCCCCATTGCCCAAAGGAGTAATGGCCCGTGAACAAACGGCACCTCTACTTCTTAGCATTGGGATTATCGGTCTGTGGAATTGGCATGTTCCTCTATAAAGCCATGGTGTTGGAATTCCCCTTACTTCCTCAAGCCCACACGGATTTATGGGATGTGGAAATTCATTTGTCCTTTCATGCCAAAGACCAACCCGTCAAGGCTTCGGTCGAGCTTCCCACGAATACGAGCCGTTTTGCGATCATCGATGAGAGCTTTATCTCCCAAGGATATGGCCTGACCACGGTCAAGGACGGGGCAGGTCGAAAGGGCACCTGGTCCAAACGGAAGGCGGGTGGGAAACAAAATTTGTATTACCGGGGGACCGTCCACCGGGTCCAACTCGAAGAATCGCTACCAAAGGCTAAACTCCCGGAAATATTCCCTGCCCCCTTAGAAGGGGCCGAATTGGAAGCGGCCAAGTCTCTTCTGAACGAAATTCGCACAAAATCCGCCGATGTCCCAACTCTGGTGACCGAGCTGATTCAGCACCTCAATCAATCTCCTCTCGATCCTAACCTCCAGCTCCTGCTACACACCGATCATTCATTAGGCAACAAACTCAAACAAGCCACACACGTTCTGGCTCTAACCGGCGTATTAGCGCGTGTTGTCAATGGGATCAAACTGGAAAACTCTCATGGACCAGCTCAAATCGTACACTGGCTCCAGATTTATGAAGACGAAATATGGAAATCCTACGACCCCATCACCGGACTTCAAAAAATCCCATCCGATTACTTTCCTTGGTGGAAAGACTACTTACCTTTGGTAGAAATAGAGGGAGGTGACCGTCTTTCCGTCACCTTAACGGTCGCCCCCAATCAACAGGAAGCGATTCGTGCGGCCATCCTCCACAGCCAGTTGGCCTCACCTCACCTTTTGGAATTTTCTCTGTTCAGTCTGCCACTGGAAACCCAGGCCGTATACCGCATACTACTCATGGTCCCCATCGGGGCCTTGCTTCTTCTCATCCTTCGAAACATCGTTGGAGTGAAGACATTCGGAACCTTTATGCCAATTCTCATGGCCTTGGCTTTTCGGGAAACACAGCTTGCCTGGGGGATCGTCCTGTTTTCTGTTATCGTGGCCTTGGGTTTGGGGGTCCGTTTTTACCTCGAACATCTCAGACTTCTCCTCGTTCCTCGTTTAGCCAGTGTCCTTATCATCGTGGTCCTGCTTATGGCCATGCTGAGCGTCCTCAGCCAGAAACTCGGTCTAGATCGTGGACTTTCGATCGCCCTGTTTCCCATGGTCATCCTCACCATGACCATCGAACGCATGTGCGTCGTCTGGGAAGAGCGGGGGGCCAGTGAATCTATTCAACAAGGACTCGGGAGTTTGGCTGTGGCCTCAATGACCTATTTGGCCATGACCATCCCCTATATGGAACATCTTTTATTCGTCTTTCCCGAACTCTTGCTGATTTGCCTGGCCGGCACTTTACTCATGGGTCGCTACACAGGGTTCCGATTATTAGAACTCGGTCGATTTAAGGCGTTAACCCATTCTCCTGCTCGATGAAGATTGGCGACATGTTGACTCTCAGCAAAACATTATCTCAACGAGGCGTGTTGGGGCTCAACCGACGAAATGCCGGCTACACCCTCTGGCATAACCCTCGGCACTTATATCCCCTCGTGGATGATAAATTGACGACCAAACGCTTGGCACAACAAGCGGGATTAGCGGTTCCCCCTTTGTATGGGGTCATAGAAATCCAACGGCAAGTCAGAGAGCTCGAATCACTACTCATGCCTTACGAGGATTTTGTCATCAAGCCATCCCAGGGAAGTGGTGGTGACGGGATTCTCGTTATTACCGGAAGACGAAAAGACCGATACCGAAAAGTGAATGGCCAACTCATCACGCAAGAAGATCTCAACCATCATGTCTCAAACATGCTGAGTGGTCTATACAGTCTGGGAGGGCATCCCGATAAGGCCATCATCGAATATCGGGTGCAATTTGACCCAGTCTTTGAACCGATCAGTTACCAGGGAGTTCCGGATATTCGGATCATCGTATTTTTTGGAGTTCCGGTCATGGCGATGGTCCGTCTTCCCACTCGGCTCTCAGATGGAAAAGCGAATCTCCACCAGGGAGCGATCGGTGTGGGCATAGACTTAGCCTCAGGCCAAACGTTGAGTGGTGTCTGGAAGAATGGAATCGTCACCGAACACCCGGACACGGAAAGGCCGGTCACCGGTGTTCACATCCCCTGCTGGGATACACTCCTACGACAGGCAGCTCAATGTTTTGAACTCACGGGTCTGGGATATCAGGGGGTGGACTTGGTCTTGGATCATTCGCGCGGCCCCTTGATTCTAGAATTAAATGCCAGACCGGGCCTGAATATTCAAATCGCGAATAACGCAGGACTGTTGCCAAGGCTTCAACTCATCGAAAAAGAAATCACGAATCTCAAAACCTTAGAAGATCGTTTGGCCTATGCCAAGCATCAATTTTCTGCGCTGGACCCAGCCTGGGAATCCTGCAACAAGGCTGCTTCCCCTGAAAACCGAAGAAGCAGCCCTAGATTCCTTCAAACCGCTCGTTAAATTTTTACCGTTAAGTACAACGCACCTTTTCCACGGTGGATAAACACCAGAGCTGACGGCTCATCCTGCAAATAGGTCACGGCGTTCATGAATTCCTCTCGCGACCTGATAGGTTTTTTATTAATCTCACTAATAACGTCTCCTTGAGTGAGCCCGGCACGGGCCGCGGAACTTCCTGGTACGACCTCTTTCACGATGACTCCATTGATATGCGCCTCCAACCCAAGCCGTCGGGCAGTCTGTTCATCCATATTCTGAACAGCCACGCCAGCCAAGGGCCCTTGACTCCCTGAGAAATCTCCTCGAGCAATCCTGGTGAGTTTTTGTTGCTCCCGAATGACCGGATGAAGGATCATACGGCTCCCCTCACGAACGATGACAATGGCCACCTTGTTGCCCACAGGAGTTCCCAAGACCTGACCTTGTAACGTTCGAGGGTCCGTCACAGTTTTTCCATCATACTCTATGACGACATCCCCTCGCTTCATCCCTGATTCATCTGCCGGACTACCTGGGACAACATTCGTGACCAGGGCCCCTCGACTTTTTTCCAGATCAAAAGATTTGGCAAGGTCTGGCGTGACAGCCTGAATCCCAATGCCTAAGTGCCCACGAACCACTTTCCCTTCGTTGACCAGGCTGGCGTACACCGGTTTGGCGAGTTTGGTGGGAACCGCCAATCCCACTCCTTGATACCCTCCCGTCCGAGAAAAAATCGCCGTATTGATCCCGACCAATTCTCCGCGGGTATTGACTAACGCCCCACCCGAATTTCCCGGGTTAATCGCCGCATCAGTTTGAATGAAATCTTCATACTGAGTGATACCCATCCCGCCTCGACCGAGGGCACTCACAATGCCTAAGGTCACCGTGGAATCCAATCCAAATGGATTACCCACAGCCAACACATATTCTCCCACTTGCAATTGGGTGGAATCCCCCCAGGCCAGATATGGGAGGTTCTGACCTTCAATTTTAATAACCGCCAGGTCAGTCTGGGGATCGGTTCCAATAACTTTTCCGGAGAATTCCCGGTTATCCGGAAGGGTCACGGTAATACGATCCGCATTATCCACCACATGATTATTGGTCAAAATGTACCCATCATCTGAAATCAATACTCCGGAACCCGCACCTTCCGGGTGGGGATTAGGATGAGAGGAATTTGGAAATTCTGGCATTCCCGGAATATTAAAGTACTTCTTCATGTCCTCAAAGGGAGCTCGAGACATGCGTTGGGGCATCTTCTTTTCCACGGTAATATTTACGACGGTTGGCGTCACTTTCTTTGCGATATCAGCAAAACCGCCTCTTGAAAAATTGGGTGGATCGGACATCTGATTCGTCTGAATCACTGGAGTTCCAGCTGCATACGAAAGAAAAGGCATGTTCCACGAACCCATGATGAGAGCTCCAAGCATCAAGCCTGTTCCCATCCATCCCAATGGCTTCCACAACCTTGCCTTCACCCATTGAAACCCCCTCGATCCTTTTCCGTCGGTACTCATAACGTTCCTCCTTGAATAAAGATTCACCCTGAAGAGTCTTTTAACATTACTCTATCCAGCGACTCTAAGATCAGGATTAATGGAGAATTAAAAGTTTTTAAGGAAGGGCCTGAAGAGGTTACAATGACAAGGAAGGAAAATGGAGAACGGTCTGTTCTAATGAGAAACTACCTGTTATTTCCTAAAGGGAAGGGCATACGGGAAAATTGATCCTTTTGCAGGAGGAGACCGGCAAGAAGACCGATAGAACACTTAAACGGGGAAGAACATGAGAAAGGAGTAAACGAATGCCCTGGCACCATCCCCAAGGAACCAAAGCACACCTTGTGGACCTTCCCGGAAATTAAACCCCAGAGTAATACCGCAAGACATCGGACACGGAAAGCACGCCCACAATCTGCTCATTCTCGGTGACCGCGAGGTGTCGGGTTCCTTGGTCTTTCATGAGACGAACGGCATCAACAATGGAATCACTGGTCTCAATCATCACGAGGGGCTCTCGCATACAGGTTTTGACGGTAGTCGTCAACGGATCCATGCCAGTCGCCACCACTTCCCCCGTCAACTCCGTCTCGGTGATGAATCCGACGTACTCATCTCCACCCTGGACGAGCACCGACCCGATTTTCCATTTTTGCAGGGCTTGGGCCGCTTCCCGTAATGTCGCATCCATCGAAACGGCTCTGATGGTAGCAGCCATAAAGTCGGAAACCTTGGGGCCGGACGTCGCACGCTTCCGAGTCTCTTTGGCAAGGCTGGCACGTCGAGTCTCCAGATCCGCAATACCACTCTCGAGCACTCGTTGACGTTGACGAATCGTCTCTCGTTGTGATTGATGAGTTAACGCTTCTTCCGTCCCACTATCCGGAAGATTCATCAAGCCGACCGCCTCACCGACTTGTGCATATTCATACGTATCCAATAATGGGGAAGAGCTCCCAAACACGTCCATCAGGATATCCTCGACTGTCGAATCAAATTCATTGAGCGATTCAACCGATGGCTCGGTGTGCAAAAACGATTTGACGATGTCTAATTGACCTCGCAATCTTTGAATGTCCTGATCTAAGGCTCCTGCACGGTCCCCTCGAGTCGACGCTTGGGCTTCCATGTTCTCTCCTCCTTCACAATAAATTGGATGAAGCCGAAATCTTACCCCAGGCGTTCATCCTGAGCAACACCTGAAACCTGAATGCCATCTCAGAAAGAAAAGAAGGACGAGCAGAAACGATGGATTGGAAAGGGGCGAACGTCCCTAAAAGAGCTAGGCCTCCAACAACCCCGAAAAAAGGGTCGCCAAACCCAAAAAGCTAAAAAATCCCACAATATCAGTGACCGTCGTGAGGACAATGGAGGAAGATTGTGCGGGATCCTGCTTGAGAGCTTTTAGGGTAATGGGAATGACCGCACCAAACAGTCCTGCGATGACCATGGATATGACCATCGAGGTCCCAATAATAAGCACGAGCCCAAATGACCGGCTCCATAACCCTACAGCCAAACAGGCGGTCACGGCTACAGCCAATCCGTTCAGGAATGCCACATACACTTCTTTGCCACTGACCCGAAACCATTGGGAAGGCCGAATGTCCCGCAGGGCCAATCCCCGGATGACCACGGCCAAAGATTGTGCACCGGTATTCCCTGACTGGCCTGCCACAACGGGCAACAACACTGCCAAAGCGGTAAATTGGGCGATGGTACTCTCGAACAACCCCACGACAAAAGCTGCCAGGAAAGCCGTGACTAAATTCAATTGCAACCACGGAAGACGCTTTCGCACGGAAAACCACACAGGAGATAAAGCACGCTCATCCTTATCGGCACCAACCATGGTCAACAAATCTGCCGTCGCATCTTCTTGACTGGCTTTAATGATATCTTCATTCCGTATGACCCCTAACAGTCGATCGTCCAAATCCACCACCGGAATGGTAAAGAAATGCCGCTCACTGAACAATTCCACAATCTCTTCACGGGACTCCAAGGGGTGGATTGTGGGTAGATCTTGCACCATAATCGTATGCAGTTTCTCCTGGGGGTCCACGAGCAACAAATCTCGCACGGAAATTTTTCCCACCAATTTTTGGAGCCGATTGATGACATAGACATCGTGCACGTCTTTTTGCGCCCGTCCCCGTACAAGCCGCATGGCATCACGAATGGTCATTTCTTCCTCGAGCACCAGAAACTTGGTATCCATCACGCTTCCCACAGATTCCGGTGGGTAGGTCATATAGGACCGAATTTCATGAGCATGCCGCTCGGGGACACGGAATAAAATGGCCCGCTGTAAATCTTCCTCCAGTCGTTGAAACAACGAGGCAGCAAACGATGGCGAAAGATGGGGGATGACCTGCTTCAACAAATCCGTCGGCATCAAAATGATGATTTCTGCTCCGATGGTTGGGGTAAGACAAGAAAGGAGATTGGCAGCATTTTTCGCGCTCGTTCCCTGTATGATTCGGAGAATATCTTCCGGAGAATGAAACTCCAAGATACGGGCGGCTTCTTCATGGTGATTTTGAATGAATGCTTCATTCAAAATATGGGTTCCACCCTTCACGCTGGGAACCGCATCCGTCATTGATTCACTCATAAGAGGTCACAGTCCTTACTTGGATTTTCGTTCGTGAAAACTTTGAGCCACATCAGTCATTAAACGAATACCGGTGAGCGAATACGCTTCCCACAACTGCATCAACGAATCACTAACTGATCCCAAGGGGGCCTTTCCCTCCACATCTTTTTCGATTCGACGTAACATGCGATACCGCAGGGCACCAAAAAACGTTCCCCAGCGATCGACGACGGGTAGCGTATGAAACCGACTCCATTCCGGATGCTTGAGAATCTCATCCAGGTTGGCCTCAGCAGAGAGGGTCGTAATATCACTCTCCATCAAGGTCCCGACCAGATGCTTGGGATAATCAATCAGGATCTGACGTAAGGTCACCACTCCCTCCAACTTGCTATCCCGATCGATCACATAAATATAATACATCGCCTTCTGTCCATAGGTCCGAATACGATGAATGGCCTCCTCTACCGAAATATCAGAAGGAAGCGTAAACACCTGGGGATCCGCCAAACTTCCTGCGGTATTTGGTGAATACCGAAGCGCGCGACGCAACGTGGCACCCATAGGGGTTTCCAAACGATCCAAAATATCCTGCCGCATCGTCTCCTCAAATTGTCGGAGTACACCAATGGCTGAAGTGGCATTCATTGAGCTAAGGATCGTCGCCCCTAAATTCTTGGGAAGTTCTACCAATATTTTTGCGGTAGAAATTGGCATACAATGCTCAAGGACAGGGGCAATATCTTCTCCTGGCAGTCCTTGCAGCAAATCTGAAGCCTGAACGGGCCCTAAATGCTCCAAATGCTTGGCCGCTTCTACCGGATGGGCTTCAAAAAACCCCAACGTTAATTCGTCTTCTAATTCCATCTCACGTCTCTTTGCTACTGATAATCGCGGTCGTTTCCGTAAATTGGGAAGCGGGTACCACAACGCGCCCTTCGGTCGTCTCCAAAACAATGGAGATGGGTGTGACCGCCACCACCGTTCCTTGGTTTTCACCCACTTTGATCTGCATCCCTACACGCACGACGGACCCTAAATAATGAGCCGCGATGAGATTCGCCACTGCCGATCGTGATCCCAAGCCAAAGGATAGCGCTGCCCCACCAATCAAGCCGGCCAATAAAATGACGATCGTGTTGTTCAGCAATTCCGTATTGATCCCCAGAGCATCAATGGCCGTTACCACGATCAATAAGACCACGGCCACATATACCGCCTGGGCCACCATATTTCCATGGGTTATGCCTGCCGAGGCACACGTCATGGTTATCAGCTCCCGAACAAAATTCGCGGCGATGAGTCCGAGCACCAACACCAAGATGGCAATGCCGATTTTGGGGATATAGTACGCCACTCCGGTCAGTGCATCGGACACCATGGTCAAACGGAGCGTATCGGACGCTTTAATCAAAAAGACCAGAAATATCACCCAAAATCCGATCATCCCGATTATTCCGGAAGCTTTTTTGTTGGTTCCCGATCGTTCAAGCAATGTCTGGACGGCCGTCCGACTCAACAAACGATCAAGACCGATGAACTGAAGAAGCCGTGTCGCAGCAAGAGAAACGAGGCGAGCCAGGAAATAGCCCAGCACAAGGAGCAACAATGCCAAAATTAACGTGGGGAGAAACGCTCCGATTTGCCCCAAACTTGAAGTCAAGGCCTCGGTCAACCCATCAACCCACCCTGCCATGGAAGACCCCTCTTGATTCATGAATATCCCCAACTTTTCATTGTGTCGGATGAAATTTCATTCTTTATCATTGGATGAGGCCATCATAGTCTTCCCGCACCAATCCTGCAAGAATATTCACATTCCTTAAAGACCAGGGTGCGTCTGACTGGACTTCATTCAAACTGAGCACCAAGTCTCTCGCATGTTTCTGGGCATTCCCCTAGGGCTTCTTCTCCGGCGATCCTTCGCCACCTGCTGTACAAATTGGATTACAGCCGGATCTTTTAACCATTCCCGTATGTCACGGGTAGTCTTGACCCGCCAGGATGGATAATCTGTCTCTAAAGCACCTGGAAGATTTGGCGTATCCAGTTGTGCGAGTAAATCTTCCAGTTGAACCATTAATAGCCTTGAAGGAGTCCTGGCTAAGAATCGGTACATGCAGGCGAGCGTTTCCTGGGTTAAGAGGAGCGGAAAACCTTCCCCCAAACCAAGTTGTTCTCGTTGCAAGGCCGCCCATAACTGTAGCCGTTCCTCCGCACGACTTTCCCAATCCCGCTCAATATCTGATTGGGTGGAATACAAACCGGCCCGCTCTTTCACTTCAATATCCCGACCCATCCAAAATCCGGACATGGTAGGAAGATCATGGGTCGTCGCAGCCACGAGGGATTGAGAAGGATAGGCTTGAGGTCGGTGATACGCGCCTTCGGGGTCCCGCTCGAACATCAACAACCGATAAGACAATAAACCAACCTCACCAAGCTTTTGGCGTATCGCCGTTGTCACGGTACCTAAATCTTCCCCGACGATCATCACCTTATGCCGATGGCTCTCTAAGGCCAACACCGCCAACACCTCATCAACCCTCATTCGTACATACACACCATCTCGCCCGGTTTTTCCTTGAGGAATGACAAACTTCCTGAACAATCCTAAGGCATGATCGATCCGCAACACTCCGCCATAACGCATATTGCGCTTCAAGGTCTCCCGCAAAAATTGATAGCCATGCCGACGCAACATTCGGGGGTCCGCCATCTGTAAGCCCCAATTTTGCCCCTGTAGGTTAAAGGCGTCCGGTGGAGCCCCAACGGTCACCCGGTGAAGCAACTGACTCTGAAAGACCCACGCATCGGCTCCATCAGGATGAATTCCGACGGGAAGATCATAGTAGAGCCTCAATGGCATCAAAGCACGCGTGGCTAAACGATCGAGCTTTCCCAATTGAAGCTCACATTGCCATTGCACGTACTGAAAATATTGAATCCTTCGTTTCTTTTGTTCCTGAAATTTCTGTACTGCAGCGGAGGCAGGATCTTGATATTCCACAGGCCATTGTTTCCACACCGTCGTTCCAAATCGCTCGGACAAAGCTTGAAAGGTACAAAATCGGAGCAAGGACGAACCTCCGGCCCGAACAAACCGCAAAAAACCTCCGGCCCGTCTGGTGTTAAGCCGTACATGTTTTCGGTAAAACGCGGAAAATAAATCCTCTAAACAAGCAGATTTAATGGCCATGACTTCCGAATAATTCACCAACGAAGACTTTCGCAAACCTTCCAATCGGGTCTGAAATTTCTTGGATCGAACTTTTTTCATGACCTTGGTATCGGACCGAAACTCGGCTATTTCCTCCAGGTTGAGATAGAGCAGATTCCAGAACAACCGACTGGAGGGGGAATAGGGACTATGAAGTCCTGGAGTCAAGGCATGAATGGGAGACAATCCGATTGTGGCGGCCTTCCAGGATTTTCCGACGATCTTCAAAAGATCTCCGAGATCTCGAAAATCTCCTATGCCCCAATTTTTTGAAGAGCGCAAACTGTAGAGTTGCACACCCACCCCCCACATCTTCTTCGGGGAGGGAGGGATATAACATCGTTGGGGGGCGGAGATGACCAAGCTTTGCCCATCAACCACGCAATCCTTGAGTTCGCCCCGAAGAGAAACCTGAAAATAGCCCAGGGGCAACGTACACGAGACTCGCAGGTTCACCCGGACGAACAGGTGGCCCTCACACACCTTCTCTTCTACAACCTTACAGTCCGAACCCTTCCTCACATACGTTCGAATATGGTCCGATTCATCGCGCACTTGGATATGCAATTTCATTGAAGTCACTGCTCGTTTGTCGACGGGCAAGGTTAGCTCTAATTGGAGGGATCCCTTTTTCTCGGGATAATGAAGGATGACAGGCTCCAAAACCTCCCCCATGGATTCTTGTTGAAGACGCCGCAAAGAATTTTCAACACCTTCGGGATCTTGCGATTCACAACCCATAGCCCCTAGAACCCAACACACAGAGTCCCTCGAGGCAACTTGCCTTACGCCGTGACTATCCAGATATTCCAATTCCAGACCCATTAATCCGGCCAATCGGTACAAATCAGGAGAAAAATCGTTCGTAGGAACCTCAGAAGACTCATCAATTTTAGGATTAGAAAGTTCTTCAATCATTTGGACGGTTTTCATTGAATAAGTGACTGAAATTGAGGAAATTTGGCCTCAATAGATGAAAAAAACATTTTTGAGACTTTCTGGTCAGATAACACAAAAAACACCCTACCGCAAGAAAAAACCCTTAATTTATACTAACCAAATACAACTTGGCATTCATGGCTCAATCAAACCAAATTTTCCAACCGTGGTAAGCTATGGAGAGAGACTTTCTCCTATGGCGTAACCTTGGAAAATGCCATAAAACCCTTTTACAATTTACGGTAAGGACTCGAAAGAACATGGACCGAAATGATTGGGAAAGAAAGTCGTGCTTTTCAAAAAAGCAAGAAAAAACTCACACCACCAATTCACACTAATGTTCTAATTACGATTTAGGAAGGAGACGTTATGGATTCAGACACCCGAGTCATTCTATGCGGCGGATTAGCCTTAGTGACGGGGATTCTTTTAGGAACGGGGTTAGGCCTGCTTATGGCCCCTCAGGCAGGGCGACGCACACGCCGTCAACTGAAAAACTATTTGCATGATACGACTGATCGAATCAATGACCTGAAAGACGAAACGAAGGATCGTGTAAACGAGTACATGGAACGCGGTCGGCAATTCGTGGAAGATCGTCTGTAATAAGCTACGCCTTCCCTCTTTATCTGTGTATGGCCCTCACGCTCACCCATGGCCGTGAGGGTTATACAACAAACTTCAGACCCCTCCACAACCTCATTCCCCGTCTGTTTCAATCCCAATTTTTCCGATGGGACCGCAATTAGGAATTCGACTTGAAACAACTTGGAAAATTCCTTGGATTTTTTCTCCTTGTCCTTTCCGGAGTCTCTGTCGGAGGCATCCTGTGGCAGGACCATCATATCCCCCCTTGGCTTATCCCCCTGTTTCTCCTACCCTCCGCCATTTTTCTAGACATATTCATAAGGGAACCGACGGACTCCACACAATTTCAACGGCTTTCAACTACCCTGGGGATACTTGGAACCACTTTTTTCAGTTGGTTTTTTATTGGATTCCTAGAATGGCCTTTAGTGGCAGCCTTCGCCATCATCTTTTTATTCTTATTAGCAGTGTATTGCCCAATACTTTTTATATTACCTTGGCCACCATTTAACTCTTGAGAAAAACGATCCTTAATTTATTATCAATTTCCAATGTTTCCCTTCTTCAAATCAGAAGAGAGATTCAAGACTTCCTTGAAAATATTTTTCGCTGACGAAGCCGCATAAGTGCCATGGCTCGTCCTTCCAAGGTATAGGTCTGCCCTGCCCGCCAGGTTTTCCGGGATGTACGATGGTCCGGAATAGCGGTATCGAATAACCATTCCCAGGACACTCCCTTTTTATGAGCCGGAAGCGTGAAGGGGACCGGTTCATGATGGGCATTCAACAAGAGGAAAAAGGAATGATCTTCAATAGGGTTTCCCATCACATCCATTTCTTCTATCGCATCTCCGGCCAATCGAATACCCAGCGTTAACAGTCCCCTATTCCAATCATCATCCGTCATTTCCTTGCCATCGGTCCCAAACCAGGCGATGTCTTTGACCTCGGAACCACGGATCGCTTTTCCCTGGAAAAACCGGCGTCGGTGAAAAACGGGATGATGTTTTTTGATCCGAATTAATTGCCTCACAAACTCCAATAATTCCGCCTGCGGTTTGGTCAGATTCCAATCAAACCAGCTGACCTCATTATCTTGACAATACCCATTATTATTCCCAAGTTGCGTGCGACCGATTTCATCCCCTCCGCAAATCATCGGAACCCCTTGAGAGAGCAAGAGGGTTGCAAAAAAGTTTTTTCGCTGTCGTTCACGGAGTGTTTGGATGGAAGGATCATCCGTCGGACCTTCAACACCACAATTCCAACTCAGGTTGTCATCGGTTCCGTCGCGGTTTTCCTCCAAATTGGCCTCATTATGTTTACGATTATAGGAAACCAAATCATTCAAGGTGAACCCATCATGGGCCGTCACAAAGTTAATACTGGCGTAGGGTTGCCGCCCACTCACCCCATAGAGATCGCTGCTCCCCGACACCCGGTAGGCTAAATCTCCCAGGACATCGGAATCCCCTTTCCAGTATCGACGCACCACATCCCGGTATTGACCGTTCCACTCAGCCCAACCCGGTGGAAAATTGCCAACTTGATAGCCACCTTCACCTAAATCCCACGGCTCGGCAATCAGTTTGACCTGAGACAAAATAGGGTCTTGGTGAATAATGTCGAAAAAGGCGCTCAACCGATCCACATCATGAAGCTCTCTGGCCAATGTCGACGCCAAATCGAATCGAAATCCATCCACATGCATATCGCACACCCAATAACGCAGGCTATCCATGATCATTTGTAAGGTTCGAGGATGGCGGACATTGAGCGTGTTGCCACAGCCAGTGTAATCCACGTAATACCGAGGATTGTTCGGAGAAAGACGGTAATAGGCAGCATTATCGATACCTCGAAAGCACAGGGTCGGCCCAAGATGATTCCCTTCTCCCGTATGGTTATACACCACGTCCAGGATGACTTCGATGCCGGCGGAATGCAGCTTCTTCACCATGGATTTAAACTCATAGACTTTTTCTCCCCTCCCCGGAAACGCCGAATACCGAATGTCGGGAGCAAAATATCCGATCGAGTTATACCCCCAATAGTTCGTCAACCCTTTATCGAGTAAAAATTTATCGTTGATAAAATGATGAATGGGGAGAAGTTCAACAGCTGTCACTCCCAACTGCTGCAGATAATCAATAATAGGAGGCGAAGCTAGACCAGCATAGGTTCCTCGTAAATGCGAAGGGACATCGGGATGTTGCATGGTAAAGCCCCGGACATGTACCTCATAAATCACCGTCTGAGACCAAGGAGTCTGTAACAGCCGATCATCACCCCAAGAAAAGGCCTGATCGACGACAACACACTTGGGAACATTACCCGCATTGTTTCGTTTATCAAGAGACACATCCTCATCAGGAGAACCGACCCGGTAACCAAACATCGATTCTGACCATTTCACGATACCGGTCAAGGCTTTCGCATAGGGATCGACCAACAATTTCGCCGGATTAAACCGATGCCCTTCTTGGGGGTTATAGGGCCCATACACCCGATACCCATATAATTGTCCCGGACGAACTTCCGGCAAGTACACGTGCCAGACAAGGTCGGTACATTCTTGAATGGAAAGCGCAACCGTTTCTCGATCTTGAAACTCGGCATCGAACAAACATAAATCCACCCGGGTGGCATTTTCAGAGAAAAGGGCAAAATTCACCCCTTCTCCATCCCACGTCGCACCCAATGGATATGGTCGTCCCGGACGTTGTCTCAAATTCTGGGACCCCTGAAAATTATCAACATGTCTTTGCTCCAAAAAATTGAATAATTGAACTTCAAGAACTCCTCAAGACTGCATAAATACGGTATCAGGCAACCTGAGCTCTGGGAACCCCTTATTGGGATACATTTTTCAATTTCTTGTTCTCCATCTGCAATAAAAGCATGATACAATGGCTCTACCTTTTCTATTCAATGGGTCCTGGTTTTTCCATCACGATGTCATCACCTTCCCACGCTTCTTCATCTCCACTGACCATTCATCCACCGCTCGGGGCCATAGTGACCGGGCCATCGCAAGTGCTGTTTCGTGCTTGGGCCCCATGGACCAAAACCATTGCCGTAGAAATTCTCGGCAAAAATCCCGAAACCGTTCCTATGGAACCCCGGCCCTTCGGATACTGGGAAGTGACCGTTTCAAACGTGGGGGAAGGAACTCGCTACTTCTTCCGCCTTCATGAAAAACTCCAACGGCCTGATCCCGCTTCTCGTTTCCAACCCGAAGGAGTTCATGGTCCCTCGGAAGTCATCGATCCTTCAGCATTTCAATGGAGCGACCATGAATGGAAAGGAAGGCTGCTGGAAGACTACATCATCTATGAACTCCACCCTGGAACATTCACTAACACCGGAACCTTTGATGACATCATCCCCAAATTATCCTACCTGCGGGACGAAGTTGGGGTCACGGCCATTGAATTGATGCCGGTCGCTCAATTTCCGGGAGAACGAAATTGGGGATATGACGGAACCTATCTGTTCGCCCCTCAAAGCACCTATGGCGGTCCAAGAAGTTTACACCGACTGGTCAACGCCTGCCATGAGGCCGGATTAGCGGTCATCCTGGATGTGGTCTACAACCATTTTGGACCGGAGGGGAATTATTGGGGAAATTTCGGCCCCATCTTCACGGACCATTACCACACCCCGTGGGGCAGCGCCATCAATTTTGACGGGCCTCAGAGCGATGCGGTTCGGGCGATCACAATCAGCAATGCTCTTTACTGGGTGAGGGATTACCATATTGATGCCCTGCGACTCGATGCCGTCCATAGCATTTTTGATTTTAGCGCCAAACATATTCTTCAAGACATCGCAGAAGCCATACACAGCGAAAGTGTGAAATCAGGGCGCTCGATCCATGTTATCGCTGAAAGTGACTTAAATGATTCCCGACTCATTTCTTCCAGCACGAAGGGTGGGTATGGATTAGATGGCCAGTGGAATGACGACTTTCATCACGCCTTACATGCACTCGTCACCGGTGAACGACAAGGGTACTACCAAGACTTCGGTCATCTCGACCATTTAGCCACAGCCTATCGAAAGCATTTTGTCCTGTCCGGGCAATATTCTCTTCACCGCCAACGAATACACGGGAACACTGCAGCACATTTTTCTCCTTCTCATTTTGTGGTTTTTGCACAAAACCACGATCAAATCGGCAATCGCGCACAGGGAGACCGTCTTTCCACGCTTATTGCCTACCCCTGTCAGCAAGTGGTGGCCGCCTCCGTCCTTCTCTCCCCCTTTCTTCCGCTCATTTTCATGGGAGAAGAATATGGCGAGCAAGCCCCCTTTCAGTATTTCATCGACCATGGAGATCCTCAATTAATCGAGGCCGTCCGAAGGGGCCGTTTGGCAGAATTCAAACCCTTTGGGTGGAAACACATACCCGATCCCTATGATGTGAAAACCTTTGAGGTCAGTAAACTGACGTCTTCAGATGGCTGGAATGATAGTCAACGGCGTTTGGCCGCTTGGACGAAGCGGTTAATCGATCTGCGCAAACAACACGCATCATTAGGGGCCGGGGTCAAAGGCCATCAACTGCGCGTCTGGCTTAACCCTCAAAAGACCATTTTGACGATTTACCGCAAGAATCCCAATGCGGAAGCGATGCTGATCATTTTGGGTTTCAATGACCAACCCACCCCCCTTTCCCTTCGCCAGCCCAAAGGACAGTGGGAAAAGATTCTGGACAATCATAAATCCACATTCCGAGATCCCCATATCATCTCTCCGGACGAAGAATCGATTGACTCTCATCTCCTCCTCCCAAAACAGACCCTTACTCTTGCGGCTTTTTCAGCCCGAGTGTACCAACAAGAGGGATGACTGCCCTTTCAGAATAAGACTTATCGGGAAACCAGGACCGTTCCTGGGAGCTGTTATTGAGGTTTGAAAAACACCACACTAAGAGGGGGAAGCGTGACCACGAGAGAAAAGGGTTGGTTATGCCATGGTACCGCTTCCGCATGTAGTCCCCCTTTATTGCCCATATTACCCCCCCCGTAGATTGACGCATCGCTGTTCAGTAATTCCCGGTAAAATCCTTCATGTGGCACTCCCATGCGATACCGTTCTCTAGGGACAGGCGTAAAGTTACAGGCACACACAATACATTCTTTTCTATTGGCAGGGTACCGAATGTACGTGAGAGTGGAATGGTCACTGTCATGAAAATCAATCCATTCGAATCCAGACCAGTCAAAATCCATCTCGTATAGCGCGGGTTCGGCTTGATACATCGCATTTAAATCCGCGAGGTACCGCTTCAATCCCTGATGGGGACCAAAATCGAGTAAATGCCACTGGAGACTTTTGTCATGATTCCATTCCCACCACTGGCCAAACTCTCCCCCCATAAATAACATTTTTTTGCCTGGATGCCCCCACATATGGCCATAGAGAGCCCGCAAGTTCGCAAACCGTTGCCAATCATCACCGGGCATCTTATCCAACATGGCCTTTTTCCCATGAACCACTTCATCGTGGGACAAGGGCAAAATAAAGTTCTCGGTGAAGGCATACATCAACCCAAAGGTCACCTTATTTTGGTGGTATTTCCGATGCACGGGGTCTAATTGAAAATACTCCAGGGTATCGTGCATCCAACCCATGTTCCATTTGAAAGAAAATCCCAGGCCCCCTTCATAGGTTGGCTTGGACACACCCGGCCAAGCGGTCGACTCTTCGGCGATCATGAGAATTCCTGGATAGTCCCGATGGGCAACGATATTCAGTTCTTTTAAAAACCCAACAGCCTCTAAATTTTCCCGTCCCCCGAAAGCATTCGGCACCCATTCGCCATCTTTCCTGGCATAATCCAGGTACAACATCGAAGCGACGGCATCCACACGCAACCCGTCGATGTGGTAGCGAGCCATCCAACTTAGCGCACTATTGATCAAAAAGTTTTTTACTTCGGTTCGGCCATAATTAAAGATGCGACTTTTCCATTCAGGATGAAACCCTTTTCGTGGATCTTCATGATCGTATAAGTGGGTGCCATCAAACCACCCCAATCCATGGGGATCGTCCGGAAAATGTGCCGGCGCCCAGTCCATGATGACCCCAAGACCAGCTTGATGACAGGCATCCACAAAAGCCATAAATTCGTGCGGAGACCCGAACCGACTCGTGGGGGCAAAATATCCAATTCCTTGATATCCCCAGGACCCATCAAACGGGTGTTCCACGATCGGCATCAATTCGATATGGGTAAAACCCATCTCTTTGACATAAGGAACAAGCGTCTTCGCCATTTCGGCATACGTCAACCACCGGTCCCCTTCTTCAGGGATTCGCCTCCAGGATCCCAGATGAACTTCATAGATCGAAATCGGACGCGTTAAGGCATCCTGAGCAGATCGTCGGGTGACCCATTCATCATCGTTCCATTGATATCTGGTCACATCACACACGATCGAGGCGGTGCGGGGCCGCAATTCAGCATACGTGGCATAGGGATCAGCTTTCGTGAATGGAGCTTTATCATTGCCGGGTAAAATTTCATATTTATACAACTCTCCATCACTCAATTCTGGGATGAACAATTCCCAGATTCCTACGCCCCCCCGTTGTCGCATGGGATGCCGGCGACCATCCCACTCATTGAAGTTGCCGACGACACTGACCCGTCTGGCATTGGGAGCCCACACGGCAAAATTGACGCCCGACACCCCTTGATGGGTACAACACTGGGCCCCAAATTTTTCATAGGCCCGGTACAGCGTGCCTTCGGCAAAAAGATGGAGGTCAAAATCTGAAAGCACAGGGGCAAAGGCATACGGATCATGGCACTCCATAGTCTGACCAGACGAAAAAACCACACGATACCGATACGTGGGATCAATGGATTCTTGAGGTAAGGTAACTTCGAATATCCCTTCAGAGGAGACCCTCGACATAGGAAGAGGGGTCCCTCCCGGCCGTGGAGGGAGATACGTCACCTCAACGGCCTGAGGAAAATAGGCCCTCAGACATGTTTGGGACCATTCCCCGTTCTGTTCTTTTTGCGGCCCCAGAACGGAAAAGGGACTTCCTTCCTGCCCAAAGACCAATCTATGGAATGAATCACGGATTGGAGGCATTGCCAACAGGTAGATACTATGTTAAGGAAATAGAGTCTACCAAATCTTTCCACGTTATGTATGCTGCTCTCATCGCATTCCTTCTGGTCTTGTTTTTTGCTGTTGCATTTTCCCTGCAAAATTCAGATCCGATTAAGATTATCTTTTTCACCTGGGCCTTCCAGGGTTCTCTCGTCGTCGTCCTCTTGAGCGCCCTGGCATTCGGTGTCATCATCAGTGTCGTGGCTTCCCTTCCGTCCCAGATTAAAAAAAGTCGTCTCATCGCCCAACAACAGAAAACCATCGCCAAACTTGAAAAGACCATAGAAGAGTTACAACCTCCACAAATCGAACCCCCAGTCTCATGACCTCACCCTCAGCTCAAAAAGGTTCCCCTGCTGATCGCCTGCCCCAAAAAGTCCTGGCCATGATCATGGCTGGGGGAAAAGGTGAGCGTTTAATGCCATTGACCGAACAACGGAGTAAACCGTCTGTTCCCTTCGCTGGAACTTACCGTATTGTGGATTTTGTCTTAAGCAATTTTGTGAACTCCGGCATCCTGGCCATGTATGTGCTCGTGCAATATCGCTCACAATCGTTAATCGAACACCTTCGTCGTGCCTGGCGGTTTGGGGGCCCCACACGTCAAACCTTTATCACCGTGGTGCCTCCACAAATGAAAGGACGAGGCAAATGGTACGAAGGGACAGCCGATGCGGTCTATCAAAATATTAACTTGATTCACGATTTCGCTCCAGGATTGGTTGCCGTGTTTGGAGCAGACCACATCTATCGAATGGATATTCGGCAGATGATTCAATTTCACCTAGACCATCAGGCAGAAGTAACCGTGGCCGCTCTTCCTGTGCCCATTCAAGCAGCCAAGGGTTTTGGGATTATGGCTGTTAACCAGGATCATAAAATCTTGGAATTCGAAGAAAAACCCTCCCAGCCCAAACCGATGCCCCTGGATCCCACCATGGCCCTCAGCTCCATGGGAAACTACATTTTTAATGCTGATACGTTAGTACAAATTTTGGAACAAGATGCCAGCGAGGCCGGGACCCATGACTTTGGCAGAGACATCATTCCCTCCCTCATCAAATCCCACCGGGTCCTGGCCTATAATTTCATGGATAATATCGTGCCCGGCATTCATCCGTATGAAGAATGGGGCTATTGGCGTGATGTCGGAAAATTAGAGGCCTACTGGCAAGCGAACATGGATGTCCTTGGAGCCACGCCTGTCTTTGATTTGCGCAATGTGAAATGGCCAATTATCACAGACGCCTCCGTTGAGCCCATCGCCAGTCTGGTGGGTTCCTATTTAGAAGATGCCATGGTCGGACAGGGCAGTCTCATCATGGACAGTACGATTAAACGCTCTATCATCGGAAGAAATGTTCGCATCGGTGAAGGCTGTACGATTGAAGAATCAGTCATTTTGGATGGAACCATCATCGGGAACCAATGCCATCTTCGTCGATGTATTATCGATCGATTTAACGTCATTGCTTCGGGCACTCGACTGGGTGTCAGCAAGGGGAAGGTTAGCAAACGTGCGGTTCCCGGAAAGTTGGGCCTGACCATACTTCCTCGAGGCAAATCATTCGGTGGACGAGCCCAACATTCTGAGCCGCCCCTTTAACCCCTGATTCAGGATCCTCTTGCCTCCGCGAATACCACTTTCCACGTATCGCCTACAATTTAACTCCCATTTCACCTTTCAAGACGCCGCTCGCCTCATTCCGTACCTTCACCGTCTCGGCATCACGGACATTTACAGCTCACCCTATCTCAAAGCAACCCCTGGGAGTTCGCATGGCTACGATATCATTGATCCCTCCATGCTCAACCCTGACCTGGGAACGGAACAGGACTATCACGAATTTATTCAGGCACTCCGGAACCATCATATGGGACAAATCCTGGATATCGTTCCGAACCATATGGGTATTGCAGCAAACGGAAATCCGTGGTGGCAGGATGTGTTGGAAAACGGCCCCGCGTCTTCCTATGCTGCTTTTTTTGATATCGATTGGTCCCCAGTCAAACCTGAACTGCAGAATACAGTGCTCTTGCCTATTCTGGGAGACCAATACGGCATTGTCCTAGAAAACCAAGAAATTCAGCTGCAGTACCATGAAGGTCAATTTTTCTTTTCCTACTACGAACATCGATTACCACTTGACCCTTGTACCTGGCCTACCATCCTCAAAATACATCAAGAAACCCTCACAGCCGAACTCGGGGAAGCTAATCCCCTCGTCCAGGAATATCAAAGCATCGTCACCGGTCTTTCGCATTTACCCTCACGTACGGAATCAGACCCAGAACGAATTGTCGAACGGTACCGTGAAAAAGACGTGATTCGAAGACGTTTGGCTTCACTCATGGAGGAAAGTCCTACTCTTCTTACTCACCTTCGCTCCTCTCTTTCCTCCATTAATGGCACCAAGGAGCAACCCTCCAGCTTCGATATTCTTGACGATCTCGTCAGCAGTCAAGCCTATCGGCTGGCCTACTGGCGGGTGGCTGCGGAAGAAATCAACTATCGACGCTTTTTTGATATCAATTCTCTGGCTGCGATTCGCATGGAACAACCTGGAGTCTTCCAGGAAGTTCATCAACGAATTTTCCCCCTGTTGCGTTCAGGGGCAGTGACTGGCCTCAGAATTGATCATGTGGATGGACTGTATGATCCCCGAGGATATCTGACCCAATGGCAACAGTGGGCATCAGAACATCTCGGTGCAGACCCGGATTCGCACGGTCGATCCCTTTACCTCGTGGTGGAAAAAATCTTGGGAGCAGGAGAACGACTCAACTCCGACTGGCCGGTCCATGGAACGACGGGATATACCTTTCTGGCCCACCTCAACCAATTTTTTGTCCAGGGCTCCCATCAACGCGCATTCGAACAAATCTATGCTCGGCATATCAAACAGTTCCAAGATTATGAGGACCTGATATATCAGTGCAAACAACTCATCATGACCACTTCCATGTCGAGTGAGATTAATGCTCTAGCGCACCAGCTCAACCTCCTTGCCGAACAAAATAGACGTTCTCGTGACTTCACACTCAATAGCCTTACCCATGCGATCCGGGAAATTATTGCCTGTTTTCCGGTCTACAGAACCTACATTACCCCCGATCCCAGGGAACCCGTTCAGGATCGGGATCGCGCGTACATTCGCTTAGCCGTGGCACGAGCCAAACGACGCAATCCCGCCTTAAGTGCCCTTGTCTTTGACTTTATTCGGGATTTACTCCTCACCGCACATCAAGATTCGGTGATGTTGGCTTGGGAGGTCATCAGTCCATTCGTAATGACCTTTCAACAAACCACTAGTCCAATTACGGCCAAGGGCGTCGAAGATACTGCCTTTTATCGCTACAACCGCCTTATCGCGCTCAATGAAGTGGGAGGGGAGCCTCAACAATTCGGTCTTTTTCTTTCATCGTTCCATCAGTTCATGAAAGACCGGGCTGACTCCTGGCCTTCCACGCTCTCCACCACCTCGACTCATGACACCAAACGAAGTGAAGATGTCCGAGCCAGGATTAATGTCCTTTCTGAAATTCCCACAGAATGGCGAAACCACCTACGAATTTGGCGTCGACTCAATAAGAAAGCCCGGCAGCGCATCGAGGACAAGCCGGTTCCGAGTCGGAATGAAGAATATCTGATCTACCAAACGCTCTTAGGAATATGGCCACTGGAAACTCCTGACACACACGCACTTTCCCTACTCCTCTCCCGGATGCAAGCCTATATGGTTAAGGCCCTCCGAGAGGCGAAGGTGCATTCCAGTTGGTTGAATCCCGATGAACCTTACGAACAAGCCGTGCTGGTGTTCTTAAAAAAAGTTCTTTCCCCAAAAGCCCACAATCCCTTTTTGGAGGACTTTCTACCCTTCCAGCAGCGAATGGCTCGATATGGGATTTACAATTCTCTCACTCAGGTCTGCCTCAAAATCCTGGCACCCGGGTGTCCAGACTTTTTTCAGGGGACCGAACTCTGGAGTTGGACCTTGGTCGATCCTGACAATCGACAACCCATTGATTACACCCGACAGGAAAACGCCCTGGAACTCCTTCGTCAGCGTCAGCGATCGGAACACCCTCTGGCCCTTCTTCAATCACTCTTTTCCCATCCTGAAGACGGTCTGATCAAATTATTCATGATCAATCTCGCTCTTCAGTTCCGGCAACAACATCCTTCACTATTCCAACAAGGCACCTACCTTCCTCTAGACATTGAAGGCCCGCATAGTGATTGCGTATGTGCCTTTTTACGTCAAGAAGCAGATCAGGCCTGCATCGTGCTGTTGCCCCGTTTCATCACGACTCTCACACCGGATCCCACTTCGCTTCCGATCGGAAAGGCCGTGTGGGGGCACCATTGGCTCGCCCTTCCCTCCACCTTTTTGAACCAATCCCTGAGAAACATATTTACCCGGGAAATTGTGACTCCACAAAACCGTTCTGACATGGTAGGATTACCACTAGAAACCGTGTTTCAATCATGGCCTTTTGCGTTATTGGAGCGTAATGTATGACGGTAACAAAATTAAACGGACTGCATACAGCAGACGAAGAACCCCTTTCCGAATCTCCACCCCCCCGCAGTGAGTTGGGTTGGGAGGGACATGTTCATTTTTCAGAGGATCTCCCGCTCTGGAAACGGGTGTTAGATACCTGGCCCGAATTACGAACCGGGTTATCGTACAGTCTCATCTTTGCTTCGGGCGTGTTACTTGGCAGCGCCCTGATGGCCGCTGTAGCCGGATCCCGGGCGGCCAAAGACCACGCTTCGATCGATTCAAGGGAGGAACCCCATCATGGCTGAGGAATCCATGCATCAAGACACTGGTTGGGTCAATACGTTCGTCTTTATCGCTGGGTTTTTGTTAGGGGCCGGAACGGCCATTATGCTCACACCAGAATCAGGCTCCAAGCTCCGCTCACGCTTGTCTCGAGGAGCCAAGACCGCACAGGACGAATTCGCCGATATGGCAGCACAAACCAAAGAAGCCGTCAATGCTTGGTCCCAGGAAGCCAAGGACACGATGAGACACGCTGCTGCGCGGGTTCACACAGCCGTCGATGCTACCAAACAGTCGGTCAAAACGCCCGCTCAGGAAATTTTTGAGGATTAGCATCCGACCCGACGGTCTAGACGGCTAACCATAGCGTCTCTTCCCGGAACATTGTTGCCATGGTCCACCCTTCCACCCCCAATTATCTATTCTGGGGTTGAATAAGGGTGTTTGCGCTCATCTTTTCTTTCCTTTCCATCAGAAAAAAAGACATGTATTCATGAGTGGGCCACTTCTTTCCACCTCCCCTTTGACCTTTCGGCTGAAACTCGGGTTAGTCCTGAATGGAGTCATCATTGTGGCAGAATTTGTGGGTGGATATGTGACCAACAGCCTTGGCCTCATGAGCGATGCCAGCCATAATCTCATCGACCAAGGAGCCCTGTTTTTGGCCCTCTACGCCCATCAATTGGCCCGCTATCCTGCGACTGAGCATAAAACCTTCGGATACCATCGGGCAGGCACCATTGCCGCATTCTTGAACAGTTTGACCTTAATTATTACAGCGGTCTTGATCGGGGCCTTTGCCATCTACCGGCTCCTGGCACCAGCCCCCATTCCCGGTTTTTGGGTGATGGTCATCGCAGGCGTTAGCTTACTCGCCAATCTCGGAGTCGCCCTGCTTCTTCGGCAAGGAGCCAAAGAGGATATAAACATTCGCGGAGCATTTCTCCATATGCTCATGGATGCTTGGATGTCCTTAGGGGTCATTCTTTGTGGTTTGGCCATCGTTCTGACCGATTTGCCAATTTTTGATCCTTTGATCAGTTTAGTGTTGGTGGGGGTGATCACTAAAGGGAGTTGGCCACTCTTTCGAGAATCATTGGATATCCTACTTGAGTCCACTCCATCCCATATTCATCCCTCCTCCATCGTCAAAAATTTGGAGAATATCCCAGGGGTACAAAAAGTGCACGATTTACATATTTGGGCCGTGGAGCCGAGGATTGTGATGCTGACATGCCATGTTCTGGTAGACAGCCGCATGCACCATGACAAGGATCATCTTTTGGAACATATTCAGTCCATGATCTCACGAAAATTTCACATTCACCATGTGACGATCCAAGTCGAAACACAATGCCGCGAAAAAGAAGATCTCCATTGCGATCTCAATCACCTCAACAAAGATTCTCTGAGTGAGCCAGCCCTGCCCCATGCACATCCTCACTAGCCGTTATTTCAAATGATACGCACCGCTCAGCGATGCGCGAAAATTTTCTTTTTCAGAATAAGCGCGACACCTCCTCCCAATGCCAATCCCATTAGCCAACCCATCATGACATCGGTCAAATAATGGGCCCCGACATAAATACGGGAAAATCCAATTAACCCCATAAGGGGCCAAAGAATCCAACCCAAAGAAGGGTACAACACCACCAGAAATCCCACTGCCGCGCTAGAGTTGACTGCATGATTGGAGGGCATACTAAACGTGCCTCCACATCCCACTAATTCTTGAATCTCCGTCAAAACCTGACAAGGTCGGGGACGCCCGATCAACCATTTTGCTTGCCCACCGATAAAATCACCAACCCCCACGATCCCACCAAGAAAAGGAATTCCCCATCGTGCTTCAGTCCATTTCACCCAACACCAATATCCGATGGCAAGAATGACCGGAAAGAGCAAATTACTCTCTTGAGAACTCTGATACATGACCCAATCCATCAGGTCATACTGCCCGACCATTCCGTTAACCAGCCTAAAAATCGTTTCATCCATCATCGAAAACCTTCCGTATGGGTCACTAACGGACGCATTTCCTGCGAGATCAAACACTCTATGATACAATCGTACGCGTTTTTACGAGAAAGGATACCTTCATGTTCATCGACACCCATGTCCACCTAGACGATCCTCGGTACGATAAAGATCGCGAGGAGGTCTTTCAACGGGCCGAAGATTCCGGGGTCCATGCATTTGTGACGATCGGATGCGATTTATCCACCAGTACAGCCGCTGTCAATCTCGCCGAAAAAAAGGACAATGTCTATTGCACAGTCGGCGTTCATCCCCATGAAGTGAAACGCATTGAATCACATTGGTACAAGGAACTTTCCCAACTTGGCAGTCAGCCCAAAGTTGTGGCATTTGGAGAAATCGGCCTCGATTACCACTATGATCATTCCCCCAGAGAAATACAACGTCAACGGTTTCGCGAACAAATTCAACTCGCTCACACCCTCGGCCTCCCCTTGGTTATCCATACGCGTGAGGCTCAACGGGATACCCTCACCATTTTACGCGAAGAAAGTGCCGACAAGCTGGGAGGAGTGATTCATTGTTTTTCTGAAGACTCCGAATTAGCTCAGGGAGCACTTGATCTAGGCTTTTATCTTTCCTTTTCGGGGATTATCACGTTTCGAAATGCCACACCATTACGAGAGATCATCCACACCATTCCTGAGGACCGATTACTCATCGAAACTGATGGTCCCTACCTCACTCCAGTCCCTTTTCGTGGAAAACGCAACGAATCGTCTTACGTGAAATTCGTTGCACAACAGATTGCGGAGATCAAATATGGGGATTCACAGCATGCCTTAGAAAAAATTGCCCAACTGACTACGGAAAACGCTCAACGATTATTTAAAATTTTCCCATAATTCGATTTCGCTGTCGCATTTTTTTTGGCAACTTTTTGGGATTCCCCTTTTTCTCTTTTCTAGGAGAGATGCTGTGTTCTTCCTCCTTGATGGCCACCTGTCCTCCCACAGACCGTCGTGATTCAGGTAGGCGTGGGGTAGCGGAAATCTTTCTGACAAATTCCTGAGACCGCATGATAAACGCACCATGAGCTTTGGCTACTTGCAAGACCTCATGGTCGGAAGAGACAATTCCCACATCTTTTCCACATTTACGGAGAATTTGCTGAAGAATGTGGTCTGCACGTTCCCCTTCGCTGGAATACATGACGGTAACTCCGGCTCGATGTTGAACCTGTCGAGTTTTTCCTCGTTGACGCCACGCATCAAAGATGACCGTCATTGATGTATGAACCCTTTGGGCATACGCACTCAATTCAACAAGAAATTCATCTACGATTTTACCCTCAGACTGTAAGACTTTATCTGGAGGCCACCCCATTGCCCCTAGGACGTTGTACCCATCAATGACAAAATATTTCGGCTTCATGACTTCAGTACCTGGCCGCACTCACCATACCATAGAAGAAACCAATCGTGGTATTTCTTCTGCTTGAGAACACCTCTCAACTTGACAAGAGCGCAAACATCTGCGAAAAAATAAAGTGATTATCCCTGAATCAAACCCCCATAATACATGCGTTACTTTAAAGCGAGTACTTGGTTTCTCCTCCTTGTTCTTCCTCTTCAAGTAGGAGCCTCATCCCTTCACCTCACGCTTCCATCTTGGGAACCGTCCACCCATCTTCATTTAGTCAGAAAAGGAAGCCAACAACCTTCCATCAAGAATATACGCGCGCACCGACATAAAAAATTTACACGCGTGGTCTTGGACCTAACCAAACAGGTCCTCGTGACGCCCAAAGACCGTCGAACTCCCAAAAACTTTCAGCTTGAAATTCCTAAAACCCGTATTACGAAACGGGCAACGGAAAAAATTCGGCGGCCGACCTTCCCCTTAAACCTTGAAGCCAAAAAAACAAAATCCGGCTCTGTAGTGCTCACGGTCCCTATCGAGGGATGGAAAGCCTATAAATGGTATGCCTTAGAAAAACCGCCACGACTGGTGTTAGACCTGTATCCTGGAAAAGCCCCAAAAACTCCATCACCAAAAGCCAAACCACCAAAACCGACCTCCGCGAAAGCACATAAGGCGCCCCCATCTAAACCCACAAGGAGCCGGTCCAAACAGAAGGCAGCCCTTCGTTCCCAACCCAAACCACCCCAACCATCAGCTGAGAAACAAGTGGTGGTGGTTATCGATCCGGGCCATGGAGGGAAAGACCCAGGAGCATCTGGAAAGAAGGGAACCAGGGAAAAAGATATCGTCCTCAATATTGCCCGTCATTTACGGGAATACTTAAAGAAAAATTCCTCTGCTAAGGTCCTCATGACCAGGAACTCGGACGTGTTTGTCAAATTGGAAGATCGAGCCAAATTTGCCAATAAACACAAGGCCGATGTGTTCATTTCCATTCATATCAATTCTCATAAAAAATCAAGCATCAAAGGGCTTGAACTCTACCACTTTGGAGAGGCAAGCGATCCACGGGCACTCGAAGTCGCCGCCAGAGAAAATGGCACCCCTCTTCAGGAGAACGCTCCAGCCTGGCAATTCATCCTGGCAGACAAACTCAACGACAAAAAAATCGAGGACTCTCAGGAATTAGCCTGGGTCACCAAAAAAGCCCTCGTCAAACACCTCCGCTCCTACTACAAAGTGAAGGATCATGGAGTAAAGACGGCTCCATTTTTTGTTCTTCGTATGACCACCATGCCGGCCGTGTTGGCAGAAGTCGCTTTCATTTCCAATCCGAAAGAAGAAAAATTGCTGAAGACGGCCAAATATCAAAAACGCATGGCCCGAGGAATTTATAAGGGATTGAACGCGTACCTGACTCCCCTCCGCACCGCCTCTCGCTAATCTGATCTTTACCCACTCATTTTGAACTCCGGTCATATTTGTCTCTTCGGGACCCTTGGCATTGCATCTCCCCTACTCTTTCGGTAGAAAGAAGGCATGCCAAAGCTAAAACTACTCATTGAATATGACGGAACGCACTATGCAGGTTGGCAACGGCAACCGAATCAAGAAACTATTCAAGGAAAAATTGAAGAAGCCTTGACGTGTATCACACAGGAAAGACTTTCCATCGTCGGAGCCGGCAGGACGGATGCCGGCGTCCATGCCTCAGGACAGGTTGCGAGCTTTTCTAGCCGCATGACGTTGCCAGAACAGCAATGGGCCAGGGCTCTGAATCGATATCTACCATATGACATTAGTATAATCACAAGCCGGATCGTTCCCGATTCCTTTCATGCCCAACGGGATGCCAAAGAAAAAATTTACGAATACCGCATTCATCTCCATTCATCGCGTACGGCATTGGACTACTATCGTGCCTGGCACCTCTTTCCAAAATTAAACATCCCAGCAATCCGACAAGGGTTGAACTCCCTTACCGGAACCCATGATTTCCGATCCTTTCAAGGTCCTCGAGCCAGTACGTCACAGACGATCTGTACCATTTCCACCTGTTCCTTAGAACTCTCAGAATCTCACCTGGTCATTTCCATTCGAGGCAACCGATTTCTCAAGCAAATGGTGAGAAATATCGTCGGGACATTGGTAGAGGTGGGACAGGAGAAGCGATCTCCGAATTCGTTACAGGACGTCTTAGCAGCTCGAAATCGACAGGCAGCTGGGAAAACGGCTCCTCCACAGGGGCTGTATTTACGGGAAGTCTTCTATTGAATCCAAAGGATCAGGAGTTCGGCCAACTCATGGCCAATGAGAATATCCCTTGTACGACCAGCAAGGGAAGGGAAACCACAGAACCCCACTGATTTAAATGAGCGCACGGCCAACTGCCGCTTAAGGATTAGGCGAGATCACCTGAATAGATTCGCATGACGGTGTCAAGAAACTTGAGGGCTTCAGGCTTTTGGCGTTGGAACGAGTTGCGCCCGATGATCGAGCCGTAGCCTCCCCCATCACGGATGGCTCGGGCTTCGTCAAAAATCTTGGTATCTTCGCCTTTGGCTCCCCCAGAAAAAATCACAATCCGTCGGCCATCAAAGGCACTCTGTACCACATGTCGAATGCGTTCCGCAGGAGAACTGATAGGAATCTTTTCTGCTTCGTACACTTTCTTGGCCGCAGACTGCTCCAGATGATCCGAGGGGACTTTAACCTTAATTATATGCGCACCCAATTGGGCAGCAATTTGCGCGGCATAGGCTACGACATCGATGGCTGTTTCCCCCTCTTTACTCAACCCTGCCCCTCGAGGATACGACCACACGACCACTGCTAGTCCATAGGATTTCGCTTCTTGTGCAATTTCTCGCAAATGTTGATACATTTCCTGGCTATGCGCCGAACCGGGATAAATCGTATATCCAATCGCACAGCATCCCAATCGTAAGGCATCACGGACACTACCTGTCACGGCAGAATTAGGGTCCTTGCTCGAGAACAGAGAATCGTTGTTATTTAATTTCAAAATGAGTGGAATTTGACCCGCAAACTCGGCCGCTCCGGCTTCCAAAAACCCCAAGGGGGCGGCATAGGCATTACACCCTGCATCAATCCCCAGCTGAAAATGAAACCGAGGATCATAGCCTGACGGGTTGGGTGCAAAGCTCCGCGCGGGACCATGCTCAAATCCCTGATCGACGGGAAGAATGACCAATCTGCCGGTTCCTCCTAGCGTCCCACTCATGAGCAATCGGGCAAGATTCGTTAAGATGCCTGGCGAATTTCCAGCGTAATTGTTCAAAATTTCCCGTACACGAGGTGTCATACACACAGATTGGCTCACAGGATATCCTCCACGCTTCAATGAGATTTTTTAGATTTTTTCATCATAAGGGGATCATTTTAGTTTAAAGAACCAAGCAGGTAATGACAACAATCATCCCTACATCAACTTCTCTTCCCCAACCTTCCACTTAACCGGATAAGTGACGTTTCAGGACATGCCATCAGATTCCTCCAACTTCTTTCTCAAAACCAACAATTCTTGTTCCATCGATTCAAATCGTTCAGCGATAGGGTCAGGAATATTCGTATGATCCATGGTCGCTTCGGGGATTCGCTCCCCTTCAAGTCTCACCACCCTTCCGGGATTCCCAACGACAGTGGAGTTTGGTGGAACGGATCGAAGCACAACCGCGTTCGCGCCGATTTTGACATTATCTCCAATCGAAATTCCTCCCAGGACTTTCGCTCCTGCCCCAACCACTACGTGCTTCCCTAACGTTGGATGCCGCTTTCCGCGATCCTTTCCTGTCCCCCCCAACGTCACTCCCTGAAATAACGTCACATAATCTCCAATTTCAGTAGTCTCTCCGATCACAACACCCATTCCATGATCGATAAAAAACCCGGTTCCAATGCTCGCCCCTGGATGAATCTCAACTCCGGTCAACCATCGGGCAAGCTGAGAAATCATTCTGGGTAAAAGGGGAACACCTTTCCGATACAACCAATGCGACATGCGAAAAGCCAACAGGGCGTGAAACCCGGAATACGTCAAAAACACTTCTATGCGACTGGTCGCGGCAGGATCCCGGTCAAACACCGCCTGCAAGTCTTGAGCAATATCTCGAATCACGTTACAAATTCCTCAACACGTTCTCACCCCCAGCCAATGAGAATTATTCTTATCCTGCCTACTTTTTTCTTCGAAAGTAAAGGCCTGAAGGCGCGATTATATACGTATGCGACTGGGGAGAAAGAAGACGGACAATTTCGGGAAAAACGGCCTCTTATTCGGTGAGCAGACAGATCGCGAGGGCTGCAATGCCTTCTGCTCGTCCAATCATTCCAATACCCTCACCACTTTTGACTTTCACATTCACTCTGTCCAACTCTACCAAGAGTTCCCGTGCCACTCGCTCCCGAATCTCAGGAAGATACGGGGAAAGTTTTGGGGCTTGGGCCAAAATCACTGTATCGAGGTTGTTTAACCTACACCCTTTATCCCTCATGGATTCGACAACATTCTTGAGCATCACCATACTGGACAGGTCCTTATAAGCTGGGTCCGAACTGGGATACCGGGTACCAAGGTCGCCCGCCCCCATAGCACCCAACAAGGCATCACAAATGGCATGGGTCAAGACATCGGCATCAGAATGACCATCCAACCCATGGGTATGAGGAATCGTGACCCCACCGAGAATCAGTGATCGTCCCTCTTTCAAGGGGTGAACATCATAACCCTGACCAATTTTCATACATGTTCCTTAACGCTCTACCAACCATTTCCGTTCATGGAATCTTAGAGCTTTTTCTCCCGCATGTGGATAATGGCCTCTCCTATGAGTAAATCCTGGGGAGTCGTAATTTTCATATTCCAAGCATCACCCCTTACGACTGAAACAGGATACCCCATTTTTTCGATAAGCGCCGCATCATCCGTGACATCCCACCCCTCCTTTTCTGCCTGACGGTGCCCGGTCATTAAGAGATCGAAACGAAAGGCTTGCGGCGTTTGAATTTGCCACACTTCTTCACGATTGAGCGTTTCCTGGATCATACCTTGGTCATTGACGCGCTTAATAGTATCTTGCATCGGAAGGGCCACCACACTCGCACCAACGGAATCGGCTTTCTCAATGACCTGACGAATGGTGTCTTCCTGAATAAAAGGACGAGCACCATCATGAATCAGCACCACATCCGGGTTTTTCGTAATGGCCAATAGGCCCTGTCGGACCGAATCCTGCCTTCGGGCACCGCCCTTCACAATCTGAGTGACTTTTTTCAACCCATGAGGAGCAATGATGTGCTCCCAACAATAATCGAGATCCGATTCGGGTACGGAAAGGATGATGTCGGTGATAAGATCAACTTGCTGAAGAGTGCGAAGAGAATAGACAAGAAGGGGAAGACCACCCAACGTCCGGTATTGTTTTGGGGTTCCCTGACCCATTCGTGTCCCCTGCCCGGCAGCGGGAACAACGGCCATAACCGACCTAGACACGCGCGAAGCTTAACTCCTCTCGTTCGGATTCTTCCTTGAGCCGCGTAAAAATCATCCGACCTGCGCTGGTTTGCAGCACACTGGTCACGACGACCTCAACGTTTTTCCCAATCCATTTTTTGGCATGATCCACCACTACCATCGTTCCATCATCTAAATACGCCACTCCTTGTCCGGCTTCTTTACCCTCCTTGAGCACGAACACGCGAATGGTTTCACCTGGCAGAACCACCGGTTTGAGCGCATTACAGAGATCGTTGATATTCAACACTTGGACCCCTTGAATACCCGCGACCTTATTCAAGTTAAAGTCATTCGTCAGAACCTTGGCATCCATTTGTTTACCCAGCTCAATTAGCTTTGTATCTACTTCCTTTACGTGTGGAAAATCATCTTCAATAAGATCAACTTGTATTGAGGTCATTTTTTGGATCACGTTCAAGATATCCAGCCCTCGTCTCCCTCTCGCTCGCTTTAACCCATCCGAGGAGTCGGAAATGTGCTGCAACTCCTGCAGGATAAAATGAGGCACGACGAGTCGGCCCTCAATAAACCCCGTTTCACATAAATCAGCAATGCGCCCATCAATGATCACACTCGTATCCAAAAGTTTGACCGATGGTTCAGCTCCCCCACTATTCATGCCAGCGGTACCGCTGCTTAACCCATCCCCTCCATAACGACTTCCCATCAGAAGACCAAAAAAAGGAAAGGACAAAAATAGCCCCAAAGTGACAATGGTGGAAAATGGAGACCCCGATTGAAAAATTCCCAATAGTTGCCCCAAAACCGCCGCCCCGAGCAATCCGCCGAATAGGCCGAGGCCTCCCCAAAATACAGTCGGAAAGGGCAACGATTTCAGCTTCTGTTCAAAACTGAGGATGACCCCGCTTATTCCCAACCCTATACCAGCGCTAATCCAAGTTTCATGTGAGACAGCACCCGCCATACTCCAACCAAGGGCCATACCAAGCCCTGCGCCAATGAGGAGGAACATTAATCGTCCAACCATAGGTGGTTCTCCTTTTCCCTTAGGCCTGCCAGGCGAACTGAACAGAATCCTCAGCTCGGCTTAGGTTTCATTAACTTCCCATGAATAATGGAATCCGTTGGTGAAGTCCTGTAGGAGTGACTTGAGCGACGGTGAACGTTCGCATTTGCTACAGCGTACATATGGCCTGAGGGAAACAACTTGAGAGATCCTATGGAATAAGATGCAGTGGCTAACTCTCATCCTGGATAACCAGCACCCTCAAAGGCCACAATTTTTAGCAAAAAAAACAAAACCACTACGCGGCTATAACATCTATCAAAACAGTCCAAGGATTACAGGAATAAAAATGGCCAACATTCCATCTTTTTGATACCAACTGACGTCCGCCCTTCCATACGAAGACGTTGATCGTGCAGCTTTCTAATGGGAAGGTACCCATAGGTAGGTGAACTCCTAATTTTTTTACTAGGAGATTTCCATTATAGGTCTTTCTTCTTAAAGGAGCAACGAAATCGAGCGAGATTTCTGGCTTTTTTTGAAATTGGGTTTTGGGGAAGAGTAAAAAGGCCACATACCCGTTAATGACAAAGGAACTTCATGTGATCCCCGTCACAAAATGTGTATGCGTGCTATTGGAACACCTGAAAATATGGTTTAAGAGGAGAGAGATTCCTCCGTAATCAATCGGGATTGCACCATCCTCAGCTGTTCTTCCATAAAGGTGCGGATGGCTAACAAGGCAGGTTCAGAATTTGCCTCAAACCGGAGAACGAGAGCCGGTTGGGTATTTGAAGCGCGAATCAAACCCCATCCTTCTTTGAAAATTACCCGGATGCCGTCAATCGTGATGATATTCCGAATGGACAAATCCACAGAATTCTGAGAAGTTGGCTCCTTTCCGTTACCCGCGAACAGCGATTGAAATTGTTGTGCCACATCTTTGACCACATGAAATTTTTGATCATCGGGGCAATCGACGCGAATTTCCGGGGTCACCATCGTCTGTGGAACATCAGATAAGAGAACAGAAAGAGGAGAGCTAGTCTTGGCTAAAATCTCAATGAGCCGACAAGAGGCATAAATCGCATCATCATACCCAAAATACCGATCTGCAAAAAATACATGGCCAGACATCTCACCCGCTAAAAGAGCTTTTTCCTCTTTCATTTTGGCCTTGATGATCGAATGCCCTGTTTTCCACATCACAGCCCGGCCACCACGCTTGTGAATGTCATCATACAAAACTTGCGAGGCTTTAACTTCGGAAATAAACGTACAACCGGGATGATCAGCCAAGACATCCCTGGCAAAGAGGAGCAACAAACGATCACCCCAGAGAATCTGCCCTTTTTCATCGATAACCCCGATTCGATCCGCATCCCCATCATAGCCAATCCCTAAATCGGCACCTGATTCCCCCACCGCGTGAATCAGATCCGCCATATTCTCTTCTACCGTTGGATCCGGATGATGATTGGGGAAGGTTCCATCGAGGTCACAGTATAACTTCGTCACTCGACATCCTAATTGCTCAAGCGCCTGAGTCGCCATCAGCGAAGCCGCTCCATTGCCACAATCGACAACCACATGAGGGATCTTTCCCTCAACGGTCCCAAAGTGTTTTCCTAAAAATTCCAGATACTCAGGAATAATAGAAAAGGATTCAATCGTTCCATGTCCCGAAGAAAAGACACCCTTTTCATAGAGGGCCTGAAGGGCCTGAATGTCTTGCCCATATAAGGCCTCGGTTCCCACACACATTTTAAACCCATTGTATTCGGCAGCATTATGGCTTCCAGTGATCATAATTCCCCCTTGCACGTCACAATGGAAGAGAGAAAAGTATAACAACGGAGTGGCGCAGACTCCGATGTCCAAAACATTCAGACCGGAACTGGTCAATCCCTTTAGCAATGCCTCATGAAGCATAGGGGACGATAGACGCCCATCCCGTCCGACTGCCACAGTTCTCACGCCCCGGTCTCGAGCCAAGGTAGCATAGGCTTGACCGATGCGCTCGACGACAGACGGAAGCAACTCCTGCTCGACGATTCCACGAATATCATACTCTCGAAAAATTCCCATCACTAATCCTTTAGATCACCGTCAATTAACCTGAGGGAGTCGAACGCTGAAAATCATCCTGAATGCGAACGATATCATCCTCACCTAAATACGCCCCATTTTGAATTTCAATGATCTCTAACACGGTATCTCCCGGATTCCCGAGTCGGTGAGGGACCTCTCGGGGAATGCCGGTACTCTCGCCAGCACGAAGTTGATACTCCTTATCCCCACAGGTGACCTGAGCGATCCCGGCGATGACGACCCAATGTTCGCTCCTCTGACGATGCCACTGGAGAGAAAGTCTTTTCCCTGGCTCTACCTCTATTCGTTTCACTTTATAGCCCTTACCCTCTTCTAAAACCGTATAGGAACCCCAAGGTCGCCTGATGGTTCGATGTTCCAAATGCTCTGGGGCACCATGTTCTTTAAGGATATTCACCATTCCCTTCACGTCTTGTGCCCGATCTTTTGGGCAGATGAGCGTCGCATCGGGAGTATCGACCACGACCATATCCTTCAGACCGATGGTGGCCACCACACGGCGATCGGCGAACAACACCGATTGTTCACTTCCCATATCAAAAATATTTCCATTTTTGACGTTTCCGGATTTATCCTGAGGGGCCACTTCCTCAAGGCTCCCCCAACTCCCCACATCCGACCATCCAAAATCTACGGGCACGACGACACTCTTTTCAGAATGCTCCATCACAGCATGATCGATCGACAGGCTCGGCAATTTGGGGTAAACCTTACGAAGGTGAGGAGCAAATGCCTCAGTTCCCATTTTTCGACCAAGGTCGTTCAGACTTTTTTGAAAACGAGATTGGTGTGCCGTCAGTTCTCGTAAGATTGTCGAAGCTTTCCAGACAAAAATTCCAGCATTCCAAAAATAATTCCCAGAACGAACATATCGCTTTGCCGTCGGCAAATCAGGTTTTTCCACAAAACGTTCGACCCGATACCCGTCCAATTTCCCTTTGGATCCCACACGTGTTCTTTTCCGGGGTTGGATATACCCATATCCCGTTTCGGGACGAGTCGGCCGAACACCGAACGTCACTAAATATTCCTTTTGGGCTAATTCAACGGCAAATTTCACAGCCTGAGTAAATTTTCGAGGTGATTGCACGACATGATCGGCTGGAACAACGACCATAATAGCTTCAGGATCGCGGGAGAGTAATTGAAGGGCAGCCAGTGCGATGGCTGGTGCCGTATTCCGTCCCTCCGGCTCCACCAACACATTCCCCTCTAATTCCTCTTTCCACTGTACCAATTGCAGTTTAATGGCCTCCGCTTGGATCTCATTGGTGACCAATGTAATGTGGTGAGGGGGAAGGGCATGGATCAGTCGCTCAAAAGTCTGTTCAAGAAGCGTGCCTTCTCCAATAATTTGCAGCAATTGTTTGGGAAACCGTTCCCGACTCAGTGGCCAAAACCGAGTCCCACTTCCACCAGCCAGAATGACGCCGTATGTATGTGACTTCATAGCCTACCCATTTTCTTTCTGATACCGGACGCTGCACTCAACTGCTTCATCACAAAAGTGAGCATTCCTTGCCTCTCATCTCTTTCGGGCATTGGTAGGGACAAATGAAATTTCTTCCATCAATTTACTCTTCCTGGGCCAACAAAATCATGTCAATCACCTCCCGAACAGCCCCCTCTCCTCCCTTCTTTTGACAGATATAGTCCACAACCTCCCCAACCTGACCAACGCAATCAAACGGAGCAGCAGAAAAACCGACTTGTTGAAGAGCCCCTAAGTCATTCACATCATCGCCCATATACACCATGTGCTCAAAAGGAATGCGGTATTTTTTTGACAAGAGCCGCAACACCCCAACCTTATCCTTGATACCTTGAAAGACTTCAGGAATCCCAAGCTTTTTCCCTCGGCGAGCCACAATTTTGGTGTTTTCCATGGTGATAATCGCCGTGATCACTCCCTCGTCTTGCAACAGCTTTATACCCATCCCATCCCGGGTATGAAATTTTTTTATTTCCTCTCCCGTCTCACCATAATACATCCCCGCATCCGTCAGTACCCCATCCACGTCTGTCGCGAATAATTTCATTCCGCGCAATTTCTCTCGAAGCACTGACCACGAACGTGCCTTTTTTCGCCCATTTGCGGTGACGGTCCCGGCAAGGCTTTTATAGGATGTATCTTTAGAAGAAATACGGGTCCTCTTATTCATCAAAAGATCCTTCAGTCAATGTATGCAACACGGTGAAAATCTCCTTGACCATGTTTTTGTATTCCACTAAGCCCTCAATCCCATTACAATATCATGAAAATTGGTGAGGACCAGTGATGGTCGCGCCTTCCACGAATGAAAATTTGAGCAGGCCGGTCTGGGGATGAATTTTCCAGGAATGTTCTTCCGACTCTTTCTTCATTTGGCTTTAGCCTTGTTTCTGATGAACCTTTTGGGATGCACATCCCAAGAGGCTAAAGAAAACCTGGATCTGACATTATGTTGGTTACGTCCATCTTGCGTTCCTTCACATGGTTCCTCTCCAAAACCCAAGTCACCACGTAAAAAACCACAAAAAAAATCTCCCTCCCGATCGCAGCCTCCACAACAAAACAGACTTCCTCGAGTCGTTAAATCAACAACTCCCTCCTCTCCCACAAAAAAACAACCTGCGCCTCAACCCTCAAACATTCAGGCAAGAAGGAATACCATGCAGTGCGTCACATCGGCTTCGATAACGGTCAAGGCCTCCAAACCACAGGTTACCGTTTCCTATGAAGAGCCCACGACGAAAGCCGATGGGAAACCGCTGACGAATCTAGCCAAGACTACCATTTACCAGGATTTCGGAAAAGGATACATCAAATTTAAAGATATTCCCGCGTCAAGCCCTGAAGGAGGGGGAAAGATCAAAGAAACTGTTCCCTTTAGCCTTGGGAAACGTGAATCGATTCAAGTCAAAATTTGTGTAACGGCTACAGATACCAATGGCTTGGAGGGATAAGGTTGAATCAGCTCATCGCTTGGAAACTCCTACAAGTTCCTTTTAGCGATACCCTATAAAGAAACGACGGGAATTACCCAGATGCGACCGAACATATAGTGAGAGAGTCAATTATTGTTTGAGGGTATAACCCTCCTCCCTCATACACCGATTAGCTTCTAACCCCCGAGAGACCGAGTCCTTCCACCAAAAATCGCTGTTTCTTCCGTCGATCCTTCCCTGACAATCTTGGTAAGCATTCTCCGAGTTCAAGGATGATCCGTCAGGCCCAATCCACCTGCCCTGACTGCAATTACCATAGGGGTGACAAATCTCCTCAGCTCTTGTTGAAGAATGATCTGGGTAAGCTGGACCTTCCCAGATTCCACATCCCCCCAAAAACCAGACTAGAAAAAACGCGAGTAAGACCGCTATAGGTGGACGTTCATTTTTGCTCATCAAAACCCCATCATGTTCTTAAATTCCTGATTGAGGGAAAAACCTTGCTTCCTGTTTCGTAGTATTTTTTATCGGACAACCTCGCCTTAAAATGTATTAAGATTTTTATACTAGTCCAATATACTTAAACACGGGAAAGGTTATTAATATAAGATAAAAATTGTGTACTGGGCTAATGAGGATTAGGAGACAAAAATTTAGATTTGTCCTCGAATCCAGGCCCAAACTATCCCCATATATTCATGATAGGCCAATTCTGCCATCCGGATGGCTCCGGATGAAGGATAGAAGTTATCTCGCGACCACAAGGAATCTGGGGGCTTCCAATGTCCCGTTGGTGCAGGAATGGGCGTAAGCCCTTGCTTCCTAAACAGCCCCATAGCCCGTGGCATGTGGAAGGCACTCGTGACAAGAATAAAGGGATCATCTTGAACGATCTTTTGGACATACCGAGGATGATCTTTTGTATCTCGTGATTGGACCTCTAGGACCATATCTTTCCGTTTGACACCCAATTCTTCAGCGACACGACTAATCGTGGTGGCCTCCGGAGGCCCTTTTTTAAAACCAATACCTCCCGTCAGAAGAATTTTACTCCCAGGAATGGCTCGATGAATGCGAATACCCTCCATGAGCCTCACCCGGGAATGGTGAGAAATTTGTAATTGATAGGGTAAATCCTGCTTGTCTTTTACCCCCCCCGCCAACACGACCACCCACTTCACCGAGTGGAGGGGAGCCTTTCCGGTTAAAGGATCCGGAGTCTTGGCAATATCCAAGGAAGGGTACTGGCATTCAAGAGTTTGAAGCATTCTTCCGGAGAATGCTTCGTAACTCACCGCAACCAACAGCACCCACCCACAGACCAGGAGAGTTTTACCAAGTTTTCCTTTTTGGGTCTTGAATAAAAGAAACATCCCAATGCTGATTAACGCGATACACACCGAGAGAGGTGAAAGAATGGGAGCCAGTAATTTCTTGAAGGCATACATAGGAAGAATTCGTAAAAAAAATCCTACTTAATGAAAAATACCATAAACCTTACCCCACTTCTACGTCAGGGGGAATCCCTTTTGTGGAGAATTCAATAAAAAATTTTGGAAGAACAGTAGACCAGGAATTCAAAAAGGAGTGGAGATTTACGAGATGCAGAAAAGGACAAGCATAGGCCTTCTTAATAAAGTCTCCATCTATTCAACGAATACGACTATTAGAGAAAAACACTATCGATTTTGAGGGCAGGACCTGAGGAAGGCCTGAACCTTTTGATGAAACTGCTTAATTGAGGTGTCTAAACTTTGTTGAGCGACTAAGATATCCTTTATCAATTCACCATTCTGAGATTGGTGTTTCACGCAATAAATTTTCCCTCCATCAAACCCCACTCGACTTCGCTTACAACCATCAAAGGTCTCTGGAGAATGCCGAAGGCTAAATTTGGCTTCTTGAAGTTGATCATGCTTTCGGACGACTCGATCTTGGGCGGCCTTAAGAAGGGAGACGGCCTCCGTACATTGGAATTCCCAAATTTCAGCCTGGCCAACACCAGCGAGGGCAAAAAAAAGGATAAGCGTCACACCCGCGAATTTCATGGATTCCCCTCAAGAGAAAATGAAAAAGTCTTGTCCACACCTTCGTTTGAGTCAGAGTAGCCCCGACTGCAAAGAGAAACAATAACTCAAAAGGGGGAGGTGTTGTGAGGGATAACGATCAGAAACGGCGAAGTGATTTTGACAAGTATAATTTACTGAAGAACAAAATGGGCTCGCCGATTTTCTTGCAGACAGGCATGTGTGCGTTCATGGCAGAACGGTTTAGTCTTTCCATAAGAGATGATCGTCATATTTGATGAGGGGACCCCAAGATCAATGAGAAACCCCTTCACAGCCTTCGCTCGTCGCTCTCCTAGGATAAGGTTATATTCTTCCGTTCCACGTTCATCACAATGACCTTCAATCACCAGTTTTTTTTCTGGAAATCTCGCCATTAAAATTTTGGCATTTTCTTTCAATGTCGTCACGGCATCAGGCCGAATCGCCATCTGATCATAATCAAAAAACACATCGCCTAAATGCATGGGCAACGAAGAGGAATAAGCCGATTGCGCAAAAATTTCCGATTTTCCAATTGTCGGAGATGATTCCGGCTTCGGAAGAGCCCCTTTTGCCTTTTGCTCATTCGAACGTGACTTTCTCTCCTCCAGAGGCATAGGCAGAGCCGGCTTAACGGGCTCAGGGATAACCGGTTCTTTTGAAATATCAAGTGGTGGAGTATAGGGCTTCTGAGCCTGGATAACCACGTCTTTCTTGTGAGTGTCCGCTCCTTCCCCTCCTTGTGAAAACACAGACACGCGGCCCTTGGACGAACCACACCCTCCGATACACAGACCGATCACAAGAATCGACAATAGGCGGAAATAAGGCATGACTTATGTATTTATACATGGATTTTAGAAGTTGAGTCGATATCCACCTAAATATTTTTACAATCTTTTCACCGCAATATTATTGGGAAAAACCCTCATTTTCCTCGGATTTCCTCCAGTCATGGTTTTCTCATTGGGACCTCCCTTGACGGGTTTTTTTTATCAGGGGTAAGATCTGCACTCTAACCATATGTTTTTCTGCGGTATTTTCCACCCAATTCTACTCTTTCTTCCTTAAGATTTTGACATGATTGAGGTTCAACATGTGACAAAACGATATGGCACAAACACGGCCTTAGACGATATTTCCTTTTCGATCGACCAAGGGGAAATTGTGGCATTTTTAGGGCCAAATGGGGCGGGAAAAACCACAACCATGCGCATTCTCACGGGATTTATGCCGCCAACCTCTGGAACTGTTCGAGTCGCCGGTTTTGATTGTATTGAAACCCCATGGGAAGTCAAAAAACATATCGGATATCTCCCAGAATCTCCTCCGCTCTACTTGGAATTAACGGTACAGGAATATCTCACGTTTGTGGGAAGACTAAAAAAATTAGACCCTGACCAGTTGAAACACCACATGGCTGCCATCATCGAAAAGACCGGACTGGGGGAAGTGCGGAATCGGGTGACCGGTCACCTCTCCCGTGGATACCGTCAACGGGTGGGATTGGCTCAAGCGTTGATCCACGATCCGCCTGTGCTTATTTTGGACGAACCCACCACCGGTCTCGACCCTAATCAGATCGTGGAAATTCGAGATCTCATTAAAAATTTGGCCGGATCCCACACGATCATTCTTAGCACTCATCTGCTTGCGGAAGCCACAGCTATTTGCCAACGAGTGATCATCATTCACGAGGGGCGAATCGTAGCAGTTGATACCCCCGAAGAGTTGGGGGCACGATTGCGGGAGTCCGAAGTGCTATCTTTAACCGTACGACACGTACCTCTGGATTTCAAGAATGATCTCGAGAACCTTCCCGGAGTCCTCCGAGTATCGCTGGGAAAAGATTCACAGACCTTTTCTATCGAAACACAGATTGGACAAGATATTCGAGAACATTTGACCAAACTCGTGGTGTCCAAAAATGCGGGCCTCTTGGAATTGACCCGGCAATCACTCACCCTGGAAGATGTGTTTAAAGTCTTGACAAAAGGTGAAAAGCCGACGGGCGATGCGTAACATACCCCCTACTCTCGTTCATGAATTAATACATACCACTCTTCATGTAGCCATAATCGAATGAATCCCGTTCAAACCATTATTGCGAAAGAATTACGATGTTTTTTTGTATCACCCGTTGTCTACGTGATCGGGGCCATTTTCCTCGCCATCGTTGGTCTGCTGAGCTACTGGGCCGTGGCCAATGCCAGCAATCAGGCCTTGCGATTGATGCAAATTCAAAACACCTACGCGCAATTGAACTTGAACGAAATGATTTTCCGTCCTCTCTTTCGGAGCATGAACCTGATCCTGATGATCATTCTTCCTTTACTCACCATGCGCCTGTTCGCTGAGGAACGCAAACTTCGTACCCATGAATTGCTACTCACCTCCCCCATTGGCATTAACGAAATCGTCTCAGGAAAATTTTTAAGCGTCCTGATCGTCTATTCCGGATTATTGGTCCTCACCGGCCTCATTCCTGTCACTCTTTCAGCCTATGCCACCTTTGATTGGCAACCGGTTCTCCTCGGCTATGTGGCCCTTTTTCTTCAAGGGGCCTTAATGTTGGCGATCGGTCTCCTAGCATCCGCATTGACCGAAAATCAGATTATCGCGGCATTCCTCAGCTTTGGAACCCTCCTGGGGCTATGGGTATTGGGAGCATTGAGTTCTGCTTTTGGAGACACCACGATCGGACTCGTGATGTCCTACATCTCATTCACCGAACATTACGAACGGTTAATTCGAGGACTACTAGGATTCAAAGATATCTTTTATTATCTTTCTGGAATGGCCTTCATGTGGTTTGCGGCCCATCAGGCCATTGATGCATACCGATGGAAATAACACGGTTTACCACCCCTCTTGGGTATGTGGGAGTTGGGCTCTCCCTGGTTGGACTCGTACTCCCCCTCGTCTCTTCCGGTCCCTGGAGTTCTGTTTGTCTAGGGATAGGAACCCTTTGCTTGGCTGGGTTTCTTATGGGCAAAACCATCGGCCTTATGAAATCCGGGCATCACCGATCGACAAAACTCGGCCTTCATAGTCTTGGAGCCCTGCTTCTTGCCGGCATTATCCTTGGACTCGCCAATTACCTGGCCGCACAACATGCTCCAGAATTCGACTTTTCAGAGACCAAAAATTTCACCCTGAGCCGACAAACCTACCAGGTCCTCCGTCAACTACCCCGAGAGGTCTCTATTACTGTCTTCAGCCACGAAGGCAGTCCAGGATATGGTCCATATCAAGACCTGCTGACCACCTATGACAAGGAAAGCCCAGCCGTCACGGTCACGTTCATCGACCCCGAACGCCAACCGGACAAAGCGAAAGCCTACCGCGTCGCAAAAATTGATACGGCGGTCATCGAGAGTGGGGAACAAACAATCTACGTGCAACGAGCTTCAGAATCAGATATTACCAACGCATTGATCAGAGTGACCCGGGATCAGAAAAAACGCATTGTCTTTATCACTGGTCATGGAGAAAAAAGTGTAACGGATACCGAGTCGCCTGGCTTGTCACGAGCGGCCGATGCCCTTGCCAAACAAGGTTATGCGCTCGACACCCTACCCTGGCAAAGTTCGCTTTCACCTCCACCCCCTGCCGTGATCATTCCTTCGACCAACCAACCCCTCACAGAAACGGATCGAGATTGGATAGCGGAATATATAGAAAAGGGTGGGCGCCTCTTGATTCTCACCGACCCGAGTAATGGCCAAACAATGGATGCATTAGTCAACGGTTGGGGCCTCCATCTGGGAACTGGTATCCTGGCCGACCCTAAAGACCGGTTGGGAAGAGGCAGTCCCACAGCACTCATGGTTCGCACCTTTACCACCCACGATATTACTGAAGACTTCACGAGTCCCATCATCTTTCCCGTTTCACGACCGGTTTCATTCGAGCCTCCGGACAATCATCCCTGGCAATTTATCGCTTTAGCTCAGACCTCACCAGAAAGTTGGGAAGAACGCGATCTCTCTATTCCCCAACCCACATTCACTGAAGGCGTAGACCCAAAAGGCTCCTTCACCGTTGCAGGAGCCCTCATACCAAAGGAGCCATCTCAGAAACCGGATTCGGACCCCGCCATCATCGTCGTCGGCAATTCAGCGTTTGCGACGAACGGATGGTTTACGTATCCCGGAAATACAGACTTTTTCCTGAAAACGGTCGCATGGTTGGCGCGAGAAGATGCGTTGATCTCTCTCACACCCAAAGAACCGGCCTTTCACCCATTTGTCCCTAACCCGTCCCAGGAACAGGCCCTCGTCTTTTTTCAAGTCTTGTTTCTGCCACTCCTTACCCTCTCATTAGGTCTCTCCGTTTGGAAGAGACGGCGAAATCTGTAGCATGATAAACCCTACGAGGGTCACGATTATCTTAGGCTTGCTCGTTTGTGCTCTAGGGGGCTACATCCTTCTCATCGATATTCCTCAAACCCGTGAACTAAAAAAACTGAAAACTGAAGAACGCCAGCTTCTGCCGTTTGATGATCGCGAGATTACAGAGATCACCTGGGCCAGCCGGACTGAAACCTTTCGGATGACTCGCGATGACCGCTATCGGTGGGAAATCGTCTATCCGATTCAGACTCATGGTGATTCAAGGGAGATACGACGAGTCCTCCGTTCTCTCACGATCGGAAAAATTAAACGCCTCATCGAAGACGGCCAGAATAATTTAACCCAATATGGGTTGGACCCTCCCTATCTCACCTTGACCCTGAAAACTCCCAAGCAATCCAGTGAGATTGCCCTTGGGGACCCGGGTCCCTTCGCTCCGTCCCTCTACGTCCAAACGAAGGCAGATAACCAGGTCGTTTTAACCACGCTGAACGTGATGACATTTGCCAAACGATCCCTCAACAGCTTTCGCTTAAAAGATCTGTTGTTGTTCGACCGCGAAGATGTTGTGCGAATTCAAATCGAACGAAATCAGTCCCCCTTGGACCTCACGCGGGTGGCTGGAGTACATAGCCTGACACCAAATTGGAAATTAACCCAACCGATCGTCGGAGCAGCCGATAAGACAATGGTGGGGACACTCCTGATGGACCTCAGTGACCTTTCAGCCACGGGTTTTGTGGACGACCGCGAGGAGCAATCGCGAATTCTCGATCAAACGCCCACAAGACAGGTCACCGTGAAGTTGACGGTGGGCACCCGCACCTACCAGGTCCAACTCTTTCAATACCATGACCCTGAAAAAGCCTATGCGACAGTGATGAAACGCGAAGCCTTGTATGAAATTCATCCCGCTATCCTCGAACCACTCACACGTCCAGCATTTTATTTCCAGAATAAGCGATTTTTTGGTATGGAAATGAAAGATTTGGCCATGGTCGAAGTGCAGACCCCAAACGAGCAATACGTCCTCGTGAAACAACACGATCAATGGATGCTTCAGGAGCATCCTGGGGCCGAACTCAATCAAGAATTGGTGATTTTGTTTCTGAGCCGGTTAGTTGATTTGCCGGCGGAAATTTTTCTCCCCGCCGAAATCATCGAAACGGCTGACCACGGATTGTCTAATCCACGAATCACGATCCGTGGATTAGACAAGAAGGGTCAGCAACAAGGAAAGCTGGAATTGGGGAATAGGGTCAAGGGGTTGGTTTATGCACGCGGGGCAAGCTTATCGGGTACATATCAAGCCCGCTCAACAATTCTTTCTCAAATTCCCACAAAGAGAACACTCCTTCAATAATACTCCTAAGATTTTGCAGTACGGGGATTTTCCCACACAGAATCTATGGATCTGACGAGCGCTGAGATTCCTCCTTGCTCATTTTATTAAAAAAACGGTCGGAGTCCTGTCGAATCTCCTGTTTCGATGGTTCAGGGGGCGGGTCTGGTGCAGATGAGCAGCCCCCCAACAGGGAAAGGATCAGAAATCCTAAAAAGATCGCGACCTTACTCATTGACCGAAACATAGAATTCGCGAAATTCATGATCCACCTCATGCATGGGCGTACTAAGGAACATCTACCTCTTCTTTGCTCTTCTACTGGTCATCCTACCCCAACTCTCCAGTAGAATCCATCTCTTCACGAATTGACTGGACAAAAAGCGTCTGCTACCTTTTCAGCCGCTATCGCAAGCTCATTGACCGTCCCATCAACAAGAAGGAGACCTTCGTGACCACTCTTGGTACTACCCAATTGCCAGATCAGCTCCGTCAACTTTCCGATCAATTACGAATTCACAGCATTCGAGCCACAACTCAGGCTGGCAGTGGTCATCCCTCGAGCTGTTGCTCGGCTGCCGATATCGTGGCCACCTTATTTTTTTCGGTCATGCGATTCGACCCGAAAAATCCCCGAAATCCAGATAATGATCGATTCGTCTTATCAAAAGGGCATGCCGCCCCCTTACTCTACGCGGCCTGGGCGGAAGCCGGCCTTTTTGAACCTAAACAATTACTTGAACTTCGAACTCTGGAATCGGATTTAGAGGGACATCCTACCCCACGATTACCATTTGTCGATATGGCCACTGGGTCTTTAGGACAGGGCCTTTCCGTCGGAGTAGGCATCGCACTCAACAACAAATACCTGGATAAAAGCCCGGCACGAACATACGTCGTCTTGGGAGATGGTGAATCCGTAGAAGGGTCCGTGTGGGAAGCGGCCGATATCGCCCGGCATTTTCGATTAGACAACCTCTGCGCCATCATCGATATCAACCGCCTTGGGCAATCAGACCCCACGATGCTTGAGCATGATCTCGAAGCCTATCAGGCACGCTGGAAAGGATTTGGATGGCATACGATTTCCCTGGATGGACATGACCATTCTCAGCTTCTAGACGCCTTTGACTCTGCGGCTCAAACACAGCATGTTCCAACCATGATTCTGGCAAAAACCTTCAAGGGAAAAGGCATTCCCCTCGCCGAAGATAGTCCAAGCTGGCACGGAAAACCTTTAAACCAAGAGCAAGCCGAGGAGGCTATCGCTCATATCAGTCAATCCTTAACCAAAAAGACAGAGTCCATATCCATTGCCTCACCCCAATCCGTTCCACGCTCCACTCCCCAAATTACGTCCCTTCCTGGCCCTTCTTATGCCAAAGGAGACAAGGTGGCAACCCGTGAAGCCTTTGGCACCGGGTTGGCTGAACTCGGAGCCGTCAACCCCTTGGTCGTGGGCTTGGATGCCGACGTAAAAAATTCGACCTTTACAGATAAATTTGGCAAGCGGTTTCCCGAGCGATTCTTTGAAAATTTTATTGCTGAGCAAAACATGGTAGGAGCCGCAGCAGGCTTGGCCGCTTGCGGGAAAATCCCTTTTGCGGCGACATTCGCCTGTTTCCTCACACGGGCCTACGATTTCATTCGTATGGCCGCGATCAGTCAGTCCAACATTAAGCTCATGGGCTCGCATGTGGGAGTCAGCATCGGAGAAGACGGGCCTTCCCAAATGGGGCTGGAAGATTTGGCCATGATGGCCGCTCAACCTGGTGTGACCGTCTTGTATCCTTCAGATGGGATTTCCGCTTATAAATTAGTTGAGGCCATGGCCAATCATCGGGGAATGGTATATATGCGGACGAGCCGTCCCAAGACTCCTATTCTCTATGGCCCGGAGGAAACGTTTCACATTGGTGGATCAAAGGTTCTTAAACACAACCCCCAGGATCGCCTCACGATCGTCGCGGCCGGAATCACGGTTTTCGAAGCCTTAGAAGCTTATGATGTACTTCAAAAAGAGGGCATCTCCGTCCGTATCATCGATCTGTACAGCGTCACCCCTATTGATACAGCCACCCTACAAGAGGCCGCCAAGGCCACCAACCATCGATTGTTGACCGTTGAAGACCATTATCTCCATGGGGGAATCGGAGACGCTGTCCTCAGTGCCTTGTCCAATGAGGGCGTTCGTGTCCATAAAATGGGCATTCAACAAATTCCCCATAGCGGCAAACCCAACCAACTCGTCGACCACTATGGCATCAGCGCCCGGTGCATTGTTGAGCAGGTAAAACAACTGGTCTAAGGCATGGGCTTCGATGTTTCGACAGACTAGTCTTGACTCGCTTCCTCTTTTTGACTGCCTCTCGGAAGCTGATCGGGAAGAACTGGCCAAACACGCGGTAGAAATCCCCATTCAAAAGGGCCAATTCATTTTCCGGGAAGGAGATCCAGCGGAGTGGTTCCATTTCGTCAAACAGGGCAACGTGAAATGCGTCAAATCCTCCCCGGAAGGTCGAGAAGTCACTCTGAAAGTGCTCATGCCAGGTGATTTGTTTTGCTGCGAAGCTTCGGCGTTAACCGGAGACTCCCATCCTGGGTGCGCCCAAGCTATGGGTGAAGGCAGTATCGTCAAAATTCCTCGCAAGGCCATGCTCGATGTCATTCAACATCACCCGGAAACGGCGATTAATATCATCAATTACCTCAGCCATCGCTTAAGTGAATCACAGGACAGCGCGAAAGCCTTTGCCTTACATCGGGCAGAACAACGAATAGCGGCGATCTTAGTCAACCTGGCACAACGGTCAGGGATCCAGGAAGAAAAAGGCATTCGTCTTTCTGTACGGCTCACCCATCAAGACTTCGCCGATATGGCTGGGTTAACCAAAGAAACGACCAGCCGCATTCTCAGCCGCTTAAAAAAAGACCAACTACTTTCTGGATCCGGAAGTCATATGGTCATCCATAATCTTCCAGAACTTCAACGCATGGCCCCATTCGAATTTCGTTAAGTCCCTCGTTGTCCTTCCTCGCCTTCGCTTCCCGGTCCTCGACATCATTTTTATCGATTTTCTTGAAATTTTAGTGATCTATGTCATTGTTTCCTTGCCAATCTTCATTATGATGACCATACGTCTATTTGAAACCAAAGACACCATTTGTCTTGAAGAAGGAGGAAAAGTTCATGTCAGGGTATCGTCCATTTTACCATCCATTTCCGGGAATAATTTTATGGATAGGGTTGGCACTGCTCGTGAGTCTTATGCTCATGACACCCCCTCTTCAAGCTAAAGCGTTGCCCACGATTCAGGCTGAACTGACTACCTTGCCAAAGGTTCCAGCACCTATTACCAGAAAAGAACCGGCCAGAGTCATTGTCAACGTCGAGGCCAAGGAGTATGTGGGCCAATTAACGGATGAGGTCAAGTATAAATTTTGGAGTTTTAACGGCACCGTACCCGGCCCAATGATTCGGGTTCGCGTGGGGGACACGGTTGAGCTCCATCTCAAAAATTCTTCTAACAGCCAATTTCCTCATAATATGGACCTTCATGCCGTCAATGGTCCTGGTGGCGGAGCAGGCTCCAACCTTGCGGCTCCCGGGCAGGAAGGAATGTTTTCTTTTCAAGCCCTCAACCCTGGCCTGTATATTTACCATTGTGCTTCCCCGGTGCCGAACATCCCCGCCCATATTGCAAATGGGATGTATGGCTTGATTTTGGTCGATCCAGCCGAAGGCCTTCCGCAGGTGGACCATGAATTTGCGGTCATGGAAAGTGAGTTTTTTACCATGCCCAGCAAAGAGAAGGGAGTCATGGAGCTCTCCATGGAAAAGGGCTTAGGAGAACATCCGGATCATGTGGTGTTTAACGGAAAAGCTGGAGCACTGATGGGAGAAGAGCTTCAGGCGAAAGCTGGTGAAACTATACGCATGTTCGTGGGAAACATTGGCCCAAACGGCACCTCATCCTTTCACATCATCGGGGAAATCTTCGATAAGGTGTATGTCGAAGGCGCGATTGGTGGAACCATCAATAAAAATGTCCAAACCACCCTCATTCCTTCTGCCGGGGCTACTATCGTTGAATTTACGGTCGATGTTCCGGGGGCCTATCTCCTTGTAGACCACAGTATCTTTCGGGTGGCCAAAGGAGCCTTGGGCATTCTTTCGGTTTCAGGAAAAAATAACGCACAGATTTACAATGCCATGGATCCCCAATAATCCAAAGGAACCATTCACCGTCAAGGTCCAGATGCCCTCAATAGGATAATAGTTCGGTCAACCAGGATTGGGGGCCATAAAGACCAATACACGAAGTCGATCGGAGGTATGGTTGACCACACCATGTTCCTCTCCGGCCGGGGCAATCGTGCCCTGGCCCTGAGTAAGGATGTGCGAATCACTCCCAACCTGGAACGTTCCCGCCCCCTCTAAGACAAAATACACTTTATCCTGATCGGCATGGGCATGAGCTTTCTGTTTTTGTCCGGATTCGAAGCAATAGACATCACAGAAAAATCGAGGCGAGGTAAACAAATTATGTTTTTGCATTTTTTCCGATGAAAACTGCTGATAATCGTTAAAATTCACGATCTCCATTCCAACTCCTCCTCCTGTGTTCTACACAAATTTTATCGTTTCCCTGAAGTAAACCCTTGAAGCGTCCCGTATCCTGTCTGATATGATGCGGAAGAGACTCAAAAGGATATTTTCGAATAGGATCAATATGTTACCCCAAGTACCCGTCTGGGTTCGAGGGGAAACTTCAGGTTTTTCACCATGAAAGGACTTCCTATGCCAGAAGGAAACGTTTTTCGGATTGCCCTCCTCATCCTGTTTTGCCTCGGATTAGTATGGGGTGCCCCCGCTTTTGGTGCTCTACAGGGTGAATATGAAATCATGGAAGAAGAAGAATCCAGGCATCAATCGGGAAAAGTGATTCTATTTGAATTCGCCGATTTTTATTGTCCCCATTGCCATATGTTTGAACGACAGGTTGCCACCAAACTTCAAAAAGATTTTGGAGACCGACTAGAAATCATCATGGTTGGCTTTCCGGTCATTCCTGGGAAATTGCCCACCGCGTTCGAAATGTATGAACAAGCCCTGACCATGGGCAAAGGGCCTGAGATGAAAAAGGTGCTCTTTGATTCCATCCATCAGAAAGACATTCAGGTATTCGACAAAACCATTCGAGCCGTCATCATCAAGCAAGTCGGGCTCGATAAAGCTGAATTTGAAAAAGGCTTAGCCAGCGGCGAGCCATTCCGCGCTTTATCAAACGGGGAAAAATGGGGGGTACGGATTAAAGTCACCCATACCCCAACGGTCGTTTTGGATGGGAATATCCGCATACCGAACCTGACGTATGAAAACCTCAAAATCGTCATTCAGAGTATCTTAGACCAAGATGCCAAAACGTAATCGTTTACCGCTCAGTCGATACTGTTGTTGAAAAGGAGCCTCATTATGGGTCGCAAGAAAAAAGATGAAGAAGAGTTTTTTCCTGAAATGAACGAACTATTAGAGGGCATGCAAGAACTCATGTGTGATGAAGATGGCAATCCTCTGTCCCCTGATCATCCGCAATACCAAAAATTTTCCGGACTGATGGAAAATATCGCCGCGCGGGCGCAAAAAAGGAATCAACAGGATCCATCAGACAGCGGCCATCAGGGTAATGCCTAAATCATTCTGTTGAATACTCCCATCATCACCAAGAGGAGTATTTTTTCTTCCACCCTGGCCCACTCATTCGATGGAACGAGACCCCAATAGCCTCACAAGGATTAAAGCCTTCATGGAGTTCATTCGTGATGCCAAACAACATGGCGTAAAACTCTCATTTTTGAGTACCCCGACCGAACATGGCGATAACATCAATGTCATGGCCCAGATAAATGGCCAAAATATCAATCATGGCATTCTCTTTTGGGACGTGACCCTTCTTCAGGATCAAGGGTTGGTGGATATACTCGACGATGATGATAAAGCCCTAGGCCTCAATATTACCGATGGCATGGTGGAAGATGCAGAAAAAATCCTTGCATTCGTCCAATCAGAAATCAGTAAGCCATAATGTCGCCACAACCTGAATGAAGAAAAATTCCTATACCAAGAATTTTCCTTATTCGTCTTGCTAAAATAAACAATCTGCACCTTTCATCCCTACGAAAGGAGCCTGTCGCTTGTCTAATCCCGATGCCCCCCAAAAACCCCAACCTCCTATTAGTGAGTATATGGCTCGGAATGTCAAAACTATTCCGGTGGATGCCACGCTCAAGGAACTCAGCCAAGCCTTTATCGATCAAGGCGTAAGCGCCTTATTGGTGACCGACGGTGATCAGTATGTAGGTATCGTCTCCGATAAACGTCTTGCCCGAGAAGGAATCGCCAAAGGCCTCAATGTTGAAACCACGACGGTACGCGCTATTATGCGATCACAAATGCTTCAAATCGAGAGCAATCGACCCGTTCGAGAGGCCCAGGCGATGATGAAAGTCAACGGTGTCCGTCACCTTGTCGTGACTGAAGAAGGGAAAGTGGTCGGCATCGTCACCATCAGTGATCTTATCCGGTATTTCTCTGATTTTTTTGAGGGGTAAACATAGGGGCCTCCCTCTTCCCAAAAATTTTCTACTCGCTAAACGTGCGAATTCGCACGTCCCACTAAGAACGTTTTGGTTTCCTTTCGGCTACCAAGTCAAAAGGCAGTGAAGTATTGCCTGGAAAGTTTAAGTTTTTCAGAGTTTTATAGTTCTTTTTTTAGCAATCCTCCATTCTGTGGCGGTATAGGTTTTGCTCTACCTGACCTGGTTGCAAGCAATTGAGAAACTACTAGCATTTCCTCCCTTGCTTTTGGCCCATCATTCAAAAAATTAGCGTTGTTCGCTCCTGCACATGCAGTTTATTGGACATAAAATTTTTGCCTTCCTTAAGGATCCTTAAGGAAAGGATATGAATCCCATGAGGCGGATCCGCCTCATGGGGACCAATTTCGCCCAAGATACACTAGCCGGGGTCACGGTGGCCTTTATCGCCCTTCCCCTGGTATTGGGGTTTGGTGTGGCCTCTGGACTTGGAGCCATCACCGGAATGTGGGGAGCTATCGCCGGTGAGTTTGTTGGTGGGTTATTCGGTGGCTCATTGGACCAAGGTTCTGATTAAGGGCATGAACCCCGCAGTTCGACGGCCCCTCCTCAATGAGCTCAGTATCATTACCCATATCGGGGAGGAGATTTTTGTGGCGTATTGTGAGGCTGCTTTAGAAGAAGAGATCGATTTCCTGGGAGAACAATTCCTCGGACGTTCCATCGATCCTAAAGAAGCCTAAGAGGACTCTTCACCTTCAACGTTTATTCATTTTCAAAGCTCGTTCTCCCTGAGTTTCCTCCCGCGCCCCTCCATTTCCAGCTACCGACTGAATCGAGTAAACTGAAGCTTGAAGTATTTCTTGAAGCAACACACATGGCAATATCTGCCTGAAAAATGCCATGAGAAATCACATGAATCAGTCCGTTATCAATGCTGAGGAAGCGTTGAAAGCCAAAAATTTCCGAGAGGCCGGACGATGGTTCGAAAAAGCTGCGCAAACCGAAAAAGATTCGAAAACTATCCTTAGCTTGTTACGACAATCAGCCCAAGCGTATGAACAAGTCCGGGAAACAGAAGATGCCGTGAATTGCTACATAAAGGGCAGTCAATTCTTACAAGGTACAGAAAAAGTTGAATGTCTCTTGGCAGGATGGAAACTATACGTGATGTCTATCGCCGGCTATCAGTGGGATTGCTGTTTTGAATTTCAGGGAGACGATCGTCATGACGACGATCATGAAATCAATCAAGAGTTGATCCGAGAATGCCGCACTAAAGGGGAAAACCTCTTGAGAATGGCCTGGGAAGTTGAAGGAGCCAATAGGGATACCATTCTTCGGGAAGTTCGCGATGAATGCCAAAAGCGAAAACAGGAAGGCGGTTGGGGGGAACAGGCTTGCCGGGATATGCTGGAAACGGTGACAGGAAACAAAATTCCTTAGCCCCCTGGCATTGTGATTCCGAACTCAGTACTTGCCACCTGACTGGATCCAAACATTTTTCCTGAAAAATTCGGGATTTCTCCCAAAGTTTCTTTGCATACACCAATATTTGATATACACTAGACATTTCGCGTATAACTACCGGTTTTATCAGGCCCTTTTACACACGGAGAGGTGGCCGAGTGGCCGAAGGCAACGGTTTGCTAAACCGTCGTAGGGTCACACCTACCGCGGGTTCGAATCCCGCCCTCTCCGCCATCCAAAATGGCTCGCCTCAACATTCGTACCCATAAAGAATTTGTGGCTTTTTGGATACCATGACGGAGATTCGAACAGGGGGTTATGAAGGGGGTATTCCCCCTTCATGGGGTGACCTGAACAACGTGAAGGCGCGAGGGGCCTGGCCCCTTAGCGGGAGCCAAAGGAGTGACTTTGGCGACTTCGAATTCCCGCCATCTCCTTTCAATCAAGTTCTGGCCACTATGTAGTCGATCGTCCTCCCTATGCTCCTTCAGCACATTGTCTGTTTCCATCTTAATGGACACCCCCAGTTAAGCTTTGAAACGCGTCATGAACAACCCGTTGGTCATCATTTTGTTTAGGAACTGAAGGTGAGAGAACATCGCTGGGAAACCCAAACGACCATTTCGTTCGAGGAAATTTTATCCCTTGCGCACAAACTGCAGAAAGCGGGTTTAACGACCATCCATTCCCAAAAAGAGGTGATTGGGTACATCGAAGAATGGGAAGTCGAATCGGTCGAACAGATTCAGTCCCTTTCATCTTGGGCCACCGAAGACGTCACCCTTCTGCATGTGTTTGATGCTTGGCAGGGTGATTTTTTTCTATTGGCTGGACGATACCATTCAATCTTTCAACGTCATCAGAATGTGAATACCTATTGCTCCATCGCGCATCCTTGGCGCATCCCCTTTCCCTTGGCGACATTACAGCCCGAAGCCTGGCTGTGGGTGGGCTTTCGCCATACGCATGGGTTTATTCGAGTTCGAGTCCAAACCACCGAAGTCATCGCTCCAGGAGAAACTGTCGACCCAGCCAAAGAGGAATTCTGGATGCATGACCGGGAACAAGCCTTTCAAACAGCTGTAGAGATCTTGGATTTGCCCATCGAGACCCACCGAGAACCCGGAAAAATTTCACTCAACACTTCCAGAACAGATACACCATTATTTTGCTCTTGGCCTGATGCCATCGGCCCCTGCCAGTTTGAATTAAACTCACCAGACCCATTTGAATTTTTGGTCCCTGCCAGTCAACTCGCTTCAACATTCAACAATGTCCCGGCACCTATTCGGGTCTATTTAACTGGATTTTCTCAAGAGGCCTTAACCACATTTCAAGTGACAGACTTGGCCAAGCGGTACATGTACCGATGTTCTATCCATTGTCTTCTATCAGAAATGCCGGAATTGTTAGGAATAATCGCACCACATGGACGCCTCTACGGCAGTCTTGCAGAGTTTCAATCCGCTGTCCTCCTTTCTTCAGAGATAGACGCCGCGACTATTGTAGGTGTGGTTGGCACAAACGGTGAGTTTCGAGTTGAAATTCGCTTAAATCAGCTTCCATTGCCCGCTTCCCAAACTCAGGACTGGCTAGAAAATCTCATCGACAAAAAATTATGTTACGTACCTCTCCCCCCCTTTCCCTGACCATTATCAGATTTCTCTGACCTGCGAAATAAAGGAACCAAGGACCGAATGGCATCGCAGACTTCGGGAAGGGTAATTTGCTTCATACAACTCTCCTCACCCCGAAAGCAGCCTGGGTAAAAACATTCCCGACAGTCTAAGCCTTTATACAGTACCCTTACTGACTCTCCTTGAGGTCCCCACACAGCCGGATCAGATGGCCCATACAGACCCACAACCGGGCAGCCAACCGCAGTAGCCATATGCAAAGGGCCTCCGTCGTTGCCAATCAGTAACAGACTCTCCTTCATAAGGGCCACAAGATCCATCACTCGGGTTTGCCCCATCAGGTTGCTCGGCTTAGTCTTGGTCAAATTAATAATCTGTTGTCCGATTAATTGCTCTCGCTGACTACCGATGATGGCCACATGAACATCCTGAAGAGAGAGCCAATCAGCCAGGGCCGCAAAACGCTCCAGGGGCCAGGCTTTAAACACGTAGCGGGCCGAGGGATGAAGTAACACTAGGGGATGCTCTAACAGGCCATAAGTGGAGAGCAGTTTCCTTGCATAGACTTTGGCATCTGGAGGAACGAATAACTCGGGAGGTTGAACCTGATCCTCTATATTGAGGAATGGCAATACCTGGGCATGGTATTCCACCATGTGCATGGAGCCATATTTTGCCGTCACGAGATGGGTGTAACACCACCCTCTCCATCGACGCTCTCGATTGAACCCTATTCGGACCTTGGCCCCAGTCATGAGCGCCATCAAGGCCGAACGATCCGAATCCGTCAGGTCAACAACCGCATCAAACCTCTCATGCCGGAGTTTCCGATGGAAGGCCCATTGTCTCCTCCAATGCCCGGTGGGAACCGTGAGCACCTCATCCACAAAAGGATAGTCTTGCAGAACACTTTCTGTTCCATAATTCACAACCACAGTCAGAGTAGCCTCAGGAAACGACTTGCGGATAAGTGGAAGGACGGGAGTCGATAACACCACGTCGCCCACATAGCGCAACTTGATAATCAGTATTCGATTCATGTCTGTAACAGGCTCAACCTAGGTCCTACACCGGCATCTTCCAGTTATAACCCGAGGATGGATTTAAGCCAATGCTAAAACCTCCACGCCCCTATGCCTGAGCTGGCTTGCCACATTAAAAACCGGTGAAGGCAGTTGTGGGTTCTTGCAAGTAAAATCTCAAGAAGGGCTGTATAAGATCAGGCACCTTTGACTCTTTGGATCGCATCAAGAACATCCTTCACCCCAATCTGCAGGAGTACTTGATAATCTTTTTGGTAATCCACATTCTTCCAATAGGCTTCAGAAAGGGAACCCTTTGTGAGCATGAACCCCTGTTTTCCCCAGAGGGCATATTGAATCGTATCCGCAACTCCATATAAACCCACCACATAAGGCTTTTCCAAGGCCGATGCCAAGTGCATGGGCCCGGTGACATTTGAGATGATGATATCCAACTCGGCCATGACAGCGATGCTTTCTCTCAGAGATGTCGTCCCACACAAATTTATCCCAGCAACACCCATTCGTTCACAAATATTCTTAGCGATGACCTGATCTTCTTGCCCGCCAAGTACAACGATTTGGGCATTAAAGCGCTTGTTGAGCTCATACCCCAACTGAGCGAATCTTTCCGGGGGCCAGCGCCGCCATCGGGAACCGGCCCCTGGCACAAGTCCAATCCTCACCTGCTCACCAGGAAAATGTTTAGCCATCAAATCAGAAGCAAACTGCTTTTCGTCCTCAGCCAGAAATACCTCTAAAGGATAATCGCGAATATGGTCGACCCTAGCAAGGGATTTCACAATTTCAAATTTTTGTTCGGTGAGATGTTTGCCATCCCGTTGAACGACCACCGGATGATTGTACAACCATCCACGCCCTCTGCTCCGGACATCCTCTCCATATCGGTGTTTCGCTTGGGATAAATATCCCAAAAGCGCGCTCGTTGGCCCGCTAAAGAGGTCAATCGCCATATCAAACTCTTGGCTCCTGAATCGTCGCACGAGATCCCTTAATTTTCTGTATCGTGAGGGGTGCCACCAAGATTCTCCAGAGGACCGGCTTATTTCAATCACTTGGTCCAGGCAAGGATGGTGCGCTAAGACCGGAGCCGTATGTTTTTCTACCAGAACGGAAAGCCGTGCGGAGGGAAACGTGTCTTTGATCGCACGAAACACGGGAGTGATCAGCACAATATCCCCAATGGACCTTAAGGCAAGAATAAGGATACGCGCAGGAGAATCGAGTGGATCTACGGTCATGAAAGAGGCCGCCCACATCACAACTGCAGGGTTGAATACCTGCCCATTCAGGTTACACGTGCGTAAATGTCTGTTAACCCATTCAACATGTGGTTGAGAAGGAATTGGTCTTTCACACGTTGTTTTCCATTAGCCCCAAGAACCCCTCTTCTATATGGGTCCTGCATGATGGAAATCAGTGCACGGCTGAGTTCACCCTTGTCGCCGGGAGGGACTAACAATCCCGTTTTTTCATGTTCCACTATTTCGGGAATGCCCCCAACACGGGTCGCGACAACTGGTTTACCTAAAGCCATCGCTTCTAATAAGACTATTCCAAACCCTTCAAGCAAAGAGGAAAGCACAAAAACATCAAAGTCCACAATGCAGGTTTCAGGCTTGGCTTCAAATCCCCAAAAATACACGCTTTCGGTTAGGGACAGAGAGATGACACATTCCCTGAGAGTTTTTTCATATTGGGCATCCCCTTTTCCCACGATAATTAATACCGATGTTGAAAATTGTTGGTGTACCCGTGAAAAGGCTTGGATGAGAATTTCAAGGCCCTTTCGAGGAAAGAGATTGGCAACCGTTCCTATGATGAACTGATTGGAATCGAGGCCAATCGATTTTCGAAGGTTCCCCTTCTCAGGAGAGTGCTGGATGACCGTTTCAGGGATTCCACTGAACAAGACCTGAAGCTTGTTGGCAGGCACCCCACCCTCTCTTAAGACTTGTGCCACCTTTTGTGAAACAGGAATAATAAGCTTTGGCTTCCGAAGCCAATACTTATCAATTTTGGGAATCTCAATCTGCTGGCGAACATGAACCACACAAGGACATTTGAGAAGATTCGCCACGATGATGGTGAAAGGGGCCGCCCAATAATCATTCACATGTATCAGGGAAATGTTCCATTTTTTTACAAGCCAGATGAGTGAAATGATGGCTATGGGGATCAACGGGGAATGGGCGATTTTTCGCCAGCCTGGAAGAGGCACTCTGGCATAGGGCACTTGAAGTGTTCGCAACTCCTCCTCAAGGGGACCTTTTTTCCCCAACGCCACATAAGGCACAATTTTATTCCGATCGAGTGATTCAAGCCAGAGGAGCAATTCCCGCTCCGCACCACCGATCTCTGAAACTCCCTGGACATACAAAACCCTAGTCATTGTCCAATACACACATTCCGATTATGTCAGAACTCCCTAAAAGGCATGTTTCAACTGAAGCGGTTATCCTTTAAAGCCATGCCGAAAGACTTCTCGATAAAACCGCCAATTGAGCCATCGATTGCGATAAGCCGCTAATGGCTGAGTTTTTTCAATCCTGGGGATCATCACTTTGGGATGTGTCCCTGTAAAATTTTTGAGAATGGGATACGTCGAATATTGAGCCGACTGCACACAAGCAGCTCGAACGTCTTTTTCATGTTTCCGTCCATTCGAATGCCGACTATCCTGATACACCAGTTTTTCAATCAATATTTCTGAAGACTTGACCCATCCATAATGATAGACCTTGGCCGGGATAATTCTTCCCCCGCGACCCGATTTTAACATTTGAGGGTTATCGGCAGTCCGAAAATCGCAACAATCGGTCGTAGACCGAATTCCTCGGTGATTACGAATAATCCGAGTCGCCTTTCGATACATCCAAGGATCAAGCGACCAATAATCGCCCTTAAAATGCAGAACACGTAGTACCAAACCTAAAACATCTGGATTTGGGAAATGTTCCTCCATGGCCTGCCGAATCGTCGATAAATCCTCTTCATGAATGACTTCATCCCCTTGAACTAAAAAAGCCCAGTCTCCCGTGCAATGGGAAAGGGCAATGTCTTGTTGAATGCCGAAAATTTCTCCATCCTTTTGTAGGGATTCATCCCACACACTTTCCACGATTTTTATTCGAGGATCTTGAATGCCTTGGATAAGACCTAGCGTGTCGTCCTCGGACCTCCCCACATTCACCACAAATTCATCAACGACAGGCAAAATAGAGGCAATCGCTTCTACCACAGGAAAATCAAACTTCACCGCATTTCGAATAAACGTAAAACCACTGACTTTCATGTTACTCATTTTTGCTCAAGATTAAGTGCTGGAATATTTCCTCTTTAGAAGAAAAAAGATCAGTGGAGAGTCTGCCTAAGGGTGACACTGGATTTTTGAATACCACTGTTCAACCCTTTGACCCATCATATCCAGGGAATATGACTCTTCAACTATCTGACGGCCCCGTCGTCCCATTTGTCGTCGAAGCTTGGGATTTTGGATCAAGATACTGAGACGCGCACACAGAGCTTTGGGGTCATTAGCGGGTACCACGAACCCCGATTCACCCTCGACCACGACTTCGGGAATGCCACCCACCGATGTGGCGACCACTGGCAGCTCCATAGCCATCGCCTGTAAGAGGGCCTGTGGAACTCCTTCCCCCTCTAATGATCCAAGCAAAAAAATATCTAAAGAAGCTAAGATATTCGGCACATCCATCCTAAGGCCTAAAAATCGCACGCTTTCCTCAACCCCCAATTGCTTAACTTGAGCTTTGAGCAAGGACCCTTCAGGGCCTTCTCCCACAATCAGGAAGATCATTCCAGGAAATTGATTCGAGAGGCTCCGAACAGCTTCTACACACACATGAATACCTTTGTACTTTCGCAAAAACGCCACCGTCCCAATGATAGGAGCTGTAAAACTAACCCCCAGCTCAGACCGAAGGGAACTCGTTACCCTCTCAGGGGAAAACGCCAATACATTTACCCCGGTGGGGATGGAAGCGACTCGAGATGGGGGGATAGAATGCTGTTGAATCAAATGTTGTCGAATAATTTCCGCGGTCGTGATAATGCCATGAGGAAGATCTCGATATAGGAACCGATGCTTCCACGTCTGCGAAATCGGGGAAGACTTATGCCGTGCCCGAATAATTCGTGGTTTACAAGAAGACACACGACCAGCTAATGCCCCCAACCAACTGTCAATTGACCCATGAGTCACCATAAAGTCAATTTTTTCCTTTTTCATAAAATTCAGCAATTGAAGAAAAAACTTGACGCCCGACCACCATTGCATTCGTACGGCCAATGTCGGCAATCGTACAGCTCGGGCTCGCTCCAACAGAAAACTGTCGGGCTGAGCGATAATATAAAGCCTATGACCTCGCTGTGCCATAATTTGTGCTTCTAACAGAGTTCGCAATTCCTGCCCTCCCATACTTTGGGAAGATTCGATATGAAGGATTCGATAAGGCCGCGACGCGGTGCTCCCTTCCAGAGAAACCTCCATAGCTGGGGCGACGTCTTTCAATCCCTACCCTCTGCCATTGTTGCTATACCCAATCCGCCTTTCCAGACCTTATCCTTCCTCACTCTCGCCTAGGCCTGATGAGTCACCCCGCAAGAGACAATACAGAGAGAAGCAACTCCACAGTAAGGCCACGCTGGCTAACATCTCCAATAATTCCTCTAACAGTTGCAAACCCGGCATCACAAACACTTCTAAATCCAATAGGGCAGCAAGCATTAACAAACCGCCGCACCCCAGCACATAATAAAATGGGGGTTGCTCTATAAAAAACTTTTTGACCTCAAACCAAAACCAGTAGAACATCCAACCTAAAAATACCATAATCGCCACACTTGCCAACCCAATCACGCGTTGAAAGGACACTTCTTGGTCCATCATCCAAACAAATCCAATTCGAACAAAATCATGCAAAGAATCCAGTTGCACTCCATAAATCTTTGGGACAGAAAAATATAAAAAACTGTGCCCAAAGCTTTCTTCCTCTAATATCCCGAGAATTCCCAAGATGGGAATAGTCCAATACACCTTGGACATACCCACCTGAGTCCCTCCTTGACATAGTCGCCAACCATAAATCACGACTCCCGCATAGCAGAATACCGTGAGCAACTCCAAAAGATTATTTTCTCGAATGAGAACCTTCCGCAAACTCGGCATAAGAACATAGATTGCAGGAAATACCATAAAACTACCAATCAGAACTTGAAGATACCTCTGGCGGAGTATTTCATGACAGGATCGTACAGATTCCGGGAACGTACTTAACATCACTGATGGAGAAACTGGTTGTAAGAAAAGAGGGCCAGGAGATTGATAACGAGCCAATGCTATTCAGGCATGCATCCAGCATCAAGGTTCTTTAGCATGTTCACTCGATATAGCGCGTACAATAACAGCCCGATGGCCACAAGCATTTCACGTTGCTCATTGATCCCGGCAACGAATTCCTGAAAGATGTCTTCGGGGGGAAACCAACTTCCATACCAGCTCTTTCCCTCTCGATACACAAATGCCACGAGGATACAAAAAATGACGGGCCCTTCGGGGATGCTGGGGCGGAAAGGAAGCATGAATCTCATTCGCCTCCGAAACGTCCAGAGCACCGGCAATACCACAAAAATGCCAAGTTGGAACAGCCCAGCCAAATGATGAAACCCCACAACACTGATCTGACTGTTATGAATATTGGTTTCATAGGCAATATGCTCATTCCACCAGGGAGGAGTCTCCCAATGAAAATAGATTTGCCCCCAGCTTATTTCTTCTCCGGCAAAAAATAGCGTAGCGACGGCCACCAGACCCACCACACCAGAGGCCCACTTCCAGTCCCGGCGCCATAACCCCCAGGCAGCAAAGATTAAAAGCAGCCCAGCCAGAAAAGCCAAGACCACCGTGATAATTTCAACGGCCCCGGATTCCCTATGGCGTTCTTCCAAAATATACGTTAAAAAGAATTCAGGAGATGCCGCAAATATTCCCCAAAGAACAGGAATGACCACGAGAGGAAGACTATAGCCCACCCAACCCATAATTTTCGGCATATCTCTTCGTCTCATGCTTCTCTATCCTCAAAAGAAGGAAGATCCTCATCTAACTGTCGCCCTTGCATTAAATTTGAAAAATCCTGATAGACGTTTGATCCTAAACAGACCAATTCGCTAGGATAAATGATTTAAAAATACAATCACTTCAATGAGCTTGGATCATCATTCGAAGGTATCGGTCGTTGTCCTTGCTTACAACGACGAGCCGAACATTAGACATTGCTTGGAATCCGTGTGTTGGGCGGATGAGTTAATTGTCGTGGATTCCTTCAGCACCGATTCCACCGAAACCATCGCCCGTGAATTTACTGATAAGGTCTTCCAACATACCTTTCAGGGTTTTGGGCGACTCAGGAATGACGCGGTTTCTTATGCCTCTCATGACTGGATCTTCAGTCTCGACACCGATGAACGTGCTACGCCAGAAGTCCGTGAGGAAATCTGGAAAATCCTCGATGAAGGACCCAAGGCAGACGCATACTTTATCCCACGGCAAAACTCTTTCTTGGGCCGCCCGATAAAATATTGTGGGTGGTATCCTGATTATCGTCAGCCGCAACTCTTCAGGAAAAGCCGAATGCGGTACCGCGAAGATCTGGTTCATGAAGGATTCGACCTTGATGGCCGCATTGGATACTTACAACATCATGTCCTTCAATACCCGTTCCAGGATATTGATCATTATCTCAGAAAAATGGACAGATATACGGATCTCATGTCTCAACGAATGCTGGGCCAGGGTCGGACATTCCGCGCACATCAATTAATTTCGCATCCACTATTTACGTTTACCAAAATGTATTTCCTTCGAAGGGGATTCCTCGATGGCATTCCAGGCCTGATCCTCTCCGGTTTATACACCTACTATACCTTCGTAAAGTACGCCAAACTTTGGGAATTAACCAAAAACCAAACGCTCTAACTTTTGGCATCACATCGTTTGGCCCAAGAAGAAGAATAGGTACAGGCTCACCACACATGAATCACCGTCCGCGTTCCATCAAGTTGAGAGTTTTATGAAGATCACACCAGGAAGATCAATGATCGACGAATCACTCGTATCGTGAAAACATTTTGTCGAACCATCCCGTTCGTTCAAAGTTTATTTGAATGGCATTTCGTATCCCTTCATAGGGCTCGAAACCATGGAAGGAATTCTTGCTCACCATAAATATCAACCCATTCCCTTTTAGTGGCTCAATCACCTCATGCACATCATCGAGGTTTTTTGAACGAAGAAGACGTAGTCGCCCAGTTTCCTCTGGCCATTCATGATTAAAGTAAATCAAATGCGTAACCTTTTTCCGTGGCACATCAGCATGAGGAGCGCCATGCGACCGCTTACTAAAGTGGCGAATCCCAATTCCCACGTCATACGGCGTAAGATTCAATCCCGTGATCGTTTCTATGGCCTCTTTATAGGAGGGAGAATAGATTTCATCAACAAAGGCTTTCCATTCAGCACATAATTCTACTTCTGATACGTCGTTATGACCGATTTTTTCCGTCACCGGAAATTTCTCGCACAACACCTGTAGCATGGATGAATTGAGAAGATTGGGGCCATGGGTGACATACCGAAAAGGGTGGTCTTTCAGCTTTAAGGATTTCAGCTGGTTATAATCGAATACTGTAGGAGAAACCATCATATGAAGACTCGCGACCATGCTATCGGGACTTCAACCTACTCCCGTACTCAGGCATTGTCAAGCATGACTCATGCCGTCTTTATGGTGATCAGCCTTTACGCTACATATAAAAAAGACACGGGCGTTTGTTAACCTTTTCACTCACCCATAAATACAGTCCCACAAACTTTGAATATCCTCATCATCAAACATTCGTCATTAGGAGATGTGCTTCATGCCACGGGGCATATACGAACAATTCGTGAAACCTTTCCGGGCTGCCATATCACCTTATTGACAGCATCACCCTCTCATGGCCTGTTTACTCACAACACCAACATTGACCGGATCTTGGTTTTAGAAAAAGATAAAGTCAAACGTGAATGGAAGCGCCACCCTGTATGGGCCATCCGGCATATCGCATCCCTGATAAAGGAGGTCAGAACGTCTCGTTTTGACTTAGCCTTTGACCTACAAGGCCGGCTGAAATCAGTGATATTTCTCTATACAGCCAAGGCACACGAAAAATTTGTTAAAGGACGGTGGCTCTTCGTAAAACGTTTCAAAAAGCCAGAAATTCATGCGATCAAGGAAATGGATCATGTATTGGCCCTTGCAGGAATTTCCGTGAAAAATTCAGATATGGAAATTCACACCTCCACTCAAGAACAAACAACTATCGAAAATCTTTTATACCAAATCAATCCCACCAAAAAGAAAATCTTAATTATTAGCCCTTTTACTCGATGGAAGACCAAAAACTGGGAAATCCAAAATTTTCGGACCGTGATTGACAGCTTACACCAAGATATCTTAATCCTCCTCACAGGATTACCCGAGAAACGTCAGGAGATGGATACGCTGGTCACTTCCCAAAATGGCCAGACAATCGTAAATTTAGCAGGGAAATTGACCTTATTAGAGTTAGCTGAATTATTAAAACATGCGAATGTAGTATTAACCGGAGATAGTTTTCCTATGCATCTGGCGAGCGCGTTACATACTCCCCTCATCGCCTTATTTGGTCCCACTGATGAAGACCGCATCGGCCCGGTGGGAAAACACAGTTCAATCCTCAGAGCAGGAGATATGTGTCAGCGATGCTACCGACGCGATCGTTGCACCAAAAACTGCATCAATGACATCCCTCCCGAAAGAGTGATTCGCGAGGTGAACCAGTGGTTAAGCCCTTAAACCCTTCCCCAGATTCCCAGATTGAGCCCTTTCTTTAAACAGGCCTTCTGATATTTCTGGCTATCCTTACCGTCCAATTACAAAAGATATCCCCAATGACCCTGGCCTTTCTCTCCTCCACAAGGTATGGTCCCTATAGGGCATCTTTCACCTCACTCCCTTATCATCCCCTTTGGTTAGCTGACCTTCAATCCATAACACCGCTTCAGTAAAATCTTCCGCAACATGAGCAACAGGCACTCTCCCCTCATCTCGGGCCTGCATAGCTTCTTGAGCATGAGGGCTCGACATCACGAGGATCGCAGGAATATGGGCATTCTTTGCCGCTTCCAGGTCACTCTGCTTATCTCCCACAAAAAAACACTCCGGTAAATGTAACGAAAATTCCTTCTGCGCTTGCTCAATGAGTCCAGTACTCGGTTTTCGACAGATACATGCTTCATCAGGATGATGCGGACACCAGTACACCTCATCGATAGTCCCACCCTGCGCACTAAGGATCGCAGTCAATTTGTCATGAATGTGGCTCAAATCACGCTCCGTCATCAACCCGCGACCAATCGCTGACTGGTTGGTAATCATAATCACGAGTAAGCCTAAAGCATTCAACCGAACAATGGCTTCAGGAACACCGGGTAACAGATGAAATTGGTCAGGCGACAGGACATATCCACTGTCTTGATTCAGGGTTCCATCTCGATCAACAAAGACCGCTCGTCGCCGTTCCATAGAAAATTCAATGGCTCAAAAAGGGTTTACGACACATGCAGGGGAAATTGGTGAGAAGCACGAATTTGGTTCATTGCCCGTTGCAGGACCTGATCAACAGAGACCTCAGTCATACAACGATGATCGATGGGGCATGTTCGCAAAAGACAGGGGGAGCATCGAACAGGACTTCGCACCACACCATGGCTATTACCATAAGGAGAAGTCTCATTTGGGTCAGTAGGTCCAAAAATAGCCGCCACGGGAACACCCAAGGCTTGGGCAATATGCATAGGCCCGGTATCATTCGAGACAAGCAGGAGACAACGTGCAAGAAGGGCCATGAGGTCACGAATGTTGGTCTTTCCCGTCAGCACAAGAGGGGGGCATCTCATCATTCGTGAAATCTGTCGAGCAAGGGGCTCTTCGCCGCGTCCCCCAAACACCAGGCACTGCACTTCGGAGACTCCGGGAAATTCTTTGGGTATCGCTTCGACGAGTTCATCACCAAGTTTCGCAAATCGTTCGGGCAACCATCTCTTGGCAGACCCATACACCGATCCAGGGTTCATTCCTATAAAAAACTTACCCGTTGAATGGGGAAACAATGAGAAACGCTTTTCGCAATCTTCTTGTTCCTGTTGACCCACAACAAGCTTGGGTGCGCGGTCAGGGAACGTCTGTTGAGTAACCGTCTCTACCAACTGTTGATAATAGTGAATGTGATGTTTGGCACGAGCCTCACTTGGATCTAATGAGTGAGATAACAACCAACCTCGCCCATCTCTTGCATATCCCACTCGGCAAGGAATCCCCGCACACGCGGCGATGAATGCGGCCTGAAAGGCATTTTGAAATAATATCGCTACCTCAAAATGCTGCTTACGGATCGTGACAATCAGTTTTCCGATTCCCGACAAGCCTTTATGCTTACCCTGATGGTCAAACACGAGAACCTGATCCACGACCGGTTGCCCAGCAAGCATTTCCGCAACAGCTGGCCTGGCCAAAGCGGTCACCTTAGCCAAAGGATAATGGTCACGTATATCCTGTAAGGCCGGAATGCACATGACCGCATCTCCCAGCCAATTGGGAACTCGGATCACAATCCTGGAAACACTCGACGGAACCACCGTGTTCAGCCTTTCATTGTCTGCTCAGGCCTTTTTGGAAGAAGCCCGAGAACAGGCTCTACGAGCTCATCCAGAATCGCAGGATCACTCAGCATCTCCAATTCCATCTCCAATGCCCAAACCGGATCTTGGTCTTGAAGGAAAGCCTGAAGACGAACCCCATCTTTTTCCGTGGTGAGAACCATTTGAGCGCTAGTCTCTTTCATGCATGTTCGTATGCGCAGAACATCCTCCATGGAATACGCAAAATGGTCCGGAAATCGTAGTTCTTTCACTATTTGACAACCAAGTGTTTCAACATTTTTTCGAAAAGCACCCGGGTTTCCAATCCCGCTGAAAAGCACAACCCGCGTTTCTGTTAGGGAAATGATATCCTGATGCACCCCGGTGGACACATGCACGAGATGTGAGTACCGGGTTCGCATTTTCATCGGACGAATATCTCTTCCAAGACACTCCTGGAGATATGGCTGAAACTTGGGGGAGTCCTGTGAGTCCTCCAGACGAGTCAGGACAATTCCCTGAGCGATGCTGGCTGCGTCAAGAGGTTCTCGTAGACGGCCAAAGGGCAATACCCCACACAACCCTTCAAGGTCTGTCGAATCAAACACCACCACATCAAGGTCACGAAAGAGGGATACGTGCTGAAAACCATCATCTAAGAGAAAGCAATCACAATCTGCTTGTGTTAAAAGCCAACGACCAAGCTCATACCGATCATCCCCCACCGCAACATAAGTCCCTGGGCATTTTTGGGCTATGAGTGCGGGTTCATCTCCCACCATCCGCCAATCAGAAACTTGAGGGCTTCCATCCGAAACCAGGACAAACCTGCTGGAAGATTGGCGTCCAAAACCACGGCTCAAGACCGCGACGTTGACACCTCGCCTTTTCGCCCAATTCGCAAACCATATCACAAATGGCGTTTTACCCGTGCCCCCTACGGTAAGATTCCCCACACTGATAACAGGCTTGGACAGCTTCCGTTGCGTGAACCAACCCGTGAGGTAACACCAACGTTTGACCTTTGCCAACCAGGCGTAAGGCCAAGACACCCAACGTAGTAGGGCTGGACAGTGACGTCGCAGGAACGTCCACAATCGAATATATAGGGGAACGATTAGAGAGACCTCACATCAATCACAAAGGAGCCATACCCATAAGTCCCAGGACGCCACCCAGGAAGCGACCCAACATTCTGACATAAACCTTGATGTTTGTGAACATCGCCCACTATACCAAATGGCAAACCAAAGAGCTGATTGGCATCCATCAAGAGTGTTGGCTCTGGAGATAGGGCTGAAGATATTGCAAGGTTTCAACGGTGACCCCTCGGTGAGATTGAATGACTAGTTGCGCCCGATCACCCATGGCCTCGGCTTTGGGGGGATCCTGAATGAGAGCCTTCACGTGCAGGTGTAATTCTTGTTTATTCTTGACCTGTATGGCGCCAACAGCCTCTAAGAGCATTCGTGCACTATCCCGACAATGATCAATATGGGGGCCGAAGAGAACCGGACGACCCCATTGAGCCGGCTCTAAAAGGTTATGCCCTCCGATGGGAACAAGCGTACCACCCACAAATCCCACATGACCTAGACCATACACATAAACCAATTCCCCCCGGGTATCCAGAAGGATCACTCTTGCTCCTTCAATGCAAGACGCTGAGGCAGACTCCTTCCCCATGAGACTCCGGCGAATGCAGACAAACCCGTGTCGTTGAATAGTCTCTTCTACCATCCCGCTCCGTTCAATATGACGAGGAGCCAACACCAAGACGACATGAGGATGAGTGGCCAATAACTCGCGATATACCCACAAAACTTCTTCTTCTTCTATTGGATGGGTACTCCCAGCGACAATGACAACCTCATCAGGTTTCAAGTCAAACTCTTCCCTCAACGTTTCCACATTGAGATGCCCTGGGATTTGGGAAGCATTCCCCTGATCAACTTTGATATTTCCAAGAACATGAATAGATGACGCGTTCACACCCAATGTTTTAAGGCGATCAGCATCGTGAGACGATTGCATCAAAGCTAAATCGATATATCCCAATACCTGCTGCATAAACGAGCGTATCCAACCATACCTTGAGAAAGACTTCGTGGAAATTCTTCCATTCACAAGACAGACAGGAACATGATGACGGTGGAGAGCTTTTAAAAGATTTGGCCAAAATTCGGCTTCCACTAAAATATACAACTTGGGTCGCAGGTGGCGGACGAAGCGTTCCACCGCCCACCAAAAATCTAAGGGGGCATAGACATGGGAAGCCACCCCTTCCAAGCGTTCCTGGACTATTTCCCTCCCGGTTTCGGTTACCGTCGAAACCACGATAGGGGTACTGGGGTATTGGGCCTTAATCATCCGTAATAAGGGCACGACACTCACCACCTCCCCTAATGACACCGCATGTACCCAGATCCCTTCCGGAGCGCATTCACGTAAGGCACGTGACATTCCATGCACTCGTCCCCATATGCCCCGCTGAGAACGTTTTTTTCTACAGAGTAAAATCAGAATAACTGGTGAGGCTAAGATGAGCAGGAAATTGTAGAGCCTGTAGGCCATGAAACCCAGCAGAAATAGTCTGCCCGTTAGGGCATGTCATACTTGGAAAAATATTGCCTGGGATCCTCTTGGAGGATGGCTTCTTCGGCCAGAAGAGTCATCCGATTCAGAGTGCGCTCTAGTTCAACCGCTCGAGTTTGCATGGCGGTTTTTCCTAAACCAGCATCCACCCAGAATGGTGCACCCCAGACAAATACACCTTTGGAACCGGGAAAAGGAACTTGAAATTGATCCCAACTGGAAAAGACTTTTTTTTTGAGCAGGCAAATGTGAGCGGAAGAATGGGCCGCCTCGCCATCTTGGCCAGATACAGGACACCCATTTGAATCTTTTGAGGAGGGCCTTTCGGACCATCAGGAGTGAGCACAAGGTCGCGACCTTTCCGAGATACGTCGAGAAGCTGCCTGAGGGCCTTGGTTCCTCCTCGCGTGGTGGACCCACGGATAGCCTGAAAGTGAAAGCGGTTCATGATTCGGGCAATCAATTCACCGTCCCGATGGTGACTGATAAGAATGGATGCCCCTCTTCCCCGATACGCTAATGGCATCATTAATTGCTGTCCATGCCAAAAGGCAATAATTCCACGTTGATTGTTTCTGTACAATTCATCAATAACTTCACCCCCAACCACAGACCATTTCATGGTTTTCCCTAATAAGCGGATAGCAAGGGCTCCAAGAACGGGGACAACAGATAGGGATAACCAATTTCGCATAGATCACGACGCTTTAGGAAATAGGAGAGGTTTCCAAATGATCAAATTGAAATTGCGTCTGGTACAGCCTCGTGTACAACCCTCCCTTTTTCAATAAGGTCGCATGAGTCCCTTCCTCTTCGATTTTTCCCTGATTCATCACGACAATTCGATCAGCATGCTGAACCGTTGACAGCCGATGGGCAATGACCAACGTCGTCCGATTTTTCATAAGATTGGCCAGGGCTCTCTGAACCAATTTTTCCGACTCAGAATCTAAAGCGGACGTCGCCTCATCCAAGATCAATATGGGAGGATCTCGAAGGATAGCTCGAGCGATGGCCAAACGTTGTCGTTGTCCGCCAGACAACTTCAAGCCATTTTCCCCAATAAGCGTATCCAATCGTTGTGGTAGACGCTCAATAAACTCCCAGGCAAACGCCGAACGGGCCGCTTGTTCAATTGCCTCGTCCGACGCATCCGGTCGACCATACGCAATATTATTTCGAATAGTGTCATCAAAGAGAACGGTCTCCTGCGAGACGATGCCGATTTGACGACGCAATGATGACCGATCGACGGATCGAATGTCTTTCCCATCGATTTTCACCATCCCCTGACTCGGCCGATAAAAACGAGGAACTAAACTGACGAGAGTCGTTTTCCCACTCCCACTCGCACCCACCAACGCAACGACTTCTCCGACCTGTATCCGTAAATTAATCCCACGAAGAGCAGACTCTTCAGCTCCTTCATACGCAAAATCCACATCAGAGAATTCTAATGATTCCCGGATCGGGTGCAGAGAAGTCTTTCCTTCATCTTTTGACTGCTCGCTATCAAGGTCCAACACATCAAAAACCCGTTGGGCCCCGGCCAAGGCCCTTTGCAGCCCATTATTGGCAGAGGCCAATTTTTTAATCGGGGCATAGGACATGAACACCGCAGCCAGAAAAGAAAAGAACTCCCCTGGCTTCATACCCTCATCTCCGCCCTCCATAACCAAACCTCCCCCGAACCATATCACAAAAGCGATCCCACACATTCCGATGAACTCCAGTGCCGGAGAGGACAACGCCGAAACCCGGGAGGATTTAAGCTTAGCCGAACGAAAAGATTTGTTGGTCGAATGGAATCTGGCTGCCTCTTTTTCTTCTTGGGTGTAGGCCTTGACGATTTTTATCCCGGAAAAGGCTTCTTTCAACACCGAGCTCATACTTCCAATAGATTCCTGTCCACGTATCGAAAGTTTTCGCATCCGTTGCCCAGCTTTCCAAAGCACAAACACGGAAATAGGCAAAATCACGAATATCGTCACCGCTAATTGCCAATGGAGATAAAAAACAAGGATCACCATGGCCAAAAAGGTTAGCGCTTGTTGAAAGAAATCCTTAAGGACTGTGGGAATGGCATTGGCCATTTCATTCACATCGCTGATGACTCTCGCAACTAACCGCCCGGAACTATTGGCATCATGAAATCTGATTGGCAAACGCACAATCTGGACGAATAATTGCTGGCGAATATCTGAAACCAGCCAATGACCTACATAGCTCATCAAATAGGCTTGCCAATATGAAAACAGTCCTTTGACCAATGCCACCGCTAAAATCGCAACAGGAAGCAATTGCAATAAGGTTTGATTTCTCGAGATAAAAATTTCATCGAGCACGGGTTGAACCACCCAAGGGTAAAAAGCTGTTAGACCCGCCACACAAGCAGAACAGATTAAGGCCCCCACTAGCCGCAATCGATAATCCTTCAAATAGATGAGAATTCTCCAAAGTATATTCATGATTGCACTTCGGCTAAAATAGACTTTGCCGCCCTTCGGGAGGCTCCTGAGGCACCTAACTTTTCAGCGATTTTTCGAAATCCTGCTTTCATGGATTCCTGTCTTGCAGGATCTTCTAAAATTTCCAATGTCGTTTTCGCGATGGAGGAGGGGGTCATGTGCGCTTGAATCAACTCTGGAACCAATTCATGCCCAGCCAGAATATTCACGAGTCCAATATAGGGAATTTTAATCAATCGTTTGGCAAATTCATACGTTATTCTTGAAGTTCGATACACAATCACCATTGGCGTGCCGATCAAGGCCGCCTGCAGGGTAGCCGTTCCAGAAGCGACCAAGAGAATATCGGCACTCGCGATCACTTCATTAGCCTTACCTTCCACCACATGCACCTTCCCCTCAAACTTCCCAATAAGATCCTGAATGAGCTGAGAAGGAACAGAGCCAGCCTGTGCTAAGACGATGTGGAGAGAGGGTATCGTTTTGGCAACCTCCTGAACCGCTTCAAGTAAAACCGGCAAAAAGTCACGAACCTCCCGCTCTCGACTTCCCGGCAACAACCCCACAACCACCCCACGGACCGGCAATCCCAGGGCTTCCCGTTCTTGAACCTGGTCATAGGACGACTGAATTTCATCCAAAAGGGGATGTCCTACATACGTACAGACCACACCCGCATCTTGGTAAATAGATTGCTCAAAGGGCAAGACGACCAATACATGATCGATGACCCGACAAATGAGCTTGAGCCGCCTTCTACCCCAAGCCCAGATCTGTGGGGCAATATAATAAATGATATGTTGCTTGGCTTTAACTGCCGCTTTGGCGAGTCGAAGGTTCAAGCCTGGACTATCGATTAGAACAATAGCGGAAAATTTTTCTCGTTGTACATAGCGGGAAAGAAATCGTAAGGTCCTCCAACCCTGAAACAGCTGTCGAACCCCTGGTACCCCAATCGCATCGACGCGAGCAACTTCAGGGACCAAATTCACCCCTTGTTTTGCCATTCGTTCGCCACCCACTCCATAGAGCTTCACTCCAGGATCGAGTTCCCGTAACGCTTCAGCAAGATGGGCACCGTGTATATCACCCGAGGTTTCCCCTGTCACCAAAAGAATTTTTGACATGGACGATGTCTTGTTTTTGCGCTCTCGACCGCCAAGGGCCCGCTCGTTCACCCTTGTCCTTGGTGTGTGTGCTCTTGAATACACGACACCACTAACGAGGCCACTTTCAGAGCCTCAACCCCTTCAGCCCCGGAAACCCCATTTTGAGTCGCTGTCCCCTGTATGGATTGGATAAAACATTCCAATTCGCGAGTTAACGCATCACCTTCTTCACCTTTAATTTGCTGAGACTCCACCTCGAACCTTCCGGATGCCAATCCCTTACGGGTGTTAATCACCGCCTCCTTCCCGCCAAAATCGACGGAAATATACCGATCCCGCTGGTAAATTCGGATCTTCCTCAATCGCCCAGTGGAAATCCGACTGGCGGTTAAATTGACCAGGCATCCATTCTCAAACAGGATTCGGACATTGGCAATATCCGGAAACTCCGTAAAAATTGGCAATCCCCTGGCCTCGACCTGTTTGATGGGCCCAAGTCCCAAGGATAGGATCAGGTCTAAGTCATGGATCATCAAATCTCGGACAACATCAACATCCGTTCCTCTCGGTTGAAACGGGCTCAGCCGGTGACATTCAATAAACCCGGGTTCCTGAATGAGGGGTCGCATTTTACCGACGATAGGATTAAATCGTTCGACATGGCCTACATGTAACACCCGTTGACGAGATTGGGCCATCTCGACCAAATCTTCCCCTTCTTTAACCCCACTCGCTATGGGTTTTTCGACTAACACATGGCAATTTTGGTCAAGGGCCTGCTTGACGACCTCAAAGTGGGCCGAGGTGGGAACAGCGACACTCACCGCATCAACCGCGGACAACAGGCCAGCAAGCTTGGGAAAGAATGACACATGAAATTGTTCGGCAACAGCTTTCCCTCTCGAACAATCCGTATCATGCACACCGATGAATGTGGCGCCAGGAAGAGTACGATAAATCCTTGCGTGGTGCCGACCTAAATGGCCAACACCGATCACTCCAATTCGGACCACAGCCATTCCCCTCACTATGCAAGACACGCGGAAAAACTGAGAACGAAGACCGGGGAGTCACACCGCCCCCGATGACAAAGAAGAAAGGAAACGTGGCCAATTACATAGAGTGGGAGACGGAAGTATCCTGAAAAGTCGATGGACTGATGCCGACGATAACGATTCCCATCTGTTTGGCCCGTTTCAAGACTTCATCCCTATCGATAATCACGGTCCGTCCGGCTTCGATGGCCAATACCCGCATTTTATGGTCTCCCATATTCTCCAGCGTCTTTGGTCCAATGGCCGGCAAATCGAATCGTAAATCTTGATGAGGTTTTGTTCGCTTCACGACAACAGCACCTTTTCCGGCCAACCGACCCCCTCGGATAATGGCTTCATCAGTACCCTCCACCGCCTCAACCGAGACAATCACCCGACTTTTCACGACCACACATTGACCGATATCTAAGAGCCCCAATGTCTTGAGCGTTTCCCAACCGAACTGAATATCTTCCCATTCCTGTTTCGTCGGTTCCTGTTTCGTGAGCATGCCCTCTTCGGACAAAATATCGGTCAAACCAAAGGTGGAGTCTCGAACCTGAATGCCTTCTTTTTCCAACTCCCCAGCGACGGCACGAAGGATCGCATCATCTTTCCAATGCTTTAACCGGCTAAAAATCGCCAATGCTCTCAAATCAGGACGAAGAGTCTTAAACACGTGCGTTTTATGGATCCCCCCCAACATCACCGCTTGGTCAATTCCGTCTTGCTTGAGAGCATTAACCGCTTTAGCAAACTGCCCAATCTTCAACCAGTGGATTTTATCCACGCACTGTTCTAATTCCGGAAGCGTTTCTCCAACATGAGCCACAGCCGAGACGGTATACCCTAACTGACGCACATTATTGGCAAAAATAAGAGGAAATCGTCCGTTCCCGGCAATGAGACCAATACGCTGTTCAGATTGCCCCGTCATCATTCCCAATTCACACGTGAAAGACACAAAAATTGCGCAGGCATCTTATTCCTCCTCGTCATCCAGCTCACGGATGGAATCCCGACAGATCCCGCGGCGAGTACTCTCCAAAAATGTTAATAAACTTAACACATCCGTACTTTCTCCATGCACATTTCGAGCAAGCTTGATGGCATCTGGCAAACGATGGTCTTGACGAAATAAGAGGTCATACACCTCCTTTAAGGTTTCCATGCGTTCTGCCGAAAACCCATGCCTTCGAAGGGCAATGGTATTCAACCCAAACATCTGAGCCCGATATCCACCCGCTGCTCGAATAAATGGGGGCACATCCCGACCCAAGGCGGAGCAGCCACCAACCATGGCATATTCCCCAATCCGCACATATTGATGAACACCCACCAGCCCACCAATGACGGCATGATGGCCGATGGAAACATGACCCGCTAAATTAGCGGCATTAGCCATCACGATGTTATTCCCTATATCACAGTCATGCGCGACATGAGTGTACGCCATAAAAAAATTATGGTTGCCAATCGTGGTAACCCCTCCCCCAAACACCGTTCCACGATTGACGGTAGCATTCTCTCGAAAAATATTATGATCACCTATGGCCACCTTTGTGGGCTCATCCTTGTATTGCAAATGTTGGGGAGGAGTGCCAATAGCCACAAAAGGGAAAAACCGACATCGTCTCCCAATGCTGGTATTTCCCTCTATAATCACATGAGAGACCAACTCCGTTTGACTTTCAATTCGTACATGCTCACCCACGACACAATACGGACCGATAATCACATCCTCCCCCAATTCGGCTTTGGGGTGAACGAGAGCTGTTGTGTGTATGTTCATGTTTTATGTCATCCTTGTTGTCTCAGCTAGGCCAGACATTGTCCAAGATTGGTTAGGCATCAGACTCTAAACTGACCACCGCAGTCATTTCGGCTTCGCAGGCTAAAGCATTCTCAATGACAATCTTTCCCGCCATTTTCCAAAAAGGATCCTTCCTCCTCACCAGATCCACTTCGACTCGGAGTTGATCCCCTGGAACCACAGGTCTCCGAAATTTCGCTTTTTCCACACCGGTTAACATCACCACTGGCGTTCCTTCCCCGCTCATCGTTTTACGGGCCAACAACCCACCCACCTGGGCCATCACTTCAAGGAGAAGGACCCCGGGCATAATCGGTCGGCCTGGGAAATGCCCTTGAAAGAATGGCTCATTCATCGTCACATTTTTCAATCCCACGATTCGTTTTCCCACCTCTAATTCCACGACCTTATCCACCAGGAGAAAAGGATACCTGTGAGGCAGGAATTCTTGAATGACTGAGATATCGAAGCTTTCATCGGCCATCGGCATTTCCTTTTGTTCTTTCATTCATCTGAGTGCATGGGAAACATTCCCCTACCATGCCTCTCATCTTTTGTCATACATTCACATTAATGAAGCTCGATCACGGAGTGCTCCCATTAAGCGCTTGTATCACATCATCAGAAATATCCAACGGTTTCTGGTAATACAAGGTTCCGGAACTCGGTCCATGCTCGAGAACGACACTCAGGTTTTTTCTTTCAGCTATTTCTTCTACCACCTCTTTCACGTCTCCACGAAACTCATCTTGTAGTTCGCGTTGTTTTTCCTGAACTTCACGATTCAGTTCGCCAACTTTTTGCTGATAGGCCCCCATTTTTTCACGAAATTGGGATTCTTTCTGCTGACGTGCGGATGGGCTTAATACCGAAACTTGAGCACGCAACTCGCTTTCCATGGCCCGCAGTTCGTTCTGTTCTAATTCGATGATGGCCTGACGGTCTTTCATAAAGGCATTCAGTGTCTCGGTAAGACGCTTCCCCTTGTCCGTTTCCTGGAGGATTCGCTGTGGATCGACGATACCAATGGCCACATCCCCAACCGGATCGGCATTCTCCACACCGACACAACCCCATGGGAACAGACTTATGAGAACCATGAGGATCCTCAAAGTCCACACCTTCCAATCAGATGCCATGCAGTCAACTCCCCTCTTCATTGCCATAGAATCTAGCAGGCCAGCGGCCATTCTTAAAAAACAGATCCCACGGAAAACTCAAACACGCTGCTCTTCTCACCATCTTTTTTATCGAGATTAAACCCGTACGCAGCCCGAAGAGGACCGAAAGGAGAGATCCACCGCACTTCAAACCCTGCACCCCGTCTCAAACTCAGGTCAAATTTATCCCCTTGAGCAAACCCTTCTCCATAATCAAAAAAGACCACACCGTTCAATTTGGCATCCGGCAAGATGGGGAAAATAAGATCATTGTTAAAGATGAGCTGTTTATTCCCTCCAGCGGGATTATTATCATCCGTCACGGGACCCGCACGACCGAATTTAAAACCACGAACGGTATTGATCCCACCAACAAAGAAAAATTCAGAAACGGGAAGGTCCTCTCCCGAATACCCTGTTCCATACCCAATTCTTCCACGAATGGAAAATCGCAAGTCCCAGAAAGACAATGGAATGAATTTCAACCCATCAAAGGCTACACTGTAAAAATTGTTTGAGCCACCGAGGTACTCGGTTCCAAAACTTGTACGAACCCCGATCCGAGAACCGGTGCGGGGATCAAGGAAAAAATCACGGGAATCTCGAAAAAGACTCGCACGGAATCCGGTCGTGGTTTGAGTTCCTTCCTGATCTTGGATGATATCCGGAGCGTCGTCATCAATATCCGTCAGCTTAATTTGCTCAGCCACCAAGCTGAACGTTCCCGAAATATATTCCGAGAACCCGCGGCCCAAAGTGACACTACCGCCCCCCTTCGTTTCAAAATAGGTCAGAAAATTGGTCCGTGTACGAAAAGCATCAGCCTGAATAGAGGTTAAGGTATCAAAAATGGCCGGATTTCGAAAGGTTATGATCCCTAGGGTACGCCTTCCACCGACTTGCCCTCGGATGCGCCCCATATACCCACGACCAAATAAATTGCCCTCGGTAATATCCGCAATAAGGGTGAACTGGTCTAACGTGCTGAATCCCCCACCGATACTAAAAGACCCGGTCGGTTTTTCCTTAACCTTGACATCAAGATCGACTTCTCCTGGGGATTGCTGTTTAGGAAGAATTTCGACCGTTTCAAAAAAATTTAAATTATTGAGTCGGTCAAAGCTCCGTTTGATTGCCGGAGAATCAATCATATCCCGCTCAGATACCCGCAATTCCCTACGGATGACATTGTCACGGGTTTTATTATTTCCGGTGATTCGAATATCCCGAATACGGACGATATCCCCTTCTTTAATCGAAAACCCGATACGAGCACTCCGGCTTGCGCGATCAGGCTCAATTGAAGGAATGGCATCCGCAAAGGCATACCCTTGTCCCCCGTAGAGGTCAGTCAGACGAGTGACTTCATCACGAATCTTGGCCCGTTGAAACACTTCACCGGACTCAATTTTCAACCCTTCTCGAAGTTCTCGATCCGAAAAAACCGTATGATCTTTGTAATAGACTTGGCTCACGATATAGGGTTCGCCCTCTACGATAGGAAACACGACCGTGAACCACTCCTTATCCCCGTCCAACTCGATTCGCGGAGCACCCACTTGTACATCCAAATACCCTTTGTTCATGTACATTTCCTTAATCCGTTCCACATCATTCGGAATCTCATCTCTCCGCAAAATTCCCGCATCAGATAACAAAGACCAAAACCAGGAATATTCCTGGTTGGCCATGAACCCCAATAATTCCTTTTTTTTCAAGACTTGCCGGCCCTCAAATTGGATAGTTTTAATATGAGCCTGTTTTCCTTCTTCGATGAAATACGTTAGCCGCACTTGATTGTTTTCTAAATAATCACTGACCGGGATGATCTGGGCATGATAATACCCAGCGTCTTGATAGAGTTTTCGGAAATTTTCTACCGTTTTTTTCACTTGGTCTTGGTCAAGGAAGACTTGATTCCTGACAGTGTTCTTTTCGCTCAATTTATCGTCAGACAATTCATCATTGCCATCAAAAACCACTTCAACCGTGAAAGGCTTTTCCTTTACACGAAAGAGGACGGAAACCCCTTGGGAGTCCGATTGTGTTTCAACCTGCACTTCCTTAAAAAATCCCAAGTCATAAATTCGTTGAATTTGGGTCCTGACTTCTTCTCGAGAGAATGGCATACCTTTTTTAATGGTTAATTTTCCAAGAACAGCCTCAGGCTCAATATGTTGCGTGCCTTCGATTCCTATGGATTGAATCACATTAGAAGCGCCCAGGATGAGAGTCGGCTGCAGGAGCATCCCTGCACTGAGCACCAAACAAACCACCCCCTGGCTTAACAGGGATATTCTCTTGTCTAGTGGAGCGAGACAGTCGGCACACTGCCATAAAAGGCCGACAAGCCTTCCGAACGGAATCTTCATGAACTATCCAGAAAAAGGCATCAAGGTTTCAAGGAAATCAATGAGACCATGACTGCATGAGGGTTGGGTTTACCTCACTCTCTTTCGGGTACACCCAAATGGCCTATTGGATACGTGACGGTGAAAATGGGAAGAATGCCTATCCACCACGAAAGGGCAAAATGTGGAAGATGGTATGGATAATCGTAATAAGTGAGTGATTATATTCAGGACGTCAATGTCTTGTAAAGAAGAAGGTTTTCTCCCACAAGGCAACTTTTTCCTCCATAACACGCTAAACCTTGACAACATTTTTCACCTTCTCCTAGTATCGAATACATCTTCACCACATAAAGGAAGGAAAAGACCGTGTTTCTCAACCGCTTGACCTTATTACCTGGAAGTGGCTGTCCGGCCTGATTCACCCATAGGACTGCGCTTCAACTCATTATGACTAACGAAACACCCGAAATCTCTCCCCCACACATCGACCAGATTCCTGAAGAGCTTCCCCTCCTTCCTGTCCGAGATATCGTGGTCTTCCCATACATGGTTCTTCCGTTATTTGTTGGTCGCGAAGTGTCCATCAAAGCCATCGAGGCTGCATTGGACAAGGATCGCCTCATCTTTCTCACGACCCAGAAAACCCAGGAAACCGAACAACCTGACTCGAGTGATTTACATACGGTTGGAACCGTTGGGGTCATCATGCGGATGCTCAAATTGCCAGATGAGCGAATAAAAATATTGGTACAGGGACTCGCCAAAGCCCGTATCGAGGAATACACCAATCACACCCCATTTTTCTCCGTGCGCATCCAGAAAATGTCCGATCCGCCCCTCTCCCTCCCTCCTCTAGAGAAAGAAGCCATGGTCCGGTCAACACGTGAAGCCTTAGAAAAATTAGTGGGCTCAGGGAAAATGCTCATGCCTGACGTCCTGACCGTGATCGAGAATTTAGATGACCCTGGCCGCTTAGCGGATATCGTTGCCTCAAATTTAGGTTTAAAAGTCGAAACCACTCAAGAAGTACTGGAAATCAATGAGCCAGTCGCGCGACTCAAACGAGTCAACGAAATCCTTGGAAAAGAGCAAGAAGTCCTCTCTATGCAACAGAAGATTCAGGCAGAGGCCAAAGGGGAAATGGATAAAACCCAAAGGGAATACTTCCTGAGGGAACAGCTGAAAGCTATCCAAAAAGAATTGGGCGAATTAGATGACCGAGCGGAAGAAATCGCCGAATTCCGTCAAAAAATTGATGATGCAGGAATGCCGGAAAAGGTTAAGAAAGAAGCGGACAAACAACTCAAACGCCTCGAAAAAATGCACCAAGATACCGCCGAAGCCGGGACAATCCGCACCTATCTGGAATGGATGGTCGAGCTCCCCTGGAACCACGCCTCAGAAGATAATCTGGATTTGGCACGAGCGGCTTCCGTCCTCAATGAAGACCATTATGATCTAGAAAAAGTCAAAGATCGCATTCTGGAATACCTTGCCGTCCGTAAACTCAAAAAGAAAATGAAAGGCCCCATTCTCTGCTTCGTCGGTCCCCCAGGAGTTGGGAAAACATCCTTGGGGAAATCCATTGCACGAGCCCTGGGGCGTGAATTCTTTCGCATGAGTTTAGGCGGAACTCGCGACGAAGCTGAGGTTCGCGGCCATAGAAGAACCTATGTCGGGGCCTTACCAGGAAGAATCATTCAAGGCATCAAACACGCCGGCACCAACAACCCCGTTTTTATGTTGGATGAAGTCGATAAACTCGGGATGGATTTTAGAGGTGACCCTTCTGCTGCCCTCTTGGAAGTCTTAGATCCCGAACAGAATAATGCCTTTGTCGATCATTATTTGGGGGTACCCTTCGATCTCAGTGATGTCATGTTTATTACCACCGCAAACTTGACCGACCCTATCCTTTCGGCATTACGAGATCGCATGGAAATCATCGAAATTCCGGGATATTCCGAGGATGAAAAACTTGGGATCGCCGAGCGCTACCTCATACCTCGACAACTCGAAGAACATGGCATTACTGCAGACCACTTCCATTTATCCAAATCCGCCCTTTCCCAAATTATTACACAATACACGAAAGAAGCCGGGGTACGGAATCTCGAACGGGAAATCGCCAATGCCATGAGGAAGGTCGCTAAGCACATCGCGGGAGGGAAGGAAAAACTCTATCGAATTACGCCCAAAAATCTCTCCCAGTATTTAGGCATCCCGAAATTTCTGGCCGACCAAGAACAAGAAAAAGATGAAATCGGGGTCGCAACCGGATTGGCCTGGACCGAAACCGGAGGCGATGTCCTCTACATCGAAGCCTCAAGTAATAAAGGAAAGGGGCAATTAACCCTCACGGGCCATCTTGGAGAAGTCATGAAAGAATCGGCCCAAGCCGCTCTCAGTTATATCAAGTCTCAAGCCAAGGCCTTAAGAATTGACCCGGAAGTTTTCTCGAAAAAAGATCTTCATATCCACGTCCCCGCCGGTGCCATACCGAAGGATGGGCCTTCCGCAGGCATCACGATGGCAACCGCCTTGGCTTCCTGTCTGAGCAACACGCCTATCAAACGAGAGGTGGCCATGACCGGAGAAGTCACCCTACGTGGAAGAATTCTTCCTATCGGAGGCCTCAAAGAAAAGGTCTTAGCGGCAAAACGGGCACATTTACCCTGCATCATTCTGCCTAAACGCAATCAAAAGGACCTGGAAGACATCCCCAAGCATTTACTTCGTGGCTTACAGTTCACTTTTGCAGAAAATATGTCTGATGTACTCAAAACAGCCCTGAGAGTTAAAACCAGACCCAAATTAAAATCGGCCACTCTCCTCTCTCATAGCCCGACGGTACGACGAAAAAAGATTGCCTCACCAGATAATCGAACCCCCATTCGTCAAAAAATTGGGAAAGCTCCCTAACCATTCTCCAACATCCTCTCCCAAGCAATCGGGGCTCTTCTCCCAAAGTGGAGAATTTCAACTCATCCGTTCACTCATTCAACGGTTCCCCTCTCAAGGGCGTCTTCCCATCGTGGACATTGGGGATGATGCGGCTGTTCTCCCTGGGGGGAAAAATCGACAGACTGTGATTTCCACTGATCTTCTGGTAGAGAACGTGCACTTTCATACAGCCACCGCGTCATTCAAGGATATCGGCTTTAAAGCCGCGGTCGCCAACTTGAGCGATATGGCCGCCATGGGGGCCCAACCCCACTCCATTCTGATTGCTCTTGCCGTTCCCACGGCAACAAAACGACCAGACTTGCACAACCTCTATCAGGGACTCGCCCTCCCCTGCCGCCCTTACCAAGTCAGACTCATCGGCGGAGACACCTCTCGGTCACCTTCCCTCATATTCGTAGGAATCACCATACTGGGTGATGTTGAACCCGATAGGTATTTAACGAGACACGGGGCGAAGGTGGGTGACTTAGTCTATGTGAGCGGAACCCTAGGAGATTCTGCCGCAGGCCTCCATTACCTTTCCCACTCCTCTACTACACGCAAACGTTCCACGACAATTCGCCAACTCGTCAACCGTCATCTACGACCAACTCCAAGGATTGCACTCGGGCGTGTGTTAGCCAAAGAGCGTTTAGCAACGGCAGCGTTGGATATTTCTGACGGCCTTTCAGGCGACCTCTCCCATTTATGTGAGCAGAGTGGAGTGGGTGCCCTCCTCTATACTGCTAACATTCCCCTTTCCTCCTCCTTGAAATCGTATGCTCAGCAAAATCAGCAACCAGCACTCGAGTGGGCCTTGCATGGAGGAGAGGATTATGAACTCCTATTTACTATTCCCCAACAAAATGAAAGACGCCTGTTGAATCAAATCAAACGACTTAAGGTTCCCATCACCTGCATTGGTTCCATCAAACCTCGCCGACATGGAATCAAGATAGAATTACATGAAGGCAAACGCCATCCATTGGAAATTCGAAGCTTCTCCCATTTTTAACGGGCCTGACCATTGACCATCACTATGGTGAAGCTGGAGACAATCCGCCAACAACTTGTCAAGGTATTGAATCTTCAGGATCCCCCTCATCGAACAGCCTTGGCCTTCTCGATCGGCGTGTTTATTGCTTTCGCTCCACATTACCTTTTTCACATGGCCAGTGTATTTTTTGTGGCTTGGGCATTCAGATTAAATTATCTAGCAGTCTTACTAGGGGCCTTAATCAACAATCCATGGACATTAATTCCTATCTTAGTGGCTAGCCTCTATACTGGCCTTTTTCTTTCAGGCAACGTCACCCCGGAGTCCCTAGATTGGTCCAACGTCACGATGAACAATCTATTCGATTTTCTAACACCTTTCTTTTGGCCTTTTATTCTGGGAGCATTGGCATTGGCATTGTTGGCCGCGTTGCTTTCCTATCCCCTTATGCGTTGGATGCTCATAAAGTATCGCCATATGAAAAATTCATAAAACTTCGCTCAAGAACCAAAAGCCTATGCAGGATACCAACAACCTCCACACGCCGTTCGACGGAATCGCCCTGATTGCCGACCCCATACATAACTACATTTCCATTACGGTTCCCTATGACAATCCGGACCCCTCGGAAATGACAGAAAAGGACCTGATTGACTCCCCTTGGGTACAACGATTGCGATTCATCTTACAGTTACAAAGTGCACATTGGGTCTATCCTGGAGCCGAGCATACACGCTTTCAACATTCGCTCGGCACCATGCATTTAGCAGGGCGTTTTATTGCCAGACTGTACCCTTCACTCCGGAAAACCTTTCCTCACCTCCCCTCCTACAATTATATGGAAGCATTTATCAGGATAACGGCATTACTGCATGACGTCGGACATGGGCCATTTTGCCATTTCTTCGATCACCATTTTTTACACCAATTTCACCTCACCCATGAAATTCTTGGGCAACAGATCATCCGTGAAGAATTGGGTGAGGTCATTCGCCGCATCCGTCGTAGTCCCTCCGGACCATTTGCTCCCGGGGAGGTCCTCGACCCTAACCACATCGCCTTTTTGATTCAAAAACACCCACGAAAATCTCAGAAAGGGTTGCCCAAATGGTTAATTGCCTTACAACCACTCATCGGAGGGATTTATACGCCGGATAATTGTGATTACGTCCTACGTGATTCGTACATGTGCGGGGTGGCTATCGGACCAGTAGATATTGAACGCCTTTTGCACTACACGTTTTTTTCCTCCCACGGCCTCACCATTCATCAAACAGGTCTGGCTGCCTTACAAATGTTTCTTCAGGCTCGTTTATATCTCTACACAAACGTCTATTATCATCGAACAACCCGAGCCATCGATATCCACCTCCAGGAAATCTTTCAGCAGACGATGAAATTTCTCTTTCCGTATAATCCCATGCATCGCCTCACAAAATTCCTACACTTGACGGATTGGTCGTTATTAGAATCTGTGCGAACATGGAGCAAGTCACGCTCAAAGCCTAAGCAACGTCTCGGTCAAGAATGGGAAGAAATTTTACGAAGGCGTGTGAGATACAAAATGGCTTTCAGTGCCCTGCTACCCTTACCGTCATCCCATTCCTCATTGCAACCTGAGACGTTTCGCTCTCGAATGCAAAAGGCTCTTCCCCCTCAGATAGCCCCAAAGGACTTTCATATTGACTTTGCTCATAAAGACCCTCGGCCAGTGAATTTATTAAATATGGGAAATTTCCAGATTTACGTCTACAATTCAGGGAGTGGCCTCATAGAAAAAGACATTCTTCACCGTTATTTACAGCACTTACCGGCTAGAATGATCACATTACGGATTTTCTGTAAGGACCCGACCAGTCAATCCATTCTCGCTACCGCGGCGAAACAGACCCTTCGTAGATATTGGCCGCATATGCTCAAACCCACTCAATGAGAAACAGAAAGGAGTGCCACTACCGCTCTTGTCCACCAGACGGACGGGTTCAAGGGAGGGTACTGCCGAGTTTTAGCGCTTGAATCTGTTTTCGTAGGATCAGCTGCAAGGAAAGACCATCTAACCTGTCCAAAAACCTTTCTTTAAACTCAGGCACACAGGCCACACAAAAATCCATGAGGTCATTTTTCAGGCGTAGGAGGCTCAGTTCAAATAATGGGTCATATACTCCCGTATGAATATGTACATGTGAAACTTTCCCTTGATTGAGAGAGAGACGCAAGAGTCCCGTTCTTTTATTTCCAGGCAGATACCCCCCTTCGGGCAGTCCCTCAGACACAGGAGGCGTCCAATATGCCTGAATGTTTCGTTCAAGGTTTTGAATCCACCCCGACATCTCCATTCCACTTTGATCATCATCTGAACGTTCATTAAGGGTTTTTAAAAGGGGTTCGATTTTCAGCATAATCTCATTTTTGCTTGTTGGCACTATCAAAAAATCAAACGTCACATGTTCTCCATGGCTCGAAACCCAACGAGCCGGAAATTTCGCTACCCCCTTAAAAAAGGCCTTCGGAAAAAGAGGAATGGAGATGGATTGAGCCGACTCATCCGTCAACACTCGGGTCGTACTCCAGGACCAATCTGAGTACACGGCGAGGACTTTTCCTCGACCAGAAAGGGCTCGCACGAATAACCTTCGTGGCTGGGAAAACCTTTCGAAAAACAGTGTGTTCGCACCAATAGCGGGCGAGCCATCAACACCGGAAAACACAGGAAACACCCGAAGATGCTCCGGCTCAAAAACTACACTCAGTTCCTCTTCCAAACCCTTCCGTTTTTCGAACACTCTTTCAAGACGATGGCGGTCGAAAGATACGGATATGGGTACGGCAAGCAATGCCATGGGTTGATCAACTGAATCCCCTCTTTCTCCTGATTGCATCAGGATATGACCCAACTCACTTTTTAGACCATCGGTCCACACCGTTTCAGCTAAACTCAAGGCTTCAAGCCGTTCGTGAGTGAGACGTTCCAAAGACAGTTGAGAGTCGATACGATGCAAAGAATGTCTCGTATACATCCTATTCCCAGGAAACTCGAGATTCGTGTTACTAAAGGGTTTATCAACCTCAGAGGAAGAGGATGGCCCCTCACCAGAATGAGACAACTCAGAGGATTGGACGATGGATTGAGAACTTTCAAATCGATGAATGATTTGTTGGACTAATTCCCGTTCAATTTGTGGAATTTCAGACTCCTTCCCACTACTCCTCATTGATCCAACGATCACCCCGGTTTCGACATCGATCAACTGAAGATCAACCGTCAAGATTTCATCTTGGGCATGAATAACCCCTTGAAGAATATAGTGGACACCTTGGAGATGACCTAAGTCGACAGCAGTAGTCGTTGACGAAAATCCCCGCTGCTGAAGATATTGTTCCCGCAGGACAGACCCCAAAGCTTTGCGTGAGACCACGTCAATCGAAGGCCATCGAGCAAGGTCACTCACTAACAATTCCGGAAGGGTGTATGAGAGCCAGTACAGTTTCCCTTCAGGACCAAAACCTTCCAAGGGAAGTATCGCTAATGAGAAAGGTGGAGTGAGAGGAGAGAGGAGACGTTCGCCAGAGGTAGGAAAGGAAATATCAGGATTCTTCGAATCCGAGAAATCCGCCGAGGACAGGCACCCACCAACAATACAGAACAGGAGCCCAATCAACCACACGGCGCGATATGTGTTAACCGACGGTAGAATCAACGGGTGCTTGAAGGCGAAGCCGCTGTAGGGTGGCTTGAGACCGAAGAATATGTCGTATGATCGCTTCCCGGTCATCTGAGGCAATATGCGTAAATTCCACCGCGACATCAAATGCTGCTGCCTTTTTCCCTTTATGTCGTGGAGTCACTCGAAGAACTTTTCCGATGGCCTGAATGGGGATAAATGGTCGTAAAATCATCCTCAAGATTAACACCGTATCGGGCGAAAACGTTTGCTCCGAAACAAATCTAATTCCCGACCCACTCAAATTGACGGTAGTGAATTCCGGAATGGCCCCCTTCATTTTCTTGTCTTTCCCCAGAGTTTTCATGATGGAAGTCAGCATCCAGTCTATTCGAGTGAGCATTTGTAACAGCAACGGATCTTTAATGGTCATATCATTGTCGTCGACCATCGCTCTCAGCACATCCGGAGGTAAGGCTAAGTCTTCCCAATCCCAATGCGACAAATCCGCCGTGCCCTCCTCCGCAGCCTCATAAGAAAACGCCAATGGGATTTCGACCCACAAACACACGGGAATTTCCGCTCGACAATCCTCTCGACGATCCTCAGAATTCATGTTTTCCATACCTGACCTCAAATGTCAAAATAAACGGCTAATCTTCTTTCCAAAACTCTATTCCGCAGGCTCCTCCGTATGGAGTTCCCGCAACCGCAGTAAAATCTCTCTGGCTTGTTCACCAGCCGTATGAATTTTTTTCAATTGAGCTTGGAGAGCCTCATCTTGGCAACGGGCCAAAGCTAAATCCGCAAACACCACGATGGGAAGAATTTTATTGGAAAGAGAGTGGAGTAAGCAGCGAGTTTCCTTCTCCATTTCTATGGAGTGCTCGACAGATGCCGAAATGGGACTGGTTTTCATGGGGTCTCCTGACATCAATTTCTCACCATGTGCGTGGCATAGACATGTGAATCATGACGAAAGAGCCGTGTACGTCAAACAATAGAACGCAATTGTCATACCATCTCATTCTCATCAAGAAATGAGGCTCGCTCTGGTTACGTCCGACATCCGCCTGTATTTATCGGATTTTTCCGGTAGAGTTTTTCCAAGTCGTCAATTTTCCCGAACGTACCTTGCCAAAAGTTTGACAGGGCAGCATCAATGAATAAAGGGCCTAGAGCAACCGGTTTAATTCTTAAACGATCCCGAAAAAGGAACACACGAAGGATTTGTGAGATACGTGCAAAAAAGATTAGGCTGTTTTGAGGTGTCGGCTACTGGAAAGACGGTTCCCAACCCACTGCTGTTTGAGGGATGCTAATTTTCGTCGCTGTTCCGCCACGGCAGTCAATTCCTCTTGAACGGCAGCTTTGACTTCATGAATTCGCCGAGCAATCCGTTTGTCCATGTCGACGAGTTTTTGTGCAAACTCTGGAGAGATGTCCTCCACCTGCCACAAGGCCTCGCGTTTGGCATAACATTGTGCCACAAGGCCCCATTGACCGTTCTGGCCAGCGACCAACGCTTTTTTCGTTAGCTGTTCAATGACGGTCTCATTCATCACACACCTTTAAATGGCCACGGCCTGTGGCGCCTCACCCTGAGTCGCAAGTTCTTGCCAAGCCTCTCGAATAGTGGTCAGGCAACGAATGGGCCCATCCAATCGATGAGATTCATTCCGCAGATTAGCTTGGGTAACTTCAAATTGGATGTATTCATACACCCGTCCTAAATCTTGAGCGACACTACCTCCAGCTTCCATGTTCAAAGAAGCTGACAGTTCCCCGACCACGCGAAGAGCACGATCCAAGAAACGGGCCTTGTCCTGATGATTGTTCGCCAGCATCCCTTCTTGAGCCAGCTTCATCGATGAGATCGCTCCATCATACAACAACACCACAACCTGAACGGAGGAAGCGGTTTGCACTTGCGTTATGGCATAAGCCTGAGCACCAACCATTATCGTGTGTCCTCTCTCTTAAGAATTATCCGATGGCAATCGGGTTTGCAGTACATCCAGTTGACTTTGTAAGCTGGCAAGCAGACCGTCTAAATTCGCAAACTTCAATCGTTGCTGTTCCTCAAATCTGAGCAAGGCCGCTTCCTTCAGGGCAATTTGCTCAGTCAGATCATCAATCTGACTCGTCAGGGCATTCTGCCGAAGCGTCAGAGCTCCGGATTCCACATCATCCAACGCATCCACTGCATCCACCACCAATTCTGCTAGACCGTCTGTCCCAGTCGTGGGATTTTGAATAAAAAGATCGCGAACGGCTGAATAATTGGAACTCAAGGCCTCATCCAGAGCGTTTTCGTCGAGGTTTATGGTGCCGTCAGTCGTCACCGTTTGAAAACCGACTTGAGAAGCACTGGTATAGGTCGTGAGTCCCTCAATGGGTGAAAAGACGGCTTGCCGAATGCGATCAAGAACAGTCCTGGCCAAACTTTCACCGACAAAAATTCCGCGCTCTCCCGACTCCACATCATAAATTGTTCGCTCATTGATGAATTCAACGACTTCATTATACGCACTCACAAAATTCGTAATGCTTTCTTTGACAGCCTCGGTATCCTGCGTCACCGAGATAGTCACGGGATTACTCACATCCTCAGCTTGCAAGTTGAGGGTGACTCCGGAAATAACGTCAGAAATCGTATTACTGGAACGATCGATCGTCACGGCCTCGGCACCCTCTCCAAGGACAATTTGAGCATCTTGTGCAGCTTGAAAAGTATCCACACCACTCGTCACCGTATCTAAGGTCGTATCATCGGCCGTAATGGCAATACTATTGCTGGAACCCGTCTCATTGGAGGAAAGGACCAACCGAAATGCCGGAGAAGCTTCAGTTCCCGTATTCAAAATCGAAGCACTGACTCCTGATCCAAGATCATTAATGCCATCCCGAAGTGCCTCTAGCGTGCCATCGGCATCCAAATTGACGGTTTGAATCGGACCTGATCCAACTTGGAATGAAAATGTTCCGGAGGCACCACTGACGATATCCGTATCAGCACTGGCCACGGCCGTAGATGCCTTAGACACAACTTGATGAGCTGAAGCTAACTGATTCACGGTCACAGTGTGCGTACCAGCAGAAGCCGTCGACGTCACACTTGCGGTTAAGAGAGTTTGAGCACTCGCAGAATTCACACTGACTTGGTTTTGATCGAAACTTAACCGTGTCCGAAGATTGTTGCCTGCGCTTTGCAAGCTGAGCAGCTGAGTCCCCAAAAGGCCAAAGTCCGTCTGTTTAGCCTGGAAATTCAGCTTTTGTAGATTAATGCGATCGATGGGAATGCGTTCAGCTTGAACAAGAAAATCGACGATTGGGCCAAAATCAATCCCGTTCCCTAAACCACCAAAGCTAATCATCGCCTACTCCTTTACTGCATTCAACGAGAATTTCTTGAGCAGAGTGTCGACTCGGCAATATGATACGACGAAGTCCCAAAGGGGAATTAGGAATACAGACGACAACCAGGACAAGTCAGGGTCACATTAAATTTCTTCTTCCACCAACAATCCTGATTGATCGGCATAAAAACGATCAAGCTCTAACACTTCCTCTGAAGGTATCTGTTTAATCAATTCCCCGGATTCTTTGTCGAAAAAGCGAAAAATGACGGCATTTAATTCTTTATCGATCGACAATTCAATTCTTGGCTCAACATGCTGTAAGGTTTCTTGTAACCGGGAAATGACTTTTTCAGCAGACTCCCCAACAGGTTTAGACACGCTTGACTCTGTATCTGACACTTCTCCTTTGCTGACGACGTGCTCTTGGGCTTCTTGTGGCACCCTACTGCTCCGCGTCTCCTGATTCTCTCGAACTCGAACTTCCTGACCAACAGAAACGGTAACAATAGGGGTAGATTGGGATACCGTTGAGATCATAATGGCTTAATTCCTCATGGTCCGGGAGGCCAGGTGATTAGACCTGGCCTCCACGTGTGACCTCTCTTTACTGCAGCAAGGCTAGAGCTGCCTGAGGTAAGGTATTGGCTTGAGCCAAGATGGAAGTCCCAGCCTGCACCAATATCTGGTTTCGCACGAATGTCGCGGTTTCAAAGGCAATGTCAGCATCCCGAATCCGCGATTCAGCAGCCGTGATATTTTCGTTGGCCACTTCAAGATTTCTCACAGCAGCGTCAATTCTGTTTTGCAGCGAACCGATATTGGCTCGTGCGGACGCCACAGCACTAATGGCATTGTCAATGTTGCCTAATGCACTCAGAGCATTCGCTGAAGTCGACACATTGACCGAGCTCAACGACAAGGTTTCGGTATTTAAATCGTTGAGAGACAGGGCTAACGTATCGTTCGCCGAACTCCGGAAACCGATTTGAATGGACAGACTGTCGTTCCCCGTCCCACTCAACAGCTTCACGCCGTTGAATTCAGTGACGGCCGAGATCCGGTCGATTTCAGAACGAAGAGCTACGAATTCTTGATCCAAAAATGACCGTTCATTGGAACCCAAAATACCGCTCGCCGATTGTTCGGCAAGCTCTCGAAGTCGGGCTAACAAGTTTCCGATGTTTTCCGCTCCACCGTCGGCGATCTGCAACAAGCCGATTCCGTCATTGGAGTTTCGAATCGCCTGATTGATACTGCGAATTTGGGCTCGCAACGTTTCGGATACGGCCAGACCTGCAGCATCATCAGCCGCTCGGGTAATACGTAACCCCGAAGACAGTCGTGCGACCGACCCCTGAAGTTGTGAGGTAGAAAGTCCCAGGTACCGCTGGGCCGTAATTGAAGCAGGATTGGTGTTAACGATAAGTGCCATACATTCCTCCTTGATGGCTGTGCCTCAAAGGATCCGTCCTTCGAGGGAAAAGTTTTTGTGACCGAATTGGCCTCCTTAACGATGAATGAACAATCGTTTCTGCACTTCTGGTCGTATATATCGACCACTGAAACCAAAACTTGAGAAGTGCAAAAAGTTTGGATTGGCCAAACCTAAGCCAAAACAGGATGGAATGCATGAAATTCATACAATCAACAATAAAGACCATAAACAACCATATTTAGGGTGTGGAAAGAACGGGCAAACGAGGGATGATCTCATATTCCAGGAGGTCGGCTACCCTCACGTGGTCACATGTCTGACGAGCGTCGATGAGTTCAGCCACCCATTGAGACAGATTGACGTTTTCTTCATCCGATGATCCGATAGCCTGGTCTATTTCACTCCATTCGAGATAGTCCGCCATTTGGCCAAACCACTGATCAAGGAGACGCAGATTACCCTGTCCCGCGCGGAAGTCCGTAACCATGCTCCGAGCCTCACGATGTAATTGTTCCCCAAAGTTTCTCGCCGTTGATCGTGAATTATGGAGAATATGTTCTAACCGTTCACTTTTGGCCGCAATATCCCCAAACGTACCTGCGGCTTGTGAAAGCGTCACGGGGATCAAATCCCGATCAGTCATCTCCCGCTCTCCGATAATCAGCTGAGTGACCAATCGCCCCTTCGCTTGAGCTCTGTCACTCAAATCCGCCAAGACCCGTTCCAACTGCAGTTCATCACTCATTTCCCAGATTTCCTCATCCAATCGTACTTGCATAGAGCTCTCTCCTTTGATGACACGTTTTCCATTCCTCGATTTGCCTACCGGCCTCTTGGACTCGTTCATCGAACACTTGGTACGCTTCGACACATTCCTGAATCATTCCTCGAAGGGTTGTGGACTCGAAACAATGGGTGTCCCGCAACAAAGCCACGGATAGAGGGCCAAATAATAGGGAAGATCTGGCCCATTTTTGCATAGTGAAAGTATCTGACTGCAATTGATGTTGAAGATTTTTGATTTTCTCTACAGGCACAGGGGTATGCTGACTGACTTCCATCATATGTTGCGCTTGGCGAAAAAGCGCTTCAGTTAATGGCTGTAGGTGCCTCCAGACATGTTGTGCTTCATAAAAATCGGGAGGGGGAGTGGTAAGATGATCAGTCCTGGAGGTCTGGCTGCAATGCGTGCCATACCAATATCGGCGCCAATGCTTGGAATACCACTCCCAGACCGGATTGGCATTTCCGCTCCTTAGGGTGTAGGTCCCGAGATGATCCTGATCAATATTTCCTTCATAGACCCGTACGCGTGACGCAAAGGTTGGAAAATCGCCGAAGTCAAGAATCCATGCGCACAGGCTTGCAATCTCTTGGGGCTCGATGAGATCCTTACACGCATGGTGCGAACACACCATGTCAAACCCACATGGTCCACAGGAAATTTGCGGTTGAATGACCCAATTCCCTGGTCCGTAAGGGCCTGTTTCCCAAAAGTCCACATGCCCTACGGAAAGGTTCAGGACTGGGGTGTTGACTCCCACGGCGATATGCATGGGTCCCGTATCATTCGTAATCATGAGCCGACACTGTCCTAAGAGGGCGACGAGATTCGAGATGGAGGTACGACCGACCGCTTCACAGACAAGCCCGTCCCCCTTTAAGGATTGATACACCTGGTGAGCCTCCTTCACCTGCGCAGCTTCCTTTTGGCTCCCGATCAACACAAAGCCGATCTTCCGCCCCTGACTGAGACGAGCCATGACACGCCCAAAATATTCCGGGCGCCAGGCCTTCATCGGATCACTCGCCCCGACCTGAACCCCAACCCACGCCGTCGGACAACCAGACCGTTGCAAAAAGGATTGAGCCCAATCCTGATTTTCCCTTTGAATGTGAACATGAAGAGGATGAAAGGTCCCCGGCCCGCTTCCTCCCAGGGAAAATAAATCGACAATATTGAAACGATTGAGGTGTCGGTATACCTGGAAGTCTAGAAAATATTTCATCCAGGGGTTCTTCACGACAAAACTCCCATCCGGTGCGGTCGTCATTCCCCGTTCGTCGTGACAACCAAAAAATTTAGCGAGAAATGCACTCCGTCGGTTAAACGTGAGGTTAATGACTCGATCGTACCCGACCGCTAACAAGGGCTGAGCCCACTGAGCGAGATCGTGATGCAGCGCGACGACATCTCGGGCACGCACCCGGCTATCGTCCATTAACGCTTGGAAGTCATACACCCAGACATGCCGTAACCGCGGAAGCAGCTGCGCCACTTCAGAAAACTCTTTATCCACGATCAGGTCAATCTGCACACCCGGGCATTCTTCTTCTAAGCGGGCCAGAAGGGGGGTCATTTGTATCAAATCTCCCATTCGGGTGATATTGATAATAAGGACTTGTTTATTCACCATCAGGCCTTACTAAATTCCCTCGACACACATTACAGAAAATCCCGTTTTTCTTGGCGATATTCATCCATCATGAGCACGAGCAATTCATCCCGGCTGAGCACAGTTTCCGGACCTTTTTTTCGAATGACAGAGGCCACTTCTTCCAACTCAACACGCTGAGTCGGAGGGAACTGTTGAAGCAGCCCTTGCAAGACCGGGGATATTTCAGGACGAGAAATCAGGGCTTGGGCTTCCCGCCCCCCCTGGAGTACGGTACCAAGACGATCAGGGTTCGCTAATCCAACTTCCGATAAAAAACTCTTCATTCGATGTTCATAGGTATGATGAGCCAGGACGTGCTGCCGACTGAGAGCCGCCATCGCCCTTCGTTGGTCCGGTTCCTGAAGACACTGTTCCACTGCCGGCACCATATCTTCCGGCGCTCGAACGACCTGCACCATTGATTCATCGAACAACTCAGGCAAAAGCGTCCGAAAATCGATGATCTGAAACGCCTCGCAGGCCGCCAATTCAAAGGTTCTTGGATTCACCCCATCCCCTTCCGGATCAAAACCCTCATGGGTATAGGAATGAAGATTCATGTTGATTGAAGTCGCGTTAAAAATTTTGACACTGGTTTCCGTATCGATCCTCGCTCCGCCCCGTTGAAGGACTGGCTCTAAGGGACCAGAACGCTCCCATTCATTACCCCAAAGCTTGAAAGACCAGGACTTCCCCACTAACTGAGGCAATAATTTTCGGCGATTGTAATATCCGGCCCCTAAGAAGGAGACATCCGCCCCAAATTCTTCCTGCTCCTCCTTCGTCAACGGGAACGGACGATGAATACTCGGATCGGCGGCCAGAGGGAGATAGGAGACATGTTTGGCTCCTGCTTCTTTAAACGCTTTGAGACAGGGATCCTGTTGCATCACAAACCAAAAATCGTAGCCCGACATCATTTGCTGCCAATAAGTCAGGTGTCGATAATTTTCGACGAACCACATCGCCGTTAAGATTTTCTTTCGTCGCAATTGCTCGAGAACGGCCATGGAAAGTGGTGCCTGGGAAAGGGCAAGGACCAAATCAGGAGGATCTTCCGCCACATGCGCCAGACTGATCACTCCTAGAGTCTCACTAAAACGATGTTGGACGGTCAGACGGAGACGATCATCTCGAATGGAGTCTAGATCATGGTATCCCGGGTAATGAAGGCTATGATCAACCCAACTCACCCGATGACCGAGATTTTCCAGAGCCCGAACCGCATACCCCGCAACTGGCAAGGATCCACCATAGATGGGCCCCACGACCATCACATGAAGTGAACCACTAAGATGGTGAGTGAGATGCTGTTTGAGTCGTCGATGAAATTCTTCAAACGCCGCCTCGTGAAAAGATGAGGCAGGTTGATATTCAAGAATATGAAGAGGTTTGTCGCTCCCACCCCACTCCTTGACCCGTTCAAACCCCTCGCCCCAAACCCAACTGATCCGTTTTATCCAATCACCCACCCGCCGTACACGTAGACAGTCGGATAATTCCCGGATATCGGGAAGGGGAACGAGGATGGAAGTGTGCGGAGGAACTTTTTGACACAATGCCTCTAAATGATAAAGAAGACCAACTCCTAACAAAATCAAGGCCGAACCCGCCTGATAGTCTTTGATTTGATGTTCGACCCAATGTTCGGCCTCTCGGAGAGGATCATAGGCACTATGAATATACTTTCCATTGACCAATGCAGTCGGAGCCCCAGACTTGGATTCGCGAATCTCCAGAAATCCTCCAGGACTTTCCCGCACCGCCTGAGCCAAGGCAGGATCACAGGCCTGGAGGTCAGATATATTTTCGTGAAAGATGGTCATGGCGAAACGGCACCTACCTTTCGAACCTTTTCATAAGGGCGACACTTTAGCGTGACACCATCACGGGGCTAGACGATGCCCCATCAACCTGTGGGGCAAGCCTATCCCAAACATGCTTTCGGGCAAGAATGTCGCCTTCCCTATTCCCTGTTGACTGGTAATAAACTCCCCACTCATCTCGTTGACTTTCCCAAAGAGTCCATCCCGGTGTTTCAGATACCCTCCGACCTTTCCGCATCAATTGAACAGTATCAGCGATTGGCCAATTTTCAGGAAAATGTCCACGAGAGGAATCCATATCGGGCATCTCAGAGACAGACGAATGTCTTTGTTCAAATTGATACACGTAATGGCCAACCCCATATGGCCCCGTTTCATGAACTCTCGCTCGTGAAAAATACCACCCAATTCCCTTCACCCCCGCCAACACCCCAAGGTGAAGAGGACCGGTATCGGATCCTACAACCCAATCACAATGACTCAGAAGAGCGGGTAATTGTTCTAGGGTCGTTCGTCCACACGCATTGACCACACGACCTAAAGACGTTGGCGAAAGTTGATTTTCTACAGCCAAACTGATTTCCCGTTCACCAGACCCACCGATCAGTATGATCTGTGAATCGGGGATATCATTCACGATGCGTTCAATCAATTGCCCCCATACATGAACTGGCACTTTTCGCTCACGATCCCCTGCACCAAGTACGATGGCAAGGTTCATCAACGAAGAATGTTCAAGCTCTTTTCCTAAATCTTCAGGTACCATTTGATCCATTGGCCTTAACCTCGGAACATGACTTGGGGGTTGAACGCCACACAGTCCGCAGAAGGCATCGGCTAAATGAATGCGGTTGTCTCCACGGTTGACCGCCACATCTGACAAATACTGAGGCCAGGCAGGCATGGAAGGATGGAGAGGACCATATTGCCCTGGGCCGACTACCCGTTGTCCTAATAAATGTGCGAGCAAGATTCCTCGCGGATGATTATTCAAATTATAGGCCACGGTATACGAGGAAAAGCGTTGTTCCTCCCAATACCGCTGCCCCAGCAACCATTGGTCGGCAAAAGAGGAACGGCCCCTCCTGACGACTTTCACCCAGTCCGGCCCTTTCCAGGGGAAAACCCTATTCACATCAGGGAACTGAGCCGCCAAAGGTACTAAGGGTGAAGGACACAGCACATCAAATGCATATTCATGGAATGTCTGAGTGAGGGCCGAAAAAGCCGGGAGAGATTGAACAAGATCCCCCAAACGAGCCAGTTGAATGAAAAGCGCTTGAGGTCTCATGGAATTCCAGAAGATTCTCTTCTCCTATTGGGCCGCAACGAGCGAGGGAGAGGTGGACGCTGATTTCAACAATGCACCCAGCTGATCTAAACCCTCAAAGTGAGGTTGCAGCAATTTCAAACGATCGAATTGCTGTCGCGCTTGAGGGAGATCTCCCATACGATATTTAACACTGGCAAGGGCAAACCGCCTCTCACAATCTGCAGGATTTCGAATAAGATACCGTTCCAATATTTCCCCCAACTGCGGCCAATATTCCAATGCTGTGCCAGCTTGTATGACCCCGTTGAGTGCTTCGCTATCGTCGGGATATGATTCCGCGACCCCTCGAAAGGCATCCCATGCCTCCTGAAAAGCTCCCAACCCCAAACACGCCAACCCAAACCCCAATCTGGATTTTTTATGGTCGGGTTCCAACGCAAAGGCCTTTTGGAATGCCTCTTTGGCTTTCACCAACTCCTCCGTTTGCATACACAAGACTCCCTGCAAACTCCAGCGTTCGGCCTTGGGTGAGAATTTTCGATCTAACACGTCCAGGTGCGCTTGAGCCTCAGAGAATTGTTGACGAATAATGGCTGACCTCGCCAGCCCAATCCGCGCGTGTGGATGGTCGGCAACGGATAACAGTCTTTCCCAAAATTGTTCCGCCTCCTCATGGCATCCTAAGGATTCGCATACTCGTCCTCCCCATTCCAGGGCTCCCAGATCCAAGGGCCAAGACTGGCAATCTTGAATGAATGTTCGTATTTGTTCACCGTTCGACATTTCCGTCAACCGCGTTTTTGAGGACCCAAACAAGAGTGTTTGAACTTGCACCAGTGTTTCCCATTGAGCTTTTTCCTCTTGCTCCTTCAAAGGCGCAAGAACAAAAGAGGTTCCTGTGTCATTCAATGAAGTTTGTGCAGCGCAGTCAATCTTCCAGGCCTGAATATCTTCATCCTCAATCCATCGATGGCTCCAACGCTCCCAAAATCTCTGAGCATTTTCCGCATCTTTTTCCTTTCGCCCAGCGGTTTGACTTTCCAAATGGTACAGACAACTTTTGGGTTGATAGACGATGATGTTGCTGAGTTCCCGAACCTTCAGACAAAAATCCACGTCCTCAAATCCGTTGATATAGGACTCATCGAATCCCCCCACTTGAGAAAAGATCTCTTTGCGCACCAACATACAGGCCGCCGTTACCGCTTGGTATTCCTTTCGTTCATTGACCATGGAATGGTCATGCTGGACTCCAGACAAGAAATGATAAGGAGTCCCGTATTTCCTTGAAATGACCACTCCTGCATGCTGAATCGTATTATTGGGATACAGCAATTTACTGCCCACGACCCCGACCTGTTCATGGCTCTCGACTTCTTCGACGAGTGCAGTCAACCACCCGGACTGGGGAATAGTGTCATTATTCAGAAAGACCAGATACTTTCCTTTGGCTAGCGCAGCCCCTTGATTGCAGGCTTTGGCAAACCCCCGGTTTTCCTCATTCCTGATTACCTGAATATCCCCCTCTAAAGTACGAAGGAATTCGGGCGTCTCATCTGAGGAAGCATTATCAACGATGATCACTTCAAACGAAGGGTCGGAGGTCACTTGAGCCAAATGTGTTAAACATTGTTGGGTCAACTCCACTCGATTAAACACGGGGATGATGATGGAACACGTAAAGATAGAACCTGTTCCTTGTGGGGATCCACCTTGATCCTTTGGCGAAACCGCATCGGGCGGGGATTCCGGAACAGCTCCTACGCCGTATCGCTCATGAATGCGGTTTTTCGTCGCGATAAAATCTTCCTGACGGCTACTCGTCGTGGTACTTCCATCCATCCGCCAAGAAAACTCTGCAGTGACTTTTTTAAGATGTCCAAACGGTGCGTATTCGGACATCCTGATCCACAAATCCCAATCTTCGTGGGTATTCAAACTCTCGTCGAAGAAACCGGTTCGCTCAAGGACATCGCGAGAATGCATGATTGAAAGAATGGGGATGTAATTCTCCCGCAAAAGATTGTCACGGGAAAAATCGAAGGAATAGGGCACATCACGATGGATTTCCACGTATCGCCCATGATGATGTTCATGAACGACTCGGTATGCATCGGTGTAGGCCACCTCATAGTCTGATTGCTCCAAAAACGTGACCAGAGCCTCTAAGTGATCGGGAAGAAAGCGGTCATCATCATCTAAATAGGCGACATACTTACCCCTCGCGATCCGGATTCCCATATTTCTGGCATACGACCGTTCATGGTTTATCGGAAGGCGAAGGTAGTGGATTCGATTACCGACATCGACGTTCGCCAACATCTCGCCCACATCTTCCCCCCCATCATTCACCACGATAATCTCAAATGCCCGATAGGTCTGGTCTAAAATACTTTTAATGGCCTTAACCAAAAACTCTTGTCGGTTGAGGGTCGGCACGATGACGGAAACCAATGGCTGATCTGACATAGTCTGTCCTTTATGGGGTGATGAGTGGCCAATATCCCTCGATGAGCCATGGACCTGAAGGATGTCCCGAGATGGCTCATACAGTTCTTCCTGAAATGACGTGAACAGTTGAAGCCCATTGTTCGGGTCAACGAATCCAGTTTTTACAGCTTCGATGACTTCAAGATTATTGGCAATAATCGGAAAACGATGTTTCAGAGGCTTCAATGGTTCAAACACGGTTCGGCTCTGATCTTGCTCGCCCCCCAGCCATAAGCATACGCCGAGATTATTCCGGGCTTCTATCCCGTGAGGACAGTGCTGAAGAGCTCGTTGATATTCTTGGATAGCAAGAGGCAGAACGGGAATATTGGCGGTGAGCATGGAGTTCCCAAACCGAACGTAGGCCTGGTACAAGGCAGTGGTGGGGTCCGGAGAATCTTGAATTTCCGGATACAGATCCAGGATAGTGCAACGTTTTCGATGCTCCCACAACAATCGGACGGTTTCCGATACGGTTTGGTTCCCGTTCCCTGTCGAGGCTCCCTCAGAATGAATTCGATATTTCAATAATTTTTCATCGATATACTTAAAATTTAAGTATGAAGCCGATTTCAACCAGAATTGATAATCCGTCGCAAACCCCCCTTCAAATCCTCCCATGCGATCGATGGCCGCCCGCCGTAACATCACCGTAGGATGAGCGATGATATTCTTGTGAAAAAGCGTCCTAAGAAGATTGTTGGGGGTGAACGTCTGAGCTTCCGAGAATCGAAAATCTGAGGATAACGTCTGACCGACAGCATTGATATGAAACCCATCCGAAAAAACCACATCAAGTCGAGGATCTTGGTCAAAGGCCGCAATCTGACGGGCCAATTTCTCCGGCAACAAGACATCATCCGACCCCACGGCACACACAAACTCACCCGTCGTAAGCTCTAAGCACCGGTTAATGAGCAGATGAAAGTTTTTCCCTTGGCCGATATTCTGTTGGTAGACATACCGAATGTGTGGATCATCCGAATATTGTTCGATGATCCTTTTCGTCCTATCCGTCGACCCATCATCGAGGATGAGAAACTCAAAGTCTTGGTAGGTTTGCGCTTGCACTGACTCGATCAGTTCCTGGATATACGTTTCTCCGTTGAAGACGTAACAGATGATGGAGACTCGAGGTTGGTCCACTTGGCGCTCTAATGTACCAGCGATCTTCTTTTGTCCACCGGGCCACACCAATGGACGCTTTTGGGAGAGATTGAACCGGGTAAGGTCTTGGAACAACCCTTCAAACCGGCGTTCCCACGTATGGTCTCGAATCGTTCGTCGGTATCCCGCTTCAGCGATCGAATCACGTTGATCCTCATGCTCCAAAAAATATTGGATTTTCCCCAATAAGTCATTCCGGTCACGGAACATCACGATCTCTTTGTCTATGTGGTAATACTGACTGAGATTCTTATCAAAAGAGGCTAACTGAAAGGCTTGGCAGGCTGGGTATTCGAACGTCCGCCCTTTGATTTGCGGGATCTTCTCATCTGCGGAACACCAAGACAGACCTAAGACAATACGTGATTGGGCAAACACTTCCAACATGCGTTCGTGTGGGAGAAATCCACCAGCGATGTCTCGCAACTCCGGATACTCTTCCCAGCCCGATCCCCAAACTCGAAGTTTGACTCCTTGCCTTTTCAACCAACTCAACAATTCGGGTCTTCCCCGGTAGGCTTGTCCGACAAACGTCACGTCATACATTTTTGTCGCCGCAACGGGATAATACCAATCAGGATTGCAAGCATAAGGAGTGAGGAAGACATGTTGGTAGCCCAACTGACGGTAACGGTCATAGGCATCGGAACATGTGGTCAGAGCCACATTATAATAATTGACCCACTCCAAGGAGTGAGACATCCTCCAATCGTCGTCGCTAAAGAACACCAGAGACGTCGTGGAGGTTTCATCACGGATAAATTTGGCGAGATTGGGATCAAGTTCATCCTCGACGATCACATGAAAAAACAGGTCCGGACGTTCCTGCTGAACGAGATCCTTCAAATATTTCCCCATCAGAACTTTATCGTCTCGCGTTCTATACCTATCAAAATCAACATCCAGGATCTCATGCCCGGCTTTCACTAACGGAGCTCGAAGATTCGCATGCACGTAATGGCCTGCCTGATGAGGGCGATCGGCCCCCTTTGCAAACAGCAGTATCTTCATCTGCGTGCTCCACCTACCAACAGTGGTTGCTCTCCTCTTGTTAAGGCGCACGCCCGTTGCATCGCGTCTACCACTCGTTGCTGTTCTTCCAACGTCATACCGGGATAGAGGGGAATCAAAACGGTGCGATCTTGAGCCTGCTCACTCTGCAATAACCCCGAAGGACCGATTCGACAGAGTGGAGGATGATCCGAGCCCCCACCGTCCTTTTGTGAAAATGCCGGCTCACGATGGGCACACATGATTCCACGTCGAGTGGCAATGCCCTCACGACCCATCGCATCCATGACCTCACGTTGTTGACATCCTTCAGGGAGCCGCAGACATAGGCTCTGCCAATTGGTTTTGGCCCATTCGGGTTCCCGGGGAAACCGCAGACCCGGATTGGCTTCGAATAGATCACGGTATTGGTTGACGAGCATTCGTCGGTCTTGGAGTAATTCGGGAAACTTGCGTATTTGTTGCCGACCGATGGCTGCCTGGATATCTGTCATTCGACAATTGAAACCCAACCCACGATACGTCTCAAAAATTACCCCCGGTGATTGATGCCTCACCAGATCTGACTGGTCCATGCCATGCTGCCGCCATAGACGAAATTTGCGATCCCAGTCTTCATTGGCTGTCGTTAACATTCCCCCTTCACCCGTCGTTAACAACTTTCTGGGGTGGAAAGAAAAGCAAGCGATGTCTCCGTGAGGCTTTCCGATCCGTTCCCATTTTCCCTGAAATGAGATCTCGCTTCCCACGGCACAGGCCGCATCCTCGATGACGGGAAGACCGTGACTGCGACCAAACGTCAGGATACGCTCTAGATCACAGGGCATCCCCATCTGATGCACACACAGGATCGCTCGAGTCCGTTCCGACAGTGCCTCTTGAAGCAGGGAGGGATTGACATTAAAGGTTTCAGGCTGAATATCCACAAACACGGGAATGGCTCCACAATATCTGATGCAATTAGCCGTGGCGATAAAGGAATGACTCACCGTGATGACTTCATCCCCGGGCCCGACGCCCACAGCCAACAAAGCTAAATACAACGCAGTCGTACAGTTCGAGACCCCACAGGCAAAGGGAGCATTCACATACTGAGCAAATTCCCGCTCGAACTCTAAGAGCTGGGGACCTTGCGTAATCCACCCGGACTGGAGCACTGCATCCACGGCTTGTCGCTCTTCAATCCCGAGCAATGGTTTGGTAATGGGTATCTTGGACATGGCCCGCAAAATCCAATGATTCTAGGCGGCCCCTACCGACACTTGTTGAGCTTTCCACCAATGAACGAGCCGCTGAATGCCTTCATCCAGAGCAATTCGAGATTGGAAGCCCATGAGCGTGTGGGCACGACGGACATCGGCTAATCGTCGGGTGACGCCGTTGACCTTGCGTTCAGGTCCATATTGCACTCGCACACGGGAACCCATGGCATGGCAGAATGCTTGAGCCAATTCATTCAGGCTGGTTTCCGCACCACTTCCGATATTGAACACCTCATCGACGACATCGGATTGTGCGGCCAAGACATTGGCCCGAGCGACATCCTCCACATAGACAAAATCCATGGTTTGAGTCCCATCACCATGGATAACCAACGAATCCCCGTTTGCCAGTCGCTCCATCCATCGAATGAGCACTTCGGTATAGGCTCCATGGATATCCATCCGAGGTCCGAACACATTAAAATACCGCAAGGCCACATACGGAAGTCCGTATGTCTCATGAAAACTCCTGAGCAGCCCCTCGTTAAACATTTTGGCGGATCCATAGAGGGTACGATTGTGATAGGGATGATGCATTTCACCCGTCGGAAAGCTCTCGGCCAGCCCATACACCGATGCAGAAGAGGCAGCCACCACTTTCTTGACCCCAGCCTGAACGGCGGCTTCACACACGTTAAACGTCCCATCGACCAACACTTCTAAGGCCAGCCTCGGCTCTTCCGCACATTGGGTGATCCGAATGGCGGCTTGATGAAAGACGACATCCACTCCCACCATCGCATTCTTCACCGCCTGCTGATCCCTTATATCCCCTTCGATGATCGTGACTTTGCCTTGGCGACTGGCCCACTCCAAGTTCTCTTTACGGCCTCGGACAAAATTGTCGAAAATGAGGATCTCCGCGACCTCTTCCTTGATCAATTGATCCGCGATATGGGAGCCGATCAGCCCTGCTCCTCCCGTAATCAGAATCCGACAATTTGTTAAATCCATGTTTTCCTCTTCTCTGACAAGCCTAACGATTCATGAGGGGAGAGACTTCCCGTTCAGGCAGTTCGGATAATTGTTCGATATGGGCCTCAAGCTTTTGAATCCGTTCCAAGAGTTCTTCCACGTCGATTCCCAAGGTCGTGCGTATTGATCGAATCACCATAGCTGGCTTCATCAACGGACCCCGCTCATCTTTGACCTCCAAGATTCGCAGCATGCCATCGCCCGTCAATACATCCACGGATCCTTCGTCCTTGGAGATTCCGACAACCCTTCCCGGAATTCGCCCGACATACGACACCTGTGGCTCAACGATCTCTGCTTTATTAATGATCAACTTTTGCCCGTTAACATAGGTATAGGCTCCGGGATACGGATGGGCCAGACCTCGAATTTGGTCATAAATCTTCCGAGTTGTCTGCTCCCAGTCAATTCGCCCATCTCCTGGCGTCCGACTGCAGGTAAAGCTTCCTGTTGAGTAATCTTGCGGAATTCGAGGAGCGGAACCCCCTATCAGCAAAGGGATCGACTCTTCGACCAGTTCGATCGTGATCTGACAAATTCGATCATAGACTTCCGGAGCCGTGTCCTTCGGGTCAATCGCAATGGACTTTTGAGCAAGGATATCCCCTCCATCCATACGGTCACTCAAATAAAAGAGGGTGGCACCCACTTGCTCCTCTCCATTCAAGATTGACCAATTCAACGGTGCAAACCCACGGTATTCGGGAAGTAAGGAATCATGAACAGCCAACGTTCCCTGAGGAGGAAGGGAGTAAATTTCTTGGGGAATTAGTATTCGACATCCCACAACAAGGCACAGATCCGGTTTCCATTCATTCTTGATCAGAGTCATATAATCTCGATCTTTCAGCCACTTGCTTTCATAGCAGGGAATCTGATGAACCTCAGTGAAACTCCGGATGGAGTCTTCATAACGCGCAACCTCGTGATCGTCCTGCCGGAGACTGATAACCCCTACAACGGTCACCGGAAGTTTGTGTAGGGCTTGAAGCGTTCGAAAGCCTCGTTCAGTTCCTCCGATAAACAACACTCTCATACACAGACTCTCATGGTTTGATATGCCTGGACCCCATCCACGACTTCCTCGATACAGGAATGCGGCAATTCCGGGTACATCGGAAGTGACAACACCTCTTGAGCGGCCAGTTCAGCTTCAGGAAAATCCCCTTGTTCATACCCGAGATCCGCATAAGGGGGGAGTACGTGAATCGGGAAGGGATAGTGGATTCCAGTGGCAACCCCTCGCTCGGATAAAAACTGTTGCATCGCCGAACGCTCTCCTACTCGAATCGCATAAATATGGTAGACATGACGATTGTGTGTCAGACAATAAGGAGGACTGATTCCTTTCTCGAATAACAGGCGATCATACAACCTTGCACAATTCCGTCTGGCCTCTGTCCATTCTTCAAGGTACGTCAGCTTCACCCGCAAAATGGCGGCCTGAATTTCATCCATTCGATAATTAAACCCCGGCAACACATGATGATATTTCTTCTCCTGCCCCCAATCGCGCTGCATCCGCACTCGCTTGGCCAAATCAGGGTGATTAGTGACGACCATCCCCCCTTCACCATAGGCACCAAGATTCTTCCCCGGGTAAAAACTGAAACACCCAATGTCTCCCAGACTTCCAGTCCGTCGTCCTTTATACTCTGCCCCATGGGCTTGGGCCGCATCTTCGATAACCACTAATCCGAAATGTTTGGCGATATCGACAATCGGATCCATGTCCGCCGATTGCCCATACAGATGAACCGGAAGAATCGCCTTCGTTTTCGGGGTGATGGCTTTTTCAATCGCCGAGACATTCATCGTGTATGAAGAGGGATCGATGTCGATAAAGATAGGCGTCGCCCCGATATAGCGAATCGCCGCCACACTGGCCACAAAGGTAAAGGGAACGGTAATGACCTCGTCTCCAGGGCCTACCCCCGCGGCGAGCAGAGCGAGATGCAGGGCACTCGTCCCTGAATTGACGGCGATCCCATGGCTCACCTGACAATATTCCGCAAACTCCTGTTCCAAAGCAGCCGTTTCGGGACCCATCACGTATTGACCGCTCGCCAGAGTGGCCTGGACCCGTGGAAGGATCTGATCTTTGATCGTGTCAAATTGCCCTTTCAAATCCATAAAAGGAATCATGCGAGAACTCCCATTTCGCGTAATTCCACCATTTGACCTTGACGGGCCAATGACTCGGAGGCCGCTTCCAAGACCTGAACCAAACGCAAGCCCGCTTGCCCATCGGTCATGGGTTGTTGGCCAGTTTCGATACACGAAACAAAATGCTGGGCTTCGGCTCTGAGAGCTTCGGTCAAATCGATATGCGGAGCCCACATATCGCCTGTTCGATACCCAACCAGCGTTTGATACCGGTGTTCTTCATCGGACTCGACCCGAATGCCTTTATCATAGACTTTTATTTTTTCACTGGGCTCGAGATCGTCGTAGACGATCATTTTTTGGGTTCCACCGATGAGGGTTCGCCGAACTTTTGTCGGGGCTAACCAATTCACATGCACATGCGCAATGAGCCGATCGGGAAAGAGTACGGTCAAATAGGCAATATTCTCCGGCCCCCCCGCAACATGGCTCATACCCGTGGCCGAGACTCCAAGAGGCTTCATGGGCAACACGTAATCCATGATCGACAGATCATGAACCGCTAAATCCCAAAGAACGTTCACGTCATGCTGAAACAGACCCAGATTAACCCGCACGGCATCGTAATAATAAATATCCCCCAAATCCCCTTCTTGAATGAGGGACCGAATTTTTTGCACTGCGCCGGTGTAGACAAACGTATGGTCCACCATGAGGGTGACCTGTCGCCGTTCAGCTTCTTCCATCAAGCGCAGGACTTCATCAGATGAAGAAGCCAAAGGTTTTTCCACCAACACATGCTTCCCGGCTTCTAAAGCAGCCAGAGCAAGGGGAAAATGGGTTGCGACCGGAGTCGCGATAACCACCGCATCGACAGAAGGGTGATGAATCAGGTCTTGAAAATCTTGGGTCACCTTAAGGGCGGGATGTCGTTGTTGAGCCATTCGGCATCGTTCGACACTGAGATCACTGACGACTTGAACACTGCAATCTGGCAATTCTTGAAAATTTCTGACAAGATTGGGCCCCCAATACCCATATCCAATGACGCCTATTCCAAGCATAGGACCTCCTCGTTATCCTTTTCTCTTACATCCCCAATTACCCTTGCTGGTGAACCGACCACCACAGCATAATCCGGCACGTCTTTGGTGACCACCGCACCGGCCCCGACAAGAGACATCCGCCCCAACGTCACCCCACACATGATCACTGCCCGTGTTCCAAGAGATGCGCCTTGTTGAACTCGAACCGGAATGGCTTCCCAATCCTCTTCTGTTTGTAACATTCCATCTGCCGTGGCTCGGGGATATCGATCATTCACGAACATCACGCCGTGCCCGATAAACACCTCATCCTCAATCACCACCCCGTCGCAAATAAAACTATGTGACGAAATCTTGCATAACCGCCCAATCGTCACATTTTTTTGAATTTCAACAAATGGACCGATGCGTGTATCCGCACCGATTCGGCACCCATACATATTCACCAAATCAGGGTACGGAATGATGACATTGGGACCCAGTTCCACATCAGGAGATAACGGCATACTCATTCCTCACTGTCCTGTACCAATCAACCGTCTTCTTTAGGCCTTCCCCAAGGTCCGTGCTTGCCTGAAATCCAAATGCCTGCTGGGAAAGCGAGACATCCAAACACCGCCGAGGTTGTCCATCCGGCTTGCTGTGATCCCAACAAATTTCGCCTGTATATCCCGTGACCTCTCGCACCAATTCCACCAAATACCGAATCGTGATTTCCTTCCCAACACCAATATTCACGGGGGCAGTTCCTTGATACCACTCGCAAGCCTGAATGATGGCATCGACCGCATCGTCAACGTAGAGAAATTCACGCGTAGCCTTTCCCGTCCCCCATAGGGTGATAGTGGGAAGACTGTCTTCTTTTGCTTCAAGACATTTTCGAATAAGAGCCGGAATAACATGGGAGGACGTCTGGTCAAAGTTATCCCCGGGCCCGTACAAATTTGAGAACAAGAGCTGAAACCCTTTGAGTCCGTACTGCTGGAGGTAGGCATGAAGTTGGACAATCATCATTTTCTTGGCCAAACCATACGCACTGTTGGTTTCTTCCGGAAAACCTTCCCAGAGATTCCCCTCCTTGAAAGGAACCGTTGAATATTTGGGATAGGAACACACGGTTCCCACTCCGATAAATCTTTCAACCTGATGCTCTGATGCTTCATGGATCATGAGGGTATTCATCATGATGTTGTCGTAGTACACCTCCGCAGGACACTGTTGCATGTATCCGATTCCCCCACCGTGGGCAGCCGCATGAATCACCACCTTCGGTTGAACCTCTTGATACAACCGTTTGACTTGCAACGGATCTCGAAGGTCACAGTCCGCTCTTCCCGGTGCGATGACCTCAACATCGAAAGCCTGGCATCTGCTCACTAAGGCCTTTCCCAGAAACCCCCGGCCTCCAGTGATCAGAATCGGTCCCTGCAATCGTTTCATCTGGAGAAAAATTTCCCGATCGTCTCTGCGATAAATTCCATATCCGATTCTCCTAAATGTTGATGAACACCCACATAGAATCCTGACCTGTTGATCCAAGTGGCCACTGGATACCTGGATTCAATATCCCCAAATATTCGCCTATAGACGGGTTGATTCAAGAGAGGTAGCATGTCTCTCGTTTCGATTCCATGCTGCTCCAACCACCGAACCAATTCGGTTTTATCCCCATTCCGCAGCACGATGGGGTACATCATGAACACATGGTCACGATCGGGAGGGATATGGGGGAGCTGGAGATAGTCTTCAAACGGGGCTAAGAGATACGAGAGAGTCTGAGCATTGGCCTGTCGTTGCTCGAGATTGTGATCAATTTGCTCTAATTGAGCGAGTCCGATCGCGGCCTCGAGTTCGGTAGCACGAAAACTGTGTCCGAGATGGCAAAATGAAAAACGCTTCGCCACGACCTCGAACAACTGGTTATCAGTTAGATTGTCATCATCGTAGATGTTGAGGTACGCCTCATCTCTTCCATGGTTCATCATGCTTCGCAGCATGATGGCTGATCGGTCATCATTGGTCGTGGCGAACCCGCCGACTCCCGTCACCAGAAGATGAGCGATGTATGTCGAAAAACATCCGATGTCGCCGAATGACCCCACAGATTGTCCTTCATACTGGGCAAACATCGTCTCACAGGAATCCTCGATAATGCGTAAGTCATGGGCAGAGGCAAACTCCAGGATGGGACCCATCGAACTAGGCATCCCAAAAAGGTGGACCGGGATTATTCCCTTCGTTCGTGAGGTCAACTTGGCAGAAAGCTGTCCTGGATCTACGTTATAGAGTTGTGGATCCACATCCACAAACACGGGACGCAGGCCATTATGGATGACAACATTCGACGTAGCGATAAACGTCACCGCCGGAACAAGAATTTCGTCACCATCTTCCCATGCATAGCGTTCTTTGAGAGCCGCAACGGCAAGATGCAACGCACTCGTTCCACTATTACAAAAAATGGCATGTCGGCATCCATGAATTTCAGCAAACCGTTTTTCAAATTTCCTGGTAAATGGTCCATAGGAGAGTCGGTTACTCTCCAGGACCTGCTCGATATAGCTCCGTTCGAGCTCTCCTAAATTGAGTCCCCCAACTCCAATAGCCTGCTGCTTGGCCACCGGAGAGATCATCGGCCAACTCCCATGGACTCAAACAGTGGGACTGCCGATGCCAAGCCTTTTGTTGCAAATCCCCTTCCCTCCAGTTGCTCTCGTTCCTGGCGAAGGTCATGCTCTACCATCATGATGACCAGTTCTTCGAACGAGACAGACGGACGCCAATCAAGCACACGGCGGGCATCACTCGCATCACCGATCAGAAGATCAACTTCGGTCGGACGTTCATACCTGGGGTCATGACGAACATACTCTTCCCATTCCAAATCGAGTGCACGAAAGGCCAGATCAAGAAATTCTCGCACTGAATGGGTCTCGCCAGTCGCGATGACATAATCCCTCGGTTCCTCTTGCTGCAACATCAACCACATGGCCCTGACATAATCCCCAGCAAATCCCCAATCCCGTTTGGCATCCAAATTTCCCAAGTAGAGCGTATCTTGAAGCCCAAGCTTAATCCTTGCGGCAGCTTTGGTGATTTTTCTGGTCACGAAGGTCGGACCCCGACGGGGTGACTCATGGTTAAAGAGTATTCCGCTACAGGCAAACATCTCGTAGGCTTCACGATAATTAACCGTGATCCAATGGCCATAGAGTTTGGCCACACCATAGGGGCTCCGCGGGTAGAACGGGGTGTGTTCGTTCTGAGGTACGGCCTGAACTTTCCCGAACATCTCGCTCGATGATGCCTGATAAAATCGTGGGGCAAGCTCGGATTCACGGACGGCCTCCAATAATCGTAAGGTCCCAAGTCCGGTCACCTCCCCTGTATAGTCCGGAATATCAAAACTGACCCGCACATGGCTTTGCGCTCCAAGATTATAAATTTCATCTGGCTGAATGGTTCGTAAAATTTTATTCAGCGAACTGGAATCGTTTAAATCCCCAAAGACCAGGTGCAACCTCCTGTCGTCCCGCTGAGTTTCCTCAAAAATATGATCCACCCTGGCCGTATTGAGTGAACTGGATCTCCGAACGATCCCATAGACCGTATATCCCTTTTCCAGAAGAAATTCGGCTAAATAGGAGCCATCTTGTCCCGTGATACCAGTGATCAATGCTTTTGGCATTCGTTTTTGGTCCTTTCATGCGCGTGAGGCATGGAGGGTGACATCTTCCTAACCGACCACCAACACAAGCTTAAGGTGGATTTTCCCTGGCTCAGATGACGTCTGATTGGCTCAATGACCGACATCAGCCCAAGCCAGATGGTTCAAGTTGTGTGCCATTTCTCCTAGTCTCCTTAAGATGGTGGTCCCAGGACATTTCTCCGCCTTCCTTTAGGGGAATGGGAATATTTTTCAAGCCCAGTGGAACTTTTTTCCTAACACACGACTGGAACGTAAATGAGAGAAAGGGGGTACGGTCTATTCGGAGGACAGATTTTTGGGGGAGGGAGGAGTGGGAAGTGACTCGAGCAAATGGGGGGCGGCGTTTAGGGCATTTAAATTTTCTTGTTTGACAGATTCATAGAGTTCTTCTCGAAGAACACGGACATTCGAAGGACATTCGATTCCCAATCGAACCTGGCCCCCTTTGATCTGAACCAAGACAATTCGGATATCCTCTCCGACACGAATAGCTTCATCTTTCTTTCTGGTGAGAATTAACATTGAGCCTTCCTTGGCAATACAGTCTGTCTCGTTGTCACGCGTGCAGGAAACTGGACAACTGACTCATTCCTTCACCCTAGGAAACCGAAACCGCCTCTGATTTCACTTCCGATGCCGGTTCGGGTTGCACCGTAGCCTTGGCGATAGAATAGTGCAAGGACACCGTCTCATGGAGAACGATTTGCTTGCCCTTTCGCGTTTCAGCATTGATGACCAACGGGGCACGTAAATTCGCCGTGGCCTCTCCCGGTTGTCCATTAGGAATCGTCACGATAGCCATCACGGTGAGTGGGTGATTATCCTGATACCCAATCTCCTCTAAAGCCTCATCGGGTAGTTCAACTTGGAAGGTGGGCTCCAACAAATCGATGTCGATTAAAATGAACGCCAATCCCGGTTCATCGATAGCCTGCAACCATTGATACACTGACGACTTCTCAACATCCAACACAACAAATCGTTCTGCACTAGGCAGACCCACTAACCCTGAAGGAAAATGTAGGAGCGTGTCTTCAGGAATATCAAGCTCACCGAATCGGGATGTGTGAATCTTCATCGCAAAGCTTTCTCCATTCTTGAGGGACAAGGACTAATACCGTGTATCGATTCCTACTTATCATGCGAGAATGCGAGGCCTATTTAGGCCAGACAAATCGTCGTTGGACTTTCGGAGTGCAAAACGGCCTCACATGTGGAGACTAAATCCTCAGAGTCATAGGGTTTCTGCAAAAAACCAGCCACACCTTGATCGAGGAGTTCCTGAACTGCGTGATTGCGATCATGCCCAGTGCAAAGAATAACTTTCAAATCTGGACGAAGCGAACGCAGCTCTCCAAAGCAGGCTGTTCCCGTCATATCAGGCATGACCATATCCAACAACACCAAATCGACGGTTCGCTCGTCGTTTTGACAGTAAGCAATCGCTTCCTTGCCACTATTCACCACAGTGATAGTGTATCCAAAAAAGGACAGAATGGCTTCAGCAGCTTCAGCCACATCAGGCTCATCATCAACGACGAGCACGTGTCCCGTATTCTCCCTTGGGGTCGAAACTTTTTTGGGAGCTTGAGGGGCAAGAGAAACAGAAGAGTGAGGCAAATACACTTTCATCGTCGTTCCCCCTCCAACGGTCGAGCTCACACCAATATAGCCTTTATGGTTCTTGACAATTCCATAGACCATAGCCAGCCCCATGCCTGTACCTTGGCCCTGCTCTTTAGTCGTAAAAAAGGGTTCAAAAATTTTTCCTTGAATTTCTTGCGGAATACCCTCCCCTGTGTCCGTAACCCGAATGACCACATAGTCCCCCGTGTATAAACCAGGGACTTGGCTCGCTTCCTGTGGGGTGATCATTTCATTACTCGTTCGAAAAACCAGGTCGCCCCGATCACCCATCGCATCACACGCATTAACCGCCAAATTCATGAGTACTTGATACAATTGATTGGGATCCCCTAGAACCGTAAATTGGTCAGCCCTCAAGTCAGTATAAAACCCAATCGTCTTCCTTATGGTCCGTCCCAGCAACGCCACGACTTCTTGAATCATACTATGCACATCCACCGGTACATCATGATGCTTTCCTTGTCGAGCAAACCCCAACAATTGCGACGTCAACTCTTTTCCCCGCTGAACAGCCTTTTCGATAACATCACCAGTCGTCAATAGCTCAGCATTATTCTCCGCTCGTAATTTCATCAAACTCGCGTGCCCCAAAATGGCGGTCAAAATATTATTCATATCATGAGCCACACCTGAGGCTAATCGTCCGATGGCTTCCATTTTTTGTACTTGACGCAATTGGTGTTCAAGAGTGGACTTTTCTTCTTCCATTCGTTTTCGGGCCGTCACATCACGAGCCACGAGAAGGGTATGCGTTTCCCCATGAAACGGAACGGGACGTTCCATCACTTCCACAAGAAGTTCAACGTGATGATTCCCATGCAGCACACCTTCCTGCCAACGATTAGACTCTGAGAAGTTCGCTGTTGATCCCAAAGCTTTTTGTGTATCCGGGTTGGCTTGATACACCATACTCAAGGGTTTATCGACGATTTCAGCGGAATTGTACCCTAACTGCTTGGCTCCTGCTGCATTGATATGCTTTACAGACCTACATGAATCGTAAATAATCAGAACATCCGGGAGAATTTCAAAGAGTCCCCTGAATTGCGCTTCGGATTCTCGCAAATCCGTGGTCCGTTCTTCCAAGAGATGCTCGACACGACAGAGAGTGCGTTCCCATTTTCCCTTCTCACATAACGATATGAGCGTTAAAGGATCACACCCTTTTGGGACCCAGGCATCCATATCTCCTGAATAGGCCGAATGGCCCTCTTGGGACTCCGAAGCGTGAAATTGGATACACATGACTTGTGGATACCTGTTCTTACACCATCTCCCAAAATCCTCCGGGGTACAATCCGATAAATTTTCGTCAAGGATGATAATATCAGGAGCAACTTGAGGGTTTTCCGTTTGAATGTCTTTTCCGGAATGCCACGTCACGATCTGCCACCCTCGGTCTAAAAATGCGGCACTGATCCTTTCCTTTTCCGACTCATCTGAAGTCACCAACCATATGCGATACTGCTTGAGCTTCGCCTGTCCTTCACGGAGTTGTCGTACCCTGTCCCGAAATACTGCTGGTTCGACCGGAAGGCTAAGAAAGTCCGTCGCTCCTAGGCCGGTGATGAGATCACGGGCTTCCATACTGGAGTAGGTTGCAGATACAGCCAAAATCGGGGGCAACTGAGGGCCGCTACCAAAGTAAGAACACAACATTTCACAAAAACGCCACCCACTGACACCCGGCATATGAAGATCGAGGACAATCGCCTCAGGCACGTGCCCGTCTTGAATCCACTGCCAGGCCTGCTCTGAACTGACAAATCGGACGACCTCTTCATAGTCCTGCTCTAACAAACTGCACAAGAGATGTAGCTGAACTGGATCATCGTTGACGACAAGTACCACGTAGAGACCTCTTACGATTCACGTGGAGTGGACGTTTCCCATATGGAAAAGGCATCATCTAAATGGCTATCCAAACTGGCATATTCCACCCCATTTCGCCCACTATTCTTCACCAGGTACAAGGCCCCATCGGCCACGTGAATTAACCGTTCAACCGGTAAGGGGTAAGGTTCTGTCCAAGTCGTGAGCCCCTGACTCACCGTTATATTCAGGCTCATATTTTGAAACTGGAATGGTTCCTCTGAGACAGACCGACGAATCCGTTCTGCCAACCGCATGGCTTGAGAATCATCACTATTGGGCAAGACCATTAGGAACTCTTCTCCACCATATCGCCCGATCGAATCATAAGAACGAAGACATTGGCGCATTCGCCGTGCGACCTCAATGAGCACCTGATCCCCCGCGAGGTGCCCATAGCTATCATTGACATTTTTAAACCCGTCTAGATCAGCCAGGATTAGACTAACCGGTTCTTGTTCTCGATGTCCGCGGTCAATCTCCCGAGACAGCGCTTCAAAGATCGCTCCGTGATTTAGGATTTGGGTCAGGGGATCTTGCATCGCCTGAACCCGCAGGGTTTCCCGCGCAGCGATGAGCTCATTTTGTAAATCGACGATTCGCTTTCCTGCCCGAAGCCGCGCTTCCAATTCACCGAGGTGAAAGGGCTTCGTAAGATAATCGTCAGCTCCCGCATCAAGACCCACGATCAGATCTTCAGGATTATTTCTTCCGGTTAACAGAATGGTATAGACATAGGGGCAGTCTTGACGGGCACGGATTTTTTGACACAAAGCCGGCCCATTAATCCCTGGCATCATCCAATCCAAAATTGCCACATTTGGAACTGGCCCAACCTCTAAAAGTTTCCAAGCCGCTTCCCCGTCGGTACAAGACAAGACTTCATGCCCCCACTGGCGCAGACGATACACCACCATATGGAGCGTCAACGGATCATCATCAACTACTAATATGCGCATGATGTCTCTAGACGCCTCCCCATCTCTTGACAGACCTAAAGAGGAGTTGTGCTATATAAATCGTAATAGACTCACCTCAAATTGCCTGGAGAGTGCAGCCATAGATGCTTCCAACGTCACTTGCAATGACGCCAGATCAGAGGCCACCTTGGCAAAATCAGCATCTTCAAATTCGGAACGCAAGGTCTGCGTATTCACTAAGAGCAAATCTAAGCCATCGCGTATGGTCTCCAAACGATTGACGCGAGCTCCGATATTTGCTCGAGCATCCAATGTTTGAGACAGCGATTGATCAAATTCATCGATTGCCGTTTCTATCCCTGCAACATCATTCGCGAGTAAGGCTTGCTGAAAATCTTGAAGCTGTTGAAACACGTCATGGATGGGGCCCGAAAACACTTGATTCCCGGCAATATTGGAATCCACCACCTCTCCATCCCCAACTTCAATTCCTAACGAAGCCCCATCCCCTTGATATACAAATCCCACCCGGACAATAAATTGATCCCCGGTTTGAGGCCCTCCTCCCCCGTCACTCAACGTGACATCTAATCCATCGAAGGAAAAGGGAGTACCCGATGAATAGGTATTTCCCGTGGACACCGCCTGATTGGTCGTCACATTTATCACATCGAATTGTGTGAGGGACGTAAATTCAATACGATACGCATCAGGCTTAAGGGCGGCTGGGGTTGCAACGGAAGCGGATATGGTTCCGGACCCCGTGTTATCCACCCCAGCGGTTGAAGTTACCGATCCAGGCACGAAGGGTTCAGTTTGCGTTTGACTTCCTCCGAACACAAATCGTCCATTCAGTTGGGTATTGGCGATACTAGCCAATCCAAGAATCAGCTGTTGAACTTCCTGAGCGGTATTGCGACGTTCCACTGCGGTAAGGGTGTCGTTTCGCATCTGGATCGCCAACTCTTTAGCTCGTTGGAAGGTAAGGCCTGCCCTGTCTAGGGCACTATCGGAAAGATTGAGACGACTGATTCCCTCCTCGACACTTAACATTCGATGCTCCGTCGTCCGTATCACGTTGCGAAACTGGTTGATTCGTTCAGCCGCGGCTGGGTCATCCGAAGGACGATTGACCCGCTTACCGGAAGCAATCTGTTCATTCCGGTCGAAAATGTGTTGCTGAAGATCCCGGATGGCTTTCACCATCAAATCGACTTGATGTTGTTGTGTTATTCTCATGTTCTTACATGGACGAGTGGGGACGCGGCCACTTTCGGTTCGTTTTCATGGTCCTCGTCCATCAACACTCCTATCGCCCCATCCCAAGAATCGTTTGGAACAATTCATCCGCTACCGTAATCATCCGGGCCGACGCCTCGAATGATCGTTGAAAAGTTAAGAGATTCGCCAGTTCTTCATCTAAGGAAACACCGGAAACCCCTTCTCGAAGTTTTTTCACCTGTTCCGCCTCGGCCGTCGTGGTCGTGAGAGATACTTCAGATTCCCTCGTCGTGCTCCCGACGTTTCCCATCGTAATAGTGTGGTAGTCATTGAGCGTGATGTCTCCCAACACGTTATGCCGACCCGTATGAAGGCCGATTAACGCAAGCGAATTGGTGTTATCACCCGGCAAGCCAGCCAAGGAGCCCGCCGCGGCAACTTGATCAGTATTGGTCAAACTACGAGACAACATTCCTGCCGCTCCACCGTGAGCACTAAATTGGAAACGATCGCCAAGAGCCGGGGTGCCGGTGAGCAGTACATCGAGTCCATCGATAGAAATTGGCGTTCCCGAACTATAGGTTCCAGATCCCACCGTTCCCCCAGTCTCTCTCTCGATGATGGTATAGGCTGTCGGACCAGTAAATTGCAGTTCATAGTTCTGGAAGGTGAGAAGCGTAGGATCTGTAATCGTCACCGAATTTCCGGTCACCGTTCCCACGTTCCGGTCATGGGCAAGGGGAGCGTTTGGCGTCAAGCTTGTGAAAAAATTTAAGGCCGTGGATCCATCTAACCCAAAACCCGATTGATGTTGTAGATTAAATTCGTTAACCAACACGGCAGCCAAGCGATCGAGTCGATCCTGAAAGCCCACAATATCTGTATCCCGCAGGGTCAGGAGGCCGCCAATCTCTCCTCCCTCAATATGATCGGAAATCGCAAATACGCTCCCATCACTCCTCACGAATCCTACATCATGAAGAGGAGGATTATCGGCATCCGGAATGGTGGCGAGGGCATTCGCATGGTTTCCGCCGACCAATAATTGCCCCCCGACCATGATGCCGATCCCATCTCGCATTTGAACTTGCTCGACCTCCACCAATCCGGCCATCTCATTCAGCAACACGGTGCGCTGATCTCGCAAATCTGGAGCTTCCCGGCCACTAGACTCGGCTTTGAAGATTTCGTCATTTAACGAAGCTATGCGAATGGCTAACCCATTGATCGTTTCGACATGACGTTCGATCTCCCGATTGGCGTCTAATCGAATTTGTTGCAGGCCTTGCGCATGTGAAACCATTCCCGCAACTAAACTGTCGGCCTTGGCAAACAACACCGTTCGTTGAATCGTGCTTTCAGGATTGGTAGCGACATCGCGAAGCGCGTTAAAAAATTCAGAAATGGCCAAAGAAAGACCCGTATTTTCCGTTTCTGTGAAGATCCCATCGGCCTGAATGAGGAAATTATTTCGGGCAGTCGCAAAACCTAATTCCTCGGTGACTGCCGTAAGCTGGTCTTCCAAAAAGACATCGACCACACGGCGCACTTCCCCAACTTGCACTCCACTTCCGATCACTCCCTCTGCGGGTCGATTCGTTTCGAGAACAACCTGCTGCCTGGAGTATCCTTTGGTATCAATATTGGCGATGTTGTGGGAAGTCGTGGAAATACCTTGTTGATGGGCCTGAATTCCCGATCGAGCAATGTTGAAAATATGACTAATGCCACTCATAGTACTGTTAACCGGATATATGAACCGTTCCGGGCGGATCGGGGAAATGCAATCCTCCCGTGGCCTGATACACGGGAACTCGACCTAACCCAGAATACATAAGGTGGATGGCCTGGCCGACGACATGCTGCATCCGCTGAATCAGACCCTCATTCCTTTTTCCTTGCTCGCGAACTCTCTGAACCAAATCGTGAAGATCACGTACCAACTGACGAATGACCGTTCGATCTTGTGGTGGTGCCTGTTGAAGTTCCCGTTCTAAACTCCCTTGGCTCACGAAACCCATTTCCCACCCAAGGCTGTCGTGAACGCTTTGATCATACTGACGTAGAGATTCCAGAATCTGTTCTTTTTGATCAGTGATGTCGTCAAGAATCTTACGATCCATGGCTTTAAGAGCAGACTCCTCATCGATAAGAAGGGTCAAAAATGACTGGAGACACCGTCGAGTGTCTTTGAGAAGGGCTACCACTTGTTGCCAAGGTTGAACCATAACCACCCCACTTCAATCGGGCACACGCATTTCTTAGAAGGATAATTCGTTCAGGAATAATTCACGGGTGAGCGCATCGGCAACTTGCCCCGCATCAGCGAGATTCTTGCCATTTTCCAACATTTGCTGAATGTGTTGGACTTTCTCTGTTCGCAAGTCAGCCTCTTGAGCAACCTGCTGCACCCGCAGGGGGATCTCTCGAACCAGAGTCGACAAATCTACCGCATCCGCGGATGGTTGTTGGCGCCCGGAACGAGCGGGACCTGATTCCTGCTCCTGAACAGACTTAGACTGAATCTGAAAAAATAGTTTTCCCAGCTCTCCACTGGGATCGACACCCCGAATGGTCATGGCAGTATGCCTCCTTCTCTCTACTTATCGGAGGTAACACGACCAAACTTTACCTAATCTCTTAGGATTTCATAGAAGTGAGGGATTTGGGGGATGGAGGAAGATGTGGTTCATTTTCTGAAAGAGAGGCCAAAATATACTGAGAAAGACCGATTCCACCAGCTTGGGTTGACCGTTTCCCGATCTCTTCATCATAGAAAGAACGAAAAACTTCCCCCATCTTATTGGCGGTTAAGGGGTTTTTCGGGACCGTTTCCCGCATGATTTTCATCAAATAGGATAAAAAATAGGCTTCAAATTCCTGACTCGCCTTCAGTAACTCACCTCGACGGGCCAGATGTTCAACATTTTGGGCCTTAGCCCCCATCACGGAGTCCACAACCTGGTTGGTCTGAATAGTATTGAGGGCATCCATAGGCCGTCCACTTCTCCCTGCTGGTGAGGTTCTCTACCCCTTTTCGATTGAGGACCGATTAAATGAGTTCTAAATCTGCCTGAAGAGCTCCGGCCGCTTTGGCGGCGGTCAACACGGCGACAAGATCTCTCGGGGTAACCCCAACGGAATTGAGCGCTTTGACCAAATCCCCTAACGTAATCGATTCATTCACTTGAATCACGCGACTTTCTTCTTCCTCGACATCGGTATCCACATCGGGTGTCACGACCGTTCGTCCTGCTCCACGGGCCCCACGTCCCAGTAAAAGAGGCGCTTCTGGTTGCGACACATCAAACTTCGTATTGACTTTAATCGTTAAATTTCCATGAGAAATGGCCATACTCGCCAGACGCACATGCTCACCCATTACGATGGTCCCTGTTCGCTCGTTGACGACGACCTTGGCACGAACGTCCACACTCACATCCAACCCTTCAATCGCTGCGATCAATTGGACGACTTTTCCTTGGAATGGTCCAGGTACTGAAACCTGAATCTGTCCTGAACTCAGCGCCGCGGCGGTTCCTAATCCGAGATGGGAATTAATGACTTCAGAGACCCGCAACGCCGTCGTAAAGTCTGCCTGATGCATGGTCAAGGAAAATTTCTCCCAAGCCGTCATATCTAAATTAATGGCTTTTTCAACGATCGCGCCGCCGGGAATGATGGCTCCGGATTGCTGATTCTGTGATACCCCCGTTCCCGCCGCGCCCGCAGTAAACCCGGACGTAGAAATAGGTCCCTGTGCGACCGCATAGACCTCCTGATTCGCGGCCTTCAAAGGCGTCAACAACAGAGTTCCTCCCCGAAGGCTTTTCGCGTTCGCCAATGAGGAGACCTGAATATCCAATTTCATCCCAGGCCTCGCAAAGGGAGGCAATTTGGCGGTGATCATCACGGAGGCCGTGTTACGCGTCAACAACTGGATGGGATCGATTTTGAGATTGATCCCCATGGTATTCAACATGGAAATGATGGCTTGAGCCGTAAACTGCCCCCCCACCACAGAATCCCCTGTTCGGTCCAAACCCACGACCAACCCATAGCCGATCAATTGGTTTTCTCGAACCCCTTCAATTGAGGCGATGTCTTTGATACGCGCTGCCGGTGCATCTTCACACACAATCCATAACGATCCGATCCACAAGAGCATCAAGACAGGCAGGGTTATGGCGATCTTCCGAGAGACCATACTAGGACCGACAAGAAAACTTCGTGTATTCATCATGTTCATCATCGACTGATGGTTCATTAAAATGGCGTGATCCAATTCCACATCCGCGAGGCCCAACCTGGACGCTGGACCTCATCCACCACTCCTAAGCCCGTATAGGATATCTCCGCATCGGCCACCGCCGACGATAGAACGGTATTGCTGGTATCCAAGTCAATTCTTCGGACGATTCCGCCAATGGTCATGGTCTGCTTTTCACTGTTCACGATCACTTGGCGCTTTCCTTTAATTCGCAGGTCGCCGTTTGGAAAGACTTCAACCACCCGAGCCGCAATCGTCCCCGTCAACGAATCCTGACGACTCGTGGATCCTTCTCCTTCGAATTCACTCGAGTTCTCAACGCTGATCCCTAGGGTTTCACTGATTTTATGTAGGATATGATCCATGCCGAACAATGAGCCGCCAGCCGAACTCTCCAAGGAAGATTGTCGATCGGTCGAAGTGTTTGCCGACTTGGACCCTCGATGTTCTTCTACGATTTGCACGACGACAATATCGCCGACCCGACTGGCCCGACGATCCTCAAACATGTAGGCCCGACTATTGTCCGGTGCCCAAAGGGAGCCAGTTGACTCATCTTGCGTGTATGGGTTGATCGGTTCGTCTTCGACCCGTGTGATGGTCGGATCCTTCATACAGGCCGTCAGGCCGATATTCGCCACCAAGAACACCGTGGACACGAACCAAACCCTTTTTAGACGATCGAGATTCAAAAGCCGACCTGCACCAATCCGGCCGATACGACACGCCCTAAGACTTCGCGACCAGAATTCTGATTCTTGATAGGAATGGTTTCACCGGCCTTCCCCTCGGCCTTGGCCAGACCAACGGTTTGGACCAAGAGTCCCCCTTGCCTGACTTCAATCATCACCCGATCCCCTTTCTTAATTTGTGGAGGATCTTCCAGGGCAAGCTTTCGGATGGGCTGCCGTGGGGAAAGAGGACGCAATACTTGCTTTCCGAGCACCACACGAGCATTCAGAAAAAAGTCATGCGTCAGAGAAGGAAGGTTGACGACAGCGGAGGTGACATCCTTTGACTGGATAACTTCATGGGCTTGAATCCAGCGACTCGGAATCACGACTCGGGCCTTGGCTTTCAACTCAGCCACGATATTCACGGTTCGAATGAACTTCCCATTCACGAACAGGCTTACACGAAAAGCCCGTCGACCGGTCCTTCCCCCATCAGTGATCGGCGCAACTTCAAAGCGCGGTTTTCCGGGAGGAACCGACAGCGGTTGTTTGGGAAACAGGACCGTAAGATGAAGATCTTGTCCTCTACGACCAAACTGACGTGTAACTTCCGCGAGCAAGATACGCTGAAAATCTCCAGGGGAGACAGACCGTCCTACTGAAGATTGAGTTGAGGGAGATGGGGAAGCCCAGGCTTGTTGGCCCCCTCCAGCCCAATTCAAGAGCCCTGCGATCATAACCACGGCAAGATAATTTTTCATGATTTACCTTCTCAGGGTATTGACGATTTGCATCATGTCATCCGAGGCTTGAATGGCCTTGGCGTTTAACTCATACGCGCGTTGAGCCACGATCATATTCACCATTTCATCGGCGATATTCACGTTGGATATTTCCAAAAACCCTTGTTGGATGAGACCAAAACCAGTCGTAAACCCCGGTGTACCTTGCTGGGCGGGCCCGGATGACGCACTTTCCAAAAACAGATTATTTCCTTGAGCAATCAAACCAGAAGGGTTGTCAAACCGAACCAATTGAATCTGCCCCACCTGCGTCGCTTGAGCGACCCCGGGAAGGAGTACCGACACGGTGCCATCCTGACCAATATCGATTTTGAGGGCCCCGGATGGAATGGTGATTGACGGAATAAGCGAATCCCCGTCCCCTGTCACCACATTTCCCGTATTATCCCGTTTAAATGAACCGGCACGGGTATACATCGTGGTCCCATCGGGCCGACTAACTTGGAAAAACCCGACGCCCTCAATCGCAATATCCAGATCATTGAAGGTTTGCTTTAAACTCCCCTGTACATACTCTTTGGCCACTGTCACCGGTCGCACCCCTAACCCGACTTGCATCCCTACCGGAAACACACCAACGTTCGAAGCACTGGAACCCGGAAGCCGGGAAATCTGATAGATCAAATCCGCAAATTCAGCACGGCTTCGCTTAAATCCGGTGGTGTTCACGTTGGCGAGATTGTTGGCAATCGTGTCGATGTTCATTTGCTGAGCGAACATACCAGTAGAGGCCGTATGCATGGCTCTAATCATAATTCTGTCACTCCCTTCATACTCGTCATCTAGCTTTTGGGATGGATGCGATTTACGACGGCATTCACGTTAAACAGTTGATCTCCTACCCTTGAACCCGCCCAGCTTGGATGGCTTGGGAAGCCAGTTCATCCATCGATCGGATGGCCCGTTGCATGAGTTCATACTCACGGGTGACCTTAATGAGTTCCACCATGTCCATAGATGGATTGACGTTAGATTTTTCCAACATTCCTTGGTGGACAGCCGTGGCTTTATCCTTCAATGCCCCTTCGGGGCGAGCCCAGTATAAATCTCCAATTTTTTGCGCCTGTGTCCCCTCAGGAATTCGTTCGATACGCAATTGATCCACGACCTTATTGTTCACACGGATCGTTCCCGTTCTATCGATCCCCACATTTCCCACGGGTAAGGCAATGGGCCCCTTTTTCCCTTGCAGGGGATATCCCGAATGCGTCACCAACTGCCCCTTGGCATTCCTCAGAAGCTTCCCCCCCCGATACAGTCGCAGTCCATCAGGGCTTTGAGCGACGAGAAACCCTTCTCCTTCCAGTCCCACATCCAAACGTCCCCCGGTCTGAAAAAGGGCTCCTTGCGAACGATCTGGAGGAAGTCCATCGACCGTTGGAAAGAGATCAATCCCCGCTACCGGTGGACCTGATGTTTGCCCTAATATCGTGGCAAACACCGGTTGGTTTTTCTTAAAGCCGGTCGTATTGATATTCCCGACATTATGCGAAAGCACCTCGAGCCGACGCTCAAGGGTCACCGCACCGGCTAAGGGGGGATAAATTCCTCGATTCATAATTTCCTCCGTATTGGCTCCTCAGGAGAAAAGGTGCAACGCATATGCCAAGTACTTTTGTATCATCGTGCAGGTAAGGATTGGATTGATACACCCTCAAAGTGCTATCCCTATGGAATAAAACGCAGGAATTCACATTCAGAGTCCTATTTGGAGTGATCCTCTTTTCCTGAAAAGCCATTTACCATCCGGACAATTTAAAGAAATCCCGTCGGCACAACTTTCCTAGAAAGGGGGGTTATTGCCTAGTACAGCCCTTGGCAATGTACAAGTTCTGTGATGAATCAAAAAGGGAAGAGGAAATCCCGAAATTTTAGGGAAGAAAGGGGTGCGATTCGGCTACTTTAGGTTGTGTATCCCTTAACACGACCAGTTCAACCCGTCGATTGGAGGAACGACCCTCCTCGGTCTGATTGGATTCGATGGGACGGGTTCCGGCAAAACCGGTTGAAGAAAACCGGCGACCGGCCATCTGATGGCGATCGATTAAATAGCGAACTAATGTATTGGCCCTTGCAGTGGAAAGATCCCAGTTGGAAGGGAACTCGGCCGTTCGAATCGGCTGATTATCCGTATGGCCCTCCACAGCAACCTGATTAGGCAAGTCCTTAATCAATCCTGCCACCAGGTCAAGAAATTCTCGGACCTTTGGATTGATATCCGCACTTCCGGTCTCAAATAACGCATCATCCTTTATTCGGATGCTCAGGCCACGCTCAGTCGACGTCACTTTGACCCCTTCGGGAATTTTCGCGGTCGTGATGGCATTGGCCACCTTTAAATAGGAACGGGCATTGGTTGATGCTTCCGGTTTCTCTTTCACCACGAGTTGCCGGCTTTGGGAAATGGGTAAGTCTAACACCGTGGGATTTCCCATAGCCTTTGAATTGGAAAATGATTTCACTAATGAATCACTGAGGACACGATACTTACCCTCATTGACTGAAGACACCGAATACATCACCACGAAAAACGCAAAGAGCAAGGTAATAAAATCGGCATAAGACACCAGCCAGCGCTCATGATTTTCATGCTCTTCGTGTTTTTTCTTCACGCTAACACACCCATGAACTGATCCCAGAACAACTATTTGGCATTGGTCGGCAAAAACCCGCTGAGCTTTTCTTCGATCATTCGTGGATTCTCACCTTGTGCCACACTAATTAACCCCTCGATCACCATGAGCTTTCCGATGACCAATTCCTTGGCTTTCATCTTGATCTTGCCTCCCATGGGAAGAAAGAACAGATTGGCCGCACCCACACCATAGACTGTGGCCACAAAGGCCACGGCGATTCCCCCACCGAGTTTTGAAGGATCGGCCAGGTTTTCCATGACATGAATAAGGCCCAACACCGCACCCAGAATACCTACGGTGGGCGCATACCCCCCAAGGGATTCATAAACTTTTCCGGCTAACGTAAATTCTTCCTCAAAAATTCCTACTTCAACTTCTAAGATTTCACGAATTTTGGGGGGTTCCGTCCCATCAACCACCAACTGGACCCCTTTGGCCATCAGTGGGTCCTGAATCGCTTTCATCTGTCCTTCCAACGCTAACAACCCTTGCTTTCGACTGATATTGGATAATTCCACGACTTTCGCGATGATGCCTTTCATATCCACATGAACATTGCCAAACACCATTCCCATGCTTTTTAGGGCTTTGACAAAAATGGACATGGGATAATTCAGCATGACCGCACCAATGGTCCCACCCATCACGATAAGAAACGCCGTGAATTGAAGGATTGAACTAAGATGCCCTCCCTCCAAATGCTGGCCAACCACGATGGAGGCCACGGCAACAATCACACCGAGAATCGATAAAATGTCCATTTGAAATCCAGGCTCCCTTTAATGTCCTTTGGTCACACGGAACAACTGTGTTAAATCCAATAAAATCAGCAACCGACCTTCAATCCTTCCAATGCCTCTATGAAATTCCTCCGAACCCATCCGTCCCGACACCGGAGGAGGCTCAATCAGTTCTTCAGGAATTCGGAGAACTTCCTCGACGGAATCCACCACAAATCCTAAGATCAAGCTCCCAACTTCTACCACGATGATTCGGGTATCCTTCGTTGGGTCAACTAACGGCAAACCGAATCGAGCACGAAGATTGATGATGGGAATAACCTTTCCTCGGAGATTGATAACTCCTTCCACATAATGCGGGGCGTTCGGGACCGCGGTAATATCCGCCATTCGAATGATTTCCTGAACTCCAAGAATATCGATGGCGAACTCTTCCTGCCCCAATTGAAAACTGACTAATTGAAACACTTCTTCAGTTTCGTCAGAAACCTCAAGAGTAGGAGTCGAAGTCGTGAGGGCATTGGTCATGATGATTACTCCCTTATCGTGTCCGAAGATTTATTCCTTCGTTAGTGGCCTCTAGGCATACCGTCATACGCTATTTCTCGATTGACTTCCCTCAAATTCTCCTATCGTTCAGGAACCCACATCAACCCACAAGAACTAGCCAAAATACCTTTCAACTCTGCGCAACGATACCTTGAGGTTCATAACTTCACTCTGGTAGGGTGAGGTCCATCATAACGGTTCATTGCAATCTCCATTGCTTCATAAAGGACAGACCATGACCAACAGACCAGCCAGCTCCCAAGCCGATCGATTAATGCTCGACGCCAAAAAAGCCATTCTTCAAGAGCAACATCAACGCTTCCAGGACCTCCAACGAGAAGGACGATGGGATGATGCGTGGAAGCAATTGCATATCACACTCTCCTGTGCCGCGGATTTACTCAAGGATTCGGTCCACATGCTTGAACGAGTTTCAACAAAAAAATCCATTCTTCCTAACTCAGACAATCCCACGACTTCATAACGCCTCACCATTACTTTGCTAGTTCCCGTTTACGAACAGCCACAACCCATCATCCTATACCTTAAAGGTTCTCACTAAGGTTTGTAGGTCCTCCGCCAAGCCATGAAGATCATGACAGGCTTGGGCAGATGAGGAGACACCGGTTGTCGTTTCCTGTGTAGTTTTGGTCACAGATTCGAGGTCACTCGCGATTTGCCGTGTGGCCGTGGACTGCTCTTCTGCTGCATTGGCAATCTGCCGAATCATTTCTGCAGTTGAATTCACCATGGTATGTATTTTAACCAGGGCTTCACCGGTCTTCGTCGCCAACTCCACTCCCTGCGCAACCTGATTAGTTCCTTGATCCATTGAAGAGACAGCACTCTTGGTATCCTGTTGAATGTGTCGAATCATATCCCCGATCTCTTTTGTCGCTTTCGTCGTTCGTTCGGCAAGTTTCCTGACTTCATCAGCGACCACAGCAAATCCACGGCCTTGCTCTCCTGCCCGTGCGGCTTCAATAGCGGCATTCAACGCCAACAAATTCGTCTGATCCGCAATGTCCTCGATGACCCGGACAATTTCCCCAATCTGATCCGAAGACTGCCCAAGAGTCATTATTCTTTGGGCAGCTTGACCAACCACCTCTGATATCTCTTGCATTTCTGAAACAGTTTGCGTCATGACCTCTTGGCCTGCCCTGGCTGTCTCAGCCGTTTCTTGGGCAATTCTCGCTGCCTCAGTGGAATTCCGTGCAACCTCACCGGCCGTCATCGTCATTTCCTCAACAGCTGAGGCGGATTGCGACACACGTTCATCTTGCCCCTCTGCAGCCCGAACGACTTGATCAGCGGTACCGGACAAATGAATGGTTGAGTACGTGAGACGATTGGTCGCTTCACTCACCGAGACGAGTGCATCATGCATTTTTTGAATGAACAGATTAAAATATCGCCCCAATTCAGCGATTTCATCTTTCCCATTTCCGGCCGAGACCCGTTTGGTGAGGTCTCCTTCCCCTTGAGCGATATCACGGCATACCGCAGTCAATACGTGCAGTGGCCTCAACACAAACCAGTGGACCAACATATACACGGCCAACAGGCAAACAATAATGATCCCGCCCATCCAAATAGCCGAATTCAATACCGAATCCTTCATCGCAGCATTGGCTTGAGCCATAGGGATTGAAAGAGACAGAATCCCAATGACCTCCCCTAATTGCGTCCCTACGTGACACCCAACACAGGCATCCACAGATGCTCGATCAGCACTCGCCCGACGAAAGGTGGAGATTCCGTTAACCGTTTCAATTTCACTATACGTGTCCGTCCCACCTTTTATGATGGTCATGGCTCTTTGTTCAAAATCATCCCGAGGAGCATTGGCCGAGTTCATCGGAGCATCACTCACTAAACGCGCACGATAGATACCAAGAGCCCCCAATTCTTTTCCCATCTCCTGAGTTGCCGTGGCGGGGAACGGGATGGTATCAGGATGCCCATCATGTACCCGGGATACATGAATAGATGGCCCCAAGGTTGATTGCTGAATTTTTCCGACATAGTTCTTCGCGATATACGCTCGTGTCACTTCGATTTGAGTTTGAATAAGCTTTCCCTCTTCTTCCAACAGGCTTCGCAACCGGCTTTCTTCCTGTTGGTACAACACCCACACACCACAAAGGATTAATCCTGCAGCGAGCATTCCAAGGGATAAAACGAATTTGTGTCCGATTCGGCAGCGTTCCATCATTTCCTTCATCCTATGTTTAACCCCTCTCAACGTCACCTTCTCGTTTCAGGGTAAAGCAACTCAAGGAGGCTTGAAGATCTGCAGCCAAGGCAGCAAAATCTTTCGTGGCCGATGCCACTCCCTGAATATGCGTTTCATTATCTTGACTCATCTGTGCAACCTGTTGGATATTCGAAGCAATCTTTCCAGACACATCCGATTGTTGCTGGGTGGAGTCCGCGATGGTCTGAATCATATTTACCACACGCTGGACACCACTCACGATTTCGTTCAATCGAATACCAGCTTCCTTAGCCAGGATCATTCCCGTATGAGCTTCCTGAGTACCCGACTCCATGGAATGAACGGCCTCTGAGGTCCCAGCTTGAACAGATTCGATCACCCCGGCAATTTCTTTGGTCGCCTTTCCTGTCCGCTCCGCCAATTTTCTCACTTCATCGGCTACCACGGCAAAACCACGCCCTTGGTCACCAGCTCGCGCAGCCTCAATGGCAGCATTGAGCGCCAAGAGGTTAGTCTGTTCAGCAATTTCTTCAATCACTCCAATAATATCCCCAATTTCTTTCGAGCGATTCCCCAAATTCATAATGTGCTTTGCCGAATCTTGCATCCGATTGGATACTGATTCCATTCCCTGAATTGAAGACGTCACGATTTCTCCCCCACGAAGGGCCGAATCATTCACACCATCCGCGGTCGAGGCTAATTCCCTCGTATTCTTGGCCATATCCCCAGCGGTCGCAGACATTTCCTCGATAGCGGTTGCCACCTGAGTCGATTGATTCACCTGCTCCTGACTCGTTCGGACCACATGACTCCCAACCCCGGATAATTGAGAGGTAGCATGGGTTAATGATTGCGCAACACTCTGAGTCTGCAAGATCATCCGATTGAGTTGATCTAAAAGGTTATTTAATGCGACCCCCATCTGCCCAATCTCATCCTGTGTGTGAACGGGAATCCGATGGGTGAGATCTCCTTTTGAGGCTTTGGCCGCCACTTCCCACACTGGTTGCAATCGACTCACAACCCGTCTCCCAATCACAATTCCAAACGGAACAATAAAGACAATTCCAATGATCATTTCAATCAAGGTGTTCTTCGTTATTGAATGAACCTGAGCAAAAGCTTCATCCTCCGGAATTTGGACAAGCGCCGACCAATGCAGATCCTCGACGCCGTAGGCACCAGGAAGATGGCTAAATCCAACCACCTGAGGGCCCTGTCTCCCCGGAGAGAATTCTCGTGAATATCCGGATTTTCCCCCCAAGGCTTCCTTGGCTGCGTTCAACCCCAATTGTGCGAGGTTCGTCTTCAGGATGATGTTCTCCACATCATAGAAAGGCGATTCGTTTTGGAAGGACCGAGAGGAATACTCTAACAGCGTGAACCCCTCTTTATTCAGAAGGGCAAGCTTGGCTTGAGGGTATCCGGCTTTCTGTAATTTCTGGTAGGCCTCACGAAAAATACTTTCGAGCAATGAGATGCGCATCCGTTGGCTCCAAAACCCCACCAAGACCCCATGCTCATACATAGGGATGGTCAAACCAAGGATCAGTCCGCTTTCCTCGGGATACATTCCCTTCACTTCCTCGTCCACCGTCACACCTTCCCACAACACCCGTGGTTCCTTTCCCATATCCAAGGAAGATGTTCCTCCATCCCCATTCCTCTCTTGAAAGTCCGTATACCAAGTCGTCGTCCCAAAATCTTTCTTGTAGAGATTTGAAGTAGCGAGGATCTGCCCATGTGCATCTCGATCATTGACGGCGATCAATTGCCCCTCAGGATCGACTATTTCGATCAAATACATCATTGAGGATGAACGTACAAGGTCATTCAGTTCCGCCACGATCCCATTGTCAGGATTTTCGGGTTGATACCATTGGGTTCGATCTAAAAATACAGGATGCCGGCTAAGGATCTGCGCATCACGAACTCGCTCGAGTACCTGAGTCTGGATATCTTCCAGAATGCCTGTCGCGGCCACTTGATATTGCGCACCAACTTCATTTTTGAGGATCTCAGAGGTCTGAAATAACGAATAGACCTGTATGCTTAACGGGATCAAAGAAAACAAGAGAAGAATCATGACCAACTTGGTCGTAATGCCTAGGGGTGTTGAAAACTTCATAAGACCTACCTTTTCCTACTCAATGAACCACAAAATCTCCGCTCTAATCTTCTTAGACGGCCAATCGCATTCTGGGTGTATGTTAGGTCGTGACGAGTTCCTCTTGCACATTCCCCAAGTGCTGTACCAATTTGTCCCGAAGTTCCTTTGGATTAAACTTCGTGACATAATCCGTCACCCCCAACGCTCGGCCTTTCTCCACATTGCAATGCCCGGAAAGGGATGAATGCATGAGAATCGGCAAACGTTGGAGTCGTAAGTCCTCCCGAATATGCCTCGTGAGGGAAAAGCCATCCATTTCTGGCATTTCAATGTCGGTGATGACTCCAGCGAGGTATTCAGTAATGTTCCGACCACAGGCTTCACTCTCTTCCGCAAAATGCCTTAACCGAATCAGCGCCTCTTTTCCTGTTTGGGTTTCTTCCCATTTCATCCCCAACCGCTCCAAGGTTTTGGTTATTTGTTTTCGGGCCACCGCTGAATCATCCGCCACCAAGACCCGCTTTCCTACCAACTCTTTCACCGAATCGATACCCACAAGAATTTCTTCTTCGGACCGTGGATGTAATTCAGCCAACACTTTCTCCACGTCTAAAATCAGGACCATCTGCCCATCTTCAAGTTTCGTCACGGCTGTCACCGCTCCCTGTCGGCTAGACTGAACCATGGGAGGAGGAATTTGAATCTTCTCCCAGGACATCCGAATAATTCGATCCACATCTTGAACCAAAAACCCCTGTTTGTTGTCGTTGTATTCTGCGATGATCAATTTGGCTCCCTCAGGTTCCAAGGGCCCCAATCCAATGGCCTGCTTTAAATCCACCAGGGCAATGTTCTCTCCCCGTAAATTCACCAGACCCAATATTCGTGGATCGGAATCCGGGATTTTGGTAATCGATGGTAGTTTCATCACTTCTCGAATCTTAAAGACATTGATGCCATATAATTCCTCTGTCCCCATTCGAAACATCAACAACTCCATCTTATTGGCACCGGCCAACCGGGTTCGTTGATCAATTTCTGCCATCCATTTCGCCATCATGTTCCTCTTTTTCTCTAACTCACTCAGAAGGGGGAAGGGTTTCTGCTCTACACCTAGGACCGATGAAATTTTCCGTTAGGCTTTTCATCTCTTCTAGGGTCCCAACCATGTCATCGATGCCCAGATACCATAGTCCCTCGTATTTCATGCACAAGGTCTGCCATATCGAGGATTAACACCACTTTACCGTCCCCAGTGATCGTGGCTCCGGCCACACCACTGACATCAGCCAAAAATTCTCCAAGAGATTTAATCACCACCTCTTCCTGGGCGCGGAGTCGATCGACCACCAACCCAAAACGCTGCTCTCCAACTGCCACGACCACCACGTAACATTCCTCCGATGTCGGAGAATGGGGAATCTGGAAGGTTTCTGCTAAATTCAACAACGGTAGGATTCGTTCACGCAAATTGAGAACCGCCTGACCGTTCACGGTTTTAATTTCATCCTTCTTCACTTTGACCGCTTCGATGACCGAGGCCAACGGGACCGCAAAGGTGGTACATTCCACCTCAACCATGAGGGCTTGGATAATAGCCACCGTCAACGGTAATTTGATCGTCACCTGACTCCCGCGTCCTGGTTCAGAATCCAAATCCAGACTTCCGTTCATCCGGCTAATGTTGGTTCGAACCACATCCATGCCCACACCACGCCCAGACACGTCACTGACTTGCTCCGCCGTACTGAACCCAGGCTGAAAAATTAGATTCATCATGTCCCGAGGGTTCATCGTCGCCAAATCTGCCTGTGTCACCAGTCCCTTTTCCAATGCTTTTTGCGCGATCTTTTCGACTTGTAGTCCTCTGCCATCATCTTCAATACAGATGACGATACTGTTTCCTTCTTGATAAGCAGACAGTCTCACAAAACCCTCGGCTTGCTTTCCTGCTCCTTGCCGTTCTTCTATAGTCTCTAAACCGTGATCAAGAGAATTTCGTACAAGATGAATCAAGGGATCACTTAATTCGTCCGCGACAGACTTATCGACTTCTGTTTCCTCCCCCATCAGCTCCAAACGCACCTGTTTTCCCAATTTGTTCGACAAATCGCGAACGAGGCGAGGGAATCGTGAGAACACCTTTCGAATCGGGACCATACGGGTTTTCATGACCGCTAATTGCAAGTCAGACGTCACCAGATTCAATTGTGCCAGGGTCAATCCTAATTCTCGCACCAAAGGATTGGTTTCATGTTGTTCCTCCAATCCGAAACCCAATTTCATCAGGCGATTTCGTCCCAGAACTAATTCCCCCACGAGGTTCATCACGTGGTCGAGACGTCGAGTCTCAACCCGAACAGTCTGGTCCTCTTCTTTTCCACCGCTAGCCTTGCCTCCAGCATTGGCCGCTTGCATGGTTCGCGTAGCAGCTTCTTGCACTTTACTCAAGACTTCCGATAAGGCAGGAACCTCGTTGGAGACTTTGGGGGATTCCGAACCCATTGGAGAGGAAGAAACTTCAGGCATTGAATCCGTCTCAGAAATGACATCCGTAACCGGAGCAGGGACCTCTTCGGGTTGACTTGTTGGTTCCGACGGAGTAGCAACTTCCTGAGAAGAGACCACCGAAGCCTCACCGGAACCCACCGTGGGGAGTATCCCTTGAGGTCCTCGGCACTTTCAATGGTCAGGGTCAATTTATTTACGATGAGGTTGGTTTCCACATGGGAATCTTCTCCTGTTTGCCGTATATCGGCTTGGAGTGACTTCACCACATCAACAGCTTCCAGAATGATGTCAATGATGAATGGAGAAACACCCATCTCCCCCAACCGAAGCTTATTCAAGAGGCTTTCAGCTTGATGGGCTACTTCAACGAGATTCGTAAACCCCAAAAAACCGGCCGACCCCTTCATGCTATGCATACACCGGAAGATCTCATTTAAGAGTTCTACATTGGTCGGTTCAGATTCTAATTTCACAAAATGTTGGTCCAACGCTTCCAACATCTCTGAGCTTTCGGCTAGGAAATCCTGAAGAATTTCTGTCATTTCGTCATTCATAGAACATCCTATGGGGCTGAGAAATTTGCTTGGGGATCGATATCGCCATGATGGCCCACTGCTGCATCATCCAAAGTTTAGGAACAACCGAATTCGGACAAAATGTCATCGACTAAATTTTGCTCTAAGGCCGTAGTCTTTGACGCATCGAGTTGCCTCAACATGTCATAACCTTTTTCTCCCGTGGGAATGGTTTCCCCCTTTTTCTTCTGTTGAATCCCGAACACCACAACGAGCTTCAACAATTTGTGTTGAACCTCATTGAGAATCGTCACGAGTTTGGCCACCCGTTGGGCTACAAGATCCTGAAAAGACATGGCCACATGAATATCCATCAAACACCGTTCTTCATTCTCAACGATTCCTTGGATCGCTTGTAACTCGACGTGGGCTTCGGGCGATACCATGGCTTCCAAGGCTTGCAGTTTCTGAGAGATAGTCTTTCTGTTGTGTTCCATTTCTTCCGTCAAGGCTAAAACTTTATGTGTGCCTTCTTCTGTCATCCTTGCCAAATCCTGAAGATGGTCCGTGGCCTGGGGGAGTTGATCAGAAGTCGAAGTTACCGGCTGTTCCATTTCCCGAATCGTACTGGTGATTACCTCAACGTATTTCGTTAATTCTTCCAGTTCATGGTTGACGGAATGCTCTTCAAGAGGGGTGTCATCTTTGAATTCTTCCTCTATCCCTCGATCAATTAACATAGAAGTCTCCTTGTCCCTTCACGGTGGCAATTAGGTTTTTGCCGTTTAAACTTTCGCGAATATTTTCTCGAGTTTTTCTTGAAGAGCTTCCGCGGTGAACGGTTTAACCACGTAATTACTCACTCCAGCCTGAACCGCCTCAATAATATTCTCTTTTTGTGCTTCCGCAGTTACCATCAAAAACGGGAGAGTTTTTAACTCCTCATCAGCCCGGACGGCCCTGAGCAATTCAATACCCTGCATCACTGGCATGTTCCAATCCGACACGACGAGCCCAAACCCACCAGCCTTGAGCTTATTGAGCGCATCTTGGCCATTTTCTGCTTCGACCAAATCGGTGTAACCGATTTGCTTTAAAACATTTTTGACGATACGACGCATGGTCGACATATCGTCCACGACTAACACTTTGATACTCGTATCAATCATGGTGTACTCCTTAACGACTCGGGGCTATGCAGCCATAGGGGGTAGAGAAAAAAAACGAGGCAGGAACGAATTCCCTGCCTACCACAAACATTGGTTCTTTCCTAAGGTGAAAATTCGGTTTAATTGTCCTCATTCTTAAGATGTTTGATGATAACTGTGGAGATAATTTTCCAAAATTTTACACTTCTTCACTCATGAATTTTGACACAATCACTGACAAATTCTTGTTCCGATTTTTTTCTAAGACTGAATTCGAAGGACCTAAGGTCTGAGTTGGGTCGTGTTACACAACCCAAACTCATGGAATGGGGGGAACGCATCGATAAGGCTGCAATGGAGGTTGGCTCGCCAGGAATCGGCCAAATGGAAACGAAGAAAACTACCGGCCGTACTCAAGAGACACGAGAAATTCACGTGCCTCTTGTCTTACGGTACGAAGAAGAAACCCGATGAAATGACAAAGAATCCTTTACCCGACAAGAACAAATTCACGATTTCCGTGAATTAATTCAGACTGAACCGTTCTCGGTTCCCGTTCGGGGCGACGGCTCCAACGACTTCATTGGCGCCGGCATTTTGCACCCACGCTTCGATTTCCTCACGGACGAAGCGCCAATGCTTTCCAACTTTATGACCAGGAAGTCGCCGTTCTCTCGCCAATTTGTAAATGGTCGACTTGGGAACTTTCAAGAAGGTGGACACTTCACTTAATGTCAGCAAATCTTTCATTGTGAGATACCCTTGTTAGAGTTAATCATTGATGAGTGTGATATCGGCCCGATTCTGGAAAAACTTGAGGAATATTCTGAGTATGACCAAAATTTAGTAGAAATCCTCATTCTTGTAGGGTTTTCATCATCGTTGGTTCATTTCCAAGTACGGCCCTTGGTTTTATTGATTCTGGCCTGGGGATGGGATGGAAGGTTGGGAATCGATCCTTGAAGGGGTCCAATATCTTGTCCACTGATCGATCATACCCCTGACCTCCTCTTCCAGTGTCGCCAAAGGGTTTTCCAGGTTACTCATTGGCTGGGCAAATACTGCCTGCTCCAGATTTTCCACCATATCTTTGAGGCGAAACGCCTGCATCGCACCACAAGAACCTTTCAATTGATGCAAAGATTTGAGAAATTGCCTTTGATTTCCTTCACGGAAAGCCTGGTTCAGGGAAACGAGTAATTCAGGAGCGGTTTTTGAAAAAATGCCAAAAAGCGATTTCAGGAGTGCATCGTCCCCATCTAAGGCTCGTAAAGCTTCCTCCACATCGTCAATTATCGAAGACATCTGATCCCTTACCTCCTTCGAAGCCAGCGAGTCTGATGGCCTGATAGAAAGCGGTGTTCGGGACTGAGGTTGTCCTAAGGGTATGGAATTCTTATAGCCTACCCATCGGTCCAAGATACGTTGAAAGTCACCAAGATGCGCCGGCTTACTCAAGCAATCATCCATGCCACTTCGCAAACACTCCTGCATATCTTCCGGTAAAACATTGGCGGTCATTCCTATAATCGGCATCCGATCGGTCAACGGGATGGCATGGGAATGTTTCCAATTCGGTTTCTCGCTTCGAATACGAATGGTTCCTTGAGCTTCTAATTTTCGGATGGCAATCGTCGTTTCCAACCCATCCATAACTGGCATCTCCCAATCCATGATGACGCCATCAAAGGTTTCTTGTTGGAGTACCTGAATAGCTTTATCACCACGATCGACGACCCGAACCTGACATCCAAGCTTTCTCAACATTCCAACTGCCACTCGTTGATTGACAGGATTATCTTCAACCACAAGAATGGAAGGACCTGGAGATGGTTTGTCGGAGGCATTCGAATGCCCTTCCTGTCGAGACTCTCCTTCTTGGGAAAAGGAGGAGCACAGACTATTCGTTATTCGTTTTTCCCTTGGCATATATTCCTGACCACACACCTTCTCCAATACTTCCCCACGGTGAAGAGGAACGGTGAGGATCTCCAACGAAAAGTCATGCAACGAGCTCTCACGTTTATGTTTCCAAAAAGGCTGCAAACGCCAAAACTTCCATCCCGTCGACTTTTTCGGATGAGAGAGTCTTTCAAAAAAATCCTGAAGAGCCTGATCGTTAACGGATTCGTCAACGATCAATCCAGCATTGCTCGAGTGAAAAGCAGGCTCCGTATCCAAGAGTGCTTGAACGTGATTGAGGCTCTCAACCGGAAACACTCTTACTCCTCTGTCATTCAAAATCTTGGTTAATGCCCACGTGGTCCCTTCCAAGCGACTGGCAATCAATATTGCCCTTTGAATATTTGGGAAAGGAATCTGCTCTTGGTTTTCCCGAGACTCTTCAACCAACAGCGGGAGATGACACCAAAAGAGCGAGCCCCGATCCGGCTGACTCTCCACCCCAACCGTTCCTGACATCAGTTGAGCTAATTGATGGCAGATCGCCAATCCCAATCCCGTTCCACCAAATTTCCGGCTGGTGGAACTGTCTGCCTGGGTAAACACTTGGAAGATTCGTTCTTGAATCTCGTGAACAATGCCTATACCAGTGTCCTGGACCGAAAATCGTAAGATCATCGTGTTCTTCTGCTTTCCCTCGAGTGACTGTGACAAGGAATCCTGCCATGGCTGAACCTCGATTCTGGCTCGGACAAACCCTTTTGAAGTAAATTTCAGCGCATTGGAAAGAAAGTTATTCAAGATTTGCCGTATACGGTGAGGATCCCCCCAACACCGACTCGGTACATCAGGGTCGACATACTCCACCAGGTCCACCCCTTTTCTGTACGCTCGCTCAGCATAGAGATCGACAACTTCTTCAAGAACCTGTCGAGGATTAAAGAGGATATGTTCTACACGGAGATTGCCCGATTCGATTTTTGAAAAATCGAGAATATCGTTGATGACCTCCAATAAGCCCTCACCAGCTTTTCGAATAATGCTCAGACATTCTTGCTGTTCATGATCTAAGGGGGAATTGAGTAGAATTTCTGCCATGCCAATCACCCCGTTCAGGGGTGTACGAATTTCGTGACTCATGGTGGCCAAAAACACTGCCTTCGCCCGAGTGGCAGCCTCAGCCTTAATTAACGCTGAATCGAGTTCTTGGTTTTTGACCTCTAGCGTATCCGCAAATGCTGACAACTCGTCGGCCGCTTTTTTTCGTTCCGTAATATCTATTCCATATCCCCGTATAATTCCCAAATCCGGATGAGGGGAAAACATCCAAGAAATCTGTTTTGTCCCCACCTGAACCTCAAGGTTGTCCTCCTGGAGACCTTGGGATAAACAGCGGTGAACCATACGGGCAAAACCAGCTGGAAGTGCAGTCGAAAACCCATCCTGCCCAACTTGAGCATTCTCCATCAGGTCAATCATGGCATTATTGGCATACCGCAATATTCCCTTTCCATCAACCTCGATGATCGGAAAAGGGCTTTCTTCTGGGATTGACGCCAACCGATTTGATTCCTCGGTTAAGGAATCCTCTTCACTTCGATCGCGAAACAAGAGGAGATACTGAAGATCTTCTCCTTCATGCATCACCATCACTTTCAACTCCACTGGACACCAGGTATGATTCCGGCGCCGTAACCGCGCACGAGGCACCCAAATCAATTTTTCCGAGACGAGTGATCCTGAAAAGGGACACACCAGATTGTCACCCGATGAGCTGGGAACCACACAACCCATCACATCGTGGCAGCATGTGTTGGCTGGAAAAGCCACCCCCCAACCCAAAATTTTGGAACCCGCACGATTCATCTGCAACAGTGTGCCATCGGCATGGACTAAACAGGCACCAAGCATCATGCCATCCCAAAGGAACTCAAAAACGGTAGAGGTCATCTTCATGAAAAGTCAGCCAACTCCTGAAGTTTAATGGGGTACTCTTTGCTATCCATGATATCCCTAATTCCCACGTTCATCTCACCGCCTTGCTCTTCATGCAGGTCCCTCAGAATCGGTTGCTCCAGCCATTGACCATCGGAAGACCGCAATACCTTGACTACCGGTTTTGTCCCGGCATTGGGATTGTGCTTCACGACAACCCCTTCTTCCTCCGAAGTCAGCCTGACAAATGTCCCAACGGGGAACACCCCCAAAATACGAATCAGTGCCTCCACAATCTGAGACGAAATTTGGTTTTTTTTAGCCGTTTGATAGAGTTTGCGGAGGCCTAACCCGACGGGATAGGAGGCATGGGCATGACCGGGACTCGTCAAATCTTCAAAAAGATCGATAGCACCCAATAATTGCCCGCCCTCTGTAATTCGGCTTCCATAGATCCCTTGGGGATACCCCGACCCATCTAATCGTTCATGATGCACGTGAACCATATGGAGGATGCCTGGCGCAAACTCAGTCTGTGCTTCCAACATGCGCATGGCACAATCCACGTGTTGCTGTAAAATCATCGGAGTATTTTTTTCTTCATTTCCTCGTTCCTGAACGGTATTGTGTGGCAACCGCATATACCCCACATCGTGTATTAAGGCGGCAATCGCCAATTCCTGCAATCCTTTGGGATCCCAATCAAGCTGCCCACCAACAAGGAGACACAGGACCGCGGTATCAACCACGTGCTCATATAACGTCCCCTCAAACGATTTCAATTGTTCTAAGAGATAGATTTCTGCCAAGACTAAGGGATGATCCATCGTTTCCTGAACCAGACTTTTTGCCATACCTTGTAAGGCCGTTGAGGACAGAGGCTTTCCGGTTTTAGCTCCTTCAAACACTCCTTCCATGGCTTGCACCACATCGTGACGCAAAGTTCGAAGACGTTCCTTAGGGTCTTCTTGCCCCTCCTCAGGCCCTTGAATAGTTGTCACGACGGCATGTTTAGATTCAGAAGATTGAGGAGCAGGAGAATCTTCAATGGCAGTGGCATCGAAAGAAGGGATGGCGGTCATCACTTCATCTTCAGAGTCTGTCACATCAAGCCCTTGAGAGAGATCGATTTCTACCTCTTGGATACCCGATTGGAGGAGTTGTTGGACTTCCTCAGATGATTGAAGAAGGCGGCGGTGCGTAAAGAACGGAGACTTCCACCAGCTGTCTAGGATTCGAACCAAAAACATCCCGACTCGCAATTGTTGAGTAGGGATTTGTTTTAAAGTCGAGGTTGAGGCAGAAGAAGTCAGACGTCCCATGAGCATAAACCAAGAACGAAAATTCCGGCATGGGGGCTAATGGCAGGCTATGGACCAACACCAGCACAACCAGCCCACAAAAAATACTTCTCTCCACCCAGAAAGAAAAGAAAGAACCTGAAAACCCAAGAAGACGCGGTCAGGCTTGAGCAGTGGAAGGAATCGGTTGCCCCTTTGGAACTTCTTGAAGGGTTTGATAAATAGAGATCATCTTGGCCACATTCGCTAAATCCAACACTTGTCGGACGTATGTCTGAGGATTGGCCAGGCTAAAAACAATCTTCTTATTTTTCAAGTTTTGGTGAGAAATGACCAATAACCCCAAAGCGGAACTATCTACGAACGAAACTTGTCCCAAATCCAGCACGATAGGCATGCCTTCCTTCGTAGCCAGATCCATGGCTTCCTTAAAGTCTTTTCGGGCTCCAAAATCAAATCGCCCCTCCAAGTGTAGGATGACCCTACCTTCGTCGATCTCTTGGGTAATTTTCATATCCCCCCTCCACTAAGCTGGAAATCGATAAACATCCATGCCCTACTCATTTTGACTCTGGACATCATTATCGGAAGGGCTATTCTCAGAATTAAGAAAAAATACGCTCTAACACTTTCCACTACATACCAGCCATACCCATTTTCGTCTCAAGACTTAGATAACAACCCGTAGGTAGCATCTAATTCTCCTTCCACGATGTCCACCTGACTCCCACTATTATAAATAAGGAGATTTTGGAGGTGGGTGGCACTATCCTCTCCTACAATTTCCGTAAACTGCACTCCGAGTGCATCCCCTTGACTTCGAATGACACACCCTTTCGCTTCAATCACCGGGCCTCCATTTCCCCCATCTAAACATAAAAATATGGAGCAGGGTGTGTGCATTGTCAAAGAAACATGACTTTGGATAAGGAGTCCGTTAAAACTCACATTCTGTAATTTGCCTCGTATGACCACATTTCCCCCAACCCGCAACTCCGCGTGAATGGCCACGGTGACACGGGTAAATTCCCGCCGATTCTGTAGGACATTCATTGAATCCCCTCCTTGTCTTGACTAGGCTCAAGGGAAGCACGACCCATCTGTTCTATCCCCATCACATATTTGTTCCTGTTTGTAAGAAATAGTAGGGCACCATTGATAGCAAAAGCCCTTCGTCATCGCAATTCGCCTAAAATCCGACTGACTATCCATGATTAACTCTGTTCCCCCCAAAACTAAAAATCCTTCAGGCTTAAGGATATCCTGGACTTTCTTCAAGATCTCCAGTTTTGTGTTTTCGTCAAAATACATCAGAATATTCCTCAACAACACCAAGTCCATTGACTCAAATGAAAGCCAATCACTCAGCAAATTCATTACCTGGAATTCAACCATATGCCGAACGTCTTCTTTGATCTTCCAATAAGTTCCTTTTTGACGAAAATACTTGGTCCGCATTTCTGGAGGAAGCCCACGTTCCACTTCCAATTGACTAAATTCCCCCAAAGCGGCTCGGTTGATCATGGCCTGTGATAGATCTGTGGCAACAATACGAATATCCCAATTCCCCAGCTCCGGAAAATACCAATTCACGAGCATGGCGACTGAATAGGCTTCCTGTCCACTCGAACAGGCCCCACACCAAACGCGTAACACTTTTTCACGCCCTTGACGGCGTACTAATTGAGGAATCACCACTCTTCGCATCCCCTCAAAGACTTCCCAGTCACGAAAAAAACTGGTCTCATTCGTCGTCATCGCTTCCACCGCCTGATGATGTTCATCATTAAATGGTCTATTTCGAAGGGATTGAACGAACGATCCGAGAGTGGGAAACCCAAGAGACTGCGCTACCGACGCCAAACGTGCTTCAACAAGATAGCCTTTATCTTCAGTGAGCGTGACACCGGAATACTGACATACCAGTTGTCGGATAAAACAAAAGTCGTCCTGATGCAAGGTCACGGTAGGCTCAACCCTCTCAGTTCAGGGGTACCTGGAATGCGCCGGAATCATTCCTGAACGCTTTTGAGGCGACTCCAGGCAAGCCAAAGAGTCCATGATTGAAGGAATACCACCCCTGGATTAGATAGCATTCATGCGCAATTGAGTGAGCAATGCCGACGGAATCTCAGTTAACGGAAGAGTTTTATCAACGGCTCCCATTTTAATGGCCTCCTTTGGCATCCCGAATACCACACAAGACGCTTCATCCTGGGCAAAATTATACGCTCCAGCTTTCTTCATCTCGACCATACCCGCCGCCCCATCGTTACCCATTCCAGTCAAAATAATCCCGATACTATTGGCACCCGCATAATGCGCCACGGATCGGAACATGACATCAACCGAAGGGCGATGGCGATTAACCGGAGGCTCTTGATTGAGAGTGACGTAATAGCGTGCACCACTGCGGCGCAATTCCAAGTGGTAATTTCCCGGAGCGAGAAGCGCCTGACCGGGGATCACACTCTCGCCTTCTTGGGCTTCCTTGACACGAATTTGACACAATTGATCTAGCCGATCGGCAAAGGTCTTGGTAAACCGCTCAGGCATATGCTGAGTCATAAGAATAGGCGGAGTATTTGGAGGCAAAACCTCTAGGAATTCTCGCAAAGCCTCGGTCCCCCCGGTCGATGCTCCAATGGCAATGATCGTATCTGTGGTTTTGATCATGGCAGACTGTGCTGCAAGATCTTTAATGCGTTCCTGGCAGTCTACGGGTGGAGTGCGCTTTTTCACCATGGCTTGAGATGCAATTTTGACTTTACTGGTAATGTGTTGGGCCAGCTCTTCGAGACCATGCCGAACGTCCACAGAAGGCTTGGTGACAAAATCTACTGCCCCGAACTCTAAGGCCTGCATAGTCGTCGCCGCATTCTGTTCGGTCAGCGAACTCACCATGACCACCGGAATCGGTCGCGCCGCCATGAGTTTTTGAAGAAACGTGAGACCATCCATCTTCGGCATTTCAACATCGAGCGTCAGCACATCTGGTTGTAACGTCTTTATCTTATCCCGGGCAATGAAGGGATCGGGAGCTGTGCCCACGACCTCGATCTCTGGATCCTCAGATAATATTTCAGTCATGATTCCCCGAACCAGGGCGGAATCATCGACGACTAAGACACGGATGGGACTCATGAGCACACTCTCCCTAGAATAAGGTGACTTCGGATTGCACGGGGGCCTCTTGCAATTTCGATTGATATTGTTCCTCGTCTTTGGCGATGCTCTGGGCAACAACTCGATCGAGTTTTTTCATGAGGACCTTTCCTGAATTCGTGAAAAAATACACCTTCCGGGGACACACATCTCCCACATTAGCTTTGAGGAGTGTCATGCCTTCACATTCAAGGTAGTCCAATGCCCAGGCAGCATTTTTAGCTCCGATATCCATGTTGCCTTCGTAAATTTTCCCTCCTCCAAATACTTTCGCTTCAAGTCGTTCTTTTTTCGCTCCACGCTTCAACAATTCATTAATCAACATCTCCATCGCAAAACTCCCATATCTGCCGGAATCAACCCAGCCATCATTGCCCCCTGCTCCACTTGAAGACGGAGCCGCTAGCATAAAATGATTCATACCTCCGATACTCAATAGTGGATCTCGCAGGCAGACCGAAATACAAGAACCTAAGACGGTATACACCACTTTGGGTTCTTCACTCACAAAGTACTCGCCAGGAAGAATTACCGCGACCTCATAGGGAAATCGAGTATCTTGAATTCGCCGAATGTGGCCAAATTCCATGACCGGAGGTGTGCTATTCACGAATCGGAGATGCCCTTTTGATAGATAGTCGGTCGAACATAGATAAATTGATGATCAATCCATTGCAGACTCTCGGAATGCCCAATAAATAAATACCCCCCCGGCCGGAGGTACCGATAGAATTTGGCCATCAGTGCCGTTTGAGTCGGACGATCAAAATAAATCATGACATTCCGGCAGAAAATAACATCTAAGGGAGAACGAATTGGAAACTGTTGATCCATCAGGTTAATTCGGCGGAATTTCACGAGACCAGCGATTTCGGGCCTGACTTTGAGTTTCCCCTGATGAGGACCCTTCCCACGTAGAAAATGGCGTCGGAGTAGATCCCGAGACAGTTGACTGACCCGTTCTTCTTCATAAATTCCAGCAGCCGCTTTGGTCAACACCCGCGTTGAGATATCTGAAGCTAATATTTTGATATCCCACAAAGGGAAATCCTCTAAGCTATCAAAAAGGGTCATCCCAATCGTATAGGGTTCCTCTCCCGAGGATGACGCCGAAGACCAAATGCGCAAGGTTTTGGATAGCCGGACTTGAGGCAAGATTTCCTCTCGTAGAAAATCGAAGTGAATCGGCTCGCGGAAAAAATCAGTCTTATTGGTCGAAACCAAATCCAACAACCGGGTCAGTTCCTCCTCTCCTCCCGTCCCACTCACACAATCGTAATAGTCCTGAAATGACGAAAGGTGCAATTCCCGAATTCGTTTTCCCAATCGAGAAACCAACAATGTCTTTTTTGGTGTATCTAACCTAATACCCACCTGTTCATAGATGAGTGTCTGAAACTGTGAAAATTCTTTATCCGTTATCGTCAGGCTCATGGCCATGCCACTCCTTCCTGATTGGGGGAAGGGTTAGTCAAACATTCAGCCACCAAGTGAATTCACCCGAATTTCCACCTGATCAACATTAAGGAGACGCTTCAGAAAGTCCCAGCCCACATTCATTCCCTGGAAGGAGTGGTGAAACACCCAGTGCCTTGCCGCACCACACGAGATCGGCCACGTTTGTCATGATTCCTTCAAACGAGTCAGGAGTCAGGACCCATGTGCACAGATCTATGGATTGTATCGGTCCAATCACGATAAAAGTGAAAATGAAATTTCGTTTTTCCTTATAGAGAATGCATCCAACGCTTAAAAACCCCTTTGCGGATGGAGCTTCAAACAATACCCTTGACGAACGACCTATCATGCCTACCGATTGACAAGATAACCCTTCTGTCACAAACAAAGGGGCGAGAGAATGATAGTTCACAATGAAGTAAGACTGGGAAGGTAAAAAAAATGGCGTGAGAGAAGACAATTCTCTCACGCCATCAAAAAGAGATCTTTGCGGAAAACCACGAACGAGTTACTTCATTCGCACGACGATCGCACCCATAAAGTCGCCTTTTTTCCAGTCTTTTCTCGTGGTCTTGGGATGTTTGTTATGACAATCCGCACACCCTTGCACAATGGCAAAGTCAGCAGACATTCCGATGGTTTTTCCGCCATCCTCCGCCGTAATCACTTTGGCCTTTCCCTTCGCTAACGTGGCTAACATTTCCTTCTCTTTCGGACTCTTCGCAGCATTTGACTTATACAAGGGGTCCGTGCCAACAAGCGCCACTTCAAATGCCCGAATTTCTTTCCCGATTTCCTTCACAAACTGTGCTGGAAGCATGATGCCATGATCATCCTTCACCCAATCTTCATTTGGCTTTACCCCACCTTTTTTGGCATCGGCCAACACGCCTTTCACAAAAACGGTCCTTGCCGCCTTCACCGTGGCCAGCACATATTCAGCAGCTTTGGCTTTGGTCATATCTGCTGCTTGGCCGGACGGCAAAACCAAAAATAACCCAAGAACAAAGACTCCAAACATCATAGAGATAGCGGCCCATCGCTTCATAAGCGACCTCCTCCGTTGAGTGTTGGAAAACTTAACCTTGGTGAACCATCCTGGTTTTTTGGGGGGACTTAAGCCTACCCGACAAAACCTGGAACAGTCAACCGACTCGCCTCTCTCAGTGTTTCACCTTTACAGAAACAGGCAGGTTCCCCCATCAAATAAATTGCATTAAAATTCTTCAAAGAATTCATCATCCCCCCTTATCGTTCCCTGAGCGTTCTCTAGCCCGACACCAACCTTTTCGCCTACCCCATTCGACTTACTTGATTCCTTTAAAGGCTGGACCGTTCGTGGTGCCAAGGTGGACCGTGCTTGTCCTTGAGCAGAAGTTCTAGCAGACTTCTGTCCGGCTAAAGGAGTTGGCATTATGGCAGCTAACTGTGGAGAACTTTGGACTTTAAAGAATTCCACTTGCCGCAAAAGGTCAGCGGCCTGCTGTTTCATCGACTGGGAGGCCGACGTGGCCTGCTCCACCAACGCCGCATTCTGTTGCGTCCCCTGATCCATCTGAATCACTGCCTTGTTCACCTGATCAATCCCCGCCGCCTGCTCCTGCGACGCCGCACTGATCTCCGCGATGATATCCGTCACCCGCTTCACCGAACCCACAATCTCCTCCAACGTCTGCCCCGATTGATTCACCAACTCACTGCCATCCGCCACCTTCTGCACCGACTCGTTGATCAGCGTCTTAATCTCCTTGGCCGCCGTCGCCGAGCGTTGCGCCAGATTCCGCACCTCCGAGGCCACCACCGCAAAGCCCCGGCCCTGCTCGCCCGCCCGCGCCGCTTCCACCGCCGCGTTCAACGCCAACAGGTTCGTCTGGAAGGCAATCTCATCGATCACGTTGATAATATCCGCAATCTGCTTGCTGCTCTTATTAATCTCATCCATGGCCTTGACGGCCCGATCGGTCACGGTTCCACCCTTCTCGGCCACTTCCCGGGCGGTGACCGCCAATTGGTTGGCCTGTTTGGCGTTATCGGCGTTTTGTTTGATCGTGGAGGTCATCTGTTCCATAGAGGCACTGGTTTCCTCCAAGGCCCCCGCTTGGGCGGAGGTGCGTTGTGAGAGATCCTCATTCCCTTGAGTGATTTCCTGAGTACCAGTCGTAATGGAACCGGCAGCCTCCTTGACGGATTGAATGACACTACTGACTCTATCGAACATGGTATTAAAGGAATCATTGGTTCGACCGATCTCATCTCCGCTCGTCACTTGGGTCCGAACAGTTAGATCTCCTTCACGTGCATGCTCGGCCATCATTTCCAGGTTTTTCATCGGCTTCACAACAAATTTTGCGATCAATCCTAGGAGAAGAGCCATGGTCAGAATTCCCACTCCAACAATGCCCAAATACATTTTATTGAGATTGCCTTCCAACTGAGCCAATGGCACATCCATAGGTATTTGAACCGACACCGCCCCTAACATATCCCCCACCTGCTTTCCTTCATGACAACTCACACAGGCTTGAACGCTGGCTAAATCGGGGGTGGCTCGTCGGAACATCAGACTCCCATTCACCGATTCAATACTGGTAAATTCTTTCTCTCCACTGGCCAAGGCCTGTAGGGCATTCCTTTCAAAGGCATCTTGGGGACCATTTGCGGTATTTAATGGTGTTTGACTAATGACACGGGCATTGTATACCCCTTCCTTCGCCAAGGATTCAGATGTTTCCCGTGTAAAGGTCGCAGGAAAAGGAATCGTATTCGGATCACTATGCTCGATACCCGTCTTCATGCCCGCAGCTTTGGCCTTAACCACGAATTGCTTCGCGACATAGGCACGTGTGACACGGATTTGCTTTTCGACGATATTGGCTTGATTAGCCAGAACTCGGTTCAAATCCGATTTGAGTTGCTGCCCAAGTAAGGTCGCTCCAGCCACCAAAAGTCCCGAAAACAATAACAATGTCACACCCACAACCTTCGGACCAATCCCTAAACTTTTCCAATTGACATTCCAAGACCTGCTCATTCTGTACCTTCTCCTCTTTCAATAAAAGTGGAACCCTGACCATACTAATGAACGACTAGAGGGAACTGATGTTCGTCCGTGACCCTGCATAAATCACGAACTAAAATTCTTCAAAAAATTCATCTGCCCCTTCTCGACGATCATGGCCATTAGTACTTCCCACTTTCACCGGCTGCGCTGGTGGAGGAGTGGATATGCCTTTGGCTGAAACGGATATGGGGGTATGAATATTCTGCTCGGACTTTGTATTTTCCTTTGCGGGCACCTGTGGCCTCATCGGAGACAAACGTATATCCAGATCGTTTTCAACGGACTTAAAAAAGGCAACCTGTTCCAATAATGTAGCGGCCTGCTGTTTCATCGACTGGGAGGCCGACGTAGCCTGCTCCACCAACGCCGCATTCTGTTGCGTCCCCTGATCCATCTGAATCACTGCCTTGTTCACCTGATCAATCCCCGCCGCCTGCTCCTGCGACGCCGCACTGATCTCCGCGATGATATCCGTCACCCGCTTCACTGAACCCACAATCTCCTCCAACGTCTGCCCCGATTGATTCACCAACTCACTGCCATCCGCCACCTTCTGCACCGACTCGTTGATCAGCGTCTTAATCTCCTTGGCCGCCGTCGCCGAGCGTTGCGCCAGATTCCGCACCTCCGAGGCCACCACCGCAAAGCCCCGGCCCTGCTCGCCCGCCCGCGCCGCTTCCACCGCCGCGTTCAACGCCAACAGGTTCGTCTGGAAGGCAATCTCATCGATCACGTTGATGATGTCCGCAATCTGCTTGCTGCTCTTATTAATCTCATCCATGGCCTTGACGGCCCGATCGGTCACGGTTCCACCCTTCTCGGCCACTTCCCGGGCGGTGACCGCCAATTGGTTGGCCTGTTTGGCGTTATCGGCGTTTTGTTTGATCGTGGAGGTCATCTGTTCCATAGAGGCACTGGTTTCCTCCAAGGCCCCCGCTTGGGCGGAGGTGCGTTGCGAGAGGTCTTCATTGCCTTGGGTGATCTCGGCCGAGCCGGTCGAGACATGTTCGGCCGCCTGGCGCACTTCCGCGACCACACCCGCGATGTTATCCAACATGGTATTCATGGCCCCGGCCAGTTGACCTAATTCATCTCGACTGGCGACAGGCGCGCGTTGCGAGAGATCACCGTCGGCCGCCTGTTGTGCGACGGTACTGATCGCGATCAGGTTGCGGGCACCTTTGCGTCCGACGAATAGGCCTAGGATTATCAAAGGCAGAAAGCAAATCACTCCGGTCCAGAGGACTTTATTCTGGACAGCATTGGCTTCGGCCACGGCCTCTGCCTCCGGCACCCGGACGAGCACGGCCCAGTTCATCCCGGGAAAGCCCAAGGCGCCCCGCAGATGGGTATAGCCGCCCACTTGAGTGATGCCTTTCCGGGCATGCGTGGCAAATTGATAGCCCGTTTCCCCCTTCACGGCCGCTTGAGCCACGGGGACGCCCTTGTTGGCCAGATTCAACTGCATTATCACATCGAAGTTGCGTACGATGTCTTCGGTGCCCATGACCGTGGGGTCATAGTCTATGAGCACCCGCCCCTGGCTATCCAACAACGTGAGTTCGGCTCCAGGGAATCCCATATTTTTCAGGTTGGCATAGGCGTCTTTGAACATATCTTCCACCACCCCAAAATTGGTGCGGTTGGACCAATACGCCACCACGGTTCCATTCTCATCGAAGACGGGTGCCGAGAAACCAATCACCAGCCCATCGTTGCCCAAAGCCTGTTTGACGTCCGGATCAATATGGATATCTTCGATAAAGGTGCCCGTGGAAATATCATTTCCGGGGGCGGTAAATGCCATCTTTGTGGTGTAGGTTCCGGTTTCTAAAGCCTTGAACCATACGGACTCCTTAAAGTTTTTTTCGAACAGAAATTGGGAATCAATGGGCTCGCCCTTGGCATCATGAAAATTCACCGCAATCAAATCGCCTTTGGTGTCGACCAGTAAAGCCAAGTCATAAATCCCATACGCTTTGACGTACTTATTCATGATTTGACTGACCACGTTATACTCTGTAGGGTCATACCACTGGGACGTCCGGGTAATCGCATCATTGAACCCAAAGGCTTGTACATCACCATACCGCTCGAAGAGATTTCGATCGATTTTGTCAGCGAGACTTTTGGCTTCCGACATAAATCGCGATCCGATTTTATTCTTCATATCATCGGCCGCTTCAAAAGCGATATACCCGACGGCTGCCATCGGCACCACGCCAAACACGACAAACAACACAACTAGCTTGGCAGCAATTCCCCAACTTTTTGTCGAATGGTAGGACTGCTTCATAGAATCCTCACATGCTGATGGTCAATGGCATTCTTATCACGGCAACATTCACCCCTGTGGGGTAGCCGCTTCTGTCGAAATAGCGAGTTCTTGTTGCACTTCCGTGACTTGCTGTACTTCTTCCTGGGTCAACACACGATCGATATCCAAGAGGGTCACGAGATGATCATTGGAATTTCCGATCCCTTTCACAAAAGTAATATCCACTGAACTGCCCAATTCAGGGGGTGGTTGAATCTCATTCGCGTCTAAATCCAGCACATCCGACACAGCATCCACTAAAAACCCCATGACCCGATTCCGGACATTCACGACAACGACGACCGTAAACGAACTGGGCTGTGTTTCCCCCATCCCAAATTTCATGCGCAAATCGACGATGGGCACGATCGTCCCGCGAAGGTTCAAGACCCCCTTCAGGTATTCCGGAGTATTGGGAATACGGGTAACGGATGTATACCCTTTGATTTCCTGTACCTTAAGAATGTCAACTCCATAAAATTCTTCAGCCAAATTAAACGTGAGAAACTGTTGTCTATCTGCAGAATAAGTTGTGCGCATCTCATTATGATCGATGTGTTCCAGCGTACCCGATGTCATGTGTCTCGTCCTCCAATTCTTCCGAACAATTGTGCCTTACAAGAAAAAGTACATGTGAGGATTCGTGTATCCCTTTTTTTGTAATCTTTGTGAGAAGCCATTTCGTGATTTCGCCTACGCGGCTGCAACATGTCCGACCCGAGCCAATTTTGCCAATCCCGGAACATCCAATATCAACGCCACTTGTCCATCACCGAGAATGGTTGCTCCAGAAATTCCCTCAACCTTTTGATAATTTTGCTCTAAACTTTTAATGACGACTTGCTGTTGGCCGGTAAGTTCGTCGACTAAAATCGCGACCCGCCGTCCTTCCGTTTCCAAGATCACCAATAAGGCTTGTGCAGGATCTCGACAATCGGGAGTCAATTGAAAGACTTCATACAATCTCACCATCGGTATCCATTCCCCACGGATATTGACGACCTCTCCCTTTCCGACGATACTTTGCAGGTCTTGCTCTTTCGGCCTAATGGATTCGGTGACCGTGATCAATGGAATGATGTAATGTTCTTGGCCGACGCGCACAGTCATTCCATCGATGATGGCCAGCGTCAATGGCAACTTCAGTGTGAGGCGGGAACCCTCCCCGGGAGTACTTTGAATGGACACCATTCCGCCCAATCCCTCAATATTTCTTTTGACGACATCCATTCCGACCCCGCGCCCCGAAACATCCGTGATACTCTCTGCAGTGGAAAACCCCGGGCGAAAAATCAACTGATAGACCTCTTCATCGCTCATCTGGACTCCATCCGCAATCAAGCCCCGTTCAATCGCTTTGGCGATGATTTTCTCCCGATTCAAGCCCCGCCCATCATCTTCAACGGATATACAAATATTTCCTCCATCGTGATACGCATGGAGCCGAATAGTGCCTTGCTCAGACTTTCCTCGTTGCACACGTTCTTCTGGCGTTTCTAATCCATGATCAGCCGAGTTTCGAACCAGGTGGGTCAAAGGATCACCGATGCCTTCAATCAAGGTTTTGTCCAATTCCGTATCCTCTCCGGACATGACCAATTGAATCTGCTTATGACTCTTGGCAGCTAAATCCCGTACAAGACGAGGAAAGCGATGAAATGCGGTTCCGATGGGCATCATACGAATAGACATGACGCGTTCTTGCAATTCTCTGGTGTTTCGCTCCAATTGCGTGATCCGTTCCTGTAAGACCGGCAATTGGACCATCGTAAATTTCTCACCGAGGTCAGTGATCATGGATTGCGTAATGACCAACTCTCCAACGAGATTGATTAATTTATCGATCTTATCCGTATCTACGCGGATTGAAGCCGACTCGGCTTTTTTGAGTTTCTGTTGCTTTTGCAGAGCCTGATTTAATTGGTTTGGGGTGACCTTATTCTCATCGACTAATATCTGACCTAATGGTTTTTGTTTCGATAGACTTTCATAGACTTGCTCTGAGGTCACAACCCCTTCTTCGAGCAGAATTTCACCCACTCGTTTATAGGGCTCAGGTTTCGGAGGAGAACAATCCTGGATAGCCAATTCACTCCCATCCCGAACAAAATCAAATACTCCTTCCAACGTGGCCATCGAAGCGTCGGTTTCAATTTCGACATACCACCGGAGATAACAGCATTCAGGATCCATCGCTTCCAGGGGAGGCATTTGGTCAGTCCTCACCTCGAGCGTTTTCATCGTCCCGAGATCTTTGAGCTCTTGAAAAATTAGCGCAGGATCCAAGCCCCGTTGAAACAGTTCAGGAAAAGGAGTCCAGGTGATGGTCATAAGACGCCAATCTTCTTCCACTTTGGTCGGGTGTTGAGTATTGTCTGCTGTCCCTTCTCCTGACTCGCACATGGGCCCATTTTGCCCCTGCTGACAAGCTTGTAATTCTTGTTCAAGTGCTTGAGTCATCTGACCGTCCGTCCCATCCCCGGCTTGAGTGGCCTCTAACAACCCCTTCAATCCATCTAGGGCGCGCAACAGGACATCGATGATATGTGGCGTGACAGACATTTTTTCATTTCTGAGCAAATCCAGCACATTTTCCATCTGGTGGGTCAGTCCCCCTATGACGGTAAAATTAAACATTCCGGCATTACCCTTAATGGAATGGGCCGCTCGAAAAATTCGATTTAATAAATCGAGATCTTGGGGACGTTGTTCGAGATCCAAGAGTCCGGTCTCGATCGTCTCGACATGTTCAGCGGATTCGGTGAAGAAAGATTCCTGGAAACGGGATAAATCGACAGCCATAAACCCTCTACGTTGAATGAACAGGGGGATAGTGAATAGATGGACACATCGTGGGTGAGATTATTTTATCCAGGTAACACTTTTTTTATCGTGGCTAACATTTGGTCGGGATTAAAAGGCTTCACAATCCATCCGGTCGCACCAGCGCTTTGACCTTCTTTTTTCTTATCGTCCGAAGACTCGGTGGTGAGCATGAGGATAGGAGTAAACTTATGAGAGGCCATGCCACGCACCGCCTTAATCAAAGATATGCCATCCATATTGGGCATGTTCAAATCCGTAATCACAAGATTAGGGTTGGCGCCCCCATTCAGCTTATCCACCGCTTCTTGGCCATCGCCAGCCTCCACCACGTCGAACCCGGCTCCACTAAGAGTAAAACTCACCATTTGTCGCATGGAGACAGAATCATCTACGACTAAGACAGTCTTTCCCATAACAGCCCTCTCCTTTATTGACTATGAGATTTCACTTTTTTTCGGTTTGACCATCATAAAACCTGATCTGATGACCTCATGTCTGTCTAACCCATGTCAAAACAAGGTGATAGTGTCATCGCTTTCCGATCCGGTCCCAACCACCACGGCTTCTTGCCCGGCTTGCGTTGCTTCCATCGTTTGACGTTCAGATTGCATCGTATAACTCTGCTCAATACCTTTGAGTTTTTCGATGATTTCAGACAAGTGTTCGTTCGCCCCTGCATATTCTGAAATTCGGTTGAGTGGGCCTTGAAGTTCCTCCAACGGCTGGTAGACATGTTCAAGTTTTTGACGAGTGATGTCTTGAAACTGCATGGACATCACGATTTGGGCGATATCATTCCCCAATTCTTTTGCTCGACCAGAATTTTTTCCGACATTCTCTTTTAATACCTGATTTTTTTCCGCCATGATTTCCGTCATACCCATGATCGTTTTCTGGGCCCCTAAGGTTTCTGAAAGATCAATGGACGCAAGAACTTGTAATTCCTGCATCGCCGTTTCGGTTGACCCTTTGACGGTCGTGGCCAAAGAACGAATTTGCTCGGCAGCCTGGCCCGATCGATTGGCAAGTTTCGTGACTTCATCGGCGACGACTGCAAAGCCCCGTCCATGCTCTCCCGCCCGTGCGGCCTCAATGGCAGCATTGAGGGCCAAGAGTCGTGTTTGATCCGCGATAAACTCAACTTCCTCCACGACTGACGAGATGCGTGAAGTGGTATCGACAGCCTTATCCATAACCTGGACGGTGGAAATCGTGACGGTTGCGGTTTGCGTCACCTGCTCCACGAACATATCCATGGTTTCTTTCGTTTCTTTCAAAATACGCTCAACCGAATATTCATCGCCATTTTGGCCTTCACTCATCCGCAAAATAGCTTCGGTTTCGGAAGCATGATTTTGGGCATTTTGGGCAATAGCCTGAAAACGCTGTATCAATCCAGCCGCCGCCTGTTCAGTTTCTTGTATGACCGCTTTAATTTGACCCACGAACACGGGGAGGATCGGAGCAAGGGAACGACAAAATTCATTCCAATGTTCAAGAGATTGTGTTTGCCCCTGAGAGGCCTTTTCCATCCGTTGTTCTAAGTCGGCTATTCGACTGGAATACTGTCGGGTTCCCAACACAAACCCACCCAAAGCCCCCAGCGCACAAATGACCATCCATACCATCCATTCAACATTCACTCGTCACCTCACCTACGTTAAATCTTTTGAGTAATCTGAAACTTCAATTCATCGGATGGGGGAAAAAATCGCCAAACCCAATTTTTTCAAACCGCTCTCTCACCTTATTGGAGATACCACTGACCTTGAGCCGCCCGGACCGAGTGGCAGCCACAATCAGCTGAACGCAGGAGGAGTCGATATTCTCCACGCCTTCTAAATTCAGCTCTAATGGATCGTCTTGATTTTGTAACGCCACTAACTGGGCATGGAATGGCTCGGCTTCAAATATGGTTAAATCACCGGTGGGTGTCAGCATGGCATGAGCAGAATTTTCTTTTACCGCTTTCTTTTTTTTCATTCCCGTTCCTTATCGTATAAGACCTGTACAATTCATTGAGGGGTTAGGGCATATATTCTCCGCAAACGATTAGGAATTCAGGCCACGAACAATCCTTTAGATCTCTCATCGTCTAAATTCGATACGGTCTTTATCTATCAAGACAAAAAAAATGTCCCTAGGACATTGCCCCCTACCTTCACAGACGCACAGCGGAATTCGGAAATTCAGATCCCTCACATTTTGGGAACACCTAGGTGGAAAGCCCCTCAGAGGTTACATCCGCCCCTTGAGATACGAACGCATTAACCTCCTGAACTCCCTCTCCATCTGGGCTGGAATAACCAGAATCTTCCACAGTAGGGGTCTTGATGGTACACACAACCTGATTGCCGGTTCCCTGATATTCCAAATGATCGAAACTCAAAGCTTTAGCCATGGCAATCCCCCGTCCATGGCTCGCCAGCAAGCGATCTGCCCGAATTTCCTCATATTCTTCCCAATGAAACCCTTCTCCCTGATCCGTAATCCTAAATTGAATGCCATCAGGAATACGTTCATATTCCACCAACACAAATTTATGACGATGTTGTGGAAGGGTTAACCGACGGTGAATCTCCGCTTCCCATTGATCAGTTTCTTGCAAGGAGGATTTTTCTTCAAAACTGATGGCCAGATTGCCATGTTCAACGGCATTACTTAATAACTCATTCAGACCAAAGGCAGCTTTTTCTTGGTCAGGGCAGAGTTGAGCCAGGAGCAAGGCCAGATCATATCCCTCCTCCATGGTCTGAACCTGAAACGTTCCATGTCGTAAAAATCCAAGAGAATGGGCTTGCAAGCCAAGATTTCTGGATATTTCCTTCCACTTTAAACCTTCCTCTACAGCCGCATGAACGATTCGAGTCAAGACATGCTGTTCATAGGGTTTGGTCAGGTAGAAAAACACCCCGGCTTCCATGCCCTCACATATTTCTTTTGGGGCACTGGCCGACGTCTGCATCACCACTGGAATCCACTTTAATCGCTCATCGCTTTTTAACCGAGACATGACCTCCAGCCCATCCATTTCCGGCATCATGCGATCCAACACCATGGCGGTAAACCCATCTGGATCTTCCCCAAGAATTTGGAGGGCCTCTTGCCCATTCCGAGCGGGAATCAACTGATACGGTTCATCCTTGAGCAGTTCCGTGAGGACATCAAGGTTCAGCTCATCATCGTCGACAAGCAATATTCTGGGAGTTCGGCTAGACATCACATCCATCCACCATTCCGTATGTGACTTCCCCCATGCCCCATTTCCTCACAAAATCTTCGACACATGAGAGAATCCTCTCAGGAAGGCTAAAACTCCAAAGCCACCAACGCCACATCATCATCAAAGCTCTTACATTGTTGCCAGGCCCGGCTCATTTGAATGAGCTGTTCCAACCCAAGATCCATGGGGACCTGTCTCAAAGATTCGAGAGCCTCTTGAAGTCGAGTCCGACCCCAGATTTCATCCTGTTCATTGATGACTTCATAGATCCCATCACTATACAGATACAATCGATCTCCCTTATTGAGGGTAACCTGCTCCGTGGTAAATTTTTGATCCGCCGAAAACCCGATCGGCCAAGTTCCCCCTCCGAGGACACTTGAATCCGCCTCATTTCGGATCAAGATCGAACCAGGGTGTCCGGCACTCGCATAGCGAAGAGTCATCGTGGATAATTCCAGGACTCCAACCCACGTCGTAAAATAATCTCCCTGCTCCGTCATGGGATTTTCTTGATTGAGCCAGGTCACAATTTCCCCGGGATCGAAATTCGGAAAGGCTTGTCGCATGTGCTCTGCCTTGAAGAGCATCGATAAGGAGACCGCACGCAAGGCCGGTCCGGTGCCATGACCGGACATATCCAAAATCATGATGCCTAAGTGATCTTTTCCCCAGGGCGCAACCTGAAACAGATCTCCCCCTAACTGGGAAGAGGGGAGGAACGTCCAACCAAGTTGAACTCCCGGGACCACAGCCCCGGGTTCAGGAAGTAACGATCGGACAAATTGGGATGCGGATCGTAACTCTTCATCTAATTGAGCCTGCTTTTGGGAAAGCAATTGATTGGATTTATTGAGGTCTAGAAAGAGTTTTCGGGCCCGCAGTCCGGCATTAACCCTGGCGAGAATTTCCTGATCAGATGCGGACTTAGGCAAAAAATCATCCGCACCACGACTCAGGCCTTCCGCAATCTGTGAGGGTTGATCGAGGGCCGTCATCAAAATGAAGGGAATCGATTTGAATTGTTCGTGACTTTTGATTGCTTTACATAGGCTGGGACCATCTAATTCCGGCATCATCCAGTCAGACAACACGAGATCAACCGTTTGTTCCTCCAGAATTTTTAGCGCTTCACGTCCATTCTCGGCTTCCACAATGCGATGTCCCAATTTGCTCAGTCTTCGTTTGGCTACCATTCGAACCAACTTTTCATCATCCACCAACAATAGGGTGAAATGGTAGTCTGAAGGGGACGAATCTCCTGGAATGACCTTATCCGATTCAGTGCTTGCTACAGCAAGAAGTTCCATCTATCGTGTTCCTTCACAAGGGTGATCTACGAATGGTTATCTTATCTTGTATTCGGTTCTATCACCTTGAAACTCAAGAGAATTCACGCTCGTTCGCCATTTAGGCGTTGCCGCCCACCTTCTCATTTCAATACACCTCACCATCCTGATGGACGAGATCCATCACCGAACACGATGATTAGTCTGAAACAGAAAATAACTATGGGGCTAGTGAGAATTACCGGCCCAATCGAGTATGCAGGAGTGCTTTCAAACGGATCATGGCTTGGGCATGGAGCTGACAGATCCGGGATTCGGTCACATGAAGGATCACCCCTATTTCCTTCATCGTGAGCTCCTCAAAGTAATATAGGGTCAAGACCAATCTTTGCCGTTCAGGCAACCGCTCAATGGCCTCGACAAGGGCACGCCTGGCATCCTCGGAGACGAGCGACTCCAAGGGGGTAGGCTGGTCACGATCTGCCAGGGCATCCAGAATGGGGTGCGCATCTTCATCATTACTGCCCAAATCATCTAAACTTAAAACCACCGCTCCTTTAGCCTGCAGGAGAGTTTCATCCACTTCTTTGGCTTCCATTCCTAACGAATCAGCCAATTCGGCTTCTGTGGGAGGCCGCCCTTTTCGTTTCGTCCATTCATTCGCGGCATGCTGAATCTTGCCAATTCGTTCACGGAGAGACCGCGGCACCCAGTCCATAGCACGAATCTCATCCAACATCGCGCCACGAATGCGAAATTCGGCATAGGTCCGAAACTTAATTTCTCGAGACGGATCAAATTTTGTCAACGCATCAAGTAATCCCACCATGCCCGCACTCATAAGATCTTCCACATTCAGGCCACTGGAAACCCGGATGGCCAAACGCATGGCCATATATTTGATCACGGGCAAAAATTCTTGGATCAAGGTCTCGCGTTCCTGATTAGTCAGGGATAGCTTCGTCGGCAACGCTTTTTCTGATTTCTGAGGAGGAGCGGTTACAGCACCACGTTTCATTCCTTATCCTTCCATGGTTGATCCGGTGGAGGTGAAAGCCGTTGGCCCGAATAGTTGAAAACCTCCCTGCCAAGAGAGATCATGACGCCACATATTCAGGGTCCTGACTAATGAGGTAAACGATCGACCTGCCGGTGAGCGTGGGTAGATTTCACACACGGCACGCTGTTGAGCGACGGCCATAGGCACGTAATCATCCTGGGGAATACACCCAAGGTAGTCAAGAGAAATGCTGAGGAACCGGTCCGTGACCAGACTGAATTTACGGAACGCCTCTTTCCCTTCTTCGACGGTTTTCGCCCTGTTCACGAGAAGGCGAAACGATCGCAAGTGATATCGCGTTGAGAGAATTTTGACCAGAGCATAGGCATCGGTCAACGAACTAGGGTCTGGCGTAATGACCACGAGCGTTTCATGAGCCACCATGCTGAAATACAACACATTCGTCGACACACCCGCTGCACAATCGATAAGTAAAAGATCGGGTGGATCCGACAACTGCAAAAACGCCGACTGCAATTGAAGCTGTTGTTCATGATTTAATTGCGTAAATTCCTGCACCCCGGAGGTCGCTGGAAGAATTCGAATCCCTTTTGGGCCCGGGACAAGAACATCCTCGAGGGAGCGTTCGCCCGATAAGACGTTGGCGATGGTATATTCCGGGGTCAATCCTAGAAGAATATCGATATTTCCCAGGGCCAAATCCGCGTCTAAGATCACAACCTTTCGCCCTTCTCGAGCCGCAGCGACCGCAAGATTTGCGACGACATTCGTTTTACCGACGCCACCTTTTCCCGAACTGACGGCTACGACTTGGACCGGTTTGCGACATGGCGGCCTCTCTTCCATCGCCGCTCGCAGTCCACTCGCTTGATCGAGTCTTGTGGAATCTAAGAATCGTTGATCGATCATCGAAGACGTTATGGGCATTATGTTGTCACCTCAGTCAATGTGCCAGCATCCAATCTGACACCTTCACTCTTCTTCCACACGAGTTCAACGAGGTCTCTTTTCGTGGCGATCGAAAGATCTTCAGGAACCCGTTGTCCTGCAGACAAATAGGAAACCGGGAAACCAGTTTGAGACAGCACGTTAAACACCCCTCCGAACTGCTGCGCCTCATCGAGCTTGGTAATGATCATCTTATGGATGGGAAGTGCCTGATACCGATGGACAACATCCGTGAGGATGGACTCGGCCATTGGAGCGGCTAGCACCAGATGTGTCTCAATTTTTTCCGGAATTCTGGTCATCGCCACCAATTCATCATGACCTGCGCGATCTCGCGGGCTTCGTCCGGCTGTATCGACCAGAATCAAGTCCGCATCTTGATGACGTCCTAAACAATCATGAAAGTCTTCGGGAGAGACCGCCACTTCCAATGGAATTTTGAGAATTTTGGCGAAAACGCGTAATTGCTCCACTGCCGCTACTCTATAGGTATCCAACGTGACCAAGACGGTTTTTCCATTGGTGTCTCGCTCACGGGCCAACCCTGCTAATTTCGCGATCGTGGTCGTTTTCCCCACTCCCGTCGGTCCGACGAGCATTTTGATTTTTCGACCATACGTTCCATCCCGCTCATGACCCGCGACCGTAACCTGATCTTCTAAACGTTCCCACAATAACTCTTCCACCACCTCTGGGTTCGTGAGGCCAGCTGTCCCGAGCGTCTCCACAACGGATCGAATGAGCCCATGTGCCAATGATGGCGCGATTTCCTGTCCCACCAACGATTGATACAACGGCATCACGTCAGCTGGTAAACCCTGCATACGCTTTTGCATCTGATTGCTGAGCGCTTCGCCCACCACGATTTTCAATCCCTCGAGTTCTTGACGAAGGGGACCGAGCACACGTTCAGGGTCATGCTGTTCTTCACGCAATCGTTGAAGGTCTTCCCGCATTTCCTTCAAGTGCTGGGTCACGGGATCTAACGCCGTCGCGACCTTTAATTGATCCGAGAAACTCTGCGAAGGAGTACTCGTTGGAGACGGAGTTTCCAGTTGAGCTGTCAGTGGCCTTGCTGGTGTTTGGGACCTGACCGAGACTGTATCTTGGGCCAACTGCTTAGCCACCAACGCTTCAAGGGCCTGCTCAGGCTTTGGAAACACCTTGTCCTGAGTCGGGTTTCGGTCCACCGCTGCCGTCACTTCGACGACCGATTGACTCATCAACCCGAAGAGACCCCCACCCTTTTGAATCCGTCTGGAAGACACAATGACCGCATCTGGACCAAGTTCGGCCTTCACCGCGTTCAGGGCTTCATGGAGAGATAAGGCTTCAAACCGTTTCAGCTTCATTGGGTAACCTCACAACTTCAAGAGCTTGAATTTTTGTATTGGGATCCAGATCATTTGGCGATAACACAGCCAAGGCATGAATCCCTGGGGAAATAAGCCGGTATAGCTGTGACCGGATTGATTGCGAGCAGAGCAAGATAGGTTGATACCCCTGACTCACGACTCGTTCAATGGCCTGCCGAACCAAGGTGACAACGTGATTAAACATATTGGGGGATAAACCATTCGGTTCAGTTCCCCCCGACTTCATCGCTTCAACGAGCTGACGATCGAGAAGAGGATCAAGGCTTACCACTTGCACACATCCCTCGGCATTGGCGTACTGGTTCGAAATCGTCCTGGATAAATTTTGCCGGGCATATTCCGTCAGGGTGTCAGGATCCTTACTCTGACTGGTGTAATCCGCAACAGTTTCCAAAATGGTTCGTAAATCCCGTATAGAAACCCGTTCTTTCAAGAGATTTCGCAATATTTTGACCACACTACCTAGTGATAATTGGGTGGGGATCAGGTCATCCACCACCTTGGGATACGTCTTAGCTAGGTTATCCAGCAAATTCTGGACCTCTTGACGCCCGAGTAATTCATGACCGTTGGTTTTAATAATTTCTGTTAAATGCGTGGCGACGATGGCGGGACCATCCACGACGGTGTACCCATCCATCTGTGCCCGTTCCTTATCCCCGGGAGCAATCCAAAGAGCCGGAAGGCCAAAACACGGGTCCGTCCCCGGCTTTCCTTCCACACCCTTACGGGCATGCCCTGGATTAATAGCCAGGAGATGACGGGGCACCAACTCCCCTTTCGCGATGGGAATGCCTTTCAACAGCACGCTATATTCGTGGGGCTTTAATTGGAGATTGTCACGGATATGAACAGCCGGGACCACAAAGCCCATATCCAATGCCGTCTGCCGACGTAAGGCTCGAATCCGCTCCAGGAGCTCTCCTCCTTGAGCATGATCCACGAACGGGACAAGTCCGTAGCCCACATGGAGTTCCAATAAATCAGGGGGGACGACGGAATCCACCACTTCGGTAGATGGGCTCTCGCTTTTTTCTTTCGATTCGGCTGAAACCTTCGCCTGGGCGGCTTCTTGTTTTCGATGCCAGAGCACATAGGCCACTCCAGCCGTCATAGTCCCCAAGAGTAAAAAGGCCACATGGGGAAGGCCGGGAAGGAAGCCTAAGAAAAACAACATGGCGGAAACGGTGGCAACCAAGTGAGGATTAAAAAAGATTTGCTCGGTGAGATCTCGACCCAAACTGGTTTTCGTCGACACACGAGTGATGATAATCCCCGCCGCCGTGGACATGATCAACGCTGGGATTTGAGCCACAATGGCGTCCCCGACCGTCAACAAGGTAAACCGTTTCGCGGCCTCAACAAAAGCCATCCCATGCTCTAAGACCCCTATCCCCAATCCCCCAAGGACGTTAATAAAGATGATCAACAGGGCCGCAATCGCATCTCCACGAACAAATTTGCTGGCCCCATCCATCGACCCGTAAAAATCGGCCTCCTGAGAAATGAGGTCACGACGCTTCCTGGCTTCCGATTCATCGATGATACCCGCATTCAGATCCGCATCAATGCTCATCTGGCGACCGGGCATGGCATCTAAGGTAAACCGTGCCGCCACTTCAGCGATTCGTGTGGCTCCTTTCGTAATGACCACAAAATTGATGATGACCAGGATCGAAAACACGACGAGGCCGACAGCATAATTGCCCCCGACCACAAACTCTCCGAACACACGAATCACTTCACCCGCTGCCGCGGGCCCCTGATTGCCATGGAGGAGAATAGCTCGAGTCGAGGCAATATTTAATGCCAGGCGAAAGAGTGTCGTGAGGAGGACGACAGAGGGAAACACACTAAAATCAGCTGGCCGCCCGGAATGCATCGTGACTAACAGGATTAACACGGCCAACGTAATACTAAAAGAAAGGAACAGATCCAACAGGAAGGGAGGAAGGGGCAGCAGCATCAGCAAGAGCAACCCCACAACCCCCACGGGTAACAACACATCTCCGTAATGGCCTGGGGTTAATTCCTGCTTGAGTGTTTGAGAATCAAATGCCATAGACGTTAACTGGCTTGTTCAGTCCCTTGCCGCAGACGATAGACATACGCCAACATCTCGGCAGCGGCTTGATACAGCGCATGAGGAATTTCCTGTCCAATTTTGACGGATTTAAACAGACCTCGGGCCAGGCTTCGATTTTCCAGAATCGGTACCCCGGCATGTCGAGCAATCTGCTTAATTTTATCTGCCAAAAACCCGGCACCCTTGGCGACCACCACTGGCGCATCCATGTTTTCGGTGTCATAGCGAATCGCGACGGCGACGTGGGTGGGGTTCGTGATCACCACATCAGCTTTCGAGACCGCTTGCAGCATCCGTTGTCGGGACCGTTCCCGCTGCAAACTCATCCGCCTCGATCGAACTTGCGGATCCCCTTCCACGTCTTTGGATTCATCCTTGACTTCCTGTTTGGTCATCCGAAGATCTTCGATGTGTTGCCATCGCTGATAGATCAGATCGACGATCGCTAAAATTAAGAGAGCGCCTCCGACTAACCAGACGAGTTTTTCCACCTCTCCCCATGCCCCATCCAGAGCATCGCCAATTCCGAGCATAGGGAGTTGAAGGATATGCCCAAGGTCCTGACTGAGCACAAGGTATAAAATTCCGGCCACACCCGTGACTTTCAAGAGGGACTTGAGTAAATCCATCACCCCCTTCCAGGAAAAGATCCGCTTGATGCCATTCTTGGGGTTCATTTTCGACGGTTTAGGCTGGAGGGCTTCTTCTACCCAAAGAGGTCCGGTCTGGAGAAGAATGGAGGCTAGGGCCAGCAGTCCCACGATGACCCCGAACGGAATCAACGGGACAAAAGCCTGATCCGTGATTCGCCACAGCAGATCATAGAGAGACGACCTACTCAATTGTAACGTGCCCGCCTGTTCGAACCAGGACCGGTAATGGCCATGAAACTCTCGAATCGCCTGAGGGGCCCAGAGCGAAATCACACCCATCCCACCCAGCAGAATAAACAAGGAGGGCAGTTCCCGTGTCATCGGGACTTGTCCTTTTCGACGGGCCTCTTCTAGCCGTTTAGGACTAGGAAGCTCTGACTTTTCTGCGCCATCTTTATTTTCAGCCATGACTCAAATCCTGCAACAAGTCCCAAATCACGGCTTCCATCCCGATGATGGAATCCTGAAAAATCAAAGCGATGAAGGGTAGACCCAGCCCCAACACGATCAAGCCCATCGCGATGGTAATCGGGAAGCTGGTCAACATAATATTCATCTGGGGAACCAACCGACCCAACATCCCCAGCGTGGCGTGGATCAAGAATGTCGTCGCCATGACCGGAATGGCAATCTTCAAGCCAATTTCATATGTTCGTTGCATCAGACTCGCGGCATCCGTGAGGAGTGGTGGCCCCATCTGGGCTCCAAAAGGGGGAATAATCTGAAAACTGCTCCCGAGGGCCAATAACAACAAGTGATGGCCATCCACCTGAAAGTACAACAGTGTGGCCAGCACACTGAGCAACTGGCCAAAGACAGGTGTCTGAACTTGCGAAACAGGGTCCAAGGCATTGGCGAGGGCAAACCCCATTTGAAACCCCATGACGCTTCCCGCCAGTTCCACCGCCGCAAGAATCAGCCGCATGGCCAACCCCAGGACAAGTCCCACCAGCAACTCTGCCCCGATAGCCATCACCAGATTGGTCGGCTGCAACCAATCCTCCGGCAATGAAAAGGTGACGATCGGGGTCAGAATGAATGCAATCGCGACGGCGAGGCCAATCTTAATTCGTTGAGGAACCGCGCGGCCTCCCAACAGGGGCAGGGCAGCAAGAATCACCGCTGTCCGAATCAGTACGACGACAAACTGCCATACCTGTTGAATCGCAAAATCCCATTGAAACACCGATTAGATCCAATCGCTTTCTACCGGTAGACGTGGCTCTCCGAATGTTATTGGACGATTTCGGGGATCGTGCCCCACACATTGGTCATAAATCCCACCAGGACCTGCAGCATCCATGGAAACATCACAAGCAGCACCAAAAACATCGTGACGATTTTCGGAAGAAACGTCAGAGTCATTTCATTAATCTGCGTCATGGCTTGAAACACACTAATACACAGTCCGACGATAAGACTGAGCCCTAACATAGGACCCGACACCAACAAAATGGTCGTGATGGCATCCTGTCCGATACTGAGTACTCCTTCAGGCGTCACGTGTCACCATTCCTTATATCTGTCAATGTTTCAGTTTCCTCTACCCTATTGAAAACTGGACATTAAGGATCCAACGACTAGGAACCACCCATCAGCCAGCACGAACAGGACTAACTTAAAGGGCAAGGAAATCATGATCGGGGGAAGCATCATCATCCCCATAGACATCAACGTGCTCGCGACGATCATATCGATCACTAAAAACGGCACATAAATAAGAAACCCAATCTGAAAGGCCGTTCGGAGTTCACTCGTCACAAACGCTGGAATCAGGACGTGCAAAGGCACATCCTTTTGGGTCTTCGGGCTTGGAACCTTTCCCATATTCATGAAGAGACCAAGATCTTTTTCCCGAACTTGTTTCAACATAAACGTCCGAATAGGCTCGATGGCCCTCTCCATAGCAACCTCTTCAGTCACCTCCTTATCCAGCAAGGGATTCAAGGCATTCACGCGGATTTGCTCCCACACCGGCATCATAATGAAGAGTGTGAGAAAGAGAGCCAGACCAATCATGACTTGATTGGGGGGCGCATGTAAGGTTCCCAAAGCTTGACGCAACAATCCCAATACGATCACCACCCGAGTAAAGGAGGTCACCAACATTAATAAGGCTGGAGCCAGGGTCAGTGCTGTGAGTAAAACAAGGATCCGAATACCAAACGTCCAGGGTTCGGTCCCATCCATTCCTGAAACTTGGAGGCTGACACTCGGGTCTTTTTGAGCTTGTGCAAGGACTGTGGCAGGAACACTACCCAGGAAGCTCACCAAGAGAAACCCACATCGACAGAACCACGGTGGTATAGACATGGATCCCTGATGAAAAATTGGGGACAGGCTATGACGTTTCATCAACATTTGGGAATCGAATTCACAGCCGAGGGAGTTGAGACAGTGGACGAGGTTGAGACATCCGGCTGTGCCAACTTCCCAAATCCTAACCATGGACCTATTCGTCCGACAAGCGGATGTGCGATGGATCGCAAACGGCTCACGCGGTCTTCCTCCACAATCTTCGTGAGGAGCGTCACCTCGCGGGGTGTGGTCCCAATCACGAGAACCTCCCCACTCACTTCAACCAACATAATCTGTTTCCCAGCTCCAAGCCTGAGCCCTCCCAATATCCGCATAATCGGGGCACTTCCCTGTCCCCCGACCTCCCCAAACACTCGTCGCATCCAGGCTAAACCTCCTAACAACACAAAAATGACCAAGGCCAAGGCCCCGGCCATTTTTACCGCTTCATGCGTAAAATCCATATCGCTCCTGGATGACCATTTTCAGACATTTTATTTCGGTGCGCGTTGTCGTTACCGTAACTTATTGACCCGCTCCGTCGGACTAATCACATCGGTGAGCCTGATGCCAAACTTTTCGTTGACCATCACGACTTCGCCTCGAGCCACGAGTCGCTCATTGACCAATACTTCCAAGGGCTCTCCCGCTAATTTATCCAATTCGACGATCGAACCTGGGCCTAACTGCAACAAATCCTTGATAAGCATCTTGGTGTTTCCAAGTTGAGCCGAAAGCACGAGCGGAATGTCTAAAATCCGATCCAGATTGGGATCGGGACTGGTCAACGTGCCATCGGGCAACGCGGCTTGACCATTGTTGGATTCGGCTTCTTGGGCCAATGCCTCCATCATTTCCTTTTCCGCATCAAATGTTTCCAAGTCCACGTTTTCTTCTTCACTCATCCTTCGTCTCCAATTCGATCACGGTTCTAGCCTAGGAAGCTTCCCGTTTGAGCAGGATTCGCATCATTCATTCACGACCAACGTTTCTTTTATCTGGAACGATTGAAAACCTTTGGTCACTCCAGGAAATCCTCGAAACTTGGCCACACCTTCCACAGTAGCCACCAACGGCTCCGTCGTGGATTGGTTCAGCATCACCACGTCTCCGGGAGCAAATCGCATGAGTTCTTCCACCGACAATTGGGTTTCACCAAGATTCACGGATATATTGACTGGGGCATCCTTAATATTGGCCGAAAACCGCCTAATCCATCCCATGTCCGCTTCGTAAAAATCACTTTGAAAGCTGACCTGCAATCGTTCACGAAGCGGCTCGAGCATGGCATACGGCAAACAGAGATGCAGATCTCCAACGGAATTTCCCAATTCCACCCCTAGCGTGACGACGATGACAATATCTGCAGGCAAGACAATAGAAGCCAGTTGGGGGTTCATTTCAGCCCGGAGGGCATTAATCGTCACCTTCTGGACCGGATCCCACGCCTTTTGCAGATTACTTAGGCCCATTAACATGACCTTTCTCATCACCCGCTGTTCAATGAGGGTAAAATCTTGTCCTTCCGGTTTGACGTGCGTCTGACCAGCACCCCCAAAAAAATGATCGACCAAGAGATACACTGTGGCCGCGTCCGTCGCGATCATGGCCGACCCTCGCAATGGTTCCATGGAGATAATTTGCAAATAGGCCGGAACGGGCAGCCGCTTAGTGAATTCCCCGAATTTCATCACCGATTGGTTGGTCACCGTGACCTCCACGGTCTTTCGAAGAATTTCACTCAGGGCAATCCTGAATAACCGGGAGAATTGTTGATGAATAACATCCAGAGTCGGCATGCGACCCCGGACAACCCATTCCTGATTACCCAGATCATAGGGGACTGGTCCATCCTCCGTCGTTTCCTCAACAACCTCAGGTTCGGTTTCCACCTCACCTTCTGTCACCCCTCGCAGAAGGGCATCGACTTCGTCTTGACTAAGTATTTTTTCCATGGTCTTTTTGTGAAATTATATGATGACCGCTTCGGCCACTCTCAGAATCTTTTTTTTCCTACGTACAAGTTACTGGATGATAAAATCCGTAAAAAATACATTGGCTACTTTTCCCCTGCTCATCACACTATTCACACGTGTGATAATTTCTTCCCGAATACGGCGTTTTCCATTGACCGTTCTGAGCAAATGAGATTCTTTACTACTCAACAACACCAGAAGGGTATCTCGGATGGCGGGAACTTTCGCGGTAAAGTCTGTTTTGTCCTCCGGGCGATCTAACTCCAACTTGATACTCACCTTTAAAAACCTCAGATCTTCCCGATCGGCGAGATTGAGGAGAAAGGGCTCCAATTCCATGACAGGCCCCGGTTCCTCATGCCCTTCTTCTCCTTTAGCATGATCCTCGTGTTTCTCGGCTTCTTTTCCCGAGTCACCGAGTAAAAACCATGCCGCCCCCCCGCCACCACCAAGGACCACAAGGCCCACAAGGATGATGAGAATCATTTTTTTACTCGAACCAGTTTTGACGGGTACTGTCTCTGTTGCCGCTTCTTCAGCCATAGGGAACCCTCATCCAGTGAAAAGATTTCTAGTCAGACCGATCTCCTTCAAGGTCAGCAACCTTCGTGCCACCCCTTTACGGGGTGGCGTGGGAAAGTGCCTGATACAAGCAATTGAAATGTATGGAATTTTTCCAGTGTAATTTCCTATGAATGGCACCAATCCGTCACACCCCAATGAGATTCGTCAGTTTCTTGGCGAATCGAAGGATTCTTTGACGCCCCATTTTCTCCTCACTACTCGCCATCCAGCTCTTGAGCCAACCTTTCTCCCTCATACTCATAGCTTTCCTCCGCAAAAAAAAAGCCCTGGCCAACCATACGGTTGGCCAGGGCTTACGCCTTCATTACCCGTGAGATTTATCGTGCCAGATTCACGAGTTCTCCCAGTAAGTCATTCGTGGTGGTAATAATCCTGGAGTTGGCTTGAAAGCCTCGTTGCATCGTAATCATATTCACTAATTCATCCCCTAGGTCAACATTAGAGGTTTCCAACGTACTGGCGGAGACCTTTCCAAAAGAACCGGAACCTGGTTGCCCAACCAAGGGTGTTCCGGAATCTCCCGATTGAATAAACAGATTTCGACCGATAGGTTGCAATCCGTCAGGATTGATAAAACGGGTGAGGGCCACTTGCCCAAGGTTCTGTGTCGTTCCGTTAGAAAACCGACCGGTAATCACACCATCTTCACCAATGGAGGTGCCAGTTAACGTTCCGTTGGCAAACCCATCCTGAGATAGTGTCAATAGTACAGATGGTGATCCTTGTTGCAACATGCCATCAGTCCCTGGACCTCCCTCCGTGGTGATACTGGTCCCAAAATCAAAGACGATAGGTTGGGGTACCAAGGATCCGTTATTAAAAGAAATATTATGGGGAGAACCAGCAGCCGGACTCTCAACATCTAATAATCCGGAGCTTGTAAACGAAAGCGTACCTTGCGCCACCAAAGCATTGCCGGTGTTTGTGTCATTTGCAATCGAACTGGACACTTCGGAATCTTGTGCAACCACGCTATACGTCCACTGATTGATAGCAGTCTTTGAAAAATACACGGTCAAGTCGTGGCCAGTACCCAAAGTATCAAAAACCCTAATCCCAGTGCTAAACTGGGAATTAGCTGGGTTGGATGGATCAGCCAATAATGCCGCATTGGAAAACCCGGTCAGGACCGGTTCATCAGCTTTTAAATTCCCACTCATGTCCACTTGGGTGGTGGGTGTTCCAATCTGTTGTGTGGTCGTGAGCACAATATCACCGAGAGTACCTGTAATATTGCCTGCGGAATCAACTTGATAACCTTGAAGTCGTAAACCTGCTGGGTTCACGATATTCCCTACCGAGTCAATATTGAATTGCCCAGCCCGAGAAAAAAATGTGTTGCCCGCCACATCATTGACTTGAAAAAACCCGTCCCCATCGATGGCCAAATCCAAGGCATTCGAGGTTGTCTGGAGGGACCCCTGAGTAAAACTGGGATCAATTCCCAAAACTCGAACCCCTCGTCCCTCTACCAAAGCATTCGTAGTTCCGCCTCCACCAATGGTGGCTCCAAATAAATCCCCAAACGAAACTGTTCGGCTTTTATACCCAACTGTTTGAGCATTCGCTATATTGTTTCCAATTTCACTAAGCGCACGACTTGTTGCGTTGATCCCGCTTGTTGCTGCAAAAAACGCTGAGGTGATTCCCATCGGTCTTGTCTCCTTTTGTTAATGACCACATCGCCACCAAAACTAGACAGTGGTGAATTACTGAATGGAAATGATGTCCGGAGTCGTGAAAGCCTTCCCGCTTTCCACCACCACCGGACTCTCAGTTCCCAATGCAATGTTTGTCACCCGTTCCCGGGCAAAGGTAAAGACAGGGATCGCTCCTCCTTGAGAGTCTTCTGCCTTGATTCGAAACTGATACACCCCTTCCGGTAGACGTTCCTCGTCTGCATCCGTCCCATCCCATTGCCATTGATGGGCTCCGGCTTGTTGGAATTCTGGAGGGGTCACGCTCCGAAGTACTTCACTATTCTGACCTAGGACCTCAATGATCACTTTACTTGCATCTTCTCCTAACGCATACGCAAGAATGGGAGAATTGGTAGCATCAAGGCTCACGGTATCTCCCTCCGTCATGATCGTTCGGCCCACTAAATTAATCAGTCCCAACTGGGCATTCGTTTCATTCGTCCCAATCAACTGCTCGAGTAAATCATTGGTATTTGTGGCCTGCTCCAAAGTGGTAAACTGAGCCAATTGGGCAATAAAATCTTCATTTTGTACAGGGTTTGTCGGATCCTGGCTTTGCAATTGGGTCACCAAAAGCCGAAGAAAAACGTCAGAGCCCAAGGCATTCACCGCAGCTTCCACATTCGTTTCTTCCCGCCCGGTACTCCCAACTCCCGAAACAGATTGAGTAGGTGAAATGGGATCCATGATGGAAACGCTCCTTTCTCCGCCCTTAGGCCACCAAGTGCAAACCGGGCTCTTTCTCAAATCCGTCCGGACTCGAGAAGGATTCCTCCGATTCATTCATCTCACTTGAGAGTGAGTGACCTTGGAACTCCAGGTCTGAATGCTCTGAAGGTTTTCCTCCAGGGTCTGATCCAAGCTGCTCACGAACTTCCGCAGAAAATTCCTGCAATTCCAAATTCACTTGTGACAATTGTTGGTCGAGGTGGGGAACAAAGTGAAGAGCCAGATTTTTGAGGGCGGTGTGATCCACGAGCATTCCCGCATAGACCTGGCGCTGCTGAACGCCCACTTCCACCTGGACACGTTGATGTTCTGAAAGTTGCACATCCATTTGAAGCCGTTGAAGCGTTGGTGTAAACAATTCAGAAGGCCGCTCTTCCAGTCCACGAATCCCGCCCTGATGTGCACCCAACGCAGCAGAGTTCGACTGAGTTCCGCCCTGTCCCTGAGATGTATGACCGAACCCACCACCCAAATCCTGTCCATTCCCCACATCGCCGCCTAAACTTCTGAAGACCTGTTCCCCATGGCCTTTGAAACCATCACTATTCAGAGACGGATTCATATCGCTTGCATTGACCTGTGTAGACAAGATCCCCACTTCAGCTCCGGAGGACAACACCCCATTGGCAAGAACAGGTGGTGCGAACAACGCACCTGTTAATGCCCGGGCAGCCTGAGTATTCCCAAGTGGTGTGGCAAAAGATTGAGGAGGTGGAAGCGAATCTGACTGTGCCACCATCGGCTTCAGATTCTCAGATCGTAATTCTTGAGCAGCGGCCACGTTTGGTTGGGCCGTAACCTGAACCCTCGAGGGGCTCGTGGAAGGTCTGAGGAGCGGAATATCTTCTTGAACCTGCTGCAGCCTTGAATGGCGGGATTCCGAACTCCGATTCACAATCCCAGATTGGGGGTGATGTGCCTGACTCTTGATTGATGGGGGAGATTGATGTTCTTGATGAAGTCGGGCTTCTGGTACTTCCGATGGTTGAGTCACCACGGTCGAAGGTGCTTGGGAAATCACAGGGTCTGCAATCCGTCCAAGAGGTAAAGAAGGAATTCCGGTGACAAGCCCGTTCCTCTCTCCTGGAACACGTGTTAGTCCTTGAAGCGGGTCGTGAGAGGGCCCAGGTCTCTGTATTGGCTGAAGGAGAGGCTGAGGTCGTCCTTCTTGAAACACCACCCGAGGCTGAGGTCGAGATCCAAATCCTGTGTTTTCAGACTCATCAGGTCCGGTCACGAGAGCATGGTTCGTTGGGACCGAAACGTGATTGGGATTGGGTAACGGGTGTTGAGAAGGCTGCTGTGGAAGAGTAGGTCCCGGCAAGGCAAGATCTTCGGAATAGGCTTTGTTGGGTATCTGACGTTGAGCATGAGAGAGAGAAGGATCAATACCCCCTTGATCATCTCCAAACAGATTCGGAAGCGACAATGCTGGTGAATGAAGTTGAGGCCCCGGTGCTGCAGATGCCCTGAGAGACAACAATGACTGGAGAAAAGATGAATCCGTGTGTGGGGGGGAAGAAGGGAACTGGGAATCAGCGCGCTGCTCTTCTAAGAGATCGGGAAAATACTTTCTCAAGGCTGGTGCACTAGATGAATGTCCTGAAACGCTTGGTGACTGAGGTTGAGTGACGGACGGAAGGGGGGAATCGGATAGATTGGGAAATGGGAAAAACAGTTGATTCATCGATTAATCTGTTTTTGTAATGCCGTCTGTCTTTGGAGTTTCGCTTCGCGATGTTTCCTCAGACCCTCAGAAAGCTTAGCGGCCAAGACCGGGTTGACCCCTGCCAGGACAGCTGCAGCTTTTTTTCCTTTAATCGTCGCTAAAATATCTAAGGCTAGACCTGGCTTCATGTTTTCGATTCGCAACGCCGCTTCTTCCGGGTCCATGGTTTCATAAATTTTTACGAGATGATCGAGAGCAGGATCCTGGGCTAGAAATCGTCGCTCTTCTTCATCTAATGCCGAAGCACGGTTCTCTAATCGCTTCGCTTCTTTCGTTTGTCGGGCAACCAGAGCTTCTAAATCTCGTTGAAGTGCCGCGACCTGCTCTTCACGAATCTGCAAACTACGTTCCCGTTCTTTCACTTCTGCTAACCGTGCTTGGAGCTGCTCCAATAACGTTTGCTCAGGAGCAGGAACTTCGTCGAGTTCATCCTCGATAACCGCTTGTTTTTCCTGGGAAACCGGCGAATCATGATCGGGAGAATCCTGAACCGGCCAGACAACGGTTGTCCAGAACAACATCGTCACGACCCACCACAAAAGAATTCTTTTGGTAGGCAACATTGATCTACTAGGAGATTTCTTCAAGGTTTTTTCCCGCATAGGCATGAGCCGTGATATCCTCCTGGATACGTTGTTCCTGAGCGGTTAGCTTCTGAAGGACTTCTTCCTCTTTTTTCGCGATGACCAACTCCACCACCCGCCGAGCGTGATACGCCTTTTTCAACTTTTTCCGCAAACCGACTAAGGATTCGTCCAAAGCCTGAATCTTGGCCGTATGATTTTCTAAAACCGCCGTCAACTGCTCTAACCATAAATAGCGCTGATCCGCAAAACGCCGGGCGACGCCTTCCTGTATCCGCCGTTCCAACTCGGAAACCACCGCTTCAATCTCTTTTCGTACCTCCTGTTTTTTGGTCGCCTCTTGACTTTTTTCCCACTCGACCAAAACGACCTCCTCACGAGCGAGATCCTCTACTTGTTTCCGAAACCGCAACAATGTGGTCCAATTCATACGTGACCATCCTTATTGGCCAGAAGCGATTTCCCATGCTCAACCAGTACTTGAAGTTTCTGAAAACTCCGTTCAGCATCCACTCCCTCATCCCGGGTTTGCCGAAGAAAGTCATCGATATTGGCTTTGAGATGCACACCGACATCAAGTCTTGGATTTGCGCCAGGTTGATAGGCTCCTAAATTAATGAGATCCTCGGCATTGCGGTACTCGGCCATCAATTGAACAAGAAATTGGGCCGCTTCCAACTGTCCGGGGGAAACGATGTCGGACATCACCCGACTCACGCTTTGCAAGACATCGATCGCCGGAAAATGCGCTTGCATGGCCAATTTTCGGGAAAGAACAATATGTCCATCCACGATAGAGCGAATCGCGTCCGCGATCGGATCATTCAAATCATCTCCATCAACCAACACGGTGTATAACCCCGTAATCGACCCGACGCGTAGTGGACCAATCCGTTCAAGGACCTGGGGGAACAGGGTGAACACCGAGGGAGGATACCCTTTTGTTGTCGGAGGTTCCCCAGCCGCTAACCCCACTTCTCGTTGAGCGTGTGCGAGCCGAGTTAACGAATCGACCAACAATAAGACTTGATTGCCTTGATCCCGAAAAAACTCCGCTATGGCGGTCGCCACGAACGCCGCACGGACACGGACTAAAGGAGGTTGGTCTGACGTCGCCACCACCACAATCGATTGTTGAAGACCGGCGGGGCCCAATTCCCGTTCGATGAACTCCTTCACCTCTCGGCCTCGTTCCCCGATGAGCGCCACCACATTCACATCTGCGGCCGTATGTCGGCACATCATCCCCAACAACACACTTTTTCCGACTCCACTCCCGGCAAAAATCCCCATCTTTTGCCCAATGCCACAGGTCAACATCGAATTGATCGCATTCACACCTAAGTCAAGGGACTGGGTAATTCGTTCACGATGTAAAGGAAGTGGAGCCTCTGCATAAATAGGATAGCGTTGCGTCACTCGTAGCGGTCCCCGGCCATCTATCGGGCGCCCCAACCCATCCAATACTCGCCCCAACATAGCCGGGCTGACCGATAGTCTCGGGGGTGTGGGATCAAACCACACTCGATCACCGGCACTGATACCTCGGACCGAACCAAATGGCATCACCAATACCCGATCTTCTCGAAAACCGATCACCTCCCCCTCTAACCCCGCATGCTCATGGCCGCCTTGAATTTGACATCGTTGACCAATCGCCACATGTTGCCCGGTTGTTTCGATGGTTAACCCAACCGCTTTCATTACCCGTCCAGTCACCGTCACGCTAGGAAGGGATTCGAGTCGGTCAATGAGGGAAGCAGACATCATGATTTCACTGGCTCTATTCCAAAGTCCCTGGTGATGGTGTCAAATTGCTGTGAAATGGATGCGTCCAACAGCAATCCTCCCTGTTCAATGACACATCCCCCTTGTTCAAGACTCTCATCAGCCTCAAGAGTCAGGTGGTCACCATCAACCATCTCACGTCGCAATGATTCGTGAACTGGCTGCAAGATCTCTAAATCCTTGGGATGCACGCGCAAGGTGACCAACGATTTCTTGGGTAGTAAACCCAAGAGCCGCTGTACCTGTGGAATAATCAAATCCGGGTCATGCTGAATCTCCCGCCAGAGAATCTTTCGAGCGACAGCCAGAGCCACTTCCACAATATCCCGTTCCTGTTCTTCCAACGCTGCCACTCGGGCCCGGCCCATCTGATTTGCGAGATGAAGGGCATGTTGAAACTGGGCTTCCAGTTCTTGACGCACCTGCGCGATGCCTTCTTCACATCCCTTCCGCCTCCCCTCTTCAAAGGCTTGCCGTTGAAGATCCGAACAATCATGCGGCGGTTCCTCTTCTTCGCCATCAGCGGTACGACCTTCAAACCTTCTGAGATCTCCAGGAACCAATTCCACCATTTGAAAACATTGAACAGAATCATCTTGTTCCTGTGGAGTTCGAATGTTAGACCATTTGCTCTTCACCCTTGCCTCCAATCACCACCCGACCTTCACCGGCAAGGCGTTGAACGGTCTTGATGATATTTTGCTGTGCAGCTTCAACGTCGCTCAATTTCACCGGACCACGAGTTTCCATGTCTTCTTGGAGAGATTCAGCCGCACGACTGGACATGTTATTAAAGAATTTATCGCGTAATGGGCCTTCAATCGGCTTAAGAGAAAGCAGGAGTTCTTCCTTACTGACTTCACGCAACAATTCCTGCATTCCACGATCATCGATATTTTCCAGATCTTCAAAGACAAACATTTTGCCGCGAATTTCTTCAGCCAAATCGGGGTCTTTTCCTTCTAAAGATGTAAGGATTTCCCCCTCAACATTTCGCTTCACGCTATTCAGAATTTCAGCAACCAACCCCGTTCCCCCGACCGGCACAGCATTTTTAGAGGATCCGATTCGCAATTCTTCCTGCAACACCCAATTTAATTCCTCGAGCATATTGGGGGAGACTTCTTCAGTCGTCGCAATGCGAAAGACGATCGCATCCCGTTTAAACGGAGGAAGGAGTGACAAAATCTGTCCGGCCTGATCAGATTCCAAATTAGCCAGGATCAAAGCCCCCGTCTGAGGGTGTTCGAAGGTCAATAAATTCGCGATCGATGCGGCATCAAGGGACTTGAGGGTTTCGAACCCAGCATTATCGGAGGTATTGAGAGAATTCAGAATCCGGCGAGCTTTATCTTTGCCTAATGCAGCATTTAAGATTTTGGCAAGATACGTTTTCCCTTCAACGGACAGGCCTGAAGCACCAGCCAATTCCATATACTCTTTTAACACATACCGGTGCTCTTCCTGACCAACATTGACTAAGGCCCCTAAATAGGCGCCAATCTGCCGAATATCCTTTTGATCGAGGACCTTGAGAACCTCAACGGCGGCACTTTCTCCGATTGCTAAGAGCAAAATGGCCGCTTTTTCGTAGCCAGATAACGTATCAGCCACAGATTATGCCTTTTCTGCCTGCTCTTCCTTAATCCATGCTCGGATGACTTGTGCCGCGGTGGCGGGATTTTGTGCCGCAAGTTTAATGGCCTGCTCTTGAGGGGTTTCGGTTATTTGGGCCTCATACTCGGCCACGGTGGCCGGCAAACCTTCTTGGGGCAACATTACGGGTTCCGGCTGAGGATTCGTCAAATTAAGGGCCATGGGTCGTATCACAAACCAGAGGACCAAGACTCCAAGAGCAAAAAAGAGAACCGGTTTGATAAAACCACCCCAAGTGGCAAAGAAGGATTGCACCATGGCCGTGGCCCCTTCTTCGCCCTCTGCCAGGGCTGGAGTTTCAAATGGGACATTGACGACTTCAATCTGATCACCACGTTCCTCTGAAAATCCGACCGCCTTTTTCACGATCTCTACTAAACTCTGGATTTCCTGCTCACTCCGAGGAATATATTTTTGGGCCGGCTCCTCAGCATCGGCAGCCCCTTCGGCGGCCTCATAGGTCCCATCCACAAGAACAGCCACACTCAACCGCTTAATTTCACCCGTGGGCTCAATGATTTTACTCACCTTTCGATTGACTTCGTAATTAATCGTTTCATTCTTTCGTTTGGCTTCCTTCGGGCGTCCTGCCGCATTCGGTTGCAGGTTATTGGGTACATTGGTTCGTACCCCTGGCACTCCACCTGCGGGACCCTGCTCAAGAACTTTTTCCTGGCTCCGATTTTCGCTTCTGGCGACCTGACTATTCGGATCGAATACTTCTTCCGTAATCTGCACTTGTCGAAATTCCAAAGGTGCGGTCACGCGAATCACGGATTTATCGCGGCCTAACACCTGATCTAACATGGTCTGAACCCGCTGTTCCAAATCCCGCTCGACCCGCCGCTGTGTCTCAATTTGCGTGGCAGTCAACTGCACATCGTCCTCAGCCGTATTTTGACTTAACACCTTTCCGTGATTATCCACGACGGTCACTTGGTTGGGCTCTAACCCTTCCACACTACTCGCAACGAGATGGACGATCCCCTGAACCTGACCGCCTTTCAGGGCACCTCCTCGCTGCAAGGTTAAGACAACGGCAGCCTGCGCTGGCTTTTGATCGTTGGTGAATAACCGTTTTTCCGGGATCACTAAGTGAACCCGCACACGATCGACCTGAGAGATTTGACTAATGGTCCTGGCCAACTCCCCTTGAAGCGCCCGCCGATAATTCATCTGTTGCGTAAAGGGTGTCACCCCTAATCCCGTACGATCAAAAATTTCAAATCCCACTCCGGCAGATTCCGGGAGCCCTAATGAAGCCAATTGCAGTCGCAATTCATGAACACGCTCTGCCGGAACTTTAATGGCACGACCTCCCTCCCCGACGTCATAACTCACGCCCATTTTCCCCAGTTCTTGGACAATCGCACGGGTATCATCGGGTTCGAGCTGAGAAAACAGAACGACCAACTCCGGTTCTTTCCCTATCATCATCAACAAGGGAACCGTGGCTAAAGCAAAAGCCAAGACCACGATCGCTCCAATTCGTTGCGCAAGGGTCAACGCCTGAAAATTCGTGATAATTGTGTCAGTAAATGTTGCCATAAATTCGTTTCATTTCACCGTCTCACGACTTGATAGTCAGACAGGCCAGCAGAAAAATCATAAGAATTCCTTCAGTTCCCCTCAGATCGTTAGACCTGCATACGCATGATTTCTTCGTACGCTTCCAACATCTTATTTCTCACTTGCATCATCATCTTGAATGAAAGTCCTGCTTTTTCCCCGGCAATGACGGCCTGATGGATATTCACATTTTCTCCTTTGGCCACCGCATCCTCCAAACGTCCGGCTTCATGTTGCATCGCATTGACCTTTTCGACAGCCCCTTTGAGGAGGTCCGCAAACCCGGGGCCGGCTTTTTTCGTGCTTGCTCCAGGTCCTGCCGCAAAAGGCTCAGGAATCATGTCAATCCCTTTGATCGAAAAATTATCCATACCTCACCATTCCCTTTCGCAAGTCATCGTTACCGTCCCATCTCCAAGGCACGTAGAGTCATCGTTTTCCCTGTTTCCATGACGGCGAGGTTCGCCTCATACGCTCGCGTAGCCGAAATCAAATTCACCATCTCCTCGATGGGATTGACATTAGGTAATTGAACAAACCCTTTGTTGTCGGCATCAGGATGACTCGGATCGTACACCGTCCGGAATGGACGGTCGTCATTCACGATATCGGTTACCTGAACTCCAGTGGGCTCAGTAGGATCCCCAAATGCACTCGCAAAAATGTAGGAAAATGGTTTTTGCGGAGTTGTGGCCTGAAAGACAACATCGCGTCTCACGTATGGCCCCCCATTGGGGGATCGGGTTGATTCCGCATTGGCCAAATTTCCAGCAATGACATTCAAGCGTTGACGTTGAGAATCCAGTGCTGACCCTACTACCTCAAATAGTCGATCAAGGTTCATGTTAATCTCCTCACACGTAAAACAATTTGTGATCTCACTCGAAGATGCCCGGAAATCATGGCTGGCTACACACTCGGTTCAATCATGAACAAATCCCTACCCGAGACTTTTACTCGTCAGGGCTTTATCCACCACGGCCTTCATTAATCGCTGACTTCCACGCACTAAAACGTCCGTTCAAAAACTGACTGACCGCCATATACAGCATGGTATTTTCAGCCATTAACGTCATTTCTTTCTCTAAATTCACAGTATTATCATCGAGCCCAGCACCGGCATCCTGTTTGACCGTTTGATGAAAGATGTGGTTATCGGGGGAAAACAGCGCCATATGATTGGAATGCGTTCGAGCCGTATCTAATGGCCCCTTCCCATGTAGAGCGGCTACAAACGTTTCTTTAAAGGGTAACCGTCGGGCTTTATATCCAGGCGTTTCTTCATTGGCCATGTTCGAAGCGATGGTTTCATGAATACTACTCCGAACATCCAGGGCTCGTTCATACAAGCGAGTCCCATCGTCCCAGGGGGAAATCATCATGGTATCCATTCCTCCATTTTTCTCATGTTAAGCTCCTTTGTCCTGGCACTGGTAACGACATAGAGAGCAACAGTAGTGCCAAAATGTCCAACAATTCTTCCTTGACTCAAATTTACTCAACCCCGATCGACATGACCGCATGGAGAACTTTGCCTATCCACCCCTTCTATCCACCTTTTCTGACTAATCGATGTACGGAACTAGGCGATCTTTTCCTATTCAGGGAATTTTTTTCCTGATTATCCCGTATCCCCATCCTCGTTCTCGTCTTGTTAAATTCCAGGTGGCAACCCTCCAGGAAGCTGTCGATACTCCCGTAATTTATTCCGTAACGTTCGAATACTGATCCCGAGAGTCCTTGCGGCATGTGTCCGGTTGCTGTCATGTTTTTCCAAAGTTCTCAAGATTAAATCTCGTTCCATTTCCCAGATTGTCCCGGTTGGACCAGGAGAAGAACTCGTCAACATAGCCGGTTCTTCAACTTGGCAATGCTCCACCTGTAAGGGAGAATCCCCGGCCAGCAGGATAGCTCGCTCGATGACATTTTCCAGTTCCCGCACATTCCCCCTCCACATTCGACTCTTGAGGTATGCCATCGCTTCGTCTGACACCTTACCCACGGAGAGATGGGGAACACGCCGAGAACGATTAACAAAATGTTCGACCAACAATTGAATATCTTCCGGTCTTTCTCTCAAAGGGGGAAGAGTAAACGGCATCACGCTGAGCCGATAATACACGTCCTCTCGAAATCGGCCGGCCTGAACCTCCTGCGCTAAATTTCGATTGGTCGTGGCAATCACCCGAACATCCACTTGTACCGGCTGACGGGAACCCAATCGATCGACTTCTCGTTCTTGCAAAACTCGTAGCAACTTCGCCTGCAAACCCAGGCTCATCTCTCCGATTTCATCGAGCAATAACGTGCCTTGATGGGCCAATTCAAACTTCCCGCAACGTCGAGCCAATGCACCCGTAAACGCGCCCTTCTCATAGCCAAACAATTCACTTTCTAGGAGCCCGTCGGGAAGTGCCGCACAATTAATCGCCACAAAAGGTTGATGAGCACGCGGACTGATTCGATGAATATGCCGCGCTAACACCTCCTTCCCGGTTCCACTTTCCCCTTGAATGAGAATCGTCGAAGGACTCGCTGCCACCACCTCCAACATCTTGAGCATTTGCAAAATTTTCGGATTTTTGGTGAGAAAACCCTCTGAAGGTTCCTCTTTCCCTCCTGGAAGCCTCAACGGGTCTTTAGGTTTAGCAACCGGGCTGCGAGTATGTTGCAGGTCCTTGATCAGACCTTCGAGCCGATCGAGTGGGAAAGGCTTTTGCAAAAAATCCGTCGCGCCAAACTTTAAGGCTTCCACTGCTGTTTCGACCGACCCGTAGGCGGTCATGACGACCACGGGCATGCGATACCCTTGCGTCCGAATTTCCCGCAAAAAATCCATGCCGCCTTTTCCCGGCAGATTCAGGTCAGTGAGCACGAGCCAGGGTTGCTCTCCTTCGAGACGGTCTAATCCTTCATACCCATCACGGGCAAGAGTCACTGCATACCCATTTTGGGTTAAGACCTTATTCAGGGCCATCTGTAATTGTTCATCATCCTCAATGACCAGTATGCCCCGACCCTGCTCATGCTGCGTATCAATCATGCCTCACTCCTTTTTTGCGGAAAAAAAAGACGGACAACCGTACCTTGACTCTTCTCACTTTTCAGATCTATTAATCCGTCATGAATCTGAATGATGTGCTTCACGATCGACAGGCCAAGTCCCGTTCCTCCTTTTCGTGTTGAGTAAAAAGGATGAAATGCCTTGGTGACTTCTTCTTGTGTCATCCCACATCCATGATCTTGAACATACAACACAAAACCGTTCGAATGAGAATGCTCTTGCTTCTTGGAACCAGCATTCGATTCACTAAAACCCCGAATAAAGATGTTGTCACCCCTATTCGAGGCCTGAATAGCGTTCAAAAGAATATTTTGCACAGCCTGACGAAATAAGGTTTCATCCACCACCACCTGTCCAAGTCCTTCGTCTAGCTTCCACTGAATCGTCAAATCCTTTTTCTGTGTGAGATGATCCATTTCGAATTTCATCTCAGCAAGAATTGGCTCCAAGGCAATGGATTGAGGTTGAAAAGAATAGGCATGGCTAAACGATAAGAGATTGTCCATCATCCCTTTCAGCGTCTGAACCGACTGCCCTAAATAGTGAATCAGTTGCCGAGATTCTTGGGTGATTGAATCAGACCGCTTTAACAAAGTCGCAAACCATTCAATGCTGGCCAACGGATTACGAATATCGTGAGCCAATCGTCCCGTCATTTCTCCTATGGCCGCGAGTCGATCCTGTCTTTTCCCCTCTTGGGCAGAGGTCTGATTATCCAAAAAACGCATACGAAGAGGAGCAGATGAGGCAGGAGTATCTAAGGGGCAATCCCAACACGTTAACCAACCTTCCTCCCATTCCCAATGAGCAAAGGGGACCGTCGGCCACCCTAATTGGCCCCAGAGGTCCTGCACCTTGGCCTTCGGTGTTCTCCAATCTGATTCGGCCATGAAGGACCGGGCCTGTTGATTGGAAGCCAATATTCTTCCATCAGACCGCAAGAGGAGCGCCCCCAACGGCATACTATTCACCAGACCAACGATATAGTCTTTTAAGCGCTGATTATGCGCGAACGTGGCCTCAAGCGCGGCACGAAGGGTCTGCGGGGAAAGTTCGGAAGTTTCCCCCTCCCCCTTCACTCCCAATGATGAATCGGGCAGCAGGTCCGAGAGCACCTCATCCATCTCCTGACCCAAGAATCTAGCTGGCTTCGTATTCACGTTCGATCCATGGTTTCTGTTTGAGCGAAAATTCTTCGATCACAGCCGTAGCTGCGGCTCGGATCGTATGTTCAAACTCTGGAGGTTTCGACTCTAATTGTTGAAGTTCACCCAACACCTTCTGAGCAGCTTGATATTTGCCCATATGCTCCAGTGAAAGACCCAAGCGATATTTTCCCCAGGCCTTTAATGCCGTAGGACTGTCTTCAGAAAGTACGGTCTCGTATAGAGGTTGAGCTTCCTCATAATCTCCCCGGTCATATAAAAAATCCGCAAAGCGAAGATAATCCGTCACATGGACGGGCTTTAATTCAAGTAATCCTTCAAAATCTTTTTGGGCTTGATTCATCCGGCCATGAAGCCGAAAAGCCATTGCCCGATGCCGAAGGACATAGCGCTGTTCAGCAGGCGTACGAAGATATGGCAACACTCGAGAAAAAGAGGTAATCGCTTTATCAAATTGCTTGCGTTTCAAGGCGGCCATCCCTACAGCCGTTTCCACAGAACCTCTCCATTGCCCCTCCGAGAACTCAGATAAGTAGGCCTGTCCGAATGCAAGCATCCAATCGTGATTTCCTTGTTCCTCAGCTAACTGCACTTTTCTAGCCAGGATTTCTTCTCGCAAAGGAGTATTGGGATACTGATCCAACAATTGGTCATACCATTCAATGGCTTTAGCAGGAAGATCAACCCGTTCAAAAGCCTTGGCCATCATCATGGCCCGCTCCCTCTCGAGGGGAATCACCCGAAAAGCTGATTGATGATCAGAGTGAAATTTCAGAAGCTTCAGCCACGATTTTTTGTTGTACAAATCCTGAATCTGACGAGTCAGTATCGTGGTTAACCGTGCTCGAGCATCCTGTTTCCATTGAGAGGAATCACCCAACACCACAACTTTCTCATACGCCTTGATGGCAGCAGGAATGTCTCCTAATGTTTCATATCCCTTTCCCATCCAGAGAGTACTCTCTTCGGCGATATCCCCTTCAGGAGCTTGACTGAGAGACCGAGCGGTCTCTAGGCCCTGATCCCAAGAAACCGAAAGAAAGATCTCTAATTCTTCTAACCGTCGGTAAACATGTTCCCATTGTTCTGAAGTTGGGTTTTGGGACAGAAATTCAAAGACCCATCGGTTTTGGATTGCACGAGCCCGTCGTCCAACTTCATGTTGGGAAAATTGCAGGTTCGCTTGTTCTGCGAACCACAGGCCCAAAAAGGGATGGCCACGATCGATATAATGCTCGGCCAAGTGATTCCATGCTTGTCCGGCCTCAGAAGTTTTGGGATGGTTATTGATGGTCGTCAGCAACCAGATCTCGGCTTTATCCTGATTCCCTAGAGCTAATTCTGTGACACCGAAATGGTAGGAGGAGCGGACGGATCGACGTAAAAGGTCAGGCCCTTCGGCCTCGACCACCTGATACCAATAATCAGCCTGCTTCCAAGCCCGAGATAAGGCGGTGGCATCAGCTAAACCTCGTGCCCCCCTCATCCGAAATGCTTCCCATTGTGGTTCTTCGACAACCCTGCGAAAAATCAGTGCCGCCTCCAAATATTTTTGGTTTTCAAGGAACCCTGTTCCTGCTTCAACCATGACTCCGCCTGCGAGGGGATGTTCGGGATATTCGTCCAAAAACTCTTCGTAATGGGCATTGGCTTCCTCGTACCATTCTTGATTCCAATAGATATCTCCTATCGCACACAGAGCCCAAGGCGCATAAGGACTCTGAGGATGTTGTGCGCGAACGGTTTGTAGCCGTTTTATTCGTTGTAAAAATTCTTGATTCGGTTCAGGTGTTTCTTCGGGAAGAAATGCCAAGGCCCACCGGGCTCCTTCGGCGAAAAGCCCTTCGGGATTGTGAGTCAGATAGTCGACAAACGCTATACGAGCTTCACGCAACTGTTGAGTTTCCATTAATTCCTGCCCTTGGCGAACCACCTCAGGCATCAACATTTCTGGAGGATACTCCCAAGGAAAGTCAGGACAAGCCGCACCCTTGACCGCACCCGGCCAGAGAAGAACTCCTACTACAATCCAACACAACAACTTCCACACAAGCGTTTTCACTCCGAGGTCCCGTCACAGACTCAGCAAAAACCAGACCGAAGTGACACTCCAGGATTACAAAGGGGTGAATTCCTCAAACTATTGAGTTTTCAGAAGATTTGCTGAGAACCGACATGCCTGACCCCAATGAGTCTCCGTCAAAGAGTTGACGGATGGGTCAGAAGGTTAGACTAGGACCAGAAAAGAAAGCACCAGAACGACGAGGAGGGATCTCTCACTTACACCTGCGCAGGGTCTTCGGTTTGACTCGAACGCTGGGCAACAATTTCCGCCAACGACTTCTTTTTCAATTTTTCGATTAAGGTCGTGCGATTGATCTGAAGGAGACGTGCAGCCTTACTTTTTACCCAATTGGTTCGTTCCAATGCTTCCAGGATCAAACGATTTTCGAACTCCTCTACGGCACGAGAGAGGTCCATTCCACCAACGGGAATGGCTGCAGGCATTGTTGGGAGGTGCTCGGAGGGCAATCGACGAATTTTTTCTGGCAAATCTTGAGGTTCGATCATTCCCCGCCGTTTGAGAATCGCGATCCGCTCAACGATATTACCAAGCTCCCGTACATTACCAGGCCACGGATATTCACAGAGCACATCCAAGGCTTCATCAGAGACTCCCGTGAGTTCGGCCTGACGACGGTCATTAAACATTTTGATGAAGTGTTGAAGGAGCAAAGGGATATCCTCGATGCGTTGCCGTAAGGGTGGAACCAACACCGGGACCACATTTAACCGATAGAACAGGTCTTCCCGGAACTGCTTCGCAGCCACTAAACTCTCTAAGTCTTGATTCGTCGCGGCTATCACCCGGGCATCCGATTTATAGGTGCGTGTTCCTCCCACTCGTTCGAAGGTACGTTCTTGAAGGACCCGGAGAATTTTTACCTGAAGAGGAGGACTTAAATCGCCAATCTCGTCCAGAAAGATCGTCCCGCCAGAGGCTAATTCGAAGCGGCCCACTCGGGAGGCGACTGCACCCGTAAAGGCCCCTTTTTCATGACCGAAGAGTTCACTCTCCAAAAGCGCTTCGGGAATAGCCCCACAGTTCACCGGGATAAGACTCCCCCGTCGCCGCGAACTGTTAAAATGAATCGTCTGTGCGATCAGTTCCTTCCCTGTCCCGCTTTCCCCAAGGATCAGAACGGTACTATCCGTATCCGCTACGCATTCGACCAATCGAAAAACATCCTTCATGACCTGACTCGTACTGATGAGTTTACCGAAGCTAAACTGCCCTTTAACCGTCTTTTTGAGTTCAACATTCTCATCGCGCAATGACTTCACGCGCAGAGCACTCGCGACCGTAGCACTTAGGACATCGATCGAAAATGGTTTGGATAAGAAATCAAAGGCCCCAGCCTTGATCGCCTGAACCGCCATCTCCACAGATCCATACCCCGTCATCACAATGGTCACCGGATGGTGAGACAATTGATTAAGACGCTGAACTAACTCAATCCCGTTGGTATCCGGGAGCATGACATCGGTCAAGACAATATCAAACTGAGAGGATTCCAATAACGACAGAGCCTCATTCCCGGATTCCGTCTCAACAACCTGGTGCCCTTCACCCTCTAGTTGCGCTTTGATAGAACTCCGAACATCGGCCTCATCTTCGATGAGAAGGATATGACCTCCAGAAGACTGTGGGGAGGATTCAGGAATCGTAGGATTTTCCATAGACGGTCTCCCTTTCAGTGGGTGGTCTGAATGACCTTTAGGGGAATGAGTCCGTGAATTGTTCCATAGCTACCCCAACCTTGCCGGTTAGTCAAGAGGGAAAGGCAGAAAATTCGCGATTTTGGTTTCGCCAGTTACGATCTTGGCGCTTCTCCCACAATACCTCTACTCACAAATAATGGCACAAAACCAGCAGAATTGACCTAGAACATCATAGAAGAAGCATTTAAGACTTCCCGCTTGACATCCGAATTACCCTATATAACGGGAAAAACCTGTTGCTCATTCAACAGGAGGCACAATACATGGACACACCATCGCTACCTGAATCCGCTTCAATGCCCATCTTTATCCTGTTTGATACTCAAACAGGCTATCTCTACGGTCATCTTTTTGCGACCGGGCCGGAAGACCCGTTCCTTCAAGAAGTCATCCAATGGTGGGGGCAGTACTGTTCACAACACCCAATCGGAGTGGATTATCCGGGGGTGACATCACGCTCGGAACCAGAGATCGCACATTCGGCCAACTAAGGCAGCTCTCTCCAGATTGCTAATCCTGATCTGAACACCAACTGTCGTTCTGAGTATTGGAGGACGGCAATATTGTCGTTGATATGAATCGAGGGGACTTGCCCCGCTGAGGGTAAATCACGTGAAAAAAACCCTCCGGTAAAGGCCGAAAACCCGAGGGCACGTCTATCAGTCACCCACACCCCGATATTCATCCCCACTTTTCCTTCTTGGAATACCTCCCCAGTTCCCCAACTCTCCTGCTTCCAACGGCCTAGATCACTCTGAAATCCATAGAGGCTTTTCTTTCCCCGAACCACAATCAAGCGGGCTGTCACGTTCCAATTAATAATACGTTCAGCCGAAGAAAGGTTGACTTCGACCCAGCGTTGCAAGCGGCGGGAAAACCCCAAAAGGCGTTTATTGGTCAGGACAAACCCTGTGACGCCTTTGGATTCCATCGTGTCAATCGTTTCTCCAGCCCCCAACAGGACCCTGGCGAGACCTTCACCAGGAGTAATGCCATAAATCTCGCCACGACTGGATACGATATTGACCTGATCGGAGAGAACTTCTTGCGCCCGACTGTATGGAGGATAGAGAACAATCGCTAAAAACAGTAATCCGCCAATGCAAACCTCATAGGCCCGGATTCTTTTCATCTCACTCTGAGTCTCTCTCGTTACCGATAGTCCCAAGGCACCCCTCGTTCCCCTTTCATGAGGGGACCAAGAAGAGTTTTCATCAATTGGGTTCCATTGCCCTGACTTCCCCATAATCCAGTAAGAGAAATCATAAAATCATACTGCTCACGATCGGGGAATCGAATATAGAATAACCCGACAGAAAAACATCGACAGGGATTTTGATACAACGCCACCACATCCAATTCAGCAGTGTCCCCTGTCCGAAAATCATGATACCACCGGGTGCCCACCGACATCCCACCAGGAAGTCGAACGCCCCCACCCGTCGTCAGGTAGAGAATTTTATCGTCAGGTTCCAAGACCTCATTAAACGAAATGGGATTCCAAATATCTCCGCGTCGAACACGTGGGCCTTTGCGCGAATATCGTTGCCCCACAGCCACATACCAATTCTGATGATTTTGAATGTAGGCATCCGAATTCACTTGTGTAAAATTGGCATCGTTCGGATCGAAGAAGCTATCCACTGAGACATTGAATGCGGAAAGGAACGAGACCGTTTTCAGAGGTTGATGATAACGGCCTCTTCCCCAAATATCGGAAAAGTCTTCCGCCAAAGGTGGAGGATCCCCAATATGATAACTTTGGGCAAAAAGAAGATCCAACCAAGGTATAGAGTCACCAGACCCGGCTTGATTGGTGAATCGGCTCTTGACCGAATACGTGACCAGACTTTTCTTGATTAAATCATCAACGGCATCGATTTGAACGAGATCCGATTGGTCGGTCGGAGGGACATATTCATAGATGACATTCGGCTGAATTGTGTGACGGATCCTTGTATTGTCTCCGATGGAAAATTTTCTTGAGAGGTTGGTGTACGCTTCCGCCCCGACCCAAAATGTTTCTCGATGCTGCCACGAGGAATCGCTTTCACCACGGGAATATGCCACCTCTCGAAATTTAAACTGTGGTCGAAACCCAATCGTATTCCCGACATGGAGACCTTCAACAGAAATGCCGGGTACAATATCGAAACGATTGACGTCAAACCCCTCTTCCCGGAAAAAATACACATAGGTTGAATCCATGGTGAGAAGCAGAGGACTTCCAAAAAGAGATGGCTGGATAAATCGATGGCCAATTTCAGGCAATCGCTGAAAGGTAGAATCTCCCCCATCACCGAGAGGTTGGAGGTATTGTCCCCACAAATACAGCGCTCCATGGTTGAGGCGCTGCATCACCGAAAGATTGGATTCTTGGCTGGGAAGTGCACGTTGGACACCCGAACTTGAAAAATCTTGCAACACATCTCGATCTGTGGAGTAATTGACGTTCAAACGGAGAGAAAGATCCCGATTAAATCCATGGACATGACTCCCTCGGATTTCTGCACGCGCCTGGTTCTCCTCCGTGTCGTATAAGGATTTCGCCAACCACTGGCCTTTGGCATGCCGGCTCCAGACATACCGATATTCCAGATCGCCCCCTGCACCACGGCTACTCAGAATCCGAGGGGAAATCGTCAGGTCCTGACTCGGATTGATAGCCCAAAAATACCCCTGCTGATATTTAAAACCGAAATTATTGTCGATCCCGATATTGGGCACCAAAAATCCGGATTTTCTCGTGGCGCCGAGGGGGTACTCAAAGGTCGGAAGTGGGATAAGAGGAACATCATTTACGTTGAACCACACACTTTTTCCTGCCAGGGCATCTTCAAACTCCACATCAATGTCATCAAAGGTAAATCGCCAAGCTGGAGTTTCACCATCCTTGGCATCACAGTTCGTGAACGAACCGTCTTTTATCCGATAATGGGTCTCAGAAAATCGCTGAATCCGACGTCCGGTCACGTACGAGTTTTGTGTTTTGGAATACAGCCGGCCTTGGGTCAGGACCCCAGCCTCGGTATTCATATTGAGTTCCATTTGTTCGGCCCAAACATCTCCATGCTCATCCCGCAGATGGACATGGCCAATGGCGATCAAGGCTCCGGTTAGTTTTTGCAGCGTCGCCTCATCGGCGGTTAAACGAACCGGACCTCGGTTGACATCCACAGACCCCTTGGCATGGTATTCCTCTCGTTCAAAGTCGTATTCAATTCGTTCTGCAGAAATTTCCACGGGCGTACCTGATGAGGGCACCTGTTCTTTCGGTAAAGAGGAAAGATCGGATTCGCTAAACGCCAAGACGGGAAAAGACCATGAGACACTCAGGAAGACGATCAGCCAACGAATTCGAGCAACTTGAATGCTCATCACTTCGCTTAGGCCTGTACCGTCGTTGAGGAAGAAGGGATAAAGTGGCCAGACACCTCTCCTACAAGGAAGAGGGAGCCGGTTATACAAATGAGGTCACTTGACCGTGCCCGTTTCTTGGCCAATTCCAAGGCTTCGACGGGTTCAGGCACGACGGAAACAGGCAACCCGGCATTCTGGACCACCTCTTTCAACACGTCTACGGAAGCCGCCCGATTCATATGTGGCTGAGTAATGATGACAGCATCAATCAATGGGGAGAGAACGGCTAGAAAGCTCCGATGATCCTTATCATCCATCATTCCCCAGATCATCAAAAGTTTCCGATCAGGAACATCATGAATTTGTGATCGAAGAAAATTACATAACACTGAAGCTGCAGCGGGATTATGGGCCCCATCCAACACAATCAATGGATTCTGTTGGAGAATTTCTAGCCGCCCCTTCCACGTTACTGAAGACAATCCCTCATAAATACTCTCGCGGGAAATCGAGAGGCGAGATTCCTGAGTGGTTTCGAGTAGCGCGATGACATTGGCGGCATTCACCATCTGGTGAGTTCCTGGCAAATTAATCGGCACGTCGGGTAACCGCCAGTGAGGGCCCTGATACGTAAAGGTCCCTGAAGCCGTCGTTGTCAAGAGAAAGTCTTCCCCAAAACCCCACAAGGACGATTGAACGCTTTGGGCTTTCGCCTTCACGATCGCCCGCACTTCGGCATCGACCGGCCCAACGACAATTGGCGTATTCGGACGAAAAATTTCCACTTTTTCTCGCGCAATGTCAGAAGGGGTCCGTCCCAGAAACTCTTCGTGATCCAAGCCGACCCCTGTCAGCAGCACCGCCAAGGGATTCAGAACGTTCGTCGCATCATACCTTCCTCCCATTCCTACTTCGATCACTGCCACATCGACCTGTCGGTCGTAAAAATACAGAAACGCCATTGCTGTCGTGAGTTCGAAAAACGTTAAGGCCTCTTTTGTCGGAAGGACCCTTCGAATTCGGTCAGTTAACGCACAAACGTCTCCCTCGGTGATACATGCTCCATTCACTCGAATTCGTTCACAAAAATCATGGAGATGAGGCGACGTGTACAGACCAACGCGATGACCACCCGCCTCAAGAATGCGTGCCAACATCGCGGCTGATGAGCCTTTCCCATTCGTGCCCCCGATATGGAAAGTGGCATATTGGCGTTGAGGGTCCTGCAACCGCCCAAGAACATGGGTGATGGGCTCTAACCCAAACTTCATACCCAACCGATGTAGTGAAAACAAATAGGTGAGGGTCTCAGAGTATGAATTCACGCCAACCGTTCAATTCATGCAGAACAATCAGAAAGGACAAGAACTCGTCACGATGAGGGGTGGGCCACCTTATTGATAGAATGAGGATTTCAAATAGATTTGGATTGGATGCGTATCAGAGTGTGTTCATGGTCGAAGCATACCAAACTTACGTGGTCGGCACAGCCATGGGGACCCGGGTATGAGAGAGCAATTGAGCCAGGGTTGTTTTTAAGGCTTTGCGCTCAACGATGTGGTCAACCATCCCATGTTCCAACAGGAATTCAGCACGTTGGAACCCCTCCGGCAACCGTTGCTTGATGGTTTGCTCAATGACCCGGGGACCGGCGAAACCGATAAGGGCTTTGGGTTCGGCCAAGATGATATCGCCTAACATCGCCACACTTGCCGTCACCCCACCAAAAGTCGGATCAGTTAACAGTACGAAAAAGGGAAGACCCGCTTCCTGAAGACCCGCCAATGCGGTAGCAGTCTTGGCCATTTGCATCAGCGAAAGGGTGCCTTCCTGCATACGAGCGCCTCCCGAGGTGGTCACGAGCAAGAACGGCAAATGATGCTCGACGGCTCGATCAATGGCACGACAGATTTTCTCTCCGACGACCGAGCCCATACTTCCGCCCATGAAAGAAAAATCAAAAATTCCGAGGGTAATGGGCTGGGAATGAATTTGACACCGGCCAGTAAGAATAGCTTCGTTTTTCCCGGTTTTATCTTGCGCTTTCTTGACACGATGGCGATACGGTTGTGTGTCAACAAACTCAAGGGGATCTCCAGGAATGAGGTCCGAATCCCATTCCTGGAAAGACCCATGATCGGCGATTAATTGCAATCGCTCCTCTACCGACATCGGAAAATGATACTGGCATTTAGGACAGACATTCAGGTTCCGTTCAACTTCTCGTTTGAAAATAATTCCTCGACAGACGGAACACTTGACCCACATCCCTTCCCGGATCTTGATAGGACTTCCTTCCGAATCAGCAGGCTTATTTCGTTTAAACCATCCCATAGATCACCTTTGTCTCTGTGTGTGGAAACCTCCTGAGTCCAACGAATTGATGGAGGACGTTCAACATGTCCTCGTGCGGGGAAAGGCCTGTGGATACGTTAAGGCGATGGAATGTCTTTGTAATGGTAAAACAACCAAACCGCTCACTGAAGCACTCTACCATAGAGATAGAAGCCCAGCAAGAAAGAGAAACGTATGTAATAGAAGGAATGAATAGAAAAAAAGATAGGGAAGAATTATCCCCCTCGAGCATGCATTTCCAAATGGGGATCTTTGCGTAACCGTTCGATATCAATATACTGCCCCCTCGTACTGACCTGTTCCAACTCTTTCCGTTCCTCAGCCCCACGATCTCTCCGCGATTCCCAGACCGATTGAATGATCGATCCAATCTCTTCACGTGACCTATTGGTCCTCAGCGGCCGACGAAGGTCCAGACCGGATTTGGCGTAAAGGCAAAGATACCACATACCGTCTGCCGTCAATCGGCTTCGATCACACGTGGAACAGAACGGAACAGTGGTAGACGAAATAATCCCAAAGATTGTTCCATCGGAAAGTGAAAACCGTTGAGCAGGTGCGGAGCTCTCTTCGACCACAGGCTCAATGTTTCCATAATAGGTGGAAAGCATGGATAAGATCTCTTTTCGAGAGAGGACCTTGTCCGCCGACCAGTCATTGGCTCCCCCCACATCCATATACTCAATAAACCGGACTTCCCCGTTGACCTTCTTGCCATATTCGATCAATGGGATTAACTCATCCTCGTTATAGCCTTTCATCGCGACGGTATCCAGCTTTAAACCTGAAAACCCTACCCGGCCCACGGCTTCAATCCCTTCAAAGACTTGAGTTAAGGTATCTCGACGAGTGAGGGCCCTAAATCGTTCGGGCTTTAACGTATCCAGGCTGACCGTAATCCGATGCAATCCAGCATCGAACAGGGATTGGGCTTGCTCCGTGAGCAGGACGCCATTGGTCGTCACGGCGATGTCTTGAATCTTGGTATTTTGCCGCAACATGGCGATTAAGGCGGGAAGATTTTTTCGTAAAAGGGGTTCCCCACCCGTAATGCGAACTTTATCAACCCCTTGATCCGTAAACACCTGAGTAAGGAAGACAATCTCTTCGAACGTCAGCAAGGTTTCCCGAGGCAACCAAACGTACTCTTCCTCAGGCATGCAATATTGACATCGGAGATTGCACCGGTCGGTGACGGAAACGCGCAGTGATTGGAGGGGTCTTCCCCAGGAATCTTTTACAGGCATAGGATGATGATCCATGCTACATCGTTCGATTAGGGATGTTCTTCAACCCAGACTTCCCCTTCAGGAGTATGTTCCATCTTCCAAATGGGGGTGATCTTTTTGAGTTCATCGATACACCAACGACAGGCTTGAAAGGCATCGGCACGATGTTCCGCCCCCACGATGATCAACACAATATTTTCCCCGATCTCAATCGGTCCGTACCGATGGAGGACCAAAGCTTCAATAATATCAAAATCCTGTAAGGCTTGCTCCCGAATCTCTTTGAGTTTCTTCTGAGCCATGCCTTCATAATGTTCGAAGGTCATGGAACTTACATCTCTTCCCTTCGACCGATCCCGAGCCGTCCCCAGGAACATAGCTATCCCGCCGATCCGACTCGATCGGGCTCGTACTCGTTCCAACTCCTCATCGATGGAAAAATTTTCCTGTTGAACCCGAACCAACATGTCGTTTTCCGTTTCAACCGACATAACGAATCTCTCCCTTCTCAATACCCTGGCCGTCAGGCTCCTCCGGCAAAAGGAGGCAATAAGGCCACTTCATCAGAGTCCTGAAGTGTCGTTTCCCAATGAGCAATTTCTTGGTTGACGGATACCAACACCTTTTTCTTCAACAACATTTCGCCGATTTCAGGATGCTGCCCGTTAATGGCATCAATGAGCTCACTCACCTGAGAGCCGGGAGGCAAATCAATGTGCAGGTCCTTGCCCCCACCGATCAAGGTTTTGAGCATGCCAAATAATTTTATCGTATGCAGCATCAGCTAAACAGTAAAGAATCTCAACTCAAAAGACAGCCATTCATGCAGGAAGCCAAACATGCCAAACAGATTTCACGGAACAGGAGAAAGAGTTCTGGTATAGGTGCCGGATTTCCCCCCGGACTTTGACACCAGACAGATCTCTCCAAATTCCATCCCTTTATCCACGGCTTTACACATGTCATAAATCGTGAGGGCTGAAACAGAAACAGCCGTCATCGCTTCCATTTCTACCCCGGTATTTCCCGTCGTTTTGACGGTGGCTTCAATAGTAATCGTACAGCGCCCATGAGTATCAGGACGAGCATCCTCAAAAAAATCGACGTTCACACTCGTAAGGAGCAGGGGATGGCACATAGGAATTAGATCAGGAGTTCGTTTGGCCCCCATCACGCCAGCCACCTGGGCAACGGCCAACACATCCCCTTTTTTAATCCGCCCTTCATGGATTTTTTGGAGCGTTTCTGGCAAGACATACACCTTCCCTTGGGCAACGGCCACCCTCTCAGTCGCCACCTTCTCAGTGACATCTACCATCCGAGCCCGTCCGGACTCATTGAAATGGGTAAAATCCCCCATCAGATCCCAAAAACCCCATACAGAAATTATTGAAATTGTTAAAATTATAGAGAGGCTGGAAAAAGCTCGTCAAGCGAATGTCATCGGTAAAAAGGCTTGACAGACCCACAGGATATACTGATAAAAACAAAGGTTTCCACCAGATCTTGATGGCAACGGCCAGGAATATCATGAGTTCCACACAAACCAGTCTCACTGACAAAAAATTAGGGCTTCTCCTTTCGACAGCCCCGGACCATCATAATGCCGAAACAGTCTTCCAATTGGCGAAAACCGCTCTGGAGAATGGGGTAGATACTTACCTCTATTTTATCGATGAAGGAGTCAAAAACCTGGAGGATCCCAGGTTTTCAGCACTAGCCAAGGAAGGGCTGAAACTATTCGTCTGTGCTTACGGCTGTCAGCAACACAACATTTCGACTGACGGCTATGGCAAAGAAGTCACCTTTTGTGGACTCGTCGTTCTGTCCAACATCATTGACGGTTGTGACCGATTTTTGGCCTTTAACTAATCTTTCCCCAAACCTCTTGGTTTAAACCCAAAAATCCCGTTTAACACTTCTCTTGTTCGACCAAAAACACAGGCGACGCCTGTTGTCCCGCTTGTGGGTCGGACACTCTTATGAGTCAGCCGGCCCTGTTTGGGCGTAGCGAGTTGGTCCGCCAACCTTCCCTGGGGCCGAACCTCCTCATAACCCAGGCAAGGCGTCTTTTTGCCTCGTGCATCTCGAAGAGGGCCCCCATTGTTGAGTCCTTTTGCCGAAACATAAGGGCTTCGCCAGTCCTGGCGAAACCGGGTAAAAAGAGGAATGACACATTTTCCCCAAATTTACTTTACAAAAGGAAAGTAGAAAAAAGCTTTACCGTTGGGCCTCAGGTTTCCAACGCAATCCGAGGTTAAGAATGCGTTGGATGAGGTGTTCATAGGAAATTCCAGCTCGTTCTGCCGATTCGGCTAAATCCTCCCCAAACGCTAATTGAGCATTGGGGTTGGCCTCCAAAAAGTAAAACCGATTCTGGGCATCCAGTCGAAAGTCCATCCGCGCATACCCATTCAACCCAAAAATATGGTAAACCTTCTTGGCTGTCCGTTGAATAGCCCGAATGAGCTTGGGGCTAAGACCTTCTACCTCTCCAGATTCAATCCGGTACTTCTTCTGATATTTTACGCTCCACTTCACTCGAGCCGTGGCAATAGGGGAAGCATCCGGGGGAAGATTGTTGAGGTTTAATTCCCATACCGGGAGAACTTGTAAACGGCGGTTGCCGATCACCCCCACATAGAGTTCCCGGCCTTCGATGTATTGTTCCGCAATCGCACTCGTTCCCACGCTTTGATGAACAAATTCCACTCGCTCTTTGAGCTTGTCCGCATCGTGAACGATAGACGCCTGAGAGATCCCCAGCGAAGCTTCTTCACTGATGGATTTCACGATGACCGGAAAGGGGATCTCTTCGTTCCATTTGACTCCCCGCCCCATGGGGAACACGACGAATTCAGGGCATCGGATTCCATGATACGCGATGATTTTTTTGGACCACCCTTTATCCCGCGTCAGCACCAATCCTTTGGGATTACATCCCGTATAGGGCACCCCCAGGAGTTCTAAATACGAAACCACATTTTGATCAAACTCGGGATTCCCATTGAATTCTTCCAGAAGATTAAACGCGATATGTGGTTTCCATTCGTTCACCACTTGGTCAATCACACTCAAATCATCCCGAACACCCAAGGCCTTGACCTCATGCCCCAGATCCATGAGGGTGGTCGTCACATCAAACTCCGTTTTCCATTCAACCGTCGCAAGATCGGCCCCCTCGGTATTTTCCGGTGGGACTAAATCCTCATGCATCAGAGCCATGACTCGGAGCTTTCTCATAACACCACCCGGTGACGTCCCCCATGCAGGTAATTCATGGTTTGAACAGTCAATAACACGATGAAATCTAATTTAGCTCGATCTTCGGGAACCGCTAACCGCAAATTCCTCTTGCGGCAATGGGCCATCATATCCAGGAGAACCTGATCGATCGTATACTGATATTCCCCGGTCCATTCAGCGACCTTTCGCCGAACTTCTTTACGAATCTTGCGAATGAAGCTAGCCGCCGGAATATTCCCGGTTTTGTCGGGATCTCCGGAAAACAAACGCCGAAGGTCACGGTCATAAAAATTGGGATAATCAATTCCATATCGTTCCCGTTTACTTTGATAATGCTCTCGAAGAGTTTTTTGAAGTCCTCTCAACGGATCCACTTGTCGCTTATTCATGACCGAAGGCTTCACCCCCACTAAATCCTTCATGAGCGCATCCATGTATTCAATTTTTTTCAGGGCAGGCCAACCGACATACCGTTCCCGCCATTGCGAATTCGGGTTAAGCCAGACGGCAAACGTCTCGGCAAAATCTTCATCCGGGTGGCTCTGGGCATACCACATGTCTAAATGAAGGACAAAACTCTTGCTATAGGGTTTGGGCAAATAACAATCCGGATAGGGAACAGAAGTTCTTCCAAACACCCGTTGCCGGGACTTTCGCCGCCGCAACCGGTAGGCATTTTCGATCGCATGGCCAGCCTCATGTCGAAGAATTCTCAGACACGATTCAGGAGTGCCTCCTTCCACTTCCAACATTTGGTTCATTTCCAGTTTTGCCAATCGAGGATGCCCCATGTAAAAGGGAACGGCAATACCCGGCACACCATCAGGAGAATACCAATCATCGGAGAGCCAGCAATGAGGGCGAAATAACAGCCCCTTACTCCGCAACTCTCTATTTAATTGTCGAATAGCTTTAGCCAAAGGCGTACCAGCAATACGAACCTTTAAATCGCAGAGCCGAAGATCTAATAATTGCTCATCATTCCACTCAACCCATTCAAGCTCTGTGGCATTATTCCCCTGACCATCTTTATGGGTATTCAATGAAACACCTCACACCGCCCTACAGAAATCCATCCCCAACTAGGCATGACCCATTCGTCTACGAATACGGCTAGGGTCTTTTGTCCCCCTTCCCTGCCCGTCAATCTACCAATCTCCCCTTATGCTAACCATATCCTATTTACCCCTTATCTCTACCCTTTGCCAGGGAATTTCGAAAAATAATTCAACGAATAGCTTTTGGTCTTTCGGCTATGGTACATTGCGCTTCTTTTTTTGAGGAGGCCTTGCTGACATATAATTTATTCTGTTTTATTACTTATTAATCTGGTATCGGCCTACAGGAAAAAACCGGGTGTGGACGTTCTGGGGCGATTGGATATCTGGCCTTTTCATTTTTTTTAGTGTTCCTAGCTTCCCCAGTCTTTGCCGCGGATTCAATCCAGACCTACCAGAAAAGCTGTGGGGGCAACCGTATGCAAAGCTGTGAAAAATGTGAAGGTTCCATGCTGCTTGATCGAGAAATTGATATGGAGTCAGGAATGTCACTTCTCGTATTTGTGTGCATCAATTGCGGCCGCCGAAAACAAGCTGAACGCGCGCCCATCCCCCTCATTGAAGTTTCGTAACGATAGCCCCCTCTCGCGAACTTAATCCTCCTCTCATTCCTTGACTGTGGAAGCCAGGGTGCTCACCCACTCTTCGAGCTTCTGAGTATGTCTGATAGGGTTACCCTCGGCATCTCCAGGCGGGCGGAAGGTCCGCCTTCATCGAGATGCAGCTGAGAGAATGTGAATGAATGAAGGCAGAAAGGGTCTGATGGCTTGATACCAATACTCAACCCTCTCGGGAATCAAGGACGAAATCTACGGGTCCGCTTCCAACTCCAAATTCCAATATAGATAATCTCTCCAACTTTCAGGAGCATTTCGGATTCCGATCATCAGGGTTAACCGAGGAGTCCACCTCGGCTTGACAGGTTCCTTTAACAATTTCATCCCGGCTTCCTTGGGAAGGCGACCGCTTTTTTTGTTGTTACACCGCCAACAGGCCGTCACGATATTCTCCCACGTCTTTTTCCCTCCTTTGGCAATGGGCACGACGTGGTCAAACGTGAGATCTTCTGTACGTACCCGTTTATAGCAATACTGACAGGTATAGTTATCCCGTGTAAAAATATTGATGCGTGAAAATTTCACCGCATGATGATGAGATCGAAGCTTAACGAAGTTTAACAACCGCATGACCGAAGGCAATTTAAAAGAGATGGACACTCCCCGAATGTCACGGTCATAAAATTCAAGCACCTCCACCTTCCCCTGCCAGAGCATGTTAATGGCTTTTTGCCAATGCACGACTCGCAAAGGTTCATAGGAAGCATTGAGTAATAAGGTCATTTCCATCGTGTTATCTTCGAATCTCTTCTTATTTGTCGCATGAAACTTTTGACCTATAGCATCCAGAAAACATGGGAATCAAGGGACCATCGACTGGTATTGTTGCTAAAGACAGAAGTTGATATATTAAGGGTTTGGTTTGTACGTCTACGTGTTTCGTTATGCCTCAACAGTTTACTCCGGTCACCCACATCAAAGATCTTCCACCGGGTTCCTGTCAAAGTTTCGAAATCCAGGACTATGGCATTGCCCTGTTCAACTTGGAAGGGGAAATTCATGCCTTGGATAATACCTGTCCCCATGCGGGTGGTCCCTTAGGGGAAGGCACGATCGAAGGTGATTTGGTCGCCTGCCCTTGGCATGATTGGAAATTTAACATCCGAACGGGGATATGCCAGAAGAATCCCAGCCCGAGTTGGACCGTCAGTCGTTATGAGGTCCGGGTAGAGCATGACATCATCCAAATCGCCCTTCCTCAAAGCCCTGCAGAGACCTAAAAGAAATTTCCTCCCCATGTGGTAATGGAGGCAAATTTTCGAATGGCATCAATTGTTGGGCGGCTAAAGAAATAACCCGCACCGATTTATCCTTGACATTCACTCGCCAAGCGAACTCACGTTCAATCCACTCCACCGAGCCCTTTTCCCGAACGATTTTTCTGACGACAAATTGATCAGGGCCTTGGGACGCCACTTGCCAATCTCCTTCGCGGAAGGTCACCCCCCGCTTCTCCAAGCCATCGATCAACAACTGTAAGGATTCTGCCAAGGTATAGCCCTCCCGCGAGATATGGTTCCTGACCAAATCCAGGGCTTTCAACGCTTTAGGGTCATCAGGAAGTTGTGTCGGCGCCGGCGAAAAGTTCCCCCACAACCAGAAACCCAAGGCCAAAAAGAAAAAGACACTCAGGCCCAACACCTTTGCATTCAAACCTGCCATAACCATTTAACTCATCACATCAAGCATACCAAAATCTTTCGGTGACACATTTTCTCGCATTTCAAGACGGCACCAAACCATTCTCTAATTTTATAGCATAAATGGGAGACAAGGAAGAGACCTTCTCGAAATTGGCGGGTTACCCAATAAAATGTGAAAGGATCGACCAGCGGCCCAAAAAAAATTATGGGATAGGAGAAGAGGTGCGTTCCCATAAAAATTCTGGCTCATCGTGTTGTTTAGCCATCCACCGAGCCAAGACGAACAAGGTATCACTGAGGCGATTGAGAAATTGGACAAGCTGCTCATCTAACGATTCTTCCTTGGAAAGCGTCACACATACTCGCTCTGCTCGACGACAAACGGTCCGAGCCAAATGTAAATACCCCGAGACGACTCCCCCACCGGGCAAAATAAATTCCTTAAGTGGCGCAAGGTCTTGCTGACAATCATCAATGATTCGTTCTAAATAGGTGACGTCTTCAGAGGATATACTCGGCATGTTACGAAAAGAATCATGCGGTGCGGTGGCTAACAAGCCGCCCAAATCAAACAATTTGTTTTGCACCCAACGCAAATGATTCTCAAGATTCTCGCCGGGCTTGTTAGTCGAATTATTGAACCCACGAAGAAGACCCAAGATTGAATTTAATTCATCTACCGTTCCATAGGCTTCAACTCGCATCGAATCTTTCCAAACTTCTTGCCCTCCTGCTAATCGAGTCTTTCCTCCATCGCCTGTTCGAGTATAGACTTTTGATATTCTCATGGGTTTCTCCTCAATGGCATCCAACAGCATAACACCACCAAGAATTGAAATCATGTTATGGTCAAAACTCGACTCCCTTTTGTGCTTTGACTCCCTTTCGAAATGGATGCTTGATCATTTTCATTTCTGAAACTAAATCTGCTGCATCAATAAGCTCCTTTGGGGCTCCCCGCCCCGTGATGACCACATGCAGCATAGGAGGTCGCTGCCTGACAGCCCGCAAGACTTGATCCAATGCCACATACCCATGATGAAGAGCAATATTCAGTTCATCCAGGATGACCATTCCAAAGTCCGGAGATCGGAGAAGCCTCTCAGCCTCCAACCAGGCCTCCTGGGCCACCCTGGTGTCACGTTCACGATTTTGGGTTTCCCAGGTATAACCTTCCCCCAACCGAAGAAACACCATTTGCTCCCCAAAACTCTTGAGAATACACTCCTCTGCCGTATCGATGGCACCCTTGATGAACTGGACGATGCCAACCTTCATTCCATGTCCCAAACATCGGATAGCCATTCCTAAGGCAGCAGTGGTCTTCCCTTTGCCAGACCCGGTGTGAACAATCATCAATCCCCGCTCATCTTGTGCAGCAGAAATTCGTCTATCGACGGAAGCCTTCACACGCTGCATCCTCGCTTGATAGTCTGAGGTCAATTCAACACACCTTTTTCTTGACGCCACCGCAATCCAGCTTCAACTATCGAAACGGGAATCTGCGGGTGACTCACAAAATGCAAATGAGTATAGAATGCGATGACATTCCCAACCATCAAGCCATCAGAGCCACAGTGCCTTCCTTGCGCATCACTCAGTTCACCGATTCGCACAATATCTCCCTCATTCTCAATAGTAGAATAATGAAATTCATGACCTCGAACACGCAATCCTTCAACTCCAAGAAAGCTATCTTGCCGTAATTGCAGTTCCCTATAGCCCAAGGTCATAGTTGAACGCCCCATGACCACATCCAATGGAAAGAGCCCAACCATATCATAGACCCTTCCTTCAAAGTCGCGCAGGGTCCGCGCTAAAAAGATCAGACCGCCACATTCAGCGTAAATGATCCCCCCCCTTTGAGCAAAATTCAGAATACTTTGACGCATTGACAAATTTTCCGCTAGGACCGAGGCAAATAATTCCGGATACCCACCACCGAGATACAACACATCGACCTGAGGAAGACACGAATCCCTCAACGGTGAAAACCGGATACATTGCCCTCCTGCATGTTCAAGAAGGGTTACATTATCCTGATAGTAAAAACAAAACGCCTGATCATATCCGATACCAATACGCACCGGTTCAGCAGGGGCGTTTTCCGATCTTGCCGAGACCGCCCACAAGACTGGCTCCCACAGTCCATTGGCTTGGGCAATTTGTTCTACAGCAGTGAGATCGATGGTCGCAAGAGCAGCCTCTCCCAGTATTTCATAGAGCTCCAATTGAGAGGCCTCCATGGCCATTTCTAACCCCAAATGTCGCTCGGGAATCCTGATGCTGGAGCTCGAAAGAAGATACCCGACAACAGGCACTGTAGTCATACTTTCCACGACATCTTTCAACAGCTCAAAATGTCGTTGACTCCCCACTCGATTGAAAATGATGCCAGCAACATGAACCGCAGCATCAAAACTCGCATACCCATGGACAAGAGCAGCCGCAGACCCGGCCATACCACTACCATCAACGACCAATATGACGGGAGCGTTCAACTGCTTAGCCATCTCAGCCGTACTCCCATTGTCGGCTTTGGAAGAAGTTCCATCAAAAAGTCCCATCATCCCTTCAATGATGGAAAGGTCTGCATCCTGTGAACTCTCTTGCAAGATTTTTTTATTCACGACCGGACCAAGCATCCATCCATCAAGATTTCTTGACTCCCGTCCACAAGCCAAAAAATGATGGCCAGGATCGATAAAATCTGGACCAATCTTGAAAGGCTGAACAGTTCGCTCGAGCTTTTTAAAGGCTGCCAGAAGCGAAAGGGTCACGGTTGTCTTACCGACTCCAGAATGTGTCCCAGCGATCACAAGCCTGGGAATCTTCATGATTCCCCCTTTTCCAACGGCAAATCGAATTGGACTCGAACTCCACCAAAAATAGATCGAATAGCTGTTCCAAAAAATTGAACTTCTTCATAATTTCGATCTAAGACATTATCGACTCGGATATATCCCTGAAGGTTATCCAAGAAATCGTAGGTTGCAGCAAAGTTGATCACATGAAAATCTGGCATATATTGTTGTTCCCCAGTCGTATTAAACCGAGAGCCCACATACCTAAAGGTGGTGGCAATACTGAGGGGAGCAATGGGCTGATAGGTTACGGCGATTGAAGCCTGATGCACTGGCCATCGGGGCAATCGATCATTAGTCTGAAGGTCCCGAGTCAAGGTATACGTATACTGGCTAGAAATTTCCAGGAGTTTCATATAGGGCAGTTCTTCAGCTAACAGAATATGACTGGAAACCTCCCATCCCTGGCTTTTGGCCGAACCAACGTTTTGCGCACAAAATCCAAAAACCGTAATGGGTGCACAGCCAACAGGGTCAAATACCGCAATGATTAAATCTCGAAATCGATTCCAAAAATATCCCACACTCAATTTGACCCGATTTCCCCAAAGCTGTTGATCAATCCCCACATCGAAACTTTGACTTTTTTCGGGATTCAAATCGGGGTTGCCAAAATTCGGAAAATACAATTCATTGATCGTTGGTGCCCGAAACCCCGTCGCATAGCTGGAGCGCAGCTTTGTCCCGGTTTCTTTATGCAGATAGCCACCTGTTGCCCGCCAGGTGGTAGAATCACCGAATGAATTATAAGAATCTTGTCGGAAACCACCCGTCGCAAAAAACCGGTCGTGGACGTTTACTTGAATCTGTGCGAATCCTGCATGGGAGGAGAGAATGCGTTCATCAAAATTGCCTTGGTTTTTCCCCAGTTGCTCTCGAAATTGATACCCAACAGTCAACACGGCGAGCTTTTCATAATTGAAATTGCTCTGCCATTCAATTCGATTGCTCTTCGTACGAATATTTGAATTGCCGAAACTTGAGGGGGTGCTCTCAATTCCGGTCACGATACTTTTTTGATTCGTCCCTGCCTGAGTGAGAGAACGATCTCGTGCGTGGGCCAACGTTATTTTCTGATCCCACCATTCTGTCATAGGTTGATGATAGGTCCCACTAAATACATAATTTCGTGTGGTTAACTTGGCCTTGAACACATCGAAAGGTCCACCACCGAATGTCGAAGGGTTATCATTATCGGAATCATTATTGACCCAACGAAAAGCCAATTCGAACCGTCCATCTCGTGGCCCTTCGACCCCCAAAAGAGAAGACGCCTGCCAACTTCTAAACGCGTCACGCTCTCTAGCCCCCCGCTGATAATTAATCGCAGAAAATTGTGCCGAATCCCAACGTGAAACAGAAGCAGAAAAATCAACCGGTCCGGTTTTTCCCGATACGCTACCTCCCTCACGAAATGTGACAAATGAACCATATTCCGCAAAAAATCTGGCCGTAGGGGTTCCTTCGCCGCGCTTCGTCCGAATGTCCACAACACCACCGATGGCATCTGAACCCCATAGCATGCTTTGTGCTCCACGCAATACCGTGATGGACTCAATATTGTCTGTTGTGAGAGTCCCAAAATTAAACTGTCCCAAGGTAGCCGAATTCACGATGGCCCCATCGATAAGGACCAACGTTTGATCCGCCGCTCCTCCCCGAAGCCGAAAGGTACTCGTGGTTCCAGGACCTCCATTGGAAAAAATGGCTGCTCCCTGACTCAAACGCAAGGCATCCACGACTGTGCGATCATGACGCCGCTCAAAATCTTCTTCCGTGATAACCTCCACCGCACTCGTAAGCTGGCTCACGGGCACTGGGGTTTTTGTGGCGGTCACCACCATTGGATCCAGAGTTTCGACGTTTTCTTCCTGACCGTCTTTTCCCGCAAAAACGAAATTAGGAATGAAACTAAACGTGAGAAAAATTACGAGCAAACACGCCCGAATGGAAAGGAAACACTGACGAGAAATGTGAATGGACATGATCCAACTCCCTTTAGCTCGAAGGGGTTTAATGGAAGAAACGGCGTTGGGTCTCCTGACTCGCGGATCCTGGCTCCTCTGCGCCTTCCCATCTGGTACTCGAAAGAGGACGTTCTTCTCACTCTCTCAGTGGTACGCGTACGACAGTGGCATGATGCAGAGTCACTTCCCGCTCACAGTGGCGGCACCGTGCTGGATTTACACCAGCTTCCCCGTCACAACCGTTAATTTTCCGCTTTAGAACCCTCCTCCTTTGTGAAAGATGAATAAGCAGCGAACAGATGTTGATCCATACCAATTCTTAGATTGGCAACGATACTCGCGGCAAACCGGATTGTGGGTGCTGATCGACCAGCACGCCACATCCATAGACCTGTTCAAGAATTTTGGCTTGAATGACTTCTTGGGGGCTACCCATAGCGGCCAGAGTCCCCTGATGAAATAACATGACCTGGTCACAGTATTGACTGGCCAGATTGACATCATGGGAAACCAGGATAACCGTCAATCCTTGTTCATGGTTCAACCGCCGAATGACCCGGGCAATATCCAATTGATGATGAAGGTCTAAAAAGGCCGTCGGTTCATCCAGCAAAAGAATCTGAGGCTCTTGAACCAAGGCCCGCGCGATCACCGCACGTTGCCGCTCTCCACCCGACACCTCACTCACCAGCCGATGAGCCAGATGCGCCACATCCATATCTTCCATGGCTTGTTGAGCCACTCTCCAATCTTGCTCATCTTCCCAATGCCACCCTCCCCAGCCTCGGTGGTGCGGATATCGTCCCATCAGCACCATCTCAGCCAGGGTATAGGGAAACACTTGTAAGGTCTCCTGAGGAACTAAGGCTACACGCTTGGCGATTTCCACCTGCGAAAGACAAGTCAAGGAATCTCCATACAATTCGATAGTCCCATTTTGTACTTGGAGAACGCGGGCCAGCAATTTCAGCAATGTACTCTTTCCAGACCCGTTAGGCCCGAGTACTCCGATGACTTTTTCTGAGGGAATGTCACACGAAAGATTCTTCAGGACAGATTCTGCCTTTGAAGAGGGTTTCCCGGAATAGGAAAACGAGAGCTGTTGAACAGAATAGGCCGATGTCTTGAGAGTGTTTGGGGACATAGTATTTTTATTTCATCCCTAATCGTGTGTGACGGTTGGTGAGTAGCCATAAAAAGATCGGCCCCCCCACGAGGGCCGTAATGACTCCCACAGGAAATTCACTCGGGCTCAAAGCCGTGCGGGCGACTGTGTCGGCAAGCATCAAAAATGCCCCTCCGACAAATCCGGCAACCGGCAACAGCAGTCGATGATCGGCACTAATCACCAACCGAACCGCATGGGGAATGATCAATCCCACAAACCCAATGATGCCGCTAAAACTCACAACAGCTCCCGTCAAAAGGGCAGCAGCTAAAAAAACCCGTTTCTTGACTCGTTCAACCTCAACGCCGAGAGAGCGAGCCGTTTCTTCACCCAATGTTAAGACGTTGAGCGACCGGGCTTGAGTACCTAAAAGCAACAGGCCAAGCCCCAAATACACCACCAGTATTCCCAAGGTAGAAGAATCGGGACCTGTCAAGGTCCCCATGAGCCAGGCATACATCGCGAAGGCTCGGTTGGGTTCAGCGATACTGGTCAAAAACATGATAAAGGCGGAAAAGACGGCATTCAGCACCACCCCCGCCAACAAAAGGGTATACACGGAGAACCCATACTGGGCGGTAGAAATACGATACATAATCAATAAAGACAACAGAGCCCCGGCAAAGGCACAGACAGGTAGGGCAGAAAGGCTCAAAACTGAAACTCCCACACCAAACAACAAAGCCAAAGCGGCTCCGAGCGCTGCCCCACTGGAAATGCCGATCACGAACGGATCGGCTAAGGGATTCCGCAATAAAGCCTGCAAAGCGACTCCCACCATGGCTAAACTTCCTCCGACAAAAAAGGCCAGGATGACCCTGGGCACTCTGACTTGGAAAAGAATCACTGACGTCGGATCGCTCGCGGCTGAACCAGCTGAAGAAGAAAACACTGCTCCCCATATCAGGGTTAACATTCGCGAATAGGAAATCGGTTCGGTGCCAAACCCCAGACATCCGACGAACACGGCGATAGCACCCCCCACGGCCACACTCATCCATATCCACCACCGGCTTTTGGTGAGCGAACGCTTGGCTGACCAGACCATACCGGGAGCGATCCGGTCAGACCGATTCGACGTTCCCAGAGAAAACGTGTCCTGAGGAGGACGTAAAACCGGGGCGTTAACAGTCGGTTTCACGGGGTTATGGGTTCCTACGCATAACAGACAGAATAAAGTTGCGGAAAAGCTTAATCGGTATTGGGAGCGTTTGCCTCCAAAGACACATCGGGATGAAGTATCTGAACAAGCTGTTTGAGACCATTCAACACCCGAGGCCCGGGCCGATTCATGAGGTCACTTTTGATCTGAAAGAGTTTGCCATCTTGTACCGCTCTCAACGTCTCCCAACGTTTCCACCGATCTTGTTCCGACTGCGGAATTCCCTCGTATTCACCGACGGGAAATACAAGTACCTCAGGATTTTGCACCAACACTTCTTCCATCGTGAGGCGTGGATACGGAGCCTTGGCCCGTTCAGCGGCATTTCGTCCCCCGGCAAGCTCAATAAGGGAATGAATGAAACTGCCGGGACCAACGGTAATCAGGGGTTCGGAATTCAGGACATAGAGCATGGTGGGTTTTTTTCGTCCTTCCACGCTTTTGGTCAGATCACCAACTTGCTTCCGAAGTACGGCCACTTGTTCATTCGCCTCTTTAGGGCGGCCCACCATCCGACCCAAGAGTTGGATATGCGAAAAGATACCCTCAACTGATTGGGATTCAAGGATGAACGCAGGAATTTTGAGTTGATCTAACTTGGAGAGTAAATCTGCACGGATAAACGAGTGAGGTGCCAAAACCAACTCGGGCTCAAGACCGATCAACACTTCCAGGTTGGGCTGAGAATAGGCAACTTTGGGTTTCTGTAATGCCGCAGGGGGATAATTACAAAAGTCGGTGACCCCGACGATTTCCTCATCCAACCCAATCGCGAACAAAATCTCCGTAATGCTCGGCGCTAACGACACGATCCGTTTAGGGGGTTTCGCCAAATACAGTTTCCGGTCCAGATCGTCCACGAACGTACGAGGGGCGATATTCGCCATAAAGGGCATACCGGTCAAAATCCCTTGTTGTCGTCGTTTCATAGAAAACACATCCTCAGCATACACTTCGGATCCTGCCCAAAGATTTCCGAGCAATGAAAGGACAAGTATACCAGAGAACCAGAACGGAAGGGTCAATTGAGAAGTGAGCTTTCTCCTTGAAAACAATGGGAAAAGCCCCTTACACATACGGCGATGAACCTGCCCCCACATGCGATGGCAAGTATCAAACACTTGAGTCAAAATAAAAAATCCCCAAGGCCTGTGTAACCTTGAGGATTGCACCCAGTTCTTCATCCTCACCTATTCCCCAGCCCACGAGGGAACCTTAGGTTATGGATCACATGAGGTATTCTGGCTTCTGGGTTGTAACCTACTTTCCGCGCCTTCCCATTTCATCCATGCGTGGAGAAAAACAGTGGCGTTGCGGGGTTCGTCCCCAGTTACAGCGGCGGGACCGCGCGGGAATTGCACCCGCTTCCCTTCATGTGCTCCGCTTCTATGTGTGGGTGACAATAGGAGGGAAGGTCTATCTTTGTCAAGCGAACGAACGGCTAACGAAAAAGCGAATTAAAGAAATTTTCACCATGCCACACATTCACATGCTTCTGAACATGGTCTACCCAGCGGTCGAGGGCTTGATCTAACCTTCGTGTAACTTCTTCAGAAACTTTTCGTTCCAACGGCGTCAACCCCTTGCGATCCCGAACACGATTCAGCCACGCTCGACGGAAACCGGGTTGATCGAACAGGCCATGAATGTAAGATCCCCACACCATCCCATCGGGGCTCATCCCGCCTTCCAAAGGATTATCAGGGGCAGAAAAAGATTCGGTTGAAGAAATTTGAAAGGATGGTAGCGTTGAAGGCATTCGCTCGGTTTGTCCCATATGAATTTCATACCCCATTACCTGACAACCCGTGTCCTCTGCTAAAAACTTTGGGAAAGCTGTGACTTGGACCGTTCTTTTCACCTCGGCTAATACCGTCGACATCTCTAGCCAACCCAAGCCCCTGACTTCTCCACCTGTTTCGATGTGAGAAGGGTCCGAAATCTCTGTTCCCATCATCTGAAACCCTCCACACACCCCAACTATCTCAACACCATGTTTTCGAAGGCTTTGAAGGGGTTGCTCAAAACCCTGTTTTCGCAAGTACTCCAAATCGGCGATCGTGGTTTTACTTCCTGGCAGAACCACGACGTCAGCTCCCTCTAGCTCTTGTGATTTGGAGACATACTTCAAAACAACATCCGGTTCTGCTCCGAGTGCATTAAAATCTGTAAAGTTGCTCATATGGGGGAGCAAGACGACCGCAATATTGATTTTTTCAGGGGCAAACGGTTCCGAATGAGTTCGGTCCAACTCCACACTGTCTTCCTGGTCGAGTTCAAGGTTTCGCAGAAAGGGAATGACTCCAAGAACTGGAATTCCGGTTCGCTCTTCGATCAGCTTGACTCCGTCGGCAAATAAAGCCGCATCACCACGAAATTTATTGATGACGATCCCAACGATTCGCCCTCGCTCTTTCGGTTCGAGCAAGTCTATCGTGCCGATGACCTGAGCAAACACGCCTCCACGATCGATGTCCGCCACGAGAATGACATTGGCATTCGCCATGTCCACGACCCGCCAATTCACGATATCCCGATCCCGAAGGTTCAGTTCCGCCGCACTTCCCGCGCCTTCGATGACCAACATGTCATAGTGCATGGTCAACCGCTCAAAGCTTTCCTGAACATACTTGAATAAATCACCAGTCTTATGAAAATACTCGTCAGCCTCCTGACTTCTCCACACTCTTCCGTGCACAATCACCTGTGATCGGGAATCGGCTTCAGGCTTCAATAAGATTGGGTTCATATCTGTATGGGGAGTCACTCCACAAGCCTGCGCTTGGAGGACCTGTGCCCGGCCCATTTCTCCGCCATCTACCGTCACGAAGGAATTCAGAGACATATTCTGGGCCTTGAACGGAGCCACTCTGACTCCCCTATGGGACATCAGACGACACAAAGCGGCAACGATCAAACTCTTTCCGACATCCGATCCTGTTCCCAAAATGGCAATATGCTTTAATGATCTACTCATCGTGTTGATTTGGGAAAATCCTGGTTTTTACCACAAGATGGCTAACTTTTAGCTTTTGCTTCCCATATGGTACATTCAATTCTTTGTTCAATGCTAACCCTATCGTGGAGAACGTATGAAATTCAGGATTCATTCAACCCATAAGTGCCTCATAGGCCTTATCGTGGCAATGCTTGTGACGTTCAACCTGGGCTCTTTAGCCATTGGAGCCGCCAAGGCCTCATCTGATCCTGGCACCTTAGCCTCGGTCATCAAAAACAAGACCTTACGAGTGGGAGTCTCACTCTTTACCCCTTGGACCATGAAAGATAAAAAAGGGGAATTACGCGGATTCGAAATCGATGTCGCAAGACAGTTGGCAAAAGACTTGGGAGTCAAACCGACATTTCAGGTCGTGGACTGGAAAGATATCGTCCCCGCTTTACTCAACAAGAAGATCGATATCATTGTGGCAGGGATGGTCATTACCCCACAACGCGCTCTCAAAGTGAATTTTAGTCAACCGTATGCGACTTCAGGAGTGAGTCTGGTGACCAATATCGGTCTGACGAAAACGTTCAGCGGCCCCAAAGATCTCAATGACCCAAACGTCGTGATTGCCGCTGTCACTGACACCGTCTCACATAATCTGGCGAAACGATTCTTCCCCCGAGCAAAAGTCACATCCTACTCATCCAGCCAAGAAGCCATCACCGCTGTCACCCGCGGAAAAGTTCATGGGTACATCGAGCTGGAACCCCTGACAACCTTCACGGTTCTGGACCATCCCGATCTGGTGGACGAGCCCCTCTCCAAACCCCTTCTCACAACCAAGGCCGGGTTTGCCGTCAATAAAGGAGACCCGGATTTCATCAATTTTTTGAATGCGTGGATTATCGCTCATGAAGCCGATACCTGGTTGAGCTCTGCACACAAATATTGGTTCGAATCGGTGGACTGGCGAAAGGACATGAAGGGTTCCCAATGACCCTCAGTTATCAAAATTCCTGGGACCCTCCACAATTTCTCACATGGAGTCCCTTTTGGATACTGGTGCCTCTCCTGTTGGCTGCGGGGTTTTCTGAACCGACTCGACAGGAAAGTCTCCCGGATCCCGGCGCCTACCGCACTCCCCTTTCAGACAGTCTCATCGAATCAAACCAATGGAGAACGCCTCAAAAAGAGGAACAAACCTGGCGGGCCACCCCTCCCCCGTCCCTTCATTGGCGCACACCCGATCCACCCAGGTCGAGTTCCCCTTCCTCCAATCGAAAGATCGAACTGTTCCCCAAGTATCGTCCCGGCAATGCCATGGACTTTGACCATATTAATCGAGAAGAAAAGCCCCAAATCAAAGTATTTGAATTCGGCTCCTGATAAGAAAATCTTTCAAAATTACATCCGCTCTTCATCCAATTCGATGCAATCGGTCCAGGTAGAGGCCGGTGGCAGTTGATCCACACGCACTCCACGTTTTTTAGCCACATCTTCTAACTTGGCATTAAACCGTTGTTGAGCCTGCTCGTTTTTGGGGCCTCCGTTGAGCACCATTTCATTCCACTGGGCCTTTTCCTCATCGGAAAAAGGCTTCCCTTGAGCTTCTATCCATTCACAAATTTCTTCTTCGGTTCCTCCCTGAAGGACACGTTGCTCAAAATCGGCCCCCTGAATTCCCAGATGATCCAACAAATATTTATCGAATCCCACAGTTAAATAATTATAATCCTGAATGAGTCCGGCATGACGCATGCGGACTTTGTCGATTAATCGGCCTAAATGACATATCCCACCAACTTGCTCTTTGGGACTGCGAGGGTATCGTTCTGTCGTCATATGACCTCCTGAGATAAAAGATTCCTGCTAGATTAATAACAGACCAATCTCTTTAGCCTTCGTCGCTGAAGTGGACTTCCACCATCGATCAAACCCTTTCGGCCCCCCAAACGGATACCCCGCTCGAACTTCTTTAAAGACTGGATAGCGATGACCCTCATGGTCATACTGAGGAGTCGCGCGCTGGAGTAAGTTGAGGAACCACATAGCCTGTCCACGTTGTAAGCGTATTTGCTTATCCTGTATCCGGTTTGAAAGAAAAATACGGCATTGCACCCCTTTCCCGTTCTCCACATCCGGTTGACCTCCGATCCACACAAACTTTCGTTCAAATTGGGAGTGATCTTTGGGCGGTCTGGCTCGAAGGATATCATGCACCCATCGCTTGGGGACTTTCGGAAGTGGCATGCGCTCCGCAAACCACTCACGCACATCCCGACGTAATTCTTTGCCTTCCTTATAATGCCACAAGGCTGTCCGTAGCCCCTCCCCAATCGCTTCGCTCACTGCAGCCCTGGGATCTTCATGAATCAGGTCGTTTTCTGCAAACCCTTGAAAAGTCGGCCCCATCACCTGAATGCCGTACTGTTGGGGATTTAATCCAATGGGACTATGAGCCGTTGCCGTAAATTTATGCCAAAACGCTGACTGAATGAGCCCATGCACAAACAACTGACGTACCCGCTCTAGGCTTTCCATGGTCTCCAGACGGGTCTCACCTGGCAACCCATACATGAGATACGCATGCACGAGGATTCCCGCCTTTTGACAGGCAGACACCATTCTCACGGTCTGATCGACGGTGATACCTTTTTGCACTAGGTCCAGGAGACGGTCACACGCCGCTTCCAGACCAGCCGTTAGGGCAATACATCCGGAGGCGGAAAGGAGCCGACACAAGTCTGGGGTAAACGCGGTCTCAAACCGTATGTTCCCCCACCAGGAAATCGACAACTGGCGTTCCAATAACGCCAACGCCAAATTCTTTAGTCCAACCGGAGGGGCCGCTTCATCCACAAAATGGAAACCACGCGTTCCCGATTCCTGAATGAGTGATTCGATTTGATGGATAAGTCGTGCCGTAGGATTGACTTCATACCGTTGAATGTAATCCAGGTCAACATCACAAAACGTACATTGCTTCCAGTAGCATCCATGGGCTACCACCAGTTTATTCCAATGTCCATCGGACCATAAGCGGTGCATCGGATTCAGAGTGTCCAACACGGAAAAGTATCGGCGGAGGTCTAACCCCTCATAGGTGGGAATACTTTCATCCGATTTCGATTCACGCTCTTCACTTGCACCATCTCTCCACAGGACCCCATTTCCAGATCGCAGAAAAGTTCGACACAACTCATGACTTGGCCGCATTCCCTGTAAATGCTCCAACAAACACAAAAGGGGGCGACGCCCATCATCCAGGGTCACGAAATCCATCACTTCAAAGAGGCGAGGGTCCTGAAGGCGTCGTAATTCAGTATTGACGTACCCACCACCAAGAATCGCGGCGACCTCCGGATAGCGCTGCTTCAACGCTTGGCCCATTCGAAGCGCCCCATAGAGATTCCCGGGAAACGGCACCGAAAAACCCACCGCTGCCGGTTGGTATTTTTCCATCGCATTCCAAAAGGCCTCCAACATCCATTGATCGGGAAGGCTTAACGGTTGGGCTAGCGCCTCTTGAATGCCATCGTAGGATGACGCGTGAGAAGCCACACTTTCTGCATACCGACTGAGGGCAAAATGGGGCGTAATGGTCGCTTGAATGAGGTCCACAAGATCCTCAAGATAGAGGGAGGCCAAATGCTTCGCATAATCGGTTTGGTTTTTCGAAATGGTGGTGAGGTTCACGGGGTCAAGCTGGGAGTAAGAAAACCTCGGACCTTCGGGCAAAAACTGCCCCTGACAGATTCTGGGTGCTAAAGCGTGGTCATGGCCCTGCAAAAATTGAATGACCGGTTCGATCGTCGCCACATACACATCAGCCAGACTCAGCATCTGCCGAGCTTCCCCTGGCAAACTCTCCTTAGGTTTTGACCGAAGCTCATCAAATATGCGTGTTAACCCATGACGGGAAAACACGGTGAGAACCATCTCGATTCCAATGTCAGCCTGAAAGGCGCGATAATGCCGGGAACGAAGAAATCCGGTTAAATGGGCCGTAGAAGGATACGGAGTGTTTAATTGGGTAAGGGGAGGAATAACAAAAAGGATGGGCCCAGCCGCCATGGTAGCATTCACCTACCATAAATAGGCTGGTTTGGGCTAGGTGCTCTTTCACTCCTGACCTTAAACATTCTCAATGTCTAAGGCGAAACCCTCGCCCTTCGATTCACACAACCAAACCCCACTTATCCTCATTTGAGGTTGGGCAATTCACACCGAAGAACGCAAGACACCACAGGCCTGCGCCACCCCATCGCGATACTTCAACCATAGCTTGAGGGTCTTGTGAAGCCTATCCAGAATCTGCTTCTGGTGATCCGATCCCTGAACATACTGACAAACCATTCGATAGGCATCATGTCGGTGTCCGGCCTCGACTAATTGATGCGCGCGAATGAGATCCATCGCCTTCTTTGGCACCCGATGATAGCGAACCAAAGGATGGCTGTTTATCTTTTTCGAAATCTGCTGTGGAGTTTTTGCCCCATCCGTTCCTTCCAATTCCCGTTTGTCGTGCACACTCCCTTCCACAAAAATCGTGAAGATCGCCGCCCCCACAGTCCAGTCCTCATGGTTGGACATCCGATCCAACCATTGACGGTAAGCAAGACTCGTCGGTAACAGCTTGACTTTCTCGAATTGCTTTTCTCGGAACCCTACCCCCCTAATCATCCGCAAAAACAATTCCGGATGGGATTGCCCCAAGGACAAAGCACCGGTATCTTCTTCGAAGATATTCTCCGCCAACATTTTTCTCACCTCTAAAGGAGGATTTTTTCCGTGAATTCGTGAAAGAAAGACCGGAAAGTCTCGAACGTACACACCGTATTCTTGTTGGTAATGAATCTTGAGTTGCGAAGGCGTCACTCGCGGACCTGCAAAAAACTCCCATGCCCAATGATGTTTCAAGGCCATGATTTTTAATACCTGCTCTTGGAATTTCTTGTTTTTAGGGGATCTTGATGGCATCACATCAACGCAAACATGAGGAGTAACCAGGAAAGAGCGCTTGGCTGAGATTACCTACATTCATCGGGTTTTTTACTGAATTCTGAAGTTTTGGGTCGATTTCACCTTCTGTCAGACCAAGATCAGGAGGAATTTCTTCATGCACAGACGAGAATATAAGGATTCCTTCCTAGCCAAGGTTTTTCTAAATAGGTTCTGAACGGGAAAAACGTGGACTTCGTTATACGGAACCAGGGAAATTCACAGACGGCAACTCCGCACAATAGGCCTGTGCATCCTTGACGTAGGTGCGAAAGGGATCACCCATGACCAGAACCCGATTGCCCCGAATTTGCAGGACCGACCAATTGATGACATAGGGAGGAAACCGAGGGCTGTCCTGTTCATCATCGAAAGCATTGACCTTTCCTTGTGAGGACTCCAGGAGATGTCGAATGACCTCCGCACGACCAAAGGCCCTGGTATTTCTCGGTGGACGATGTTTGGATAGGGCCACCGACTCATCCGTCATGCAACGGGGAACCTGCCCCTCCTCCACCATCCCGTGGTACAGACCAGCCGCTGGACTCACGTTGTGGTATTCCAAGTCCAGACTTTTCAACCAGGGATCATCCCACTCAAGCCCTTCCGCCTCACGAAAGTGTTCCAGCATCCAAAGCTTGGAAGCCCAATCCACCCGCCCGACGACTGTGGCATACCCTTTCCGCAAATCCTGAATCACCGATTCCCAGTGAGTCAACACCCAATCCGTTTCCTCATCCTGACCTCGATAGTGTTTGTCCGCCACTTCCCAATACTGTTCTTGAATATCCAATGCCGACAGTGTGGCCCCGGAAGAAAGCGTGACCTGCCATTCCCGTGTGGGATCTCGAGAAATGGCACGAAGCGTCTGAACCGGATCGTCAAAAGCTAAGTGTGTTGGAGCGAATCCCTCTTCAATGAGCTGAAGAACCAGTCCCGTGGTTCCCATCTTGAGGGCCGTGGCCTCTTCGGCCATATTGGAATCTCCCATCAACAGATGTAATCGCCGGAATCGCTCAGGGTCAGCCAAGGGTTCATCTCGGGTGTTCACGATCGCGCGATTATGTTGCACCCATTCAAAAAAATCGTTCACGATATAATCGGGACGCTGCGAAATTTGATACACCACAGTCGGTTCCTGACGTCGCACCCGAGATCGGCGACTACCACCCTCGATCTCATCTAGCCCGACCCAGGAATCATAGGATTGTGCGGCCCCAATCCGACCGGCGCCCGTGAATACCTGCCGAGTCACGAGGAAGGGAATCAGCAAACTGAGTCCACGATAGGAAAAGGGAAACTCTCGTGATACCAGGTAATTCTCATGGCACCCAAACGTCGCATCCGTCTCATGATCCATATTATTTTTAATAATCGACACTTGTTCCGCCAGTCCTAATTCATCCAGACAATCCTGGAGTATGGCATCCCCTGCTCGATCCATGGAGACAAGATCCCACAACGTGTGACATTCGGGTGAAGCATATTCCAGGTGCCCCATATCCACATACATCCGTCCGGCATTCAACAAAAATCCCCCGTTGCCCGGAGGCTCGTCATACCCTCGATAGTGGCGATCGATGATACCGTGGTTTTTCGTTTGAAAAAGATGATCGATGATTTTGTGGGCAATCCAGGGGGGAGGAGTATCGGGCTGATCGGTCTTTACGAGAAGCCCATACTCGGTCTCGAGTCCAAAGATGCGGTTTTGCATCGACGCGTTCCGAAGTCACCCTCAGGGTGTGAAATGATAACCATCGGGAAGAAAACCCTGAATTTCCTCCTGATCTAACACACGATACGCTTCCCGATTGTTTTTCGCACGGGAAAGATACACACATTCGAGGGTGTCTTTCTCCAGGGCTTCTTGAAGGTGTGCGGCGAGAGCCGACTCCTCAGGGAGAGTGGGATTGGATGTTTCCTGTGCGGTATCCCCGTCTTTGCTTGAATTCTGATCAACCGCAGACTGCAAGAGACGACTCAGGCCCCACAAACGTAGGCTGACTTGAAATGCCATCTGCAACGAAGAAACGGGTTCATACCGTTTCCATTCAGGAAGCAAGACCTCTCGAAGATGTTCCCTTGAAGAGAGGACCGCAAACCCTCGTTGTTCCTCGAACATGCCATCATAATTGATCGAAAACAGATGATCACGCTCTTGAGAGAAACCGACCTCGGCTAAAAGAATTTTGGCAATGTAGGGCGCTTTAAAAATTTCTTCAAATGCTTGTTTGATGGCCGGAGACAACCCGTTCTTCATCAACCGAGACGCCGTGACATCGGCAGGAGATCGCTGAAACCCCTCAACATGAGCCATGTCCAGAAGGGAAAACCGAAGTTTTTCTAGGTCAGCCGGATGCCCCATTCCTCCCAAAGCAATTCGATCGTAGATCTCATAAATTTTTGGCGTCCCTCGATGACAGGTGATAATGAGAATTCCATCGTCGAAGGAGACCCCAATCAAGGGATTGCCCTCCGCGAATTGATCATCGAGATACGTCCGGCGATTCGCGACAGCTTCTATCCACCGATAAGGCTCTTCATACATCGTTTAATACCCGCCCCGCAAAAAGTTGTTGCAAGCGCTCCATCGGAATACTCTCGACCCCATGAGAGGAAATCCGCTTCACGATCGGGTATAAATGAGCTTGGGGATCCACTCCACCAGTCGCCGAATCGAATTCGGCCGCGCTAGTCATCAACCGCAGGACCAAGGTCAGAGCTTCCTCTTCATCCATTTGACCCACTGGCCCAGTCCCCCAACGATTCATGTAGTACAAAATACCTCTGATCGTCGCCGACCCTGAACCCGACACCGCATATTCCACTCCCTCGAATTCCGCCCCCAGAATGTCGTAAAAGAAAATCTTTCCACAATCGTCATGCGCATCATATCCGGCAAAAATAGGGGCCACGGTCCCGGTTCCCGCGATGGCCGCAGGAGCATTTCCCTTCAACAAGGTCGACAGAGCACGGAGTTTTCCATCGAAACTTAATTCTTGCAACTGGCTTCTTCGATAATATTTAAAGGAATGCTCTAACACCCTGGCCATCTCGAATGCCGTAGCCGGCACTCCAGCGATCGCCAGCACAGAATATCGATCCAGTTCTAGCACTTTATCGGTTCGGTCATACATCACCACATTCCCTGCGGTGGCCCGGCGATCCCCGGCAACTAACACTCCGTCACGGTATTTCATCCCAAACACGGTCGTGCCCTGGGTGACGGCGGAATCCCATATACCCGCTGAGGTGGTTCGATCAGAGGGGAGACTTTGAAAGGCATACCCATGATCTTCAAGGACCCGCAGAAAATCCCCTTGCCGGTTCATCACAGCTATTCTCCCGTTCGTTGCCGGTAGCGCTCCGCCTGTTTCGGATCGACACGGCGCATACGTTTCAATAAATTATCCCGAGAAGGCGAGCCCGTCTCGGGACGAGTCGGGCCGGGATCTTCTTCCCGTGGCCCAGGTGGCTTGGGAAGAGGATCGGCAGGACGTTCCTTCCTGTCGAATTGTATCGAATACCTGACAACCTGATTGTGGCGTTTCTTCATCTTTTTCTCCTCCTATACATGATCAGGTTGACACGACATGAAGTAAGTCTTCGGGCGTGTGGGCGGCTTCTACCGCTTTCCAACAGGCGGCCACCGATTCCGGATCCAGATGGTCCCCTAGATCAAACACCACGGGTGTGGATCCGGCAAAGGTCAGACGCTCCCATTGGCTTGAGACCAAACGATCTCCGAATCGCTTCACACAAGCCCCACGAATGCCTCCTCGGGTATCGACAGGACCGTGTTCTATGGCCTCTTGAATGTCCGATTCATGACAAATTTTTGTCGTAGTACCTTCAGCTTCTAATCCCATGAACAAGCCTCGTTCCGGATCGATATTATGATATTCCAAGTCCAGGCTGGCCATCCATGGATCATCTAACCCAATGCCTTCCTCTTGCATAAACGTCTCCAACAACCATCGTTTGGTAATCCAATCCACTTTTCCAACCAACCGTTCTGGTTCCTGTTCCAGGGCATCCAATACCAGTTCCCATTCTTGAAGAATCCAGTTGGTTTCCTCATCGACGTCAGGGAACATTCGACGGGCCTCACCGACATAGTAGCGTTGAAGGTCCAATGCCGACACGTTGCCTTTTCCTGATAATTCCGCGACCGCTTTGAGGGAAGGATCTTGAGAAAAAAGCCGGATCGCCCGAACCGGTTCAGCCAACTCCAATGCAGGAGAAAACCCCTTGGCAATCATATCCAACACCACCCGGGTCGTTCCCACCTTAAGAGCTGTGGCATATTCGCACATATTGGCATCACCCAGGATCAGATGAAGTCGACGAAAACGTTGAGGATTCGCATGTGGCTCATCTCGGGTGTTGAGGATCGGACGATTGTGCATCGTATCCACCCCTAACTCAGCTTCCATAAAATCTGCCCGCTGGGAGAGTTGATAGCCACCGGGGGAATGCCCCTGTTCTTGAGCTTCACGACCGACTTTCCCGGCACCCGCATACAGTTGTCGGCTGACTAAAAACGGCATCAGTCCACGCACAAGCTCTTCAAACTCAACGTGGCGAGAGACAAGATAATTGTCGTGGCAACCGTAACTGTGTCCATGGAAATCGGTATTATTTTTATACAGCTGAATCACCGATTCCCCAAGATCTGCATTGCGACGTTGGGCAGCCTTAAAAAGAATGCGTTCACCCGCACGGTCATGGGCTACAAGGGCTTTTAACGATCGGCACTCGGGAGTGGAATATTCAGGGTGGGTATGATCGTTATAAAATCGAGCCCCATTGGTGAGGATCAAGTCGCTCTTCATTTCATAGAATGAAAACGGTCGATGGGCATCTTGCTCGGCAAATTGGGCTTCTTCCCTATCCTGAGCTAATTCGGAGACCCGAAACCCCCGTTGATCTTCGTGAGGATTTTCTCTCTGATAATCCCACTTACGGGTAAACTGCCCTTTCAGATAGGCCCGCACTAATTCCATGGATTCCACTACCGGATCGGCTGATGGCGCATCATCCCGTGCAATGCCATATTCCGTTTCAATCCCAAAAAGACGAAGGAGTGTCATGGTCGTACTCGCAGAAGCCGACGATTGGCTTTCCAAGGAGGCAATCCCTGTGACTCGACTCTTGGCACCAACATCCTTAAATGATTTGCGAGGAAAGTGATCGATCCATGTCCTTCCCCCCTCGTAAAGGGGAGACACCCACGACTTGATCAGGGTGATAATCCAACAACTTCAACCATTCCTCGGCTGAGTCATCGGGAGGGAAAATTTCGCTTTCTAAAAATTCTTGATCGATGGCCGACAGGAAATCTTCCACAATCAGACCGGACTCAGAGGGCTGAGAATCTTGAATGACCCGCTCGATGGCTCGTTCTTTGGCACGACGAACAATTCCGGCTAACACGGCCCCACTGATCAGATCTTGCCGATACAACGTTTCTCGCCGTCCATTTCGTAAACGAATCGACAGCACACGATTTTCCGGAACTGGCCTGAAGAGATGATCCAATATACGTTCTGAGATCGTGTGCACGAACTCCTGAGATGGGGTTCCGTCGCTGCGGAGAGAAGGGGCATAGGGCAAGTCTTCATTCAGATACACTCGCAAAATTTCCGTCGCTTCTTTTCTGCCAGGCCGGCCCACTTTAATCTTTCGATCGATTCGTCCTGGGCGAAGAACTGCAGGGTCGATCAGATCAGGACGATTCGAGGCAAGGATCACGACGACTTGAGAGAGTTGCTCAATACCATCCAACTCGGCACAGAACATCGGCACCAAGGTATTCGCGACATTGTAGGAACGAACGGCCCGACGAGTCCCTAAAATTGATTCAGCTTCATCGATAAAGATGAAGGGGAGTTTTCCGGACTGGCGCTCTTGTCGGGCCTGCGCGAACAAGTCTCGAACCATCCGTTCGGACTCTCCTACCCACATATTGAGAATCTCCGGTCCTTTGACATGCAAGAACGTCCCCCCTGTAATAGGGGAATCACTGCCCTGTTCCTGAGAAGGTGCGTGGGACTCGTGGGAAGACGATTGAGATGTGGAATGCGAGGCCAATAGGCGACCTAAACTCGCGGCCGTCGCTTGACCAATCAGTGTTTTCCCACATCCTGGAGGCCCGTGAAGCAAAAATCCTTTCGGCTGCTGAAAACGAAATCGCTCAAAGACATCTTCGTGAAGAAGTGGATATTCAATGGCACGCCGAATGGCGGCGATCGCGTCATCCTGTCCCCCGATATTTTCCCAGCCAACCTTCGGAACTTCCGCGAGCAAATGGGAACGTGCGGCCGTTCGCTCCAATCGTTCGATGGCAATTCGGGCGGTAGGATCAAGACGAACTTCATCACCAACTTTGAGCGTGGTCGCTACAAGATCCTCCGACCGATGGATACACATGCCTTGTCTCCCCATGTCCTGATCGATGCGCAACCGTCCGTCTTCGAGAATCTCTTGAATTTTAACGATGGGTCCATTGGCATCATAGCCCAATGTCTGGATGACGACATAAGCATCATTCACTAAAATTTGATGTCCAACCTTCAGAGTTTCTTCTTCCAAACGCGGGTCGAGGTTAGCGACGTATTCCGCCCCACCGACCATGATTCGCACACGGTCTTCTCCGAGTTTAGCCGTGAGCGTCCCTAAGCGATTGGCGGGGGCCGTGAGTTTTTCCACCACCTCTTGCAATTTCTTCAACTCAATTTCCTGATGTTTGGCTGAGGAGGACAGTTCTTCAAATCGCTGCCGCAGTTGATACAGCAGGGGAAGCCGGGAGTCACCCTCCGGGAGGGACGACAAGCATTGATCGATCAGGTCTAAGGCTGATGGTTTGCCGGAGGAAGAAGATGTGCCTGGAAACGACCGGGCACTCACCGAATCTTCAGGAGGGGTCAATGGCTGATGATCACTCATACAAATATCAAACAACACACGAGCTGGCTCACGAGAACAACATGGCTGAACGGACACCCACATTGAAGAGCCTGGTGTTTCATTCTACTATGTTTCACATTCGTTACCCAAGGTCAAAAAAAAGCGGGGAACCTTCGAAAAGATTCCCCGCTTTATACCATTCATGGTTGGTGATTCAGTGTCTTACCACCGATCTCCGCCTCCTCGACCACCTGGACGACCTCGTCCACCCCCGCCGCGGTTTCCACCAAATCCACCTGTCCGGGGAGCTTGAGGTTTCGCCTCGTTCACAGTGAGGGTCCGTCCACCTAATTCCGTCCCATTCAGCGCATCAATCGCCGTTTTGGCCTCGTCATCCGAGCCCATTTCCACAAACCCAAATCCACGGGACTGGCCTGTGTACTTATCAGTGATAATCTTGGCTGATTGAACGCTTCCATGCTGTCCAAACAGGTCAGCCAATTCCTGCTCAGCGGTGGAATAGGGCAAACCACCCACATAAATCTTTGAACCCATCGGGGTCCCTCCTTCTAAAAGCGATGGTGTTTTGCACGATTTGAGGAGATGAGAAGGGAAGGAACGGCCCGAGAACGCGAAACAGGAGGCGACTTAGGACTAACTTCCAATCAGATTCCTTAAGGATGCGACCGCAAAACAACATCAGTGAAGGGCCACTTCACACGAACCATTCATCACGCGGCCCAGACTTCGTGATGAACATCTTGTACATAGCATAAGACAGAACAACCAATAAAGCAATAAAGGGGAAAATGTGTAGGTAAATCAGACAAATCGCCCATTATTTAATCAATTGGGGTTTTTCCGTGCCAGCGATAACACCCTCGGTCAGGACGACTTGCTTGACTTCTTTCAAGGCCGGGACATCATACATGAGGTCCAACATTGCCTCTTCAAGAATCGACCGTAACCCTCGAGCTCCCGTTTTCATCGAGGACGCCTGAACCGCAATAGCCCGAATCGCCTCAGGAGTAAAATCTAATTCGACGTCGTCTAATTGGAATAATCCCTTATACTGTTTGATCAGCGCATTCTTGGGTTCCTGTAATACCCGAATGAGGTCATCTTCGTGCAGTTCGTCCAGGGTTGCCATGACGGGAAACCGGCCAACAAATTCCGGGATCAGCCCATACTTCAATAAATCTTCGGGTTTGACCTTCGCCATTAATTGTTGAACAGGAATCGGATGTCCGTTCGTCGCACTCATTTCAAACCCTAACCGCTTCTGATTGGTCCTTTGAGCGATAATATCTTCGACGCCGACGAAGGCTCCGCCACAAATGAAGAGAATATTGCTCGTATCGACCCGAAGAAACTCTTGTTCAGGATGTTTTCGTCCGCCTTTTGGGGGCACGTTACAGATGGTACCCTCCACCAACTTCAACAAGGCCTGTTGAACACCTTCTCCCGATACATCCCGAGTAATGGACGCACTCTCAGACCGACGGCTGATTTTATCGATTTCGTCAATATAGATGATCCCCACCTGAGCCTGGGCCATATTAAAGTCGCAGGATTGCAATAACTTGAGGACGACATTTTCTACATCTTCCCCGACATAACCCGCCTCTGTCACAGTGGTGGCATCTGCGATGGCGAAAGGCACTTGTAATATCTTTGCCAAAGTCCGCGCCAGGAGAGTTTTCCCCGTCCCGGTGGGACCGATCAACATCACATTGCCTTTTTCCAATTCCACATCGGGAAGATCTTTTCCGCTGAACACCCGTTTATAATGGTTGTGCACGGCGACGGAAAGAATTTTTTTGGCTCTTCCCTGGCCGATCACATATTGATCCAGAATGGCCTTGATCTCAGGAGGGGTGGGTAACGGACCCGATGGAACCTCCAATGGAGGATTGGCTTCTGTCTGGCCACCAAGGAATTTGGAACACTGCTGAACGCAATCGGCACAAATTAACACATGACCCGGCGCTTGGCATTGACCACAAACTTGCTTGGTGGGAGCTTGAATCAGATTGGTCACCCCACCCTTTGCACGCCCGCAAAAGGAACAGACAGCATCTGCCCGACTGCGACCTTGCTTGGAATCCCAAAACGCCACGTGTAGGCTTCCTTATGTCACTAGATTCATGATCATGAAAAATAAATGTGCGTGTGGGAAGATCTTAAACCCCTACACATCGGATTGCAATTGAAAAGACGTCGAGAGCCCAAGCGTGTTTGTTGACCCGATCTTGAGCGGGACAGGCTCCCAAGCTTCACCAGCATTCCCACTTCGAAACAACCCTTTCCCGTTTGTTCCGACATATATGAGACGCGAATCTTTGGGGTTCATCGCCATGGCACGAATATTGAGATTGGTGAGCCCGGTATTTCTGGACTCCCAAATTTGTCCTCCGTCTTCGCTTCGAGAGACACCGTTTCGGTGAGTCACATACACAATATGAGGTTGGGTATGATCTATGAATAAATCGCTTAACATATGATCGGGGAGGTCCGTACCAATTCGCACCCACGATTCTCCGCCATTTTGCGTGACAAACAAACCACTCAACGTAGCTGTATACACCCTATCGGGATTATGAGGATCAACCTTTATCCTGGTGACCCCCAAGGCCCTCGATGACTTCAATACTTCTTTCGCGACCAACCCCGTGTTGATTTTTTTCCAATTCTTCCCGCCATTCAGGGATTTATACACACCACCACTCGTTCCGGCATACAAGGTTTGAGGCTGTTGCGGGTCAATCGCGAGGGTAATGACCATTAACACCTCCTTCATACCCTCCATGCGTTTTTGCCACGTTTCCCCTCCATCTTCCGACTCAAAGACTCCTAAGGACGTCGCCGCAAAAACATGGCTACTGGACCCTGGGGCATAGACTAATTGGTGCACCACGGACGAAATCGTCACATCGTGTAACCCTGTCCGCCGCGAGGTCCACCGTTGACCACCATCATAACTCTTAAACACCGCATCCCCTTTCGTTCCAGCTAACACATTGGCCGGAAACAGTGGATCAATCGCCAAGGCAATCACACGAGAATGGGTCATGCCAGAAGACATGTTTTGCCACGTTTGCCCAAAATCTCGGGATTTAAAAATATAATCATTGGTCGCGATGTAGATGATACGTGGTTTGGTCGGATGCAAAGCAATTTCAACGACGGTTTCCCCTCTTCCGCATCCGAATAAGAGCACCATGGTGAACACGGCCCACCACGAAACCAGTGAGGCGATTGACTGTTTTACCTCAGAGGGAAATGATCGAGGACCGATCATAGAATTCTGAAAACGGGCCATCCGGTTAAAAAATTATCGAGGCTGATGCGCTGGGGCACCGGACTTGGAGGGTGGAGCCTTCGGCGTGGGCGCCGGAGTGATTTTCGGCAAGGTCCCAACCCGGGCTTTTGGGGCTTTCTGATAAATCGCGAGCGCTTCCGGCATCCATCGTTTCAAATCAGCGATTCGGGTCTCATTAGCTGGATGCGTGGAAAGGAATTCCGGCGGGGCTCCGGCAGAAGCCGCCGCCATTCGTTCCCAAATCCGAATCGCTTCACGTGGATCATACCCAGCGTCAGCGGCCAGCAAGACGCCAACGTAATCGGCTTCCGATTCATGCTTCCGACTGAAGGGAAGAAGGACTCCTGCCTGAACAGCCACTCCCATCGATTGCAAAGCCAATTGATTCATGGCCGGGCTATACCCTTGTGTGGAAAGCGCGATAGCCGCCGCAGTCATTCCCAACTGGGCCATCAACCCTTGGCTCATACGCTCTCCCCCATGTTGCGCCAACGCATGGACCACTTCGTGCCCCATTATCGCCGCCAACCCGGCTTCGTTTTGCGCCATAGGGAAGATTCCTGTATACACGGCCATCTTTCCTCCAGGAAGCGCCCACGCATTCTTCGTATTATCATCCTTAATGACCGTCACTTCCCAATCGAATTGTCTCGCTGTCTGGGCATACCGGGACCGTTTTGCCGCTTCGATAATCCTGGCAGCTACTCGTTTGACAGGATTGATTTCTCGTGGATCTTTCGAGAGGGTTAATTCAGGATCCTTTAACATTTGTTGATATTGCGAGGCCCCCATTTCGTTCATATACCCTTCGGGCATGATAAGAAATTGGGATCGATTGGTATACGGATTTGTCTCACACCCAACAAGGAGGAGACTCCCCAACACCAGGCCTACCAGTGGAAGACAAAGATGATAAAAGGTGCCGACTAACCTAATCTGTGTCATGAACGTTCCCCCCTCATGAGGCTACAACCATTATGACCTCGTCTCAACAAGCCGCCTCCCATGCATAATGTGCCTCGCTCTAAACCCCACCGGGAGGATCCGGAATACGAATATCCAATTCCTGAATATGCTCATACCGAGTTAATGCGGGCTTTGTCCCCTCTCGTGGGCCAACCACGAGAATGGCAAATTCTTTGGGACGCAGGTGGGATTGGGCTGCACGGCGAACGTCGGCTGTCGCAACCTTCTCTATTCCTTGGCGAAAACGTGCGAGCCAGGTCGAGGGGTATCCATAATATTCATAGGTCAAGTATTTCCCTAAGACTTTGGAAGGGGAATCCACGGAAAAGACAAATGAATTGAGAATACTCGCCTTCGCTTTTGCGACTTCCTCTTCATCCGGAGGATTAGCAACCATGTTTTGGGCTTCGGCAATCAACGCATCGATGCCTCGCCCGGTCGTCTGCGTTTTGGTGGACATAGAAAGAATGGCCATCCCGGGAAAATCCCAGTTAAAGCCCACACCACCATGTACATCATAGGCCAAACCTTGTTTAGACCGGACATTGGAAAACAAACGAGCACCAAAAGAACCAGATAGAATCTGATTGACCACCACCAAAGGGAAATAATCGGGATGATCTCGGCGAATTCCCAGATGTCCCATGGCAATCTTGGCCTGAGTCATATCATTTTTTTCGATATAATACACCCCCGCCTTGACCTGATCCTGAACGAATGCAGGACCATCGGTCACGGGTGGCCCCTTGGGCCAATCTCCAAACACTTGCTTTAATAAGGCCAGAGTTTCGGCCTTGCGAAAATCACCAGACACGCCCAGTATCATCCGATTGGGGTGAAAGTAGGTCCGATGCCATTGGATCATATCTTCTCTCGTAATTGATCCGATAGAGGCATACGTGGGAACCCAGGTATACGGAGAAGCATCACCATACACGAGTTTTTTATACTCCCGAGAGACAATGCCGTCCGGATTGTCATTCTGACGAGAAATCCCGGCCATGGTCTGATTTTTAGCGATTTGCAATTTATTTTCGGCAAATTTCGGCGTCCGAAGCACTTCAGCGAAGACCTTCAACACCTCGGGAAAGTCTTCCGCGAGAGAACTCATGGAAGCCGAGCCGGAAGTGTCGCCAATGCCCGTCTCGATCATGGCGGCCTTGCCTTCCAGGTACTCATCCAATTCATCACCCGAACGTCGTTGAGTACCGCCGCTCCGCAGAACGGTACCCGTTAATGATGCCAAACCGGTTTTATCCCTGGGTTCTAAGCGAGAACCAGTGCGGATCAAGGCTGTGACTGAGACCAGGGGCAATTCATGATCTTCCATCAACAACACCACCATCCCATTGTCAAACACCACACGTTCCGGTTTGGGGATCACCAATTCGGGAAGTGGAGGATACTGCAATTCCTCCACGGTCTTCACTTGTCCATAAGCCACCTGAACGAATCCGAGCACCACACTTATACCTATCAACCACCGAAACCAACGGCGCGGTCGAGATTTCAACATCATGATCGTACCTCCTCGGCCGAGGTTGGAACTGGTGCACCTGTTGGCGGGACCGTTTCGATCATTCCCACGACTCTATTCGTAGGCCGAAAGAGCGTGGAGGCCACACGTCGAATATCCGCTTTCGTCACATGATCGAATCGTTCGATATACCGGAATAACTCTCGCCAATCCCCGAACAAGAGATGATAATCGGTCAGATGCATCGCTAACCCCAGATTATTCTTGAGAGATCGCAATAGACCGGCCTTGGCCCGCGTTCGGAAACGAGCCAACTCATCGTCCGTGACATCCGTAGCAGTTAATCGCTGAAATTCCTGCCGAAGGGCTTTCTGAACCGTTTGGTTGGACACGCCCCTTCCCGGCACTGCATAGGCCAGCCACAAATGAGGATACTTATCTCCAGGATAAGCCGAATATGCTCCAACCGACACCGCAATCTGTTGGTCCCGAACTAACGAACGATATAACCGGGATGTCCGCCCATTGGTCAGAATATCGTCGATGGCATCATACACAGGCTGATCGGTATGCATGACCGATGGCTTATGGTATCCCTCCAAATAGAGGGGCTGAGAGGGATCTTGTAATACGACCGTTTTTTCCGTCGTGGACTGAGGTTCGACCGTCCGAAGTGCCGGCGGGGGAGGACCGGCCGGAATTCGCCCAAAATATTTTTCCAATAAAGGAATCACAACTTTGGGGTTAATATCTCCGACAATGGCCGTGATCATATTCGCCGGAACATAGTGGGTTTTGTAGAAGGCTTTGGCGTCAGTCATCGTGTAAGTCTGAATATCACTGGCATGACCGATGACGGGATGATGATAGGGATGCGCCATGAACGCGGTGGAAACGAACTGTTCCAACAAACGGCCGAATGGCTGGCTTTCGGTTCGCAACCGGCGTTCCTCCATCACCACATCCCGTTCCTTATAAAACTCCCGAAACACAGGATGGAGAAACCGTTCAGATTCCAGGTACGCAAACAATTCAACTTTATTGGCAGGTAACGAATAAAAATACCCGGTGACATCAGCTCCCGTGAAGGCATTTAATGACACACCCCCTTCACGCTCGATGATATCACCAAATTCATTCTTCACCACATATTGCCCGGCATCCTGTTGCCGGGCTTTAAACGTCTGATACAGTTCTTTCACCCGCTCAGGATCTGCATGCCGTGAGAGTTTTTCGGTTTGATAGGCCTGATAGGCATCTTCCAGGGCAGCTAAAGCTAATTTTTCTTTTTCATAGTTCGTGGTTCCCAAGCGAGGGGTTCCCTTAAAGGCCATATGTTCGAACATGTGGGCCAAACCGGTTCGTCCCGCCCCTTCTTGCGCGGAACCCACATTGACTCGAGTCATGAAGGAAAATACGGGTGCGACTGGTCGTTCAACAAGAATAAACGTCCATCCGTTTTTTAAACGATGTTCGGTCACCCGCTTTTCAAACGCACTCAATTCCTGGGCCTGGCCGACTCCCATAAACACCAACCAGACGATCATCGTCCCCATGAACTGGAGTAAGCCTAGCCCACACCAATTATGTCGTCTCATTCATCACCATCCTATTGTGAGGGGAAGTAAAAATCGGATACTCATTTATCCTACCCAGGAAAACAGAATCGTGGCAAGCACATGTCAAAAGGCACAAGGGTTCTGATTGAACGTTAATCAACACGAATCAATGAGGACGAAGGTGGGGAAGGAAGTTCCAGCCCGAGTCCTGATGCGGTTTCAACATGCATCCGGGGTCCGTCATACTGATAGCCACCCTCAACAGGATCCACAGCCAGTAACAATGGCATATCCAAATCCAACACGGTGAACCCGCCGAATCCCAGCACAATACTCCAAGAACAGCCCATCGCCACACGGCTTTCCACCATGCCTCCAATCATCAACTCCACTCCTGAGGCTTGTGCAAGTTCAACGATGGCCAAAGAGTCCAACACTCCGCATTTGGTGATCTTGATATTGAACACCCTCACCGCCTGAAGACGAATCAGTTCCATCGCATCGGCAAGAGATCGCAACGACTCATCTGCGGCAAGCGGCATTCGCGCGTGATGTTGTAATTCCACGAGTTCCTCAATCCGATCTCGCTGAAGAGGCTGTTCCATGACCAATACAGGAGCCTTCATTTTTTCCAGAGACGACAGAAAATGGCGAGCGTCCTCATACGAAAAACCCTGATTCGCATCGATGACGAATGAGGCTTTGGGGCAGGCTCGCCCAACAGCCTCGACCCGCCGGATATCCGCTTCCACATCCTGCCCAACTTTCATCTTCAACTGTCGAAACCCCCGTTTATACCAATCAGTGGCCGTCGTTACCACTTCATCAATTCCACCGATCGGCAACGTCACATCCGTTTCTCGCGCCCGAACATCCTTCCCACCCCAGAACCCCCAAAGAGGGACCTTCATTTCCCTGGCTAACGCATCAAGGACCGCGGTTTCGACTCCACACCGCAGAGCTGGAAACTCCCCAATCACTTCACCAAGCTGAGAGAACAGGCTCCGGTAATGGGTAGCCGATTGGCCGATCAGAAGACCGGCGGCTTGAGGAAAGGCCTTCAGACTGGAAGCCTGATCTTCCCCGGAAATATCAGGAAATGGCGCCACTTCCCCATACCCCACCATCCCACTCTGGAGGGTGACTCGAACGAAGAGATTGTGTGCAACATCCATGGCGCCGGTCGCGACCACAAAAGACGCCCGAAGAGGTAGGGTCACGGGCCACGCTTCAACTTTTGTAATGTGAAAGGCTTTCAAATCAGCGAGAAATTACCGGAATGGGGGAACGAATCAACGCAGAAGCACCAACAGACACTCAACAACAGGTGCCAGTCCATCACCTAGAAATATTTATCCGTAACGATCATCTTCCCAAGGCAACGCGGTGTTGGAATAACCCCGAACCTCCCAAAAGCCACGTTGGTCTTGCTCAGAAAAGGTAATGGTTTTTATCCATTTCGCTCCCTTCCAGGCATAGCGCTTCGGAACGATCATCCGCACCGGTCCGCCGTGATCTTTACTCAATGGCCGGCCATTCCAATGGGTGGCTAGGACCACATCATCATCACACACCGAAAGGGGGAGATTAGTGGTGTAATCATCATACGATTCAAACAATACATATTTCGCCGAAGGGTGGGGCTGAACGACCTGAAGGAGGTGTTGAAAGGTCACACCCTGCCAATCATTGTCCAACATACTCCAGGTCGTCACACAATGAAAATCGGCATGGATGTGAGCCGTAGGTTGAGCCTGAAAATCACTCCAACCCCACGTCGTCGGTTGAGACACGGCCCCATCGATCGTTAACGTCCACTCTTCCAAATTAATGGAGGGTTTGTACCCGAGATCCAAAACGGGAAAATTATTGACGAGGTGCTGCCCTGGAGGTAAACGATCATCCTGAGGTTCATCAACCTCCCGACAGCCAAACTCACGTCGGTGCAGAGCCATCTTTTGCTTGGCCTTGACGATTTTGGGATTGGGTTCCATTTTATATTCCATGGCACATCATCCGTGGCATGTAGGATACCTGCTTCCCCTACGTTAATCAAAAAGGCCTTTGACTCCCTCAAGAATTTCTGACCCGGACTCTTCAGCTTGTTCTTTTAAGGAATCCAATGAATCCCCAATCTTTTTCAATCCTCCCCCAAAGACTTGTCCACTATCCGCGATAGCATCTAAAACCCCTGAATTGACTCTGGAGAAAATTATCCCAAACACCTCCCCAAGGGTTGCGCCGTCAGATTCATTTCCAATGCCCCGCATATGAATGTCAGGCAAGGGGATAGACACATCTTTGCCTTTTAACAGCGGGGTGCTGAGGTGCACGCTGGCATTTTTCAGGATAAACTCATCAATCACCAATTTCTTTTCTTTGCCTTCCTCACTCTCAATTCGGGGATCAGCTTCGATGGTGTCCTCTGACTTGAGGAAGGCGTCCACGTTTTCCTGAATCTTGGAAATATTACTTCCGGCAAGGGTACCCTCGAAGTTAATCTCGGGACCATCAATCACAATTTCCCTAATAATCAAGGTATCCGAGACAACCGATGGAAGGTCCGCTTCAACATGGACCATTCCTAATTTAAACGCATAAGGAGTTTCAAATCCTTGAGGGTTTCCCACCACAAGCTGTTCTAAGTGACCGACGCCGGACCACGGAGAAAGATCAACGGATTGAAGAGTCATCGAGGTCCCAGTAATTTGCGGCCCAAAGACTTCTACCCCTTTCTCAACGAAGGTATTGAGAAACATCCCCAAAAAAAAGACCAAGATGGCCCCTAAGACCACTAAAACCATGAGACTTTTGAAGATTCGTTTCATGATAGAGCCCCCTGACATTGTGCCCCAATGTTCAATCAACGGGGAATATGGAGAGATCGCTATCGGCCTTCCAGCACCCGTTCTCCCCAGGCTATCACAGGTTTTTTCTAAAGGGTATGAGCAAACCGACAACCGTTCTCAACAGCTTCCATAGACCTCCCAAGAAAGAGCGACATTCATAGCCACCCCTTGGAGAATCTGATATAGTGAGAAACAGTTGTCCATCATAGTCTGGATCCGCGCAGCATCGTCACCGCCGACTTCGTTCCGCGATCATTCTCCAGCCTACCCCTCACTCACCTTTTTGATCGTAAAGGACCATCTCATGTTGGAATGGAAGAATACATTGGGAGCCGTGTGCGGTATCCTCGCGTTATCATCAACCCTGGTTTCCTCCCTGTACGCAGAAACAAATCATCCCTTGACCATTTCGGATGGAAAAATTATTTCCATGGAATACACGCTGACGTTAGAAGACAAGCAAGTCATCGACACCAACGTTGGCAAAGATCCACTGACCTTTACACAAGGATCGCATCAGATCATTCCTGGACTTGAAACAGCGCTAAATGGGATGAAGACCGGCGAGACCAAACAAGTCACGGTAGATCCAGAACACGCCTACGGAAACGTCAACCCACAGGCCATTCAGGAGGTACCCATCGACAAAATTCCTCCACAAGGCCGAAAGATTGGGATGCAGTTACGGGGACAGGATGACCAGGGTCGCGTCCATATTTCTCGTGTGAAAGAGGTCAAAGAGCAAGTCGTGGTCCTTGACTTCAATCACCCCCTGGCAGGGAAAACGCTCTACTTTGACGTCAAGATTCTGGATATTCAAGAACCGGCCCAGACAGAGGCGGAATAGCCAAGCCTTTTGAGAGGTAGTCCAGTTAAAGGGTTCCCATAGGCAAAAACCTACGGGAACTCTTCTTCTTAAAATTTTTAATGGTCGGATCGGCGAGGAGCCCGGCGACGGCGAGGACGGGCAAAAGGAGAATGCCCATTCCCTTCCTCTCGATTTCTGGAGTAGCCTTCACCATTTTGAGGACCGTTTTCAGCACTTCGTCGTGGCCGACGGCGGTCCAATCCGTTTGAGCGGCTAGGTTTTCGACTCCCCGGGGCACATGGAACCGGTTTCCCAAGTAATTGTTCAATCGCTCGCAGGGACCGATTATCTTCTGCGGTGACAAAACTCGTCGCCCATCCAGTGGCTTTCATCCTGGCCGTTCGCCCGATTCGATGGACATAGTCTTCAGGAACATTCGGCAAATCATAATTAATGACGTGACGGATATTCGCGACATCTAATCCTCTGGCGGCAATGTCGGTCGCAACAAGGATTTGAAAGCGACCACGCCGGAATCCTTCAAGAGCAGCCCGACGGTGATTCAGCCGGCGCCCACCATGCAGAACCGCCGCTTTATGGCCAACCCGGTCCAACGTATCACCAATCCGATCCGCTCGATGCTTCGTCCGGGTAAAAACCAACACAGAGTCCTGAGTCTCTTTTAATAAAGAAAGCAACAAGTTGGTTTTATCCGAGGGAACCGTGTGATGGACGGTATGGGTCACCCCCTCGGCGGGAGTCGCGGACTTCGCTACCATAGCTTTAAATGGATTCTGTAAAGACATCCGTGCTAAATCGCTCAAGTCAGCAGGCATAGTCGCAGAAAACAACAGGGTTTGGCGGTCTTCCGGTAAGGCCTCGATAATTTGATTGAGTTGGGGAGCGAATCCCATATCCAACATCCGATCGGACTCATCCAAGACCACCACTTGCAAATCATTCAACATAACGGTGCCCTGCCACATGTGATCCAATAAGCGGCCGGGTGTGGCAATGATGACATCAGGTCGTTGTCGCAGGCCACGAACCTGTGCATGCATATCCGCACCGCCCACGAGCGTCGTCGCATAAATGCGGCAGGCCCGTCCGAGCTTATCGACGGTGGCCTGAATCTGAAATGCCAATTCGCGAGTGGGGGCCAAGATTAAAGCCCGCGGTTTGCCTTTCGGCCCTCCGGCCAGTTTTTCAATCATGGGAATGACAAATGCCGCGGTTTTTCCGGTACCGGTTTGCGCACACCCCAATACATCTCGTCCTTCCATTGCAGCAGGAATGGCCTTGGCTTGAATGGGGGTAGGCTCTAAAAGCCCAGCCTTTTCCAAGGCTTCGACTAAGCGCGCGGACACACCGAGCGCACCAAACTGAGACAACACAGTTGTAGACATAACACTATCCTTTATTGTTACGAGGATCGTATCTGTACGTGGTCAGAAAACCGAGGGAAGCAGAATCAGGTGGGAGTCCGCTCCAAGCAGGATCTGGTCGCGATACGATCGCGAAGCCCGAAGAAATTACGCGTCCCAATCGTCGGGCTGAATCAACCGGAACTTGTGATAGGGTACAGGACGACTTCCAACCTGTCAAATGAGAGTCTATCCGATGCGGGCTTTCACATGACCCCATACCCTGCCGAATGCTAGGCTACCCTCCCAATCAATGAAATCGTGGCCACCCTCTAGTATCGCACAAGGAAACGAAACCATGAGCGCCATCTATGATATTTCCTGCCAGACTATAACCGAAGAAGAGTGCGCCCTTTCGGATTACAAGAATACGGTGTTGCTGATCGTGAATACGGCATCAAAATGTGGGTTCACCCCGCAATTTGAGGGACTGGAGCAACTGTACAAACAATTTCATGAAAAAGGCTTCGAAGTACTCGGTTTTCCCTGCAATCAATTTGGGAGTCAGGACCCCGGAACTCACGAGGAAATCCTAAACTTTTGCCAGACCAAATATCATGTGACGTTTCCCATGTTTGCCAAAATTGAAGTGAATGGCCCCAATACCCATCCCTTGTATCAATACCTCAAAGGCGCCGCACCAGGTCTTATGGGATCGGAGGCGATCAAATGGAATTTCACCAAATTCCTGGTCGATCAAACAGGAGCCGTTCGGGATCGTTTCGCCCCCACCACCAAGCCAGAAGATATCGCTCAACGGATCAACAATCTTCTCTCGACTGGCTAACCACAGCCCATCTTTCCCAAAAGTGTAAGGTAGCTCACAGAGCACGCTCCTTTGTAACAAAACGCGCCTACCTCGGACAGCATGTCGAGTGCATCCAACTCGACAGGGAAAAGCCATGTTCTCCCTACTCACCAATCATCTTTAAGGAGGGATTATGAAAGCACCAAAATCGTTACTGGTCAGCGCGGCATTGACAGGGCTTCTCGCCACTTCGGCCTTTGGGACTCCGGAAACGGCCCAAGCAGGAGAAATGACCAAAGGCGTTGGCCAATGTCATGGCGTCAATGCGTGTAAGGGCAAAGGAGATTGCCAAGGTATGGGCCACGAATGTGAAGGGAAAAATGCCTGCAAAGGCAAGGGGTGGGTGAAGATGAGCAAAGAGGATTGCGAAAAAAATCCCAAAGGCAAATGGGAACCCATGCCCGAAAAGCATTAAGCATCCCAGCACATGAATGCACTGGCGATTTCTCCCCATAGCCTTGGGGGGAAATCGCCGACTTCCCTATCGACAGCCTGGCAGATAAAAGCCATACCCCCCTCCTTCAAATCTGTCGTCATCGCCGTCCACCCCAGTCAGACCCCATCTCCTAGGTGATACGGTCCTATAAAAAAATCCGTGCGTAAGAGGTAGTAAACAGTTTACACTACCCCTGATCGTGGACTGGATCCACGCCATGGACGTTCAGGATGTCACTCTTCTCTTTGCACTGAAAGGATCATCATCTTATGGCTCAAGCACACAAGCAATACGCCGAAGGCGCATCGGGAGAACTCTACGGGTATGAAGGAAAAGAGCCTCCTCCCGGAACCACCGCCCTCGTGGAAGAAGATGGCAAAACCCTTACCGAGGCCGGGACGGCATTTTGCCGAAAACGGGGCTATCCCTCACCCACCGTCGAAGCACTCCGGGTCATCTACGACCAATACCATTCCCCGGCCATCGCCCATGCCATGGAGGCTCAAATCAAAAATGCCGATGCGATCCGTGCCCAGCAAGAAAAGACCAAACAATACTCGGAACGGCTGCGGTTGGACTGGGAAGCCCAGGATAAAGCCTTTAAGGCTCAAGCCACAAAGAAATAACTCCCCCGTACACTGAACTCCCTTCACCTTTTTAAATAGATCCATAAAGGGAAAGGCCATATTTTTTTAGGCCTTTCCCGCCTAAGAAGTATTTGACTTTTCTTTATATGTCCATTATTCTAGACATATGGATATACAAAACGCTCTTCTCGCCTTTGATGCACTCTCTCAAGAAACCCGACTTCGGGCATTTCGTTTATTGGTCGAATATGGCCCAGATGGAATCCAAGCGGGGACGTTGAGCCACAACTTAGGGGTGCCACACAATACTCTGTCCTTCCATCTTTCCCACATGAGCAATGCCGGCCTTGTGCAATCTCGACGCGAAGGTCGCATGATCATCTACAGTGCCAACTTCGAGTTTTTCAACGAATTGCTTCGCTATATGGTGAAGGACTGCTGTCGAGAAGATATGGTGACGGTCCGTGACAGTGCCAAGAAGAATTGCAGCATCATTGAACTCTCTAATAAGTGTCCGACAACTCATTAAAAGGAGGGAAAACCATGAAACGATTGCATATACACATAGGGGTCGATCAATTGGAGGCAGCCATCACCTTTTACAGCAAATTGTTGGGAGCCGAACCAACCAAACGTAAACCAGACTATGCCAAATGGATGGTGGAAGATCCACGGATCAACCTGGCCATCTCCACCAAGGCTTCGAAAAATGGAGTGGATCATTTAGGCATTCAGGTCGATGAGAAACACGAGCTCCAGGATATCCGCACACAGCTCCAAGAAGGCAATGTCCCCGTGGGCGAAGAGGGAGAAACCCTCTGTTGTTATGCCAAATCGGATAAGTCCTGGGTCATGGATCCTGCTGGAATTCCCTGGGAAGCTTACCGGACGATGGAAGACGCGGACATCTTCTCTCCTCAGACTGATGCAGGAGATGGAGCCTGTTGTGCTCCGGGGCAATTGAACCAACCCCAAGCAGGACAAGCTCGGGAAGAGTCCACAACCTGTTGCGGTTAATGTCCGCACGGCCCAACACTCCTCCTACCAAAGTCCTGGTCCTCTGTACCGGAAACTCCTGTCGTTCAATCATGGCCGAGGCCCTGATCAACCACTTGGGACAAGGACGCTACCAGGCTTCGAGTGCGGGCAGCCATCCAGCTGGTAAAGTACATGCGCGCGCATTAACCACGTTGCGGCATCAGGGAATCGATCCCGGTCAGCCTTACAGCAAATCCTGGAACGACATGACCCAGCAACCCTTCGACCTCATCGTTACCGTCTGCGATGAAGCCGCAGCCGAAACCTGTCCCATCTTTCCAGGTAGCCCGCAAACGCAACATTGGAGTATCCCGGACCCCGCAAAAGCAACCGGATCAGAAGAAGACATCCAGGCGGCCTTCGATCACGCCTTTCTACTCTTGAGAACCAGAATCGAAGCGTTGATCGTATGACTGCCTTCGCTCCCCGTGGCCTGTCCTTCCTGGACCATTACCTTTCGCTGTGGATGGCGTTGGCCATACGAGTACCCCGAATTAGTGAATAGCTTGTCTTGGGGAAAGACCTACATTCCCATCGCCATTGGGCTCATCCTCATCGAACTCGCCGGGTGCATCGCCTCGGTCCTCGTGTGGAATTAACGAGCGGAAGGACCGCACCATGACGCACTTTTCCCCACTTGAGTGAAGCCATAGGCCCAGTCTTCCTCAACGCTTGAGAACGATGAAAGGCATTCACGATTCTTTCTCGTAAAAATCGCGAAAAAATAACGCCTTATGGACTTGCCCAGAATACCTCAGCCCCCTACCCTCATCAGATTACAGGCACTAGTTTTGCCTATTGTTGTTATTAGGAAACCAAAGGCCTCATCGAGAAGAGAGATTAGATGGCGACCTATCAAGAAGAGGGAGGAGCAATCATGTCAAACACACACACATCATTTTCACCTCAGCAACAGTTAGGTTTGTTTCGAGCCCAATTGGAAAAGCTGGAACATCTGGGGCATGAACATGGGAATGAAGAAGAATGGGGCAAATTCGATGAGGAAACCGAAGAACTTCTTCGGCGGACCTATGGAAATACCCATGAATTTCTTGAATCCTATGCCCTGGCGTTAACTGGTGAGGCTGAAGCATTGGTCAATATGCCAGAATCTGCGCAAGAATCGATCGATCAGGATCTTCCCCAAAAGGCCTTTCAACAGCGACGACAACTACTGCATGCGGTGTTGGCAAACCTTGAAGGTATGGAACAATGATGTAGGGCAAGTCGTGCATCTACCCTCAGAGAGGATAGAGCCAATCATCGTGGCCGTTAATTTCAAAGGGAACTGATGACCTGAACGCAGGGCTTTTCCTCGTACCAATATTCTAGATTTCAGTTAACTGAACAATATCTGGTATCATGCCAGCCTTTCTCCTGACCTCTATGTTGGAGTTTCATTCCCATGGTTCATCTCAAACGCGTGGTGCTGGACGTACTCAAGCCCCATTCCCCTAACGCTCTTGATTTCTCTACTGCCATTTCAGAAAAAACCCCTGGGTGTCGAATCAAGCTGACAGTCACAGCAATGGATGAAAAAACAGAAACCGTCCTCCTCATCATTGAGGGCAAACACGTGCCATTCAACGTCATTACCGAAATGATTAGTTCTCTTGGCGGGTCCATTCACAGCATTGATGAGGTTGAAGTGGCCAATGGCCTTCCAGAGAGTGAACCCACGTAACGATCGTGTCCGTGATTGAGCAACTCCGTTGGCTTCTCAACATGACCGGCTCCCAGGTCATTGCTCGACGATACTTTATCGTCAATGGCTTTGATGGAGCCCTCACGATGTTGGGACTGCTGGTAGGATTTTATGTGAGCGAAGATGTCAGATTGCCGGTAGCCATCAACGCCTGTCTTGGAGTGGCTATCGCATTAGGCATGAGTGGCGTCAGCAGTGCCTATATCAGCGAGGCGGCAGAAAAACAACGCGAACTACAGGAATTAGAGCAAGCCATGGTCTCCGATTTAGGCAACTCCGCCTATGGTCAGGCCGCACGGCTCCTTCCCATCGTTATTGCGTTGGTCAATGGTATGGCACCGTTGGCGATTTCCTTGGTTATTATCTTGCCACTATGGCTCGCTCCCCACATAGAAATATTCAGTACGTTTCCTCTTGAATCAGCCTTTGTCATCACCCTCATCATGATATTTTTGCTTGGAGTCTATCTCGGACAGATCAGCCATACATTTTGGCTATGGGCCGGCCTTCAAACACTGCTCATCGCCACAATCACCACTGCCTTGATCTTCACTCTCAGCCAAGGGTAATCACCAAAAACAGGAATAGAGATCAGGTTGCATGTTTGTCCTATAGTGCTTGAGTGCATCCCAAGAAACGTATCGTTTGATCTGACAAGAACCCATTACGCCAAATCTGATTGACCTGCCCACTCCACACACATCCGAACCCCGAGAACTCCGTGAAACAATCGCCTCATCAAAAGCCCCCTCGATTTAAGCTTTCACAGGGTGCCGAGCAGCATTGGGTTTGGTATTTCTTTATCAAACGTCTCACAACTACTACCTTTTAGTTCTCAATGTTTAGAGACAAGATCCCTTATAGAAGTGAGAGCGTGTGATGGAAAGCCAAGGTAATCACACCACACACCAGCTCCCTGTTCATGAGGTGCTTCTGCTATTGGAGACGGAAGCTTCCCGGGGCTTGACCCATGAAGAGGCTTCCCGGCGGCTCAGGCGGTATGGAGCAAATGTACTGCCCTTAATTCGCCAACATGGTCCGTTGCTCCAATTTTTATTGCAATTCCACCATCCCCTCATCTACATCTTGTTAGCTGCCGCGGTCATCACCGCCCTCCTGGGTGAATGGGTGGACTCCAGCGTGATTTTCGGGGTGGTATTGGTGAATGCGATCGTCGGGTATCTTCAAGAAGCCCGGGCTGAACGTGCATTGGAAGCCTTGATGTCAATAGTCAAAACGGAGGCCACGGTCTTACGTGAAGGAGAAAAACACCACATTTCCTCATCCGACATGGTGCCAGGAGATGTAGTCCTCATACAATCCGGGGATAAGGTCCCAGCCGATCTACGCCTGATTTCCGTTCGGGAGTTGCAAGTTGATGAATCAGCCCTAACCGGGGAATCCATCCCGGTTGCCAAAAAGGAATTATTGCTACCAGCTGAAACGGCCTTGGCGGATCGCTGCAATTTGGCCTACTCCGGAACCCTCGTGACCTACGGCCAAGGAGTCGGTGTGGCTGTCGATACGGGAGCCAAGACGGAAATCGGCCGCATTCACCAGCTCATTGGCAGTGCCGCTGATATTGCCACTCCTTTGACAAAAAAAATAGCACACTTCAGTCAAATATTGACCATAGGCATTTTGGGGCTAGCTGCGGTTACCTTTGGGATCGGGATTTGGCGGGGACAGTCGGCCGTTGAAATGTTCATGGCCGCGGTGGCCCTAGCTGTTGGCGCCATTCCGGAAGGGCTGCCGGCTGCCGTGACGATTACCTTAGCCATCGGCGTCAATCGTATGGCAAAGCGCAATGCGATCATTCGCAAACTGCCCGCAGTGGAAACGTTAGGCAGTACCACGGTGATCTGTTCAGATAAAACCGGCACGCTGACAGAAAATCAGATGACCGTCCAGGCGATTGTGACCGGAAGTCAAGAATTTGAAATAAGCGGAACAGGATATGACCCAATTGGAACAATCCAACGAGATGGTAAGGCTATAAACCGAGGAGAGGCTCCGGCATTCGAGGAATGTGTATTAGCCGGGCTACTCTGCAACGACACCCAATTGGTGGAGCGGAATCATCAATGGATGATCCTGGGTGATCCCACCGAAGGCGCGTTGTTGGTAGCTGCTCGGAAGGCCGGGCTTGAGTGGGAAACCGCTTCCAACCAGTTTCCCCGTCTCGACGTCATCCCCTTTGAATCGCAACGGCAATATATGGGGACCCTCCACCACAGGCTTGGTGATGATTCAAAAGTCATCTACTTAAAGGGGGCGATGGAAAAAATTTTGAGTTTATGTACCTACGAACTTGACTCAAAGGGGAAGAAACGACCTTGTGACCCGGACAGGATCCAACAGGAAGCTCAGAGCCTCGCGGAACGCGGCCTTCGCCTCTTAGGATTTGCGCGAGGAAGGGTTAAGCCCGAAACCAACACATTGGACCCGGACCAGCTTCCGTCCGGCCTGACATGGCTTGGCCTCCAAGGCATGATGGATCCCCCTCGCTCTGAGGCTATCCGAGCAGTGCAAGCCTGTCAGGCTGCAGGGCTCACCGTTAAGATGATCACGGGCGACCATGCCGTGACCGCGCGAGTCATTGCTCAGAAGATCGGACTGGCCGGCCCCACTCCCTCACAGAGAGAGGGGCCACGAGTTCTGATGGGATCTGAGTTGTCTAGCTTGCCGGTGAATGATTTACCGGAGGCTGCCGATCAGACCATGGTGTTTGCGCGTGTGGCACCAGAACAGAAACTGCGGCTAGTTGAAGCCTTCCAATCACGTGGACACATCGTCGCCATGACCGGTGACGGGGTCAACGATGCTCCAGCCCTCAAACAGGCCGATATCGGCGTGGCAATGGGCCGTGGTGGAACTGAGGTAGCCAAGGAGGCTGCTGACCTGGTCTTGACTGATGACAACTTCGCCTCGATTGAAGCAGCGGTGGAAGAAGGTCGAGGCGTCTTCGACAACCTCACCAAGTTTATTACCTGGACCCTTCCCACGAATTTGGGGGAGGGGCTCGTGATTTTAGCGGCTATTGGTGCTGGCGTCGCCCTACCAATTCTCCCCGTACAGATTCTCTGGATCAATATGACCACAGCCGTGGCCCTGGGACTCATGCTGGCCTTTGAACCCAAGGAGGACGGGATTATGCTGCGTCCTCCACGGGACCCCACCCGTCCCCTACTGACGGGTGAGTTAGTCTGGCGTATCCTTCTTGTCGGAACACTCCTCCTCGCCGGTGCATTCGGCTTGTTCCTTTGGGTGCAAGCCAATGGTGGCACCCTGGAGGAAGCCAGGACCGTCGCAGTCAATGTCTTTGTGATGGTGGAATTGTTTTATCTCTTCAACTGCCGCTCACTGGAACATTCCATGTTTCAGCTTGGCCTGTTCAGTAATCCCTGGGTCACCTGGGGGGTACTTACGATGATCATACTTCAATTGTTGTTTACCTATACCCCCTCAATGAATTTCCTGTTTCATACCGCCCCCATCGATGGTGAAACCTGGGGACCGATCATCGCGGTTGGGTTTGGAAGCTATTTCATCGTCGGGCTGGAGAAATGGATCAGGCGCCGACGCGGAGGCTTACCCAAACTTTTTCCATATTCAAATAATAATCACAGAAAGGGAACGGGAACTGACACCCTATGAAATAGAAATCAATGAAAGTTTTGCTTGCCGTGAATCAATCACGGGATTTTTTAGTGGCAATCCACCTGGCAGCAAACTAGACAATCACGCAAAAAGAAATGCATCAAATACATAAAGCTCTACGTGAATGGCGGGAAGGAGTGAACCCACCAGTCTTCATGGCCGCCAGTGCATTCAATATTGCCCTCATTCTTTTCGCCGGGATCTGGACTGAAACGGCAGGGGCTATTTTTCAATCCCTTCTCTCTTTTGTCACCCAAACCTTCGGCTGGTACTACATCCTGACCACCGCAGGTTTTCTGGTCTTTGTGCTGTGGTTATTAATCTGTCCCTATGGAAAAATTCGATTGGGAGGAGACGATGAACAGCCCAACTATAGCCGGGGCGCGTGGCTCGCAATGTTGTTTGCGGCAGGGATGGGAATGGGGCTTGTCTTCTGGGGCGTGGCTGAACCTTTGAGCCATTTTTATGCTCCTACTTCTGCTAAACCCCTGACCACCCAAGCGGCACGGGAGGCGATGTTTTTCAGTTATTTTCACTGGGGGCTGCATCCCTGGGCCGTGTATGTCGTTTTCGGATTGGGAATTGCCGTCTTACATTTTCGCAAAGGTCTCCCCCTCGCTCCACGTTCCCTGCTCTATCCATTATTTGGAACACGCATTGAAGGGTGGTTGGGGCATAGTACAGACGCCTTCTGTACAGTGGGAACACTATTGGGTGTCGCCACATCCCTGGGATTGGGGGCGATGCAGATTAACGCGGCTCTCAGTGGATTAACGAATATCGAGTATGTCACCTCGAATCAAATCTTGATCATTGTCATAATCACCGTGATTGCCACCACTTCAACCGTCAGCGGTGTCTCCCGTGGCATCAAATATTTAAGTATCGTCAATGTGGCGTTTATGTGCCTCGTCCTAGGTTTTGTCTTCATCGCCGGTCCGACCCTTTACCAAATGTCCACCCTGGTTTCGGGGCTTGCGGCCTATGTGCAGAATATAGCTCAGATGAGTATTTGGATTGATTGGGAAAGGCATCTAGATTGGCAAACCAACTGGACGTTGTTTTTCTGGGGCTGGTGGATTTCCTGGAGTCCCTTTGTGGGAATATTCATCGCACGAATTTCGCGTGGACGAACAGTTCGAGAATTCGTGGGCTGTGTACTGCTTGTGCCTACACTCATGAACTTTATGTGGTTTGCTGTTTTTGGGGGTACAGCCCTTTACATAGAGCAATATGGTGGGGGTGGATTGGCCGAACCCGTTATTCAGAATGTCGCCATGTCGTTATACCTCTTATTACAACAACTGCCATGGGCTGAATTGACGCAATGGATAGGTTTACTGCTCGTCATTATCTTCTTTATCACCTCTTCCGATTCTGGATCATTTGTCGACGACATGGTGACCTCGGGAGGAAATCCCAACCCACCCGTAGCCAACCGAGTATTTTGGGGGGTGTCAGAAGGAGCCGCGGCAGCGGTCTTACTACTCGCTGGCGGCCTGAAAGCCCTTCAGGCTGCTTCCATATCGGCAGGATTGCCACAAAGCATTTTATTACTATTGGGTTGTGTGGGCTTAGTAAAGGTTTTGCGCCAAGAATTCAGAAAACAAGGTAGAGCCTAAGGGGTAAGAGGCCTTGTTCCGGCTTTGGAATTCACGTTCACTTTTTCAATATTCGATCACGGCACTATAACGGGGATCATCATGCAACGCCCAGTACGCCCCATTCAATTTTGACGTCAATGTTCCCGGTCTGCCATCACCAACCAGTTGACCCGCAATCCGAGTGACCGGCATAACGCCACCAGCCGTACTCGTGATAAACGCTTCGTCCGCGGCTTGTACCGTAGCCACGGATAGCACATCTTGCTTCACCTGCAAATCCTCTTTTGCCAACAATTCCAGGATGGTCGCTCGAGTCACGCCCTCGAGGACACCCCGGACCGGGGTGATAACCGTATCTCCCTGGCGGACGAATATATTAAATCCCGGCCCTTCCACGAGATTGCCCCCGGCATCAACCAGCACTGCGGTATCGGCACCCTGATCGTAGGCTTCGAACAGGGCCATAACCATATCAAGCCAATGGTAGTTCTTGATCGTAGGATCGACCGACTCGGGCGGGATACGCTGTTGTCGACTGATCAGCACATGAAGCCCCTGTTGGCGTAGGGCGTCATCAGCAATCCAGACGAATGGGATCGCAAATGCCAGAAAGCGATTTTCACAGGTACGCGGATCACGTGACCCGGGAGCAGGGACGCCACGAGTACACACCACTTCGACATAGGCATTCCGCAAACCGCTGCGCTTGACCAGTTCAAACATGATCGAGCGAATCTGTTCGTGGTTATAAGGAACCGACATCCGCAATTTCTTCATACTTCCCTGAAAACGTTTGAGGTAATCATCAATGCGGAAAAACTTTCCATGCCAAGCATGTACGACATCGTACGTAGCATCAGAATGCAAAAACCCCCAATCCAACACCGGGATTTTAGCCTCAGCGATCGGGACATACTCCCCATCGATAAATGCAACACCCTGAGATAATTCGTTCATGATCCGAACACTTTGGTTATATTCGTGTCCATATCAAAGCAAAAGTTATCTCCCCAAATGGCCCTCAGCTTCTCCAGTCATCGGAACAAAGATCACAGGCAACAATTCTTGCTGTCGATAGCCTGTTTGGGTTCGATCAATTATGACGAGTTTCTGGGAATAATCCCCAACCGGCAAGAGAAGCCGTCCTCCTACTGCTAGCTGTTCCAGCAAAGGAGAAGGGATATGGTCAGGAGCGGCTGTCAACACGATGGCATCAAAAGGACTTTCTTCTTGCCATCCTTGATATCCGTCCCCCGCACGAACTTGGACTCTGCTATAACCCAGCCGTTTGAGCGTCTCTTGGGCCCGTATGGCAAGAGATTCAACGATTTCTACCGAAAAAACCGACGTCCCCATTTCTGCGAGAATTGCGGCTTGATATCCTGAGCCCGTGCCAACTTCTAAGACTTTCTCTCCTGGACGTAATTGTAAGGTTTGGGTCATAAAAGCCACGATAAACGGCTGTGAAATCGTCTGCCCAGACCCAATAGGCAAAGGCGAGTCCCTATAGGCATCTTGAGATTCCCAATTGGGAATAAATTGATGCCGGGGAATCTTCCGCATGGCTGCTATAACCCGAGGATCGGTGATACCTTCACCAACAATTTGGGAGTCGACCATCAGATCGCGCTCCTGCTGACGTAAGTCAAACGCCCTTTGAATCATGATTGACCTTTCTTTTTCTTCACATCAACAAATACGATAGGCTCCCATCGCCAATTGTTCACAGAATTCATGCATATGCCCAAGTTCACTGTTCACAAGATCTTGAATAGATCCAGAAACTCGCCCTAAAGAAACACCCTTGCGAAGTCTAATTTCTACCGAAACGGTCATGGGACTGTGAACCGGTCGGCCAATAGCACTCACCATCCAGACCGTAGCCTCTTCCACACCACGTATTTCCTGATGAATCCGTCCAGCCAATCGGTGAGCCAACACATTATAAATTTTCCCAACATGGCTGACAGCATTTTTCCCCGCCGCCGCTTCTCCGCTCATAGGGCGATTGAAGGCAATGACCCCATTCACTCGATTTCCTCGCCCCACTTGTCCGGAATCCCCCTGTTCCGCAGAAGTCCCTAAGAGCGTGAGATACATTCCCTTGACACCCTGCTGTTTCCGGTCAAGGGCATTTAACAGGATTCTTACCTCTTCGTACGAATGGGGATTCCTTTTCATGAACCCTTGAATTTTTTTTATGACATTGGCTTTCATGGAAAAATAGTGAGCCTCTGAAGTCACCACTCTGGCTAAAAAAGGCATGGCGATCGTCAAATGTAGGGTCCGATAATTTCGGACAGCCATAATCTTGACATCCTCGCCGGATTCAGGAATTTCTTGTTTAAATTGAGGTCCATTCAGAAAGGCTTCAAGCGCCAAGACCGTCTGTTCCGTCGAAGATAAAGGCGCGTAGCCCACACCTGCGGATGTATCATTTGCGGGCAATGTCCGACCCCGGTGCTCAAAAATCGATTCAAGTTCAGGTGATGTGGGTCTCATTTCCGTTTGATAGCGCACATGTTTCTCTGGATTAACATGAGGAATATTGCTTCTGAACCATTCTTGTGCACTTTTGACAACAATATCTGAAACAGGAATCTGCTTTTTCCCTATTCCCCAGGCGGCTCGATCTCCCAATATCAGGCGCATCGGCTCTCTCACCGCCCCCCCTCCCATACGAAGGTGCACCTGTCCCGCCACGAGAAAACACTTATCGATATTATGATGCAAGACTTGTCCGAATTCCCTTTTATACGCTTTTGACAATTCCACGGACACATGTTCGGCAATGGCATCACATATCGTATCTGGGTGCCCTACTCCCTTTCGCTCCACTATTTCGAAAGGTTGTCGTTCAATCGGAAGGGCTGATTTTTTTGTAACAAGAAAGCGGGTTTTCATAGACTGCTCAGGGGGCTGTAATTTCCTGGGACTTTTCGCGCAACGTATTGATGAGTTCCTGGTAGGAAGAGCGCCGAATAATACGAGCAAACTGACTACGATAATTTTTCACGAGGCTGACACCGTTCACGACGACGTCATAGACCATCCATGTCCCATCTTTCTTCAATAAGCGGTAATACAACGACACTTCGGTTTTAGGGGAGATGATCCTCGTTTGAACTTCGGCTGAAGCATTTTTGTACCGCTCCTTGAGATACTGAATCTCTTCCCCAGAATAAGTCTCAATCTTTCCAGCATAGGTCTTGGCAAGCAAAGATTTGAACAGGTCAATAAACTCCACACGCTCCTCAGGGCTCCGACCTTTCCAATATTTCGCTAATGAGCGTTTCCCCATTTCCCAGAAGGAAAAATGTTCGCTAATAGTCTCTTCGAGGAGAACTCGCCGATGGCCTCCCTGGCCTGCCTGTTTCAGTTCATCATCCGTCACGATTTCAATCACCCTATCAATGGTACTTTTGACAATCTGGGTTGGGGAAAGGCCATCACTCGCGCAAGAAACTCCTCCTTGATGACTCCATAGGACTAAAAAGACCAGGAACCCCAAAACGAAAGGCCAAACGTTCCTACAGAGATCAAACACTTTTCATCTAGTTCCTTTGGCACAAGATCAAGTTCAGAAAGAGGCAAAATTGAGAATCCACAGATCTTTCCTGGTCTTTATCAATTAAAAACGAATCAATTCTTGTGCCATTTTTATTTAATTTTTCAAGTACGGCATAGGCCTTGCCTATTCATGTAAGACAAAACGGTCAGGATAAGAATGGACCAGGAAATTCAATGAGCCTTCACAGCGTGGCCGCCACTGGCCTGAAAACCATCAAGCAAATTGTGACTCCAAATGATCTCCGTTTCACCCATAAGCAAAATGGTTTAGCTATAACCATTGAACTTCTCACTTCTACATTACCAGGCGCACCGGTGGTAGATGACCAAGGCGCATTTCTGGGATTCATTAGTGAGTTTGATGTTCTCCACATTCTTGAATCCGGTCGAGATGTGAGTCAGTTGACCGCCGAAGAAATCATGTCTCGGGATTATGTGGGAATTCCGGATTCGTCAACACTCAAAGAAGCCGTCCAAGTGATGAAGGACAAACATTTATTGGTGCTTCCCGTTGAAGGGAACGGAAGGATAATCGGGTGTGTGACCCGCCGAGACCTCCTTCGGGCATGGATCGGATTGGGGGTAAGCCAACACTCCTCAAATCCTACATCCCCGGAACAGCAAAACCAAAAACGGTGAGTAATGAGGAATATTGGGTCGATGTTCCAATATAGAACTGGTGCAAGACGCTACAAAATAAAGAGACCTTGACTCCTCAGCCATGATTTTGTCCTGTGCTTAATCCTGAGAAGGCTTTGACACCCTATCTAGCGAGTGAAGGACACCAGACATTCCCTCAACTAATTGGGCCATGGCTTCATAATTCAGTTTCTCAGGGGTATCGGTGGGTCTATGGTAATGGGGATTCCTGTAGAAAGCGGTGTCGGTGAGCATCACGGCCGAATATCCTTCATTCCAAAATGAGCCATGATCAGATAAATCCACCCCTGGCACCCACCAAGGTCCGGTGAATGTCTCAACTGGCAATGCGATCTTCCCCTTTAAGGCATCACGGACGGTTTCCTGTAGGTCCGTCGAATCATAGTTACTCACCACTGTAATAAAGTTTCCTTGTGTAGGGAACATCCATCGCAACCAGAAAAACGGAAACGATTGACTTTCTGGTTCCTCGGTAAAATATCCAACCATTTCTAAACAGATCATCGCCTCCACGAGTTCCCCACGGGCCTTCAGGTTCTTTGCATACATTCGGCTTCCCATTTGACTGCTCCGAAAAAATGGTGGTTCTTCCAGCGTAAACGCGATAAATCTGACGGTTTTGCGAAATGGGGTCCTAGCATGAAGGCGTGCAACTTCCAAAAGAACAGCAATCCCACTGGCGTTATCATCAGCCCCAGGAGTCCCTTCAGCGGTATCATAATGAGCCCCAACGATGAGGATATGTTCGGGTTCCCGGGTTCCTGGCAGTTCAACAATAATATTTCGAACCGTTTGACCTTGCACATCATACGTGTGAAATCCCACATCATATCCTGCCGTTTCAAGGGAACGAATAATGAACTCTGCAGCCGCATTAAGGTTGTCCGGGTTCTTAAAGGTTCGAGGTCCAATATTATGAGCCAACATTCGAACAGAAGACTGAAGCCGTTCTTGAACGAAATTTTGATCAAATGTGGTAGCAGCGGCAGAAGGGTTGAGGGGCACCCCAATTGGGGCGCCTAAAATAATCAGAAGGAATATTGTCAGCATACGTGACATGTGAAGCTATTCACTCACTTTCTCAACAAATCTTGAACCAAGCAGTGGTTCGAATTCTACGGTGAAGTCGAGTTCATTCGGCTCATGAGCAATTTAGTTCCCTGGCGCGCTTCCTGAATAATACGGGTAGCGTCAGAAAGCAATTTTTCTTCAGTAGTATGCAGTTTGGTCAATCCTTGTGCCTGAGCTTTCAAAGCCGTAGCCACAGCCACTTTGGGGTAGACTTCCCAATCCTCCATGGTTGGAAGCAAATAATCTTCATGAATCCCTTTTTTGAAAGCATAGTTAGCCAATTCGTGTGCAGCCGCTAGAGCCATCTCATCAGAAATACTTATCGCCCTAACATCTAATGCTCCTCGAAATATTCCCGGGAAAACCAGAGAATTATTGACCTGGTTTGGAAAATCGCCACGGCCTGTCGCCACAATTTTGGCCCCTGCTTCCTTGGCTTCCCATGGCCAAATTTCGGGAGTAGGATTCGCACAGGCAAAGACAATAGGGTCCTTCGCCATCATTGCGATCCATCGCCCCTCCAATAAGGCAGGCCCAGAAAACGCAATGCAAACATCTACACCCTTTAACGCGTCCTGAATCGTCCCCTCAATCCCCTTTGGATTAGTTTCACGACACACTCTCCATTTATCGGGATATTCTTCCTGACGGGCTTCAACGTCAGTTCGTCTTTGATGAAGAATGCCTTTTCGATCACAAGCAAGAACATTGGACGGATCAAGACCGCTGGCTTTCAGTAGACGATACACGGCAACATTCGCAGCTCCCATACCGATCATAGCAATTCGAACCTGAGAGAGTTCTTTTTGGACGAGCAAAAGGGCATTCATGAGTCCAGCCAGAAGAGCTGTTCCCGAACCTTGTTGATCATCATGCCATATCGGAATAGACATGGCGTTTCGAAGTTGATCAAGAATGCGAAAACACTTAGGTTGAGAAATATCTTCAAGATTAATTCCCCCAAATGTGGGTTCCAGCAATTGTACCGTCCGGACAAACTCTTCTGGATTTTTCGTCCCTAAACAAATGGGAACCGCATCAACTCCTCCAAGGTATTTAAACAAGAGAGCCTTCCCTTCCATGACAGGAAGACCGGCTTCCGGCCCAATATCCCCAAGTCCCAAGACCCGGGTTCCGTCTGTTACGATCGCGATGGAATTAGCCTTATTGGTATAGTCATTGACCAGCTCAGCCGCTTGAACAATAGCCCGACAGGGCTCGGCGACTCCCGGGGTGTACCAAGTTGAAAAATCTTCTGATCCCCCGACAGGACATTTCGGCATCATCTGGATTTTCCCCCGATATCTCGCATGAAGTTCTAAGGCACGTTCTGCAGCCTCCTGAGCCTTGGAATAGTGGGGATCGTTGTTTGTCATAATCTTAAATACCGTCCTTTTGGTTGTTTACCGACAAACCCTTCTGTTCCTCCTTCGATTCAACAATGGTTACAAGCTCACTCATCGCTCATACCATCTGCTTCCATAAAACCTGATTCAGCAGTTGCAACAAACTCTTCAGGGAGATGGCTGATCATGCTTCAATCTTTTTGGCCAGGACAGCTGCAAATGAACTTTTGGATACCCGGGGATAGACTGAAAGGAAAGAATGCGTCGAAGGCCTTCTTGATCTACCTGAATAACTAATTCGAGTACAGTCCCTTTTGCCAGTTGCTGAAGCTGATAAAATTGGGCCTGATTAAGGGGAAAAACAGCAATCCTCCATTCACCTGGCACTAACTGCCATTTTTTTTCGAAGAAGGGTCGATCTTCCGATACCTGCACCCAATCTAACCAGATCGTTTGCTTTTCTGGCTCAATATAAAAAATTTCTCCTCGAAGAGCAGTTGGCTCGCCAAAGTCCAAGACGCCTTTTAACAGAGCATCCGGGGGATACGGTACCAGGTCAATCTCCGCCTTGGCTGAAACCAGCACACAGGAGAACCACACAAAAATGAGGATTCCCAGGCACTGGGGGGCAAATCTAAAAGTAGCCAACAATTAACTTCCTTGTCTGTTCAGCAGCGCAGTATCCAGATTGCCTCAATAAGACCTGCATTCTGTTTAATGTTTAAAGTCGTATTTTCTTTTCCGAACAGCTTCAATAGATTACGAATTATCCAAGCAACACTTCTTGTACTTTTGCCCACTCCCGCAGGGACAGGGAGCATTTCGGCCTGGTCGTTTTTCCTTGGTCCCCATCATGGACATTAGGGCCTTTTTGAATCTGCCCTGAGGATTTTGACGGAAAATTTGCTGGAGCATAGCATACAGTTCAGGATGTTTCCGGCTCATTTTATCCGGATGTTCAAAAAAATATTCAGCAGCTACGGCAAAAAATTCAGCCTCACTGGTCAAACCATAGGTATTGATATCCGACTGCCCCCTTTTCATCCTCTCCATTTCCGTATGAACCAGTTTTAGCCAAGGGCGGACAGCCCCCTGAGACAACGCCAGGGAGGGAACGCCATCAACCCCTCCATCTGATTTATCCAGCAAATGAGTAAATTCATGAATCCCAACATTCCTCCGATCCCGATCCAGACGAAATCCTTGCAACAAATCAGGCTTTGAAAGAATCATCATTCGATTCATGGCTCCACGGCCAACCATCCCCAAAACATCCCTATTGCCTTCATCCCCCATTTCATATCGTTCATTGAAGGTGCCCGGATAAATAAGGACCTCTCTGATCTGATCCCACTCCCACCCTGGAAAACCAAAAATAGGGATAATTGCACTCGCGGCCACTAAAAGGCGAACTGTATCATCAACCGAAGTCTTGATACCTGTGATTCGCTTTTCAGACAAAAAGATTCGCACTTCCTCACAAAAACGCTCCTTCTCCAACCCCTCCAGTGTCCGGAAAAAAGAAACCTCTCGTTTCAAAATTTCTTCCCAAGCCGGCGGGAAGGGTTCCCTTCGCAGTAATGCCCGTCGGCGTACCGTTCGCGTCAAAAACCGGTACAAAAAAAACGAGATGCCTGCTGCAACAGCAAAAGAGAAGATACGTTCAAACAGCCCTGGCTTTCCAGGAAATAGCATGACCAGGAGAAGAAAAAACACCAGGCCTGAAAGGAAACAAGCCATTTGACGGGTAAGTCGTTCTTGCCTGAGACGTTCTTGCACCGACCTTCGACCTCTCACTTCTCATTCCCCAGCATCTTACTCATCCGGCCCCAAAGGGTTATTGGACAAGCTTCAACCAGGAAGGTATTTTGAAACTAAAGAACCAAGGGGGAAATCATGACACATACTTTAAGGATTAAACGATTTCGTGGATCCAGCGTTTTCAAACTAATCCTCATCGGCAATGGGATTGGGTTTTCCCTTTTTTCCACTATTCTTAGCATCCCAGCCCTTTTTGGATTAGAAATTCTTTCTTGGAACGGTACATACATTACAGGCCCCATGGCCTTAGTTCTGGGCCCGATAATGGGTTTGTTCATCGGTGTCCTCTTGGGCCTACTCGTCGGCCTTTTTACCTATCTTGGCCTCCACATTTATTCACTGTTTATGACTCTAGAATTAGAATATGTGTCAGGAAATGAGGAATAGTCCATCCAAAATTGTTTGTGGCTCTGGCATCCCTTTTTCTTTTCTTATTCGGCTTTCATGGGGGCAGAATCTTGGGGAGAGACGCGATTGAGTAACAAGTAGGGTTTAAGGAAGAAATCTTTGTCGGCTCATCTCTTAGGCACTACTTCGAGCCTTTACCGCTCCGACCCAGTAACAAAAGCAGGATGGCCTTTTCGCTATGCATCCTATTTTCGGCCTGATCGAAAACCACGCTCTGAGGTCCATCGATGACTTCGTCGGTGACCTCTACTCCACGCTGGGCAGGGAGACAATGCATAAATAAGGCATCGGGCTTTGCACATTTCATGAGATCAGGGGTGACTCGAAATGGTCCTAACAAACGAAACCGCTCTTCTCGTTGATCAGCGGGGATATGATAACTCATCCACGTATCGGTATAGATCACGTCAGCCTCAGAAACAGCCTGCTTGGCATCATGAATGACTTCAATTTTGGTCGAAGTCTCCTCAGCCATGATTCTGGCCCGCTCAAGAACGTGCAAATCAGGCTGGAAATCCGAAGGTTCGGGACAACCGACGCGCATATGCATTCCAACCTTCGCACATCCATCGAGTAAGGAATGTGTGACATTGTTATTGCCATCTCCCACGTATGCGACTTTCAGGCCTCGAAGAATTTGCTTCCTTTCCTGTATCGTCATCAAATCTCCCAATGCCTGGCAGGGATGTTCATAATCTGTTAATCCATTAATCACAGGAACTTCGGCATATTCGCCCAATTCCTGCATGTGAGCTCGGCTAAACACGCGTGCCATAATCCCATCCACGTACCGGGAAGCCGTTCGAGCCGTATCCGAAGTGGTTTCTTTCCCCACTCCCCAAGGGGAAAGGCCAAGGTCATAGAAAATGGCATGTCCTCCCATTTGCAACATACCAGACTCAAAAGAGACCCGAGTACGAAGCGAAGGTTTCTCAAAAATCATGAGCAATACCTTATTGGCGAGTGACTGGGTGTATCTTTCGGGAAACTGTTTTATTTGCACACTCAATTTGAGAGTTTCTTCAATCTGTTCTTTGGTCCAATCAGCAAGGGAAAGAAGATTCATACACCTAATTACCTTTCTATTCCAAGAATATGGGTTCCGGTTTTTCCCTCGAGCCCCTGAAGAATGTTCTGGGGGTTGGTGATAATCACTTCATGCCCCCCCCGTTCCAAAAAGTGGACCGCTGATTCGATTTTTGGCTCCATGCTTCCTGGCAAAAAATGACCTTCAGCCAAATAATCCTTGGCTTGCTGCACCGATACGGTTTCCAGGTTTTGCTCACGAATGGATTGAAAATGCAATTTGGCATACTCTACACCGGTGACATTCAGGATACGTTCCACTCCAAGGTCAACGGCCAAAACACTGGAAGACCAATCTTTATCGACCACCGCCTCTACTCCTCTCATGGTCCCCTGTTCATCTATCGTCACAGGTATGCCGCCACCACCTGCCGCGATCACAATCGTGCCGTCTTTGTAAAGTTGGCGGATGACCTCGGTTTCCACGATTCGGGTAGGTAAAGGAGAAGGCACCATCCGTCGGTACCCCCGATGAGCATCCTCCACCATGTGGACACCCTGTGCTTTAAGGTTTTCTGCCTGCTCTTTGGAAAAAAATGGGCCGACGGGTTTCGTGGGATCTTGCATTCTAGGATCATATTCATCCACGACGACTCGTGAAATCATGGAAATGACATTCCGTTTGATCCCCTCTTGCCTCAAAATATTGCCCATGCGTTGTTGGATCAAATAGCCCATTTCTCCTTGCGATTGGGCCACACAGACATCCAAGGGACAATCATACGCTTTGCCTCGTGCTGCTTCCATCCGAATCAACATGTGTCCAACCTGAGGCCCGTTGCCATGAGTCAGCATCAAGGGAAAACCTTCCCGGATAAGCCCTACCAATTGAGAAAGGCTGGCATCAATATTTTGTGCCTGCTCCTCAATCGTTCCCTGTTGCCCGACTTGGATTAAGGCATTGCCTCCAAGGGCGACGAGAAATCCTTTACGCATGGGCTTTGGTTTTTGCTTTGGTGATGAAACCCTTCAGGGCATCATGGAGGGTCGGTGCCCCTTGGTCGATTAATTCATACCGGACACGACAGGTAGGCTGAGAAATCTGAATCACCCGACGGAGGTCAATGGGAGTTGCAACCAATACCAGATCACAGTCAATGTTCTGAATCGTCTCCTGAAGCTCACGAACCTGTTGAGGGCCATAACCCATAGCCGGCAACAGGTTCCCAATGTGAGGATACCGCTGAAAGGTTTCCTGTATAGTTCCCACCGCTTCGGCACGGGGATCGACCAGTTCCCGGGCTCCGAATTGTTGGGCGGCTAGGACGCCTGCACCAAAACTCATACCTCCATGGGTCAAGGTGGGACCATCTTCAATGACCAGCACCCGGGCCCCTTGGATAACATGGGAATCATCCACGGTGACTGGCATGGCTGAGTCCACCAATACAGCAGACGGATTGATACGTGTGATCGCATCCCGAACCGCCCTGACATTGTGTTCGGGAGCCGTATCAAGCTTAGTAAGCATCACGATATCCGCACGAAGGAGATTGGCCTCACCCGGGAAAAAATTCGTTTCGTCTCCCGCCCGATGAGGATCCACAAGAACGATTACCAAATCGGAAATAAAGAACGGCAAGTCATTGTTGCCTCCATCCCAAAGAATCACATCCGCTTCCTCTTCTGCTTGTCGCAAGATGGCTTCATAATCCACACCCGCATATACAACTCTCCCCTGTTGTATATGGGGCTCGTATTCCTCCATTTCTTCAATCGTGCATTCCGCCTCTTTCAAGTCCGGAATACCGGCAAAACGTTGTACCGTTTGCTTCGTTAGATCCCCATAGGGCATGGGATGGCGGACCACAACCGTTCGAAGGCCTGCTTCGCACAGGATATCGGCAATTCTTCTAGTCGCCGGGCTCTTGCCGGCCCCCGTTCGAACCGCGCACACGGACAAGACAGGCTTCTTCGAAGGAATCATGGTGCTTCGTGCACCCAAAAGCCGAAAGTCTGCTCCCAAGGCGATCACCTGGGAAGCCTTATGCATGACATCCTCATGACTGATATCGCTATAGGCAAAGACCACCTGGCCAATTCCATGTTGTGGAATGAGAGAATCTAATTCTTGTTCGGAAAGAATAGGAATACCATCGGGATAATGGAGCCCGGCTAGAGAAGAAGGGTACCGCCTTTCATCGATGTTGGGAATCTGTGTCGCCGTGAAGGCCACAACCTCATATCGAGGGTCATTTCGGAACACCACATTAAAATTATGAAAATCCCGGCCGGCTGCGCCAAGAATGATTAGCTTGATCCGTTCCATCGTTGAAAAATGAGGTTAGGCATGACCCGGGTCTCTGGCTACGAAATCACTCCAAGCTCCTTCCCCACGGCGTGAAATTCCTTTAGAGCCCGTTCGAGGAGACTGGGAGTATGGGCAGCTGACATTTGGACGCGAATTCTCGCTTCTCCTTTAGGTACCACCGGATAGCTAAACCCGATGACATAGATCCCTTGCGCTAAAAGACGTTCAGCCATACGAGAAGCAAGAGTCGCTTCACCCAACATGATGGGAATGATGGGATGAATACTTGAGATGGTGGAAAAACCATAATCTTCCAAGCCCTTCCTAAACAATTCGGTATGCTGTTGAATACGAGACCGCAAGTGGTCACTCTGACTGACGACATCGATGGCTTTAAGTGAAGCGGCTACAATGACCGGTGAAAGTGAGTTAGAGAATAAATAGGGACGCGATCGTTGCCGGAGGAGATCGATGATCTCCTTTCGTCCTGAGGTAAATCCACCTGATCCCCCACCCATCGCTTTTCCAAGCGTGCTCGTGATGATATCGACCTTTGAGGAAACTCCAAAGTGGGCAGGCGTTCCTCGGCCCTTTTCCCCCAACACTCCAGTGGCATGACTATCATCGACAAGAAGGACCGCATCATACTGTTCAGCAAGTTCCGCCATGATGTCCAGCCGAGCCAAATTCCCGTTCATCGAAAACACGCCATCGGTAGCAATCAGCCGAAGACGACAGCTTTGGGCCTTTTGAAGGGACTGTTCCAATTCATCCATGTTGGAATGCGCATACCGGAACCGTTTCGCCTTGCAAAGACGGATCCCATCGATAATGCTCGCATGATTCAACGCATCACTGATCACCGCATCCCGTTCATCCAACAGAGTCTCAAACAATCCGGTGTTGGCATCAAAGCACGAAGTATAGAGGATGGTTTCTTCAGTCCCCAAAAACTGGCTGATTTTTTCCTCAAGCTGCTTGTGTTGATCCTGCGTGCCGCAAATAAATCGTACCGACGCCATCCCATACCCATAACGCTGCAGCCCATCTATCGCCGCTTGGATGACCTCTGGGTGATTCGCCAGGCCCAGGTAATTATTGGCACAAAGGTTAATCACGCCTCCCTGTGGCACATGGATAGTCCCACCTTGCGGACCAAGTAATTGACGCTCGGTTTTCAACAAACCGGCCTGATGAATGGAGTCTAATTGCTCTTGAAGAACATTTTTGAGTGAAGAATAGGCCATAAGGGGTAAACGTGTTAAAAATCTTCCGTGTTTTACGGTATCATCACGACCTTCCCGCATTCGCCTGAAGTCACTAATTGAAATCCTTGATCAAAATCCGTCATCGGGATGGTATGCGTCACCACCGGGCGTATATTCAATCCTGCCTTGAAAAGGCCCGCCAAACGATACCAGGTCCCAAACAAGCGGCGACCCGTGACGCCATCTACCCGAACCCCTTTGAAGATAATTTCATTCGGCAAATCGAAACACACTTGCCCCGTCGGCAGACCAAAGAGCGTCACACGCCCACCGTTTTTCACCGCACGGAATGCAGAATGTAACGCCGAGGGATTCCCGGACATTTCTAGTGCCGCATCCACTCCTTCACCGCCGGTCACATCCGATATTCGGGCGGCCAAGGCATCGGGAGACATCTTTTGAGGATTCAAGACATGATCAGCACCAAGTTGATCCGCTAATTTGAGCCGATACTCGCTGACATCAGTCGCAATGATAATGGAAGCTCCAGATATCCGAGCGATGGCAATCGCAAATAAGCCAGTGGGGCCACAGCCATTGACGAGGATCGTATGTCCCGTCACATCCTCGACCAAACAGGCATCCACCGCATTTCCCAAAGGTTCTTGAAGACAGGCGAATTCCGGGGGAATACTTGGATCGGTTTTCCATAATACCCTCTCGGGGAGTACGACAAAATCAGCATAGGAACCATCAAAATCAATGCCTAAAATCCGATAATTCTTACACACATGGCCCTGACATGTTCGACATTGAAAGCAGGTTCCGCATGTCAAGTGGGATTCTGCCGCAATGACATCTCCAATTTTCACCGTCCTAACATCTGACCCAACCTCCACGACTTCCCCACACATCTCATGTCCGATAATGCGTGGGATCTGCACTCGGTTTCGCGCCCATTCGTCCCAGTTATAAATATGCGCATCAGTACCGCATAAAGACGTCGCCGTGACGCGAACCACCACCTCTGAAGAACGGGGTTTAGGATCCGGCCAATCCGTAAGAGTGAACCCAGGTTCAGGCTTGTCTTTAATAAGAGCTTTCATGCGACAAATGCCTCTATCATTTAAACATGTCCCCGATATATATCCTTCCTAATCGACCAATGGCATTATGGTGTCAGTTCGCCCCTTCTGAACTATCGGATATCTTTAACTTTTCTAGCTCAGCTCTCACGAAACCCACCGGAACACCTAAATTCATTCCCCCAACCGTTTTAAGCTCTGAATGATTCACCGCAATGACGAGACCCTCACGATCAAGCACAGGTCCACCGCTACTTCCCCCAGCGGAGCGAGCTTCGTAGGTCACAACATCTGAGGTAATATCCACCACATGCCCTTGTGTCGCGATTGGTCTGATCAGACCCTGTTTGGAAAGATTTTCAGGCAGGACCATCGGACCAAGACCTCCTTCCTGGAGAACCTTATCAATGGTCTCTTTGGGGAGACGACTCATTATACCATCAAAGGTTCCAGGGTAACTCATCACAATCACCGGAGCCCCAACATGTGTGGGTTTCTGAGCGGCCCCTAGCCTTAAGGGAGTTTCATGCTTCGGTGGCTCCTTTGTCTGAAGAATGGCGAGATCCTGCTTTCTGGGCACCAGAATTTCTTGAAGAGCATAGGGTGCGACCGTTCCAGGGAAAAAAATTCGTAAGAATTGCGGAGCAGGCTCAAAACCGGATTGCAGCAACCCTTTTAGCGGTTCATACACTTCCCACATCCGAACGAGATGTCGATTCGTTAATACCGTTCCGACCTTATCAATGAGGAATCCCGTCCCGGCAAAAAACACGAGGACGGGCGGAGTATCCCCTTCAAGAGTGACAAGGGGGGATCCATCTTCACCACGTAAAGGGGCACCCTGCTCATCAAATCCTTGATACCGAAGAGGCCGACCAGAAGCGGTTTCATAAAGACCATAGCCTCCCTGAATTAAGCCAACTCCAGTCTGAAACTTACGAATGACTTCTTCTGCAAAATGTTGTCCACTCTCCAATGCTTGTAGTTGTGCTCGTATGGCGTCAAGTTCCTCGCGGGATCGACGGGCGGCTTCTTGTGCATCCAGCGCCGCGCTCAGTTTTCTCTCTAACTCCTCCTGTTCACCACGAAGGTCAATGACCAGCTTCCGCTCTTGCTCGATGCGTCGTTCGAGTTCGGTGCGACTGAGCCGCCCGGTCTCAAGCTGACCGAGGAGTTCAGCAATTCGTTGTTCTGAGACGCTCACGGCCTGATATTCAAAATATAACGTCACACCAAGCATGGTGATGAGTACAATAGGCACAAGAGCCATAAGACCGGCAATGATTTGAACCGGTCGGGTCCCATACCGTGCAATATCGGACGCGATATGCTTGATGAGATGGAAAATCGAAGTAAACCGGTTATGCGGGGTTTGAACGAGCATATCTCGAGAATCCTGAACAATGTAACGCCAGGGCTTGGAAGGACCGGAATTGTTGGGAAGGAGTCGAAAGCGTACTAAGGGACCTTTGTGCCCGAATTGCAATAAGTCCCCATCATGGAGAGCGGCTTCTACCGTTTGTCGGTTATTGATCAGGAGGGCGTGCTGACCGCTCTCATCGCGAAGAATAGGCGTTCCATCTCGCGCTAACAATTCAGCATGGAGGGAGGTAACCCTGGGATCTTTGGCGACATCAAATAAAACGTCACAACCTTTTCCGGTCCCAAACCTTAGATGGTCGGCATCGAAATATTGGCTTTTCCCACGAAGACTCCCGGTTAAATGATGCAGCATGAATCGCATGGGTAGGCCAACCCCTCGCTCCTATGAACGGGCACTTATAGAGGTGACGGGAAGGGATTACATGTTTCTGACTAGGATGTGGGTTGCACGTTCTTGCATTTCGTCATCATACCCCAGTTGCTATTTCAAGTCTTCAACCTGCTCCCCATGAAGCCAGATTGGGAAAAACGGTTCTTCAGCCACAAGCCCGGAACGTCATGGCATGCCGAACCCGTTCCCCAGACAGTTCGATCGCTGCTTGACGCGGTTCGATTCCCTCTTCCCGGCTACGTGTCAACACCTCTTTCGTATTGCGGCGAATTTTTTGTGAAATATCCTGAAAGGCTTGGGCCTCATTTCCTCCGTGATATTCCACAGACGCACACGTCACTCCTCCGGCATTGGCGATAAAGTCAGGCACATTGATGACCCCCATTTGATGAAGAGTCGTTTCAGCTTCCGCCGTGGCTGGAATATTAGCCCCTTGAAGAATCAGTTTGGCCTGAATACCTTTCACATTCTCTTGCCTAATGCAATCCGGACGGGCAGCCGGGATGAGAATTTGGCAAGGAAGCCCAAACAAATCTGCTTTATCCAACTTTTTCCCTTTGGCATACTCCACCACACTCCCGGATTGGGCCTTGGTTTCAACAAGATCCGCCACAGAAATTCCATTCGGATCATAAACCGTGCCTTGACTATCACTCGCCGCCACGAGTCGCACACCCTTCTCCTCCAAGAATCGAGCTGCCGGCTGACCCACATTCCCAAAACCTTCGATAGCCATCGTCGCTCCTTGCAGTTCGAGATCACAGAAAGGAGCGGCAACTTCTGCGCATTCGGCCAACCCATATCCGGTGGCACCAATCTCATCGAGTGGAATGCCGCCAAGCACCCGGGGCAAACCCACTGCCCGCCCGATTTCATCATACATCCACCCCATACAGGTTTCGTCTGTCCCCATATCCGGACCTGGAATATATTCCGAAAGATCACGGATCGCACGGGCAAAGGCCCGTATCAACGTTTCTTTGTCTGTGCGACGAGGATCGGCTACGATCCCGGCTTTTCCTCCCCCATGCGGGAGACCGGCCGCAGCATTTTTTAAGGTCATCGCCCTCGCCAGGCGAAAGACTTCCTCGGTAGAGACATCGGCTGCCATCCGTACACCCCCAATCGAGGGACCACAAGCGATATTATCGACCGCGATAATGCCACGTAACCCACAAGCGGGATCGTACACATGCACAATCTTCATCGGACCTAAGTCATCACAGAATTTTTCGAAGGTAAAATGTTCCTGCTTCATCGATCGACTCCCTTCTTCAACGAAACCATTAGTTCTCCTTACAAACGGAGACTATCCTTCCCTTTCTTCTTTCTGCACGAGTTCCGTTTGCTTCACATGTTGCCAGTACTGATCCACTCTAGATTGAATATGTTCCAGGGCCGCAACATCCTTCTGAGGTTCAAACAGATGACGGAATCGAATTTGAGGTCGGAGATAGTCTTCAACAGGCTTAAAACGATTCGGGATATAGGTGTGGCGGACTTTTCCATTGACCGCTTCCTTCAACGGCCAAACGCCCGTTTGCAAAGCCAAACGGGCCAACTCATCAGCCATTCGTGGATCGAACCCCCAACCCGTAGGACACACGGCAAGCGCCAGAAACAGCTTAGGGCCCTGCAGAGGCATCGCGCGACGCACTTTTTCTGCAAGATCCACAACCTCGTGTGAAGACACGGTGGCGACATAAGGAGGTTTTTGAGCCCGCCAAATCTCAAAGATATCCTTTTTTTCTTGAAACGTGCCTTGGGTTTCATTGGCTCCCGCCGAAGTCGTGGATGTCCGGGAACCAAATGGAGAAGCGGGAGACATTTGAAAGCCCGTGTTGCCATAGGCTTCATTGTCATAACAGAGATACCAAAAATCTAAACCCCGATGGATCGCGGCAGACGTGGCTGATAGCCCCATATCATACGTTGATCCATCACCAGCCAGCACTAAGACCTTCAAATCATCTTCTTCACGAAGTGTTCCCTTTGCCCGCCGAATGTCCAACGCATCTCTGATCCCTTGCGCGCCCGCGGCAGGACCGCCCATCGTGGTATACAGCCAGGAAGAATGTAAGGGGCTAAAGGGATAGGTGGCCATCAGAGTCATACACCCCGCGGCATTGACGATCACCACATTTTCACCCATCACTTTGTGCATGAGCCGGAGCGTCATCAATCCTCCACACCCCGCACAGAGAGGAGCCCCAGGACTGACTTCCTCTTCGCAAGGAAGATCTTTTGCACTTTTGTAAAATTCTCGTTTCACTTTCATGGAGTGGTTCCTTCCCCGGCCTTACCCGCCATCGCCAAGGCTTGTTTCACACGGCTCCATTCGCCGGCAGTAAACAAGAGTTCTGGCTGGGAAGCATGCCTGGCAGGTTGTCTGTCATCTAACACCGCAAGAATATGATCAAACTCTGCTTGACTGATATCCTTTCCTCCCAACCCGCCGATAAATGACCTCACAACTGGTGGCTTTTCAGAGACATCAGTGAGCACTGCTGCAACCTCCTGATACAGAATTCCCCCCAGACCGGGGGAAATATTTTGATCGATGACCGCGACGGCTTTTCGCCCCGTGAGGGCCCTGGCCAATTCTTCCGTTGGACGTGGGCGCAGAAGACGTACGCGCAACAGACCAACCTTTCTCCCCTGCTCTCGCCATCGATTCACCGCCGCTTTTCCCTTGGTGGAAAAAGAACCCATCATCACAAGGACGATCTCCGCATCTTCCATGCGGTATTCCTCAATGAGCCCATACCAGCGATCAAAAAACCGATGAAATTCCTCTGCCACTTCCTGATGAACCAAAAGAACATTTTCCAGGGCACGGTGCATTTGATACCGAAAGTAACTATAGGCCGCGCCATCAAGAACGGCGACACCTTGGGCGACCGATCGCGTGCCGTCAAACACCGGATGATGAGGATGGTAAGCCGGGAGAAATTGATCGACATGGTCAACCTCGGGAATCTCAACAGGTTCACGGGTAAAAGAAAGAAAGAATCCATCGAGATTCACGAGAACAGGTAAAGAGACCCGAGCATCTTCAGCAATCCGAAACGCCATCAATATGGAATCCAGGACCTCTTGGCACGTTTCCGCATGAATCTGAATGAACCCCGTATCACGAGCCGCAAGCACATCATTATGATCGGGCCCAAGAGTAATCGGCGAAGAAAGCCCCCGAGATACGTTGAGGAGCACAAAAGGCATACGCCAACCCGACACCGAATAGAGAGCTTCCATCCCATAAATCAGGCCTTGACTGGACGTCGCCGTAAATGTTCGCACACCGGTCGCTGCGGCAGCTCCGGCCGCCATGATCATGGAATGCTCACTATCGAGAGTCACGAATTTCCCCTGCATCTCGCCCCCACCAAACCACTCGGATAAGGACTCAATGACTTCCGTTTGAGGGGTAATGGGAAACGCAGGCACATACTCCACTTTGGCCAAGCGAGCACCCCAGGCCGCTGCGGCATTTCCAGTCAATAGCTTTCTCACGAGTCCCCCTTTTCCGGCCGTGAGGTGATCGCATGAGGCCGACATTGCTCCAGGCAAATCAGGCATCCTTTGCAATGTTGATAATCGATGATGGGATACCCTTGCTCATCGAGTGCAATAGCCCCATCTGGACAATGGACAAAACACAAACCGCAACGGGTACAGCGATCATAGTCCACTTCCGGCCGTTCAGTGCGCCATGCGCCAGTTTTTCTGTCTTCAGTATTTCCTGGCGCAAGTATGCTGGGCGTACTCAACAGAACAGGGTCGTATGTCATCGGATACATGGACTCTCCCGAAGTGGACTCGATTCGTTGAAAGGTCACAGCCTCTAAGGACTCAAAGATTTCGCGCCCTAATGCCAGATTGTTCTCGATCCCTTTGGGGGTAACCCCAAGCCCTGTCAGTTCCTCCGTTAGAGCCTGCTTCAACTGCTCCCAGGTGATCATCCCCGTCAAACGGGCCGCCGCCGCCCCGAGTCCCGTGCTCAGCAAAGAGCCCTGTCCCAACCATTGAACAGCTTTCTGAGTCACATCAAGACTCACGGTATGAGCAGGAACATCCACCCGTTCTTTCAATGCCTTGAGGTCTGGTGTGTTGATAAAAAGCCCTGAGACCGTCTCGACCCCTTGCAGAACTCCTCCTTCAGGTAATTCCAAGAGCGTCTCATCCCCGCAAATAATTAAATCTGGTTGAGTAATGACCCCCCGTTCGAGTATGGGCCCGTCATGGATGCGGGTGAACGCAACCACAGGTGCTCCACGTCGTTCCGCACCATAAATGGGTGAATCCTGAACATGGTGACCCGCAAGAAACGCCGCAGTACCAACGATACGACTGGCTGTCTTCACCCCATGCCCACCGCGGCCATGAAAACGTATGCGAATCATAAACTGTCCGCCCGCCTCCTCAAACCTTGCTTCCCCTCTTGTCATCGGCCAACCATTCTTTCACGATTTCTCGAATCCGAAACTTTTGGATTTTCCCGGTAACCGTCATCGGAAACTCTTCGACAATCCAGACATATCGAGGAATTTTGAAATAGGCGATGTGTTCTTTGGCAAATTCACGAAATTCTTCCGATTCGGCTTGCATACCCTCATGAAGTTTAATCCACGCACCCACTTCCTCACCCATTTTCTCATCCGGAACACCGAAGACCGCAATTTGGGCAACCTTGGGATGAGTAAAGTAAAAATTTTCTATCTCAGCAGGATAGATATTTTCTCCTCCTCGAATGATCATATCCTTCAGTCGGCCCGTAATCCGCAAATACCCATCCTCATCAAGAATTCCCAAATCACCAGAATGGAGCCACCCCGTCTCATCGAGAGCTTCCCGTGTGGCCTCTTCCTGCCCAAAATAACCCTGCATCACATGGTAACCACGAAAACACACTTCACCCTGCTGTCCCCTGGGCACCATGGCCCCCGTCTGCACATCAATGACTTTGACTTCCTGATGAGGAAGATTGGTGCCTACCGTCCCAACCCGCCTCTCAAAAGAATCGTCTGGGCGAGTAAGATGCGTCAGAGGCGAGGCTTCGGTTTGTCCATATCCAATAAGGATTTCTTTACAACCCATATCCTCCATCACCCGACGAACAAGTTCGGGCGGACAAGGAGCCCCTGCCATAATGCCGGTTCGCAGGCTTGAATGATCAAATCGATGAAACTCCGGGTGTTCTAGTTCAGCGATAAACATCGTTGGTACGCCATGAACAGCCGTACATCGCTCTTGATGGATGGCACCTAAGGTCGGAGTCGCTTCAAAATGTTCGGAAGGAATGACGATAGTCGCTCCGACAGAGATACACACCAGATTCGCGACGACCATACCAAAGCAATGATAAAACGGTACGGCCACGCAAAGACGATCTTGAGCATGCAATCTCATGACTTTGGCCGAAAAATAGGCATTGTTCACGATATTATGATGAGTGAGTAACACAGCTTTTGGAAAACCGGTGGTCCCCGAAGTGAATTGAATGTTGATGGGATCATCGGGATCGAGTGTAGCGGCTCTGTCATGAAGTGTATCCTCAGTGATGCCCCTCCCACGTTTAAGCAATTCTCCCCAAGCAAGAAACCCCGGGTGAGGACAAGTCGTGGCCATCGCATTATCTGGGTCGTACACGATCAGATGCCGCAAATCCGGAAGGGCCTCACACGTTAACCGCTCGGGAGTCACCTGCATCACTTCGGGAACAAGCTCGACGATCATGTCAACATAATTGGAAGTTTTAAAGGAGGGAATGAGGAACAGCACTTGAACACGTGCACGTTCAAGAGCATGCTTCAAACCTCGAGGACGATATCCAGGGTTGATATTGACCAGAATGGCACCCACCTGAGCCGTCGCCATCTGTACAAGGACCCATTCCACGTTGTTGGTTGACCAAATACCAACTCGGTCTCCACGTTGGACTCCAAGAGCCAATAACCCTTTCGCCAATGCTTGGATTTCCTGCTGAAATTCCCGATAGATTAACCGCCTTTCTTGGGGAAGTGAGACCACAGCCTCATGATCCGGAAAGGTGTCGACCATTTCATGGAACAGCTCTCCAATGGTTTTCCCAAGGAGGGGTGTCGAACTTCCCCGATGGACATAAGAAATTGGTGAGGAATGAGAGAGTCCCATGAGGATAATGATTTGAGTTTTTTGAGGCGGTCTAAATAACACTGAGCAAGGAGCAAGCCTTGTACCAACAGGACAGGTCACGACACGAAGGCTCAAACGCTCTCTCTAGATAGGGCTTTCTGAGATAACGACCTTTGGCTTTTTCTAAGGAAAAAATTACAGATGGGGAATTTTGCCCCAGGCAGGGGAATGCAAGAGTTTCGGGTCGGAATTTTCCGTTAATGGATAGAAATCCAACAACGACTCCAATCCTTGAGTCCGGCAAGTCAAGTATTGAAATTCAACAATTCATAGCAGAATCTTCCTTTTTTCATGACTTGGGACTCTCGGAACTTTTCACGGACCGTGGTTCGCTCCACTTGGCCGCAATTTTTGCCAATTCCGTGAATCGTTTAGCGACCCGGCCAAAGATCGAGCCTGGAGGATAATGACCATCCGGGGATTGTTCTCCTGCGGGAACGCCAGTCAGCAACTCCAACGCTTCTTCAATCTGACTTACTCCATAGATCGAAAACTTTCCAGCCTCCGCTGCCTCAACCACCTCGCGTTTCAAAGCCAAATGTCGAATGTTTTGCACGGGGATAAGGACTCCTTGTTTGCCAGAGAGTCCCCGCTTCCGGCAAACATCAAAAAATCCCTCAATCTTTTCATTGACCCCACCGATGGGTTGAATTTCGCCCAATTGATTGATGGAACCCGTCACCGCCAGTGACTGATTGATAGGAATATGGGCCAGACTGGACACAATCGCGACAAGTTCTGCAACCGCAGCACTATCTCCCTCGACCTCGGAGTAGGTCTGCTCGAAGGTGAGAGTTGCACTTAGGGCAAATGGCTGAAATTCGGCGAATTTCCCTCCAAGAAATCCGGACAACGTCAGAACGCCTTTACTGTGAATTTCACCTCCTAATTCGGCCTCACGTTGAATATCAATCAGCCCTTCATTTCCGACATACGTTCGAGCGGTCAACCGGCAGGGGCAGCCGAAGGAATATTCTCCCATTTGATACACCGTGAGACCATTCACTTGTCCCACCGTCTCACCCTCCAAAGAAACCATGAGCATCCCCTCTTGGATTTCTTCTTGGATTTTTTCTTCGACAAGATTGGCCCGTTGGCGTTTTTTCTCGATCGCCGTTTCCACATGGGATTTAGAGACTAAGGACCGTCCATCCTGAATCGCCCAATAGGCAGCTTCCCGGACCAGATCACTAATCCAGGCCATTCGCAAGGACAGGCGATCTCGTCGTTCAGCCAACCGAAGACCATACGCGAGGATTTCTCCTACGGCATCGGCTCCTAACGGGGGTAGCTGTTCTTCCTGACAGAGTTGGGCAATAAAGCGTGCATAGAGGTGTTCATGAGAAACATCACGTGGAAGATCCACATCAAAATCTGCTTTTACCTTAAAGAGCTTAGGGAAGTCTTGTTCATGCATCTGCAGAAGGGAAAACATATATGGAGGACCAAAAAGGATAAACTTAATTTCTACAGGAATGGGTTTAGGCTTGAGCCCAGTCGTCGCAAACCCAAATGCCTCACCAGGATCTTCAATGTTGATGGAACGGGTCTTAATGACCCGCTTAACCGCATCCCAGGCAAAAGGCTGACGAAGCAAGTCCAACACATTCAACAGGATGAATCCTCCATTGGCACGGAGAAAAGACCCGGCTTTAATTTCGGTAAAATCGGTATAGACCACTCCCATATGCGACTTTCGTTCAATTTTTCCGACCAGGTTGGCATAGGTGGGATGAGGCTCATCGATGATGGGAGCCCCGGTTTCTTGAGGTTGCTCGACAATCAAATTGACCTCGTAGCGAATCAGATTCGGTTTTTGATCACGAACATCCCACCCTAACAATGCCAGTTGCGGTCCTTCACGTGGCAAAAAATCTTTGTAATGGGTGACCACATCCTCTTCAACTTTTTGCAGATAGTCCAAGACATCAGACAAATGGTGATGGTGGTCCCGGAGTACCGCGAAACGATGCTGCATGACCGACTGCACAACCTGTCGGTCCATTTCCAGCAGCGCATGTTCCGCAGAATGATCCAAGGCATGGATTTGAGCATGGAATTCACGAAGTTTGGCCTCAAGATTTTTTTCCCGTTCTGCCATATCTTCTTTTTGACTATCGGTCAGCGCTTCAAGATCCTTCTCTTGGAGGGGCTTTCCATCCTTGATCGGAACTAAACTGAAGCCGACGGGCTCCTCTTTAAATCCAAACCCGCTCTTTTGAGCTTCATCTTTCACTTCCTTGAACCGTTGTTCTTTTTGCCCCTCCCGTTCCTGGATAATTTTGGCTCTGGCATCGAAATATTTTTGACTTTCGAAGGCCAGGGGAAGATCCCGTCGGAGGCTTTGGATCACATGGTTCAGCGCTTGCTTAAACTGCCGTCCCTTTCCTGGGCCAAAGGACAGACAGATAGGAGAGGAAGGCTCCAAGAAGTTGTACACATAACACCAATCCGCCGGAGCAGGACGGGACAAAGCCACCTTTTCTACCCGATTTCGAATAATGTTCCATTTCCCGGTGCCAAGAGGTCCAGAAGCATAAATATTAAAACCATGGCTTTTGATGTTCAGCCCAAAATCCAAGGCCTCTAAGGCACGTTCCTGCCCCAACGGTTCATCCAAGGGAGACAGTTCGGTCGTGTCTAAAAACCCAAGTGCCTCCACATCAATACTTGGGGTCAATGAGGATACGGGAATCTTTAGGTTGTCCATGGGAATTGCCTGGGTATGACTGGGTCGTCGTCTCAACGCTTAAAGCAGGATCCTCCAAGCGCTGGTATCAAACATAAAAGAATTATGGTCTCTGGGTATCGAATTGAAGGTCATCGGAGCAAAAGACTGCGAGGGTCTGTTAATTGGGTAAAACCGACCCACATTCTCGACAGACGTTCTTTCCTAGAGGAACCCCCTCATCGTTGGTCAGGACCTCCACCATTCGTTCGTGTGAACATGGGGGATTCCCTTTCGCTTTCCATTCTGCCCGCAGACGACCGGCCTCGTCTGAGGTCATAAACGTGCTCCTCCAAGAATATCGGTAATTAGGCCAATTATACCGCCAAACCGCTACACTTTTATATGGACATCCTTCTCTGGGACTTTTATCCATGCTCTCCCCCACCCACGTAAAGATGCCTTCGACCAAGTTCTCACCAAATATCAAGGCGGAAGCGAATTTCCCTGTCCATTTAATTGGACAGGGAAATTTCCTTGATTTCTTTTGGCAACCATCTTGCTATTTGTCTCTTGAAATAGAACGGCAAGCCTCTCTAATAAGAGAACAGTTTCTACCAACTATCCCAACATCCCAACATCCCAAAAAGGAGGGATATACCATGGACCTCAAAACATTACTGACCCCCTGGAATTGGTTTAAGAAAGAAGAAGAGGCTCAGGCTGTCCCTATTCAGCGGATGGCAAAAACACCCGAGCACTCCCTCAGTCGGCTTCATAGTGACATCGATAAACTGTTTGAAAATTTCTTTCACGGTTTTCCACTTTCCCCCTTCCGAGAGGAAGGGAAAACCACCTCGGGAGGATTCATCCTTCCACAGGTGGACATTGGAGAAAGCGAGGACGCCTATACGATAAAAGTTGAGGCTCCTGGCGTTGAGGAAAAAGATATTGAATTGACCGTGAGTGACGGGACGTTGATCGTTCGAGGTGAAAAACGATATGAGAAGGAAGATGAAGAAAAACATTTTCATCGGATCGAACGGTCCTATGGGTCATTTCAACGAATGCTTTCACTGCCTCCTGATGCCGATGACAGTAAAGTGGAGGCAAAATTCAAGAACGGTCTCCTGACCATTTCCATCGGCAAAAATCCTGAGTCCCCTTCAGCTACCAGAAAAATCCCGATCTCTTAAAAAGGGGAACCATGCCCCACCTTTCAGTGGATAAGTGTGTCATAATGGGAAACATCCAACCCCTGGACACTCAAGTTTAAGGGACATCGATAACACGGGATGAATTTGTGAGGCGGACTTCCCCAATGAATCTCGTAAAACGTATTTTCATTATTCTGATAGCTCCCTTCCTTCTTCCTGCCCTCACGCATGGAGAAACGAACGAACGCCATCCAGTTACGATTACCGAATGGACGGTGCCTTGGCCGGAGACTCGGCCACGGGACCCCTACCTCGATCACCACCATCGCGTGTGGTTCGTCGGACAACGGGGAGATTACCTGGGCGTCCTGGACCCCAAGGTCGGTCAATTTCATCAATTTCAGTTGGATCCCGGCACCGGACCGCACAATTGCATCGTCGATCAAGAAGGCATGGTGTGGTACGCAGGGAACCGAGCGGGCCATATCGGAAAACTGGATCCCACCACGGGAACAATCACCAAATATCCGATGCCCAACGATTACGCCAGCGATCCCCATACCCTGGTCTTCGGAAAAAGGGGTGAAATCTGGTTCACCGTCCAACATGGAAATATGATCGGACGGTTACAGATGCACTCTGGAAGCATCCTCTTGATTCCCCTCCTTTCACAGCATGCACTCCCCTATGGCATCGTGATGGATGCCACGTACACTCCCTGGTTTACCGAGTTCGGGGCAAATAAACTGGGGACGTACGATTGGACGACCAAGGGGGTCAAAGAAATCTCGTTACCCCGAAAAGAGGCTCGCCCCCGCCGCTTGGCCCTCACGACTGACGGGATGGTGTGGTATGTGGATTACGTGGAGAGCATACTCGGCCGGTATGATCCCAAAAGCCACCTTGTCCGAGAATGGCCGGCACCCGGGGGTGCCTTAGCCTGGCCCTATGGCATGGCCGTCGACGACCAAGATCGGGTGTGGTTTGTGGAAACGGGCTTAAACCCGAATCGGTTGGTGGGATTCAACACCAAAAAAGAGAAGGTGATCAGCATCACCAACATCAAAAGTGGAGGAGAGACGGTTCGTCATATGGTCTACCACCAGCCCACACAAACCATTTGGTTCGGCACAGACGCCAATACGATCGCCCGGGTGACCCTTCCTTGAGCCAAACACGGGCATTCGTACTTCCTACCTGAATTAACCTATAATAACGCCAGCACCAAGATGAGAGTGAATTCTGCTCAGAGGAAAAGACCATCAGGGAGAGAGCCTCATGCATATCGTAATCGGATGTGGCAATCTTCACCGACAGGATGATGGCGTCGGCGTCCTCGTGGCCAGACGCCTCCCACAATTCTTCTCTTACCAAGCCGCACCAACCGTACGGATCATTGACTCGGGAACACGCGGAATAGACGTACTCTCCCAGGCCCAAGGAGCCCGCTCCCTTATTCTGATCGATGCCTGTGTCAGCGGATCAGAACCCGGACGCATTTTTACCCTCCACGGGGAGCAGATAACCCATCATTCGGCACCACGGTATAGCGGTCACGAATTTCGTTGGAATCATGCGGTGTCGGCCGGACAGATTCTCTTTCAAGATGATTTCCCGAAAGACATCACCGTGTACCTTATTGAGGCCGGCAACACCTCTTTTGGCACTGACCTGACTCCCGCGGTGTTGGAATCCATTGATACCGTCTGCGAGAACATTCACACACAAATTCTTCAACGAGAGGCAAAGCTTCAAGATCATACAACAGAAATGTCTGCCTGATGCGAAGTTCTCAACTCCATGCAACCAAGAATGCTCTTTTCTCTTCCGGGTTGGAGCAAGGATCGGAAGAAATTGGCATGAAAATCCATGTGAAGGGATTGGTCCAGGGTGTCGGATTTCGCCCAACGGTATGGAATCTGGCCAAACAGTATCACCTGAGAGGCCAGGTGTTAAACACCGGGCAGGGTGTTCAAATCAAAGCCGCAGGGGGTAAAGCCAATCTGAAAAATTTTTTGCAGTCACTGAAGGATCACCCCCCACCATTAGCCAACATCTATTCCATTGAATGGGAATCACTATCCCCCAAAAACATTCCTGAATCGCAGTTCATGATCGCAGAAACCACACATGACGGCATAAGAACCGGCATTCTTCCAGACGCCGCCACCTGCCAGCACTGTGTTGCCGAAATTGTTGATCCTTCTTCCCGTCGCTGGCACTATCCTTTTACCAACTGTACGCATTGTGGGCCACGACTCACCATTCAGGAACGGATCCCATACGATCGCGCGCATACCACCATGCGATCATTCGCCATGTGCCAAGACTGTACGCGAGAGTATACCGACCCTGAGGATCGACGATTTCATGCCGAACCCATCGCCTGTCCAATCTGTGGCCCCAAAGCCTGGTTGGAACGCACTGACGGGCAGCCTCTCGCACTCGAACGTGTGAGCCAAAAGAATGACTTGAAAACCACTGCCACCCTTCTCAAGCAAGGACAGATCGTCGCCATCAAAGGTTTGGGTGGATTTCAACTGGCCTGCGATGCCACCCAAGAACAGACCGTTAACCGTTTGAGAACCTTGAAGCATCGCGAAGGGAAACCCTTTGCCCTCATGGCTCGCGACCTGGATATCATCCGACAGTATTGTGAAGTTAGTGATGTCGAAGCCGCACTTCTGCAAAATCCTGCGGCTCCCATCGTGCTATTGCCACGCAGAGATGACAGGAATTTGGCTTCTGGAGTGGCTACAGGATCTTGCACCTATGGGTTCATGCTTCCAACACCCCACTACACCACCTTATCCTCCAATACCTCGACACTCCGATTATCCTGACGAGCGGCAACCGAGCAGGAGAACCTCAATGGACCGACAATGAGTCAGCGAAAAATGAATTGGGGCACATCGCCACGTGCATAGTGATGCACAATCGGGCAATCACCCAACGCGTGGATGATTCCGTCGTCAAAGTCATGCGACACACCCCACGACTACTCCGACGAAGCCGAGGCTACGCACCGAGCCCAATCCGCTTACCAACAGGATTTGAACAGTGCCCCCACATTCTCGCCATGGGGGGAGAACTCAAAAACACATTTTGCTTCCTGAAATCCGGCGAAGCCCTCCTTTCACACCACATCGGAGATTTGGAAGAGGCCTTGACCTATCAGGATTATCAAAAAGCCATGGAACGTTACCAGCTTGTGTTCGGACAAGAACCGAACACCATCGCCATCGATCGCCACCCGGAATATCTTTCCAGCAAACTTGGGCGAGAACAAGCGCAACAACATGGGTTACCGCTGATCGAAGTCCAACATCACCATGCACATCTGGCTGCCTGTCTCGCCGACAATGGCGTTCCTTTGAATACGGAACCCGTTTTGGGCATCCTTCTGGACGGACTCGGGTACGGAGCGGACGGGACCTTCTGGGGAGGAGAGTTTCTAGGCGGAGATTACGTTGGTTTTACCCGTCTGGGCACCATCAAGCCGGTCGCCATGCCGGGGGGCACTCAGGCCATCAAAGAGCCCTGGCGAAACACCTACGCGCATCTGATGGCCGAAATGAGTTGGTCAGACTTTTTAAAAACCTATTCAGACCTGCCGCTATGTACATTTCTGGCATCAAAACCCAGAGCCGTTCTGGATCACATGATAGCAAGTCATCTGAATAGTCCACTCGCGAGTTCCTGTGGACGTCTGTTCGATGCGGTCGCCGCCGCGTTGGGACTCTGCCAAGATCGGGTTACGTATGAAGGCCAGGCTGCCATGGAGTTAGAAGCCTCGGTTGACCGGACCATTCTTACAGATCAATCAACATGTTCTGAATATCCTTTTCGCATCTCTCGGCTTTCCACCTCCCAACTCCCCTTCCTGAATCCATGGCCGATGTGGGAAGCCCTACTTGAAGATCTCAGGGACAACACTCCGGTTTCAATCATGGCAACCCGATTCCACAAGGGCTTAGCCAAGGGGATTTGTTCGATGGTCCACCGAGTGAACCGCAACGAGGACGGCTCATCCCGATACTCAACCGTAGCCTTATCGGGAGGAGTCTTTCAAAACCAGGTATTGTTTGAATTGGTCCACGACCGATTGAGTCACGAAGGCCTGACCGTTCTTTCACATCAACACGTACCCATGAACGACGGTGGCCTGGCCTTGGGACAAGCCGTCATCGCCGCCGCAAGAAGCCGGAATCCTTAAGAAAGGCAGGGAGTATGTGCTTAGGTATCCCGGGTCAAATCGTGGAGCTGGATCCCCACGAAGACAATCTGGCCATCGTCGAGGTAGGGGAAGTTCGCCGACAGGTCAATATCGCCTGTATCGTGGACGAGGAACACCCCCCTACATCGTGTGTCGGAGAGTGGGTACTGATCCATGTGGGATTTGCCTTGGCGCGAATCGACCCGGAAGAAGCCAAGCGAACGATCGAGCTGTTTAACGAAATGAGCGATGTCCAGGAAGAACTCGAAGCCATGCAACAATCCTCCAAGGCAGAGAGGACCCCATGAAATTTGTGGATGAATTTCGGGACCCGCAAAAAGCCAAACAGGTCGTCGGGAAGATCAAAGACCTGATTCCCCGCATCCCACAGTGCCGCGAACGTCCCATCTATATTATGGAAGTGTGTGGCGGGCATACCCATACGATATTTCGGTATGGGCTCACCCAGATGCTTCCCGAAGAAGTCCAATTCATCCACGGCCCGGGGTGCCCCGTGTGCGTCTTGCCTAGGGGAAGGGTGGATGATTGTGTCGCCTTAGCCGAGCAACCCGATGTTATCGTGACCACCTTTGGCGATGCCATGCGAGTCACGGGATCCAGCATCAGCCTCATGCAGGCCAAAGCCAACGGAGCTGACGTCCGAATGGTCTACTCCCCATTAGATGCTCTGGCCCTGGCACGAACCAATCCCGACAAAGAAGTGGTGTTTTTCGGTCTAGGGTTTGAAACGACCATGCCCAGTACTGCACTGACTGTCCTGGAAGCCCAGAAAGAGGGCATCAAGAACTTTTCTCTGTTCTGCAATCACATCACGATCATCCCCACGATTAAAGCTGTGCTGGATTCTCCGAATGTGCAGATAGACGGATTTTTGGGCCCGGGTCACGTCACCATGATCATTGGCCTGAAACCATACGATGTGATTACCACGCAATACGGGAAACCCATGGTAATTTCGGGATTCGAACCGCTCGATATCCTGCAATCGGTGTTGATGGTCGTAAAGCAGCTCGCCGAAAACCGGTGTGCAATCGAAAACCAATACCAACGAGTCGTCTCCTCAGAGGGAAATCACCACGCACTCGACGCGATACATCAAGTCTTTGAGGAGCGAGAATGTTTCGAATGGCGGGGCATAGGATCCATCAAGCGTTCCGGTGTCCGTATCCGTGAAGAATTTTCGGCATTCGATGCTGAGAAAAAATTTCCCATGCCTCAAGTAACCATCGCCGATCCTGCGACCTGTCAATGCGGGGAAGTCCTCACCGGATCCATTAAACCCACCCAATGCCAAGCATTCGGGAAAACCTGTACCCCCGACAATCCCCTTGGAGCCCTGATGGTCTCAACAGAGGGAGCCTGTGCAGCCTATTACAACTACGGCTGGATTGACCGGACAGACATTCAGCCCCTCAATGTTCCTGCGTAATGAAGGAAACATTTCAGATGCACTCGACCTCCACATCATCCCCTTCGACGCAAAAGGCAAACGCGGCCTCCCCAAAAAGCGAGGAAGAACGGGTGACCATGGCACACGGAGCCGGCGGGAGAGCCATGCGGGACCTGATCCAACAGATGTTCGTCACCACTTTCGACAATCGCATACTCGATACGATGGACGATCAAGCGATTCTTTGCCTACAGGATATCCTCCAACACGGTGACCGCTTGGCCTTCACGACAGATAGTTATGTCGTTCACCCGCTCTTTTTCCCTGGTGGGAATATCGGCGAATTGGCCGTTTACGGAACGGTCAACGACCTAGCCGTCAGCGGTGCTCGCCCACTCTATCTGTCCTGTAGCATGGTCATGGAAGAAGGGCTGCCTATGGATACCCTTCGCCAAATCGTGACATCCATGAAACAGGCCGCCGATCGAGTCGGAATAACCATCGTCACCGGAGACACCAAAGTCGTAGAACGAGGGTCTGCCGACAAACTCTTCATCAATACCGCAGGGATCGGAGTCGTCCCCGAGGGCATCACCTTGTCGCCTCAACAGGCCCAACCCGGCGACCTCATCGTGACGAACGGCTTTATCGGCGATCACGGGGTGGCCATTCTCTTGGCCAGGAATGAATTGGCGTTAGAATCACACGTGGAAAGCGATACCCAACCCCTTCACGACTTGATCGCCCGGATGCTCGAGGTGTGTCCCACGATCCGCTGTATGCGTGATGCCACTCGCGGAGGGATCGGGACCGCCCTGAATGAGTTCGCCTCTTCCTCCGGTATCTCCATGCTCCTCAAAGAATCGTCAATCCCAATCAGAGAGTCCGTAAGAGGAGCCTGCGAAATTTTAGGGTTGGATCCCCTCTACTTAGCGAACGAAGGGAAACTCATCGCTATCGTTCCCCCAGACGGAATCGAACGACTCATCAACACCATGAACAACCACCCGGCGGGAACCCACAGCACGGTCATCGGAACCGTAAAAGAGACACCAAAGGGAACGGTGCTTCTCTCAACCAATTTCGGAGGGACACGAATCGTGGACACCTTAGTCGGGGATCAATTACCCCGAATTTGTTAAGCGGTATTAAAGGAAATAAGATGCACGAGCTCAGTATCACGCAGAACATCGTCTCGATCGTCGCTGAAAAAGCCGAAAATTCGAACGTTCGGCAGGTGACCCTGGAAATCGGGAAATTCAGCGCAGTCCTTCCGGATGCCATCCGGTTTTGCTTTGACATCGTCACCAAAGGAACGGTGGCAGAGGGGGCAGAATTGGAAATCCTTGAAATCCCAGGGATCGGAAAATGTCACACATGCGACAAGCAATTTGAGTTAACACACATGTACATGCCCTGCTCCTGCGGCTCCACTGATATTGAACGGCTTTCGGGTTCGGAACTGAACATCAAACACATGGTGATAGCCTGATGTGCACAACCTGCGGCTGTTCGGATTCGGCCATGCCACGAGTGACGAATCTCGAAACCGGTCATACCCATTCCCTCAGCGACCACCAACACTCACATGCGCATCATGAGCATGATCACACGCACAAGCATGGACAGACGATCCACATCCAGCAAACCCTGCTCAGCAAAAATGATGAATTAGCCCGAGCCAATAAAACCTGGTTCCAGGAACGCCAAATTCTCGCCCTCAATCTGGTGAGCTCTCCAGGATCGGGAAAGACCACATTACTGGAGCAGACGATTCGGCACTTTCAGCGGACCATGCCAGTCTCCGTCATAGAAGGAGACCAGGAAACGCTGCACGATGCCCAACGCATACAGCACACCGGGGCGCCCGTCGTACAGATCAATACGGGAGCAGGGTGTCATTTGGAAGCCGATATGCTGGCCAGGGGTCTTCAAGCACTCAACCCGCCAGACTCTTCACTCCTCATGATCGAAAACGTCGGGAATCTGGTCTGCCCTGCTCTCTTCAACCTAGGGGAACAGGCCAAAGTCGCTATTCTGTCTGTCACTGAGGGTGAGGACAAACCCTTGAAATACCCGCATATGTTCCAGGCTTCAACTGTGATGCTCCTCAATAAAATCGACCTGCTACCCTATCTTTCCTTCAATATGGCAAAATGCGAGGAATATGCGAAAACGGCGAACCCACACATGAAAATTTTTCACCTCTCCGCCCTGACAGGAGAAGGCATGCCCCAATGGTATGAGTGGATTCATCAGCAACACCAACATATGAAACAACCGAAAGCTGCGAAATGTTAACGATACTAGGACTGGGATTTCTGATCGGCGTACGCCATGCCTTTGAGGCCGACCATGCCGCGGCCGTTGCCACTCTCACCACCCGAAGCCAGTCCGTTGCTCATACCATCAGACAAGGCATCGTGTGGGGGTTTGGACATACTCTGACACTCTTGCTCTGCAGTTCCCTGGTGCTCTTACTCGGCGTGGGCATGCCTGAACGACTGGCTCAAGGACTGGAATTTCTGGTGGGATGCATGCTCGTCGGCCTTGGAATGGATGTGGCACGGAGAATGTTCAAAGAACGCATCCACATTCATGTCCATCAACATCCCAATCAACGACCGCATATTCATCTTCACTCCCATAAGGGAGAAGGAGAACATACTCAATCCACACACGACCATGAGCACCAAAAAGGCTTTCCCTATCGTGCCTTGTATATCGGCTTCATGCACGGCATGGCAGGCTCGGCAGCGCTGATCATCCTCACCCTTCAAACCTCGCTCACGCCCTTGTTGGGCCTTGTGTATATTGTAGTGTTTGGGGTGGGATCGATGGTGGGAATGGCGGCCATTTCATTCGCGATTGCCCTCCCCCTTCGTTACGCCACCACCTCGTTGACGTGGGCCTACAACGGGCTCAAGGGATGTATCGCCATCCTCACGATCACCCTCGGATTGACCATCATCTACAGCACAGCTCATGCCCTTCCGTTTTAAGGAAGGCTTCCATCCCCTTCTTCTTGGTTAGAAAAGGGTTGGTAGGATACAATACCGCATGCCTCGTCTAACCCTGACCCACAACTCCAAAGTCATCTGTCTCCTTCTTATTTTCTTTCTTGGTACGGCCTCGTGCACCAGTCTCAAACAATGGGCCTATGAAGGTCACGAGCGAGATACCTGGCAACACCCCGACAAAGTCATTGAAGCGTTGAAAATTCAACCCGGAGATAAGATAGCCGACCTAGGGTCAGGCAGCGGTTATTTTACGATACGGTTAGCTGAAGCGACCGGACCGACAGGAACAGTCTATGCCGTGGATGTGGATGAAGACATGAATGACATCGTGAAAGAAAAAGCCAAGAACAAAGGATACAAAAACATCGAGACGATATTGGCAAAACCACAGGATCCCAATCTAACCGACGGGAGCATCGATTTGGTCTTCGCGAGCAATTCTTATCATCACCTCAAAGACCGAGTACAATACTTTGCCAACCTGAAGAATGACCTCAAACCAGAGGGGCGGGTCGCCATCATCGATTTCACGCATGAGCCGTCGGCTTTCCTCCACGGCCACTCTACTACACCGGACGTGATTCAACAGGAATTAGAAGAAGCCGGGTATAGTCTCAAACAACAATTCGACTTCCTCCCTCGGCAAGGCTTCCTCATCTTCAAACGCAACTAATCGCCCCTTGTCATTCCCACAAATTCCCCTGTCATTCAAAAACACCTCTGTCATTCCTAAAAAAGCCTTTGTCATTCCTGCAAGTCGTAGGCAGGAATCTATATCCCCACAAATTTCAAAGCAAAGGCAACACTCGAAAGGTTAATCCAGGCAAACATAAGGAAATAGAGTAGGCCTTTTTTCCCTTTCATTCCCCGTCTTAACTTTATTCACATGTTCAAGTAGGATTATTTGGAAGGAGGATCATGCAATGGACTAAAAGTCCGATTTCATTCTTGAACAAGCCTTACAATTGCCCCTCAACGAACGTGCGGAGGTAGCAGAACAACTCATTCGAAGTCTCGATACACCCCCTGACATTGAAGTAGAAAAGGCTTGGCAACAGGAAATCCAACAAAGGTTGTCTGAATTAGACAATGAGACGACCACCACCATTCCCTGGGAAGAGGTTAAACGCCGTTTAACCCATGGCAGCTGATCTTCCCGTTCTCTTCCACCCCTGACCCCTCACCGATCCTAAAGACGAGCTACGGGTTTAAAAGGGGCCAGCATGCGGATATACCGCAAGACATCCCAGCGTTCTTTATCTGAAAGCCGGTCTGCCCATCCATGCATCGGGGAAAATATCCGGCCATGGGTAATGACCATCATTAAATCCAGGTCTGTTTTGGATCGGGATTCCAAGGTTTGAAAGTTCGCGGGTTGAACCAACAAAAACTGGGTATCCGGCCCGTCCCCTTCTCCCTTTGAACCATGACAATTGCGGCAATGTTTCTCATAAATCGTCTTTCCGTTCTGAGGATTACCTAAATACCCCTGCCCCAATCCCACACTCCACCAGAGCATGACTGAGAGGCCAACGACAATTTCACATATTCTCAGAAATGGACGTCTCATACCCTTCTCCAATCAATCGGCAATTATGGTGTTTGCGATCCTCACAACATCTTATCGAACCTGAATGGATTCCAGAAACGAGAGGAGTTGCCAAATCCGGCCCCGCACTTGATCTGCCCATTCCGTCTCGATCGAAACCTCATCATCCGGAATACGAAACCACACGCCAAAAACCGGCATATCCCGATTCTCATGGCTGGGAATCACCTCGCGCCCATCAATCATCCGATAGGTCTTCCAGAACGGAAAAGATCCTCCATTGCGCTGAGCGAGCAAGGTAAGGTTTGCAGGCTTTGGATCGAGGGATGATGCCTGGGGTCCGTCTCCTTGAGCTCTCGCCCCATGACAGGCAGCGCAAAATTTCTCAAAAAGGTAGCGCCCCCCCTCAATGATTTCCTGTTGTTGTCCTCGACTTGGCGAAGGGCCAAAGGCCATAGCCACAAACAGGAACAGAAGGGCAAAGGGCAAAATTCGCATCATCAAATGATGAAATGCGAGGACGATGCCATAAAAGTAAGGAAGGTTCGGCAAGTCAAAGACGCGCATTGATCCCTTTAAACCTCAATCGACCGCCGGAAAAGAATATGAGGATGGAGCTTAATTCCCCATTAAATTCGCGAGCTGTCGCATGACTCCACATTAAACATGGCCGGACAAAAAACTCGTCTTCCATAACGGATACGACAAAATCGTTTCCCAATTGCGATGAGGGTCTCAAAATTTCTCGAAGAAAGGCCAAAAAACCCTACAAGAATACATTAGAAAGAGAATATCAGGCCCCTGATACAGTCCCCAGATCCCAACAGAAGAGACATGGCATAGAAATTGGTTCTAAAAACAACAGAAGTCAAAACGACGGGCAACCATCACTCGGGAGACTAGGGCCTATGACCATGCGACGAACGAAACGGTACACGACGCAATCGTTTAAGAAAAAGGAACTCACGGGTGACGATCCATACTCTATGAAATTGGCACCCAAAGGGTTACTGGAATGTCCGGATTGTCGCGCGGTGTTTTACCGAAAACGGTGGAGCCTACCCAAAACGACGATCACCAAAACCAAAGCACCCACGAAGGCACAAACCACGAAAACAACGACCCAACAGGTCCTGATTCCCCAAGAGTTTGTCTGCCCTGCCTGCAAAAAGCTCCGGGACGGGTACGCCGAAGGATTCATCAACATTCAGTGGGAAAATTGGGGGGCACACAAAGCCGACGTGTTGGGGCTCATTCACAATGAAGAACACAAGGCCGTTCAGAACAATCCCCTGGAACGAGTTATGACCATTCGTACCCGACCAGATGGAGCCGACATCGAAACCACGACGGAGCACTTCGCGCAACGATTAGGCAAGCACCTGGATCGCGCCTTTAAGGGATCGATCCAATATCGATGGTCACACAAAGACAAAAGCGTACGGATCACATGGAAGGGACCCGCCACAGCTAACCGGAAAAGCCGGACCACCAAAAAATCGAAGGCCCGCACAGGGTGACCCCATGACAAACCACGCCATCTTCTGGGGCACCCTCATGATTCTTGGAATGATCGGTCCAGTCCAGGCTCAAGAACCACAGGTCAGTCCTGAGAAAGGCCAGGCCATCTATACGGCCCATTGTGCCACGTGTCATGGCTTTCAAGGACAAGGCGATGGACCGCAAGCAGCTGACCTCATCGTGCCACCAACGAATTTTCATCGACCGGAGTCCCGTGCTAAATCAGAACAAGACCTTCGGGGAACCATCATCTGGGGCGTCATTTTTAGCCCGATGCACGGATGGTGGGGAAAACTAAGTGGGGAGGACATGCGCTCAGTGACGGCCTATATCCGACGGCTAGCCCCGTACCAACCCAGAACTCCATAACTTCATGCGGAGGTACCATGGATCTGAGTAACGACCTGAACGAAAGTGATCAAGCCATACTTCACGCGGCCAGTCAGATTTTCAGCAGCGCGATCGCAGCCGGAAACGTCAACGCCTCAAATCACACCGAAATGTTTTCTTATGCCATTAAATCGGCCGTCCGCATGGCGAGCATCATCAAACATACCGTCGTGACGGACGAAGACCTTCCCTGGCCCCAGTAAAAAACAGACCTATTTAATTAAAAACTTATCTTCCCCTGTCATTCCTGCAGGTCGCAAGCAGGAATCCAGTCCTCTTCTTCATTCCCGCAAATTCCTTTTTCATTCCTGCAGGTTTTAGGCGGGAACCCGGCCCTCACCGTCATTCCCGACATCTTTAATCGGGAATCCATCTTTCCCGTCATTCCTGCGCAGGCAGGAATCTATTTTCATTCTGTTTGAAAATTTCCAAGAAAAATTCAATCTTTGCCCAACTGCCTCAAAACAATCTGGGCTTCTTGCGCCAACGCCGTAGGTGGGAGACCTTCATGGCAGGGAAGGATCACCGTATTGGCCAAAGCAGTCCTGGCCACGACGGGATCCAATTCTGGACGGTCCTCAGGGGGAGGCACGGTCGCGAAGGGGGAAAACGGTGCACCATCAAACCCTTCTTTCCGAAGAGCCGTAATAAGATCCTTGGGTGTATCGGTCATAACGGGAAAAACCCAGAAGGTATGACGAGGGTTACCTATCCCCGGGCATTCAATCTTACCATCCAACAATGACAACAACGCCTTACCGGACCGAACACGCCCATCAAGATGGTGATCTGTCCAGTTTTGTAATCGTCGCTTTAACATTGCAAACATCGCGGTGGCCGGTTGGCGACGAATTTTCCTTTCACTACTGCCCAAGGCCGTGACCGCACGCACCTGGTCACCGGTCGCATCATCGGTATCGAGCTGTTTCCATAAAAAGAATTTCGCCACCCATCGAAAAAAGATGGGCTGACTCAGCAGGGTCAAGGCGCCAAATTTCACGACGCGCTTCAAGTAGGCTTTCGCACTCTGCATCGGATACTTTGCCTGAATCTCCCGCATGCGTGTAGCCAACCCCACATCCTTGATTCGCAAGAGCGCCCCACCCAACGCCGTAGAGGTTTTCAACGGACCAAAACTAAAGAGCGTTGCATCCGCTTCAAGATGACCGGAAAAGGAAGGGCCGTCGAACGCCTGCGCACAATCCTCGACCACAAAAAGGTTATGCTTTTTCGCCAATTCGCACACCGGACCAAGATCGACTCGAGACCCGAATAAGTGCGCCACGACGATGGCACGCGTCTGAGGGGTAATAGCCTTTTCCATGATCTCAAGATTGGGGGCCATGTGTTCCCGATCCAAATCCACCGGCACAGGAACAAACCCCTGTTGTTGTACGATCCGAATCATCCCATTGATATTGAGGGCCGAGAAAAGAATCTCACTCTTTGGAGGAAGATCCAAAGCCTGCAACAAGAGATCAAACCCCGTACGAACCGAATACGAAACGATCGTCTGCTCGGGAACACCCCAAAACCGTTCAATGTCCTGCACTAACGCTTGACGATTTCCGGAGGACAAACCCTGGCGAAACCCAAAAGCCAGATCAGCAGGAGAAATATCTAACCGAAGCCGCGCCCACATAGTTAAACCACCGGATTAAGCTGAGAGTGATTGAGGAGGTTCATGATTTTCATGAAGTATGTTGAGATGTGCTGGGAGGATGTACCATGTTTTTCCTAACCGGTCAAAATACGTAAAATCGTTAAAGTTTATGTAAATAAGCAAAATCTAAATTATAAAAATTTTCCGCCTCATTATCCTAATCCCCCGCAAATTGTAATTTTTAAAAGCCTTGAATAATATACCAACAGTCAAGTGCCTATGAAAAAATAATTTTATCTAAAATTTTCATACAGCAAGATCTCATCTTTTACCAATTCACAAACATTTTTTCATTCAATTAGAAAGGTGAATTCGGAAACAATGGCAGTTCATCCAAAAAATGAAAAAATACCCAGGATTCCTCAATTAGGTGGAGAAAACTGGATACTAGAAGGAATGACGGATTTTACGATTTTATTTGGCAAAAATGGTTCAGGTAAAAGTGTTTTGCTTCGCGCTTGGCGTGATAAATACCCCGATAATGTGCACTACGTCGCACCTGAAAGAACTGGGGAAATGGATTTTAATGCCAATTTTGTTCAACAAGAATCAAACTCCCAAGAAAGACGTAATGCATCATCTGGGAACTTCATCCTAGATTATCGCAAAAGAATTGTAGGTAGAATTCAGTCCTTTTTTCTAGCAAGGGGAAATTTTCGCGGTGAGGGTACTCCTCCAGGAAATCCAGAAGAATTGGAAAAGTTTATTGGAAGTCTTGTAACAGACTTTTCCCTACAACTCATTGGCGGATTTCCCCCATATGAAATTTTTCGAAATGAAAGTACAGAGAAAATTAATGGAGTGAGTCAGCTAAGTAGCGGGGAAATCCAACTAATAACCATTGGCTTGGACATATTGACCATAGGGGGCATGTGGGAAATTCAAAACCAACAAAATCGTATTATTCTTATTGATGAACCGGATGCCCATATCCATCCCGACTTACAAATTCGCTTTTCTGATTTCCTTTTCAAGGTAAGTAAAAGATTCAACATCCAAGTAGTTATTGCAACGCACAGCACCTCTCTCCTGGCAGCTATGGGACAATTTGGAGGAGAAAAAACAAGCGTCATCTATCTCACTAGGAATAATGACAAATATAAAGCACAACCTTTTACTGCAGTCCACAAGGAATTGGCAGCCTGCCTGGGAGGTCACATTCTGATGGGACCATTGTTTGGAGCACTTATTTTGTTAGTCGAAGGGGACGATGATTTTAGGATCTGGGGCCAGGTACCTCGTCATCATGTAATTAATCTTGCCGTAATACCTTCCAATGGAGACGAGATAAAGAGGTATCAGAAAATCCTAGAAAAAATTTTCACCAGTCTTCGAGACCCCAATGATTTTCCTTGTGGGTACGCTTTACGTGATGGAGACAAGGAAATCCCCGAACCAAGCCAGACCAATCCGCAAAAATTTATTAAATATATTAAGCTGAATTGTCATGAGGCAGAAAATTTATATCTATCAGACCAAGTTTTAGAAGACTTAGGCCTTACCTGGGAACAAGCAATGGATAAAATTCTTCAATCTTCCTCACAATTTGGAGACAAGAAGACTGCATTAAATTCGGTCCAGTCATGGGACAGAAAACAACAAGACCTTAAAAATCTAATTTATGAACTGGAACAAATACTTGAACCAAAAGGAGTCCCATGGACAGTTCGTGTTGGAAAGAAAATTGGCTCTACTCGTCCTGAAGGCCAACTTCATGATTTTTTAGGGGAAGAAGTAGTTTCAGCATTATGGGGTCCGCTCGAAGGTGACGAGGAAGACATAAGCTGCCACTAATTTTACAATTCAATGTAATCCATGAAAAAAGTCTGCCTTATCCTGGCTAATTTTTCCATTTCCACCATTATCCTTCTTTCTTTCCTCCTAGGCTGCGCGACTTCTCAGCAATCCTTGGTGGAAAAACAGATGGCGAAGAGGCTAGCAGAAATCAATCTTCGTTTAGGAACGACCCGCGAGGATTTACGAGATGAACTCTCGAATTCTGCGGGTTATTCCCGGGACCAGGCTCTTGAATTGAAACGGCGAATTGGAGAACTCGTCGTAGCCTATGAAGAATTAGCCGTCGAGGCCAATTGCGCCGAACGTCATTACCCCACCTGCCAAGATCTCTTTACGGCCGGGCTTCGGTATAACAGCACTATCCTGGATGCGGAGTATCCGAACCTGCCTCCCCTGCCGCCCATCGTTGCCGGGTATCGCTTGCATGGATCTCCTGTTGATTATCCCTCTGAGTGAATCCGTTATCTTCTGGAGGAGGTGAAAGAGGATGGATTCCTGCTAAAAACAAGCGGGAATGACGGAGGTTTTTTCGGAATTGATGAGGCTGGATCAGGAGACTATTTTTTATTTGGGGTTTTCTTTAGGATACTTCTAACCCGCCGCCCCAGAATGCGGGGCCACTATCCACTGCCTCACCCAGGAGGTGTCCTATGCCGATGTATGTCAGCTTAGTGAACTTCACACATGAAGGGCTGAAGACAATGAAGGCCAAAGGGATCCAACGCGCGGACATGGTCAAACGCAATGTCAAAGCGTTGGGTGGAAAATTGCACCACGCCTTTTATTGTTTGGGCGAGTATGACGTGGTCGCCGTTTGGGAATTCCCCCATAATCAGGCAGCGATGAAGGCGGCTCTGCTCAATGCCTCCATGGGCCATATCCGAATTCGGACGATGCCCGCTGTTTCTCGCGAAGAGTGGAAGAAAGTGCTCAAAGCGACGTGGGGCACGACCAAAAAAAAGAAAAAGTAAGATACTTATTCGAGTTGTTCCATTTTTTTTGTCAAGTCTCAGCCAGTCCGTCATCACGTTTGTGCCTATAGGCCAGGATGACAGGGAGGATGCTCTCTCCTCCCACCTTTGCTCGTTACACATATCTCTCGTCTTTTTTGTTTTGGTATAATTCGAATCATGGGAAGCCAGGTGATATCGGCCATCTACCGCCACGTTGCAATTACTCGGCATCAAGGAAACCGTGTTCCGTTTTTTTTGATTTCCTGTCTCCTGGTCATGTCAATCTCCGCACCATGGGTGCAGGCTGATACGACCCAGGGAGTCTGGCGCACCGCCGCGCCTGCCCCAACCAAACGGACTGAGGTTGCCGTCGCGGCACTGAACGGCAAGATTTATGTGGCTGGTGGATTCGAAGAGCCAAGCTTCGGGAATTTCCTGAATTTTGCGATAACCCCATCCCTTCAGGAATACGATCCCTCCACAGATCGATGGACCGTCCGGGCCTCCATGCCAGTCGGCCTTCACCATGTGGGCATCGGCGTTTCGGGTGATAAGCTCTATATCATCGGGGGTTACAAGAGCGCGGGACTCACCATATGGCACCCCGTTGCCACGGTGTACGCCTACGATCCCGCGACTGACACCTGGACCGAACGCGCACCCATGCCGACCCCGCGTGGCGCCTTGTCAGTGACCGAACACGATGGGAAGTTATACGCCATCGGAGGGTATGACCGGGAATCCAACATTGCGGAAGTCGAGGTCTACGACCCATCGACCAACGCCTGGACGAAGAGGTCCTCGTTGCCCACGCCTCGTGATCATCTGGCAACGGCTACCCTATCCGGCAAGATATATGCGATCGGTGGACGCCTGAACGGGAGTTATGGTCAAAATCTTTCCCTCATCGAAGTATACGATCCGAACACTGACCGATGGTCACGGGCTGCCGATCTCCCGACGGCCCGCAGCGGTATCACCGCAACGGTGATTGGTGGGCGAATTTACGTATTCGGCGGTGAAGGCAAAGATGGAACCTTCTCTGAAAACGAAGCGTATGATCCGACGCATGATTCCTGGGACTCCATGGCGCCAATGCCCACTGCCCGTCACGGCCTCGGATCGGCGGTGCTGCAGGGAAACATCTACGTCATTAGCGGTGGGCCGACGCCAGGAGGGTCTTTTAGCGATCTGAACGAAGTCTTTACACCGCCAAAATCCACCGTCTCCACAGATCAAAACTAGGACAGATGCTGTTCCCTATTGTTCTCGAACTCGATCACCAACACATTCCCGACTTCATTTTTCCACGCTCTCTTTCCCGTTCATTGTTCTCACCCACATCTCGAAGGAGAAGAAAACATGAGCCTGGACATTCTCCGTCACTTTCTTCAATGGTGTACGCTCATCAACATCATGATTCTTTTGTGGTGGTTCTTCTGGTTTGTCTTTGCCCATGATTGGCTCATGAACTTCCAGGGGAAATGGTTTCGCTTCTCCCGTGAACAGTTCGATGCCATTCACTATGGGGGGATGGCGTTGTTCAAAATCGGTATTTGGTTGTTTAATCTCGTGCCATTGTTGGCCTTGTACATCATGATGTAAAGAGGATGGATTCCCGCCTGCGCGGGAATGACGGGGGGGACTAGATTCCTGCCTACGACTTGCAGGAATGACGGAGGAGACTGGATTCCTGCCTGCGCAGGAATGACAGAGGGTTTGCGCGGGAATGACGGAGATTTATGGAGGAATGACCGATCAGAGCGAGAGGTTTTTTCTCTATTCTTTTCTTCTTTCCGCAACCTGTTCGTTCACTTCATCATGCCAGGTGGGGTAATTGCCCAGCTTGCCGGTAAAGGGTAAGACCAACAAGGACAAAAAGGTGAGCCGGGAAGGATCCCGGTATTGCTCCAGCCCGATCGTCATCTGTTCGTGGCCTTGGCTGGGTTGGGCCAGGTAGGTGCCCAGCAGGCGATCCCACCAGGGCAGGTTGAAGCCGAAATTGCGATTGGTTTCTTTGGGGATGATGGAATGATGCACCCGATGCATGTCCGGGGTCACTAAGAACCAGCGTAACTTACGGTCTAATTCTTTGGGAATTCGAACGTTGCTATGGTTGAACATGGACGTGGCATTGAGCAGCACTTCAAACATGACCACAGCTCCCGGGGAGGCCCCGAGCAGAACGACGGCCCCGATTTTAATGAACATGGAAAAGGCAATTTCGATCGGATGGAAACGCACCCCGGTGGTCACGTCGAAATCTGTGTCCGTATGATGCACCATATGCAACCGCCAGAAGATCGGCACCGCATGCATCAGCACATGCTGAAGATACACCACCAGGTCCAACAGGATCACGGCCAAGAACATTTCAACCCAGACAGGCCAATGTAAGACATAAAAAATGCCGACCTCGCCCTGCTTGGCTAAGACCGACGCGCCAAACGCCCCTGACGCCAGTAGCAGCCTCGTACACAAGGAATTAAACCCGACTAACCCCAGGTTGATGATCCATCGTTGCACTCGAGGCGCCTGCCATTTCCTTCGCGGAGCCTGGCGTTCCCACACCGCCATGATGAGGAAAATCCCCACGAAGGCGCTGATCCGAATGATGAGGTCCAGATTCATAATTCCATTCTTTTTCGTTTCTCTTTTTATTGTACCGTTCACATACAATTAACACGAATACTGAAGAGACCTATCCCGATCCACCTTTTTTTATGGTAAGGTGAAGCCATTCTTTTTCAGATGGTTTGCTCCTTATTATACGAGGCTTTTATGAAAACCCTGTATTTGGTTCGCCATGCCAAGTCTTCCTGGGATAATGCGAATCTTTCTGATCATGATCGGCCGTTAAACAAACGAGGTGAGCGCGATGCCCCCCGTATGGGCAAACGGTTGAAGCCACGAACGCCTCAACCACAACTGATCATCTCCAGTTCGGCCGTGCGCGCCGAGACCACGGCCACGATTCTTGCCGAAACGCTTGGATATCCGGTGAACGAATTGCGGGTTGACCCACGCCTATACGGCGCGGAACCCAACGACATCGTGACCATCATCAGTGAATTGGATGACACGATTGATTGCGCGATGTTGGTGGGGCACAATCCTACGTTTACGGCCGTGCTTAATGCACTGGGACGATGCGATATCGACAACGTTCCCACCTGCGGAATTGGCATCGTGGCCTTTCCCATGGATGCCTGGTCGGACATCATCACCGCTAAAGGAGAATTAGTCGATTTTGACTATCCCAAGAAAGACACCGCCTAACATTTATGCTATATTTCCTCTTATCATTCACCACTATTCACTAACCCTCATGTTGTTTCCTTCAGTCTAGGCCGGACCTCTTTTTTCCTATTTCGTTCTCCTGTCGTCACAAATCTGATGGTTCCCCATGCCAACACATCGCAGGCCACCGCTCGTGTGGTGTGGAATCTCCTCGATCAAAAACGGCAGGGAAACCCTGTCTCTGACTCTGTCGGGCTCGTCATCCAAGGAGGCGGGATGCGCGGGGTCTATTCCATGGCCGCCCTAGCGGCTTTACAAGAAATGGGCTTTCATGAGTGCTTCGACCATGTGGCCGGCTCCTCAGCCGGCGCGCTCAACGGCGCCTATTTTATCACCGGTCAATCTCATTACGGCGTCGAGACGTATATCCACTATCTCACGCAAAAGAGTTTTGTGAACCCATTCCGGTTTCGGAAAATTGTGGATATCGATTGGCTCGTGGATTATATCGGGAAGGAGGCTCGCCGCCTCCATTTCGATAAGTTGATCTCAGCTGAAACGTTGCTCCATATCACGCTGACCGCGTGGTCAAATGGAGAACCCCATTATGTGACCACTCGAACTCCTGACATCGATATTTGGGAAGCGTTTCGTGCCAGTGCGGCCATGCCGATTCTCTATAACAAAGCCATTAAGGTGGGCGATGGCCACTACGTGGATGGCTCGCTCCGTGCTCCGGTGCCGATTCAACGGGTTGTGGATCATGGCTGCCGGTATGTGGTCGTCATCCTCACGATGCCAAACTCCCATCGCCTGTATCCAACCAGCACCTTCCTCCGTTCACTCAGTTGGCCCGCGACTCGACATTACAGTCTCGGTCTTCGCCAAGCGCTGTTTTCTGACCATGACGATTATAATCGCATGAAAATCGACCTTTCACAGGGCAACAGTCCGGTGAACGGGCACACCGATGGTCTGATAGTCATTGCTCCCCGCCAACAACCGGAGCGCCTGTCTATGATCACCACGGATCGTCAACATCTGATGCAAACCGCCCTTCAAGCCCGAGAAGATACCTGGCGGGCCTTCGGACACACTCCTCCTCCCATCGACGAACCGTTTGCAATGACAGCCTAAACCCGATTGGCGTCTGATTGTTTGTCATTGTTCTCCTCTTGAATACCAAAAAATACCTTGCGGTCTTGTTCTAAGACCACTATCCTGTTTTCCACTCATCCTCTCTCTCCCTTTCCCTCACGAAGGAGGTCTCCGCTTATGTCTCCGTATGTTGATCGCATGGTCCGTGCTGCCAAATTGGATGCTCATCTGTATGAGGAAGTGGAAGCCGACAAGAATTCCCTGGGACAAGCCATAGGGGTCGTCGTCCTAGCGAGTCTGGCCGGTGGGATTGGACTGGTTGACGATGCTGGTTTAACAGGCCTCGTATTTGGCACGGTCGGAACGTTAGCGGGATGGCTTGTCTGGGTCTTCCTGACCTATATCATCGGCACCAAGGTTCTCCCTCAACCGCAAACCCAATCGGATATGGGAGAAATGCTGCGAACAACCGCCTTTTCCAGTGCCCCAGGGGTGCTGCGCATCTTTGGAGTCATTCCTGGCCTGGGAGGATTGATTATGTTTGTGACCGGGATTTGGATGTTGATCGCGATGGTGATCGCCGTTCGACAGGCATTAGATTACACGAGTACCGGACGGGCATTTGGGGTGTGTGCGATTGGATGGGTGATTCAGGGAGCCATCATGGCCGTTTTCGTCAATCAGGCTGGTGGCCCCGAAATCATTTTTAACCCCTAACTATGACCCAGCCAAGGACTCCCCACGCAACTCATCGTTTGGAGTTTCGAGACTGATACGGCCAAGTTTGCCCTTTCGAAATTCAGTGAGAAGTATCGTGGCCGCTTGCTCGATGTCCAACTGACCTCCCGTTCCTTTTTTTCGGCAGCCACGTTTACGGGCGATGGCTTCAAGCACGCCCACTCCGTCCATCTCGCTTTCCTCACATCCAAAACGTTCCATTAACCGACCCGGATATCGTTCCAACAGAGCTTCGGCAAGAAATTCCGCCACCTCTTCTTCGATGATAGCTTTCGGCCCCACCGCATGAATCACAGCTAACATGAGCCCCACTTTGGGATCGGTGATCTTGGGCCAGAGCAACCCGGGTGCATCGATGAGAACTTGCCGGTCATTCAAGTTGTGCCGCTGTTGCTGCCTTGTCACCGCCGGTTCGTTGCCAACCTTGGCCAATGGACGTTTTAGGAGCGTGTTCATGAGAGTGGATTTCCCGACATTAGGTATCCCGAGGATCATCATGCGCAAGGGTTTGCTCCTGCTATTTCGATGCGGCGCTAGAGCCAGACATCGCTCAGGAATTTTGATGACTTGATTAGTCCGGTTTCCGGAAAGAGCCATGACGTCGCTGCCCGGCTGGTTCTGATAGGCTTGTATCCACCGTTGGGTCATGGCTGGATCGGCTAGGTCGGCCTTATTAAAAACCTGCAAGTAGGCACCACGATATGATTTTCGGAGTTCTGTAATCATGGGGTTCCGGCTAGCTTCCGGCATTCGGGCATCGACCAATTCGATGATGACATCGACGTTTGCCAGGGCCTTCCCGACCTCGCGCCTTGCCGTATTCATGTGACCGGGGAACCATTGGATGGCCATACCTCGAACCTATCGGAATCCCTTACCGGATTCAACCAGCCCTCTCGCAGCACCTTCTCATTTTTTGGAAAATTCTTGATCGGACGGGTGTCCTATGGTTCGTGTCTATGGCATACTACTTTTCACCATAGCCATTGATGACCACATTCATCCTGTCACAAGGAGGTTTCATATGGGACCAACAAAAGTGGTAGTGAACGATGGGGTACTCTGTGATGCTAAAACCGGAGCGGTCATCAAAGAAGGCCTGACGACTCATGAGGCCATTCAGGACTATGTGAACCATCATTATCTTGTCCTTCCTGTAGTCGATAAACGCTGCCAACCCTGGCTTCTCGACAATCAGCCTATCTTCTGTTTACGGGGGAGCCGGTACGAAAATCTTAAGGATGAAGTTTTGCACTTGGCCCGTTGTCCGGATTGTGGCGGCATGGGCATCCGGGACGATGAGCCGATGGTCGAATCCGATTGTATTCGATGCGTCTCCTGCGGGCATGAGTTTGATGCCCGTCTGGAGATGATGGAAAGCTAAGCGGGCGCCGTTTCTTCTTCATCAAGACTGGGCTGAAACAGTATAGGGGCATAGCTGATGGCAAAAAGCACATACGCTCCACTCCAACACCCAGCTGCCAACGCCAAGGTGATGGGATTGAGCAGACTGACACTTAATCCAAATACCCGCACTAAGGCTCCCAGAGTCACTAATACATAGATCATGACCGTCAAGGGTCCTGCGTGCTTGATGCGGCCCGTGTGCCCCAAACTCGCTCGTGTCATGATTCCCAGTGTCATGACTCCCACTGCTCCGGTTGTGAGAGCATGAATGGCATCTTCTTGATGCAGGCCCACTCCGAGAATGGCACTTCCGATCAAGACCATCGCCATCGCCAACCAGGCATACCCCAAATGCAACACCCCGACCAAAGGCTCCTTCCATGTGAGCCATCCGTACCACCGGCTCATTCGCCCAACGTGCAGAAGCCCTGCTCCCAAGAAAGCCCAGCCCACGATAGGTTGTCCAGACAAAGCGATCCAAAAGCTAACCGCCAATACCAGCCCCCCTATGGCTAGACCATCCAACATGGAAAGCGGGGCCGGACGTTGTATGTACCCGCGTTCCTCCAGAAAATCTTCGGTAAACCCTGGCGTGACCCGTCCACCGATGAGCGCCAGAAGCACCATGATCAACCCCATGGCCAGCCGCTCAATCGGATAGGGGGCGACATGATTGAGCAACGACGTATGAAAGAACATGTTGGCGGTAGCATACAGACTGATGAGGAGCGCAATCGGAAAACGATTCCAGGTCTGACTGGAGACGATTTCCATCCATACCAGACCGGCAAGGATGACTAAAAACGCACTATCGAGAATAGCGAGGAGCACCTGAGGGATCCCCGGCAAAGTCATGGCTACCCGCCCCAATACCCAGATACCCAGTAAGATTTTGAGTGGTCGCCCCTGCATCGGCGGCCGCTCCGTCCAATTCGGCATGGCCGTTAAGAGGAACCCCGCCATCACGCAAGGCAAAAACCCAAAGACCATTTCATGGACGTGCCATTCCCTTGGCGTATAGTGCAACTCCAACTCACTCGCACCGCTGAGCAGCAAGACCCACACGGGAATAGCGATACCCGCAAAAATGGCTGCGAAAAAAAAGAACGGACGGAATCCATATGACCAAAATGGATGGCCTCGAAAATTGCGTGAATCGCTCATCAACTTTTGATGCGGAGAGTGTTTACGGCCAAGGGTGTCGCATGCCAGAACGCAGGAACGATCGCCTTATCGATTGGCCTCACGTACGCGAGGCCAATCGAAAATCTTTTCCCTATCTTCTCCGGACTATGGTATAGTGTGCCTTTATTTTTCAGGTAAATCTATAGGCTTACTCCCTTAAAATTTTTGCCCACTTAGGACTGCTCATGAGTGAATTACCGCCTGCGACGATCCGTGATTTCATGCAAGACAATCTGGAATTAATCGAATCATCGATGACCGCCATCGATGCGGCATCCCATATGGCCGACCGTCGTATCGGCTGTCTCGTCGTGCAAGGGGAAGGGTCGGATGCGGATCAACAGCCTATCCTCGGGGTGGTCTCAGAGACCGACTTGGTCCGGAAGATCATGGCGGAAGATCAAGTCGAGCCCAACACCTCGGTCGGCCAGATCATGTCACGCCCACTCATCACGATCGATGGAGCGCGCCCGATGCTGGATGCCAGCCATGTCATGGAACAACAAGGCGTTCGTCATCTTTGCGTCGCAGATGGAGAAGAAATCATCGGTCTCATTTCCATTCGAGACCTCGTCCGTTATTTTGTCTATGCTTCTTCAGGACCCATCCGGGATTTGGATGACGTCTATCGCCCCCTGAGTATCCTCATGCGAACCAACATTGAATCCATCGATGGAGATGTGCCGGTCCGACGTGCCGCCCACCAAATGGCTGAAAAACAAGTAGGCGCCCTGCTCGTTAAACGTGAAGGGGAAATCCTCGGTATCGTGACAGAACGTGACCTCATCACCAAGGTGTTAAGTCAGGAAGAAGATGACACCCAACTCCCGGTCCGGCGCATCATGAACCACCCCATCATCGATATTGATATCAATCGAACGATCCATGATGCCAGCGATCTGATGGCAGAAAAATGGATCCGCCATTTACCGGTGACGGATAAAGGAAAAATCGTCGGAATTCTCTCTGTTAGGGATTTGATCCGTATGGTTGCTCTCCGTGATCGGCCTCGGTTCCTTCGCCAATCATAATACCCCCATCTCCATTTCGATCATCCCGGGGTTCCCGACTCACTGTCTACCCCCGTGCCCTAGCCCGGGTCATTTTCTCCAAATTTGCTGGTTGATCACCATCTTGGACGCGCGATTTCACAAACCCTCATCGGAGGGTGTAGACTGAAAGTATCCTGTCTAACTCATTGCACTCCTCCGACAGGATACGGCCTGTCTTCACGGAAGGGCACAGGCTGAGGTCCCTCAGGGAGGGGGCCTTCCCCCTCTCTGAGGCGCTCAATTTCTTTCCCATTGCCATGGACTAAGGCCTTCCTTCACTGCTCGCCTTTCACCTACCGTCTTTTATCGCTACCATTCAACCGATATCACATCATTCTTTTAGGAGTGTTTCATGCCTTCCCTCGATGCCCTGTATTATCCGTTTCATCTTTGCCATCAGCAGACGCTTCATCGCCTCTTAACCGAGTATCAAGCCGTTCACTTTCGAGACTTCATGGCCTTGCAACTCACGCCCTTCATGGGGACGACCGCTTTTCCTGATCGGATGGGGGATTATCACCCGGAATTCTTAAAGGCCGGCCGGATCGTTCAGGGGTATGACCTCAGTGGCCACCTGACGACCGACATGATTGGACGCGTGAATGATGACCTCGCCACCCCACAATGGCGGGCTCTGTTCCACGAGGCCCTAAACCAGGATACTCGTTTCCAACGTGGGCTGTTCCCTTCTCCACCTGAAAACTCTACTGACAGGGAGATATTGAGCGACGACTCACGATGGGAGGGCTTTTCTGACCCGCGATGGGCGCACAAACCCTATCAGGTGCAGGACATCCAAACGCTGAGCGAGAAACGACTACAAGGGGAAGAAAACTTAGAATTTGAGTATGGCTGGGCTTTAATCAAAACGGCAGCAGCCCTCATCTACACGATCAACCTCTGTCAGGACCATAGCCTGATCGCGGTGACCGACTCCGCATCCCATCATCATCTCCTCGAGCACACCTGCAAGCGAGAGGGGATCACGTTGGAGAATCGATGCCTGAAACGGACGGGTTATTGACGGTGAGGAACGTCGAGACGGGATATACGATGTTTTAGGGGGCAGATTGTTCGTCTGCAGCCGTGTGGCCCCTCATCGATTTTTCGATAATATTATGTTCGATTTCCATAGCGATGACTTTGGCAAGTTGTTCTTTGGAGAGCGCACCCATGGGCAGATTATTTGTGGCGTTGTAAAAGGGATCTTCCTCCGCAGCGAATTGGTAGACATTCACCAAAACCTTGGCGGGCTGCACCACCCGCCCCTTTCCTCCCACTTTCACCGCTTTATCTTCGGGCAGTACCCGGGTCCGAGTTGCCCAATCTCGTGATGGAATGTCGGCATAGGTCACGTTCCAGATCTTTCCATTCAAGAGACTTCGAACGGCCTTGGGAGTGTGCTCAAGAAAATACGCGTCACGGACGATATGCTGCAACGCTTCCCGTACACGAACATCATAGAGTTTACCCGTCGTATCTTCATGTTCAGGTGTTCTCCTCCCAGCCGACCCGATATCATAGTACGGTTTACTTTTCAGACTCCCGAATGCATCAACCGTAAGCAGATAATCTTGGAAGAGGGCTTGAAGGGCTTCCTCCCGCTCAGGTCCGGACATCGTGCGAATCACTTTGTTCGAAAGAATGGGGGCATCCGACAGATTTCGTGCCCCTTTTCCCGAAGAGCGTTTTTTGGTGGTATCCGCTTTGCTGATGACCCATTGAAATTCTTTGGCGAGAACTGGCACGAGTTGTTGAGGGTCATCCATGTATCCCTTCTTCTCCAGCGTCTCTGCATTAATGAGGAGATTCACTCGCCCTTTTTGCTTGGTTCGTGCGACAAGAAACGCAAACTCCTTACCATCTCTGTTATAGACCTTGGGTTCAATAATCACCTTATTTAGGGCCCGTTTCGTGAGAGCTTCATCGAATCGCTTATGCTCTTGGCGGTGAGCCGTCAGTTCCTGAAACGCATTCACCACGGTTTGTATCGCTCGATCAATGTGGTCGTTGTCGGGCCTCAAGCCTTCTGCAGGCCCCCTCCCCTCACCAAAATAGACCTGAATGTCCGTACCAGGAATCGTTTGACCGGTGGTATGATCCGTGTGAACGGTCTCCGGATGTTCATGCCCATCGGAACCACGGTGGTTTGCCCACGCACCTGTTCCGGAAACCAGAGTCATCAGACCTACCATAAGCACGATAACCACCGACCGGGTGGACCATTGTTCCTCACAATTTCGAATGCGATGATACGAGTGACGATATGGCTCACACTGGATCATAGAAATTGCTCCAAGATTTCCCACGAGTTTGGGTGTGGATGGACCGGCCCTTGCCTGACATTGTACACCTTTCCCATCCTGTTTGGCTTGTGGACGCGATCCGTGTCCCGGCCATGCTCTTCACCCCATGACCCACGCTTGCAATCCTCCTTTCCATCTAGGAAACTCCTCGTATGATTTGGCACATACTTGGTGACCTCGTACTTCTCTTTCATCTCATCTTTATTATCTTTGTGTTGCTTGGAGGTTTTTTGGCCCTTCGTTGGAAATGGCTCCCTTTGCTCCATCTTCCGGCTATGGCCTGGGCCACTGCCCTTGAATTTTTTGGATGGATCTGCCCCTTAACCCCCTTAGAAAACTGGTTTCGTCGTGCCAGCGGAGAAGCGGGGTACGAGGGAGGATTTATCGAGTATTACCTCATTCCGGTCATTTATCCGATGGGCCTCACCCCACAAATCCAGACCTACTTAGGCATGATCCTCATAACCGTGAATGCATTGGCCTATGGCCTCCTTTGGTGGAAACACCAAAAAGGCTCTTAACGTTTAAACCGCTCCACCAAGTCTCAGGAACTGGGATTCATCTTTTTTGTAAAACCTGAGACACGGCCCCGGCTCATTTCATTATGATAAAATGAGCGAGGGTACTTATGACCTCCGTCCATCTCCATGCCCCAGGATTCACATCCCTTCGCCTATGGGTCCTGACATGCACCGCGTTGTGTATCAGTGCCTGTACCAGTCTCCAAGCTTCCCCTCCCTTGCCGACCGCTTCTTCCGTGGACCTTTCCCGCTATTCGGGTTTGTGGCATGAGGTCGCCCGGCTTCCCATGTGGGCTCAACGGAATTGTCGTTCCTCCACGGCCGAGTATCAGATGTTGCCTTCTGGGAACATCAGTGTTCGGAATGCCTGTACCACCACTTCTGGTGAGGAGATCAGCATTCAAGGTACGGCAACCATCGTAGACTCCGTTCATCATTCGAAACTGCATGTCGAATTCGATCAATGGGCCGCAAAACTTGTAGCCTGGTTTACCGATCCGACAAAAGGTAATTACTGGATCCTGCATGTCGATTCTGATTATCAAAGGGCACTTGTGGGAACCCCGGATCGCGAATATCTTTGGATTCTTTCCCGCAGCCCTTCTTTGGAGGAACCGCCTTACCAAGAATTAGTCCGACTTGGTCACAGTCTTGGTTTTGCTACTAACGAGCTTATTCGTTCCACCCCATAGTCCAGCCTTCCTGTCACGTTGTTTCTCTCTTCCTGATTTGGACTTCGCCTGGCTGACGCCTGGCCACGCAAAGAAGGGGACCTTGGACCGAATTAGGTTTGAGGTTCGGAATCTTGCGGAATGTCGTCGGGATGGGTTGAGCCGGCGGCTTGGGCGGCATGCCGTAATGCACTCAAACGCTCTTGATAGCGATGGCCGGGGCGAATATGGGAAAGGACCTCGAATCCGTCCAACGCCTCAATGACATGGGGTTGCATCCCCACAAAAAAAAGATGTTGATCATGGGCTCGAATAATCCGAAGCATATCGTCTATGGCGAGCGCCGCCGTTCCATCGATCATGGGAACGTCGGATAAGTCCAGCACACAGCTGTTGAACGTGTTCAACCCCGGCACGGTCTCCAACCGTCGAACCATATTTTTGGCTGCCCCAAAGCTCATCGGCCCATCCACATGAATGAGGATAATTTTTCCCACGTTCCGTTCCATGATAGCGGCCTCTTCCCGGCTTAGGGGGGTTTCTTCATGAACGTCCGTGATCACATTCATGTTGGCTAATTGTAAATCCGCCATTTCTTTCACAAACAGTAAACTCGCCAGCACCACCCCCACCCCCACAGCCGTAATCAGATCCACTCCGATAGTAATGATAAATACGACAGCCATGATTCCGACATCAGCTCGTGGAGCTTCCCAGACATGTCGGAGAAAACGCCAATCGATGATATCTATACCCACTTTCAACAAAATCCCCGCCAGGACGGCCAAAGGAATTTTTTCTGCCAGTGGGCCCAACCAGAGCAACACGATAAGCAGCAACAGACCCATGAATGCACCGGATATGGGTGTGCGTCCGCCTGATCGAATGTTGGCGACTGATCGCATGGTCGCTCCGGCCCCGGGTAGTCCCCCGAATACCCCCGACACCATGTTCCCGACTCCTTGACCGATCAATTCCCGATTGGAATTGTGTTGGGTTCTCGTCATGTTGTCACATACCAACGAGGTGAGCAGACTGTCGATCGCCCCAAGTAAGGCAATGACTCCGGCGCCTTGAATGACCACCATCATCTGCTCGATTTCAAAGACGGGCGGATGGATATCAGGAAAACCACTGGGTATGGATCCGATAACTGGGGCTTGAGGGAAAAACCATATGGCTGCCGGTGTGCAAATGATGAGTGCCAGCAATGGAGGTGGGACGATTTGTCCCACGGATTTTGGTGTCAGGTATACGATAACCAAGGCCATGGCCGCCAGAATGACGGCTTGTAAAACCGGTTGGGAGAAAAATTCTGGAATCCCCATCAGATTGGGGATGACTCCTCCAGGTTTGGCTTCGTGTCCAAGCAACGGAGCAACCTGTAGAATCACGATAATACCCCCGATTCCGCTCATAAAACCGGAGATCACGGGATAAGGCATTAAACTGATATAGCGACCCACCCCCAGAAAACCCAACAGGATTAAACCCGCTCCTCCTAAAATGACAGTCGTGTAGACCAACGGCGGATTATGGGCCATTTCGACTAGAAGACCGGCGAAGACCACGGTCAGCGGACCCGTAGGACCCGAAGCTTGGGCAGGAGTACCTCCAAAAATGGCGGCAAGGAATCCGACGAAGATTGCGCCATAGAGACCGGCCTCTGCCCCGGCTCCTGAGGCCACACCAAATGCCAACGCCAGTGGAACCGCGATGACAGCGGCGACAGTTCCACCGAATAAATCCCCTTTGATGTTTCGAAAATGGAGCCCGTGGATCAACGTACTCATCATATTCTTGAGGAACGAATCAACTTGGCATGGTCGTAAGGGCACACAGTCCGGAGGGGCATTGACAAATGCAGCTCAGTTCCTTATTGAAGTCTTGGGTCATGGGTGTGTTCGCGAAGATTGACGAAGGCAGGGCTTTTTGAATGTATGGAGGATCATTGTACGATGCCACACTTAATAGAGCAACCAAAGATCATTCCACCCCCCGGACCGAATCCGAAACTGATTGAGGAGTACGTCGGTCGCGTTGCCACGCACAACGAGACCGTGAGCGTCGCAAGAATTGTCTGTCCTCCAGGTTGGACCGACCTAGGACAATGCCCCGAATTCATGGAAACCAAGTTGGTGCTCAAGGGCCAGCTCAATGTCGAACATCGAAAGGGCGTGATTGAAGTTCACGCAGGACAAGCCATCATCTGTGAGCCGGGAGAATGGATCCGTTCCAGTGCTCCTGCACCGGATGGCGCAGAATATATCGCCGTGTGCGTCCCAGCGTTTTCAAAGGACTCCGTTCATCGTGACTCGGCCTAAACCATGATCCCTTTTCATTCCTCTCATTTATGGTTCAGGGAGATGACATCATGACCTTACAGGCCCATGCCGACGCGTTGTATGAAGGGATTCGCGCCCTTCTTGGAATCCATGACCCCCAACAGGTGCGGTCAATGCTGGAACGAGACCTCAAACACCTCATTCCCAACTGGACAGAAACCAAGCCCACTTGTCCGGGATGGTACTGGTACAAACCACCGGGAGTCAGCGAACCCCAACTCCTTCTGGTTGATCACGGTCGAATCGACACCAAATTAATGGCAGATCTTGGCCCTCCCAACAATTTGGTCGATGTGCAACGTATCGTCGGCCAGTGGGCTGGCCCGCTCGTTCCCCCTACCTAACTCCCCACCATCGACTCAACCATTCAGAGGGATGCCTGGATTGTGGTTTTCTGATAGAGGGGAAGCCTCTCCAACTGACGATCGATTTCCTCGATCATACGTTGATACTTCGGGCTATCAAGTCCTCCGAATCGCCGTTTCCATTCGCGTTCTGACATCCATTCTGGTAGCCCCCTCAAGTTTGGGATGAGATCACCTTCTCGAATCCCTGTAGCAAATCGTCCTTGAAGATGCCTGGCCTTACCGACGGTGGTGGCATACGTTCCAAATCGGGTCCCGGCTTTATCCGCGGCCAAATCGGCAAAGCTGAACCCACTTCCCGATCGAGAGTCTTCCATTTCTTTAAAAAGACCGATCGCTTCGGAAATAGCCTGCCCCCCCATCAGTGTCAAGGCGGCAGAAAAGATGAAATGTTGAGCCCAATCGACTCTCCCTCTCAGCGCGACCATTTTACGTTTCGGTAGCGGCCAATCCTTGGCCGTCGGAACCAATCGTCGAATTCCTAGTTCCCCGGCAGAGGCCGCAAGCACCAAGATGGCCGCACGATTTTCTAAGACAGGGTCCCCATCCTTCGAGCGCTCATGTGCCAAATGAAACAACGGCGCCATAACCTCCACCAAGGAATGTCTTCTCCTCAACGGCAGTTGATCCATCAACTCCACTAATTTGAAATGGTAAGCCCGCAACCGCTGTTGTTCATCTTCCGGTATCATGGTTTCCTGAATCGATTCCGCGATCTGCGCATCCCATTTATAGGTTAAGGAGATTCCATGATTCGTGATGGACATATCCTGGATAAGCCCCTTACCCCAACGGTGTTCAGAATTCACATGCACTTTATTTATCAACTTCTGAAATATTCCATCCGCAATGGCAGATGGCACCTGCATTTGCCCGATTAGTAGGGACTCGACCATCGGCAGCTCCTGACTTTGCGTCATCACCAATTCCACGTTGAGAAATGGGCCTTGGGATTGGCGGGTGAAGGGAAAGGTAAATTGAGCCTTCAGAGATCCATAGTCAACGCGAATCTTTGCACCCCCGCCTCCAACGAATTCCATGAAATACATCGATAAGATTTGTAAATCATGATCTGAAACCTTGAGAGTTTTGACTTCTCCATCCCGAAGAAACTGTGGATCATGTTGTGCCAGAAACCAACGCACTCGTCGCACTTCCTGAGATCCTAAATGCCCTTGAGTTTCGATTAAGGGGTAGTCCTCTAGGCAGAGCCATAGTCCAGCGATAGTGGCCAGAACAAAAAAGCCTAGAAGAACGAGTATGCCTTTCAAGAGTGTTTTCATAGCACAACTTTCAACCTCTTGAGACCGACCGGTTCCTACTCATCTGAGGTGGGCTTTCTGAGGATGCGTAAAATACTCACCCGTTGGCTGAGGGAGCTGAAAGGGAATCCATGTCGATAACAAACCGAAACCGCACATCTCCACGGACCACACGCTCATAGGCATCGTTAATCTGTTGAATGGGAATCAGTTCAACATCCGACGTGATGTTGTGCTCCCCACAAAATTCCAGCATTTCCTGAGTCTCCCGCATACCTCCGATCAATGAACCGACTAATCGACGTCTGAACAGAATCAACGGGAACGGCGCGATGGAGAGGGGCTCCGGTTGGGCTCCGACCAGCATATAGGTGCCGTCGGTTTTCAACAAATTCATATGCGCATTCATATCATGAGGAGAAGATACGGTATCAATCACATAATCAAAAGTTTTCGCCAGACGTGCCAGGGTCCCTTCTTGAGAGGTCGCGGCAAAATCTGATGCCCCCAATTGTTCTGCATCGGGCCGCTTCTGTTCCGTGCGACTGAATACTGTGACCCGGGCTCCTAAGGCTCGACCGATTTTGACAGCCATATGACCCAACCCACCCAGTCCAATGACTGCCAGAGCATGGCCTTTTCCGACTCCCCATTGGCGCAATGGGGAGTACGTCGTGATCCCCGCACAAAGAAGCGGAGCAACCCCTTCCAAGGGTAAGGACTCAGGCACCTTCAACACATAGCGCTCATCGACGACAATTTGTTCAGAATACCCGCCGTATGTGGGTTCCCCGGCTTTATCCAACCCGTTATACGTCAGAATCAGCCCACTTTCACAATATTGTTCATCTCCCTTTTGACAAGCTGAGCATGTGCGACAGGAATCGACAAAGCATCCGACTCCGACCCGGTCACCTGGTTGAAAACCGGTGACCGCTTCTCCAGTTTTCACGACGGTTCCGACGATTTCATGTCCGGGAACCATGGGAAAGATCGCACCGCCCCATTCGTCACGAGCCTGATGCACATCGGAATGGCAAACCCCGCAAAAACGAATTCGAATGTGAACATCGTGTGGCCCTACGGATCGCCGCTCAAAGTTAAAGGGGGTTAATGCGGAACCTGCTTGACTGGCGGCAAATCCTTTGGTCTGCAACATTGATTGACTCCTTTTTCTCAGAAATTGGCAACGATGAAACCCAAACCCAGGCCATCACCTATCCTCTTCAATTTCCAGCACGAATGATGATGGCATATTCTCTGACCTACCGTCGAATCCCTCCAGGAAACCCTCCGAGATCATCGAAAAACGCTATGGCCTAGCCCAACGCCCTCGGGTATGATTGGGCTCAAAGCCATTTTTTTCAACTTACGTGTAACACCATGCAGTATCGACATTTGGGACGGTCAGGGCTCAAGGTCAGCGATTTGTGTTTGGGAACCATGAATTTTGGTCCCGAGACGCCAGAAACTGAAAGCTTTCAGATCATGGACCGTGCGTTAGATCTAGGAATCAATTTTTTTGATACGGCTAACGTATACGGATGGGAAACGGGAGAGGGCATCACCGAACAAATCTTGGGCCGCTGGTTTGCCCAAGGGGGAAACCGCCGAGAGAAAGTCGTTTTGGCTACCAAGGTATTCGGTCGAATGGGAGAGTGGCCGAATCAATCCCGGCTTTCCGCTCTTCACATCAAACGTGCCTGTGAGGCCAGTCTTCGCAGGATGAAGACCGATTACATCGACGTGTATCAAATGCATCATGTTGATCGGCACACCCCTTGGGAAGAAATCTGGCAAGCCATGGAACAGTTGTGTCGAGAAGGGAAGGTTCTCTACGTCGGAAGCAGTAATTTCGCAGGCTGGCACCTAGCACAAGCCCAAGAAATGGCCAAACAGCGGCATTTCCTCGGACTGGTTTCTGAACAAAGTCTCTATAACCTCACCGACCGGATGATCGAGTTGGAGGTGATCCCCGCCTGTGAAGCCTATGGGATCGGCGTGATTCCCTGGAGCCCCTTAGGTCGTGGATTATTGGCCGGAGTCTTAGATAACCCAACGATTGGCCGTCGATCCGATGAGGATCTTCGCAAATCCGTGGACAAACACCGCCCCAAACTCGAAGCCTATGAAAAACTCTGTCATTCCTTGGGAGAAGAACCAGCGATGGTCGCCCTAGCCTGGGTTCTGCATCAACCAGCGGTCACGGCTCCCATTATCGGACCTCGCACTCTCGAACAGTTGAACACAAGCATGCGCGCCCGGGAATTGACCCTTTCCCAAGGTTCCTTGACCCGGCTGGATGAGATATTTCCCGGTCCAGGTGGACCGGCCCCGGAAGCCTACGCCTGGTAGACGTCATTCCCTACCTCTCTTATCTTTTCTCTCTTCCCTGATAGTCCAACTGTTTTATCGGAATATTCAAGGCTCTGGACAATTCCTGCAGAACCGGCAATAAGACCGACGATGTTACAACGGTTGAATACTGGCATCGAGAAACGTCGCACTGCCGCGTATTGAATAAATCCTAAGCTCATGAAACCCTTTTTCGAGTTTGACCACTGCCGGATAAGAATAGGTTACCTCTTGGTCGGTTGGAGGATTTCCCCAACGCTGAACGGGAGGAATGTCAAACAGCATTTGCGCCAGCCAACCGGGGCCGATGTGACGCAATTCCGCCTGAAATCTCCTCTTGGTCCTGACCTGAAAGTTCACCAAATACCAACCTGTAGAGGGAGCGGTTACCCAATAATACGCACGGGAATTTCGACCTAAATTTCTTCTACCCTGTCCTTCCAGGACGATGGATCGATCCCTTGGGACACGAACATGTCTAAAAGTGACAAAATCTATGCCTTTCAGCGGCACCTTCTGTGAAAGGCTGGCTGAAATGTTTACCCCCTGGGTTTTGGCCTGTTGAAGACGTTCTTTCCCACCGGGCAATTGGCTGAAGGTTGTCAGCAATTCCCCTACCGTCGGAGGTCGGTCAGACGCGGATGACGTGGAAGATTGTTGTTTTTGCAGTTCTTGTAATTCTTCTGAAGGCGCCTTGACTGCCTTGAGGACTTCACCGTGGGAGGGAGACGTTTGGGAACGTTTCGGCCTTGAACCTTTTTTCCGCTTTGAGGGTCGAATCGTTTGGAGGGCTTTTCGAACCCCGGCTCGCCGATTACGTCTGAGTAGCGTCCCCCTGGTCTGCACGGGATTTTGAGACCCCCAGGCTTCCACCCCCGTGCCATTAGGAAGCAGCAGCAGCACGATTTGCTCCTCATCGCTTTGGGGCAGACTCATGGCCATGGAAACCTCAAGCTCTCCTTCATGCTCCAAGAGCTCCCCTTGGATTTGAAATACCCCAACAGAGGATTCAAAAAGCAACACATCCTCCGCATCATCCTTTCCCTGCGTGACCTGATACGTTCCCGGTGGCAATTTCACTTTCTCGCCATTGGCATTGATGAAAAACAGTTCATTCCCAAGAGTGACGGTATCCGTCGCGGCCCATCCGACATTGGTGATTCCCATCAACAGGATTCCCAACCAAAACCCTTGTACCCACCTAAGATGGCTCATACATGCCTCCCTTCCCCAAAGATTTTTTCTATAATTTCCAAGAAAAATCTGAGGGGCTTTAATTCCTTCTCCCCTCTTCGAATATCATGGCATTATACGTGATCAAAGCCCACGCCTGACAAACGCATCCCATGAGCCCTCGCTGGGAATACTGACTTTGAGAGAACTTTGCTGAAAATGTGGATAGATGTACATACAACAAGGCCTCGGCATCATGAACAGCCTACGTCAGAGAGCACTACGTCTTTTGGGGTAGGTCGGAACGAAATACGTTTTGGTTCAAAAAAACACAGTATCTCGCACGGAATCAGGCCAATAAAAAATCAAAATCTTCCTGTGTCAGCCCGGCCCCACCGCGATGCGTCGCCCCTTCTAGCACCGCATGATAGAGCTCAAGCTTCTGTTCTTTCAGTTTCATCATTTTTTCTTCAATCGTATGCCGCATCAGAAGCCGCATGATGGAGACCTTATTCCGCTGTCCGATTCGATGAGCGCGATCGGAGGCTTGATTCTCTACGGCGGGATTCCACCAAGGGTCTAAATGAAAGACATAGGAAGCCTTGGTTAAATTAAGACCCTGCCCTCCTGCTTTTAAACTTAAGAGAAAGACTGAGGGATCCGTACTTTCTTGAAATTGATTGACCAGCTTCTTCCGGATTGGAGTGGGAGTGCCCCCATCTAACCTCACGTAGGGAATGTCCTGGGATTGAAATTCCGGTTCGACGAGGTCCAAAAAGGACGTAAATTGGGAAAACACCAAGGCACTATGCCCTTCTTCAAGTAACTCCTTCAGACGTTCGAGCAGGAACGTGATTTTCGGAGACGGCTCCGCGACCTTCGCATGTAATAAGCGAGGGGATAGGCACAGCTGTCGAAGCTTTAATATCGCAGTCAGGGCGATAATACGGGCTTGGGCAGAAGTCTTGTGTTGATAGGCATGGGCAATATTGGACCGAATCTGTGTGATGGTGTCTTGATAGAGGGCTTTTTGACGATCGGTTAATTCTAGATATAAATCTGTTTCGACTTTGGCGGGCAATTCTTTCAAGATTTGAGATTTGGTTCGACGGAGGACGAATGGCGTCGTCCGATACATGATCATGTCCAGGATTTCTGGTGGGGGCTTTTTTACTTTACTTTTAAGGTCTTCATAGTCCCCCAATAACCCCGGGACACACAGATCCATCAATGAATAATACTCTCCTACATGATTTTCCAATGGCGTCCCAGTCATCGCACATTTAAAGTATCCGTTTAGCCTCCTGGCTGCCCCTGTCGTCCGGGCCATGATATTTTTCACGGCCTGAGCTTCATCGAAGACGATCACATGAAATTGAATTTTCTCCAACCGGGCAATGTCGCGCCGTATCAACCCGTACGTGGTCAGCACCACATCGGTATTGGAAAACGTTAAACTTCGCTCCTTACCGGTATAGGCGGTGACACGGAGCGCAGGATAAAACCGGGCAATTTCATGTTCCCAATTAAACAAAAGACTGGGCGGCAGCACAACCAGGTGCGGTCCTTGAATAGGTTCGGGAGGGTAAACCAATTGTTCCTTGATACTCGCGAACAAACTGATCGCCTGTATGGTTTTCCCCAAACCCATATCGTCAGCCAAACAGGCTCCAAGTCTATGCCGATATAAGAACGCTAACCATTGGTAGCCTTCCTGTTGATACTGTCGTAATTTACCCTTGAGGTGGGCAGGAAGTGGCATCGGATCAATTCGTTGAAAATGCAGGAGGCGATCGAGTAAGGCTTCATCTTCCTCTGAAAGCCGAATCGTGACTCCTCGGTTTCGCAACGACATCCAATCTAAAATCTGCAATTTGGGAATCTGCACGATGAACCCTTTTCCGGATCCATTCCGTTTTTGGCCTGGCTTGGTCGACAGCCCCATAAGGGCTTTAAGGGTCTGTTGCGTTTCTTGATCAATAATGCGGATCACGCCATCTTGTTCCATGAGCCCCCCCTGTTCAAGGAGACCAGGCAAATCTTGGGTACTCATCGCCCTCCCATCGCATGTAATCTCAGGGTGAAGTTCAAACCAATCGATCGACGAAGGCCGACGAGCATCGACGGTGTACTCCCATTGGGAGGTCTGCACGGGTTTTTCCCAGAAATATAAATCGATGTCAGCTTCACGTAAGGCCTGGTACAGCTCCGGAAGTTTCTCATAGAGCACAGGAGTCGGAATCCTGAGTTCGTCATATCTTCCCATTCCCTCAAACACCGCTGGACCCCATATGGCAAATGGAATGTGATAGAGCAAGGCTTCTTTGGCGACATCATGTTTCACCAGACACCAACCTCCATTCGCAAAGAGCACCGTTTGCGTGTCTTGGCCAATGGCGGACGTAAATCTTTTAAGCACATGCTCGACTTCAGCTTTAATCCGGAACGCACGAAACTCTTCGCGAGATAAGGTCTTTTTCAACACACGTTTGACCTCAGAAGGTGTGCGAGCCTGGCACAGTCGAAAAAAGCTCTCCAGGAATGCTATTTGGCGTTTTTTGGTCTTTAAAATCTTGGCGTAAAAATTTTCTTGTCTGAGAAATGAAAAGAATTCAAACACTCCCAATTGAGGGGCAAGCATTGTGGTGCCCACTCGATATTCCATTCGAAGACCAGTCATGCCTTCGCTCCCCTTCAAAGGGGATTCAAGCTCCTGGTCCGGAACCACCACCATCCTGTAACTTCCGGGCAACCCCGGAAGGGTGGTGTTTGCGTCAACACACAAAGCTTCTTTTCCTTCCACGTGAAAATTAATGGTGCTCATATCCGAAATTGATCCCTGCACATCGACTTCACATTGCATTCGCGAAAATTCTTCAACTGACACCTTGAATCCTCGGCGAGAATTCCTGTCATCATCCGTGGACCATGTCGATCGTTTGCCTGGCAACCGGGCACTCCTATCCATCACAGCCAAGGGTTGATGAAACCGGTCACGGACATCTCCAAGCCCCTGTCGCTGACATTGTTCCCACAAAGCATCAAACACTGACCATCCCCTTTCGTCCTCTAAGGGGCCCAAAGTCTGATTGGGAACATCAATCACAAACCCGAACACATCTCTGGTGTTTGGCTGGACCACCCCAAATCGCAGACAGCGGGCATGAATGTGGACCTGCCCATCAACCATGTTGAGTTCCGTTTTGGTGGTGTACGTCGCCGTGGGATTCCATTTCAAACGGATTCGCTGGTCACCTTCTTGAAAATATACATCGAACGCGTGGCCGTGATGGGCAAGAAAATCCCTTACCCCGTCTTCAATCGACCACGCAGGATCTTGAATCGCGCGCAATAACATCGCCAGCTCAGTTGGCATCCCACCAAAGGAATGACAGGACCTTCCTTCACGCATGATGACGAGCCGACAAGACCCTTCATGTCCTTCGAATACAATCTCAAATGGCGCGAAAGACCGTTGAGGATCACTCATGCTGGAGCGCTGAAGTCTGGATGGCATCAATTCTTGAGAGAGGATTCTTTCCCGAACCGGATCGGTCTTGGACATACGGAACCGTTCGGGGTTCAACACATTCACTGTCGTGAGAAGTGTGCACACCACATGCTTGCAATGTGCTTCGGGATTCCAGGCAGGGCAACTACAACGATAGGATGCCTCACCCTGAATCATTCTCAGGGTTACCACATACCGTCTCGACCCCCTGACGGAAGCCGATAGGGTCTTTCCGGTTCGATCCCAGGCATAAGACTCCAATCTTTGCTGATGATAATATTCATAGCCCCTGAGGACCGAAGCCTTTGGGGCCAGAAAATACACATGGTTGGGAGATAAGGATGAAAGATAATCGAGTAACTCCGATTGGATTTCCTGGCTGGATACTCGATTTGAGTTATTCATGAAGCTGACGGAAAACCTGCGAACGTCTGGCTCGTTAGGACGGGGATTGTTTGTTGGCCAACACTCGGAAAAAATCTCCCCCTTTATGACTTTCGTCATCAGTGCCCCAATGTCGATGTTTGGCGAGCTTTTTTAACAGGGGAACATGTTTGGAACAATGAATATAGGCCTCTTCCACCTCAACAATGACCCAACAGACGGGACGTCGTCCTTCTCCGTGTTGATGAGCCTCCCACATCTTCGCAGGAAGGTTGGCGATTTGCTTCAATTCTTGTTGGGTCGTCACGACTCGGGCCTTTCCGTTCACGTGCAACCCTACCGTGCTCTCATAGAAATCCAGGAACAGCATCCCAATGTGAGGGTTTTCGAGGATATTGCCGACACTCGCCATGACTCCATTCCCCCGATATTCAGGAAACCCGAGAGTGTGGTGATCGATGACCACGACAAATCCGGGATTGCCTGCGCGCAAGGAACAATCAGGATAACCATGTGCGTCAGCCGTGGAGATAAATACCATGTCTTGGGACTCGATAAACTCCCACATCGTTTCATTAAGTTCCCCGCTCACTTGGCTCTTATAGAAAGCCTTGGCACGAGTTTGCGTTTTAAAACGGCTCTGGGCTTTGCGTTCAGCTGCTGAGGTACTCATGGTAGGTCATTCATTCCGTCATTCTAGGCCAGAAAACCGGAAACAAGAGAAAGCTTTTTCGTTTCCTCACATGTTATCATTTTTTCTATGACTAATTCCCCAAAGCCTAAGGAAAACCAGACCGTGCTCAGGTCTCCATACTCTCCCATTATAGGAAAAAGCCTTCTGATTGTTTGTCTGTCTTTTTGGGGCATCCAAGTGGGCACGCCAAACGCTTCACTCCACCCCTCAACGACCTTGGTGCAACACATCCTGGATTTTCACGAACCCACGGCCGTGAGAGGCACTCTCAGGTACATGGATACTGATGAACACATCCTTTGGCTGAACTGGGAAGAACGATCAGACGATCGCCCCTTGTTTCATAAGGGCTGGAAATCCATCCCGGGAGAAGCCCTTCTGGCCATTCATCCTTTTGATCACGAACAGTTCACCAACCTCAACACCGTGGCCACTGGGACTCGATTGCAGCTGATTATTCAGGAAATCTCAAAGGGAAAACGCCAAATACTTTCTTGGCAATCCATGCAGGGTCCACCCAAGACCCCAATTTAGACCCTACATGTCCAACCTTGTGTAGGCCCCATGGAGTTGGACGTTAAAACCCAATCCCAATTCCTACACCACCACCGGCTCTTCCCCCACTACCTCCTCCACCAAAAATTCCAATACTGGGGCCAACATTCGGGTTATGCCCTAAAACTCCCGATTCCCAAACATGGAGATGCTTGATCACCAGAACCGGAAAACGATAATTCGTTTCCCCTACCTTGTCTTGGGTCGACCCGGTCACTTCCCCGACAATCGTAACTCGAGTCTGTGGCGGCAGCTTGGCAGGATCTAAAAAGGTTGGTTCCATTGCGATAAACCGCCCAAGAGATTCCGTTAAGGTATCTGTGGGTTGTTGGCCGTCATACAAGGGTAGTTGAAGCACTTCGAGACGGGTCGCTTCCGAAAGCCGTTTCGCAGAAAGTATACGACCTCCAAGCATCACAACTTTTTGCTTATAGCGTTCTGGATTCTCGAGCAATTGGGAAAAGGAGACGGTTTGATCAAGTGACGGCTCAAGACCCTCAGGGACGACGGACGGAGAGGACACACAACCGATACAGGCCAGAGAACCACAGAAGACTCCCATCCAACTCTTCCACATTTGCTTTAGCCTCTTTACTTTTTATACATGAAGGACCAGCCCGCACCAATGAACACCCTTATCGTGAGCCCCATATTCTCATACCGGGAGTTTTTCCTCATATACGTTTATACGTACCGAATTAGTACAGGGGAGGCTGGGGACCTGGGCGAATTCCGGCCAAATCGGGATCCTCACCCTCAATCTGCGATCGGGCTTCCTGATTTTCTAGTTTTCGTTGAGCCCGCCTTTCTTCTTTTTCTTGTTGCTTGATCTTTTTCCCCATTTCCCGGTTTCGTTTGGCTTGGGTGACTTTGGTGGGTCTTGCCATTGGTCCTCCCTTTTCACGTGATGTATTCGTCAATCGGTCTTAATCATATTTAGGCGGCCCATTTCCAGGCACATTCTCCATTCTTGGAAACTTTTCCGTCATGCTTTCAGGAAATACTCGCAGACCTCATCCTTTCGATGGGTGGGAGATTACGCTGGCCAAAAGGAGAAGAAGACTTCCACACCACGACAGAAACATCTCTTGTGCGCCACCCTTCGGAACCCTAACACTGCCTCCCAGGGGAGTCAAACTCCTTGAAAAAGCACATTATAAAGTCACTTCTTTTCCCTTGGGAACCCATTCTTTTGCCAATCCCTTGGCCCTCTCAATCTCTTCAGCGGTCATTTCTTGCCTGAGAATGAACAGGGCCTGTACCGCAGGGTCTATACCTTGATCAGCCGCCAAGGAAGCCCATTTATAGGCCTTGACCAGATCTTTTTCGACTCCCTCGCCTTGATAATACATGAGTCCAAGATGATTCTGTGCCCCTCCATTGCCCTGCTCGGCCGCACGATGAAACCAGCGAAACGCTTCCTGAAAATTCGGTTCCACGCCCAATCCCTGCCGGTACAATGCCCCCAAGTTATTCTGGGCCCTCGCGAAGCCTTGGTCCGCAGAAAGGCGATACCAATGTCGGGCTTGTTCAAAATCTTGAACCACCCCTTGTCCATATCGATACATATACCCCAACATATTTTGGGCTTCTGCATGACCTTGCTTGGCCAAGGGCCGCCAAAACTCTAGGGCGGTTTCAAAATCTTCACGCAAATACGCCTCTTCACCAGCTTGATAGCTAGCCAATGCCACACCCGCCAAGAGAACACAACTCATGAAAAGCACAGACAGCTTTATCGAGAGTATGCGCATCACGGTTTTCCCCTTTCTCACTTCTTCATCTCCCGTACCTTCGTTTCCAGTTCATCCCAACGAGCATACAACCGTTCCACCTCATGTTGTGCCGTTTGCAATCCCTCGTATGCATCCTGCAGCTTTGCATGATCGGTGGCAATGGCAGGATCTTCGGCTTGTTTTCGCCATTGATCAACTAACATTTCGGCCTCAATAAGGCGTTGTTCCAGATTATCATATTCACGCTGTTCCTGGTATGAAAGCTTCTTTGATTGAGCACGAGGACGCTCCAGCGCGACAGATCCCGCGTTTCCTTTTTTCGATTCCTCGGAAACACCTTGACGGTGTACCCATGTCTTCCATTGTTCAAATTCTGCGAACTCTCCCCATTTTCCGGTCCCATCTAACCCGATAAATTGCCGGCAGACGGTTTCTAACATATAGCGATCATGTGTCACGAGGATCACCCCTCCGGGAAATTCTCTCAGACTTTCCTCCAACACTTCTCTCGTGGGTATATCAAGATCATTGGTCGGCTCATCGACGATTAACACGTCCGCTGGCTGTACCATCAACCTGGCAATAATGGCTCGGGCTTGTTCTCCCCCTGACAATCTGGAGACCGGGAGATCCAGATGCTCGGGTTGAAATCCGAATCGCTTGGCCCACCCGGCGACATGCATCGACTGCTCCCGATATACCACAGTGTGGCCCGTATCCGACAACAGACGACGCAAGGTTTGCTGATGATCCAGCTGTTCCCGTTGTTGATCAAAGTAGACAATTCGTAAATCATCTGCATGATGAATGGTCCCCTGATCAGGAGCAGTCTCTTTTGAGAGCAATTTCAACAAGGTGGTTTTCCCGGACCCATTCTGTCCCAGTATCCCAAGCTTGTTCCCTGGACCAATACAACAGGTTAAATCCTGAAAAAGCGTATGTCCCTCAAATGCCTTGGTTACCCGATCTAGGGCAAGAAGTTGCTTCGTCTTTCTTCCTGTCCCTACAAAATCCACATCAGTCTGTTGGTCCCGAGATTGGGCCTTCACACGGCCAAACTCCTGCTGTAAGGCTTCCGCCGCTTCCACTCGGTATCTAGCTTTTCCCGTACGGGCCTTTGGCCCCCGTCGGAGCCATTCTTCCTCCCTTCGCACCTTTCCAGCCAATGCCTGAGTTCGATGCTGCTGATGAGTCAGGTAGGCCTCCCGTTTTTCCAAAAATTGGGTGTACGTCCCCGAGATCGACAAGAGCCCATCCGCATACCGACTATTCAATTCCGCGACCTGATTGGTCACCCGTTCCATGAACCACCGATCATGGGTCACCATCACCCAGGGCCACGGAGCACGCCCCATGATCTGCTCCAACCATTGAAGTCCCTCAAAATCCAGATGGTTCGTGGGCTCATCCAACAGCATCACATCGGGTGTTTGCACAAGCCCGCAGGCAATCATGAGCCGCTTTCGCCATCCTCCGGAAAGAGGCCCCACAACCTGGTCGGGATTCTCAAACCCGGTCCGTCCTAAGATTTCCTTGACCTGCGCCTCCTGCTCCTGGGCACCCACTCCTAATGTGGACGCCACCTCTCCCACGACTTCTCTCGCGGTAGATTCTGGATGGAAATCCTGATGTTGAGGAATAAAGCTTACTCTCAAATTTTGCTGGCGAACCACACTCCCACCATCAGGTTGCTCCAACCCAGCCAAAATTTTGAGAAAGGTGGTCTTTCCAGATCCGTTGGGACCTAAAATGCCAATCCGATCTTTGTCGGATACCCCAAAAGTGAGGTTGTGAAATAACGGTTTGACTCCGTAGGATTTAGAAAGATCTTTTGCATACAGCAAATGAGCCATCATGACGCCTTCAATAATAGTCTGAGATTGGGAACTCGAGGTATTCCGGAAACTCTACCCTCTTCCCCAGTTGACGAAAATTTGAGGTACAATATGATCAGTCACCAGCCAAGGGATGGCATTTTGGGTATTGGGATATCATATCGAAGCGAACCGTTCCATGTCCCATATGGGCCACACACGAAGGATGGGGCACTGGAAGCCACGTTTATCGACCTACGACTTCACCCGGAAATGATTCCGGTGCTTCCCCCATGCATCGGATGGCCGGAAACGCAAGAACTGTTAAAGCACATCAATCGTCCTCCGTCTCTCTTGATGAGCTTGGCAACAGATCAGCAGTTCACCGACGAGCCCCATCACGGCCAACCCCTGACCCTGACCTCATTCGTCACACTTTGCTTTGCTGATGTCGCCCTCAACGAAAAAGAGCGTCTAACGGGCTTGGCCGCATTCCTCAAACACACCATCGATGAGGTGCTGCAAGAGGTGTCGAATTCCCTGCAACTCCCCTTACATTTAGATATTCTGATAGAAATTCAACCAACCCTCTTCCATCTCCATGAATTTGATGGTTGGAGTTTGACCATTGCCTTTGCGGCATCAGGGGAAGAACACCATACGATCCGCGGAACATGGGGGTGGGGCATCCAAGCCCTTATGGATGGGTTAACAAGCTATCAATCCTCTGATTCCTCATAAGAGTTCCACCCTTACCATCCTCTCTACCATACATTGAGGGAGTTGTGTCCTCACTCCTCGAAGATGCTTCAGTACTCTTCCTCAAGTCCTTCTACCTTTTCTCAGTGCATCGCATTCACCCCATTCCTTGAGCCGTCCCCTCAATAGTATTCATTTCACTCCTTTACCGACCATTCTGTTTCCCTGACTCACTCATTTTCCATCAACGTCAATAAGGGGAAAAAACGGAGAAGAACCAGGCGTTGAAAAAATTTATGATCCGCCGATAAGGGCATGTAGAGCGGCACAAAAGCATCTGTCACTCAGCAATTCATTTTTTTCAAAGACGAATGATATGTACTGTTACCCATTTCTCAGATCTCAAATAGCCCGGGTATTTACACATCCCAATGCTGGAACCCATCAATTCATCAAACACTTGTGTTTGGTAGTCCTGACAGTGCTCCTCCATGCCTGTTCCACAGTCCCCACGATTGATGTACCCCGAAAGGCTTCCACCACCCCCTTAGAACCGGGGGACCATCTCATCACTCTTCAACAGACTAACCGAGACCGTTCCGCCATCCTCCACCTTCCCCCACAGGTACTTCAAAAGAAAGCCCTTCCCCTCGTGGTGAACTTGCATGGGGCAGGGGGTAATGCTCTTCAACACCAAGAGTACACCGACCTTGACCGGTTGGCTGATCAAGAAGGGTTCGTCGTCGTCTACCCGAACGGAACCGGTCCCGGATCATCTGGGTTTCTCACCTGGAATGCTGGAAGCTGTTGTGGGTTCGCCAAGGCCCATGAGGTGGACGACGTGGGATTCATTCGTTCCCTCATAACCCGTATTCAACAACATATTTTGATTGATACCACACGTATCTATGCAACAGGCCTCTCCAATGGCGCGATGATGACCTATCGGCTGGCTGTAGAAGCTGCTGATCAGTTTGCGGCTATCGCTCCAGTGGCCGGAACGATGATGATCGAGCATTCAGGTCCAAGGGAAGCTGTCCCCATTATCCATGTCCATAGTCTGGATGACCCAAGAGTTCCCTATGAAGGCGGCTCGGCCTATCTTGTTCCGTTAACCCATGACAAGGAACATCATCCTCCAGTAGAGGGTCAACTCCACGAATGGATCAAACACAACCGTTGTCGGGCCATCCCTGAAAAAGATCCGGTCATTAGTTCGGGAAGTCTACAGGAGTCGGATCATTGGGCTCAGCGAATTCGATATAGCCACTGCCGGGACGGAGCTCACATCACCCTTTGGCAACTTCAGGGCGCCGGACACGGATGGCCAGGGGGACGTCCGACGTTGCTCCAACGGTTTTGGGGACCTCCAACCCAAACCATCCATACCAATGCAGAAATTTGGGATTTTTTCCGCCAGCATGTTCGTCGACCTTCCTCAGGGTAATCTCGCTCAATTCCCTAAGAACCATACCATTGGCGAACAGTGATTTCAGGAAAGCAGACAATTGATGCCCGATTAAGGCAGGAGGGAGAACATAATGGGAAGCATCGCGGGCAGATTAAATCTCTGAAAACTGGGAAAACTCAGCATCGGTCTTATACATCGGAATCAGTTTATCCAGATTAATTTCCTTCAACATCGATTGAACTTGATCTTGGGGATTCACCACAAGAACCCGCCCCTTCAGCTTTTGAAACATCTGCGCGACCAAGGTCAAAATTCCAATACCGACACTATCGATAAAGGTAATCCCTTCTAAATCAAGAATAAGACCTTTAGCCCCGCTTTCTATATACCGGTCTGCCACATCCTTCAGGGCGTTTTTTGAAAAAATATCGAGTTTTCCTGACAAACTCAGGACCGGAAGGTTATTCACCATTTTTTCTTTAATCACCATAAGAGGGGGGCCCAAACACCCAATGTATTGGCGGTTTTCCATGAAACGCCTGAAGAATCCCCGCCATAATTATACGTATATACCAGGTATATCGGCTCGTTGGTGCAAAATCTTGAGCGTTCCTTTCTAACCTTGTCTTTTAGAGATGCCAAACCAGACCAACGAGGAATGTGCGTGGCTTAGGATCGGCCCAAAACGACAGGAATGTTTTTAGTCATTTGCCCCCGCTTGATTTGAATCATGACCTTCTGTCCTGGCTGCGTCTGTTCAATCAGGTAATTTTTTAATTGCGCAGGAGTAGTAATCGGCACCGCATCAATCGTCATGAGAATATCACCTTTCCGAAAACCGGCGTGCCGTGAAGGTCCTGTGGCCTTGGCCACCGCCAGCGCCCAACGATTGTCCGTACGAAGGGTCATCAGATGAATGCCCAGCACGGAAAATCCAGGAACTTTCCCTGCCACTACCGCAGTCACTACTCGCTGAACCAATTTTCCCGGAAGGGAAAAGGCAAAACGGCTGCATCGGGAATGCTCCTGCTTCGAATCCGTCTGAATAATGGCATGCACTAATCCCATTAACTGACCTTGTCGATTGAATACCCCTCCTCCTGAATTTCCGCTACAGGCTGATAAATCGATTTGCACCAATCGACTATTCACCGTACGCAAGAACGTATTGGGGTTGCCCACTCGACCAAAGGAAATAGCCGGGCCCCATCCCAAAGGATAACCCACGGTGAACACCTCTTCTCCAAGGTTCGCCTCCAAATCGGATAGGGTTACATGAGCCTTGGGCCATAGGCCATCGGAAGGAAGCAATTGATACACCGCCACGTCCAAGTACGCATTCGCTCCCAAACGTGTCGCCTTCAATTCCTGCAATTCATCAGTCACGATATGAATGATTTTGGGGACTCTGACTTTTCCACCCTCCGATCGCTCCACCGCATGACGCGCAGTAAGAATGATTCCCTCCCCAATATGAATGCCGGAACCACGAATTCGCACTGGCATTCCTCGCTCTTCTTCCGTTTCTGAAGTCGAGCCTTCTTTCAGGATCCCAACCGTCGCCTTCTTCGCCTTCCCCACGACATGTTCCCATTTTGGTACGGTCTCTTGTCCCCATACAGGGAATCCGATGAAGCTCAGGCCAAAAATCACCGCAAGACAATAGAGGAACTTTGTGAGGATGTGCTTATTCATGTGTTCGTATTCACCCTTTCCCATTCTTTCCCATTGATACAAAACGCTCAGCATAATTTTTGAGCTCACGATACTGTGCTTTCATCTCATCATAGGAATAATGCGCGTTACGGCCGCTCGGGTTGGGAAGAACGAAAAGAGGAATACCCTGGAATGTCTGATCTTGCAGTCCCACTTTCAGCCGTCCCGCACGATTCCCTGGAGAAAGTACATGCTTAGCCATTCCCAAACCTAATAACGCCATGATTCGAGGATGGAAAGTCACCATTTTCTTCCTTAAAACCCTCAATCCTCGCTGATACTCCTCTGCCGTAAGATCCTGCATGCTCTTGGTAGGTCTGGATACCAGATTGGTCAATCCCAAACCAAAGGTCGGCAATCGTCCATCATCGCGACAGGTCAAGGGGTGAGGAGAAAATCCCACATCATTTAACAATTTCCAAAATCTATTAGACGGTCCTGCATAATGATGACCTAGTTCGGCAGATCGAAGACCCGGATTGATCCCAATGAAAACAACTGACAGCCCCACTCGGAGATGATCCGGTAAGGCCTGTCGTACGCCTCTTTTCATATTTCGTCTCCTCGCCTTCAAATATTGGGTTTTGTTTACAAAGAAACAAGAATCTCAAGTAATGCAACACGAGTGACAAAGCGATGATTCCAATCCATTTCCATTCTTGACCATTATGTCAAAAAACTTTCCTTGTATACTATTCTGTTGATGGAGCTTGATAGTGGAAATGATCGATTTTCTTCAAATACTGAAAAGCTGGCGTCCGAAATGCAAAAAATTTTAACGGTTTTCTTCTTGAATAATTATTTTCTGCTTGTTGTTCGTCCGGCATGTTCTTCAGAACTTCATAAATTCAACACCTTATATTTTTAGGCCTTCCATTGTTTCACCAGGCAGCCTTTTTGCAAATATTGGAAAGTGGAAGGACCCCTGGGCCGTTATCCGTTCATACACCTCAGTCTTTTATAGGGAGAACGTCTGCCATGACTTACGCCGACAAACGGTATATTCTCATCGCGAAAAAAAATGAGCTCTACCATCATGACCGTGAGATGGATCAACTACGCTTACAAATCGAACAATTATCGAGAACGGTAGCTTGGGAAATCAAACAACATCAGGCAAGAATACAAGAATTGCAAAATCTAGAAGATGCGTTGAACGCAGCCCCTCCAAAGGATAACACTCCCACTCACATCACGCTTAAACCGATTATTGATGCCGAACAAGAACAACGGGTGCCAAAGGACAAATCTGAATCAAAGAGGCGACGAACCCACCGTCCGAAAGAAGATGAATCGGCAGAACTCGTGAGCTAAGGTTTCGGTGTGAGCAATTTATTGACTTCTCAATAAAGCAACACCGCCACCATAGGACGCTTAGACTTCCCCTCTTTCAACCGGATGCGAAGCTTGCCTTCCTGAGGGTGGACATCCTGCCTCCCCTTTGACACACTGACCCCACAATCCCTTCCCTCACCCGCCAATTCTTCGACCAAGATAGGCCTCTCAATTAACACACCAGACCGTGACAGGCACAACATTCCTCTTTCGAATCATGATTTGGAAATTTCTCAAATGGATCAAGGACCTTTGAAAACCAGAGGCCTCTCTCATCTACTTTTTTATCCGTAACTCTTTACTATGCCTTCCGAGACCCGATATGGTTGGATTCCTCCATTACCCCCTACCAACTCACCCCCTTCAACCTACCCTCACCTTGAGGAGAACCTCATGGGATTATTCGATTTTGTTAGGGACATCGGTGAGAGGATTTTTGGAAAAGATGAAGACCCTGCCACAAAGATTAAAGAACACATCGAATCCCGGAATCTTGGCATAGCCAATCTTTCCGTGGAATTTCAGGAATCAGACGGAAAGGTGTTTTTGGCCGGACAGGCCCCAACCTCGGATAGTAAAGAAAAGGCAGTCTTAATTGCCGGGAATATCAAGGGGGTCTCCGAAGTGTATGCAGAAAAACTCCTCGCTCCCGCACAACAAGCGAAGGTCGAGTATTATGTCATCCAAAAAGGGGATACGCTTTCCCAAATAGCCAAATCGTTTTTAGGAGATGCCATGGCCTACCCCAAGATATTTGAGGCCAACCGAGAAGTGATTAAAGATCCCAATCTCATATATCCTGGACAAAAAATTCGAATCCCCCTTTCATAAATTCACTTCTCATTTCGGAACTGTGTGTTTCACGGTGGAGACAATCGAATGGTCTTATAGGTCCATTGACCCCTTCGACATTAATCTGCCTTTGACCAATTTTCTTCGAAAAGGAGTATGCATTCATGAATCTTCTTGAAACAATTCTACAATCCGGTGGCGGAAGTGCGGTGCACACTATGGCCAAATCTTTGGGTATCGAGGAAGCCCAGGCTCAAAGCGCCCTCGGTCAATTGCTACCCACTGTGGCCCGAGCCCTCACGAAAAATGCTTCCACTGGCGAAGGCCTTTCCAGCCTTCTCGGTGCCCTGAGCCAGGGACATCATCGACAATACCTTGAAAACCCGGGTTTGCTCGGACAGGCAGACGGTACCAAAGAGGGCAATGGAATCTTGGGACATCTCTTTGGCAGTAAAGATGTCAGCCGGAATATCGCCACCCGTGCCTCAGAGCAAACTGGAATTGGGTCGGATATTCTCAAAAAAATGCTTCCGATGGTCGCCTCCCTGGCCATGGGGGCCTTGAGCCAACAAGCCTCTCAAAGCGGAATGCTCAATACCTCGGCCCAGCCGCAAGCCGGCGGACTGGGAGGATTGTCCTCTTTCTTGGACTTTGATGGAGATGGATCGATTGCAGATGATCTTCTGGGAATTGCAGCTAAAAAATTCTTCACCTGAGATTTCGGGCATGACCTTAATCTCATAATAGCCCACGAGAATTACGCCACGATGCCTTTTCGAAAATTTGGAAGAACTCGAAGAGGGAGCGGACTTCCCCGCCGAAGAATGGGTTGGAAAGTTCGTCTCATCCCCATCGTTCTCTTCGCCATGTACGGTCTGTATTATTATGTGTCCAACCAAGAAACCGTTCCCATGACAGGACGGTCTCAACTCGTAGATATGACCCGAGAACAAGAAATGTCGTTAGGACTGGAATCATACATGGAAATCCTTCGACAATCTCAGGTTCTTCAGCAAGGAAAGGAAGTGGGGCTCGTCAGACAAATCGGCAAGGACTTGGCCAAAGCTGCTGCTGATGTGGACCCAGGGTTTGAGTGGGAATTCAATGTCATTCGATCAGAGCAGGCGAATGCCTTTGCTCTTCCGGGTGGAAAAACTGCCGTGTATACCGGTCTCCTTCCCGTCGCCCAGAATGCCGATGGTCTCGCTGTGGTGATGGGCCACGAGATCGCTCATGCCATCGCACGCCATGGGGCCGAGCGTATGGCTTATCAAAAATTGGTTCAAATCGGTTCCATGGCAGCCACGGTCGCCTTGGGCGACCTGGACTATCAAACACAACGGATGGTCATGGGAGCCTTGGGAGTCGGAACCCAATACGGCATTCTCCTCCCCTTTTCACGGGATCACGAATCCGAAGCAGATTACATGGGACTCTTGTTTATGGCGAGAGCTTGCTATGATCCGAGAGAAGCGCCCAAGCTCTGGGAACGGATGGGGCAAATGAGCCAAGGCCAGCAACCGGCAGAATTCATGTCCACTCACCCTAGCCATCAAACTCGCATCCAACAATTTCAGGAATGGATGCCGGAAGCCTTGGAGGAACGACATAAGCATTGCGGGCCACTACCCTCTCCAAGACTATGAATGAGAGTGTCAGCTCGAAAGGTTTACCCTCCCCCTGAACCTCACCGCTTAAGGCTTTAAGTCTCCCAAAGGACTACGCGATCACGACAACCGGCCCCACTCCGCCGTTAATTCGCAGAAATATCCACGACAAGCTTGGCCGAATAGAGTTCGTGGATATCTCCTCTTGACCGAGCTTCTTGAAGGAGTAATTTGGGGTCTGGGGATAACCGACCTTGAAACGAGGGTTCCCCATTCGTTTGGACTACGACGGGTTGTGAAAAATCCACCAGATCGGCATTCAAAAAGAGGGTATACCGCCTCACACGCTCGGTCTTCACGACAATACGGTTTTCTCCGACGACTTTCGCATGAAGCGTCGCATAGATTCGTCCTTTAATGAACTCGTCGTGTCCATCGATAAGGTTTTCCGTAAATGCCGCGATTCGATCAGTCGAATCGACCCTGACCCAGCCAAAGGGTCCCAGATGCGTCGCATCACGAATCAAAGAAATTTGATGAGGTAAAGAGGCCCGGCGCTGCCCATCAAACCATTTGACCAATTCAGGAAGTTCCTGACGGGGAAAGAAGTGCCCCCCGGCATGTGGGTGCGTCCAGGAATGCTCCTGATATCGATACTTTACACCCACTCGCTCCATTTCCTGCACCAACGCCCGGCTTAATCGTACCGGCATAATTCGATCTTCTTTTCCATGAATGATATAGACCGGAGTCGACCGTAAATTCTCGACGAAGGGGAACAACACGTCATCGATTCCGCTGGCCATTGGGGCAATGCCGGCAAATTGATGGGCATGGTGCATACCAATGATCCATGTACCTATACCACCATTGGACATCCCCGTGAGAAAAACCCTATTGGGATCAATATGATACTGTTGGCGTAGCGTATGGAGGAGAGCCATGACCAACTCCTCGCCAAATCGAGTCCACCAGGCTCCCATGGAGATGGTGGGGCAAGCCAAAATATACCGATTCTCTAAACGGGGCACCCATCGTTCCAGATAGGCATCACCCCTGAATCCTGCACCGTGCAAACAGATAATTAACGGATACGATTTCTGAGGGTCATAATCGATTGGGACGAAGAGCGCATACTGGGCAGGTCGTCCTCTGATCTGCAAGGATCGATGCGGCTGCTTCCCCACGGGGCGTGGGAGATAAGTAGATGATTGCTGAATCGCGTCTTTAATCGACTGAAGACTGGCTGAAGGATGCGTGATGATTTGTTCTAGAAGTTCTTCTGCCGGTCCATTTTCCCCTTTCGTTACATAGACACGGATTAAATCCTGCAAATCGGAGTGAGGAGATTCTTGCCCCACGACCGAGACGTCCTGATGGGCGTAAATCGAATGGCCTGAAAAAATAAGCACGGGCAAGACAAGAATGAACAACAGTGAGGTCAATTTGTTCAATGATGGTCGACTCCTTGCTGGTATGCCGATTTGATGAAGTCTTGTCCATACTTTCTTTCCAACCGCCGGATCGTAAAGTGTCCTCTGGCCATATTTTGAAAATGATCCATAAACAACAGATTCACGGTCGCCCCTCCCGCAGCCCCCAACAGAGGGATAGCCTGAGCTGCAGCTTTTTCGGAGACTTGAATACTATACCGAGAGGCCACCTTCGTCAGAAATCGTACCAAGGCCGGCGCGCCGGAACTGGCTAAACCATGCTCCGCCAGGTATTTGGCCGCTTCAGTCATGGCCCCGGCTAACGCGGCTCGTACCGCAAAATATCCGGTATCCACTCCATCATCTTGAGAACTGGTTCCGCCCATCGCAAAGACTTCGAGACACGCGAGTTTCGTGGAGGGTTCCAATAGTAGCTCTCCTTCACTCCGAGCAATATCTGCGATGGATCGCAACATCAGGGTCGTTGAAATCGGCAATTCCACCGTCAGAGCCACCAAACCCAAAGCTCCCCCAAGGGCGCCGGTGACGGAACTCAACATGCGATGTGCTCCATCCGCCGACTCTCCTCGATATCGTTCATCGAGCGTCGATAATGCAACATCCATAGCTTTGGACAGGGCTTTTTGAGTGGAATTCATGAGCCTATCCGACACACCGTCCGGGAGCATCATGATAGCTTTTTCGACCGGAGTGCCGATAAGATTCGTGACTTTGGCCGCAAACGTCGGGTTCTCGAGAAGATCGATGGCCATCGCAAGATCTTGTTGATCAGATTCTGATAGTCGCATCACGCACACCTCTCTTTGCAGAATTTGGCATAGCCAAAGATTTCTCTCATTCTACCCAAGCCTTCCAGTGATTAACCAATCCCGGCCAATTTTCTTCATACGGGGATCCACAAGATCTTTCATTTGGGAAATCCGTTTTGGCCCCTCCCCCCCCAATAATGACTTGGCATTCTCCCCTCCCAGCAGCCTGGGAGCCAGGTACAGTCTGACCGCATTCACCAATCCCTCTTTCAGCACCGATCCATTTAACGTACTTCCCCCTTCCAGCAATACCGACGTTATTCCCTCTTTCCCAAGACGAGCAAAACACCGCTTCAAGGATACCCGTTGACCCTGACTTGCCATAACCCACACTTGCACACTACATTGCCGCAATCGTTCGATTTTTTTTGGATTGGCTTGAGGGGTCGTACAGACCACGGTGGGTTGCTCTATCGCCCAGGCAAGCACTTTAGCTTTGAGAGGAATTCGCAGTCGCGAATCCAACACGACACGAAGAGGCTGTCTTCCAATCCGATGCGATGAATCCGGGTTTTGTCCCCGCGCCGAGAGCTCCGGATCATCCTGCAAGACTGTCCCGATCCCAACCATAATCGCATCCGTGTGATTACGAACTCGATGCACATCTTTCCTGGCCTCTTTTCCGGTGATCCACCCGGACTCTCCACTTGCTGTGGCGATTTTCCCATCCAACGTCATCCCTCCCTTCAGGGTCACGAAGGGACGGCCTGTGGTAACCCAATGCTCATAGGCTTCGTTCAATCTCGCCGCCTCCTCCCCCAATAAGCCCACATCAACCTGCACCCCACCCTTCCTTAAGGCGGCAAGACCTTTTCCATTGACCGCCGGATTGGGATCTATCCTCGCCACACATATACGTTTGATTCCTGTCTGTAGAATAAAAGGAACACAAGGGGGCGTGCGCTTTTCGGTATGACAACAGGGCTCCAAGGTCACATACAACACACCACCACGAGCACGAGGACCAGCTCGATGCAGGGCAAGAATTTCGGCATGCGCTTCTCCGGCCCGCCGATGAAAGGCTTTCCCAATGATATGTCCGCGATTCACCACGACAGCCCCAACCATGGGATTGGGACTGGTGGCCCCTTTGCCCTTAGCAGCCAGGGACAGGGCTTGCTTCATGTAGAACAGATCGGATTGGACGGCAATCACCCTCTTTTAGTGGAGGGTTGAGGTTTCCTGCGCTTATTTGCGGCAGAAGAAATCTTTGCACGAGACGCAGATTTCTTCACCCCACGCTTTTGGGTTGTGCCCTTTTTGACTGGGGATTTCTTAGACACTGTTTTTTTGCGGGTGACGGTGGTCTTCGTGGAACGTTTTTTACGGGAAGTCGTTTTCGGGGAGGATTTCTTGGATTCCCGCTGAGTCTCCTGGCGTTCGAGAACCGCAAGGGCTGCTTGTGCAGCAGCCAATCTGGCAATCGGAACTCGATAGGGGGAGCAACTGACGTAATTGAGACCCAAGTTATGACAAAACGTCACAGAATTCGGTTCACCCCCATGCTCGCCACAAATCCCCAATTTGATCGTAGGCCGGGTTTTTCGTCCTTCCTGAATTGCCCATTTCATGATTGTTCCCACCCCTTCTTGATCAAGCACGGCAAAGGGGTCGGCCTCCAGAATATTTTCTGCCTTCTTTTGTATCGTTGTCCCACACATTCGGCATGCCATTTTTTTCCAATCCACGTTCGTTCGTTGACAGACCGGGCACCGATCCTGTCGGTCTAAGTAGAAACCAATGTACGGCCCCGCATCATCCCGCGAAAACCCAAACGTGGTTTGGGTTAAATCATTCGTCCCGAATGAGAAGAACTCCGCATCTTCCGCGATCCGCCCAGCGGTAACAGCCGCTCGAGGTAATTCAATCATGGTTCCCACCAAGTAATTGAGTTTCACGCCGTAGTGCGTCATGGTCTCGGTGGCCACTTCTTGAATGAGCTCTTTTTGGGCTTTCATTTCCGCAGAGATACCAACCAGAGGAATCATAATTTCCGGGACAATCTTTTTCCCTTCACGCCTCACCTCACACGCCGCTTCAAAAATGGCCTGGACCTGCATCCGGGTAATCTCTGGCATCGTGATGCCTAATCGACACCCTCGAAGCCCGAGCATGGGGTTAAATTCATGCAACTCCTCCACTCGATCTAGAATACGCTGTTTTTCCTTGATGAGTTGTGGGTCTCCGTTCCTGGCCTCCAATTTCGCGAGGTCGACCAGTAACGATTCTCGCTTCGGCAGGAATTCATGGAGAGGAGGGTCCAACAATCGAATGGTAACGGGGTATCCTTTCATCTCACGGTACAACCCGATAAAGTCCTGCCGTTGTAAGGGGAGAAGCTGTTGCAGATAAATTTCCCGTTCTTCCCGCGAGGATGCCATGATCATTTTTTGCATGATCGGGACACGGTCTTCTGCAAAAAACATATGTTCGGTTCGGCAAAGTCCGATGCCTTCCGCACCAAACCCCCTGGCGATTTGCGCCTGTTCCGGAACATCGGCATTTGATCGAATGCGCAACACCCGGAAGGCATCAGCCCATTTTAAAATCGTGGAGAAGTATTGATATTTTTCTGATTTTTTCGAATCCAGCTTTCCCTGGATGACTTGAATCACTTCGGAATCCACGACCGGGATATCTCCTGCGTACACCTGTCCCGTGAATCCGTTCAGCGAGATATAATCATCTTCTGACAAGAACAAGCCTCCAAATTTCACCTTTCCATCCGGCAACACTTCCAAAGCATCACACCCCGCGATACAGACTTTTCCCATCTGTCGTGCTACCACAGCGGCATGCGAGGTCATTCCCCCTTTCGCCGTGAGAAACCCTTCCGCGGCGTGCATCCCATGAATATCGTCCGGACTGGTTTCATGACGAACCAGGACGGCTCGTTCACCGCGAGCTTTGAGCTCCACAGCCCGATCAGGAGTCAACGCTATTCGACCAGCAGCGGCTCCGGGCCCCGCCGGTAGACCTTTCCCCACAGATTGATATTGGGATTCGTCATTACTCTCAAAAATAGGGTACAGATATTGGGACAATTGTTCGGGAGCGACGCGTTTAACGGCTTCACGCCGATCGATCAATCCTTGTCGAACCATATCCACAGCGATTCGCACAGCCGCAATCCCGGTTCGTTTACCCACCCGAGTCTGCAACATGTACAACTTGCCTTCCTGGATGGTGAATTCCAAATCCAACATATCCCGGTAGTGCTTCTCGAGAATTTTTTGGGTTTTGAGTAAATCTTTATACGCCTTGGGAAGTGTGTCTTGTAAGGCAGCGACGGGCAAGGGCGTCCTGATCCCGGCCACCACATCTTCCCCCTGTGCATTCAATAAGCACTCCCCGAAAAAGGTGGAATGACCATTGGCGGGATTACGAGTAAAGGCCACGCCGGTCCCACTGGTTTCACCCATGTTGCCAAACACCATCGATTGTACATTGACGGCAGTCCCCCACTCATCGGGAATGTCATACAGCCGTCGATAAGTCACGGCTCGATCTCCATACCAGGAATCAAACACGGCATTGATGGACATGCGAAGTTGCTCAAATGGGTCTTGAGGAAAATCCCGACCCGTTTCAGCTTTGACCACCTGTAAAAACTCTTGAGCGACATCTCGTAACGCGTCTTCGGAAAGATCAGTATCATGGACCGCCCCAACATCTTGCTTAATTCGATGCAGCGTTTGTTCGAATCGATCTCGCTCGATTCCCATCACCACGCTTCCAAACATCGTGATAAATCGCCGGTACGCATCGACCGCAAACCGGGGGTTACCCGTTTTCCGAGACAGTCCTTGAACCGTTTGTTGATTGAGCCCGAGGTTCAAAACCGTATCCATCATCCCCGGCATCGACGCCCGTGCCCCGGAACGAACGGAAACTAAAAGGGGATGGTTGAGATCCCCCAAGCGGGCTTTCATGGCCTGCTCCACCTGGCGAAGTCCTCCCAGCGCTTGATCCCACATTCCTCCCGGATATCGTTTGTTGGAATGAAAGTATTCCACGCACGCTTCTGTGGTAATGGTAAACCCGGGAGGCACCGAAATTTTCAAATTGGTCATTTCGGCCAACCCCGAGCCTTTTCCTCCAAGAAGCTCTCGCATTTTTCCAGAGCCTTCCGCCTTTCCCCCTCCGAAAAAATACACGTACTTTTTCCGCCGCATGGTGTGTTTCTCCTTTATGCCCTCTCCCAGAACCTCATGAAAAAAAACGGTATGATTATCAATAATTTTCGTCAAACATTTTCATCGTGTGTTATTCGATATTCACTGGCTCTCAGCTTCTTCATATCATCATTAATTGGAAAGAGCATCTGGGGCGGGCAAACGGGTAGATGCCGGACAATTCTGGCTGTATGATTGACCCAAAAGAATGACACGGGATTTTAAGACGAACGAGAATGCTCAGACTGTAGGTACAACTGATATTTTGCAATCAAGACACCCTTCATCCACATTCCGAAGACCATCACAACTATGGCAAAAATCATGAGCGCAATCAATCGATAATTTTCAGCAGCCTGTCCAGGAAAATATAAATTTCCGTCCGCCCCCATCGCCAAAGGCTTATTTTCGGGAAGAGAATGTGTATGGCCAGAAATATCGGAAAAATCCAACCATTCGGAACAGACCTTCACAAGCCCATCTGCGCCAGCAACCTTGGCCCATTTCACCCCAACACAATGGCCATTCGCCGGATCATACAATTGAGGCTTTGAAAGGGCACCATCTAAATCGACGCCACTGACCCAAAGACCCAATAAAATTAACCCGTTACACACGATGATGAGCATTCCCGTGACTACATAGGTAAAACGCTTTAACCGAGGGGGAGTAATTGATGCGTCATCCACAGGTAGGTCTTTAGGCATATTCAAGAGCCAGCCCTCATCCCACCCCTTCATTGGGATCAAAATCTACAAAATATGAATGGGGAACATTACCCTCCAGCAGAAAGACAGGAAAAATCCGCATAGGAAAGGAAAAGTTGGTCAATAGACCACAAAAGGGATAGACGATTAGCTCGTATTCCAGGATCCTTGTCATTTACCATTACTTTATCAAAAAAATCATCGATTGGGGCCTTCAATTTCAACAGATTATGAAGGGCCCGCCCATATTGTTGGCTGTGAATCGCCTCTTCCACCATGGACCTCGCATCCTCTAAAGCCTGGAATAGCCCGGATTCTTGCGGCTCTCGAAAACGCTCAGGGGAAATCGAAATGGGGTCCCATTGTTCTTTATCGACAATTCGATGCGCGCGTTTAAACCCAATCATGAGGGTACCGAAGTCGGGCTCCCGAAGCATACTTTGAAGAATTGCCATTCGGGAGAGTAAATCCCGAATATCACAATGATTTTGGGGTCTGGCCTTAATGACCGCCTCCATCACATCATCTTGAAAACCAAATTTTTGACTTCTCCCCAAATACCGTAACCGTTCCAGAATGAAATCCAGGACCTGTTGAACCGTACCATCATCTCCCTTAACCATCCCCTGTTGGTTCAAAATTCGAACGGCCTCCTGAATCACAGAGACCAGGTTGACTCGAGAAGGAAATGGAGTTTCGGCAATGATTCGGACCAGGCCGAATGCCGACCTTCTCAAGCCTAATGGATCCTCTGAACCAGAGGGCGACATTCCTGCCGCGAAAAATGCCGTAATCGTGTCGCAACGATCAGCCATCGCTAACAGGGCTCCCGGCAGACTTTCCGGCAACTGGTCTTCTGGGAACCGGGGCAGATAGTGCTCCCCAATGGCCTCAGCCACCCCCTCCCCTTTTTCCTCAGGGTCCTGGTCCACGTAGAACTGGCCCATAATCCCTTGCAGGGTCGGAAACTCCCCAACCATTCCTGTCACCAAGTCTGCCTTACTTAACAGAGCTGCCCGCTCACACTCCTTTTTTAAGTCTTCGAGCTGCAAGTGCTTTGTAAGCCACCCTATCAGGTCCTCCATACGGCGAACTTTTTGATAAACCGTGCCAAGCTTGTGATGAAGGACAACCCCTTTTAATGCCTCAACTTTTTCCCAAAGGGGGCATTTCGTATCTTCATTGTAGAAATATTGGGCATCATGCAAACGTGCGGATAATACCCGTTCATTCCCCTTGATGATTGTCTGAAGATTTCCCCATGGCATATTGGTCACGGCAATAAACTTTGGCAATAACTGTGAGCCATCCTCATCCCAAACCGCAAAAAATCCCTGATGTTCTTTCATCGAAGAAATCAAGACCGGCTTGGGCAACAATAGGTATTTTTGTGGAAACGATCCAACAATGGCCTTAGGGTTTTCGACTCCATAAACCGCCTCGGCGACCAATTCCTCCTCATGAAGTGGATCGAGTTGACCTTTGGCCTTTTTGGCTAATTGCTGAATTTGCCGTTGAATGATTGTTCTTCGGGAGTCAGGATCGACGATTACCCCCACACGCTCCAACAACTCAAGATATTTTGCAGCATGGCTGACTAGCACCATGTTCTTCCCTTTGGTTTTCCCTTTCTTGAAAAACCGGTGTCCATAAGACCACGCGCTCGCTCGGACCCCGGCAAACTCCAGGGGTAACGATTGTTTCCCGAATACGACCGTGAGCCAACGAATCGGACGGGCAAACCGCACCCGTGAGGAATTCCACCGCATAGACTTTTGAAAACCGAGGCGCTGCAGAAGTTCGGGAAGGACATGGCTCAAGACCTCCTTCGCAGGCTTTCCTGACTCGCGCTTATTGACAGATACATACCATCCCTTTGATGTTTCTTTAAGCTGCAATTCCTCCACTCGAACCCCTTGGGCACTCGCGAATCCTAATGCGGCCTTGGTGGGATTCCCCACGGAATCATAGGCGGCCGACTTGGGAGGACCGAATAGTTCTTGAGTCAGATCTTGTTGACGAGCCTGTACCCCATCGACCAATAGGGCCAACCGTCTTGGTGTCCCAACTGTTCGTAATGATTCATACCCTAAACGATTTTCCTGAAAGACCGCCCTCCCCAAATCGGACAAATCGGACAACGCACGAGGAACAAAGTTCGAAGGGAGTTCTTCCGTGCCGATTTCCAGAACCAAAGAGGTTCCAGCATTTCTAGGCCGTGCGGCTCTTCCTGCGTGCGGTTGACGATTGGCTCGCTTGGGCTGAGACATACCGAGATCCACTCACCAAGGAGAATAAAACATCGTTTGGTAGGTCACTTTTTCTTGGGGACTGGGCCCACTAAGGTACCGGTCTGTAACAGGGGATATCCCAAAGCCTCTCGCTGGGCTTGATACGCTTGCGCGCATTGCTTGGCTAACCCTCTCACTCGAGCGATATACCCGGTTCGTTGAGCGACGCTGATTGCCCCTCGAGCATCAAGGAGATTGAAGAGATGCGAACATTTCATACAGCAATCATAGGCAGGCCAGACTAAGACTTCAGGATGGGACAACAACCTCTTACACTCTTCCTCAAACTGTTGAAAGGCTGTCTGGATGAGTGAGACGTCCGCAACCTCGAAATTGTAGATCGAGAACTGTCGTTCGGACTCATGATAGAGTTCTCCATATCGGTGGGTATCAGACCACATCAAATCATAGACATTGTCCACTTGCTGTAAATACATGGCAATGCGTTCCAATCCATATGTCAACTCTACGGTGATGGGATCACATTCTACCCCGCCGACCTCTTGGAAGTACGTGAATTGCGTGATTTCCATCCCATCCAGTCGGACTTCCCAGCCTAAACCCCAAGCCCCCAAGGTTGGTGATTCCCAATCATCCTGTAAAAACTGAATATCGTGTTGAAAGGGATCCAGACCGAGGTATGAGAGACTTTCGAGGTAGAGATCCTGGGAGATATCCGGCGCGGGTTTTAAGACAACCTGATATTGAAAATAATGTTGGAGTCTATTGGGATTCTCACCATACCGCCCGTCAGTAGGCCGTCGGCAGGGTTCGATGTAGGCTGCTCGCCAGGGTTCAGGGCCTATCGCCCTCAAAAAGGTCGAAGGATTAAACGTGCCCGCTCCTTTTTCCGTGTCGTACGGCTGAGTCAGAAGACAATGGTGAGAGGCCCAGAATTTATGGAGAGAAAGGATAATGTCTTGGAAGGTCACGGTATTCGACTTTGATCCCTTAAGGAGGATCCCTGGCCCACGGCTGGGCTTCATCCATGATGTCATCACCGGATAAAAACCGCAGTGAAGGTACCAACAAATACCTAGTCAGTCAAGATAACGGGTTGCACGGCCGGGACTTCTTCCCGAGAATCCAAAACCTCTTGAATTTCATTCATCTATCTTGTTTTTTGCCTTAAGCTCAAGTATATTTACCCCCTCAGTTTATCCATTGAGGAGGGGCTTTTCACATGAAACCAACTACTAAAATTTCTCTTTTGACTGTTGTCTTCCTTACGACATTGACCCTAGGATGTGCAGAAATGCAATCGAGCGGTCCTTCTTCGGGGTCGGGGGCTTCCGGGGCAGCGACCGGAGCTGTTGATGCGACGAATACAGGTCCCAACCGTGTCTCACAAGGCACTCAAGGAGACAGCCTCGCCGCATGCTTGGCCCGAATACCCAGCGATGCCAGCGAGAGCCAACGGATGTTAGCGACATTGACGTGTGAACGGGATGCAAAAAATCGCTCCTCTATCGATGCCGTCCCTGGAAATTAATACATTCTGCGACCAACCCGTTACGGTCTCAAAAACCTAACGGGTTGGCTTTCCTCCTTCGCCCCTCAGACTTTCAACTTCCCTCTCCCTCTCCTGAAACCTGTATGGTACCTTCCATGCCCGTATGTCCTTTTATCCAACAACGGAACGGATAGGTTCCAGGAGGTAATCGCACGACAAACTTTATGCTCTCACCAGGTCCCAGTCTGACCACCCGTTCCTTTTTCAACCTCACGACCTCTTCGCGAGGCCCATCAAAATTTCCGGCGGAAAAAATGGTGGGACTTTGAAACACATGCCGTTCCCTCCCCTGATTTCTTACGATTACCTGAACAGGCCCCGACGAAGGCCAATCGATAAACTTAGGATCGAACCGAAATTCCTCGGCCGAAATGACCACAGTATTCGTTGACCAGCTGTCACAGGATACGATCCCAATCATGACCCCAACAAAAATGATGGACCACATCCATATGCCCCACTTCATGTCATAATCCAATCCGTCAAGCACTCACCGGGTTCGTCATGCACTCGCGATTTCCATCCTCGAAATCAAGCCTTGGCACATCGAGATTTTTCTGCAGAATCATTCACACATCTGTCATAATACGCCATGGCTGATTCCATCGTCCTCAAAGGCATTCACCTGTCTGCCCATTGCGGGGTCACTAAACAAGAACGACTACAGCCTCAACCGATCCTCATCGATATCACCTTTCGGTGTCCGAATCAGAAAGCCTTTCTGAGCGACAGCCTGACTGATACCGTGGATTATGCCTCAGTGATCGACCACATCCGAAAAGTGGGGCAAGGTGAACCCTTTTCTTTATTGGAATCTCTAGCAGAACAAATCAGTCAGCGGTTATTTCAGGAATTTCCGATGACCCACATCAAACTCTGGGTTAGAAAAACCCAACCCCCTGTCCCTAACATCAAAGGATCAGTCGGCATTCATCTCAATCGAACGCGAAGTGATTATCTTAACCTGGACTCAAGCCCTCCAGCGCCTTTTCTCGTCTCGCAACTCGCTTATCTTCCACCCGGTCATGTGTTGGATGTGGCTACAGGAACAGGCCGCCATGCCCTATACCTCGCCCAACGGGGTTTTTCCATTCATGGGATTGATCGGGATCCCTCTGCCTTAGCGACGTTACACGACCGCGCCTTGAATGCTTCACTAACATCCATTACGACAGAGGTCCTCGACTTAGAACACGATCCTTCTGCAGTTCCTGACCTGGGAACCGAGTGTTATGATGGAATTATCGTTTTCTTTTACCTCTTTCGCCCACTCTTTCCGCGCTTATTTCAAGCTCTGAAACCCGGCGGCTTTCTCCTGTATGAAACCTTTCATATCGACAATCATCATCAGCGGCAGCATCCTCGTCGACCAGAATATTGTCTGCACCCCAACGAATTATTGTCACTCCTCCACAACTACCGCATCCTCCATTATGAAGAAGGAAACCATATAGGCTCCGACCCAAGGCACCAGTCCTTCACCGTTCAACTCCGAGCCCAAAAGCCCGATATCGGTACGTCCAACACCCTACAACATCGTCCGGTTGCATGAGCCGCATTGACCTTCACACCCATTCAACATTTTCTGATGGAAGCCTGACGCCCACAGAGTTGGTGGCTCAAGCTCTTCAAAGTCAAATCACCGTTTTAGCCCTCACCGATCATGATACGACAGACGGGCTCTCAGAGGCCGCCAGCGCCTCTCAAGACCAACCCATCGAACTCATCTCAGGCATTGAATTGAGTGCTCAATTCAATGGGAGAGAAATTCATCTTCTTGGCTACTTTATCGATCCAAGCTCCCCACCCTTACAAGAGCAGTTGGACCACCTTCGTACCACACGGGTTGCCCGCATAGAAGCCATGGTAGATCAATTACAATCCCTGGGCCTTTCTCTTACCCTGGATGATGTACACCAGGTTGCCGGTACGGGATCGATCGGGCGTCCGCATGTGGCCCAGACCTTGTACATGAAAGGATATGTCAGGAGTATCCGCGAAGCCTTTGAGCGCTTCTTAGGATCGGGGAAAAAAGCCTTCGTTCCTCGGGTCATTCCAACATCGGAGATCGCCATTGGCTGGATTAAGCAGGCCGGAGGAGTTCCCGTATTGGCCCACCCGTCTTGGCAAGGAACCGATGAAACCGCTACTCAACAAGCTTGTAAGACATTAGTGGATCAGGGACTGGAAGGGTTGGAAGTGTTCTATGGAAACTTTTCCGCTCGTCAAATCTCAAAAAATTTAGATCTAGCCAAACGCTTTAACCTTCTCGTGACCGGAGGGAGTGATTTCCATGGTTCATACAAACCTGAGGTCACCCTAGGGAAGGGCAGTGCTTCGGTCAAGGTCCCTCCCACCATCCTAGATCCTTTGCGATTGGCAGCTACTCGCCGGCTATCCCAACGACTACATTGAAATTCGGATTTTTTAAGATTCGTGAGAGCTAATTTTCCGGGGCTTCGACGATATGATTCTCAAACCGAGTACACCCCTCGGCCAACAACCGATTCGTGACCATTTCTCCCGGCCACTCGATAGGAAGATCAGCCGTAAAGACCCAAACATCGGGTGAGGTCCAAATGGGACCATGGTCTTCGGAAAGATCAGGGTCGAATAAGTCCGTCCACACGGGCATATAGACACCATTCCCACATTGGGTATGTAAATGCACGACGGCCCGGCTGCGAACCGGGCCATCTAGATCATGCCACACCGCGGCCGTTTCATCCGCCAACCGATGAAGGCGAACGGCATTCTGAGCATCGAATAAGGCATAGGAAGCATAGTTGGGCGCTTCCAGCATTTGTGGCGCCCGAGAGATTTCAGGACATTGCCGAATCAATCCATCCATGATGGCTTTACAGTCTTCATCTGAAAGCGACTCCGGCAAGGTCGTATCCCCAACACCCAAAATTTCAAAAAATAAGAATGCCGTGGCTTCCACAGGAGGATGAAGGCGGGCGGCAATCGTTTGTCGTGGTTGCCCATCCGCCATATTGGTAATATGCTCATGGACTTTTTGAAGATTGAGAAAGTCGAGTGTCGTATCCGTTAACAGACGCGGTTCGACCGTAATCACGGACCCTGTTGGAATATAGAGGTGTTTCCGTAGTAATTCGGCTGTCTCTACCGGGTCAATTTTCAGTTTCAGTGGAGGAGTCAGATTAGCCTGAAGGGGAAGCTCGAATGAAGCTAGCACCCCATAAGTATCCGATTCTTCAAGATCACTGTCCATCACGGCCGAACTGGCCGCTTCAGCCAAAAGATCGAACAACCATTCCGCCATGCTTTCGTCCAATGCGGCCAATACGGTCAACACTTCATGCTCTCGGTCCTGGTCAAGCAACGCCTGCAGAACTTCGATAGCTAAATGAGGGTCTCCGTGTTCATGCCGTCTGGCATTGATGAGGTGTATTAAATCTCGTGTGAGAGGATCGGGACGATACCAGCTAGACATACTTCCTCAACATCTACTCTCAAAAAGGTTCCTTCAGGGTTTCGTAGGGCATTTTCCCATTACGGAGAGCTTATTGCCAACTGTTTTACTCACCAATGACCTTCACCAACACTCTCTTTTTCCGCTTCCCATCAAATTCCGCATAAAAAATCTGTTCCCAGGGGCCAAAATCCAAAGCCCCACCCGTTATGGCCACGACCACTTCACGACCCATAATCTGTCGCTTAATATGTGCATCCCCATTATCTTCACCCGTCAGATTATGTCGGTACTCACCACGTTGGGGAACCAGGCCCTCAAGGAAACGTTCATAGTCTTCCAACAAACCCGACTCATCATCATTGATATACACACTCGCGGTGATATGCATCGCATTCACCAAGACCAAACCTTCTTGGATACCACTATGCTGGACAACCCGTTCGACCTGGGATGTAATATTGACAAACTCCCGACGGTGTTTGGTCTTAAACCACAATTCCTCACGGAAGGATTTCACAACACACGCTCCAAGTAGATTCGGTCTGGCTGATTCTGCCCAAGGAACAACAAAGTTGCAAGATCTTTCCATCCTGGAAAGGGGAATATCACCCTCCACGCCGGCCGGCATTTTCATCCATTGCAATCCAGGTTTTTTAGAAATAGACGAAATTTTTGCCATGCATTCAACAAGTTTTGCATGTCCATGAATTTGACATGACATGGCAGTGGTGGTAAGAAAGCTTGTGAATGGGTACTTTTGCTTAAGATCCCAGTCCCGAGTCACATCCATGCGGACCAAACAACCGAGAAAACTCAGGTTTGGCCACACCATTACAAGGAGATGGGCACCATGACTTCAACCATGATTTCGGGTTTTTCAACTGACATCCTCCCATGGAAGAATATCTTCTTTGCGGAGGATTCTGATAAAGACCTGGATTTCGATGAGGGACTTGAAGACGACGAACTTCACGAATCGAAACCCCCATCTCGTCGGCCATTACTCTGGATCCTGCTATTAGTCTTGGGGTTGGGTGTCGCCTATTGGGCCATGAATAAACCGCTCCCACTCACCCCCCAAACCAGCTCGTCGGAAACCGCTCAAGCCACCGCAACCAAAAGCCCTCTTGATTCTTCGTTTGACGTACCACCGCCCTTATTTCAGGAAAATCAGGTGGTCCAGCTAGGCAAGGATAGCGCCCCTTCTATGTTAATGGGAGATTTGACGAATTCCCTACCAGGCCCCATGGTTCAATCAGGAGACAACCTTACAATCCTTGATGGCAGTTATGAACTACGGGGATGGGTGTATTTTGTGGAAACTACCAACGGAAAAACGGGTTGGATTTCAGAAGAAAAACTTCAAAAAGGTGCATAATTTTTTCTGTAGGAAATGATATACTCTCTTTTTTGGGGAAACCCTTCGGCATGACTCCATTCAATCCCCTATTTTTTCGACACCCGCTAGGGGAAATCCCGCAAACCTGAGCTTCTGTTTTCATTGAATCCTTCCCTTTGACCCTGATAGGCTCAGCTACTTTCTAGCCAATCTGGCTGGACAACCGACGCGTACGAGCTACGACCAGCTCAATGAAATCTTGATTCATCCATTGGCTAACCACACAACCATGTCCTCGATGAGCTCCTCATCCCATCCTACAGACGCGCAAGCCTATTGCACCAACTACACCAAGACTAGCGGGAGTAATTTCTACTACTCATTCCTGTTTTTGCCCAAACAAAAACGGGAAGCCATGTACACCATCTATACTCTTTGTCGGATGATTGATTGCGACGTTGACGAACCATCAACGGGAACCGACCCCCTCCAAGCCATCACTCAATGGCGAAAGGAAGTGGCGGCGACCTATCGGGGCAAGCCTACCCGTCCGGTGACGATGAGCCTTGCTGAGCACCTCAAAACTTTCGACATACCAGAAGACTTGATTCAAGAATTGATTTCTGGGGTGGAAATGGACTTAACGATCAATCGCTATGAGACATTCACGGATCTCTATCAATATTGTTATCGTGTAGCCTCAGTGGTCGGACTAATCTGTTTGAAAATTTTCAAGACCCAATCATCGGATGCCGAGCAATACGCCATCAATTTAGGAATGGCGTTTCAGTTAACCAATATCCTTCGTGACCTTCAGACCGATGCTCAACAAAACCGCGTGTATCTTCCCCAGGAAGATTTTCGTCGGTTTCATTGCTCAGAAGAGCATATTTTTCAACGACAATCCTCCCCCGAACTGACGCACATGCTTCAATTTGAATGCCAACGAGCCCACACTTACTACCAGCAAGCAAAAGACACCCTCCTCTCCCTTCCCTTGAGGGACCAACATGCCTTAGTCGTCCCGGAAATCATGCGAGGCGTCTACAGCAAAATTTTGCAAAAATTTGAGGAACACCACTATCCAATTTCCGGCCCACGCATACGAATTCCTTCCATTCAGCGACTTGGCATTGCCACCAAAATTTGGCTTCGTTCCCAATTTCTGGGGCGCTTCGCGCACTCCATGTGACCAGACGCATTCTTATACTTGGCCATACCCTTGCCGGTTTGCTCACCGCCTATCGGCTCATCCCCTATGGCTTTGACATCCATCTCATCGACACTTCTGCCAGCTCCGCACCTTCCTCGACGCCGGAACCGCCTCCCATCATTCATGGATTTCACCGAAAAACTTGGGGGTTCCTAGAGAAATTGGCACCTCAATGGTCTACCCCGACTCCCATTCGTTATGTCCCAGAATTTTTTGCCACATCACCGCTCCCCAAAGCCTATCCTCACCTTCAGGGCCTTAATCGTTTCCATCCATTGGTTGGAATGGCCTTTTCCCTTAACATTTCATGGCCTAACCGATGGCACCTCATCAATTCCTTGGAAAAACAATGGGAGGAACAACCATCCAGAGGACATTCCCTGGTTCCTGTTTCAGCAGAAGACTGGCTTAGGAGGGCTAGGCAGACCCAAGAGAGCATTCAAACAATCTGGGCTCCCCTTTGTCGGTTTTTTCTCGGATGCGAACCCAACGAAGCCCAAATTTCAGATTTTTTCAGAATCCTATCCATGTACTTTCATCATAAAAACCACGCCCAAGGGAGTTTTGTCTTTCCCTTTCCCTTCCTCGAATCTCTCAAAAAGATGGTAGGCCAAAAACTACGACAAACGGGGGTGACATTTTTTTCACCCGGATCACTTAAACACATCATCGTCGAAGACAACCGAATCACCGAAGTCCGGTTTTCGGGAAACACGACATTACAGACCAACGGTGTGATCTCATCCCTTCCCACCCATGATTTAATCAGCTGCCTTTCAGAACGAGTGCTCTCACGTTTTTCATTTTTTTCGCGATTAGGTTCTGTTCAAGAATGCTTGGGGACGACCATTTCTCTTCAGGGCCCACTCGGGGTCACGTCCCCGCGGCTTATTCTTGGACTGGATTCTTGGGATTGGATTTTCCTGAACTCATTCGATTCTTCCACGCCTTCGAACACGACCATTTCCTTCTCTAAGGTCACCAAACACCCAGAGGAAAAGGAGGAGGAGGAAACACTCATTCAATCCGCTTGGCTCTCCACCCAAAAGATCTTAGGACACTCCCAAGTCAGCGCTCTTGAGGAACCAGAAATCATAACGAATTCAGAGGCATTTCACCTTCACCCCTTTTTGTTGCCCTCCCAACAATTCCGACCGCCTCCTCAAACACCCCTTTCCAACCTATTTCTCTCAGGGCCCTGTCTCGACTCCGAGATTCCCACTTCCCTGGAACAACTCCTATGGGGTGCCGAATGGTGTGCGCATTCTGTCGCAGAATCTTTTTATGCCCGGGTCGATTGACATCTTTTTATCTCAAAATTATGATCCACATGCCATGAGCCTCAAAACTCTCCAAGCTTCCCTTAAAGACTGTCAACGTTGCCGGTTATCTCAAGGACGGACACAGGTCGTCTTCGGAACTGGAAACCCGAAGGCATCCATTATGTTCGTAGGAGAAGCTCCAGGGTTTTATGAAGACCGCCAAGGGGAACCCTTTGTGGGAGCTGCCGGTAAACTCTTGAACGAGTTATTGCAATCGATCGGCCTCACCAGATCAGATATCTTTATCGCCAATGTGATCAAATGTCGTCCACCCAACAATCGTGATCCCCTTCCAGATGAAATCGAAACCTGCAAACCCTTCCTATTACAACAGATTGAACTAATCCGTCCTAAATTGGTTTGCACATTGGGCAATTTTGCTACGCAGACGCTGTTGGAAAAAAAGGTCGGAATAACGAAGGTGAGGGGACAGGTGATCGCTCGAGAGGGTTTCTTGGTCTTTCCCCTCCTCCACCCGGCAGCAGCCTTACATCAGGGGAACCTAAGAGTCCCTCTGAAGGAAGATTTCCAGAAACTCCGTGCCGTCTTAAAAGATTTGGAACGGCCTTCCGTGACAGAAAATTCAGAAGACTCCTCCGCGCCTCTTTCTCCTTCAACACCAACTGAAAAAGATCCCTCGGATGCTCCCGTCCAAATGAGTTTATTCTAAAAACTTCCTAGATTTGACCGTCGGCTAATTCCGGTTTCCTGCGCTGTTCCTGTAGAGTCTCAACTCTGACTGAGTTGCGTTCGCAAACTCTCAATCGCTCCCATGACCTCTTGGGTACATTGAACCATTCGCTCTCTGTCCGGACGTTCCTCCTTTGCAAAAAAGAGCGCCGGACCGTACAGAAACCTGGCGCGACAAGGAATCAATAAGGTGCGGATCATCGAAAGAGGACGCGGTTTTTCCCAAACGATCGAAGCGGGAACCACCGGTGCCCCAGTTTTGAGGGCTAAATACCCGATTCCCATGTGTCCCTCTTCCAAACGATGCCGATCCAACCCTCCTTCAGGGAACAATCCCATCACCTTCCCCTTTTTCAAGCCCTTGAGCATCTCTTTGACCGCCTGGATATCTTGTTTGCCTCGGCGAATAGGAATACACCCAAAATTTCGGAAGGCCCACCGAAGATGAGGAATAGAATAAATTTCTTCGGCCATCATAAAATGGATATGCCGGCCGGCTGTCGCCAACAACACCAGGGGATCTCCCATGGATGTATGGTCACAGACAACCAAAACCGGGCCATGGGGGGGTAAGGGAGAGGCTTGGGTCGCTCGTACCCCGTACATCATCCAGCAGACCAAAGCATTGAGGCCGAACAGAAACCGATACACCCAACCCTGAGGCATGGATAGCTGTGGAGACATGAGCGAAGATAATGATTACTGGAGGGCCTATTTGGTCATGGTGGCATCAGGCCAAATGTGCCAACAAACACCGAGGAACGGACCTTAAGGAACAGCGACTTAATCTACAGGATTTTTGGTTTGAGACCTATCTTCTTGGTCTTCGGGAAGGGCGGAATCGTGAGATTCATTCTCTTCTTGTTCTTCATCGCCCTCTTCTTCTGGCTCTTCGAACCAGGCCACCAACATTTCCTCCCACCACATATCATTGACCTCTTCCCCAGGGTCAACCCCCAAAAAGGCCACTTGTTCTTGGGTAAAGCCCGGGTCCACGACATCCGGTTTGATTTTGGCCCGTTCAATAACTTCCTGAGTCGCAAAGCCCCCTACGATCCAGGATGGAGGATCCGCCCTTCGCGATTTATAAGCCTGGAGCTTAATTTTTAAATAGAGGAACACTTTTCGTTGCTCTTCGTCCTTAAACCCTGAAGGAGGGAGACTGAGAGTCTTTTCGATTTTTTTCCTCCACTCCCGTTGGTTATACCGGGAAGTGATTAACTGAAGGACCTTCTCACCGTCTTGTGATTCTAAAGGCATGATGTTTCCTCATAGACCCTGTACGTGTACTGGAACACCTTGTATTTTCATAACCCTCGACCTCAGCCATTAATGGCCAGCCACCGTCATCTTTCGAATCTTAAGGGTTGGACTGGCCATCCGACCGCGAAACGTTAAGTCATTCCCTATCATTTCAATATCCTGAAACATATTTTTGAGGTTCCCGGCAATGGTGACTTCTTCTACCGGATAGGTAATCTCTCCGTTTTCAACCCAAAAACCCGCCACACCTCGGGAGTAATCTCCGGTGACTCCGTTCACCCCAAACCCAATCAATTCTGTGATCAACAGGCCTTCCTTCATCGACTGAAGGATTTCCTGAGGCGAGTATGATCCGGGAACGAGGTACATATTGGTTGCCGCAACCGTGGGATTATCCCCGACAGAACGTGACGCGTTGCCCGTGGACACCATTCCTAGCTTTCTTCCTGAGTAACTATCCAACAAGTAACTGGTTAATCTCCCCCCTTCAACCACCGTATTTTTTCGAGTGGCGACCCCTTCCCCATCAAACGGTCTGGAGCCGAGCCCATTTGGCAAACGGCCATCGTCAATAATCGTGACCGCTTCAGAGGCCACAGAATGACCTAACTTACCCAACAAAAACGAAGCCTCTTTATAGAGAGCATAGCCCGACACCGCAGAAGCCATGTGCCCAAGGAGGCTTTGGGCGGTTTCCGGATCGAAGACCACTGGGATTTCACGGGTGGAGATCTGTTGGCTTCCAAGGCGACTGACCGTACGCCGGGCCGCTTCTCGACCGACGGATTCGGGATTGTCCAAATTTTTGAATTTCCTCGCCACCGAATACCAATAGTCCCGTTGCATTCCACCCTTTTGCTCGTCCATCGCTATGGGAGAGACGGATAGAGAATAGGATGAGCTCGCGTAAGACCCGACGAATCCATGGCTATTGGCATACAGAATCGAGCCAAAACCGGCCGAGCATTCTGCTCCCTCGGAGTTCGTGACTCGTGGATCGGCAGCAAAGGCGGCTTCTTCCGTTTGTTTCGCTAGACGAATTTCCTCATCCACATCCAAATGGTAGGAATCTTTTAAGTTCAAATCCGGCACATCAGCAGCCAACATCTCAGGAGACGGCAACCCGGACGTCTCATCTTCCACCACCGCTTTGGCCAAGCTACACGTATCTTGTACCAGTTGGGTCAGGGAGGAGTCAGAAAAATCCGAGGTGGAAGAACTTGCAGATCGATGACCATAAAAGACTCGGATCCCCAGGACTTTTTCCCTGGCCTTGGATAACCGATCAACTTGAGAAAGACGGACCTGGACAGAGACCGAATCTCCCTCAGCGACCAGCAGATCCACCGCGCTAGCCCCCATTGACTTGGCTCGTTCCAACAACCGAGCGGCCATGTCGGGAAATTGTCCGGAAAGTGGTTCGGAAACGTCAGGCATGATTTGATTGGAGATAGATACGGAATAGTAAGGGGATTGGGTCACCTAACCAAGGGCAGTTCCCCCAACGATCATTTCATCGATTTTAATGGTGGGAAGACCCACACCGACTGGGACGGATTGCCCTTCCTTTCCACATGTCCCAATTCCCGGGTCTAATTGCATATCATGACCGACCATCGACACTTTTTTGAGGACATCAGGACCATTGCCGATAAGCGTGGCCCCTTTGACCGGCTTGGTCACTTGTCCATCTTCTATGAGATAGGCTTCGCTGGCGGAGAACACAAACTTCCCACTGGTAATATCAACCTGTCCTCCACCAAAAGAGACCGCATACAGTCCTTTTTTTACCGAGCGAAGAATATCAGAAGGCTCCGATTCTCCGGCGAGCATAAAGGTGTTCGTCATCCGTGGAAGAATAATGCTGCGAAAATCTTCTCGTCTGCCATTACCGGTTAAAGGAATCCCCATCAATTTGGCATTCAACCGGTCCGTAATGTACCCCCGGAGAATACCGTTTTCGATCAACACGGTTCGTGACGTCTGAGTGCCTTCATCATCAATATTCATCGACCCCCGTCGAAGGGGAATGGTCCCATCATCGACGATCGTACAGAGCTCCGAAGCCACCGATTGTCCAACCAGGTCACTGAAGGCTGAAGTTTTTCGACGATTAAAGTCCGCTTCTAATCCATGACCCACAGCCTCATGCAGCAGAATTCCCGGCCACCCGCCTCCTAAGACCACGGGCATGCTTCCGGCAGGTGCATCAACGGCTTCCAGATTGACGAGGGCCTGTCGAGCTGCTTCCCTGGCATATTCAACGGCACGGTTCTCTTCCACAAAAAATGAAAATCCGATTCGCCCTCCACCCCCATAAGATCCCGTCTGGCGGTTGTCACCATCTTGGGCAATACACGAAACCTGAAGACGGACCAGCGGCTGAACATCTCCGACTAATTGTCCCTCAGAATTGATCACCAGAAATTTTTTCTGTTCGGTATTGAGGGAAGCCATGACCTTCACGATACGGGAATCAAACTTCCGGGCTTCCTGATCAATGGTGTTGAGCAAGTCGACCCGTTCCTGAGTTGAGAAATCAGAGAGCGATGCGTCTAAAGGATACAGGTTTTGAGGAGGGCTGGCTCGATGCGTGACGGTTAATTTCCGGTCTCCCTGAGGAGATTCAGCGATATACCGGGCGGTTTCAGCGGCTTGCTCCAGATCCTTTATAGATAAATCATCCGAGTACGCAAAACCTGTTCGCTCCCCCGCCACCGCTCGGACTCCTGCTCCCTGGCTAATACTTTTGACCGCCCGCTTGACGAGGCTTTCTTCCATGGAGAACGATTCGGTCACGCACGATTCCAGGTACACATCGGCATACTCCACATCCCGTGCGGCAGCCTTATTTAATGCCTGCACCATCTCGTTTTCTTCTAATGAAAAGTCCGATGGTTGAGGAACGTTGTTCAATGCTTTATCCATGATGAAATTTGAGATTCGTGAGTGTGCGAGTATAGCCCATCATCTCAGAACGGTGCAATTTACTCATGCCTAACCCGTTCATTTGACAAGACTTGTTTTCATTATTAGACTGAATTTGTATCACAAATTCTCATCCAATACTGACTGCCTACGCGAGACGAATTCCCTCTATGCAGTCTATCCTCACGGTGCGTTAACCGTTCATGGACGAATTTCAGGAACTCGGTTCCAGGCAAGTCGCTGAAGGTGAACTTCGCGACCAACTGGACCTTCACAATCTTCCACAACACCTGGCCATTATCATGGACGGCAATGGCCGTTGGGCTGGGCAACGAGGCTTGCCCCGAATTGCCGGCCACAAGGAAGGCTTGAACGCCCTGAAAGACGTGATGGAGATTTGTCAGGAATTACACATCCCTCATCTGACCATCTATGCCTTTTCTCATGAAAACTGGAATCGCCCTGAATCAGAGATCCGGTTGCTGATGCAACTTCTCGAACACTACCTCCATCAAGAACGCCACACGTTCCATGAGAGATCCACCCGGTTCCTCCCCATCGGACGATTGCAACGACTCCCGCATTCAGTCCGAACGCTGGTTGAAGAAGTCGCAGATGAAACCCGACATTATTCCGAACGAACCTTGGCTGTGGCCCTGAGTTATGGCGGCCGCGCCGAAATTATCGATGCGATCCAAAAACTTGCACAGGATGTAGAACTCAACACCCTTGCACCCGAGGACATTCAGGAATCCGTGTTTGAACGATATTTGGAAACTTACGGCATCCCTGACCCCGATCTATTGGTCAGAACTTCCGGAGAGACCCGAATCAGCAATTTTCTCCTCTGGCAAATCGCTTACACCGAGCTCTATTTCACCAAAACTCTTTGGCCCGACTTTCGCCGATGCGAACTGCTGCTGGCCCTCCTTGAATACCAGAAACGTGAACGCCGTTTTGGCCGAGTCCCTCAAACACTCTCCACCTAGAACTACACGTGTTGCTTTCGGTTAGCTCCTCATCTCCTCCAAGCACGCCCCATCACAACCCAACAACCAAAAAAGTTGACCCACGGCGATTTTACTCCGCTCTGGTATTTATTCCCCTGCTGTATATTGGGATCCGCTATACCGCACCGTGGGTATTTGCCCTTCTGTTATCAGTCGTGGCCCTCTTTGCTCTATGGGAATTCCTGAGTTTATTCCCAAAGTCTCATCGTTCTCAACTGGTCGAATGGAGCATCCCTTTTCTAGCAGCAGGAATGCTCAGCCTCATGAGCTTTGGAACCCTGGCTGATCTGTACCCTTGGCTTGTCGGTATCACGATGACGATTCTTGCAGGGTTTTTCCTCTTTCCCCAAGGCATGAGATCCCGCATGACCAGCACCACCATTCCCATCTTTGGACTCTTCTATATTCCCATTCTTCTGGGTCACTTTATTTTATTGCGACAACTTCAACACGGAGTCGAACTCGTCTTCTTCGTCTTACTCGTCACATGGTTAGCGGATACGGGAGGTTTTGTGTTCGGCCTCTCAATGGGCAAACACCCCCTGGCTCCTACTCTCAGCCCTAAAAAAACCATCGAAGGTCTTGTAGGCGGAGTCGTCTTTGCTGTTCTGGGTGCGTATGCATGCCAATTATGGTTTGCCCCCTTTTTCTCGACCGGTCAATGCGCTATGCTGGGCATAGCGTTAGCCTTAATCGGCGCGATTGGGGATTTATGTGAATCGGGAATTAAACGCAGCGTTCACGTGAAAGATTCCGGCACCATCATCCCGGGACATGGTGGAGTCCTTGATCGCATAGATAGCTTACTCCTCACAGGTCCCGCTTTGTATTATTATCTCTGGCTCTACCCTTTGACCTAAACCATTTTTTTCCAGATAGATTCATGTGGGGGAAGGTCTCATGAAACACATCGTCATCCTGGGGTCTACCGGCTCCATCGGGGTCAGCACTCTTGATGTCATTGCCCAATTTCCCGAGGAGTTTCAAGTTGTAGGCCTCACCGCGGGTTCTAATGACGAAACCCTCGCGGAACAAATTCACCGTTTTAAACCTTCCATCGTCGCCCTTTCCTGCCCTGAGGCAGCCAAACGCCTCCGATCCCGTCTCGGCCAGTGCAACCTGGAAATCGTAGAAGGCGAGAAGGGCCTCTGCACAGTCGCTGGATTACCTGAAAGCGATCTGGTCATTTCGGCTATCGTTGGAGGAGCAGGCTTAAAGCCGACCATGGCTGCCCTTCAAGCCGGACGACAGGTCGCTCTCGCGAATAAGGAGCCCATGGTGATGGCCGGACGACTCATGCAACAAGAGGCGGCTAAACATGGCAGGAAAATCTTTCCTATCGATAGTGAGCACAGCGCCGTGTTTCAATCCATGGAGGGCCATCGCTCCATTGATGTCCAACGGATCATCCTCACCGCTTCCGGGGGACCCTTTCGGGATTGGCCCGAAGCGGACCTTCACCATGTCACCCCTGAACAAGCCCTGCAACACCCAAATTGGAAAATGGGAGCCAAGATTACGATTGATTCCTCCACCCTCATGAATAAAGGCCTGGAAGTCATCGAAGCCCGATGGCTCTTTAATTTTCCTCCGACTCAAATTGATGTGGTCATCCACCGAGAAAGTATTATTCACTCTTTGGTAGAATATTGTGATGGCTCCGTCATCGCCCAACTTGGACTTCCCGATATGCGAACCCCGATTGCGTATGCCTTGAAATACCCGGAACGACTTCCCCTTAATCTCCCTAAACTGGACCTGGGAGAGATCGGACAATTATCCTTCTCCCCTCCCGATACATCCAAATTTCCGTGCCTGCAACTCGCCTACGATGCCTTGAACGGACAGGATGGCTTACCCGCTGCATTAAACGCGGCCAATGAAGTAGCTGTTGAGGCGTTTCTCCATGAGCAGATCAGATTTTTGGAGATTTCCCAGGTTATCCAACACACGATGGAGAAGTGTCATCAAGTTCGTCTCTCAACCATCGATGATGTCTTAGAGGTGGATCGAGAGGCTCGAAGCACGGCCCACGCCTTCGTGAAAACCCTAGCATCGGCTTCCGTCTGAGGACTTCATCAGGCTTCGAAGAGTTCACCCTTATGTTGAGCTTCATACAATTTTCACCTGATTCGATCTTTCTTTTTGGCCAAAAACTTTGGTGGTTTCTCATCGTCCTGGGAGTATTGGTCACCTTCCATGAATATGGACATTTCCTCGCTGCGCGTTGGGTTGGCGTCAAGGTCCTGAAATTTTCCATTGGATTTGGCCCTAAACTGTTCGGCCGTCAAATCGGCGATACGGAATACCTGCTTTCCGCCATTCCACTCGGGGGGTATGTCAAGTTATTCGGGGAAGAAGGGACCGAGGCCGTTTCGGCTTCTGACCAACGGCAATCATTTATGCATCAAGCTCTGCGGCATAAGATGTTAATTGTGGCCGCGGGACCAGGATTTAATTTCATCCTCAGCTACCTCATCTTTACAGGGATGTTAGCCTTAGGCGCCCCCATCTTTGTCCCTAACATCGATAACATGTCCCCCGTCGTCGAAGCCATCGCGTTGGATTCCCCCGCCGCATCCTCGAATTTGCAAATCGGCGACCGTATCATCCGTGCGAATGAAACGGAAATTTCAACCATGGTTGAATTATACGAAACGGTCGATCGCTCCAAGGGCAGACCGATCACCCTGGACCTGATTCGTGATCAATCCGTTAAAACCGTCATTATTACTCCAAAGGTGCACATCGACCCCGACACTCCAGACCAGCCCCGCTACAGTCTTGGCATCGAAGAGCCACCTCCTATCGTCGGGGCGGTCATTCCCGATACTCCAGCCATGCGAGCTGGCCTACAGCCCGACGACCGGATTATTCAAATCGATGAAACTCCCATCGCCACATGGATCCAAATGACCGAAATCGTGAGAGCCAAACCGGAGATTCCCTTGGCGGTGACCGTGGACCGAAATGGGAAAGCCGTCTCTTTCACCATCACTCCGGAAGGCAAAACGGTGACGGATGCCGAGGGGAAGGAGGAATTTATCGGGCTCATGGGGATCAAACTCGCCGGAGCCGGGAATCTGCTCAAAACCGATTCGCTTTGGCTTGCCCCTTGGCAAGGACTCCAGGCGACATGGAATTGGTGTGAACTTACCGTCAGAGGAATTTACAAGCTGATCACGGGAGAGATTTCCTCAAAACACATCGGTGGACCGCTCATGATTGCCAGTGTGTCCGGGGAGCAAGCCGCACAAGGACTTTCGAGTGTGATTTGGCTTATCGCCATTCTGAGCATCAACTTGGGCATCCTGAATCTGTTACCCATTCCCATCCTTGACGGCGGACATCTTTTCTTTTTCTCCTGCGAAGCGATCCTTGGCCGACCGTTGGGCGATCGTGCCAGAGAAATGGCCCAACAAGTCGGGCTTCTCCTTCTCGTGTTTCTCATGGCCTATGCCACCTGGAATGACATCAGTCGCCTCTTGCAGTAATTCTTCACTGTCGTTTTTTCCCTCATTCATGGTATGAATGGTCCCGTGAATCTTTTCTAACGCTTACATCCAACACACTTCGACATTTAGATTACTCATGCGGTTTTCCCAATCGTTCATCCCCACCATGCGCCAAGATCCTGGCGAAGCCGAAGTCATCAGCCACCGCTTGATGCTCCGAGCCGGCATGATTCGAAAGGTCGCTGCTGGCATTTACTCTTATCTTCCCCTTGGGTTGAGAGTCATACGAAAAATCGAACAGATTATCAGGGAGGAATTGACCAAAGCGGGAGCACAAGAATTATTGATGCCCATTCTTTCACCTTCTGAATTATGGCAAGAAACGGGTCGATGGGAGTTTTACGGAAAAGAGCTATTCCGCCTCAAAGATCGGCATGAACGGGATTTTTGTTTGGGACCGACTCACGAGGAAGTCATTACGGACTTATTTCGCCGGGAAGTCCGCTCCTATCGACAGATGCCCCTGACTCTCTACCAAATTCAAACCAAATTTCGCGATGAAATCCGCCCGCGATTTGGGTTGATGCGGGGAAGAGAATTCATCATGAAAGATGCCTATAGTTTCGACCTGAACGAAACGGATGCGTTGAAAAGCTACCAGAGCATGTACGATGCCTATTGTCGGATTTTCACGCGAACGGGCTTACAATTCCGTCCTGTAGAGGCCGATACCGGACTCATCGGAGGGGTGTCCTCCCATGAATTTATGGTCTTGGCCAATACCGGAGAAGAAGTGATCGTGTACGATCCGGATTCTTCCTATGCGGCAAACGTCGAACGGGCTGAAGTCGTTCCGGGTTCCCCAGAGGAGTCAGGGTCACCCCAATCTCTCGAAAAAGTCTCCACGCCCAACGCCAAAACCGTGGAAGAGGTCTGTGTGCTGCTGAACGTCCCTCAACATCGCCTCATCAAAACCTTACTGTATCAAACCGGGAAGGAAGAAATTACCGCAGTCCTGATTCGAGGGGATCACCAGGCCAACGAAATAAAAATTCAACGTCACTTGGGCATCCATGAATTACAGCTCGCCACGCCCGAACTCGTGGCTACAGTAACTTCGGCTCCGGTGGGTTTCGTCGGCCCAATCGGTCTTTCTAATGTCCGAATTCTTGCCGATCAGGCCATCTCTGGCCTTCGGGACGTCATTGTCGGAGGCAATGAACCCGATGTCCATTATATTCACGCCGATCCTAGCCGAGATTTTGTGATTCACGAAACAGGAGATTTTCGCCAAGCTCAAGCCGGAGACCCCTCTCCCAATGGAGGAACGCCACTTCAAACCGCCCGAGGAATCGAGGTTGGTCATGTCTTCATGCTTGGCCAAAAATACAGTGAGAAAATGGGCGCGACCTATTTGGATGCAGCAGGAGAATCCCACCCAGCCGTCATGGGTTGTTATGGAATCGGAGTGGGAAGAACGGCCGCGGCCGCCATCGAACAGAACCATGACGATAAAGGGATTTGCTGGCCACTACCCATTGCTCCCTTTCACGTCCACCTGATCCCCGTCACCAATTCGGAGCGAGTCAAAGAGACCGCGAATCAACTGTATGAGGAATTCACTCAGCTAGGCGTGGAAACCCTGTTTGATGATCGTGAGGAACGCGGTGGAGTCAAGTTCAACGATGCAGACCTCATCGGGTCCCCCTACCACGTCGTCATAGGAGATAAGGGGCTGGCCCAAGGGAACATTGAAATTAAGAATCGAAAATCTGGAGAAAAAACCCTTCTCCCTCCAGATCAGGCTGCTCAATGGGTCCAGACCGCGATCAATGAAGCGCTGCAATCTTAGTCTTTTCACTCCCACCCTCCAAACATAAGCCAGTTTTTCGATTCTCCTTTTTTCCGGATCACCGACTCAGGTCGCCAGGCTCTCTGGAAAGTTCTCTAGGGGCAAATATGGGGTTCCTGCTTCACTCAAGCAATAACAGACAAAAAGGTGTATAATTTTCATACAATATAGCGTTTCACTGCTTTTATGATTGTTGTCACGTTTGTCTATTTTAGTGGGGTCAAAACAAGCGATAAGTTATTGACAAACAACAATTTTCAGTGGTATTTTTCAAGGTTGGAAATCCTGAGCTATCTATTACAATAAGTTTCACCAATATCTAACATGCTGAATCAATTAAACGTCAGGGGCCTTCTTTTTGATCCCTATAACAATGCCTATATCGTCATTCTTCGTGATGAAGAAAATTCTGACATGCTACCCATCTGGGTAGGCAAGGCCGAAGCGAGTGCCATAAGTTTCGCCCTCGAACGAATTGCCCCTCCCCGCCCCATGACCCATGATTTGATGAAAAATCTCCTGGACTCGATGGATGCCAAAGTCATCAGCACGGTTATTACTGATTTAAAGGACAATACGTATTTCGCAAAAATTCATCTGTTATTCGGCGACTCAAACATTACCGTAGATTCGCGTCCGAGCGATGCGATTGCCGTGGCCTTAAGGACCGAAGCTCCCATTTTTGCTGCAGGTGAGGTATTACATAAACAAAACTCAGAGGAATTAGAGCGCTGGCTAGAAAATCTGAAACCAGAAGACTTCGGGAAGTCCGAGACCTAGAAGAGAAAAACTCGTTCAAACCAACTTATTGGCAACTGCCATAGACGTTTTGCATCCATTGACATGACCACAGAAACGAATACCTTAATCCCCCTGAAGGTCCATGGGGTCCTCGTCGACCCGAATACCGACACGCAAATCGTCGTCCTGCGTGATGAAAAAAATTCAGAGGTGCTGCCTATATGGGTTGGTACAGCCGAGGGAACATCCATCCGATTGGCACTTGAGAATGTCATCCCCCCTCGTCCCATGAGTCACGACCTCATATGCAGCTTCACCACCCATTTGGGATTTTCCCTCAAAAAAGTGGTCATTACAGAGGTCAAAAACAACACGTATTTTTCTACGCTTTACTTATGTAAGGATGAATTGGAAAAAACCATCGATTCTCGCCCCAGTGATGCTATCGCCCTCGCCCTTCGGAGCGACTGCCCGATTTATGTCACACCGGAGGTTCTCGAACGCCGTGGGGGAGAAAATTTGGATACTTGGCTTTCGAAGTTGGATCAAAAAGGCTCCGAACCTGCCGAAACCTGACCTCGAACTTCACCCACCATCACACGACCTGAGAAAGGGATTGCTTTCATATGCGCTCGTTTCAAGCTAAACCTCAAGACATTCAACGATCCTGGCACGTCGTGGATGCCAAAGGCAAAACTGTTGGCCGCCTCGCCACCCAAGTGGCCTCCATTTTACGGGGAAAACACAAACCGACCTACACTCCGAATGTCGATACTGGTGACCATGTCATCATCATCAATTCGAGCCAAGTTCAATTCACACGGAATAAATTCCGCGTCAAAACCTATTATCACCATACAGGATACCCGGGTGGGTTGAAGGCCATCACCGCCGAACATTTGCATGCGAAAAAACCGACGGAAATCCTCTCGAAGGCCATTCGTGGCATGTTGCCAAAAACCACGCTCGGAAAACATATGGCGAAAAAGCTTCGGATCTATAGCGGAGACACCCATCCGCATCAAGCACAAAATCCAACACCTCTCACACTCTAACTCACGCTCATTCATCAAAAAAGGGGAACGTTTTCACCAATGGTCGACACTGTTCAATATGCCACAGGAAAAAAGAAATTTGCCGTCGCACGGGCTTGGATCGAACCCGGACAAGGGGATGTCAGCATCAATTCCCGATCACTAGAATCGTATTTTCCTCGACACTCCCATCGGATTCAGGTGCAAAGTCCTTTTGACATCACCAAAACGAATGGGCAATTTAACGTCAAAGCCACGATTGCGGGTGGAGGGATTTCCGGCCAAGCAGGAGCCCTGCGTCATGCCATCGCCCGCGCCTTATCGTTGTACAACCCGTCCTTTCGGGATCCACTCAAAAAAAATGGCCTTTTGACTCGCGATTCACGAGTGAAAGAGCGGAAAAAATACGGACAAAAAGGCGCAAGGAGTAAATTCCAATACTCGAAACGGTAACATCAATCTTTCTGTTTGAGTGATTTTGAAAAGGGGAGGTTGAAAAACCTCCCCTTTTTTTCTGAAAATTCTGAGGGCCACACCCTATAAGACACAATGGGAAACATCCTTAGAATTGCTAAAGATGATTCCACATCCTGAGAAAGACCTTGTTTTGTCAAAAGATTCCCGTTTAGAAGGTGGAGAAGCCCCTCATGCCTGAACCGGTTCGCATCGCAGTCGTCGGCGCCAGTGGTTACACCGGCTCAGAACTCCTTCGTCTTTTGGCCCATCATCCACATGCAGCCATCAGCCATATCGTGGCTTCGGAAAAATCTCTGGGTTCGCTCGTCTCGACCCTACTCCCCCACCTCGGGCATGTGTATGACAAGACATTCTCCTCACTCAAACCTGCTGCCATGGCCCCCGATTGCGACCTTGTTTTCTTAGCGTTACCCCATACTCAATCCCTCGACACCGCGGCCGAATTTCTTTCCCTCGGGAAGGTCGTCATCGACCTGAGTGCAGATTACCGTCTTCAAGATCCCCAAGTGTATGAACAATGGTACGGGATCCCACATTCTCACACCGAACTCTTAGACCAAGTCGTCTATGGGTTACCCGAACTTCATCGAACGGCTATTGCCAGCTCCCGCTTCGTGGCCGTCCCGGGCTGTTACCCGACTGCGGCGATTTTACAATTGGCACCTTTGGTGCGAGAACAGTTGGTCGATAAGGCTCCCATCATTATCGACGCTAAATCCGGAATCTCCGGTGCCGGTCGAGCTCCTGCAACCACCTATCATTTTCCGGAAGCCCATGAGGCTATCCATGCCTATAAAATCACAACACATCGCCACCTTCCAGAGATTGGTCAGGAGTTAGATCTCCTGACCTCTGAAACTGTAACCCTTCCTCCTATCGTGTTCACCCCTCATCTCATCCCCATGAATAGGGGGATCCTGAGTACCGCCTACGTCAAACTTCAAACCGGAGTCGACCAGCAAACCGTTGACGAAGCCTACAGACGTGCATTCAAAGAGGAATACTTCGTTCGCCTCGTAGCAGGACCGGATCAAGTCAACCCGAACAATCTGCGCGGATCCAATTTTTATGATGTCGGCAGTCTCGTGGACCCACACTCTGGGTATTTGATTACGACCGGGGCGCTGGATAATCTCGTGAAAGGTGCGGCAGGGCAGGCCATTCAGTGCATGAACCTTATCCTAGGCTTTGAGGAATGGTGTGGCCTGGAAGCACCCGGTCTTTTTCCGTAATCAACATTTCTCTCTCAAAAGAGTCCTTTTCATGATCAAACGAGTTTCTGGAGGAATCGCTGCCCCGCAGGGGTTTTTAGCTGCGGGTGTCCATTGCGGCATTAAACCCGGTAAGCACTACGATCTGGCGCTCGTGGTCTCAGAAGAGCCTGGGGTTATGGCTGGGGTGCTCACGAGCAACACACTCCCCGCCGCCCCGGTGATCGTCGATCGACAGTACCTCAAAAAGGGCCGAGGACAGGCCATCATCATCAATAGCGGGAATGCCAACGCCTTTACTGGGCAAGCAGGCATTCGCCATTCCAAAGCCATGGGTCGCGGAGTGGGCTCAGCATTGGGCCTCAATCAAAATTTGGTGTTCGTCGGATCTACCGGAGTGATCGGTGTTCCTCTTCCTATCGAAAAAATTAGCGACGGAATTCCAAAGGTGATTGCCAAATTGCGGAAATCCGGGGGGAAACAGGCAGCCAAGGCCATCATGACTACCGATACTCGATCGAAGGAAATCGCTCTACAACGTCGAATTGCTGGCAAACTCGTGACGGTCGGAGGCATGGCAAAAGGTTCGGGGATGATCCATCCTGATATGGCCACGATGCTTGCATATTTGAGTACAGACGCTGCTATTTCACAGCCTCTTCTCCAAAAGACTCTACGATCAATCACGGACCAAACCTTCAACTGTATTTCAGTCGATGGAGAAACAAGCACTAATGACACCGTTTTGTGCTTAGCGAATGGACTTGCGGGGAATACACCACTTCAACCAAATTCCCGCGAATTCAAGCAATTTCGGGAGATGCTGTATCAGGCTTGCCATTCATTAGCCATGGAAATCTGTCGAGACGGGGAAGGCGCCACCAAAGTCGTCAAGATCCAGGTCTCTGGGGTATCCAATCATCAAAAGGCCAAAACCATCGCTAAAACCCTAGCGACTTCACCACTCGTCAAAACGGCTATCTTTGGAGCTGACCCTAATTGGGGACGGTTGATCATGGCCTTAGGCCGAAGTGGGATTTCCGTTTCCCCATCCAAGGTCACAATTGTCTTTAATGGGATACCTATCGTCAAAAACGGAAAATTTTTAGGCCCCGCCGTTGAAAAGCGCATTCGCACGATCATGCGACAGAGCCATTTTTCCATCGATATGCTTCTAGGAAAGGGAGCGGGCTGTTCAACGATCTGGACGACGGATTTAACCTATGAGTACGTCAGAATCAACGCGTCCTACCGCTCATAGACTCACAGGTTAATTTCCGTGGAGAGAACAGAGCCGGACACTCTATTTCTTGATGGTATGACGTGAGATCAAATCGTGGAGGGTGGGACGACTCACCCCAAGGATCGTGGCAGCTTTGGTGATATTCCCGCCGGTTTTGGCCAAGGTTTGCTCGATAACCCGCTTTTCAACCGAATCTCTCGCCTCTTTTAAGGTCGGACCGACCTGCACGTCTTTGGGTTCTTCTAGGTCGAGATCAACGGGAGCAATCCTGGGATTATCCGAGAGGGTCACGGCTCGACGAATTCGGTTTTCCAACTCCCGAACATTTCCCGGCCAGTGGTACTGTTCCAAGGACAATATCGCTTCTCTCGAATACCCCAACACTTTCTTTTGAGCTTCTTCGGAAAACTTTTGGAGCAGGGATTTGGCTAACATGACAATATCGGCTCCCCTTTCACGTAAAGGCGGAACCGGAATCGTGACGGTATTCAAGCGATAGTAGAGATCTTCCCGAAAACGGCCTTCTTTCATGGCTATTTGAAGATCCATGTTGGTAGCCGCCAAGACTCGGGTATCGACTGGAATTTCTACCCGTCCCCCTACACGTTCGATGCTACGCTCCTGTAAGACTCTGAGTAATTTGACTTGCAAGGCGGGAGAGATTTCCGCGATCTCATCCAGGAACAGGGTTCCCCCTTCGGCAGATTCGATTCGACCACGACGCTGAAGATGGGCACCCGTAAAAGCCCCTTTTTCATGACCAAACAACTCACTTTCCAGCAGGGTTTCCGGTATCGCCCCACAATTGATCGCAATGAAAGGTCCGTCTTTTCGATCACTTTGTTGATGAATCGCGCGGGCAACCAGTTCTTTCCCGGTGCCGCTTTCTCCAACGATGAGGACGGACACATCCGATCCAGCCACTCGACGAATCGTATCGAACACTTTAGCCATAGCCGGACTGCTCCCGATAATTTCAGGGAATCCCCGTTTTTCTTCTCGTTCGAGTAACTTTTGATTTTCCTCCTCTAAGACCGACAAATAGCTAGCTCGTTGGAGCACGATTTTCAACACATCCAAATCAACCGGTTTGGCCATAAAATCATAGGCCCCTAATTGAACGGCCTTTAATGCGTTCGCCTGATCCGGTTTACCGGTGATCACAATGACTTTGATCAAGGGATTCAGTCCGAGGATTTCTTCCAGGGCGATCAAACCTTCCGTCACACCGTCAGGGTCCGGAGGAAGCCCTAAATCCAGGGTCACGAGTGAAATATTTTTTTCCTTCACCACCTCAACCGCCGTGCGTCGGTCTTCGGCTTCATAGACTGCATACTGGGACTTCAGCCCCCATTTCATCTGCTCCCGTATTTCTTGTCGATCATCCACAAGAAGCACCGAGTGTTTTGGAGAACTGTTTTCGGATAAATCTGTCATTTCCATCATCGTCCTACATTTAAAGTACTCAGGATGCCCTCATTTGTTGAGGCTTAGGCGGGGGTTACCCTAATTCTTATCGGTTTCCGGAACAGGAAATGTAATACTCACTCGGGTCCCTTTTCCCACCTGGCTTTCTATACGGATGGTACCCTGATGATCCTCAATCATCTGTTTACACTGGAACAGACCCACCCCCAACCCACCTTTTTTCGAGCTTTTAAACGGTTGAAAGACCTGCTCCATCTGTTGAGTTGACATACCCGGACCAGAATCGACTATATCCAAAGAGACTGCCTTTCCATCATAACCTGTTGAAATATCAATGGTTCCATTTTCTCTCATGGCCTGCCTGGCATTCAATACCAGATTCAACACGACCTGTTTGATGGAGTCCTCTTGCAATCGGATGTCCGGAAGATTGTTCCCTGGATGAAAGGTTGGCTTACAACCAGACCCATTCATTCCCTGAAGGGTCTCTTTGATCAATTGATTCATATTGACAGCATTCCGGGATTGAGAGCCACTCTCACCTAAGCTTTTGGACTGTCGGGCAATTTTCGCCATAAGATCCATGATTCGCTGTGAGGTATTGCGAACGGTTCGCATGGCCGACTCTTGAAACTCCGGATCATGCCCATATTGTTCCGCATTCTGAACCACCATAGACAGGCTAGATGCCAAATTCTTGAGGTCATGAAGATAAAAACCCGAAAACCGATGAACGGCTTCCCATTTAGCCGCTACACTCCGTTCTTCCACGAGTTCAAATTGTACCAATAACATCGTCACATGATGGGCAATAGCTCGCAGCAAGTCAAAGTCATCTTCATCGTACTGACGATCATTCAAATCTTTACTGAGCGTACAAAATCCCAGCACGCGCCCTTCCGGCGTTCCTAGTGGCACACAAATATCTACTCGAGTGGCAAATAAAAATTCTTCTAAGTTTTCAAGATTTTTATCTTCATCAGTCAGGAAAAATGGGGCATTTTCTTGTTGAATGTTTTGCACCAATTTATGTGAATGCTTAAGTGGAGAAGAAGGCTGCACCGTATTAACCGATCGAATTTGATGAAAGGATCCATCAACTTCCAATCGTTTCCAAATCGTGACCCAAGGGGCTCCAAACGTTCGAGCCAACCATTCGAGCAACTGATCCCAAATTTGCTCCTTATCCTGACATGCTGAAAACACCTTAGTGGCCTCAAGCCATTTTTCCCGATAATCATACCGACTCCGGAAGAAATGTCTGGCGACCAACTCCTGCAGTTTCGCCCGAGCCGCCCGAGAATAGAGAACAATGACCAACCCCAGAACCCCAATAAAGAGAATGAGAGCTCCGATCGCTTCGCCCATCTCCCAGCCGGTTTGCTGGATAAGCTCGGTGACTAATCCAACGAGGATTAAATATCCTCCGACAAAAAGAAACGTGACGGAGGTATAGAGCGCATGATGGCTCATTTGGATTTTCTGGCTGAAATCCTTTATTTGCCATCTCCCTAACCCAAAACCCATGAGCAGGAGCGAGAGAAAGACCGCCACTCCGGCAAAACCCACATAGGTCTGTTTCCAAACGGGAAGCAAAAGAAGTTGACTGGCTTGGGCAATGGCAATACCTGCCAATCCCCCTAATCCAATAAGAATATATTTCAATTGGAACCGTAACGGGTCACGAGAGGCCCGCAAAATTTGCTCAAGTTGAGAAAGGCCGACGACCAAAGAGGTGAGAATAAATCCCCAAATTCCCAATCCAGCTATACGATTAAACACCACCTCCCCTTCAGAATTGATTTGCAGCACCCCTTCTTCTCCCCAAATCAACCACACCCCGATAATGAGCCCCCCCCCCGCAATGACTTTCCAAAATCCCGTTTGAAGGCTACTCTGTTGTACAGCGAGATTTTTTAGAAATGACTGACTAACGAAGGCGAGAGCGACAGGAAACGCTAACTCTCCCAATAAGACGAGTTCTTTCCAGAAGAGGAGTTCCTGAGGTTGAAGATAGATCAAGGCATTCAAGCTATAGATCCACGCTAAAACGCCCATGATCAAAATCAAGGGGGAAAAAATAGGACTATCGGTTCGTTTGCGAAGGAGAAGAGCAGCAAATATGAGCGACGCCCCTGCACTCACGATACAGGGAATGACCCACAGGTTCATATTCACCCTTTTTGGTTAGCTATGGCGGATTAAATTATAGATGAATCGGGCATGTGCTCAAGGAGAGTCGGCCACATATCCCGCAAAAATTCTACCCCATGGTCAAGAGCCTGATCCACAGTGGCATGTTTTACGGGAACGCTAATGCGCACCAATGAGCCATCGGATCGATTTTTGGTCATCGCATCCCAAACAAGATACCCTTTGGCCCAGTATTCACTCGCAATCACACGACCTCGGTCATGATACCAGTACAAAATCACTTGTTTTTCAAGGCCTTTTTGAATGAGCACCTTATTGATCGTGATAGAAACATCTCCAGGCATGCTAAGGGAGAAGTCTTCAGACTCGACAAATTGCCACCCAGCCCCCGGCAGGCAGTTTTTTGGGGAATGATAGGTCGCACCGGTCCGCTGGCTCTGATAAAAACTGGTAAATAAATACACGGGGAGTTTAGGAGTGTTCTTAACGGAAAGGGTTTGACTATCGGTGAGCTCAGACTCTTCCCCTCCCTGAGGAATATGAGGAACATACACTCGCATCATATAATCACTTAATTTCAGCTTATCCAACACACGATCTTCTAAACCCAATTCCCGGCCCTTCCAACGATCCGCGAGCACTAAGGGAAATTCCGAGAACGCTTTATTCGAAACCAGTCGTTCGGCCTGATGGAGGATGTACTTCATACCTAAACCACCCACCAATACGACGACAGCTAAAATAAACGCTTGTGTGACCTTCATATGTTTCCCGATTACCTTTTTAAACCCGATGAAGGAGATAGAGATTGGGCAGATGTTTTTGAGCCAATTTTGCTCAATACCATCCCACAACAGAACAATAAAATAAACGCCACGATAAAGACGATCCATCCTTCGAACGTATGATAAAAACCTTGAGCTGATTCTGGGCCGAAATAATGAGCCAGTATCCCTGTCCCACTCACCCGAGCCGCATTGGCGATAATAGCGATCGGAATGGAAAGAGCCACAAGTGCCCACCTCTTCCATATAACAGTCTGTGAAAAATACCCATACACGGTGCCCAATGCTAACAGGGACAGCAAGGAACGTAATCCGCTACAAGCCTCAGCCACCTCCAGAGTCGTGGAAGCTAGGACGATAAGGTTTCCTTCACGCAATACGGGAATGCCCAGGGAAAAGAGACAGAATGAAGCCGTTTGGGCTGCAAAAAGTTGCAATGGGAAGGCAATCGCATTCACCACGATGGCGGGCAGAGGAATCATGAAAATTAAAAACCCGATGGGAAGACTCAAAACCCATAAATACTGCCACCCAGCGAGAAGAAGCACTAATCCAGCCAAGACCACGATCAGAGAAGTTCGTTGAACATACAACTCCACACCGATGAGTCCAATGAGTAACCCCATCACACCGATGGTTAGCAGACCTATTCCCCAGAGACTGGGTCTTACCGGAGCGCGTTGCAAAAGATCCCATCGTTCCCAGATGAAAAAGGCGGAGAGAAAGGGCACCAAAAATCCATGGGAATAATCCGGATCGTTGTACCAATCATCCCCCAATCCCCATAGAACCTCTTGGAACAACACGAATACGAGACCTGAAATAAGGACAATTGCCCCTATTTGAGCACCGGTTGGAAATGTTGATGCGTGATTTAGACGATTTTCCATGTGGAAAACATGCTCAATTTTTTTTTGAAAGGAAAAGCCTTACAATGTGAAACACAGGTTAACCACTGAGAATTATAACGACTTTTACTTATGTCGATTAGTATATCACTAAAAAAAAATAAACAAAAATCTCCTTTATAATTAGATACTTTTCGGATAATTTGGAAATTAACTGTAGAATGCAAGAATAAAATACTCATTTTTTACTTAAAATTTTTTACTTATTTAATTAAGTATGCCTGCTACTCCAAAATCTCTGCAGATTTTGAGATCAAGAAATTAGGACTGATCGACTTGGGAAAAAGGCAGAAAATCTCTAATCACCACACAAATTAGGTAGCGAAGGTCTACGAGGCGACAAATTTAAAAATAAAATCAGGTGGGTCTCGTATGTTTATCGGAGGGATGAAGGCCGTATTTTTTTAGCAGCTTATAAAAATCCGCCCGATATCTCCCAGCAATTTGCGACGCACGAGAAATATTTCCTTGAGTGGCCTTCAAGAGATCCCTCAGATATTCCCTTTCAAAGTTTTCCTTCGCCTCGGTTAAGGGTTGAAGTTGTCCGGAAGACACAGAAGACTCTTGAGGAGACAGAGGAAGAAATTCCTCAGTAATAATATTTTGTGGTGACATGACTACTGCTCGTTCAATCGTGTTTTCCAACTCACGCACGTTTCCTGGCCAATGATAGGTCACTAACGCTTGCATCGCCTCTGGCGAAAAACCCTTCACAACCTTATGGTGATGCTCCATGCTTCGTTTGAGGAAAAATTGCGCTAAAGAAGGTATATCCTCACGGCGCTGACGCAGCGGGGGTAAATGAAGGGGAACCACATGAATGCGATAATACAAATCTTCCCGGAATCGCCCTTCTTTGACCGCCTCTTCTAGGTCTTTATTCGTCGCCGCAATAATACGAACATCAACTTTGGCGGCTACTTGTCCTCCAACCGGCAATATTTCTCGATTCTGGATGGCCCGGAGTAACTTGCCTTGCAAGGAAATGGGCATTTCCCCTATTTCATCGAGGAATAAGGTTCCCTTATCGGCACTCTGAATAAGCCCTTTTTTATTCTGATGGGCCCCTGTAAACGCACCTTTCACATGACCAAAGAGCTCACTCTCGAACAAGGTTTCAGGAATAGCCGCACAATTGACGGCCATAAACGGTTTTGCTGCCCGAGGGCTATTACAGTGGATAACACGAGCAATGACTTCTTTGCCTGTCCCGGTCTCTCCTGCAATACAGACCGTGGTATCGGTTTTGGCCACACGAGCGACTTGTTGGAGGATTTTATGCATTTCAGAACTGCGGGCCACCACATTCTCCAAACCATAGAGTTCATTCACCAAGAGTTGCAGACGTTGAATCTCCTCGCTCATACGTTTTGTGTTCAGAGCTTTGTCGATACTTTCCTGAAGCTCCTTGTCTTCAAATGGTTTCGTTAAATATCCATACGCCCCTTTTTTCATGGCTTGAACGGCATTAGGAATACACCCGTGGGCCGTTAAAATCAGAACCGGAAGATTAGTTTGGTACTGATGGAGCTCTTCCATGAGATCTAACCCATCCCGATCGGGCAAGCGAAGATCAAGAATCGCAAAGTCATACGGTTCCTCTTGAGCATGAGAAAGGGCATCCGTCCCAGATCCGCACGCAGTCACGGAAAACCCCATCGAATGAAGGCGCATTTTTAAAAGGGTCAGCAAACTGGGATCATCATCGACAACAAGAATGTGCTCGTCAGCCATAATCTTTCCTCTATCGAGTATCTTTTTCTTTAATGGGTTCTTCTTTCCCTGTAGCCTCACTCGCCTCGGGCACGGGAGTCATTTTTTCTGATGGGCGAGTGGGTGGGGCTTTTTCTCGAATCTCTTTATCAATCCGTCGTAATGCCTCAAGCTGTTCGGTTAGTTCCTTGACTTTCTTTTCTTGTATGGTGAGGGCTTTTTCCGCTTCTTCACGTTTGGCTTGATCGTTTTTCTGCTGTTCAGTCTGTTTTTTTAAACTCAGAATAGTTTGATTGAGCGTATCAATTTGTGCTTTTCTTTCGCCCAACTCCTGTTGAAGTGCCTCCACGGAGGCATTTTCCAATTTTGCGGTGAGCTCGTGGATGGTGAGTTCCCTCTCCACGACTTCCCGGGTCAGACGTTTAATCAGGTCATTGGAGGTCATTCCCCCCTGACTAGGGGAATTCAAGACATCCAAAAACCATAACCAAAAACGACTCTCCTTGGCTAGCGTGCTGCTTGGCTTAAAAGCCACCACCTTCCTGAAATGTAAAGCTGCCAATTCACGATTATCATACAAAGCCGCTAGCCCCCTCAGAAAATGAACCATTTGACATTCTGATTCATTTTTGCAAGACCCCAATTGCTTTTCTTGGTCTTCCGCAATAGCTTCAAAGAACGGTTTATCTTCTGAAAGAGGCTCCAGAACCTCAGTCAAATTTTCGGGTTGGTTGGCTGGTTTTGAGGATGAAGTCGTCGGATGTAAATAGGAGCCAGAGCAACTGGACAAAGCCATACCGTAAAACAAAATAACGCAGACTTTCCCTTTGCACGATTTCCAAAAAAGCATAGTCACAATTAGTTCTTTTCCCGCAAAGGTTTGCCCTTTTCAAGGGTAAAATGAAGAGTCGTCCCCACTCCAACTTCACTCTCAGCCCAAATTTTTCCCCCATGAGCTTCCACCACTCGTTTGGCCAATGCCAATCCGATACCACTCCCCACGTAGAGGCGCCCTTCCTGGGTTTTTCCTTGATAAAATCTTTCAAAAATATGCGGGAGGTCCTCCTGAGGAATGCCAGGACCTTGGTCAGCTACCATAAAATGTATTCCATCAACCTTGTCAGCATACGGCATGGACCGAACCGAAATCGTGGCCCCAAGAGGGCTAAATTTGATGGCATTGGAAAGGATATTTTCTAACACCTGCTCAATCCGTTGCCCATCAACGTTCTGAAAAGCAACTCCGTTTTGGGACAACGCCAATTCTAAATGGATATTTTTTCTATCGGCAAGAAATCGCATTTTTTCCACCGATCGCATCGCCAACCGATTCACATCGGTTGGAGCGAAGGAATAAGACACCATATCGGCTTCCATCCTGGAAAGATCTAAAAGATTCCCGATTAAATGGTTGAGTCGTTGACTACTTTCAGAAATAATCGTCAAAGTTTCCTTCTGATCTCTTGTAAGATTGCCGGGGATGCCATCCAAGAGAAGTTGTGACCCTTCCCGAATAGACGTCAGCGGGGTTCTCAATTCATGGGAAATGTTGGCCAAAAATTCCGATTTCATTTCGTCTAATTTTTGCAGTTTTTCTCCCATCCAATTGACTTGCCCGACAAGATCCCTTAACTCCTGGGGAACGTCCATGGAGATACTTCCCCCGAAATGTCCCTGACCGATTCTCCGAATTTGCGCCTTAACACGACGGAGAGGGCGCAGAATACTATAGCTAGCGATACCGGCCAAACCAAGGCCCAAGATTAACGCCATCATCAACAATTGTTGAGTGATTTCCTGGGCTCGAACCGTTTGAACATGGGACACGCGTAAAATATCACCCACTGAAGCCTCTTGCGAGGTTATAAACGCATTAATGGACTGCGTCATGGCCTCAATAAGCCTATCCCGCCGTTCTTCATACTGGGCGGTTGAAGCAGGAGAACGGTCGGCTTGCTCAACCCCCTCACTGAGAAACAAGGTGTGAAAATCTTCATGGAGGGATTTTGTCGATTTCAAGAGATCAAGAGTCGGGCCTGGAGGCTCTTGATCCTGAAGGGCTTTGAGAGTCTTCCGAAAGTTTTCTGCTTCTTGCAAAAAGTCTTTGAGAAGAGTCGTGTCTCGCAAGACTAAATACTGTTTGTCGCTTTTTAATTGAGCATAGAGACTTGATATGAGTCGCTTGGCCGTTTCAACCGCCGGGAAATGATGCGTCGCGAGATCAGCCCCAAATTCCGTCAACGTTCGAAACTGCCCAAGAATATAGAGGTTGACCCCAATGACCAAGGCCAGGATGGTCAAATATCCAAGGGCAAGACGCCAAAATATCGATAGACGGGAATACATGTATACGTATTAAACCTGAAATATATATCATTCAGTTTCCATGTCAAACCATACACTTTTTTACCCAACATTTAAAATACATAGAACCTTGTATGGTTTAACTATAAAAAACCTTGAAATAACCAGAATCCCCGAAATCTCCGACAATTTGCCTCTCCTAATAGTATAAAAAGTCAATTTTACACTCCCCTGCATAGCTATTCATTTCCCCACTATTACCACCAATCTTCAACAAAGTTTTCCTGAAATACTTTCAAAACAGAATGTAAGGAAGCAATATCCATGACCTTTTCCAAAAATTTCAAAGAAGAAAAGATCCTCAATTAAATGGCCACCAATTTGCACCACCTCCCAAAAACACAATTAAAGGAACACCTATTTCTAGTTTCTTGACTTGAAAAATCTCTATCCCTCCAAACTTTTTTCTCAGGAAAAACATAAAATTGGAAAACCAATAAGTTGGATCCATTGAATCCAGTATCACTCCCCTTTCAAAGCTATCAGACATCTTTGCAAACCTCAAAAATTTAAATCACTTGCCCACAAAAAAGAGAAACAGAGCCAATTGCCAAATGGCTTTTGGAATATTTCCCCCGGAATAAATTCTCCCTCATATGATCTTTCGGTTAAAGAAACTTAATAAAATGCCCACACCCTCAATTAAAAGGAACTACTTTCAAATGATCGCTCTTAAGAAAATTCTTATTCCTAAACACGTCAAACCATATCATTTCCTTTTGTCAATGAGTTTTTTCCCTCTTTTTCTCATCTGGGGGACGCTAGCTCCTGCATTGGCAGGAGAGGTCACGCTTTCTTGGGATCCAAACAACGAGAAAGACTTGGCGGGATATAGAATTTACAAAAGAACCCTACCCTCACTTGACTATGGAAGCCCAATTTCGGTTGGACTTACAGGTACACCATCGGCCCCTTCAAAAGTCATAACTGGTCTTCCAGAAGATGTGACAGTGGGATTCGCCGTAACCGCTTACGATACCTCAGGGAATGAAAGTGCCCCTTCAGTAGAAAAAACCATTACCTTGGCTCCGGGCTGTTCTCCTCCTTCCCCAAAATCAGAAATACGGATTAACTTTCAACCCAATACCGCGAAAATTCCATCAGGGTACACCAATGACAGCGGGGAGTTGTTTACCGCTTGCCGAGGATACGGTTGGTCGACATCTCTTACAAATCAAGCCATTGACCGCAATAAAAATTCTGATCAACGCTTAGATACCTTTTTATTCGTGAATTCAAATTCTTCTTCAACTTGGAATATTAATTTACCCACCGGTCAATATCTCATATCACTTGCTAGCGGGGATGCCGGAGCGCAGGCTGGCCCCCTTTCTGTATCACTTGAAGGCCTACCAATATTTCAAAATTTGATAGCCCCTAAAAACTCCTATCTTTCTTTTACCAACCTACCCATTCCAATAACAGATGGAAACTTAACCATAAAGCTTGGCACGGCTTCAGGTAAAAGCATACTCAATTATATTATTATTAGGCCTATGTAAAATGAGAATTGTCTATTGTCGTACAATTCTTGATATTCTATTACCCTATACTCAATTTAGATTAATTGGGTCATAAGAAGATGATAAACGGACATTCGGGTCTAAAGGTTTTCTCAAGAGTTCCGAAACGAAAATAGCAAAGGGTTAGTGTTCCGCTTCCTAAGACTTAAATATGACTTTACGTTAGCAACGTTATTTTCAAACACTACAAAATTCGTTCAACGATTCAAAGTACAACAATCTCAAATAAGCAACAGAGGACACAAATGAAAAAAGGTCACGGCAAATTACGATTGCATTGTTTGATACTTACAGGATTGACAGCCTTTCTGTTTTTTTCTGTGATAATAAATCCACTGAATAGTTATGCACAAAAATCCTTATTGGATTCAACTTCTGTAAAAATCAATGGGGAAGAATGGACCTTTCGCACTCCTCCTCCACCAATATCCCAGCGAAAGGTCATATCATCTCATCCACGCCTATTTATCACTCAGGCCAGCTTGCCTGCATTACGTGAAAAACTTTCCGATTCTGTTTATTCTAATGATATGAGCAAACTAAGAAGTTATGCCAATAATGGAAATGGCATATCCAATGCCCTTTTATATCTTCTTGAGGGAGACATTAATAAAGGAAACATAGCGAAAAACTATCTTTTGTCAGGGACTTATGTCAGACCCAAGGGCCTTGATACCGCAGGGAAATTCGTAGAACCTATTCTTATCTTTGACTGGATAATGCCCTTGCTTTCCAAGACAGAAAAAACCCAAATTTTTGAATTTCTAAAAGCTAATTTCAAATACAATCATAGAACTGATACTCCTCACCGGCGTGGAGAGACAATGTTTTGGAATGATGTCTACTCTAGACAGCCGGAATTGCATTATCCTATTTTAGCCCTAGCAATAGCAGGCGATGGGATTGATGATATCTGGGCGCAAGAGGTTTTGGATTTAGCCTACAATGAGAGTCCTCTTGTTCTTGGACCTTACGGCAGTTTAAAAGGTGGGTTTCTAGATATGTTGGCTGCTGTCTCCCTTGATGACGGCGGCGGAACACAAGCAGGATCCGCTGGACAATTGGGAGGCAATTATTATGCATTTTTTTTACATGCTTTCCTGCCCATGGGAGCATGGGAAACGGCCACAGGACAGGTGATGTGGGCACGAAGCCCTTTCTTCCAAAAACTGCCTTTTTATTGGGCTTATGAAAAGAGTAAACTTCCAAGCAGTCTTGGGAAAACGATGCTCGAGGCCATCACGGGGATATATCAGAACATTGATCCAGATGCGGCAGCATTAGCACGATGGCAGGTAAATAAATGGGGTAGAAGTCCCTATACATTATTATACCGCTTGGTTCTGGGGGATTTGCGTGTAACACCCAAATCCCCAGAAGAACTAGGGCTTCCCACAGCGAAATATATCCGTGGAGCAGATCTATTTGTAAGTTCCAGGAGTTGGGACGAAAACGCGGTCACCCTAACAGCGATTTCACGGTATTTTGATACCAGTCGCTATGAACCAGCTAGTGGGACCTTTGCCATACACCGTGGATTAGAGCCACTGGCTGTACCAGCTGAACCAAAAAAGATTAAAAAAACTGCAGGTTTGTACTCAGGCCTTTGGTTTTATAGTCCTAATGATGTTCTCAGCACGGCGTTCCAGCACAACACATATTGGAGCAATAACCGTGTATATAATGCCTATGATGCTGCGAGTGAACCCAATGCTTTTCCAGGCGGGCCCGATAATCTTGTGCTTAACAATACCTATCGGGGTATGAGTACAGAATACTCAAAATTATTAAATGCGCCGGGCGTCAGAGTAGCAAGACAAACCATTGTCCACATCCTGGACACCAACCGGGATATTATTGTGGTATACAATTATACAGATGTCCCACCAGAGATCAAACGAGCCTGGTCCATGCGCCTTGCCGTCCAGCCTAACTTGCAAGAAAATGGGTTTTCTATTCCAGGCATGACAACTACGGTTGTAGCTCCAATTAACAATACCATGACCTGGATAGGTGGCTTAGAAAATGAAATGAGAAGCCCACCACCTGAAAAACTTTGGTATACAGGCACCAAAGCTGGGAACACGCCAGGCTACTCATCTGATTCCAACAAAGCAAAGCGTTGGGGAATAGGCAACCTATTCATACAACCCACCCCCAACGCTTCAGAGAAATTAGAGTTCCTAGTGGTCATGCAGGTCAGCGATGAGGCCCCAATTGCTGTTTCTCGCATTTCTGATCGGGAGGCTAGTTTTGGAGGTTGGAAAGTATCATTTAGTTCAAATGGCAGCTTCAATGTTATTCCACCAAATGGGACCGAGGTAGATTCAACGCCTCCCGCTGCTCCAAAAAATTTAATAATACAATAATTATAGAGGAAGTTGGAAAACCAATCGCCCCCAAAATGTTCACTCCAACGTCTAGGCCTTAACAAACCGGTTGAGGAACAGAGTCACTTATTATGACAAGCAGCGATAGAATAACATATTTTTTCAAAATTTTCTCCAACATGATGCCAAGAGCAATGCTTTCGAACATATACTGAGGCATTTTTTCCTAGCCTTGCTCTCATTTTCCTGTCCTTATTCAACACGATGATTTTCTTGCAAAATTCAAATGGTTCATCTTCCAGTAAAATATTTTCTCCATCCTTCACCGACAATCCCTCGGCTCCAATTGAAGTCGAAATAATGGCTTTGCCCATTGCCATAGCCTCATAAATTTTCATTCGAGTTCCGCCACCAATCCGTATTGGAATAATATAGATACCCGCCTTCGCAATATAGGGCCGAACATCATCAACCCAACCGGTAAGCTGAACCTCAGGCACGCAATTAAGCCGTTTTGTTAAACGAGGCGAAGGGTTTCTCCCGACAATGGTCAGATGAATATTGGGAACTTCTTTCTTTAAAATTGGCAGGAGGTCATTGACAAAATACAGCACAGCATCTTCGTTCGGAAGCCAATCCATTGATCCAACAAAAACAAGCCCTGAGGACTCCGCGAAGGTTTCCCGCGGAGAAAAATGTTCTATATCCACACCGGTGGATATAGTAACTAGATTATCCAATTGGTACAGAGCACCAAAGGTATCTCGATCCTGTTCAGATACAGCAATCACAGCATCAAATTTCTGGCAACTCTTCTTTTCAAAAAAAACCATTTTTTTCCACTGTAGCCACCAAAAAATTTTACTGAGCATCTGCTCTGACTGGGCAAAATGTCTTTTTGAAATCTGTGACTCTACATTATGCTGGAATAAAATAGAGGGCGTACCTGAAATATTCTTAAAATTGAGTGCTGATTGGACAAAGTCACATATGACCAGATCATATCTTTGGTGACTGTATTCCTTTTCAAGGCATTGACGTAACTTCCGCGAGGTGTCATTGAGGACTGAAACGGGATAAATGGAAAACATTTGAAAAGTCAATCGAATAAAAAAAAGAAGAGAATATTTTGGCGTTTCCTTCCAATATACGGGAATAAATCGTGAACAAAATCGTTTCATCTCTGGGAGAAAGCCATCATCTTTGGGAGATTCAACATTTGAAACCAAAGTAATCGCATGTTTTTTTGACAACTGCTCCAATATCTTTCCAGTACGAATTTTTCCACCCGTATCCATTGGGAGCAAAAAGCGTTGTGATAAAAATAAGATATTCATAACTTACCAGCAAATCCCCTCATATCCAGGAGAAAGCCCATCCAATGATTTGCTTACCCGGACCAAGTCGAAAATCTTCTTACTATCGGGCACTTGCTTGAGTACATGTCCCACTTCCTCCGCCTTATTTCCTATGACAATCAAATCAGCATGATGCAAGATGTCCTCAATTGTATCCGTCATCAATGTGGAGATATGCGGGATTTCTTTTTCGATGTAATTTTTGTTTGCACCCATAAGGCGCGCAATTGAGACATTTCGGTCAAAGATTTTAACATCAAACCCTTTTCCGATAAGTGCTTCGACCAAGATCACAAGTGGCGATTCCCGCATATCATCCGTTCCGGCCTTAAAACTGAGTCCAAGCAATCCAACTTTTTTCACGCCGGATCGGACAATTTTTTCAATCACATTCTCGATCTGTACTTTATTACTGACAAGGATTGACTTAAGCAAAGGCACCTCCACATCATTTGACTTTGCTTGATAATTTAAGGCTCTCAGATCCTTGGGCAAACAAGATCCACCAAAAGCAAATCCTGGCTTCAAATAATAGGAAGAAAGATTCAACTTGTAATCCATACAAAAGATATTCATGACTGCATGACTATCAATCCCAAGGGACTTGCAAATACTGCCAATTTCATTTGCGAAGGTGACTTTTGCCGCATGGAAACAGTTGCATGCATATTTCATCATTTCTGCGGTTTTGATGTCAGTCACCTCTAAGGGCGCATCCAAGAAGCCATACATTTCCTTGAGCACCGTCCCACTTTTTTCGTCATATTGACCAATCACTGTCATTGGTGGACTAAAAAAATCAAAGACCGACGTACTTTCACGCAAAAATTCCGGATTCATCGCCACGCCAAAATCCACGCCAACCTGCTTTTCTGAGGCTGTTTCGAGTTCCTTGACAATGACAGTTTCCACACTGCCTGGCAACATTGTACTTCGAGCAACCACGACATGGTAACCTGTTTTATGGGCAATACCTAAACCAATATCATTGGCACATCGCCTTACAAAATCCAGCTTCAAACTTCCATTATCGTTACTCGGTGTGCCAACACATATCAGTGAAATCTCCGACTCTCGAACAGCGAATTCTGTGTCAGTCGTGGCTTCAAGTTTTCCGGGGAAATACTGATCTGATTTGACTGCATTATGAAGGATTTCCCCGATATCATTTTCTACAATCGGGCTTTTTCCCTCATTTATCATATTGACTTTTATTGGATTGACATCTACTCCGATGACTTCGTGTCCAACCTTTGCCAGGCAAGCGGCTGTGACACAACCTACATATCCCAAGCCAAAGACAGATATCTTCAAAATCCTACCCTCCCTTTTTGTCTTTTCCGGCAACCATGTACATTCATCTCTCTTTTTTGAGCTGAACCAGTATCCAACCTCTTAGAAGACCAAGGCACTCAAATCTGCTAATAACTATTTCATATCCCGTGGCTAACAGGTAAAGTAGAGAGTTGAATTTAAATATATTAGGTTCTTGACCCAAATACTGAAACTCCATAATTTTAAATCCATGCTTTTTGCTCAGGGTCTTTATAGAAGAGTATGTATTGGCTTTATAATAGGCAGGAAAAACATCATCCATTTTCCTTCCTTCTGTTTTTGACACTATTTGCTTATGATATCTGTTCGGAATTATTTTTGAGATGAGCGACACATAATCACAAAGGTTTGGAACCAAAAAAATAAAACTTCCCCCAGATTTTAAAATTCTCTCAATTTCTTTAAATACTGCATCAGGGTCTGGTACATGCTCAAGAACAGCTCTCGAAATTACAACATCAACAGAATTTTCTGGGATGTCTATTGATGAAATATTTCCCTTTATGTATTTTACTTCCGGGATAACCTCTATGGGATCTTCCAAATCCACGCCAATTAATTTTTGTGCCTTTTCGGCAAACTTCCTTAATATAGGCGCTCTCCGACCACAACCCGCATCTAAAATGGTATCAGATCCTTTCAAAATAGATTCAATTTTGCTTTCATATTTTCTGTAGGGGTGCTCTGATGATTTGAAGAATTTTTTTTTCAATTCTTGCCTTGAAAGCATGAAATTTCTCCTACTTCATTAATTTATTCTAGGAAAAAGATAATGTTAAATTAATTATAAATAAAAACCCATAAATGAAAATTTTCATGCCTTGTTACCTAAAATTCACAAGAAAACTTTTAGGCTTCATCACAAAAAAAATGAGTGCTTTCATTTAATAAAAAGGAATCTCTTTTTACTCTTTTTCTGAAGACGACCCTAGAACCTTTATACAACTCTTACTCCTTCAATACATATCAGGTCTATATAGCTTCAATATTGTATTATAGCTTTGGACATGCCATCCCGGCCTTTGTATAATACAAGAACCGTCCGCCTAAAGTTTGCTCTCAGCCCAACACCATTCCATTAAAGTCCAAGATTTCACTTACTTCCGATAAAATCCTCCCCTAAACCTATCCTCGTATAATCCAAACCAATTATCCCAATGTATTCTTGTCAGGGAAAATTCACAGACAAGAAAAAAAAGGGAGAGGGGAGGGGTCATCTATCAATATAAATTCGATGCCATAGTTCAAAAGAGATTAACGCAAAGATGTGATCCGTATAATCAGCCCGACTATCAAAATGATCATTGATCATTCTCTTTATTATTTCACAATTAAAGTACCCTCGACGCACGATGGTTTCTTCAGATAAAAGATCCAAGACAAAATCATAAAGGTCATTCTTAACCCAATTTCCTATTGGGCAACCAAATCCTTTTTTCTTTTTATCAATAACTTCCGGAGGGAGTATGTTCTGCATCGCTTTTTTTTGAATATAACGCAATTTCAAGCCATGAATTTTATACTTGGATGGAATATTCAGCGCGAATTCAACAAAATGATGATCTAAGAAGGGAACCCTGGCTTCTATAGAGGCTGCCATACTCATCTTATCGGTTAATAATAATAAATCATCCACCAACTGGGTTTTTATGTCAAAATGTAGCATTCCTTTCAAAGAATCTGTTCCGTTCGATGACATAGCATACAACCCCGAAAGGCCCCCATTGACTTCAGGGCCCCTTTTCAACAAATCCTGAAGAAAATCCTTCCTGAAGATTGTGATCATATCGTGATATTGCTCATGTTCTGGCTTCTCCGATGAGCGAATAAAGCCCTTTCCAAGACGAAAAAAATTCATTAATCCAGAATTCCTGTCTGAAGGTAACAGCTCAAAAACCGCCGGGATCAGAGTTTTCCTCAACATTCGAGGGATTCTTCTGTAGTAGTTATTCAAGGAATAGCCTAAATAGCGACGATACCCACCGAACAGTTCATCCCCCCCAACTCCAGACAAAATGACCTTGACCGACTCTTGCGCTAACTTGGAGACCAAATACGTGACGATGATCGAAGAGTCCGCAACAGGTTCATCCATATGCGAAATCAGCTTCGGAAATAAATCGATCACATTAGGCTTAACCAATATTTCATGGTGATTGGTGTGAAACAAATTCGCTACCGCTTTAGCATCTCCCAGTTCGTTGTGAAACTCATTTTGCTCATCAAAACCTATGGCATACGTATTGATAGAACTATTGGTCAATTTTGCCATGATGGCGACAATAGAACTCGAGTCCATGCCCCCAGAAAGAAAGGCGCCTAAGGGGACATCACTAATCAGCCTGAGCTTAATTGATTGGGTAAGAAGTTCCATTGTTTTTTCACAATAATAGGAAAAGGAATATTCCTTTGTGTCTTCGTGAATGGGGATCTCCCAATATTTGTGTGTCTGGACACATCCATTTTTTATGAGCATAAAGCACCCAGCTTCTAATTTCTGAATATTTCTGAACATCGTCTTTGGCGCGGGAACATAGCCGTAGGAAAGAAATGAAGAAAGTGAGGAGTTCTCTACACCCCTTGGAATTGAGATATCCTTAAGAATCGATTTAATCTCAGACCCAAATACGACCTTACGATCATCTTGATAATAGTAAAGAGGTTTGATACCAATACGATCTCTTGCGACAAAAAGCTGTTTTTGGTTGTTATCCCAAATAGCAAAGGCAAACATACCATTCAAATGTTTTAATACCTCCACTCCATATTCTTCATAACCATGCAAAATGGCCTCTGTATCAGTTCTGGTAGTAAACCTGTGCCCCTTTGCCTCCAAGGCTTCACGTAAAGCTTGGAAATTATAAATTTCTCCGTTAAAAACGATGGCGATAGAATTGTCTTCATTTAAGATGGGTTGTTTTCCCGAATCTAAATCGATAATGCTAAGGCGCCTCATCCCAAGTCCGATCCCTTTATTCAAATATATCCCGTCATCATCAGGCCCGCGATGAATGATGGCGTCGCACATGCTCAGAACAAGTTGTCTATCAACTTGTTGTTTTTGATCAAGGTAATGGACGCCTACAATTCCACACATATCTTTAGATACGCTTCAAAAGGGTTATCTAACGAAAAACCCTGAAAATTAAGGTTGGTTCTGTTTCAGCTGTATCCTTTAGCACAGGGGGCTCAAAACCTCATTTCCCAGGAAAAGCCTCCCTGGCATTCACAAATACGGGCGTTGATACCTGAGAATCGTGGTGGTTTGAGAAAATTTTCAAAGGTTTTAAAACGACTCACTTTGAAATCGCCCTGCCATTACACAATACAAGTGGGCTACCATTTTCCCGAAATGAAACCTCGTAATCCTGTCGATCGAATTTAAATGCTTTACGATAAAGATCTTCTGCATGTGAAGACAGGGAATCATCCTCTTTGAAAGAAACCATAGGCATACCCTTCTTCCAAGGAATCAACAATAGTGGGAATAGGACTGTTTTTTGAAACAAGGGAATGGCAAAGGACAACACCCAGGTCGGGGTTTTATATCCATAGCCCTGAGCCTGCCAACCGGCCTCAGGTCCCATACCTTCCCTCCCCCGGCGAGTTTCTATTTCGTAGTCCTCAAAATATTGAATCAGAAGTCCAATATCTTCATTTGTAGCGATAATTTGCTTTTTCACGCGATCAATATCAAGAGAAACGGAGCCATCAAAATGGAAAAATGCGATCGCCTTTTCATTTTGCCCGACACTTCGAAGGCAATCCGACAAAATCCAAAACTTGGATTCCACACAACAAATCTCTCTGCGATGACGGGTATTCTTGTCGTAAACAATTTCCCCACAAACCGCCTGCAAGATGTCGTCTTGTTTCCAGTACCGTAATCTCGGATTGATCACAGATTTCCAGGTAAGCCGCCCACAATATTCGGCCTGTTTGTAAGACCCCAATTTGATAGTATTGTGAGCCCCTTCTTCCCTAAAATGACGATGCCAATCTTGCGGGCCAAAATAGGTATAAAAACCTCCTTCGACTAAAATGGGCTTTCCAAAAACCGAAAGTTCAAAAGACAACCCATCGGCATGACCATGGGCGGCAGAAGGTACACCACTTTCATATAAACCTGCAGCCATTACACCACAATCGAAACAAAAGTAGTGACTGTCTTTTTGCCAACCGGTTCTCATGACGTAATACCCACTGGAAGAAAAGGCTTTCGAGATTTCTTGAGGAGGAGTACTTGCTAGTGCCTCAAATTTTTCGAGAGATGGGTCATCACAAAGCCAGAGCAATTCTTCACACACACCGCTACTTCTATGCTTGAAATCTGAACGGTGAAACAAAACTGCTCCAAGACTTAAAAACCCCTGAAAATCCCAAGAATGTTCTGCACTAAAATAGAGCGATCGGGCATTGTCAATATCACCAAAGGCAGGAAGCCGACCATTGGGGTGGGTAAGATGCATGGAAACATCCAAGGCTTTTTCAATTACAGATATAATCTTTTCTGATACGGTCTTATTGTTTATATTCCTAAGGAGTACGGCCTGCAGATAAAAACCCAGAGTAAAATGGTGGTAAAATGTGGCTTGCTCTACACACATGCCATCAGAAAAAAACTGCTGATCGATATGGGTTTCCAAAATAGACCAACCCAATTGCTCCCAGGACCGTCCTGCTTTAATTTGGGGGAAAAGACTACCGATGAGGTGAAGCCCGGCGGCTTCACCAATCAAATGGTTATAGGGACTCGAATAATAAGATAGGTGATGTTCTATGTGGGTGGCATGCTCATACATGGACTTCAATAATTGAATATGGAACGCAGAATCCATAAATTGGGAACCTTTGCATAGGAAATAGGCCCAAATCCATGAGATGGCACGCACAGCCAGCTCAAGAGAGCTGGTCCAGTTCACACCCAAATGATAAGGATTATCAGAAATCCAAGATGAAATGATATCGCATACCATTTTGGCATACTTTTCATCGCCAGAAATCCAGTAGGCTTTGCCAAGCAGAATCAGGTATTGATGGCGATTCATTTCCCAGACATACTTAATATCCACCGTTTCACTAGGCTTGGCTTTTTCTACTTCTGCATAAAACACACGCGGCCACTCACACCCTTCAAGGGGATCTTTATGCCATTCTCCAGTCTGGGCTAATTGGACCTTATGTCCCAACAAACACAGGCTTCCTTCGCAGAGACGATCGGCATCAAGTATCCATTTTGGGGTATTCAAATGTTTTTTAATTTGTGTAGCACGACTCTCTTTTGAGTAGGCTTCGAGAAAGAACCTATCTCTTTTTCCTAACCAAAAATCATCAAACAGTACGCGAGCCGCATGGTTTTGAGAGGGAAGACCACAGCATTCCAGAAAAAAATATTCGTCACCGATCCGATCTTTTCCTGCCAGATGCCGGGCATATTCTCTTTTTTCAAGACGTCGCTCAGCAATACGAAATAGGACTTCCCCCTTTGGCATCACCAACAATTTCTTAATCGTATTTAGCAGCATAGCAATCTTTTTTCACCTAACATTAAATCAACTCTCTTGAGTGCCTGCCATTATCATATGGGCCACACGATGCTTGCCGCATGCATTTCTATTAACATTGCGGTCAGTTCAAAAACGTGGTTTCCCATGGTCGGCCTAATACAGGATGAGAAATTACCACTTCAATTTTCTTGGGCTAGCTTAGGATTTGCACCTTAAATTGAAGTATTTGTTCTACGCCTTTTCCCGCCTACCATCCACAGAATTAAGAAAGCACCTTGGACAAACGTAATCCCCCAAAATATCATCAGAGCTGGCTGCTCCACGATAAAAGGCCTGGGAACCTCATTAGCCTTATTCCCCATTGTCCAAAAAAGACCTTGGTACAGTATGCGCATTGCAGTGTTTTTGTCCCAATTTATTGTCCTAGCATATTGATATATGTAACGATCAAGAGGATAGCTATCTATTGAAACTGCCCCAGGGTTTTCACCCGTCAATTTCAAGTGATGGATACGGTCACGAAGTATGCTTGAATTATTCTTCAAATCGTTAATGTTATGATACGCGCCCTTTCCATCAGGGAACACAAGACCGAATAAAGGATCGGCAACCATTTTTCCTTTATTGGTCGTGACTTCCACAACCGCATGATCAGGGCTTAAATTTTTAGAATACAAAGCCCACTTAGAAGCGCTAATACCCCGAGTATGCAAAAGGCTTATGAGCAGTCGAGAGCGATCCGCGCAATCCCCACCCGTTTCCACAACTTGACGAGGGGTGGGACGCAAAAACCCAAATATCGGCAGCAGAAAATACTGATGGTCATTATTAATAACTGGCAACCCCCGAAAAAACTTCATGGTGGCAATTACTTGTTCTTCAGGTGATAATGTAGGACTTGCCATGTCATCCATCAATAATGATAGAAAACGTTGATCTTCAAAGTACACAAACAAACACCATGATTGAAGAAAAACAAGACAAACGATAATGAACAGAATACTGAATTGATGAAAGAAATCCCGTTTCATCATCACTATCGCAAGCAAGCTTCAATCACTAGGGCTTCGTTGTTCTAGTTCGAATTAACGCATCAATTCATCAAACAACTAAAATTCTATTTGCCCCTGTCATTAGAGCTGTTATTCAATCCTAAAGACGGGTACTTTACCGGCAGCTCTTCGAACTTGATTACCTCTAGATCAATTTTCATAGTCAGGCTCGTCCACTTCCATGATATCAGAAAACGCCCATTCACCTTCGAACATCCGAGCCATGCCAAAATATACTCGAAGAAAAAGGCGGATGGTTGTTCTAGGAAACGAGTCGATTCAACCTCCAAAATTTCCTGAAACATACCTTTACCATAAAGGACTCATACCACCGATTGGACTGATTCCGACAAATCCTGGAGAACTTAAGTCTCACAAGTCCAGCATAAGCATGAATTACTTGTGCTCATTCCACTTGCCTTTGAAAAATCGCCAGACCATTATAGGCTCACCCTCCCAAGCAAGGATTCATAAAGTACTTGATACTCTGAAACCATCTTTTTAAGGCTAAATTCCGACAGTACCTTTTTTCTCCCTTCCATTCCGATGGCACATCTTTTATCCTGATCATTCAACAATTCTGTTATTGCCTGAATTAAATTCGATTTGTCCTCAGAGGCAACAAGTATCCCATTTTGGCCATTCTCAATTATCTCTGGTACACCACCAACAGATGTCGCAAGCACCGGGATACCACAGGCCATCGCTTCAAGCACAACATTGGGCATACCTTCACTTAGTGATGTCAGGACAAAAATATCAAGCGCATTAAGGACCTCGGGAATATTAGGCTGGATCCCCGCAAAATGAATTTTCCCTGAAAAACCAAAGGTTTTGACTTCCTGTTTAAGCTGTGATTCAAGAGGCCCCTCCCCAACAATTAAGACTTCAACATCATCAAAATGGGGCAAAATTGCCTTGCAGGCATTCACGAGGAGTGAATGATTTTTAACAGGTCGCAGGCTTCCAACCGTTCCGATACAAAGACTATTTTTTTTAAGACCCAACTTTTTTCGTGTTTCAACCTTTATCCCAGGATTTGGGTAAAAACGCTCGGTATCTACACCATTCACTATCGCTTTTATTTTCTTAAGAGGAAATCCAATAATGTTGGTCATTTTTTGGCGATGAGCCTTAGAAACCGAGAGAACTTGATCGGTGAAGCCCCACAAAAACCTTTGCAAAACAATATTGGATTTTTTTTCCTCAATCGTCCCTCGTTCCGCATGAACGATCCCGGGAACTCTGGCAAGTTTTGCTCCGAGAATCCCTTCGGCTGCAGTCCCCCAATTGTGTGTTTGCACGATATCTGGGCCTACCTTCTTGAGCAGCAGATAGATTTTATAAATCAATAATGGATTATTTCCTCCCTTTTTATTGAGAGAAATGACTTGCACACGATTCACATCTACTCTGTTACTGAGAGCCTTTAGGGGAGCAAAACTAACAATGGTGGATTTAAAACGATTGGGATCAATATGATTGACAAGGTTCGTCACCATATTCTCTAACCCCCCAAAGCCATAGGTATGGACGAGAAAGGCAATATGAATTTTTTCGCTGTGGAGTTTCTTCACCACGGACATTGTAAATTCCTGAGATCCGGCTCATTTCTTCTAAATACCTTGCTCAAAGAATCTCCCCCCGAAAACGAAATAAAAATGAAGCTCAGGTATTTTCAGCCTTCCCTGGGACAAAAGATGAAGGGAGCAAGAATCCCCCTCTTCTACAAACAATTTTAGGTGCACAAAATCATTGCATTCATATAGGCTTCAACGATTTAAGCCATTATTTTTTGACTCAATAGAAAAAACATTACTCATTAATGAAAAGAGGGATAAGTTTACATTGGCAACAAGCAAGCATCTTACTCGGATCCATTAAATCGATGCTTGAGAGGGGGCTTATTTGAACTGACTCCAATTGACTAGGCCTCAATAAATAAGTCACCAGTTGAATTTATGTACGAACTTTTTAAGCTAGTGGCTGATACTTAAGACTACCCTGCGAGGGATCCACTTTATAGTACCGTTGCTAACAGTCAATCATGTTTTGCAATTCTGGAAACGTGCAAAAGATTTCTCCATCCAACAATTTATATCGCAGTTCCCCAATGGAGGATTACATGACGTGCCCCCAGTGATTGTTCCACTGTGGATGCAGCTCATGCGCATTTCGGCATAAAGGCCTCTGGTGCTGGCGATTTGTAGCCTAAGGCGCTATGAGGCCGCACCTGATTATAGTGTTGCCGCCACCATTCGATGAGTACTTGAGCTTCCCGGAGCGTATAGAAGATTTCCCCGTTCAAGAGCTCATCCCGCAGTTTGCCATTAAAACTCTCATTATAGCCATTCTCCCAGGGACTGCCTGGTTCGATAAACAAGGTACCTACCCCGAGCTGCTTGAGCCATTGTCGAACAGCCTTCGCGGTAAATTCTGGGCCGTTATCTGAACGAATATATTCTGGACGGCCGTGTTGAACAAATAGCTCAGCCAGCCGATGTAGCACATCATCGGCTCGAAGATGCCGAGCGACCTCAATGGCTAAACATTCTCGGGTATATTCATCGACAATGGTGAGTAACCGCAGCGGTCGACCATCATGAGTCCGCGTGGCCACGAAATCATAGGCCCAGACATGATGGCGATGGTCAGGACGCAGACGCACACAAGAATCCTTGTTGATCCAGAGTCGCCCCCGTTTGGGTTGTTTCTTCGGCACCTTTAACCCTTCCCGCCGCCAAATCCGTTCCACGCGTTTATGATTCACGTGCCAGCCCTCGATTCGCACCAACGCGGTGATGCGTCGGTAGCCATAGCGCCCATACTTTCGAGCCAGCCGCACAATCGTTTTAGTTAACGCTTCTTCGTCCCCTCGGACCTGAGCCTGATACCGTTGTGTCGATCGAGGTTGCCCCAGCACCTGGCACGTCCGCCGTTCCGCCACCTTCAGTCGTTGCCTAATCGTGTGAACGGCTCGCCGGCGTCGGGTGGGGCTTAAAAGTTTCCCTCAGCCGCTTCCTTGAGAATCAATTTATCCAAGGTGAGATCCGCGACAGCTCGTTTCAAGCGGGCATTCTCCCGCTCCAAGTCTTTGAGCCGTTTCGCCTGATCAAGTTTCAATCCACCATATTCCTGCCGCCACCGATAGTAGGTGGGATCGGTGATATTCCACTTCCGACAAATGTCTTTGACGGTCTGCCCTTGCCCCAACAGGACCTCCGCTTCCCGCAGTTTGTGAATGATTTGCTCAACCGAGTATTTCACACGTGCCATGATGCCCTCCTTTAATATGTGCCCTAGCCTGTAACATAGGCCTCGGAGCGGTTTAAAGGGGGCACGTCAGTTAGACATTTTCAACTGCAGTCATCAACAAGCACCAACACCTCCAGAAATGAGTCATGATTGGTCCTTTCCATCACAAAATTCAAGGACCAATGAGGTCGACACTTCCAACGCTTTCGAAAATAGGACTCATCGGCTAACCAGAAGTAACCTCGGTAGATTTTGGTTCTGCAGCATCTTCAACCCTTCTACTTGCCACATGTGTTTGGCCTTTTTTTGAGTGACGGTCCGACATTTTTGACTGAGCAAAGCGACAATCCGAGGATACCAATACCGGCCATGGTCAAGAGCCCATTCACCTGCGCGTCCGCCAAGAAGCTCCTAACACTGTAATGCATTCCATGTATCAAGCGACTAGAAACAGAGTCAGGTGGCTGCCTTGAAATTCCTGCTCAGACTGTCTTGGGGTTTTATAGTCCAAGGTTGATTGCTGGGAAATTTCGTTATATTGGCTCACCCAATGGGCCTAATTCCCTGCAACACAATAGCGACATTAATCTTCGCACTTCCTTTCTGTCGCCTCACAACTGTTTCCTGCCGGTATAATCCGCCACACCGTAATAAATTATACAGCCTCTTGTTTTAATCGAGCCCAACATACGGACAACATAAAAACGTTCATTCTGCTTCGGTTAAGCTTAAGCAACTATCTGGACATTTCACTGAAGTTCTGAATCTGGATTCGGATCGCACTGAAAACAATCATCACGACTACTCTTATGTGCATTGATAGCTAGCTGGGTTTTTTCTGATTCGATCACCTGAAGATTTTTGAGTGCCGCAGAAAATGCGGGCAACCAATATAAGACCTCAGCTATCAACCTTGAGGTAAAGGCTCCCGCAGTTAAAACCCCAATAAAGCCTAAGGTAAGGGCAACACTATGCAACCAAATCTTCCGACCTTCTTCTGTGTTAGGGGCCTTTTTCCGAATATCATACAATTCGTAAAAGGTGCTCAGAATAAATCCCATTAAAAATATAAAACCCTGGATACCAAAATCTGTCAGAACCACAAAGTAAGTGCTATGCACACTTCGACGTTCTCCTGCATGCGCTTCGACAATGTGGGGGATATAGATTGGGCTTAAATACTCAAATCCTCCACCTCCGGCACCAAACGGATAATCCTTAGAGAGAACAAGGGCCGCCTTCCAAGAATCCATGCGACTTACTGCAGCGCCATCTGTTCCATAGTCTTCATCTATTGTTTGTCGTTCGATAAACTGCGGGTCCATCAGGAAATAAAAAAGGACAGAGCCAACAATCATACCTAGAAAAATTTTTTTCCGCATTGGCCCTTTAGAAATTTTCAATGCCAATAAACCTTCCATAACCAAACCCAGCATCCCACCTCTGCTATTACAAAGGATAAAGGCATTTAAAACGAAGATTGTTGTGGCACTGCAAGCCAACTTCACCCATTTTGTTCCTGTAAGAAAAACTGAACCGGCTAATGGCAAAATTGCAACCAACACAGATGCAGTACCATTGTCATCTATGGAATTTGGTCCACCAATTCCATACAAACGACCTGCTTGCCTCCTAGGATCCCGATAAGCCGACCAACCCCATGAAAATATGCCATAGAGGTGCATATAAAAAGCGTAGGTAAAATGTTCCGTTGTTCGAATCGTTCCAACAATCAGGAAATACAGGACTAAAAATTTAAACAAAATAAGACTATGCGCCCAAGATTTTTCTACCCACACAGCCGTAGTTGCAGTAACCAAAAACCCATTAATAACTAGTAGTACTAGCCATATGGTCTGAGGATGCTCTTTGACTCTCACCCTTAAATGAGGCAAACTGGGATTTTTCACCCAATACCCAACTAACCACACCAATGAGATAATCAATGACCAACGCTCATTGGGTAAAGCTTTTCCCCACCATCGATATTTCGGAAATTGATAATATGTCAAAAAATAGGCAAGCAAGCCGTAGATGGGATGAACGAACGCCATCATTGCTCCACCCACATAAGCAATGAGCCATGCAATTGCAGTAAGTGACATTAGGTTTTCCTAAAAGAAGGTCACAGTCCCACGAAAATCATTTTTCGGATTTACTGTTTTACATATCCCAAAGCATTTCAGCGAGAGCTTCGGTGGTGCGCATTCGGCGTAACTCAAAAAGGTCACATCCAAAGTCAGCCTTACCCGACTTTGAAGTTGTGGCGGATTGAAATCCTGCTTCTCGCAATAAAGATTTGGATTTTTCATCAAAGTGATCAATGGCCCCACCATTAGGATACGCAAAATGAATGACTTCGGTTTTCAATTGTGTTTCCAAGAGAGATTTACATTCTCGTATTTCGGAATAAGCTTCATCTTTTGTAGCACTGGGTAGATTGGGATGGGTCATAGAATGTCCCCCAATCTCCATGCCCAGCCGTACCATTTCTCTCAATTGAGACCAATTCAACATGAGATTCTTGGGAAAAGGCGGGCCGTCATGAAGTTCGAGTCTAAGAGACTTTCGAATCTTCTCTCTGGCTTCAATGGTGACAGATTTCAATAAACTGGTAATTTTTTTTATTGCCTGTTCCCGCTCACTTTCTGTAGAGACCGCCATGCAACATTTCCCATCTGGAAGAGGCAGGATCATTTCTTTTTTACCAGTGCACTCGATTAAGTGCCGAACTTCAGCAACCCAAAAGGGTTCATCGGATTCAATACAGCCTGCCGTAATATAAAAAAGACCGGTGAGTCCATTATCGTTGAGGACTTTCGCTGCCTCAAGATTATCAGCATACCCATCATCAAATGTTAACACGAGCGTGTTTTTGGGGAAGGCCTCTCGGGCTTGAAGGTGTTCAAGTAAACGCGTCATCGTAACCACATGAAAAAATTTAGCAAAATACCTTACATGCTCTTTAAATGCCTCAGGCGAAAGCCGAATGCCAGCGCTGATCAACCTGCTGTCAGAACAGACTGAGTGGTAACGAAGGATAACCGGAACAGAAGATGGGAAAAAACGGCGCCTCATCACATCGACACCCATTTGATAACAAAGAGATTTAGCCATGAAGGCGATCCGACTTTTGATTTTCCTCCTCAGAATTTTCATGAAATGCCTTTTTCAATAGCAGCGCAGGCCCGCCCACATTAGCTGAAAACTAAGTTCATTTAGACACGAATTGCCCTAGACCAAAGGAGTTAAAATGCCTGGATTCACCCACAGGTTTCTTTTCAATCCAATTTTGATACCACAATACAAACACAAAACAGGACCATAATGTTTCTGTATAGCTTACCTCTCCCTGAATATGTTCCTTTAACATCTGAGAAATGGCCCTGGAGTTTAAAATACCAATTCGCTTGACATGGCCATCCGAAAGGACATCTAAAACCATTTCTCGCAATTCGCCACGAAACCAGTGACCAACAGGAAGCGTAAATCCATGTTTTTGTCGTTTTTGAATGACCTCTGGAAGAATGGTTTTGAATGCCCTTTTAAGGATATATTTCCCTATTTTCCCTCGCATCGACTTTCGTAGCTTAAAATCATCGGGAATCGTTGCAACAAATTCAACCAAACGGTGATCGAGAAATGGAACACGGGTTTCAAGCGAATGGGCCATACTCATCCGGTCAACTTTGACCAGAATATCATCTGGCAAATAGACCTTTGTGTCGTAATACATGAAGGGAGCCAGGTATTCTTTGTCGCCCACATCCTGTTCATACATCTCCGAGAATCGATAAGGATTGAGTTTCCTAATTTCTGCCTTAAATTCTTTTGAAAGAAGGCTCTCCAGTTGAGCCAAAGCAGATCCAAGACAAAAGAAGGGATAATCCTCGATTTCCAGGCTCTGAAGAAAGGCCTTTCCCCGGGCATGCTTTGGCAAGATTCTCCCTGTGGCTGCTAATTGCTTTCTCAGCACGCGAGGAAGAAGGTTCCATTTCTTTCTTTCGTCCATCCTAAAATATCGTTTATATCCTGCAAACAGTTCATCTCCCCCATCACCGGAAAGCGCCACGGTGACATTCTGCCTTGTCATTTCCGACAACAAATAGTTTGGGATTGCCGTTGAATCACCAAATGGTTCATCAAAATACCACACAAGATCATCGATCAATCCAATTGCCGACGCTTCAACAATCTGCTCCTTATGTTCTGTCCCGAATGCCCGTGAAACCTCCAGAGCAAAAGAAGTTTCATTATATAGTTCTTCTTTGAAACCTATAGAAAATGTTTGAACGGGTTGATCCATCAAGCGACTCATTAAACCAACGACCACTGAAGAATCAATTCCACCACTCAGGAATGCCCCAAGGGGGACGTCACTAACTAAGCGAAGTCGGACTGAGTCTTCAAGCAAGTCATACACCCTCTCTGACATATACGACTCACTCATTGTGTAATCGGGTTCATAGGTGAAATCCCAATATTTTTTCTCAGAAACTTCCCCTTTCACCACGCGAAGGTAGTGACCCGGCAAGAGTTTTTTTATGCCATCATAAATGGTTAAGGGGGCTGGAATATAATTTGACAGGAAGTATTGATAAACTGCCTCTGAATCAAGCCCTGGAAGTTCTGGCAAAGTGTTTAAAATTGACTTTAACTCAGAAGAAAAAGTAAGCCTTTTCCTAGAATGTAGGTAGTGAAGTGGTTTCTCACCAAACCGATCTCTGGCTAATATCAATTTTTCATGATTTTGATCCCAGAGAGCCAGGGCAAACATTCCGTTCAAGGAACACAGAAAATCTTCTCCTTCCTCTTCGTAAAGATGAACTAGCACCTCGGTATCACTCTGTGTCCGAAAGGCATGCCCTTTTTCAATCAACACCTCTCTCAACATTTTATAGTTGTAAATCTCACCATTGAAAACAACCCAAATAGATCTATCTTCATTGAAAATTGGCTGCTGACCAGAATCAAGATCGATAACTTTCAAGCGTCGCATCCCAAGGCCAATTGGCCCCTGACAATAGATTCCCTCTTCATCTGGGCCCCGATGAAGCATGACCTCGCACAATGGCGAGACCATTTCGGGAAGGATTTTTTCTTTATTATTAAGGCTTAAAATTCCACTAATTCCACACATTGCGGTTACCCTACATCGCCTCAAAACCTTGATTGGACCATCGCTCGATTAAGCAGATCGTCAAGTTTCTTCGTTAAACCAAAAGCCTTGTACCTATTCATAAACTCACAAATTTTCTCCCTTGGATAAACATTGTTCCGTTCTTCAAAAAAAGAAAGAATTCCTTCTAAAATCTTATTGGGATCATTTGGGTCAACAATCCTACCTAACGGATAAAGCTCAAGAATATCGGCTGCAGCACCAGCAGGAGTAAGCCCTAATATAGGCTTACACAGTGCCATATACTCAAACAATTTGGCCGGGACACAGAGACTCAGCCCCCCCTGAAGAAGCAATAACAGATTGGCTCCAGCCATAATTTTAAGAGACTCACGATGAGAGACTCGAGGAACAAGTTGGACATGCTTCTCTAAATCTAATTTCCTAATTATTTCAATCAATTCCTTCTTTTGATATTCACTTACACCGACCAAAGAGAGAAGCAAAGTCTCTTTGCTTGGTGTCAAACACTGAACGGCCAAAGCCCATGCTTTCAACAACGGAATTGGATCCCTTCCCCCATAAATTGAGCCAGCATGAACTAATTGAAACCTGTTTCCTCTCGACAAGAAGGGTTGTTCAATGTCCTCAAAATCTTCCGGCTCATATCCATTCGGAATCAGTTGGAATTTTTCAGAATCAATATCTTTGTAAAATTGTTGAAACTCTTTTTTCATCCAATCTGTATTGAGAATGATAAATCTTGCCTGTCTCACAACGATATGTTCTAAATATTCTGCCATGAACTTTTGGGCAATATTTCGCTTCCACCTCCAAGGACTTCTCGCCCAAGGATCACGAAAATCTGCAACCCAAGGTATATCTCTTAACCTTGACAGGAAAAACCCAATAAGATGAGATGTCCACGGGGGCCCAGAGGAATAAACAAGATCAAAAGGCCGTCTCCTCAAGGCTAGCCAACCGTGCAGAAGACTCCCCCATAGCCATCCAATGTGATTGTCTGGAATAGTAAATGGCGTCGAAATAAAATCCTTAAGTATCTCAAAAGGGCCAGAAGCTATTCGACCTTTTTTAGGTAAGGAACTGGAACTTTGGGTGTTTTGCGGGCTTTGTAAAATTATTTTTTTAAAAAATTTTTGAAACCGAATGACTTTCACCAAACCACGGAAGACCGGGCTATGAATAACTTCAAGATCCCATGGCACGCGCTTTAAGAATTGCTTATCAACTGGAGTTCCAGGAACATAGTCTTCAGGGTCAGCTGTTAAAACTATAACCTCCCAATTCAGCTTACGAAGATACCTTACAAATCGGAGTGAACGGTGGGTTCCTGCCTGTGCATTTGGCGGAAAACCGTACGTAATGAAAAGGAGTCTCTTCTTGGGAAGAGAGATTGTATTCAAGAAAGTCCTTGAGTTTTTTGAACAATCAGATTTTCCAATAGTAATTCAAGCAGCCATGGAATTTCAGATTAATGAAATTTCTTAGAATAACAAGAAACCAGAAGCTAAAAATCAAGTGCCAAAGCAAGTTACCAACGATTCCACATTCCTTTTGGCCAAATTACAATTACACCCTATCTATTTATCGGTAAATATTTTTAAAAAATTACTCAATAATCGAAAAAAGGTTTTCAGCCTAATACGATTTTCCTATAAGAATTAATATTACAAAGGACCCCTTCCGCTTGAAAACTTTCCTCAGCCAAGAATACCTCACAAATACGGTGGGGAATGCACTCCGTTTATCAAGAGACCACGAACTGAGTCAGGTCGCTGACTTGAAAGGGCTGCGCAGACTGCCTTGGAGTTTCATAGCCCAAGATATAGTGATGGAACTTTTCCGTATAGGTGCTCGCCCAGTGGACTAAAGCCCGTTGCAATTCCTTTTGCCTAGTCCCTTCGTACAACTGGATGCGTTCTTCCTTCAAGGTCCGCATGAGGCACTCCGTATCGATATTGCCATTGGGATTATGAAACTCGGGAACGCCTGAGCAGCCCCAACCCTTTCCACGCATTGGAAAACATCTTCTCTGTTGACTATTACTCTTTGCCATTCAAGAGGTACCAGCCCTATCCTTAAACCCCGGCCGAGAATTGGCACCAGAGGTCTCTTTCCAGGTCCTAGGGCCATTCCTAAGTTTTAGGGTGGGTGCCGGCCTACCACCCCACTATTTTCTTCATACACTACCAAGAAGTGCACGATGTACTCTTAACCCGCAGGCTCGACCAACACCTTAACCCTATCAATGCCTCACCACTTAGCCGGGCGCCGAGGTTTAGGTCTACTGCCGGTGGACAACCCCTTGACCTACAACCAAGTTCTCGTGGGCACTACCCCGCGATGGGCCCTCAGCAGGCATAAGACCTGTTACTGGATGTTCTCCAAGTCTCGGCAAAGCAGAGATGCGCCCAGACCCGGCAATAGCCCAGGTGGGCTTTCAGGATACCAAATACCAATCCGATCGCAAAGATACGTATTTCCGAAATTTTCCGAGCCCCCCAAACCTTGCCGCTTTTTTGCGTTCCAGCGTCACCTCGCCCTCCAGGCACTTCAACCGAGCAATCTCTTTCTGTAGCCATTAATCGCGTTGGCTTTATGGATGAATCTCAAAATTTCGTTTCCCATGAGAGAAAAACTGGTCCCACGATTAAGTAATAATGAGTTTGACTGTTTCCAATATCTATACACAATTTGGCTACAAACTTTCCCTTAACCCCCTGCAACAAAATAGCGACTTTACATGCCACACTTCATTTCCGTAGCTCCATGATTACTCCTTCCTATATATAACCGCCATACTGCATTAAGCTCAGCATTCTTTTTTCTTAATGGGGTGCGGCATATCCATTAATTTTATCATGAAACTCATAACAGCAGGAAATACCTGAAAGGCTATGGCTTGCAATCTAATTTCAAATCCATACAAGTCGACAGCTACCATTTCTCGTTTACTTGTTTGTAAGAGCTTCAATTATTCTCTTCCCTGCCTTGCCATCCCATAAAGGTGGAATCTTCTCGAAAATCTTTGTGCAATTAATAGCCTCAAGTGCCTCTAAAATAATATTTTCTTTTTTAGCATCAACCAACTTATTGGTACCATGGGAAATGGTAACAGGACGTTCCGTATTAGGACGAATAGTCAGACATGGAACTCCCAATATGGTTGTCTCCTCCTGAATTCCACCTGAATCCGTAATAACAACTTTAGCCTCGGCCATAAATTTCATAAAATCTAGATAGCCAAGCGGATCACAGATCACCACTTGACGAATTCTTTGAAAAATTTCATCCTGGCCACCTTTAACCATTTCAGGAATGAGAGCCATTAACCTTTCTCGAGTCCTCGGATGGCATGGGAAAATAACTGGAATATGCTTACTAATCTCCTCTAATGATTGAATTATTTCTTCCAATGCTTTTTTTGAATCAACATTTCCAGGACGGTGCAAGGTAACAAGCACATAACCCTTAGACCTAACATTAAATTTAGATAAAATGGCGGATTCCATTGCTTTCTGCTTAAATTTGAGAAGTGTATCAATCATTACATTACCAACAAAAAAAACTTTTGAAGGGTCAACGCCTTCTTTCTTAAGATTTTCCGTTGCGCTGTCTTCAGTCGTGAACAAATAATCTGATATCGAATCCGTAAGGATTCGATTTATTTCTTCTGGCATAGATCGGTCAAAACTTCGCAAGCCAGCCTCAACATGCGCAACGCGTACATTTAATTTTGAAGCAGTTAAAGCACAGGCGATGGTGGAATTGACATCTCCCACGACCAAAACCAGATCTGGCTTTTCTCGAATTACCACAGGCTCAAACCGTTCCATAATGGCTGCGGTTTGTTTGGCATGCGAACCTGGCCCAACCTCTAAATTGATGTCAGGCTCAGGAAGGCCTAAGTCAATGAAGAAATCTTTTGACATTTTTTCATCATAATGTTGGCCTGTGTGAACTAACAATTGGGAGATATTGGGAGACTTACCCATCTCCTCAATTAAAGGAACAATTTTCATAAAATTCGGCCTAGCACCAACAACATTCAAAATTTTCATTGCCTGCTCCCAACCATTCTTGCCCCATGGCAATAAGAAATACATGGAAATAGAACTTTGCTTTACAATAAAAAAATTTCACAAAAAGATTTCTCTCTTAATAAATTGCTAGAAAATAAAAAAATAGATTGGATTTAGTGGAATGAGAAAACTTTTCACATCTAAAGTAAATCCACAGAAATTCTTTTTTTAACTAATGAAATGTTGGGTTGGACTGCCTGGATATTTTCAAAAAATCAACTTCAACCCAACATCACCTAGGGAGTTAAATATTTTGCCATCATTTAATCCTTAAGTCATTGAGAACCTTTCGACCTTCGCCTAAAACCGTGGACACTGGGTTACGCTGCAAACGCCTGGTGTTCATACTCGACTGGAGTCTGGTAGTCGAGTGCCGAATGGCGTCATTGTCGATTGCAAAAGGGTTCAATGTATCCAAAAATCTCCCTTCCAGCCTCCTGGCGTGTCCGATACTGCCGCCCATGAATGAGTTCGACCTTCAGGGTATGGAAAAAACTTTCCGCCACGGCCTTATCCCACTAATTTCCCTTGCGGCTCATACTGCAGTGAACGCCGGCTGCTTGCAGCCTGGCTTGAAACGCCTGGCTTGCGTATTGGACACCCCGATCCGAATGGTGAAGCAGCCCGGGGCTCGGTCGTCCATTATGAACAGCCATAGTGAATGCCTCAATGACAAAGTGCTGGGTTGGCCTACGGTCCATGGCCCACCCCACCACTTTTCGATGGCATAAATCGAGTGTGACGGCCAAATACAATCCCCCTTCCTGAGTCGGGATAGAGGTGATATCCGAAACCCAGCCGACATTCGCCTTCGAGACCGCAAACCGCCGCTTCAAGTGGTTCGCCGCGACCGGATGGCGATGGTTCGAGTTCGTCGTCTCCTTGAATCTCCTTCGGTGGCGTGAGACCAACCCCTGCCGCCGCATCAACTGCGCTACCCGATATTTGCCGCAGGCATAGCCGTGCGCCTTCAGGTCGGCATGCACCCGGGGACTGCCATAAGTTTGCCGACTCCGGTGATGGACCGCCAGGATCACGTCGAGTAACCGCCGATTGTCTTGGCTGCGGGAGCTCTCAGGACGCTGCCGCCAGACATAAAACCCGCTCGTGCCCACTCCCAGCACCTGACAGAGCAGGCGAACTGGAAATGCTTCTCGTTGATTCTGAATAAACGCATATCTCATCGCAATTCCTTAGAGAAGATGACTGCTGCTTTTTTAAAATGTCCCACTCCATGCGTAAGCGTTCATTTTCGCGCCGGAGTCGACGCAGTTCGGCATCCTCCGGTCGAAGCTGGCTGTGCCCCGGAAAGGCCGCCATTGGGTACTTCTCAGCCTCCTTTTTCCACGGCCCCAAGATAGAATCCCGAACGCCCAAATCCTGGTCAACTTGGGCCAGACTCTGTCCGCCTTCGGTGACGAGACGAACCGCCTCTTGCTTGAACTCTTTGGTAAAACGTCGCCGTGTGCTACCCATAGACACCTCCTCCGTGTATTATCCTGAACTTGCACCTCACCCTGGGTTTTTCGCGAAGTAAGCGGTTGCATTTTTCCTTAAATATCCCGCTCAACTTGAGTTCGATTGAGTTAAGCCTTCGGCATTGCACTCAGCCGCAAATCACTCTTTGCTCATAACCCGCCCTCCCGTACTAAAAATAGATACCCACGCCCTTACGAACGTGGTACTCTCAGAACTCAAGCTGCGCTTGTCCGGTGCCCTGCTCCTTTTGATCCCGAATGTACCGTTGATTGATGGCCTCATTGATCCCTACCGTTGAAACGAAAAATCCTTGGCTCCAGATTCCCCCACCATCCCAGTACACCTTTTGGAGAAAGTGCGGAAACCGCTGTTTAAGATTCTTGCTCGTCACACTTTTCAAGGTATTGACCACTCGAGTCACGGCATATTTGGGAGGAATGATCATATGCAAATGGACATGATCCGGTTCAATGCCAATTTCCTCCACAAACCAGTCCGGATGAAACTTCCGCACTTCCTGCAAGCCCACGCGGAGGTACCCGGCCACTCCTTTCACCAGGATTTTTCGTCGATAACGAGTAATCCAGACAATGTGATATTGCGTTTTGTATACGGTATGGGCCGCTTTTTGAAGTTTCATGAACGCCCAGTATACCGCAGGACACCGGACCTTGCTCTCATCCCCGTCCTTCCGGACGGGGAGTTCTCGCTAAATCAAAGTCTAGGAGTGTCTACCAACTCGCCACAAGTTCAGAGCCATCAAACTATAGGTAATTTTGCCCGATAAAGCTGTGGAAATTATAAATAGAAACTAGAATCGAAACCCTTACCTCATAAACTATAAGCAGAAAAATACTTAAAAGGAAATCATCCTGTAAATCCCAGACTCTCCCATCAATGATTGGGTTGACTGAGGCGAAATTTCGCGGTACGTTGATCAAATAGGAAAAAGGAGTTAAGACGGTACCCTCTAGCAGTCAATTCCTTTTCCAAAGCTGAACCAAAAAAGATAATTCACAAAAATTCGTTGGAGCTTTTCACTTCGTTTTGTTGCTTTTCCATTCCAATTTCTGCCCTTTTGTTAAGTCTTCATCTTCCAACAACTAGTAGAAAACCCGTTACCCAAGATTCTACCTAAATCGTCATTGCACAAAATGGGAAGGCAAGAAACTTACAACGCTACCGGGGGTGGCTATGAGAAGGAACGCTATGGGACTTTCCATATGCAGTCCTATTTAGACACACGCTCTCATAAACTGGTTGATATCATTCAACATATTCACAAGGGCAAAAAGCATCTACAAATTCTTGAAGTTGGATGTGGAACAGGACTCACATTACGATTTTTAGCAAATAAGGACTCAACAGCACGGCTTTTCGGTATAGATTTTTCAAAAACTATGTTACGCCAATCTCATGAGAAGGCTTCAAAAACCAAGAACAAAATTTCCGTAACTTTAGGTGATGCCTTTGCATTGCCTTTTAATGACCGCCAGTTCGATGTCGTCTACGCCACTAGATTTATCCACCAGTTTTATCATGAAGAGAAAAAGGAAATATATCGAGAGTTGAGTCGAGTAACAAAAAAAGGGGGAGTGGTCATACTTGAATTTTATGCGTATGGATATCACTGGGTTCGTTTCTACACAGGTGGGAGAAAGGGAAAATCAAGAGAGAGTTATTTTAGCCATTACCCTAAGGCGAGAGAGATTCAAGATATTGTTGGAGGCCCTTTTAAGCCTATTCCAGTTCGACTTGCTGGAGAGCGTGTATTTTATAAAATTCTAGGTGCAAATGGAGTTCAATGGCTTATGAAAAAGGCTGCTCGCTCACCAACAAGCGCTTTGATCGATGAATATTTTGTCGCTACAAGAATCTGACTCCATGGCTCGAGAAGCCAACTTCCTTTGCGATTGCATAGAATCCAACCAAGAGAAGCTACGAAGGGGGGGGGTAGGCAGTAAAGTTACTATAGATAAGGCAATATTTCGTGTCGTTCAAACTGATCGGAATGTTGTATATCGCATAAAAAAAGACTTCAAATGGTACCTAAAAATGCCACATGGTGGAGGAGCAGAACCCATATATCACGAGATAGCGGGTGCAAAACGAATCACCAATTCCCTCGCCAAAGATAAAGGATACCTCCATCCATCAGTAATTAGGGGCTCCACCGACTTCTCCTACGTCCTTTATTCCGAAATTGTAGGACAAACGCTTAACATTGCATTTTATAGTCACTGCCTCCTCCCTTTCCTTGGCCGCTCAAACAAACTAAAAACCGGTTTTAATAATTTCGGTCAGGCTCTAGGGGGCCTACACCGAACGAACTCATCCCCCATCGACCCTGCTGCTACTCCCAACCTCGTAAATGAAGTGCAACGAGCGTTAAACCTGGTTGGCCAATATGATTCAACCCTTGATCTAATTGCTTCCTACCTGAATAAGCACAACATACAATCCGCCCCTCCGACCACATTTATTCATGGAAATCTAAAATTGGAAAATGTCCTTTTTGGTTCCAATAAAGTAGCATTTATTGATTTTGAAAACTGTGGTTATGGTTCGCCTTACGAAGATCTTTCCTGGCCAACCAGCCAAATGATCCTTACCCGCTCCTTGTTCGGTTTTCCGTGGAAGTTGGTATCCGAAACCATATCCGGATTCCTTGAAAGTTACAAATCCTTTTTAACCTATGAAAGAGAACAACTCTTACAATATATTACTTTAAGGGTGTCGTTATATTACATTCAAGTCATTTTAGGAAAATTCGGAAAACCTACCATTGCAGGTCTCCCAATTCGCTTATCAACTCTACAAAAAATGACATCTGAATTAATATCAGGAAATTACGAGAAGACTCTTCCCGGAATAAACCTCTAACAAAAGTCACTCTAAGGACAACTCTGGTTTAATTTTCACTTTTTTTACCTTAAAGCAATTACTTTCTACTTTGCAGATTTTTAGGCTTAAAATAGCAGAAAAACCATTCTCTTAGCTTTTCAATTTTGAAACTCCAATTCCCCTGAAGGCACTCACAGCGCTACGGTTAGTCAAAAAAAAACGGTTAATTTCAGTACGACCTAAATTTCAAAATTTCTGGAAAAGACCATAGAACCCATTAATTTATTCGGACCATATTTAATGAGGGCAATTGAGTCAGGTAAAAAAACTCTTGTTGAAATCACGAGCTTTCCCCCACCAATGGGTTCATGGTCCCTGCGAATCGAATTTCTTGCCGAAGCCTGGAGAAATCTTGGTCATCATTGCATCCTAATGAATATTGGGCCAAGTCGAACATTGAAAAATCCAAAATATCTTAATATCAAAGGGTTCCTTGACTTTATTTTGAAGCTAACAATTAACGCGGCAAAAGGACATATCATCCACACCCATACCAATGCCAAAGGGGTAAAGGGAACCATTTTGGCATTAATCGGACAATGTATTGCGTTTCCATTCGGAAGGAAATGTGTATTGACGTTCCATGCGGGACTTACGCAACAATATTTTCCAAAAACCGGTCGATTCCCTTTCGATTTATTGATGTGGCTGACTTTTTTGACTCCACGAAAAATTATCTGTAATAGCCAAAAAATGAAGGATAGGATATCCCAAGACTACAAGATTGACCCCAATAAAATTCACCCAATCACAGCCTTTTGTTCTGAGTATATGAAAACCGAAATAGGCACCCTCTCCCCTGGGACAGAAAAATTTGTGGCCGGCCATAGCCCCTTATTGGTTTCGTACGTTCACACGTTTCATGCTGAATTCACGGTTGATTTCCTAATTCAAACGGTGGAGAGACTTTGCGCGAAATTTCCTGACCTTGGACTTGTAATTATGGGATCAACTCAATTTTCTGAAGATTATGTCCGAATGATAAGAGATAGAAACCTCGAGAACCATATACTCATTACAGGAAACTTGCCAAGAAATGAGTTTCTTGCAGTCATGGCACGAGGTATGTTGTATTTACGCACTCCGATGGGAGATGGTGTAGCCGCATCCGTACTAGAAGCACTTTCCCTAGGAATTCCCGTTGTAGCTGTAGACAATGGAACGCGACCTCCGAGTTGTATTTTGTATCGGGAAGGAGACCTTGAAGATATGATCAATAAAGTAGACCATGTAATCATGAATCGTAACGCCATCATTTCGAAGATAAAAAAGCCTGAAGATACTGATACGCTAGAAAGCGAAATCAAGGTGTTAGCCTCCGTCTAACAATAGAAGCATTGGGCAATTTTTTCGGGCACGTCTATTAGGCCAAAATAGACCTCAAAACCCCTACTTAAAGTATTTGCCAAAGGAAAATTCAAAGTGAAACAAATTTTCATGAAAAAGAAAATTAAAAGACGGGCTAGCCTTTCTACGGAGGATGTGCCCGTTCCCACTTGCAGCCCAGGTACGGTGATATTGGCCAACAGACATTCCCTGATCAGTGCAGGGACCGAAACGGCAGCGGTCAAACGAGACAAAAAGGACATGGTTGTCAAAGCCCTCACGCAACCTGAAATCCGACAAACATTGAAAGATATGCTCATACAGGATGGAATTAAAAAAACCGCTGATCGAGTCCAGTTTGAAATGACGAAATGGACTCCTTTGGGATACAGCGGAGCAGGAATTGCCATTGAGGTCGGTGAAGGCATCGAAGGAATCCAGGAAGGAGACGCTGTAGCCTATGCTGGAGAAGGCCATGCTGAATATATACGCGCATCTAAAAATCTCTGCGTTCGAATTCCAGAAGGGGTGACAACAAAGGAAGCGGCATTTGTGGCATTGGGTAGTATCGCAATGCAGGGTGTGAGAAGGGCTGAGCCCCAAATTGGGGATGTAGTCGCACTCGTTGGACTTGGTCTGGTAGGACAACTCACCAATCAATTACTCATTTCATCTGGAGCACGCGTTTTAGCCATCGATATGATTGAAGGGCGCATACAATTGGCAAAGACCCTAGGGGCCGAGGAAGGCTTCATACCGAATGATCAACTACCCAAGGACATCATGCGATATACCAGAGGAGTGGGGGTCGACCATGTAGTAATTTGTGCATCTACAGCCAGCAACAGCGTCATTCAGCAAGCTGTGGAGATGTGTCGGGAGCGTGGAAGAATTACCGTAGTAGGGGCAATTGGATTGGATATTCCCCACGAAAAATTCTATTACAAAGAGTTAGAACTTCGCATTTCAAGGTCCTATGGTCCGGGACGTTATGATCCTCAATATGAACAGCATGGAATCGATTATCCTCTTGGTTATGTTCGGTGGACTGAAAAACGAAATATGCAGGAATTTCTGAGACTGATTCAATCGAACCAGATTGATGTCAACCCTCTCATCACCAATGAATTTGGTTTGCTTGAGGTAGATAAAGCCTATGACATGCTGATCACCAAGCCGAATGAATGCCTTGCCATTTTGTTGAAGTATGACGAAATACCAGATCCCCCTTCGAGAAGGGTTGCCATTGGGTCACCAACACCAAAGATCCCCAAAAAAAATGGCCCCTCAAACATCGCTGTGGTCGGTTGTGGATATTTTGCTCGGCAGTTCCATCTTCCCTACGTTAAGGACAGCCCAAATTTATGTTTAAGTACCTTAGTGACCTCTTCGAGCCAAAATGCCAAGGAAATGGGAACATATTATGGAGCAAATTCCTGTTCAACCGATTGGCGAGAAGTGCTCCAAGACGATCAAATAGATGCAGTCATGATTTTCACTCGTGACCACTCTCATGCCAACATTACCTTAGAATCTTTAAAAGCTGGCAAGCACGTATTTTGTGAAAAACCTCTCACAACAAATTACGAGGAATGTGCTGAAATCATCAAAGCGGTAGAGGAAGACCACCCTCTTTGCATGGTTGGATTTAACCGTAGGTTTGCACCCCTGATGGTGCCCATTAAAGATACGTTATCTGATTGCAAAGGAAGACGGGTTATACACTACCGAGTCAACGCAGGCCCTCTTCCAAATGATAACTGGGTCTTTGATCCTCAGTATGCTGCTGGACGTGTAATAGGAGAAGTGTGTCATTTTATCGACCTCTTTTATTATCTGTTGGATTGCGAACCCATCAGCGTTTTTGCCCAATCGATGGGGGAAGTTCCGTCTATTAACAGCTTGGAAGACATTTCCGCTTGTTTTAAATTTAGTGATGGATCTATTGCCAATCTCATTTATACAGCACTAGGCACAACATCCTATGCCAAAGAAAGGATGGAAATTTTTACGGACGGGAGCACCCTAGTACTTGACGATTATAAAGACGTCACGATAAGAGGGAAGAAACATTTCGACATCCACAATAAAAAAATAGATAAGGGGCATATAGCAGAGCTTACCCACTTCTCCAATGCCATTAGGGGAAAAGAACCTTTAACACTAACCCACCGTGAGGGAATAAGAGCTACCGTTTGTTGCCTAAAGATCTTTGAGAGTGCAAAAACTGGCGAACCAGTGGATATTAATATGTCCGAATATTTCTAATTTTTAATTATTGAGGCTGTTGTGAACGTCCCATTCGACAAGCATAAAAATCGACAAACTCTCATGACCAGCCTGGCTAAAGTGACTTGAGTAGAAAATCTCATGAATACCGTTGATGGCTATAAATAGTAGCCTTTAGCCCTGATGCGCACGAAAATATTTCTTAAAACCCCCTTCGAACCCCTAAGAAGTTATATACGAGCAAATTCAATAATAAATCCTAGGCCGCATGCTCTGCTTGCCCTTTGTTATTTTGGTGGCCTCAGGGCATCACGTTTCAGCTTGTAGCGGAGGAATAGTCGTACCCAGCTATCATGAATTCGTTGCGTAAGGTCACGAGGTGAACGACGCGAATAGGTTAATAATCGACAAATCCGATAACGAATCATTAACGCACGGTACATGGGGGATATATCCGCATCATCTCGACCATAACCTCGGAGCAGTACACGTTTCCAAGTGTCAATGGGCCACCGTTTCCAGGGGCGATAGATCTGTTGCATTTCCAAGCGATGAATCAGATACGTGACATCGGCCAGGGGCAGATCCATTGAAGCCATGCCAAAATCAATAGGAGTCAAAGTCTGGCCATCCCATATAATGTTCCCAAGCGCATAGTCTCCATGGGACCAAACAATCCGGCGGTCTGTTTCATTCGACTGAGACACCAAGCCCTTCAGACGGTTTAGCAAAGGGTCGATCAAAGAAACATTAAAATTACCGGAGTCTCCAGCTAATTTATTCAATCGCAACTGACAGTATTCGATGAGATTGCTGGAGTCGAGATCACTGATAATTTCACAATCGGCATTCGTCATGCCAAGCCGTTGAAATTGTTGAAGCCAACGCCCTGCCAGAAAAAAAGCCCTTAAACTTTCACGATTTGGCCGCCGAAATCGACCAAAGATCAGCGTTTCCAATGGGCTGCCCGGAACCTCTTCCATCACTAAAACGGCTTGTGTGGGATCAGCAGAAACGATTTGCACAATACCCAGTCTTTCGCCAAACAAGCCACTGGCATGCAATCTATCATTGAGATCACACTCCCTTTCGAACCGCCGCAATACGACCTCTTCCGTCCGACCCCAATCTCCTTGAAGATACTGTTTTTTATAGACTACACGCCCATTTTGTACAGTACGTACAATGGCACTCGATTGGCGGTTCTCGTTAAAATGAGACGGGGAAAATGGTTGCATAATAATTGAAAGCAGTTTGCACGGAAATAAAAAGTGAAATCAATAATGTATCCACTTGCAATCACTTCAAAAACCATAGAATGTTAGATTGCAAATACTTTTAATTCAATGTCAATGCTTAAATCCTTCATTGCTTTCCACCCCCTTCCAAAGTGGCTAGTCACTATGTCACCAACAACTATTATAAAGGAGTTGGGGTTCATACTTTCTCACCAATATCAAAAAGACAGTGATACAAGCCTCACCCCTATTTAAAATTCATACCTTAATTGACTAAGGAGGGACAGTACCAGTGGGCTACAATAACCCGATATCTTGGGGTAAACGCACACTATCTGACAGTGTTTTATTGAAAACAAACCAACAATTCTTCCAGAATTATCGGTTTCTCATGTATGACTAAATCGCGGAAAGAAACTTCAAAAACGCTTCAACCATACACTTCATGTTTCTCGATGTAATCAATAAAAAAATTCACCGTTACCCCACCACACAAGAACCTCTTTTTATTTTTTTCCTGCCTGTGCTTTTTCCAAACAGACTGTCAACTTATCAGCAAGGGTCTGCACATGAGGTTCTCTAAGCATATCTGTATGATTGCCTTCGACTACCTGAACGTTGACTCCATCGGTAGCGAGCTCTCCCCATCCGAGCTGAGGATCATGGCTGTATTTAACATTGGATCCTACAAACAAGGTTATAAGCCCGGGATATATCTTGGGGACATAGCTTTCCCGCAGCTTACTGCGCAATGCCCTATCTCTGTCATCATCTTTGACGTGAAAGACCGAAAATTCAGGAATGGATTTATAATTTTTCTTTGCAATCTGACGTCGTATTTTTGTAACGGTACGTGTCTGGAAATTCCGAACCATATCTTTCACATAATTTAGTTTGTCGTTTGAATCAATTTGCAATAAATTCTCCACATGAGACTTTATCCGCTGCACATCACGATAAACTCTTTGATGAAGAATATAGGATAGCTTTCTTTTACCTAGAGCTTTTTGTTCAAAAATTGCGAGCAACCCTACCTTTTGACCCTGCGTCAAAAGCTGATGTGCCATTTCAAAAACTACGACTGCTTGCGCACAAAATCCGCCAAGCATATAGGGTCCATCCGTTTGTACTGTTCGAATTTCGGAAATAAGGTGGGCCGCCATTTCTTCCACGGTTGAATGACTAATAACTTTTCCCTCAAGGCTTTCTGAAAGTAGAGCATAAAAGGGTTGTGATTTTCCAAGACACCTTGATAAATTTCGAGGAAGGTATCCCCCATTGAGACCTGTGAAGAAAAAAGGCGGCTTTGCTCCTTTTGTTTGAATGGGAACTAATAGGGAAGAAGAGCTCACCACATTATCTTTTTGAATAAGAATAGCAAGCCGTTCAATGGTTAAACCCTCATAAAGAGCTGTCATGGGAAGCTTTTTCCCAAACTCCTTCTTAATTTGTGATAGCAATCGCACAGCTAAGAGAGAATAACCACCTAGATCAAAGAAGCTATCCCTAGTACTTATACCAGTTCTATCCAATATTTCTTCCCAAATCTTTAACAATCGGATTTCTATTTCATTTTTGGGCGCGATATAATTTTCTTCCATTTCGGCATTTGACTCGTGGGGATCGGGAAGGGCTTTCCGATCCACTTTTCCATAAGGAGTAAGTGGGAGGACCTCAAGACTTACAAAAACCTCAGGGATCATATAGGCGGGCAAATTATCCCTTAAGAAACTTTTTAGGTCACTTATCTTTACTTTTTGACCTTCGTTCTGAACAAAATAGGCGACAAGGCGTTTCTCACCTCGAGAATCATCAGAGGCGATGACCACAACTTCACGCAATGCTGAAATTTGGCTGAGCACAGCCTCAATTTCGCTAAGTTCGATTTTGAAACCTCGAACTTTGACTTGATGGTCTAGTCGTCCAAGAACCTCAATTTGTCCGTCGGGATGATACTTTCCTAAGTCTCCAGTTCGATATAAAAGTTGCCCTTCCAAGAAAGGGTGTTCAATAAAGAGCTCCTTTGTGAGGGTTTCTTTCCCAAAATATCCTTTGGCAAGACCTATTCCTCCGATACAAACTTCCCCGGGAACCCCTATCGGAACGAGGTGCCGTCTTTCATCAAGCAAATAAATTGTGGTATTGGCGATTGGTCGACCTACCGTTATAGTAGTGGGGGCAGGAGAATCAATATGTTTGATTGTTGACCAAATGGCAGTTTCGGTCGTTCCGTACATATTCCAAAGTGCACCGCAATTATCAAAAAGAAATTTTGCGAGAGTCGGGGATAAGACCTCTCTACCGCAAAATAGGGTCAGTGCTCTATCCCCCCCCCACCCTGCTTTGATCAGCATTCTCCAGGTTGCAGGAGTAGCCTGAATAAGTGTGGCTCTACTGGAAGAAATCTTTTCAGCCAGTAGATGGCCATCTATGGCTTCCTCATGCTTGACGATTACAACACAAGCCCCAGAAATGAGTGGCAAATACAACTCGAGACCCGCAATATCAAACGATAGAGTCGTTAACGCAAGCAAACGATCCGAAGATTTTATGCCAGGAGTTGTTTGGATAGAGCATAGAACATTGACAAGTGCCTTTTGCTGAATAATTACCCCTTTAGGTGGGCCAGTAGAATCTGAAGTATAGATCACATATGCGATACTCTCTGCATTGGTTGTGCTTTGAAAATGGCTCGAAGGGCTATTTTTGATATCTGGCCAATCAGTATCTAGGAAAATAGTGTGGAGATTATAGGAGGGTAAAAAGTCTTTTAGGGAAGATTGTGAGATCAAATATTGAATACTTGCATCCTCAACCATGTATGCTAGCCTATCGGAGGGGAGATAAGGGTCAAGGGGAATGTAATACCCACCTGCTTTCATTATCCCAAGCATCGCGACAACCATATTGGTTGAACGTTCAAGAAGGATCCCTACAGGAAGTGCTTTACTTAACCCTAAGGATCGTAAGTGATGCGCCAAACAATTGGAACGTTCCTCTAGCTCGGCGTACGTGCATGTTTCTGAATAAAATTCTATGGCTGTGGCTAAGGGTGTTTTTTGTGCTTGTTCTGATATCAACCAATGAACGGTGCTTCTTATAGGATAGTCAGTGGAGGTATCATTCCAATCTAAAAGTAACTTTTTCTTTTCCTTCTCTGGAAGAAAATCCAAATCCCAAATGCGGGTCTTCGGGGAGTCAACAATACTTTCCAATAAGTTCTTGAAATGTTCTGCCATCCTTTCAATTGTTGATTGATTAAAGAGATCAGAACTATATTCCAGAGTGATGGATAGCCCATAAGGCTTGGGATGCATGTAGAAAGTTAAATCAAAAGGAGATTTTTTCATATCTACAAAATCTCGCTCAACCGAAATACCTTCCATTAGCATTGGCGGAGAATCTTGATTCTGGAGTACTAGAAAAACTTGAAAAATATGGGAATGGGAAAGGCTTCGTTCTGGTCGCAATTCCTCAATTAGCTTTTCAAAAGGAACATCTCGATTAGAATAGGCTTCAAGAGTTCCTTTTTGTACTTGAAGAAGGAATTCAACAAACGTGGGGTTATTGGACAAATCACTTCGTAAAACGAGAGTATTATTAAATACACCAATTAGATGTTCTACTTCTTTCTTCTCTCTCCCTGCGATGGGAAACCCTATGGAAATCTCCTTTTGCCTTGAATATCTGGCCAGCAAAATATTCAAGGCACTCATTAGAACCATAAAAAGTGTGGCACTATATCGTTTTCCTAGTTGCTCAAGGCTTTTAATTAATTCAGGTGAAAGTAAAGTTTTAAAACGCGATCCTTGGTAGCTGACCTTGAGAGGTCTTGGACGATCCGTCGGAAGATCCAGCGGGGCATTTCCTTTCTCAAGTTTTTTCTTCCAGTAAGTAAGTTGATCATCAAATTGAGTCAAATGCCGTTCTTGCCAATAAGCAAAATCCCCATACTGAATAGGAAGTTCTTCAGGAATTGGAAGGTTACTCAAATATCCCTGAATGAGTTCTTTTTGAAATAGATTTAAAGACCATCCATCGGCAGCAATATGGTGAAAAACACTAAGCAGACAACATTCCTCTGGAGAAATTTCAAGAAAGCCAAAGCGCACCGGTGGCCCCATGGCCAGGTCGAAAGGCCGACGAGCAAATTCCAATTTGATGGTTGAGAAATCCTTGGAGTCGGTCCTTAGAATTTCAAGGTTAATCGGTTGTACAGGATTAACTAGTTGAATCGGATTCTCTTCAGATTCATGAAATGTCGTACGAAGGATTTCGTGTCGACTTACAATTGTATTTAGAGCTTTTTCAAGTCTTACAACATCTAATTTCCCTTTCATGTTCAAAACCAAGGGAATGTTATAAAGACTATTTTCTGGTTCAAGATAGTGGAGAAAATACCACCGCTGTTGTGCAGGAGTAAGACACTCGGGACCAGACCTTGGGCGTCTAGCAATAACTTGATTAGACAAATTCGAGGATTGTCGCTCCTGTAGTTTCTTTAGGAGCAACTTTCGTTTTTCTGGGGGAAGTTTGGCAATCCGTTGTGATATCTCACTCATATTTAACGAAATTCGATTGTACTAGCGTTCTAATTCCTCCAGCAAACTTTCTATATCTTCACTACCTATTTGGGACAATTGAGCCTCAACTATTTTTTCCTCCAGCTCTTGAATGGTTGGATTTTGAAATAATGTTTCGATAGATATGAGGACACCGATTTCATCCTGTATTCTACTTAATACCTTGATAACCATCAAAGAGTGTCCACCAAGATCAAAAAAGTTATCTTGAATTCCTATTTTATGTATAGATAAGACTTCTTTCCAAATTGAGGAAAGCATTTCTTGAATAGGAGTTTCTGGAGGGGCATAGGTCTCTTCGGTTTTTACATTAGACTCGTTGGGAGCGGGAAGTGATTTTCGGTCAATCTTTCCATTAGGAGTGAGAGGAAGACTGTCGAGTTCCACGAATAATGCAGGAACCATATATTCTGGAAGGCATTGTTTTAATTGTTTCCTAAGATCTGAAGCAGTAATCTCATTGTTACTCGTCACGTAATAACCAACGAGGCGGCGTTCCCCTGGAACCTCTTCCCGTACGACAACTACCGCTTGTCGAATTTCCTCAATTTGCTCCATTGCTGATTCGATTTCCCCTAATTCAATCCGAAATCCTCTTAGTTTAATCTGATGGTCAATCCTTCCAAGGCATTCTAGTGTTCCATCATGCCGGAATCGTGCGAGATCTCCCGTCCGATAGATAAGGGAATCACCATTCCCCGCAATAGGACTTTGGACGAATTTATCAGCTGTGAGTTCGGGGCGATTCAGATAGCCCACAGCTAATCCCGCGCCTCCAATGCATAATTCCCCTCGGACTCCGGGAGGAACCGGATTACCATAGCGGTCCAACACATAAACTTGGGTATTGTGAATAGGGCGCCCTATGGGTACGAACCCTTTAGCTGATTTTACCTGGTAAATAGTCGACCAAATGGTGGTTTCAGTCGGACCATACATATTCCAGACGACCTTAACCAAAGGGAGCAATTGCTCGGCCAATGACCGTGGCAAGGCTTCCCCTCCACAAAGGACGGTGAGATCACTCTTGCCTTTCCATCCCGCGTCAATCAACATCTGCCAGGTGGTGGGAGTAGCCTGCATGATAGTAGCCTCAGTAGCTACGAGTTGACGAGCAAGCTCTTCTCCATTGGTAGCCACCTTTCGATTCGATACGATCACTCTTGCTCCCACCGTTAAGGGCAAGTAGAGCTCCAGTCCGGCTATATCAAAGGAAAGGGTCGTCACGGCAAACAAACGGTCTTCGGGGGTAATTCCTGGTTCTTGTTGCATACTCTTTAGGAAATTGACTACCGATCGATGGGAAATTTGGACTCCCTTCGGCTTTCCGGTGGAACCGGAGGTAAAAATGACATATGCCAAGCTTTCTGGGGTTACCTTCACATCGGTCGGAGGTTCTTGAGATGCCTGTGCGATGGCACCTCTGTCAGAATCAAGGTAAACAATAGTCTTCCCTTCTTCCGACAAACGACTTTCCTGAGCTTTTTTTGTCACCAAATAGGAAATGTTGGCGTCCTCAATCATAAATTGTTGCCTGTCAGCAGGGAACAAAGGATCGATGGGTACATAAGCTCCACCCGCCTTGAGGATCCCTAGCAATCCCACCACCATGTCTGCGGAACGTTCGACCGAAATCCCAACTAAAATATTGGGCCCCACCCCAAGACCTCTTAAGTGATTCGCCAATTGATTGGCCCGAGTATTCAGTTCAAGGTAGGTCATTTCCTCAGAGGCATCCTGGATTGCGACTCTATTGGGGGTCTTTCCAGCTTGAACCTCAATCAGCTGATGAAGGCACAGATCCCTTGCAGTAGTCATTTCCGTGTCATTCGCTTGAAGAAGCAATTTTTGACTTTCTTCCTCAGAGACAAGACGTAAATCGGAAATGTGCATCTCGGGGTTTTCCACCATCGACGCCAATAAAGATTTGTAATGTTCAATCATGCGAGCGATTGTAGAGGTTTGGAATAAATCTGTGTTGTGCTCCCATATCATGGTCAATCCATCCTGGTCTGACCCCTGGGGCAAGCCAAGATTTTGGGCAGAATGGGGAATACCGATTACTCCCAGATCGAATTTGGCCGACCCGTTGCTGAGGACAGGGGTCAACTTCACATCCAGGCCGGGCAATCCTTCCTCCGGCATGGGTTCGTCATGAAAACTGAACATGATATGAAAGAGGGGATTCATGCTGAGATCACGTTTGGGCTGAACGGCCTCAACGACACGATCGAAAGGAACATCTTGATAAGCTGATCCTTCAAGGACCACATCACGTACTTGCCTCAAAAGTTCACGAACAGTGGGATTGTTCTCCAGCGCGGTCCGAATGACCACATTATTCAGAATCATGCCGATGAGGCTTTCTGATTCACGCGAGCGACGATTGGCAAAAAAGGTCCCAACCGCGACGTCGGTTTCCCCCGTGTACCGGTGAAGAAGGGCGATAAACCCAGCTAGCATCGTCATGAATAGTGTGCTGCCTTCCTTCCGGGAAAGTTCTCTGAGCTGATTGCAAAGCTCCAGGGGTATTTCCGGACGTAGGGAGGTACCTCGAAAGCTTTGTGTGGTTGGCCTTGGCCCCTTTGTCGGAAGTTCAAGAACTGGAGGGATGGTTTGAAACTTCTTTTTCCAGTATGCCAATTGGTAATCGGAAACTTCTCCCCTCATCCATTGATGCTGCCAGGTTGTAAACTCGGCAAATTGCACGGGGAGTTCTGGAAGGGGTGAAGGCCTGTCCTCCACGAATGCACGGTATAAATCGACAAGTTCTCGTAAAAATACATTGAAAGACCACCCATCATGGACAAAATGATGTTCCATATGCATGAGCACGTTTTTTTCATCACTGTACCGAAGCAAAGTCCAGCGAACTAAGGGAATTTTCCCGAGATCAAAACGAAATTGAAACTCCTCATCGCACCAGGACTTGGCGGACAATTCCTGATCTGCAGGCGATTTCCCCGAAAGATCGATTATAGGAAGAGAAAATTTTGTGTAAGGATGAACGACTTGCTCTGGTCGCCCATTGACAGTCGGAAAGCTGGTTCGAAAGCTTTCATGCCGTCGCAAAATCTCATCGAGGCTCTGCTCCAAGGCTTGGATATCCAATTGGCCTCGAAATTCAATGCTACAATGAAAGTTGTACGCCAGATTTTGGGGATTTATCTGATGCAAAAACCACACTCGTTCTTGTGAAAAGGAGAGTGGAATATATTCCCCTCGGGTAACCTGAGTGATAGACAATTCTTCCGTGACGTCTTGTCGGGGATCGGCCGCTAGAATGATCGGAACAAGTCCCTCTACCGTGGGATGTTCAAACACAGAGCGTAGGAACATATCCACGCTGAAAACCTCACGGACCCGGGTCGCCACCTGAGCCACCTTGAGAGAATCCCCACCGAGTTCAAAGAAATTATCATGAACTCCGACTTTCTCCACCCTAAGCACTTCCGCCCAAATTTCACAGAGCTGTGTTTCCTCTTGCGTCCGAGGAGCCAGATAATCTACGGCAAGTTCCGGTCTTTGAGAATCTGGAGCAGGCAGGGCTTTTCGATCGACTTTTCCATTCGGGGTTAAGGGGAAACTTTCAAGGGAAACATATATCCCAGGAATCATGTAGTCTGGAAGGATCGTTGAAAGTTCTTTTCTTAGATCCTTACTCGATGACTGTTGACCTTTATTTGGCACGCAATAGGCCACAAGCCTTTTTTCACCGGGAACATCTTCTCGGGCTAAGACCACCGACTGTTGGATAGTGGATAGTTTGTCTAAGGCAGCTTCTATTTCTCCCAATTCTATTCGAAAACCTCTGACTTTTACTTGAAAGTCTACTCGACCTAAATGTTCTAATGATCCGTTCGGAAGATACTTGGCTAAATCCCCAGTCCTATAAAGACGTGTTTCTGATGTTTTATCGATTGGATGAGGGATGAATCGCTCATCGGTCAGTTCTGGACGATTAAAGTATCCCCGCGCCAGACCCTTTCCACCAATAAACAACTCTCCGGGCTCCCCGACAGGAACAGGAAGATTCTTTTCGTTTAGAATCTGAATTTCGGTGTTGGCGATAGGATAGCCAATGGGAACAGAGCCTGTTCCCGACTCAACACGATGGATGGTTGACCAAATAGTTGCTTCCGTTGGTCCATACATATTCCAAAGTTCTTTGCACTTTGGGAGGAGCCGGTCAGCGAGTTCTCGAGTCAGAGTTTCCCCCCCACATAATATTCGTAACTGAGGATCCCCTTTCCAATTGGCTTCTAATAAAAGTCGCCAGGTGGCTGGGGTCGCCTGCATAACTGTTGGTTGTGAGGAACTAATTTTTTGTGTTAGTTGTGATCCATCTGACGCTGTACTGCGAGTGGCGATGATGACTTGCCCTCCAACGATCAGGGGAAGATAGAGCTCCAGCCCCGCGATATCAAAGGAGAGGGTTGTGACGGCTAACAAGCGATCATGTTGTTCAAAGCCAGGAGCCTCTCTCATACTGCATAAAAAATTGACGACAGCTTGGTGAGAAATCTCCACACCTTTAGGCCGTCCAGTCGAACCAGAAGTATAGATAAGGTATGCTAAATCTTCAGGTTGAACCAAGGGAGGGAGGGAGGAGTCAGATGCTTGGGCAATTAAGGCATAATCGCTATCGAGACACAAAATGGTGGCTTGGATTTCTGGCAAAGAATCCCGTAGGGCATTCTGGGTTAAAATAAATTTCGATCCTGAATCAGCGATCATATACCCAATACGGTTTGCTGGATAGGCGGGATCAAGAGGTAAATAAGCACCTCCAGCTTTGAGGATCCCCAGCAATCCCACAATCATTTCGAGGGAACGCTCGACATAAAGACCGACAAATTGACCTGTTTGGACTCCGATTGTTCGTAAATAATGAGCGAGTTGGTTGGAACGAGATTCTAATTCCAGGTAGGTAAGACCAGTATTTTCAAACACCACTGCGGTCTTTTCAGGAACTATCTGAGATTGCTTCGAAATTAATTGGTGAATGGTTAAGCAATCATCAGTTACTTCATTCAAAATATTCTGGTTTTGATTTTTTTCTTTGTCCATTTCACCCTCTTTTATTGGCCAGGTTTTTTTGTGAAGCTAGTAAGGTGTTCCTTTTGAAACATTTTGAAATTATTATCCCAGATTTTGTATGGAAATGACCAAACCCAATAAACGACAAAAAAGTTTACAGTTTCGTTAGCGTGTTGGTCCGTGGGGGCGGTGACTGATGCCCAAGTACGCCATGCGGACGGTGCATATTCCATTGCCGTAAACAGTGTTCATTTATGATTCCGTTTCCTCCAAGGCATCCATTGTAACGATAGGTTAGGATTACCCATGCACTGCTCCGCTAAATCGCATCGTCGTACTAATTTAATGATATGCAGGGAAAGAGGCTCTTCATCATCGGACTGCTATAGTTCATACTTTTGAATGGAACGGCAATGCTTGATTCTCTAACACGTTCCCCGCATTTCTACCATCACCACTAGTTTATGTAGTGTGTGCGATCGGTAATAAAGTTCCCCTTTTTAGGCAAATGTCTTTAACGATCCTCACTGTGCCTAATTGTACCTCCACTTCCAGCAGTTTGTGAATAATTTGTCTAACCGAGTACTTGCCGCGTGCTATGTTGACCTCCCTTGAATTTTCCCTACCTTGAATCATAGGGCATTGGAGCAGTTAAAAGGGGCAGGTCAGCTTGGGGTCTGTTTTTTTTGGAATTCAGCAACCTTTCTTCAGCCTAGCGTTAATTCATAGATTTTAGAGCATTTTCCTTGATCATGCTTCAGCGCTCGAGCATGGAAGGTAGAGATTAAATATTAAAATATTTTACATTTCCCCTATGAGACTCACCTTTATCACATGGCATTATATCGACAATTTGTTAGCATGAATTGAATTCTTCTCAATTTTCAATTTCGAATAACTGTCGAGTGGAGGACATTAATTAAAAAATGTTGGCTTCAGCTGCATAACCTTTTGTTTTTTCAGTAGGAATAAATAAATCTTTGGGGTGCATAAGTATATAGAGCAACCATTGAAGATTTGACATTTCAAATTCAAACTCGAGTTGGGTACGATCCTCTCCATTTAATACTCGTCTAAGGGCGAGTAACGGTGTTTGGGGAAAATTCGGCCCCTGCTTTGTTGTTGTAGCGGAAACGATTCCTGCCTTTTGTAGAGGCTCCCAAGCTTGCCGAGTCCACCTACCGGTTGGATAGCAGTAATGTACCACTTTTTTGCCTAGGACTTTCTCTAATTCTGACTTACATGTCTCGGCTTCCCATTGAACCGTATCAGGGTGTTCCACCACATTATAATGGTTATGAGTATGAGCCTGAATTAAAAACCCGTCCCCGGACAATTTTTGGACCTCAGATCGATTCAAAGAATGCCAAATTCGATTTCTAATTAGGGAATCAATGTCTACCTCCAGTTGAAGAGCTATTTCCTTCAAAAACTCAAGTTTTGCATCATAATCTAAAAATTTTTCCTTTAATATTTCCATTAAAATGTTGGTCAGTCTTTTTTGATCCACTGGCAAAGTGAATTTTTTATTTTCGTTTGTCGGCGCAAGTGACAATTCCACCTCTCGCCTAGATGACCGCAAGACTATATCCCTGAGAAGCAGGGAAGGCGCTGCATGCTGGGTTAACATTTGGTTCGTAACAACATAATTTGTTGCGGTAAACCCAAACTCCTTTAATATCGGAACCGCCACTTTTGCAAAGTTAAAAAAACCGTCATCAAATGTGATTACGACTTGATTCGGATAAAATTTTCCTGATTCATGCTGTCTGACGGCCTCCTCTAAACTGATTACCTTATACTTCTTTGACAAAAAATTAAGTCTTTTTCTAAAAGACTCGGGCGAAATAAAAAGACTTCCAAATCGTTCGTGCTCATCGTTAATACTTACACCATGCCACCCCACAATCATTAAACCTTTTCGAGTCAGGTGGCGCCCAAGCTTAAATAAGCCAATTGATCGTGCCAATAAAAGAATAATAGTTTTTATCATTTGCTTAACTTCCATGACTGTAATTCCTTGTAAAATTATTATGCATTATGAGTTATTGAACTTCCCCCATATTATCGACAATATTATCAAAAAATGACAATCTGCACAGAGCCAGTCGCGAAGCCGATCATAATCGCCACGACTATTGGTCATGCGCCAATGCTGCCGCGAGCCAGGTCAACGAACACTGGAGTATGGATTTTGTCGCCGATAGGTTACTCGATGGGCAGCGGTTACAAGCCCTAACGGTGGTGGATAACTGGAGTCGCTCAAGTCCATTAATTGGGGTCGATGGCACGCTTACGGGAACCAAAGTGGTGGGGGCCCATGAACGAACGGCCAAGCGAGGCGGCTATCCCAAGATGATCACCGTGGACAATGGGAGCGAATTCACTTCATAGGCCCTCGATGCTTGGGCCTATGCTCATGACGTCAAGCTCGACTTCATTCGGCCGGGAAAGCCCGTGGAGAATGCGGTGATTGAGAGTTTTAATGAACCTTTGCGAGATGAATGCCTGAATGCGAATGTTTTTATCTCCTTACACGATGTACGACAGAAGATTGAAGCGTGGCGAATCGACTATAATGAACATCGGCCACATAGTTCCTTGGGGCATGTCACACCACAGGAATTTATGAAATCGGCCATCACAACCGGGCTGCAGGAGGAAGCCTAATTCCAGCTACCCACGGTCTAGTTTTCGGAAAAGGGTCATACAAATAAGGGAAGCTTACAGAATCGGTTCATCTGTCATCGTCCACCTCCTGAGTTAAATCATTATGTCTTATGGGTGGACTCAAATTCAGGGGAAACAGGATGGTTGGATGTTCAACAGGAATTCCTATTTGAAAATTAAATTTAGTCTTTTTTTAAAAAGACTGGTTCCATTAAATAAGTCTATCAATTTCCCGAAAAGATAGGATTCTGCCCCTTGAGGTTTTCCGATTACCCTCCACATTAATGTAATAGAAATAAAATATGCGGCAGTTCCTATAATAACCTTTCCAATCAACATAGCCCAAACCGGGAGTTCCATTAATTTTGCTGCAGTCAAGATTGCAATGGACATAATAAGAGTAGCTAGAGCTGGACGTAGAAGGCTATTAATAATTTCATAATATTTTATGTTATTCATGGTTTTCTTTAGCATAAGTCCTCCCCAAAAGAGTCCTCCCAAAACAGTAAGCAATCTAAGCTCAGCAATCTGCAAAGCATCAATTCTGGGGAGAATAGGAAAAACTATTAGGAGGAAAACTATGGCTTGGCCCCAAACCCACAAGGTAAGAGAAGAAATGCGGCCCACGGTAAGCATCACATAACTGAAACTTGTTGTAATAGCTTGCACAAAACCGATATATGCCAATACCTGGAGAAAAGGGACGGCGAACAACCATTTCTCACCTAGTAATATTTGAACAGCTTCTGAGGCAACCAAGGCTAATCCGACACTGATGGGCATAACCAAAAAAGCCTGAACTCCCTGAGCAAGAAGGAATAAACGTTTCAACTCGTTTAAATCATGTTTTACTCGAGCAAATGCAGGAAATAAAGCGCGGTTGATTGGGCCCAGTAAATCGCGCCCTGGTAGAGAGGAAACCTTCTCGGCAAGAGAGTAACCGCCCATGATAGAATCGTTGAAGTTTGCCCCAACAAACACTTTGTGTAAATTCTTATGCAAATACGAACCGAAATTTTTCACCAATAGCCACTGCGATATAGAAAAAATTTCTTTGAATTTTTCGAGGCTAAAAGAGGGACGCATTGGATGCACCACATAGCTTAGTGCGGCACCAAATCCCTTTTGGAATAGGGTCCCAATTACCAAAGCCCAATAAGAACCTATTTGTATTGCCAAAATAACAATAACAAAAAATCCAACTATTCCTTCCAGAAATTTAAAACGAAACTCTAAATCAAACTGCATTTCTTTCTGAAAAGTAATAACGCCTATATTTTTAAGCCCAACAAACAACAACCCTAAAGATAACACCCGAAGGACGGGCGTTAAACGTGAGTCACCAAAATAATTGGCAGCAAAAGGTGCAAGGCCGAACACAATAAATGCGGTAACTCCCATCTGAATAAGCCGTAAGGTCCATGCGGTATTGTAATGCGCAGGGCTAGGGTTTACTTTTCGGATTAAAGCTACATGAATTCCAAAATCTGAAAACACATTTATAAAACCTATAACTAGAAAGGCTATAGCAATGATCCCAAAATCATCTGGATCAAGAAGCCTAGCTAATATTAGAGTGCTAGCAAAGCCAATGACCCGATTAGACCAGCGTATAGCAATGGTTATGATGCCACTATTGAATATGCTTGTTTTTTTCTGGAAATCCATAAACTTTTAGGAAGCAGCTCTAAATTGAGGAAGGCCTCCAGGGGAACATTCTTTTGGCTTAAGTAAGGGAAAAAGTATTTTCTCAAGCTTCATAGTGCCTGATTGCAGTCTTTTCTCCCTTTTGCTCCAAAAATTTCAAAGGAAATTTTTAAACGCATTATCGTTTCGAAAATTCCAAATATGTTTTAGATAACTATAGCTGAGAAAATTAATAAAAAGCCTTGAAATTTCAAAGAATTTTCCTCGCTCAAGTAATGAGGAATCTTCAAATTTAACCAGAAATTAAAGATACTGCACTGCATCGATCAATATCTGGTTATGCATTTTTTCATTTTACCTGCAGAGATACACTTCAAGGCTTTGAGACTTTGCCCCACCTTCAATTGTTATGCCAATAGTTCAGTGCAGGTGCGAGTTTTCCTCCCTTATAGCGGGATATTCCCATGCTTTCTTCTTTCATTAACCACATCTTTGTTTTTTAGGCTCTCTAATGCCCCGATTAACTTTTCTCGAGTTTTACTTGGCTCAATGACCTCATCAACGAATCCCCTTTCGGCAGCAACATATGGGGATGCAAAATTGTCCTTATATTCTTGAATGAATTTTTTTGATTGAGTTTTGGGGTCTTTGGCATTTTTCATTTCTTTTTTATATAAAATATTCATTGCCCCTTCGGGGCCCATCACGGCAAATTCAGCACTTGGCCACGCAAAGTTAATATCAGCAAAAAGATTTTTACTATTCATCACGATATGGGCTCCCCCATAGGCTTTCCTGGTCACCACAGTCATTCTTGGGACGGTGGCTTCACAGAAGGCATACAATAATTTAGCCCCATTTCTGATTATTCCTGAGGATTCTTGCTGTGTGCCAGGGAGGAATCCCGGAACATCGACAAATGCAATAATGGGAATATTGAAGCAATCGCAAAAGCGGATGAATCGACTGGCTTTAATGGCAGCAGAATTATCAATAGCCCCTGAATAAAATTTTGGTTGGTTGGCGACTATTCCAACCGAATACCCATTTAGGCGACCAAACCCGCAGATTATACTCATGGCCCATAACTTATGTACTTCAAAGAAACTTTCTTTATCCAACACCTTTCCAATGATGGTTTTCATGTCATACGGTTTTTTGGGGTCTTCAGGGACAATGTGATTTAAATCATGTGTTGGAGGACTTCCCTTTTCACCAACAGAAGCTTTGTGAGCCTTTTCTTGGTTATTTTGAGGAATGTACGACAATAACTTTCTCATATTCTTGTAGCATTCGATTTCATTCTCCTCAATGAAATGAGATAACCCGCTTTTTTCTCCATGAATTTCCCATCCCCCAAGCTTGTCAACCGTCGTATCCTCTCCGATTGCGGCTTTCACGACATCAGGTCCGGTAATAAAAAGACTTCCGATATTTTTAACTTGAAAGATGAAATCTGTCAGAGCCGGTGAATAAGAAGCGGCTCCTGCACAGGGACCTACGATAGCAGTTATTTGAGGAATAACCCCTGAGCAACGAACATTTCGATAAAAAATTTCCGCACACCCTTCTAAAGAAGTGATCCCTTCTTGAATTCGTGCCCCACCAGAATCATTCAACCCAATGATCGGAACCTTGTTCTTTAGCGCGAGGTCCATTATTTTCCCAATTTTTTTGGCAAACATTTCAGCAATCGTCCCGCCAAAAACCGTAAAATCATGAGCATAGATATACACTAATCGACCATTGATGGTTCCATACCCGGTAATCACACCGTCACCAGGAATTCTATGATGTTCCATGCCAAAATTGTTACATCTGTGAACAACGAATGCGTCTATCTCTGTGAAACTGCTGTCATCTAACAAGAGATCGATTCGTTCCCTTGCTGTTAATTTTCCTTTTGAATGCTGGAAGTCGACTTTATTCTTCCGGCTTTCCAATTTCCTTTGGCTTCTTTGGTTGGGTGGATCTTTTTTCTGAGTCAATTTGGAATCTCCTCGTCTTCCACTTGAATGTTTGTTTAACTAAAGTTGGGATACGAGAATTTCACATTCAAGGGTTTTATCAAAATCTGTATTCCTGAGATAACTTGGAAAGGCATATATTTTTCTCATAAAAGGTAGTTTGCTCAAAATGTCTAAAAACAAATCCCTCCCTAGCCCTCTTGAGCGAATACCTGGCGTCGGTTTCGTAATAAGAAATGGGTATGTTCTGGCTGTCAGGTGTTTCTTTTAATTTGTCTTGAAGCTACCACGGCTATTCCCTGAGCCATAAACCCTTTGTTATGTAAACTGCAGGTGGTGGTTTTCAATGTGTTTTGACTGAAATCACTTCCCCAGAAATCTGAGACTGTCTCAATCCTCTTTGTCGGGCCAAATTTTCGATATATGAAGAAAGAAATTGAGGTTTTTTAAGACTTTTCCCCATGGCAGGGGAGGCTCAATTGCCAGTCAATCCCACATTGGAATTGAATAGGCACACCTGTCCAGTTTTCCTGGAAATCTTCCGATATCTGTGTGAGATGGTATAATTTCGTAAATATTTCTCTGGGTTGCTTGAGTGGGTTATGAAGTAGGTAATTTTTGCCTAGCGAGTGATACCCATAGCTAGTTACCTCACAATCTATTTGGCATAGCTATTACATGTTCGTGGAATAATTGGTTTTTTTGGGGAAATTCTCATTTCAGACCCGTCTTGGAGGGTTCAGCCGCAAGCATGCGCTGCCTTTGCTCTAACCATCAAGTCATATGTTGGCCAAGGTTCTTATAACTGATGAGAAACCGAATTAACAGATAATTTATGGATAAGGAATCATTGAGGACTCATTCCTTAATTTTATTACGCATAGGTTTAGAGTAGGCTCTAGACAGTATACATTGGAAATTGCTGAAATAATGAGGGGAGAGTGTGACCATTGGCGTTTTCTCCACCATTCCTCTCGAAAATTTCATGGGTCCGTAGAATTGATTTACAGAGAGTATAAGTTCCTAAGATTATTCGGAGAATATTCTTTCGGGAGGAGATGACAAAACCTGGGATAGATATTTTTGGGCTAATTGGGTGCTTCCATTGCAGGGTAGACGTCAAGACTTCATCGGTCCCAGCTACCCCCATAACTTCAGAAATCCACCTTTTCCTAAATTCTGAGGTGATGATGGAAAAAATCCGCAATTGAATAATGGGCCTCTTCCCTCAATAAAGAAATATTCATGAAGTTTTCAATAACAGATCTTGAACAGTTTGCCGATTGGTCAGGAGATCGAAATTCTCTTCATCTTGATCGGAAATTTGCAGAACAGACTTCTTTTGGGCAGCCAATTACTCATGGAATTTTGTCTGTCATAGAAGCCTTTTGCCAATGGGAAAAGGATCCTGATGTAACGGTCAGAAGTCTGGAGGTGGAATTTCAAGGGGCTGTGTTTCCAGGCAAAACCTACTCCGTTACATCTTCTCGTGACAAAGCCCACCTTTCCGTCTCAGTATTTGATGATTCTCACCTTGTATTAAAAGCTAAAGCGCATTTTGGGAGCAGGGAAAATAGAGGGCTTAGCCAAGAAATTTCAAGGGCATTAGGCAATGGGAAAACCCCAGAGTTGCCTGAACAGAGGAAACGCTCATCTCCTGCTAATCGAACCGTAGCTGATCTAAAAAATGGCCTAGAACTAACAGGTGTGTACTCCGCAGACCTTACCCCCAATTCCTATACAGAGGGGAGCAATCTTAAGACCCTGGAATTAAAAGTCCTAGGTTTGTGCAGTTATCTAGTTGGCATGGAGGTGCCTGGACAACGTTCTCTTTTCACAAGACTATACCTGGACTTCCACCAATGTCCTGCTGATTCGGATCATTTGATCTATCACCTTCGTACTCTACGGTATAACGAACAATTTCGAATTTTGGATATGGCTCTAGAAGTGGCCACACCAAATGGAGAATGTGTCGCGACCGGGGAGATTAGAAGTTATGTTCCATTTAGCCCAGTTGTTACTGACCTAAGACGGATCCAAGCTTCTTTAAAACATAACTTGGGAAATCTTCAGGGAAAAGTCGCCCTTGTTTGCGGAGGAAGTCAGGGGCTAGGCGCTGAATTATCCGCTTCTCTCGCGTTGGCCGGCTGCCATGTGTATGTCAATTATCTGAAGTCAGAGAATCTTGCAAAACATCTTAAGAACAAGCTTGCGGACGAGAAGGTTCCCCTGAATTTATTGCCTGGGGATGTCGGGGATCCCCAATGGTGTTCTTCCGCGTTGGGTGCGATAAAAAAAGACCACGGCCGCCTGGATTTGCTCGTACTGAACGCGTGCTCCCCCCCTGTGGCGATGAATTTTGACACCGAGTCTGTGGAAAAATTTGAGCAATATGTGAGAAAAAATCTGCGCTTAGTCCAAAGTCCTCTGGCAAAGTTTCTTCCCATTTTATCGGATAGCCAAGGAGGCATTCTTGCCATTTCTTCCTCATTCGTAGAGGAAGCTCCGTCAGGGTTTGGCCATTACGTAACATTAAAGCAAGCAGTTGAAGGGCTGGTGAAGTCTTCAGTGAAGGAATATCCGAATCTTTCCTGTTTGATCGTTCGACCACCTCGCCTCCAGACAAGGTGGAATGACACTCCTACTGGGGTACATGGTGCATTGCCCACTGATTCGGTTGCTTCCTTGATTGTTCAACGCGTTAATGAACAATGGAATTCCCGACAGATAACTTGGGTATCCGATTTTTCGCAGATCGATTCACTCAACCTGGAGGAATCTGAACCCTCCGATCCGGATTTCAACTTAGTCCTTTCAGCAAGTTTCACAGCAGAGCCATTATTGCCAGGTTTGCGATTCTGGTTTTCGGAACTAGATCTCAATGTGGGCGTTCAGATAACCCCCTATGGGCAAGTTCTTCAAGAACTCCTGAATCCAGCCAGTCTGCTTTCCTCGAATACTCAAGGCATGAGCGTTATTCTCCTCTGTATCCAAGATTGGTTGCGGGAATTACCCCCAGAGATCACGCAATCCACCGAACAGACTCAATCGTACCTATCTGAGACCTCACACGAGTTCATCCAAGCGATTCGGACACATCGAACCCATACCGCGGTGGAAACCCTCTTAGTCATCTGTCCGTCCTTTTCCTCTCAAACCACAAAGAACGATTGGCTGATATCTGAAGTTGAGGGACAATTGGAAAAGAAACTGACAGGCATTCCCGGATTGCAGATGATTTTAGCTCAAAATTTCCACGGGAAATTTGAGATTGGTGAGCAAGAAATTGAAGATCACCTCCGTAATAAGATTGCCCATGTTCCCTACCAGGACGGATACTTCCATGTCTTGTCCTCCATTATCGGATGCAAAATACATCAGAAAACCGTGCTGCCACGCAAAGTCATCGTCCTAGACTGCGATAACACACTCTGGAGTGGAGTCGTTGGTGAGGCGGGCGTTCAGGGCATTGAGATTGCCCCTATTCATCATCAGCTCTATGAGGCCTTAACTGACTTAAGCCATAAGGGAGTGTTGATCGCCTTATGCAGTAAAAACGAGGAAGAGGATGTCTGGGAAGTCTTCGAACAACGTGAGGACTTTGGTCTCAAACGAAGTCTCGTTGTCGCCTCGATGATCAATTGGAACCCCAAATCCCAAAATATCAAAACCCTGGCATCCCGACTCAATCTTGGTTTGGACAGTTTTATCTTTATTGATGACAACCCTGTGGAATGTGCGGAAGTTCGTGCAGGCTGCCCAGAAGTCTTAGTGCTGGAATGGCCTCAAAATCCGGAAAAAGCACGAAAGCTCTTGGAACATACCTGGGAGTTGGATCGCGCCGATGGAACGAAAGAAGATCAAAAAAGAACTCAACTCTATCGGGAGGAATTTGAGAGACAGGAATTCCAAGAGCAAGCCCTGTCATTTGAGGAGTTCATTGCCAATCTTGAATTGCAAGTCGACATGGCTCCCATTAATGAAGAGCGTTTGCTCAGGAGTTCGCAGTTAACCCTACGAACCAATCAATTCAATTTCACGACTCGTCGCCGTAGTGAAAGTGAGATTCAGAAACTCCTCACGGATGAAAACTATATCTGCAGGACGATTACAGTGTCAGATCGGTTTGGAGATTACGGACTCGTCGGACTCTTTATCGTTCAATCTGAAGCTCAAGAGCTTCTCGTTGACACGTTCCTGGTAAGTTGCCGTGTGCTTGGGCGTGGAGTCGAGCATCATATGGCCGCAGCAATCGGGCAGCTGGCCTTGGAAATGGGGAAAGAACACGTTCATTTCCAGGTCATCACTACAAAGCGAAATGCTCCAGCACGCAAATTCTTAGAATCCATCTCAGAAGGCCAAAAACAGCGTTCTAATGAAGAGGGCATAGACTGCTGGTTTTCCGCAAACAGTCTTGCCCAATTGCGATTCGAACCCCGCAGTCAAACCGACAAAAGCCCCAAGGAAACCACCAAGCCAGAAAAAGTTGTTGGTCCGACGATCAAACAGGGAGAGCATTTGCGAGCCCGAGAACGGCAAATTTTCAAAACCACTGGAGAGCTATCCACGATATCCGGACTGATTGCTGCGATAGATGGAAAAGGCGGCAATGACCTGCCAACTCAAGATTTTTCATCATCGGAAGGGGTCCACAAAGATGTTTGGGAAGAAGTGTACTCGGCCTTTTCTCATTCTCTAGATATCCCTGTCGAGCAACTTAAACAAGTCGATCAGCTTGAAGCATTGGGATGTAGCTCATTTAAAATTGTGGAAATCACCGTTGCCCTTACGGCTCAGTTCCCTTGGTTGCCTAGCACCCTGTTATTTGAGCATCGCTCTATTTCGGAAATTATCGAAAAAATCGACGAGCTTTTGAAAAAGAATACCCATGAGGACCAGACTAAAGGGTTGACTCTCCAGACCTCAACCATCTCTTCCGAGCCAAAAGAAAAGGGGTCCACTGCCACCGAAATTGCCGTGGTGGGCATCGGTCTTCGGTGTGCCGGTGCTAATTCACCGACAGAACTCTGGGAGCTTTTACATTCAGGAGGGTCATCCGTCGCTCCGGTACCGGATGAGCGAAGCCCAAGCAACAGTCGACCTCACTGGGCAGGTTTATTGGATAAAGATCGCATTGAGTCTTTTGATGCAGAATTTTTCGGAATTTCCCCGAGAGAGGCCGAATTCATGGACCCCCAACTCCGTTTACTCTTAGAGGTTGCCTGGGAGGGATTGGAAGATGCCGGATACCCGCAGCCAGATTTCGAAACTGGAGTCTATATAGGGGCAATGTATGAAGATTACGTGTTTCGAGCTAATTCGTTAGCAGAGAAATCCGACAGTCCATATCGGTGCTGGGAGAGTTTTAGCCTTGCCAATCGGTTATCTCAGGTATTGGGTCTCAGTGGGCCAAGCTTTGCCGTCAATACTGCCTGTTCTTCCTCGGGGGTGGCGCTTCATTTAGCGTGTAGAGGTTTGATTGCCGGTGAATGTCAGACTGCCATTGTTGCTGGCGTCAATCTCATCTTAGATCCCAACAGGCTAGCCCAATTGGACCGCCTGGGAATTTTGTCGGCAACGGGTCAATGCCGATCATTCGGGGCGGAGGCGGATGGAACCGTTCTTGGGGAAGGAGCCGGCGTTGTGGTGCTGATGCCTTTATCGGAAGCAATCAAGGCGGGCAAACGCATCTACGGAATTATCAAGGGCACGGCACTGAGTACCGGAACTGGGACGGTGGGCTTTACGGCACCCAACCCACAAGCTCAGGCGAATGCCATACGACAAAGCGTACAGAACGCCGGCATCGATCCACGGACCATTTCTTACGTCGAAGCTCATGGGACCGGAACCTTGCTGGGAGATCCCATTGAAGTGCGAGGCCTGACTCTAGCCTATGGGGATACCAGTCTTTGGGATGATCACATTAGCGGACCGTATAATCATAAGATTGCCTCGATCAAACCGAATATCGGCCACTTGGAAGCTGGCGCAGGAGTATTCGGATTAATCAAGGTGTTACTCCAGTTCAAACACCAATCTCTCGTCCCCTCTCTCTACTCAGGTACGACCAACCACCAAATCCCATTTGAGGATAGTCCGTTTACGGTTCAACAAAAGGCCGAACCTTGGGACCGGCCGATTTTAAAATTCCAAGATCAGGAAAAACCGTTTGCCAGACGGGCAGGCCTCAGTTCTTTTGGAGTAGGAGGGGCCAATGTCCATCTCATCCTGGAAGAACAACCAGAAATCACAGTCTCCGAAAGTGAGGTAATCGAACGACCATTCCATATTCTGACTCTTAGTGCTCGCAACGAAGAAAGTCTGAACGACCAAGTTCTTACATTTCAACAATTTTTGAGATCCAAAGAAGAATTGTCTCTCGAGGATATAAGTTATACCGCTAACATAGGGAGAAAACATTTCGAGCATCGCTTGGCATTCTTGGCCAAGAATACAACCCAGCTGCTGGAGACCCTCGGGAGTTATTCTTCAGGGGACGAGCCAGCCAACTGTATGCAAGGGCGGAAGACCCGAACCCATGCCTCGTCAAAAATTGCGTTCCTTTTTACTGGTCAAGGTGCGCAATACATTGGGATGGGAAAAACGCTATATGAGACACAACCCGTGTTTAGAGCAACCGTGGATCAATGCGTTGAAATCTTGAAGCCATGGTTGAATCGCTCGATTCTCGATGTCATGTTTGCTGACAAAGAGAGTTCAGATGCACCCCTTCTGAACCAGACTGGCTATACCCAACCCGCTCTTTTTGTGATCGAATATTCCTTGGCAAAATTATGGGAAAGTTGGGGAATTTGCCCGGAGATCGTCATAGGCCACAGTGTCGGTGAAATCGCGGCTCTTTGCGTGGCAGGTGGAGTATCACTTGAGGATGGACTCAAGTTAACCGCCGCACGGGGCCAGCTCATGCAAGCCTTACCTCCTGGCGGTGGCATGGCTTCTATTCAAGCTGGTGAAGCAGAGGTCACACAGGCCATCTTGGGTTTAGAGAACCGTATTTCTATCGCCGGGCTTAACAGTCCTGAGCAGACCGTGATTTCGGGAGAGGGTGATGCGATAGACGAGATGGTAGCCAGATTTGAAAATAAGGGAATCAAAACCAAACCCCTGGTGGTTTCCCATGCCTTTCATTCGCATTTAATGGATCCCATGATTGATAAGTTTCAAGAAGTCGTGAAGGAAATTTCCTTTTCAAATCCTAAAGTTCAATTTGCCAGTTGCGTCAAAGGTATGTTGATCAGCGAGGAGATTAAGGATTCCGAATATTGGGTCCAACAAGTGCGCAATCCGGTTCGGTTTACCGAAGGGATGAACGTGCTACAAAAGCAGTCGGTTGCAACCTTTCTTGAGGTTGGACCTCATCCTGTGCTGTTAGGGATGGGAAAACATTGTTTGCCCAATGGAGATACTGATTGGTTACCTTCTCTGCGAAATGGAGTTGATGAGTGGCAAACTCTTTTGGGTAGCCTGGGTAAACTATACGTGAACGGGACTTCGATTGACTGGAAGGAGTTTGATGCTCCTTATGTAAGAAAAATTGTATCGATTCCCCATTATTCCTTCAGGCATCGGTCCTATTGGATCGATGTTCCGCATGACTATGGCTCTGCCACACACAAGGTGTTATCCCCAGGGTCATCGATTGACCAACTTGTAAAAAGCCAGGATGAATCCGGATTTTCAGATTTAGTCCAGAGGTCAATCAAGCTCTCTCCTGAAGAGGCCGCAGTTCTTCCAAAAGTTTTCAAAGCCCTAACTTTTGAGGATTCTCGGGAACAAAATGAGGCCAAAATCGCTCAACACCTATACAGGGTTATTTGGAAAGAATCGTTATTAGGAGAAGGCCAGAGCTTACAGGATACCCCGGGACCTTGGGTTATCCTGATGGATCAAAATGGATTCGGTGACCTTCTAGCAAAAACCTTTGCAAACCACGGTATTCCGTATCTTTGTGTTTGGCAAGATACTTATTTTAAGCGAAATGATGGCGGTAACTTTTCTATAGATCCTCATCAATCGAATCATTATACACAAATGTGGCAGTCTATTGAGGCTGAACATCAGTCTATCAAGGGGGTCATTCACCTTTGGGGGCTTGATGCTCCTCTGTCAAATGCCTTGGAAATTGAAGACCTTGAGCATTACCAAGCCATTACGATTGGAGGTTTGCTCTATGCCGCTCAAATACTTGCATTACGGTCAGGAACCCATAAACCAAAAATTTGGGTGATTACACGCGATGCCATGAATGCGAGCGAAAAGGTGTCTAACGAAGTAGTATCCGTTGCTCAGGCTCCACTTTGGGGGTTTGCCAAGACCTTTTCACTGGAACATGCTGATTTATGGGGAGGAGTACTGGATCTTTCGTCAAATGGAAATTCCGATGCCGAAGCTGAGATGGTTTATCATGCCCTTTCCCATACAGGGACGGAAGATCAACTGGCTATTAGAGGGAATAAATGGTTCGTACCCCGGCTAATTAGGGACAAGGACAAAAGCTATAGAAATCTTGTCCTCGATGACCAGGGGAGTTATTTAATTACCGGTGGCCTAGGAACATTAGGGCTCCATACTGCAAGATGGTTAATCACCAAAGGGGTCAAAAATCTGATCCTAACCGGTAGGCGTGGTTTAGAGGCCCCAAAGGCAAAAGATGCCGTCGCCGACCTAGAAAATCTAGGAGCCAATGTAAAGGTGTTCGCAACTGACATCTCTTCTGCGAAAGAGGTAAACACCCTTTTTGCTGAAATTAACAAATCCCAAAACCCCTTAAAAGGAATTATCCACGCTGCCGGAGTAGATGCTCTCGTGCCAATTGCAGAAATGAGTTCGCAAGAGCTTAACGATATCGTTGCCCCTAAAATACAAGGAGCCTGGCTCCTGCACAAGCAAACTTTGAATCTAGACCTTCACATGTTCGTCTGTTTTTCTTCAATTTCCGCCATTTGGGGTTCCAGCGGCCGCGCTCATTATGGAGCAGCTAATGCTTTCCTTGACAGCTTGGCCTATTACCGGCAAAGCCTTGGACTACCCGCCTTAAGTGTGAACTGGGGGCCATGGAAAGGTGGAGGAATGGCCAATGAAGAACAGCTCCAAATTTTGGAGAGAATGGGTAATCACGGCCTGGAACCTAATTTTGCCATGTTTGCTCTTGAGTCTCTTCTTTTTTCGAATTCTAACGCCCAGAGCATCGTCGCTGAAATTGGGTGGGATCGATTTCGTGCTGTCTTTGAAGCACGCAAAACCCGTCCATTTTTTGCGGAATTAGAATTAGACGATGCCTCAAATGAGGATACTTCCGACCCTGTGGCCTCATATCCACGGTGGATTGGCATGCTTAGAGAACAATCTCCGGAGCAGCGGACGGAATTCCTTACGACTCTATTACAAAAGGAAGTGGCAAAAACTCTGGGTTTCGAAAATTCACAAGATGTTCGACTGGACCAAGGTTTATTCGACATTGGAATGGACTCATTGATGGCTATTGAGCTCGCCAACCGAATGTCGACATGCCTTGGAATTCACATCACGGCATCAGATTTCAGTCAACCAAATTTACCAAGCCTCTCAGCGCATCTTTTCCCTAAATTGAACCTCGATGGAACTAAAAAAAGGGAAGCACAAGGTAAAGCCATAAAGTGTAGTTCTGAGGCAGGAGAAAGAGAAGAAGGACTTCGATTAAATTGGGGAGAACGATTAAAGGCTATTCCTCCAGAAGAAAGAGTTGGAGCGCTGGCTGAGTTGTTGCGAGAAGAGGTTGCAAAAACTCTTGGGCTCAATGATCCCAAAGACGTTCGTTTAGATCGTGGTCTATTCGAGATGGGGTTGGATTCTCTTATGGCCGTCGAATTAGCCAATGGTCTCAGGACACGTTTAGGGATCCAAATATCTGCCTCGGATTTCAATCTGCCCCATTTGGAATCTATTGCAGCTCATCTCCTTGGACAGCTGACCGTTCCCCAAGAGCCTCGGAACGGTGTCGTTCATTATTCCTCTGAGCTTGAATCAGAGATATTTGAGTTTCATAGAAAAGCCTTTCCTGAACGGAGGGAAGACTGGATAGAGTCACGGTGGCGTTGGATGTTTTTAGAATCCGCCAAACGATTACACGTGGATCCTATGGTTTGGTTTTATCGTGATTCTGACTCAATCGTTTCCCACCATGGTGCAATTCCGGTGAAAGTAAAAATCGGTGAGCAAGAGTCCAATACGGTGTGGTTCGTAGAAACCATGACCCTTGAATCCTATAGATCCAAAGGAGTTGGGGGAATGGTTTTGATGGAAGCGAAAAACGAAGTCCCCTTCAATTTGTCCCTTGGACAAGAAAAATTTATGAGAGACATGCAATTCAACCTTGGATGGAAATCCATTGGCTCCTTGGGGGTTTATTTTTATCCATTACGGTCAAAAAATATTCTTCGGAACAAACTGCCGAAAGGACCAGTTTCATGGGGTGCGGCTGTAGCTCTTTCTACCATTACAGCGATGAAACGCGTTGGAGGTCGTCCCTCCTTGGGTTGGAAGCCGGAAATTCACACCATCGAGCAATTTGGGAATCAACATGATGAGTTATGGAAATCCGTCTGTAGCGAATTGACCTGTTCGGTGGTTCGAGATTCCTCCTTTCTCAACTGGAAGTATGTGGCACAGCCTGGTCAAAACTTTCAAAGACTTGAAATTCGTAAGCAAGGGGAGGTTGTGGCTCTGGCCATTGTTATGATTAAAGAACCCACGGAGGCCTACCCTTATCGACGAGCCTTCCTTGTGGATTTAATCGTGAAACCGTCTGACTCGGAGGCGGTTTGGGCTATACTCGAAGCTGTTCGAACGTATTCAATCCAAGAAAATGTTGATGCAATTATTTTTTACCTCTCATGCCCTGCACTACACGAGCAACTCCTAAGTTTTGGATTTCGCTCAAAAGAGCCTACTCGATTTTTACTTGTCTCTACCGATGGGCTGAACGAAACGATAGCGGAGCTGCTTTCAACCATGGACAACTGGTACCTTACCATGGGTGATTCTGATCTTGACCGACCTTGGTAGTAATAATAAGGTACAGAAATCTCCTGCCATTGAAAAAGTGGACCCTCCTCAGCGACCTTGGATACGAAGTTCAGATTCCTGCTCAAATTTCATTGGAATCTTATGGCCAATTGTTAAATGCCTTCTCTGTCGATGGTAATACGTTTCGATGTATACAAAGGTGCTCAATTGAGCATTGCACCGCGTCCCGTTCCGTTCTCGTTGAACAAGCCCAACTTTTTGAGTGCAAAGTGAAGCTCTCCGTAACGGCATTATTATAAATAGGCCGCCTTATGCCACATGCTGCAGCGGAGTCGAAGGATCCTGAACTATCGCTGATACAGGTGGCCCCAGTTTTTTGAACAACCTGATGGCTGTCGATAAGTGGATCGCTCCTAGTTGAGTTAGGCCGCTCGGGGCTGCGGCTGTAACTGAAAATACACCTGATCTGGCATCCACTCGGCGAGGCTGGAGTGCGGGCGGCGACTGTTATAAAACTGGAAATAGCGCGTGAGTCCGGCTCGTGCCGCTGAGACCGACTCATAGGCATGGAGATGAACTCTTCGTATTTCACCGAGCGCCATAACCGTTCGACAAAGATAAAGATATTGTCGCGCCACGCACCTCGCCCATCCATGCTCAGGCGAATGCCGTGTCGCTTAAGCAACTCCGTAAAGATGTGACTCGTAAACAGACTGCCTTGATCCGTATTGAGAATGTTCGGTTTCCCATACCGGCTGAGGGCAATCTCAACAGCCTCGAGACAAAACTGGACATCCAGGGTGATCGGCACGCGCCAGGCCAGCACACGCCGGGTATACCAATCCACCACCGCCACAAGATACACAAACCCTTTGGCCAGCGGAATATAGGTGATATCCATCGCCCAGACCTGAATGGCCCAGGTAATCGTGAGCTCCCGGAGTAAATACGGATAGACCTGATGGCTGGGGTGGCGTCGCGTCGTGCGCGGCTTGCGATACAGCGCTTCGAGCCCCATGCCCTTCATTAGGGTCCCGACATGCTTGCGCCCCACCAGCAAGCCCTCTTGTCGCAAGAGCGCCTGAAACATCCGCCCCCCGCAAACGGGAACTCTCGATGAAGCTGATCCAGGCGATTCATCAGGCGTTGATCGGTCTCGGAGGCCGGCTTCGGTCGATAGTACAAACGGCCACGACTGATCCCTAAGGCCCTTGCCTGTTTGGTCAAAGAAAGCCGATGTGTGCGGTCGATCATCGTTTGGCGCTCAGCACGACCACTTTGGTGAGCGCACCTTATAAAAAATCATTTTCCAGCGTCAGTCCCCCAATCTTGGCATGCAAGGCCTTTACATCGATGGCTGAGGTGGCTGCCGAGCCCCCCAAACACTGCCGCGGCCCGTTTTAGGAGCAGGGGTTTCCATTGAGTGCTTTGGTTTGGATGCACATCGAACCGTTGGGCCAGTGGAGAATGGTTCCGTCGAGGTCGTCTCTTCATCATAGGCTCCTTTCATCAATGGTCCTATCATGCCACGGTTGGCTGAGCGTATCCACTTAAGCCATGGTTCATTTTCTTGGGACCACCTCAGTCTAGAAACAACCCAATAACTGCTCACTTCTTAAACCCAACAAAAATATACCACCCTCCTATATATTTAAACCGACCAAGCCCCACTGCCGCCAACAGTTTCTTGGGCTTAAACCGGTTATTCAGGAAAAATTGCATATACTTATTAAAGCTTGCGTTAAATATTACTGGTTTTTTTACTTTGGATATTTCCCTAATATCTAAAAGACCTCCATATCTTTTTTGCACATCCCAAGAGGACTTGAAAAACCTACTGTGGTATGGGGAATCATAATTAGGAACACTGCAAAGACAAAGCGCTCCTTTTCTCCAGCGGCCTATACACATCAAATCTTCAGGAATATGCTCTAATACTTCGGTGCAAACAATCGCTTCATATTCTTCAGGGTAGGAATCCAACTTCGTGGCATCACCAATATGGAATAAATCCGGTCTGTTAGTGATTCTCCCAGACTTTTCTATTGCAATAGAGCTAAAATCAAATCCTCGATAATTTACATTAGTACGATCAAGTATCATTTTGGCAAAAGCCCCGGTTCCACAACCAACTTCTAAAATATTAAACACTCGATATTTCTTTATAAAACTCACAATTTTTTTATACATAGGATAATATGGTGAGAGATGATAGGGTAAATCATAAGAACCTTGATACCCTCCCTTAGAGAACATTTCATCATAAACATCAGGCACTTGCTGTTTTTTTAGTTGATCCATGCTTACCTCTCTATAAGTCCGACAAATGGATCTTCGCAGACCACCATGAAACTAGATCAGGTCTTACGAGGACTTATTTTCTACGACCATTTTTTGAATAAGCCCTTTCAACATAATAACTTTGTTATCCCAACTATTTTCTCGAGCAACTATTCGCCGCATTTCCTGATTCCCAGTTTCTTGACCAATAATCGCACGATGTAAAGCATTTTCCCACTGCTCCAAGTTTTCACAAATTTCGATTAGTTCAGAAAATTTCCTCAATTCCTCTAAATCACAAGAGACAATTGGGTGACCAGCAGCCATGTATTCATGAAGTTTCAGTGGGCAGCCGGAAGTCCACCAATTAGTCTCATCAACTCGGTAATTGAGAATATTTACATCCATTCCCCAAATATATTGAAGGGATTGGGCATTTGACTTAGGACCCAAGAAATATACATTAGGTAGGGAATTGCAAAACGTATAATTAACATTTCCTTCAAGACCCTCCTTCCTTCCCACAAAAATAAAATTCCATTTTGGATTTCGTTGGGCCAGCTTTGCAATTAGTGCATAATCAACTTTTTGGCTTTGTGTGCCAACGTACCCAATTCTGGGACGGGGAATTTTCGCTAAATCATCTGGCTCTTCTGAACGTTTTTCGGCCAACGCATCAAAAGCTTTGATGTCTACGCCATTAGACAAGGTATAGACTACACCCTTTCTATAACTGCGAAGTTCGTTTGCCGTACTCTCCGAAGTCGCAATAACAAGGTCCGCATTGCTTGCTAATTCACGCTGGTACTGCGCTGCTTTCTTTTTAGACCACCCCGGCTTTAAACTAAACCTGTCATAGGCATGGTACACAACATAGTCGGCATTTAGAGCTGGAAGATACTCTGCAAATTCTGGAGAAAAAATATACGCGATCAAGGGAGAAGTTCCTCCCAAAGCTTTTTTCCAACGTTTCACTGAATGACCAATCACAAAGAGATCCCATTGCTTTACCCTTGGCCATCGCACTAACCATCTGCCTGGCATGTCCACCATAACCCCAGCATTAAGTTCCTGGGTTGATAAAATTGGTGCAAGTTTAAATTCTTGACGGTACCGTTCCCACGCATACCAAGGACCAGTTGAATAGAGTATTTCATATTCATCAGTCAAACGACTTAAGAGTTGCTGCCGGTTCATCCAAGTACCATTCCAAGAGTTATTCGCTAATGCAATAATTCTCATGTTTGTATTTTTTTATCTTAGGCAATTATGAAGAAAAGCAAGCCCAATAACCCTTCAAGACCTGCTTAAATAATTCTCTCTTTGATGATGGAGACGATATTTGATTTTTAAAAATATAATATATCGGAAAGTGGTACTTGGGACCACCTCAGTCTAAATCCATGTAGATGGAATGGAGGGCTTTTGGGGTATTACCACATCACGGCTACTCCAATTCCGTGAGATGTAAGAAAGACACCTTCATTTTCCCTTGAAAGAGAATGTATATTTGGATTTAATCATCCAAGACAATACCTTTACCATCTCTTTTCAAGGTCCTATAAAAATATCCGATTCATTTTTCATTACCCTAAATTTATTACCTGAGGAAAAAGCTTTCAATTTCCTTGGCATTTTAAATTCAACCCTTTGCTTCCATTCCTTAATCCATTCCTAGTGCTCCCAAAACCTAAAGAAGCACTATTTTTTGCCTGCAGAAGGAGGGTTAAAAAACGATAAAATCCGAGTCCTAAAGGTTTTTGTGATTGGCTTGCTTAACAATCTAGGCTTGGAAGCATTATAGCGTGTTTTAAACTCCTTCAATGCTTCGGAAAGTTCCCCTTGGGCTCCAATTTTGGTCCAAAACCTTGGGAATTCTTCTTCAATATTTTCAAGGTGAATGCTCATTTGCTGAGACTTGTTTTTTAAAAATAAATTGATATTTTCATTTACAGTTTGAACATAATCTAAAGCGACAGCATAGGGATCGGCTTCTTTGGACAAACCCAACAAAATACCATCACCTCTATAGGCTTTAATAATCCCCCCCTCATATCGCTTAGAAAAACTTTCTGCAGTATTTACTTCCCCCCTCTTTAAATGAACATAGAAGGCCTTATCCCCATAAATTTTATCGAGTTTCCCTAATAACCAAGAGAGTCTATTATCAGCTTCAATGTGATTTTGCGGGTAACAAAAGCGGGCTTCCCCTAATTTTCCTGTCCTGGATTCATGAGACGCAGTATAATTTTTTATATGGTGACAAGCCTTAATAAAAGTCATGGACCCACACCTTCCAGTATTCAAGATAAAAACATTCATTTCTTTCCCCCTATCAAAGACCGCCTGATTAAGTGTCTGGTGAAACTCTTATGAAATTTTCACAGACAAATTTCTTCAGGCATTTAAAATAGAAGAGTGGATCTCACCGCTTTAAACTCAAAATTTGTTATCTCATCTTGTTACTGCAACAGGCTGAAAATAAATCTTGAATGCGCACTTCGAATAAATATTCCCTGAAATCATTCAACAAAAAGTTACGGTAAAATTTTTCTTTATAGCTCACACACCTATATTAATCTCCCTAGTTTCACCACAAACATATTCATCGGACAGGGAACTCTCCTTATTACTAGGAAACCCAACGTCGCGATTCAAGTCTCTCCCAAGTCCTAGTCTGATCATATAAAAATCCCTTAACCACCCCAACCCCTGCTGCAAAATTCACCAAACAAAAATACATAGGAATTGAAAGCCAAGCCCCAGTCGATTTCAAAACATACCCAAGAACTGCATACCCGTAAAAAATTAGTTGAACAATCAGGACTCCTCTAAAAAAAGAAATATCCTTCAAGATGAGTGAAGTTACAAACACATTTGCCATCAAAAATGGCGTAAACCATCTGAGAATTTTATGCGAAACCAACTGAAATAGAAGAAACGGTTGAGTGAGTTTCGGCCAAAAATCAATATCCAAAAAGGACTTGATCCCAAGAGACGTGATTCGAACCCGACGAATAAATTCACTCTTCAATGTTCCCTCTGACGACTCACGACCACGAGCATCAGGGGAAAAGACGACCCGCATGCCATCTAACGCCACGTGAAATCCAACATAAAAATCATCATTGACCACCGCTCGAACATGTTTAGGAAAACACCTTCGTCGTATGGCATACATCGCCCCATCTACACCTATTTGTGAATGGATCAATGATTCAAGACCATGAATATACCATTCATACCGATAATACCAATGTTCAGGTTCGCCATGGACGGAATCCTTCGAAACCAAGGAAACTTTTCCACTGACAGCACCTACAGAATCATCAGCAAAGTTTCTTACCAACTGTTCAATCGCATCCTTTTCCAAAAATGTATTGGCATCAGTGAAAACGACAATTTCGGAAGTTATATTGGGAACCACTTTTTCAATAACGGCAGCTTTTCCTGACCGTTCAGGGAAACAGATGACAGATAACTGATCTTGATAATCCTCTAAAATTTCTGTCGTCCGATCAGTGGATCCATCAGAACAGACCAAGATAGACAATTTCGACTTGGGATATTCCAATTCCAAGCAATTTTCTAGCTTTTCCTTCAACACCTCCTCTTCGTTATAGGCTACAACAAGTAAGGTCACGGATGGAACAATTGAGGATTGAACCCACGGCTTCTTTTTAATGAATGCAATACTTTGCAAGAGAAGGGGATATCCAAAATAAATATAAACCAGCAAAAAAATGCCACTCCAAAAACTTAAAACCGGGAAACTCCACACTCCTAAGATCATGACAGTGCAAATACAGAAAAATCCGATTTTAAACGTCGGACTTTTCGATTCCACATCTACATGTCGGTCTGCCGATCGAACAGGTTCCCACACGACAATCGAGTGGCCTCGTAAGCTCTTGCCCACTCCCAGCACCGAAGCAACATTAATCGACACGAGGTAAGCGAAAGCAGAAAACACCCAATGGGCTCGACTCAGTGACTCCACCTTCCAAGCCATCAATCCTATGCCATAAACCAACATTTGGCTTGCCAAGACAACCAAAAAAAATTTCGAAGAAAGGGACAAAAATAGAGAGGAAAGGAAAACCAAAAGAAGAAAAAGAGGAGACAGCCACCTTAACACCTTGTGAGACCACAATTGAATCGCAAACCACCCATGCGCAAAGGGATTGAGGAGGTCACGCAATTTCCATAACGCATTCCAACTACGATTAACGACTCGAACTTTCCGAGAAAACTCTTCCGCCATTTGCACGGTACTGGCCTCCTCACAGATGGCCTCTCTTTCGAAAATACATCGAAACCCCTGGCCAACAATGCGGAGTGGCAAAACAAAATCGTTAATATCCTGAGCTCCTAAATCGGAATAGTGGCCTTTGCGAATAGCGAATATCGCACCATCTGATCCAACCATCGACCCAAAGGCACTTTCCCCAATTTTTAACCTTCGGTCATAATCCCAATACAGTTTTTCATTGGAGCCGGAACTTGCCTGCGTCACACCAACATACTGGGAATCCCCAGTGACACACCCAACCTGAGGGTCAGAAAAATTCCGTACGAATTTTTTGATGACATCAGGCTTATAAAAAGCGTTGGCATCTGAAAAGACCACAATTTCACTTTTAACGTGGGGAACGACAGCATTAAGACCTGCAGTTTTTCCGCCCCGTTCCTCCATCCTATGAAGCTTCACACCCTGACCAGAAAACTCCTCGACAATAGCATCGGTAGAATCACTCGAGGCATCGGAAATTACTATAATTTCCAATTTATCTTTGGGATACGAAAGCTTTAAGGTATTTTCTAATTTTTGTCGTATATCTTGTTCTTCATTATAAGCGGAAATAATGAGAGTCACCGTCGGATAGTACTGTTCATCTACAACATTTGATTTCGGAAACCATTTCCCCAAGGCCATAGCAAGGACCGGATACCCGGCAGCCACATACAGAAACAAAAAAGCATTGCCCCAGAAAATAAATTCAAAAATTGTTGTAACCGCTGAATCCATTTTTATTCAGTCAAAAAAATTGCTCATTTTTTATTGGAATATCCACATGCACGATTCATATCGGCTGGGCAATATCTAGCAAACTATAAATCTTGGAAAGAAAAATTAGTTTCCGGTAACCTTAGGGAGTTTACTTGCCACAAATTATACTTCTTCCATCGAAAATTTGTCGTTTTAATCATTCATTCAGAAATTCTTCAAAAACGACCTCATCCATTTCAGCTATTTAAAGAGGTTCCATGATCAGGGAATACATCGAACAATGGGTGGACCGATTAGGTTAGCCACAGTTAAAGGCAGTTTTTTCCATATTTTTATGGCCAAAGAAAATTTTGTATTGGTTGGACTGATGTTTGGAAGGTCCCCCCCCCCCCTCGTCCAATATTCCCAATATAGGGGATACGCCTGAGCTCCCCATTGAACCTTAAATCGATAGGTACCCTCTCCAGGAGTACTTCGTCCAAAATCAAAAACTTTCATTCCTTGCTGGATTCCATACTGAATAGCCTCCCAGTACAGCAGCATATTAGGGCACAGTGGACGACTTTCTACCAAGGAACCGGCCCAAGGTACCTCTATCGTATCCTTGAATATTGTGCTCAATCCGGCTGCCACCGGCTTCCCTTCAGATTTCACAACAAAAATTCTGGTATGCAAAGGAAACACTCTAAGAATTGATTCAAAAAAGATCTGTCCATAAACAGGCGTGCCAAGATCTCTCATATTCCTAGAAAAAATATCATAAAATGCGGAAAGGAATTCCATTCCCCCAATATGAATAGTCAAGCCAACTTTTTGGGCCTTTCTAACTTGGTTGCGTACCTTAGCATCAAATTGTTTCCAAGCCGTTTCGGTATCAGAGGCTAAAGGAAGGAGCATGGCAACCTTATGTTGTTTGGGCCTTAGCCCTAAGCCGTGAGCATTTCCATGACGAAGTTCAAGATAGGCAGCCCCTTCTTCCTTGGCAAACTGACAGGCCACATCAATCAAGGCCCTTTTTGCTTCAAGAGAAGAAGACAAAAGGCCACCATAATTTAAAAATGGCAAAGAAATGACACTAGTGCCAAACAGTCGACTTCGCATCAAGGCTAAAGGGAGCACTCCAATTACTTGATCCTCTTCTAACGCAAGCAAATACCGAGTCTTATGCCCAAAACTTTTTTCAATGACTCTTCTCCAGCCAAGCTGGTGGTAATTAGTTCCATCGGGGTGAGCAAAGATGTAATCTTCCCACAGAACAATATGCTTTTGACTACTGAAGGGGACAACATTCATCACAACTCTAATGAATTAATTTGCCTTGGCAAAGGAATTAATGAAATTAACCACGAATTCCTTACATCCATTATAACTTTCGGTACCAATTGCATTCACATTAAGGAAAGATTCTAAGATCCGGGCCACCAGCTTATTATGAAATAGCCCCATATGAGAATTTTATTATTTTGAGTTGGATTAGGAGAAAAGAAAATTAAAGTATGTCCGTGAACAGGCTTTACTTACCCCAAGGCAGGAATTAACCTTCCCTCCCAAAAAAGGACATAAGCATTGAGGAAAATGGGGGGTATACCCAAAGGCCAAAGGGTTGATTTTCTAACCAGGAGAAAAAAGATGAGGGATTTGAAACCTTGTACAAAAAACCCTTAATTTCAATGGTGATTTTAAGGAAAATTAAATTTCTCCATGACCCTAAATTCAAAAACGGTCATAAGGATATTGAAGCATATGGAGTTACTAAGGCATGATAACCCATGGGTCAGCTACGGCAGTAAGACCGACGAAAAATTGATCAACATTGATGTCATTCCCAGCCGACCCACTAGAACTCTGATTGATATGCGAATATGAAAAATTCCCAAATAGCCAAGAGGTAAACGTGTAGTTAAGACCGGTTTGAATCCGCCAAGTGGTGGTATCGATAGCATCTCCATCAATAGAGTCATTCTTCGCCCACCCTACCAGACCAAACCCAGACAACCGTCGACTCAAATTGTGCACGATTCTTCCCCTGGCATTTCTTGACCTGGTTTTTTGGGCTGCCAAACCAGCGCCGTCACCAATAGATTGTGAAACACCTAAGGAAATTGCCCCTTGAGCATACGACTTGGACACACTAGCAGCCCCAATAAACCTTGTTCGCCATTCGTCAGAAAGGTCCTCCGTGGTAGTCATCCCACTTGGCCCTTCTACCTCCTCCGTCGCCCCCTCTTGCTTAGTAAAGGCCACTCCCCCACGTATCGATCCCTGAATGGATGCCGTAAATGTATGATTAAGACCAAATGTGACATTGTGGGAAATAATTTTATCGCCCCGGGTATTATTATCAGAACTGCCAATAAAATTTGTTTGTTGATAGGAGTAGCCTGGCCCCCCACTTGTTTGGTCAGTAAATCGATAGTTGACAGAAACCGGAATGGTATGAACCAATGAATCTTGAAAACCTCCGGAAAAAAAATGAAGGTAACGATTTTGATAGCCTAAACTTGAACCTAAACGAGGAGTCCAAGCATAGCCCAAGGTTATCCCAGCATTATTCCTAAACGAGTTTGCCCGAGTGGTGAAAATGCCTTGTCCCCCGGGATCATTCCCAGATGAAGTCCCTTGGTTAGAATTCCTTCCTCCCAGATTACCACCGTTTTCCTCCGCTCCAGACAAGGAAAATCCATTTAACTGTGGAGTAAAGACCATGGTCTCATTGATGTTGACCGTTAATCCTTTATACTGCTTAGTTAAAAATGGGAGATCAATTAGAATATTGGCCGTCTGAATATAACGACTTTCATCAAAATTTTGGAATAGAAGTACAAACCGACCAACATAGGTAGCCCCAATGACCACATCTGGATTGTCAAAACGCAGAGTTAAATTGGGCCCGAGAAATGTCCCCCAATCGGCTTCCTCATTGTCCTCCTCAAAAAACAAATTACTGGTATAAGATTGTCCGGCTGAAAAAGAAGACAAAAAACTCAGCCGCGCAGCGACATGATCCGCATAAACAAATATTAACCCCAATAACACAAACAAGCTGAACGGCCTAGACCACCTGTTTTTCATAAATTCATCACCTCACGTCAGAGAAACTCAATGAGTTTATAATTCAAGGGAAATTAGATAATGCCTTGTCTAAGGTTTGCTGAAAAGGGGGAACCACGGGTGGGAAGAAACACTGATAACCACCCTAGGCCTGATGTTTTTTTGAGACCAAAGGGGTAGTCACCAACTCTGCTTCCTATAATGGAAGTTTATCGCAAAAGGTACGAAGGCTGTCCCAACATTACGTAAATGTATGTAAAAATAAGAGAACACTAAAAATTAATATCAACTAAACAAAAAGATTAAAAACTTGCAGGAAAAACCAAACACTCACAAAAAATTCCAAAAACTTCGCGTCAGGATATTTATCAATTCCCCCAGTCCTAATCAATATTATTGAAGACCAGGGAAAAATAATTGCAAACAAAAGGCAAAATAATCAATAGGTTAAATTGAACAGCTTGTTTTGATTATAAAAACAGGAGTAATGGCTCACAACTTGCTTTATAAAATGTCTCGAACCCAATTACTAGATGAAAAGACGGACAAAACACATCCCATTAACCGGCATTTCCAAAAGAACAGAATCAATAGCTCACAAGTACAAATAAGATGACTTAAGGTAATACAAAATGAACAAATTTAGCATAACAAAGATCATGCCTATAGCAATCGCCCTTGTCTGGTCATGGGGCATTAATTTAGACATCGTCCATGCGACCCCTGTCACCTTAACCAGTGGCAACTCCACCGCCACCATTGACCCCACATCCCAAAATGGGATGAGTGATTGGACGGTCGATGGAGTCGATTACCTGGCCCAACAATGGTTCTGGATTGCCTCGCCTCAAGGAGATCCGCAGGTCTCCATCGACCAAGTTTCAGCTCCCGACCCTACGGCTACCGGATTTTTGAATGGCTCAACCAATGAATTTTTAACCCGCTATGGGAGTAGCGACACTTATTGGGTGGACATCACTTATCAACTGATGGGAGGTGTCGATGGATCGGGACAGGCCCAAATTCACGAAACCATCGAATTTACCAATAACTCCCAATCACCCCTAAGTTTCTATTTTTATCAATTTTCCGATTTTGAATTAGATCCAATAAATGGAGATGCGGTCACCATCGCCGCTGGAACCGCCACTCAAACCGGTGGAGGGGTCCAGATGGCGGAATCGGTTTCAACCACGATTCCCGGAACGTTCTTTAGTCAAGCCGGCATCGGTTCCTCGACCCTAGATGCCCTCAATTCATCCCCGGCGCCTCTTTTCTTATTAGGTCCCAATTCAGCCGGTCCAGGAGAAGATGTCACCTGGGCATTTCAATGGGCTTTCATACTTGGAGACGTTGGGTCACAATTTAGTATCACCAAAACAAAGACGATCGATGCTCCCTCAAGTCCGACCAACCCCATCCCGGAGCCATCCACCGTCGTCCTCTTTGGATCTGGACTCTTTCTGGTGGGTATTTCCCGACAACTGTTTCGAAAAAACACCGATTAGGTAACCTTCCCCAATTGTCCCTGTCCCTGGAATCAGGTTAAGGGAACAATCTAACACCTCGGTTATAAGTACTCTATGGCATCAGAAGAGTATATAAACCTAGCACATACTACATATTATTTTCTATGACCTTCCTTATCCAGGCTCCTCAAATACCAAAACCCCAATTTTCGTAAATTTGGCCCCATTAAGGATACCTCACCATTTTGCCACCCCCAATTGGGTTTAATCGCTCAGAATATGTGAAAACCCTCTTTAGTTCCAATACCCCAAAAAACCCATGTTAGGGGCAAAAGACTCTAGATCTGATCTTCACAACCAATTTTGCGCAAATTTCAGCCAATTCTACCTTGAGCCAATCCTAACAACACTCTATTTCCCTCAAAAAACCTTCATCTTCTGAAACAAAGCGATGGATTTATTGCTGTTTATTCAAATTCCTGCAAAATGATAGAAAAGCCGACAGTCTTTTTCACCAGCGCCATTCTGCTGGTCAAAATTCCAAAATGAAATGAGAGTTTCCTGCAATTAACGATTATTAATGCCAGTTACGACATAAATATTTGTTTACATTGACAAAATGTAGGTTATTGCCCGAGAGCCCACTGTACACCAGGCACATGAAAGAAGCGTAGTGAGGACTGAAAACGTCAATTTCCAAGAAATCCTCCTCCATATCAGCCACAAAACCCATGCAATTTCTCACAAAAACGTCGAAAATTTTATCAACCTTCGTATTCCTTTCAACTTCGTGAACTTAAGGGTCAGAAAAGTATTAAATCACTAAAACATTGTTTTTAATAATATTTTAAGGATATAATCGAGCCATATTTCACCAAAAACACACTTGGCATCACGATTGCTTAACATCAGGCTAGTCATGAAAATTTTTGATCGACACAAACACACATTTCATTTGGATTCTAGATTTTAAGGAGGTCCCCTCATGTTTAAGAAATTAGCTATTGCGACGGCGGCTGTATTTGTATTCAGTCTTCCTGTAGCTTCCTTTGCAGGAATGATTCTAAAGCTTGATGATAATAATGGTACAACTGTACAGGTTGACGATGGCGGTGTAGGTGACTCGAACGGGGATGCAGGGGTAATTACTTTTGTAGGCCAGGTCGGAGATTTTGACTCCTTCAGTGTCACAATCGGATCTTCCAAGCCTCAAATTGGGTCAGCCACAAGTCCTGAGTTATCCCTTGTAGTGTCAAATCTCGCTGCAAGTGGTGGAGGTACAATAAATATAATGCTGACTGATACCGACTTCACTAACGTCGGTGGAGTTCCCATAAGCTTCCTCAACCTGATTAATTCTGCACTAGCAACAACAGGCGATGTGACATTTGAAGTATGGGCAGATAACACCAATACCGAATTCGGAATGGGAACACAAATTGGCAGTGATTTAACTGGTAGCGGTGTTTTTGACACGTCTGGTTTAGGAATTATTAATCCATCAAACCCCTATTCACTTACATTGAACTTAGACGTTACGGTAGCCGCTGGTGCAGTTACTCAATTCGATGCATCAACCTCAGGTACCGCGGTTCCTGAGCCTGGAACCGTCATCCTGTTCGGAACCGGATTGGCGGGCTTAGGCTTCTGGCGCTGGAAAAAGTCCCAAGCCTAATTCCGGGATAGAGAAGGTAATTTCCAAAACGGGGTGAGGATTGAATCCTCACCCCGTTTTTTTGTGCCAAAATGGCATTTTCACCGTTCACTTTCTTCGTTGGTCTAGAAAGCCCGATGATATCTTTGGATAACCGTCAGTAGTCCTTCGCAATTGACATCTGATGTTTTTATTAGTAGCATCAAAACATCATGTCACGAACAACCCTTGATATTGATTCCCCCATCCTCAAAGAGGTCAAGGCCCTGCAAAAAAAAGAGGGCCGTTCACTGGGCCAACTGGTCTCCCAACTCCTGGCCGAAGCCTTGGACATGCGCAAGCAACAGCCATCCCCTTCCTCTTTGAATTGGAATACCCGCCCCATGGAGGCACAAGTGGACCTCATGGATAAAGATTCGCTCTATGCCCTCCTGGATGAGGAACGCGAGTGAGTTTTGGTCTTGATGTCAACCTGCTTCTGTACGCCTCCGATCAAACCAGTCCTTTTCATACACAGGCCAGAAATTTCCTCAGGGAAGCCAGCCAAGGCCCTGAACTCTGTTATATCGCCTGGTCCACACTTCTCTCTTATGTTCGGATGGCCACTCACCCTCGTATCTTTTCCCACCCGCTTTCCCCTACATTAGCGTTGGACAACATTCGCCAATTGGTTGATCGCCCTCACGTCAGAACTCTTTCAGAGATGGAGGGGTTTTTAGACATCTATAAAGACATTACCTCTTCCCTTCACGTCCGTGGAAATCTTGTGCCCGATGCCCATTTGGTCGCGTTGCTGCGGCAACATGACATCTCCACTCTGTACACCACAGATTCTGATTTTCGAAAATTTTCCTGGCTTAAGGTTTTGAACCCACTCTCCTAAATTTTTCCTACCCCATCACGCATTACAGCGTCACTTTTAGCAATACTCTCCGTTGACCTGCTTAGGCCTATCCAAAAACGAACGAGCTTGCTTGAAAATACAGAGGCCTGCCTGGCCCCGCTTTACCTGAGGGTGATTCAAAGGAGATTACTGAGGAAGGAGGTCCTGAATGGGTCCGAAAGAGAAGTCCTGAACGAGTTGGGTCAACCGTCCTTGGACTTTATCCAGATTCAGATAATGGCGGAATTGGGCCAGGTAGGAGCCCCGCATACGCGGTTGTTCGGGGTCCAGTTCCCAGGGATGGAGGTACATGACCAGCGGTCTTCCTTTTGCCTCAACACGGCGGAGAAGTTTCCGCAGCAGAGGATAGGGGAACAGGCGAAAATATCCGCCTCCGGCTACCGGAATGGTCAACCCCGCCCATTCACAGGTTGAAGGGGGCACTTCGATGAGCGGCCCGGATTCGGTCGTGAGAGTATGGATGGCAGGATTGGCCCCTGGAACCCCATAATAATCATGGACGATCGGCACGATACTCGAATCATATCGGTAGCCTTCTTCTACTAAGATGGGGAGCGCCCATTGGGTTTCTTTGGTGATGGAAAAGGTTGGCGCCCGGTACCCTACGATTTCCTTCCCGGTAATCTTTTCTAAGATGTCTTTGGCCTTCCGGACATCCTCACGAAACGCTTGCGGCGTTTGCCCTGTAATAAGTTCGTGCGCATACCCATGGGCGGCGATTTCATGGCCAGCCTGACTGAGGCGCTGCACCATATGTTTATGACGTTCGGCGACCCATCCCAAGATAAACATCGTGGCTTTGAGTCCATTTTTTTCTAACAGGTCCAGAATGACCTGAGTATTACGCTCGACTCGACTTTCTTGGGTATCCCAGTGCCGGCGCCGAGTCGCGCTATCGAACGCAGCGACGTGAAAATGCTCTTCAATGTCAAAGCTTAATCCATGAATCATCAAGCACCTTTTCGCTTGGTAGAGTTCGCACTCTTGAGAAATTCTACCTGGCCCCACTCCCCAGTAGCACCACTCGTACCGTCCGAAGGAGAATTCGAATATCCAACCATAACGAGAGGTTTTTCACATAATAGAGATCGTACTGTAATTTCACGTGCGAATCTTCTAACGAGGCCGCATATTGAAAACACGTTTGCGCCCATCCCGTAATTCCCGGCCGAACTGTATGCCGGAGATCATAGTAAGGGATTTCCTTCCGTAAATCTTCCACAAAATGGGGCCGCTCTGGACGTGGCCCGACTAGACTCATTTCCCCTTTTAAGACATTGATAAATTGCGGCAATTCATCCAGGCGCAATTTCCGGAGCCAATGCCCAAACTTGGTGATGCGGACATCTCCCTCTTCCGCCCATCTGACTCCTTCGGCCTCGGCATCTTCCCGCATCGAGCGAAATTTGAGCAGAACATACGGATAGCCATGAAGCCCCACCCTGGTTTGTCGGTACAAGACCGGTCCGGGAGAATCCCATTTGATGAGCAAGGCAATGGTCCCCATGAGCGGAGCCAAGAAGGCCAACCCAATCGCAGACCCCACGATATCACCGATCCGTTTCATGATCATCACGACGGGTTTTCGGCGAAATCCGGAAGAAAAAATCAAAAAACTCGGCTTGAGTTCATCGATGGAGAGCCGGCCACATTCTTCCTCGTAAAGGCGATGGCCGTCCACCACCTCTACCCCCATCGATTTCGCATCGAGCAAAGCCTCGACGGGCATTCCCCCACGTCGATCCTCTACGCAGACCGCGATCGTCTGGACTTCATATTGTTCAGATATTTCAAATAATTGATCGACGGTCCCCACAACCTTGGGATTAATGAGCCGTGTGCCGACTCGCTCCGCCTTACCCGATAAAAACCCCACAACCTGATAACGGGGTTTATGGTCATCGATGAGGACCTTGGCCAAATCATAGGCCAATTTGCCATCACCCAAAATGAGCACGCGTTTTTTGAGTCCGAAAGAGTGGAGGAAGGTTTTCAACACACTCGAGGAGTTCGCCATGGGTGAGAGCAAGGCGAAAGAATCCGCCTTCTTCAATTTTGACTGCTGAGTGAATAGGGAAGTGAATAGCCCTGCTTGACGTAATAAGGCATCCCCTGTGACCAGGCATCAGTCAGAATCAGGCGAGCAGGCCCAGACTTTTGGAGCATTTCTGTCGCTTTTTGTACCACATCCTTCGGGGTAGCTCCGGATCGGACGATCATCAATAAAATGTCCGCCATCCCACTTAACAGATTGATATCAGCCAAAGGTAAAATGGGCGGGCCATCCAGAATGATAAATCGGAAGCGATCCTTCACCGCTTCAATAAGAGTCGACAGATGTTGAAACTTGGATAAGGAGACAGGATTCGCATCGAGATCGCCAACCGACATACACCATAAGGGAATATCCGGCATCTGTTGGAGACAAGATTCCAAAGAGGTTTCTCCAGCAATATAATCCGCCACACCGGGAAAATGCCTCAACACGAAGATATTATGGAGGTTGGGACATTTATAATCGCAATCGATGACGAGGGTGGGTTCATCCAGATCTCGAGCCAACGTATATGCCAGATTGGAAGTCGTCGAGGTTTTACCTTCTCCCTTCATGGCACTGGTGACCAGCACGACATTGCCCATCGGCTTTTCGCCCAACAGGTCTAGGCGAGTGGCCGCCACTCGATATTGCTCAGCCACCAGAGACTCCGGTCGCCATTTTGTTACAAGGTCTAATTGAGCGGGCATGTCTTTCGGTTTCCCCCCTTTATAGAAGAGCGATTTTTTGCCTCCTTCCAACCCATAATAGCTCCCATTGCCTAAACCTTTGATGGGAGCATCATTGGTAAATGGGGTGGTTTTTCCTCCCGGCAACATTGTCATGGACTTTCCATACGCCAATTGAAAACTGGGGATGGTGGCCAGCATGGGCAAACCAAGGGAAACTTCCACCTCATCCGAACGTCGAAACGTGGGCGATAAGAGTTCTAAAAGAAAGGCGAGTCCACCACCGACTCCCAAGCCCCCACCAAAACCACCCAGGACGAGCAAGAGACGGGACAAGCCTTCAGGTTTCGTGGGAAGATTCGCCGGATCTAAGATTCGGAACCGTTCCCCTTTTTGCCGTTTATCCAAATTTTCAGATATCCGCGCATTAATCCGTTTATTATGCAGGTGTTGATAATTTTCCTGCATATTGGCGTAATTACGCTCCAACGCCAGAAGTTCCTGTTCGCGGCTCGGGGTGCGTTCGATTCGCTGCGAAAGATCATCCATGCCACTGGTCACGCGTTTTAATTGCGTTTGAAGCTGGGATATCTGGATATTCAGCTCATTTTTCGACTTCACGAAATCCGCAAGCATGGGATCATAAATTTTCCCAATACCTTCCTCTTTTTCTTTTGATACTTGAGGGCGCTCAGCTAGTTGTTTTTCCAACTTGGCGATTTGTCCCTTCACCGTCACCACATCGGGATACGCATCTGTATATTCGGTAGAAAGTGTAGCTAATTTTTGTTTCAGTTCAAAGAGCCGTCTGACTAAAGGGTCGACAAGGCCCCCTTGTTTGCCTTTCCCTGAGGAGAGGGCACTCCCCTCCGCCAAAGAAGCCTTGTAAACGCGAATCGACTCTTTAAGGTTTTGCCTTCGCTCAACTAACCCATTCAAGGCATCTTGAATTCTGGACTTCTCGATTTGCATTCGATCCAAAGTCCTGAGATTAGATTCCAACTGCCCTGGCAATTCCCCTAAAAATCGATTTTTATACTCGGTTAGCTCTTTTTCTTTTTCATCCAACGCCTTTTTAGCCGCCTGCAGTTCTTGTTCTAAAAATTCAGACGCACCCTCGATAAATTGTTCACGAATCTTAATGTTATGATCAATATATTGCGACGCGAGTTTAGCGGTGACCTTCATCGCCATCATGGGGTCATGATGAGAAAAGGAGATGGTAAACGCCTCGATTTCAGAGCGTCTTCTCCCTCTGGCCGTAATATTAATTTTGATGTTTTTTCGTAGTGCCACAATTACCGGCATATAGCCTTCAGCCTTCACAGTCTCAGGAGAAAGGTGAAATTCATCGATGATTTTCTGAAGATTTGTCCGGCTTAAGACTTGTTGGGTGATTGAGGACAATCTTTCGGAGGCACTACCACCGACAACAGACGGGACGTAGTTTTCATGAATTTTCTGTTGCTCAACCAGGATCACCGTCGATGATCGATACACGTCCTTTTTCATCCAGGCCATTGTCCCGCCAATACTGAGGCCAATTAAGGTGCAAAGAATAATCAGCCACTTTCGCCTAACAATTAGATCAAGCGCGATCTGGAGGTATTTTTGGATCAGAAGAGCCTGATCTTGCTCCTGAGCCTTCAAGCCTAACCCATTGATGTTTGCCATGCTCATAAATGAAAATATTGCTTCGTTTACTTTATCTATTATTGACAATTAAGGAACGATGACCGTATCCCCGGATTTCAAGGTCAGATTGTAAACGCCACCATCTTCAGCTATCAGATCATCGTAGCGGATCGGAATTCTGAGTTCCTTGATCTGCCCATCAGCACTCACAACATTTCGCACCACTTGTATATCATTCCTTGAGGCAAACTGCGTAAACCCTCCAGACAACGAAAGTGCTTGCAGAAGAGTGGTATAGGATTTCAATTGAAGCTTGCCAGGGCCATTGACCTCTCCAACCATGAACACATAGTAACTGTTCACGGAGACCACATTAATGGAGACGGATGGATTTTCCTTATATGCCTTGTAACGTTCGCCAATGTCCTGCGCGAGTTGATCAGCCGTGAGTCCCGAAGCTGGCACATCTCCTATCAGGGGAAGAGAAATTTTGCCATCTGGTCTGATCACGGCCTGCTGAGAAAGGTCAGGATTTTTCCATACTACAACATCGATGACATCTTCTGGACCCAAGACAAATCCTTCTTCTGGCGGGCCTGGTGGAATAATCACATCCGGCTTTATACACCCTGACCCTAAAAATAAAACAATCAAACTGCATATAACACTTTTTGAAAATTTTAAGATTTGATTTCTCATAACTTTCTCAACCAATCAATAACAGAAATTCCATTTTCCTATGGAAGGAGCACCATTGTTTCGGAAGGAACCACTATGGTATCCCCTGGTTTTAATTCGATATTTTCACCACCCCTCAGAATGATCTCATCATAACTCACCACAATTTTTCGTGGCTTGCTCCCTTCTTGCCCTAATCTAAAAATGGTAATTCGACTCCTCACGGCATCTGGAGCCAAGCCACCAGCCAAGGTAATGGCCTGTATTAAGGTTGTACGACTTAATAATGGAACCTTTCCAGTTGACCCAACCGCTCCCTGTGTATAAAAATAGTAACTCCTAACTGCCTTCACAATTATCGTTATCGTGGGATTTTCCTTGTATACTTTTAATTTTTCTCTGATCTCATCACGCAATTCTAAGGTTGTCCTTCCAACAGCGGTCACATCTCCAATTAAAGGTAACGTTATTCGGCCATCCGGTCGGACAACGACATCCGGTCGAGACAGATCAGGATTACGCCACACATGAACTTCTAGGATATCTTCAGGGCCGATGATGTAATCATCCGTTACGATTAACGCCCGCTTTTCAGCCCGACTTTCTGCTCGCTTTGCATCTTTCGATTGTTGGTTTAAGCCCGAATCGGCGAAACACACCCCAACCAATCCAGGAACAAGCGCGACAATAATAGCCAGGGTGAACCCTTTACACCAAGAATAAACCAGTTGCATAAGACACCTCTTCCCCCCAATGGGACTTAACGAAACTCTTTAGCAAGAATCTAGAGTTATTATCCTAATAGGTCTAGTATCCTTCCACCTATCGGCTATAGGAGACCTGACCTCAAGGAAAAAACCTTATCCTTTTTGAATAACTCAGTCCGCAAAGAAAAATACCGAAATCAGCTATAAGTGCTGCATAAATTGAAACGCCCTAAGGTGGCTAAATAAAAGGAGAACTTTTATTCTATCGGTCTCAATTTTTATTCGCAACTCCTTAAGCCAACAAGGTCCCCTAACCAAAATTATTTTGAGGGTACAACAGCAAAAAAGTAAAATTATATTCTAAGTCATTAATTACCTGATGTTTTCTAATATTCGGGATTGGCCTTTAATTGCCTTCTAAACTTCAACTTCATTGAGCCCACAATCCTGGTTTGCCAAATTCCTTCATTTAAGACGTACACTTTTCAATCCGATTGAAATAACGACAAGGAATCAAATATGACAAAAGAAATTTCAAACAAGCGAAAGGAATACGAAAGAACTTTTCATAATAGATTAGCCCCACGCAAATTTCCTATCTATGACAACCAATTGTTAGGGCCTATTGAAAAGCAGGCAGACCTTTATTTGGGGGATCTCGAACAAAAAACCCTTTTGTTTTATGGGTGCGGCACAAATTGGAAAAGGGCAAATGAATTTTACCATTCTGGATGCTCGGTGACGATGGTCGACATTGCCAATGTATCAATTGAATTTATTAGGAAAAGAATTGACGAAAAGAATCAAGGGGACAGAATGTTTCCTTTGCAGATGGATTGTGAAGAGTTAAGTTTTAAGCCAGAAATTTTTGATTTAGTATATGGCAAAGCCATTCTACATCACCTAGACCTTGAGAAATCTTTAAGAGAAATCTTTAGAGTGTTAAAACCAGGGGGGAAGGCCGTATTTATTGAGCCTTTGGGCAATAACCCAATCCTTAATTTTTATAGGAAATTAACCCCTCACCTAAGAACTCCCTATGAACATCCGCTTGGAAAGGAAGATTTTATAATTATCAATCAAATCTTTAATAATTCGATTTCTTATAAAGAGTTCACGCTTGTGACATTTCTGGGCATCGGCTTGAACTATTTAAGGTTTAAGATTGGACTGAATAGAAGTTCATTGGAAAAATATCAGAAATTAGATGAGTTTTTGCTAAAAAAATTCCCTTCTTTAGGATGGTATTATTGGAATATCGTGTTGTGTATGAAAAAACCTGTTGTATAGAAAAACAATTCCAGGAAGGATTGCGCTAGGTAATTCGCTCCCCCAATTAAAACAAAAATGTAGAGGGTTACATTTTGTAGGTCCGCCGCCCCGGGAAACATGGCATCTTTTGCCATTTGGCCTTAAGGTATTCCAATAGAGTGGATTGCAAGGAACATTCACGCATCTAACAAAAATGGCGTTTGCTTAATAAAAAGGTGCATCAAAACATTCAACATTGGAAAAAGCTTTAAAATTACCTAAAACTCGCTCATTCTCCATTTGCATGCAAAAATCACAGTCTCTCCATTTACAACAATTAGAAGCCGAAAGTATTTTTATTTTTCGCGAGATGGTCGCGGAATGCGAAAACCCCGTCTTGCTGTATTCCATCGGGAAAGATTCCTCTGTTTTATTACATCTCGCCCGAAAAGCCTTTTTCCCCTCTCAACTCCCATTTCCTCTTTTACATATAGATACAACTTGGAAATTTTCCGAAATGATTGAATTTCGGGACAATATGGCCAAAACTCATGAACTCAATCTTATTGTCCATACGAACCAACGAGGTCTTGAACAAGGCTTTACCCCGTTCACCCATTCTTCCTCAGTGTATACCGATGTCATGAAGACCGAGGCACTCAAGCAGGCCTTAGACCATTACCAATTCGATGTCGCATTTGGGGGAGCCCGAAGAGACGAAGAAGCGTCACGGGCCAAGGAGCGGATGTTATCGTTCCGAACCTCCGCCCACAGATGGGATCCCAAAAATCAACGCCCTGAATTATGGAATATTTTTAATACAAGAATTCGAAAGGGCGAAAGCCTACGAGCGTTTCCCTTGTCTAACTGGACCGAACTCGATATCTGGGATTACATTCATCAGGAAGAGATTCCTGTGGTACCCCTGTATTTTGCCAAGGAACGTCCGGTCGTTGAAAGGGATGGCACTTTGGTCATGGTCGATGACCACCGATATCCACTCCATACGAATGAGGAGCCCATGATGCGATCTGTCCGATTTCGCACGTTAGGGTGCTATCCTTTGACTGGAGCCATCGAGTCCACCGCCTCCACCGTTCCTCAACTGATTGAAGAGATGTCACGATCTCGCACCTCGGAACGTCAGGGACGACTAATCGATCATGACGCCATTGGCTCCATGGAAAAGAAAAAACAGGAGGGGTACTTCTAATGCTTCACTCTTCTCCACATACCACCGAACCCTCTGATTCATTAAAGATTTCTTCGCAAGGTCAAAGGCTTCTTCGGTTTTTAACCTGTGGGAGCGTGGATGATGGAAAGAGTACCCTGATTGGTCGATTACTCTGGGACTCCAAATTTGTGTATGAAGATCAATTCGCCACTTTACAATCTGAAAGCAAACGAGTGGGCACACAGGGCGGAGACATTGATTTTGCCTTGTTAGTGGACGGATTACAGGCGGAGCGAGAACAAGGCATTACCATTGATGTGGCCTATCGATACTTCACCACGGAAAAACGAAAATTTATCGTGGCCGATACGCCCGGCCATGAACAATACACCCGCAATATGGCCACCGGAGCTTCAACAGCTGACTTGGCGATCATCATGATAGATGCCCGCAAGGGAGTCCTCACACAAACCATGCGTCACAGTTTTATTCTTTCTTTGTTAGGAATTCGATCCATTATTCTGGCCATTAATAAAATGGACCTTATGGAATATTCACAAAATCAATTTGAGACCATCAGAACCCAATATGCCGCCTCGACGGGCTTACTCGGCTTTGATGAAGTCGTGGCAATCCCCATATCCGCTTTGAGGGGAGACAATGTACTCCATCCAAGTTCAAACTTGCCCTGGTATCACGGGCCCACGGTCATGGAACATCTAGAAACGGTCCCAATTATTGAACATTGTTCAACTCACGCCTTTCGAATGCCTGTGCAATGGGTCAATAGACCCCATCTTGATTTTCGCGGATTTTCCGGGACTATCGTCAGCGGGATGGTACGCCCTGGTGATCCCATCCTTCTCCCTTCCTCAGGAAAGTCCACCATCGTCGATCGAATCGTCTGTTTTGATGGAGATCAGAAGTCTGCCACAGTAGGCCAATCGGTGACATTAACTCTCAAAGATGAGGTTGATATCAGCCGAGGAGAATTGCTCAGCGACCCACACCATCGCCCAACCACGGCCGACCAATTTGAAGCTAAGATCATTTGGATGCATGAAGAACCTCTTTTGCCTGGTCGGCGCTACCTCCTCAAAATTGGGCACCAAACCACGGCCGCACAAATCAGTTCATTGAAATACAAGGTTAATGTCAACACCTTGGAACATATTGCCGCCAAAACCTTACATCTCAATGAAGTAGGAATTTGCAACCTTTCATTAGATCAAGCAGTATCTTTTGACAGCTATAGCGACAATCGTCATACCGGATCCTTTATCCTCATCGATCGGTATACCAACCTGACGATTGCCGCTGGGATGATCGACTTTGCCTTAAGACGAGCTGACAATATTCAATGGCAAACAGTCGACATTCATAAACAGGCTCGGGCAGAAATGAAAGGACAAAAACCCTTTATTCTATGGTTCACGGGGTTGTCTGGAGCAGGCAAATCAACCATAGCAAACCTGGTAGAGAAAAAACTGCATTCTTTAGGCCATCACACGTACCTTTTGGATGGGGATAATGTACGGCATGGCCTAAACCGGGATCTGGGTTTTACAGACGCTGATCGAGTAGAAAATATTCGCCGGATTGGGGAGACCGCAAAATTGATGGTTGATGCCGGCCTCATTGTCTTAGTTTCTTTCATCTCCCCATTTAGGAGCGAACGGGAAATGGCCCGACAAATGGTCGAAGAAGCGGAATTCCTGGAAGTGTTTATTGATACACCGTTAGAGGTCTGCGAGCAACGTGACCCAAAGGGCCTCTATAAAAAAGCCCGAATAGGAGAAATCAAAAATTTCACAGGAATTGATTCTCCTTATGAACCTCCGCTAAATCCAGAATTAAGAATCGATGGCACGCGAGAAACCATCGAACAGACAATCTTACATATTTTCCAAATATTAAAAGAAAAAAGCCTGCTTTCATTTATTTAAACCCCATTCAAACGCACCAATATCATACTGTTTACCATACGGACGTGGATTTCCCACACGATCCATTCCCACCAAGGCCAATGACTCACCCGCATTAATAGCAGGCGAACTTGGCCGAAGCTGATAGTTATGGCCCTTGGCATCAACGAATGCCTCTTCCTCAACAACACGATTCGAGAAATGTGACTGCAAAAACGTTGGGGGAGAAAGGTTCAAAAAGAGGACATTTTTCATCACAAAATTCCGTGGGACACCTCCTTTAAAGATGAATGGCTTCCTTGAAATTTCACCTCCTATTGTGGAATTAAAAACTTGCGAACCTCTTATGCCTCCCTCTAGTCGAAATCCCCATTCCACATCATAAATAACCGCATTTTGCACTCTGACAAGAGCTGGTGATCGCAATCGAAAACCTATTTCACTCCCATACACGGTCACGCGATCAAATACAGCATAAACATTTTCCTTAATGTTAAAGACTCCTTGATTGCTTATAACGCCTTTCCACCCAAACGCCGTTGTATCAACAACCATTATTTTTGGGCGCTTCCCTTTTCCATTAAGAGCGGATTTGCCTACCTTTGTATCAATGGCATTCTCTCCAATGCGTTGACCTTGTGCCCACCCGTTGACCGATTCATCAAGCTTTCCTGACCATAGCAGACTACCTTCTATTCGGATATCGTCCCAAGCTGATCGAGAAGGGGAAAACTGAATAGCATCTCCCGTTACCAGATAAATTTGGGAATCACGAATGACGAGATCAAATACAGAACTTCCGGTAATCCCATGTGAATCTGCATTCTCTTCAGGGTTAAAGGGCTTAATACAATGATGAATTTCACTGTTTTCTATAAGAACATGCTGAATCGCACCCAATACCAGACAATTTGGTGTTCCACGTTTCACTTCAACATCAATAAGCTGCAAGTAATCGGCACCTTTTGCTCGGACAACTTGTCGCGGTCCGTACCCACCATCAAACACGATACCTTTAAACGTATGATAAGAATGCTTGACATCAAGAGCCCGACCTTTTGCCTGGACGACAACTTTTCTTCGATGCTTTGCAATTAGTTGTATGCGTTTTTCTTTGTGTCCATGCCGTACAGAATGGATAGGGTTATATACACCCGGACTTACCTGAATCACATCGCCGGGATGGGCTTTTTCAATTGCCCTCTGCAATCTATGAAAAGGTTTTTCTAAAGCCCCAGACTCTTTCCGATTAAAAGAATGTTTATCAACATAAATAATTGAGGGATAAGCTACTCCCAAAAGAAAGAAGTAGCCAAAGGTTATGCCCGCGAGGAAACCTATAACAACCTCCACTTTCATATAGACAACATTCGTCGGAAGACGCTATCAAGAGGGATTCAGACTCTAAACCATTACTCCCGGACCACCAAGATCCTCCTAGAACTCAAGGAGAAAAAGATGAAGAGCTGAGAACAAATAAAACCAGATCCTTACAAACCATAGAAGAAATACTGGCTTTTTCCTTGGATGTTTGGTGCCCCCGACACGAATCGAACGTGCGACCCGCGGTTTAGGAAACCGCTGCTCTATCCTACTGAGCTACGGGGGCATTTTTTAAATGCTAACATATTTTATATATTTCTTTAATGGGGGACCTTTGACAAAGGTCTTTGGACGTTTCAGCCGATAAATGCCGTAGGAATTTTAGATTTTGTTCACCCAAAAGCCTATCATCCATTTATCATACAAAATTGCATTCTTTAGTTAATAGGCTTCCCATCCTTTGTTCAATAAATATTACTTCAAGGAACAGCATGCTAGGGGTCAAGAGACAAATCTCATCTTTTCGAGCGGGCTCATACTCTTTTACATAGGTTATTGTTAAAATTAAGATTGGCATGGAAAAATTAACAGATCTACAAAAACAGAACATACTTAAGTACTCAAAGACCAATGAATCGATTGAAAAGGTCAATCTTGACCATTATTCTCAACCGAAATTTGGGCCATGGTGTCCGTATTGGACAGTGTATTCTCGTGCGAAATCACATTTAAAAGAAAACAGTCGGATGCTGATCATCGGCAGTGGAACGGGCCTTGATGCAATCCTTTATGGGCATTTGGGGTACCAAGTCGATGCCGTCGACATCTCTGAAACAAGCACCGAAATTGCCAAGAAGCGATGCTTAAAAGAAAATTTTGGCAACAGAATTAATTTCCATGTCTCTCCAGCAGAAAGCATGCGTTTTGACGATAATACATTTGATATCGCTGTAGGCATCAATGTATTACACCATCTCAATATCGCCAATTGTATACAAGAACTCCATCGGGTCTTAAAACCGGGTGGTCGAGCGATTTTTAAAGAGCCTCGCTTAACTCCCTGGCGTGATTATCTTTTGAACATCCCTCCACTTTGCTGGGTCAAACCAAAGGGGTGGGAAGAGCGGGGAGGAATACTAGTTCCAGGGGAAAAAAATCTTGATTCAAGGGATTTCATGACTATCCGTACACTTTTTAAAAACTTGAAGATCACTCGGTTTCATGTGCTGATGCACTTACATAAGATTTTTGGCACCCGTGTATTTTGGGAAAAGTTTGATTTTTATGCTTTCAAAATAATTCCAGGCCTGAGATATCTGGGCGACGATTTAGTGTTGGATATGAATAAACCGGAATTTTAAAAAGCCATGAAACCCGTCTCCAATCCACCAAGTCCGTTTTCAACTGAATTTAGAGAGCTTCTTCAACCATCCGCCTCGGTCAAGCCAGAGATCTATCACGAGACAGTCAAGTCAATTCTCAGCAAAAACGAAAGCCCTGATATCCCCTTCCGATGGAGCCTTAACCCCTATCGTGGCTGCTTCCATGCCTGTGCCTATTGCTATGCCCGACCCACCCACGAGTATTGGGGGTTCGGCTCAGGAACCGACTTTGAATCCAAATTGGTCGTCAAAACCAATGCCGTCGCTAAACTGAAGGAGGAATTTAGTAAGCCGTCCTGGAAAGGCGAACTGATCGCATTTTCCGGTAATACCGATCCCTATCAGCCATTAGAAGCGGAGTTTCAACTCACCCGATCATGCTTACAGACATGCTCTGAATACCGCAACCCAATTGGTGTCATTTCAAAAGGTAGCCTACTCACTCGGGATATTGACATTTTCCAGGATCTCCGAGATCGAGCATGGATCCGCGTATACCTAAGCATTCCCTTCGCGAATGATGAGGTCGCGAGGAAGGTCGAACCTCAAGCGCCTTCGATCTCCAAACGATTTGAGACCCTAGAAACACTTTCAAAAGCGGGGATACCCACTGGGGTTTCCATTGCCCCCGTTATCCCTGGTCTCAACGAGCATGACATCCCTCAAATCTTACGACGCGCCAGACAGGCCGGTGCTCAACATGCCACGTTTATTTTGCTTCGACTTCAAGATAACGTCGAACCAGTATTTCTAGAACGCATGACCCAGCATTTTCCGGACAGAATTCCAAAAATCATGGCCCGACTGAGTGAACTGCGTGGGGGAAACATCGGAGAGCGGGCCTTTTTCAAGCGTCATTCAGGACAGGGCAAAACGTGGGAGCTCATCAGTCAACTTTTTGAAATGGCCTACCGCAAATACGATTTCCCTGAAACTCCGGATTACCTGCCCCCATCAACGTTTATTCGGCCCGAGGGTCCACAACTCTCCTTATTCGGGTCCTCCTCCAAATCTGGCCGGTGATCAGCCCCATTTGGCAAGGCCCCCTACCCTTCAGTACAATCACCCCTTTCCACCTAGATAGAGTACAAAGGCGACAGATTGTTATAAGCCCACCATATTCCTATGAAGACCTTTAGAGCACTCTCCATACCTCTTATAATAGTTATTCTTTCCATGCTGGCCGTGAACGGCTGTGGAGAGGAAAAATCACCCTGGGAATTACATACCGAACAAGGCAATGCCTTTCTAGCCAATGGAAAATTCCCAGAAGCAGAAAAAGACCTACAAAAAGCTCTGGATTTGGCCGAACAAACTCCGGAACGCCATGAGCGTCTGATTCAATCCATCACGAATCTCGCCATCTTATTCAATACCAAAGGCGAGCCAAGCCGCGCCGAAGAACTTTTGCAGCAAGCCATCGCCATCCAGGAAAACAGCCCTAACCACCAGACAACGGATTTGGCCGCAAGCCTGAGCAATCTTGGCGCACTCTACGTCACCCAAAAAAAATTCGATGAAGCTCAGACCGCTTTCGAACGCGCACTGGTCCTCAGAGAACAAGCTTCAGGAAAAGAAGCCCTCATCCTGACCAAAGATCTAGAAAATTTAGCCGGTCTGTTCGTGCGACAAAATCAATACGATAAGGCCGAACCTTTTCTAACCCGCGCCCTCACTGTCACTGAAAAAAACAAAGGTCAGAATGCACCGGAACTCATTGGGCCTCTGAACAACCTGGCACTTCTGTACCGGGCCACGAAGCAGTACGACCAAGCTGAAGAAGTTCTTCAACGAGCCTTAACCATCAAGGAAAAAGAAGTCGGGCCCGAAAATCCCCATGTGATTGGGAGCCTGAATAATTTGGCCTTGCTGTATAGCACGGCCAAACAATTTGCCAAAGCCGAACCTCTCCTACAACGCATGTTAACCATTTCGGAGGAGAGTTTTGGAAAAGAACATCCCCGGGTTGCCTTGACGTTGAATCAGATCGCGGAAATCCAACAGCTTCAAGGGCACACAGAAAAGGCCATTCCGTTAATGAAACGGGCCATCGCCATCATCGAAAAGGCTGAAGGGCCAAAGCATTCCGGGCTAACCGGCCCCCTGAATAACCTAGCTTTGCTCTACATGCAAAACGAACAGTTTGAGGAAGCGGCGCCGTTATTCGAGCGAACGATCGCTCTCACCGAATCGACCATGGGAAAAGATCATTTCCGCGTCGAACGTGCACTTCGAAATTATGCCACGCTCTTACGGAAGATGGGAAAGCCTGAGGAAGCGACACAATATGAAACCCGTGCCAATACCATTCGTGAAAAACACAAACCTAATACCCATTCCAACTAAATACATTTCTCAAAAGCGGCTAACGCCTGTCCTTCTGTTGACCTTATCTTCAAGATCCAAATACTCAACAAGAAACAAACTAATTTTCTAAAATTGGCAAAAACTTGGTGGCAAGTTTTCGATACCCGGAAATTCGAAACTAATCAGATGATCCCAATATTTCAAAATGACGGAAAGCTTGCTAAAAATAACCCCTGCTGTTCGAATTTCTGTTTCAAGCCGCTCCGCCGGTGTTACTCCCAAACCTTCATCGAATTGCACTCCCGAAACCAATCTTGCCCCTGCGGCAACTCGCAAAGCCCCAACCCATTCACCCCCATCTCTAGGGACACGAACCGGCTGCCCAATGTGACAACGTTTTCGCATTAATTCATATTCCCGGTCAGAGGCAAATATCGGCAAAAGAGGGGTAACATCCCTATTGATGCATTGGTAGGCAAATCGAGCTTCTTCATAACTTAGAGGAAGACGAATATTCCCCTGGGATCTATACACTAAAAAGGTAAAAATGCTCGGCAATTCATCCCAGTGGAAATTCCCAGCCGAATGTCCCCTATCCAGAGGAGTAGCTTCCATCAATTCTAAATCAGGATTTTCACGGATTTTTTTCTTAATTTCCGAACCAAAGGTGGCAAGAGTTTCCCAGCGGTCTTGAGGTCTTACAGCGTAAAAAGCGCGCATCTCCCATAAAGCCGCTCGCCACCGCAATAACAGACCAAAGTTGATAGTGGGATAAAATTCTTCCGTCAACCCTACCCAGTCAGAAGGAAATTCAAAGGGGGTACTATAATCCCTTACCCCTTTGGGAAAAGGGGCCATTAGCTCGACTTGTATAGCCAAAGGATGAGGGACAATTAACGCACCAGAGAAGGGAGGGCCTGTAAAAAACTTTGAACCTGAAAGGATGACCATAAACCCTTCCTGAAGAAACTTATGCATTGTTCTTCTGGTAATCCTCATTTGTGCAGCGTCGACCACCACCTCAATATCAGAAGGATGCTTCTTACGAAGCTGACGTAAAAGTTTAAAGGACGGACCCCCAATTCCGGTTTTTGAACAATCCAATAGATGAAGCAACACTCTATTTCCATTTGAAAGTGCGTCGCTTACCTCATTTTTAACGAGCAAATCTAATTCATTAAGAGTTCGGAGGGTCCCATTTTTGTGACGTAATTCCACGACCGAAACATCAACGCGATCACAAGGAAAACCTTCAATGGCTTCTTCTTTTTTTACACTCATACCAAGGGGTGTCTTTTTATCAAAATGACAACCTCCAGCAGCCGCGACTGTACCGCTCCCGATTTCAGTAGACGATATGACAATATTCCTAATGGGAAGGCGTGACCCTCCAAAAGCAAAGTATAGAGCATGAAGTTCTGCGTCGGTTCCTGAGGAGGTTAAAATAACTTTGGCATTTGGAACACAATCAAGCTTAAGAAGATCATCAATCTCCCTCCGAATCAATTGATGCTCTCTTTCGCTACGCTCCACTAGATTTCCCCTCCAAGCATTGGCCAAAAGGTCTTGCCGAAGCCACTCAGCCTCCTGATACGCATGCTCTGAAATGGATGAGGCCGTACAAGAAGAAAAGGTAATTGCCCAGGGTCGAGGTCGCGGACTACAACCATACGCATTAAGACCATTTGCTTTGTTAAGGGAAAGACGATTATCTCCACCAGTAGTTAATATTTTAGATAAGGGTCGCAATAATGGATACAATGGGACGACTTTCTGAAGAGCTTCTTCAATCTCACCCTGAGTGAATTTTAAATGGGATTTAGCAATTATGTTTTTTTGTAATGGGAGTAAAGAATCAAGCTTTCCAGAAAGAGCATGTAAAACTTGAAGGTCGGATTTACCAAGATCATTACATTCCCTAACCTCGACAATGGCCTCTTGAATCCAAAATTCCAATGAAGGCCAAACGACTTTTTGCTCAACTTCAATCATTTCCTCAAAGTATTCAATGGTCGAACGGAATGCAGCCAGGGCGATGGCCATTAGATCCATTCGTGTCTTTGAATTTCCCAGACAAGAATGAAGAACCGAAATTTCAAGAAGATGATAAAAGTGAAAAGCAGCGAGAATTTGGTCTGATAGGATAGCCCGGTCGATTACAATTTTGCGTTTCGGAAATATGACAAAGGGACAGGACTCGAGTTCTCCTACACCAAACTTAACATCTAGAAGGAGAGGCCTTAGCTCAGGACGCCGACAAATGGCCGAAATTGCAAGTCTTTCTGAGCTTTTCAATGAGCCATCATCGAGGAAAGAAAATAAAGGACGGGTGCAAAATTCATCAAAACTCTTTTGAATCTTAGCATTGCGTACAGAAGAACCCTCTGACCAATTTCCCTTATTCTTTACCATCATGTTTCCTATTTAGCCCAACATCGATTCCCGCAGTAAAATCTTTCAGAATATAATTATTCTCAAGTCGCGACAACATTAATTCCCTAATATTGGTATCTGCATCAAACTTAGCTGTTCCTCCATATAGAATGGCTCCTTGCGGAATAGCACTCTTGGTGGGCTCTCGATCTTCAGCCTCTAGGGCATTGCCGATATCTACTAAAAACTCATCAACCACGGCCTTATGATTGGGAGTCACCACAACATGAAGGGAGGGAGGACAATTCATACGATTGACCCTCCAACCTTTGGAATCAATCCTGTCCCCAAGGGCAAAAATATTTATAGTGTGTGAGATAAAGCTAAATACGCTCATCTTAGGTTTTCCCAAAATCTGCAATTCTGGCATCCCTATAATCCCATCCATTAATTTTTTAGTTGTGTCTATTGTACATTGAGCCAATTCTAAATAGCCTTTTTCACCTAATACCATTATTGCGGCCCAGGCCGCCGCTATAGCTCCTCCGGGTCTAGTCCCCATCATCGTCGGAGAAGCTTGAATTCCACCTGGCCAATCTGAACTGACAAAAAACTGATAACGTCGCAATTCAAAATTTTTATAAATGACTGCTGAAGCGCCCTTAGCAGCATAGCCATTTTTGTGAAGATCTACGGACATGGAACTCACCCCAAGAACTTGAAACCCAATATGGGGAACAGAATATCCCAACTTCTTTAGGAATGGGAGGAGAAATCCTCCGAGACAGGCATCCACATGAAGGCCAATTCCATGTTCTTGGGCTATAGTTCCTAACTCTGAAATAGGATCAATTATTCCTTGGGCAAAAGAAGGTGCTGAAGCTACCATACAGATAGTGTTATCAGTAATGCAGTCTTTGAGCGATGCACAATCGACTTCAAACTCCCCATTAAGAGGAATGGGAATTGCCTCGACTCCGAAGTATTGTGCCGCCTTGAGAAAGGCAGGATGGGCGGATTCGGGGACAAGAATTTCGGGATACCTTATTTCTGTTCGATGCTCCCGAGCCCAATCCCTGTAGGCTTTTATAGCAAGTAGAATGCTCTCCGTCCCACCGGAGGTCATGGTTCCGCAAGTACTGGAATCCCCTCCCAAAAGATCCGAAACCATTGCAACAACTTCCGCTTCCATTTTCCTGAGACTTGGAAACAGAGTTGGGCCAGCTCCATTTTCTGAAAAATATAAACCGTAAACCTTTTTTAGGAATTCCGTGTGTTGATCACCCGCATAATAAACTAAACTCCAACTACGGCCGTGCTTCCAATCAACATCATCTAATTTGTTTTTTTCAAGCTTTTCTAGGAGAACATCGGGATTGATACCCTCTGGAGGAATTTGCATCTTAAACCACTCTAATTTCTTTCCGAATATCTATTGGGTTTTTTTACTTTCTAGTTTTTTCAAGATTTTGATAGCAATAGCAGGAATACAGCGAAAGTTTTACCTAAAGCCTATGGCAAATTTCATCCCAAGAAGTACAAACGTGATTCATTTCTGGAAATTGTCTGGCCCTTGCAATTCCACCATAAAAAAAGTAGCTATGCTTTTTCCTCCATTTACACTTCAATTCACTCCAGAATGTTTCACTTTTCCATTAATTTTTTAGACCCTGAGAAAATTTTTGCAGAAAAAATTCATAATTGTCATCTCGAAATCCTTTTTGATATGCCAGCTGAGGCAGGAAAAGAGAGCCATTATTATTAACTTCCAAGAAAACTGGACCACGATTGGTCAAAGCTATATCCCAAGCTTGAACAGGGATGCCAGATAGGCAGGAGCTCAGGGAAAGGCATTTTTTCAATGCAATATCCCAATCCGGAAGCACCATTCCGGTCAATTGTTCTCCAGAATCAGGATGAGTTTCATGAAAAGTTAATTCCTTCCCCATTCCCATGACACAAAGACCAATTTCTCCTGACGTAGGATCTACAGGTGCAATCATATTCCCCCGCCAATAATTATCGGCTACATTGCCTCCTACGACAATTTTCCAAAGGGCTTTCAAAAGTATAACTCCTCCTGAATAAACACCTGTGATCACTCGGAAGGTGCAAATTTTCGGACCACATAACTTTTCAATGATAGGGTGTGGCACCAACAGCTCCTGAAATAGCATTCCCCTATGACGAAAAGAATCAATTTCTTGAATGAAAGCATCAAGAGACACATGCGTTCCGTCCGTTAGAATAAGTTGAGTTTCTTGAGGTTGGTACGATTGTATCGATTGAAAATCTTTGCTATAGATTCCATCAGTAGGTTTTACGATGAGAGGATAAGTGGCTTCATTAATAAAAAACTGCATAAGATCACTTTGGCTTCGAAGAACCTTTAAATCCCCCCCACCCCTGAAGTCATGGAAGAAAGCATAGTTTTTTGGCACAGGTGCCCCAAGTCCTTTTAGGGTTTCATAAAACAAGAACTTATCTTTACTAAAAACCCTCCATTCAGTTTTCCCGGGATAATCTGGAAGATGCCATTTAGACATAAATTTATATTTTTCATCTTCATTGAATTTAGTATTATCGTATAAATTGTATCTATAATAATCCTCTGGACTGATTTTCCCAGGCCCAACCCGCAGACGAATCAAATCGATAAATTGACACAGAGGGGACTTCAAGCGTCGAATAGAAACATCAAAAGCATTTCTTTTGAATTCCTTCCATAATTCTTTTAGAAAATTTCTTATTTGGGTGCTATCTGGAATCATCACATGAAACCCTGGAGAGAAAAGATTAAGTGTTCAACATTCGCATTTCACCTTAATTGTACGGACAATACATCATCCCGATTGAGTATAGGATTAAGGTTTGAAAACAATCAATAGGTCTTTTCCATTGGCTATTGGGATTTTTTATTCTTGGCATTTATTACGTTCGTTACATGACATTTCCTCTAATTCTTTTACATTCTTGTCTCTAAGGCCAAGAGTTCTTCTATACTTTATTTTGCATTTTTGTTACTCCGACATACAGGACAACAAAAAAATGGCCTGACAGAGATAAATAGCTTTCGACACCAAAAGCTTATATAAAATTTCAGTCATCGAAACTTTCTCATTTTCCTCATAAATCACTGACAAACATGTAGCATGAAAATTCGATAATATTGCCCAATCAAAAACATATTTTATGGGCAGTAAAAAAGGCCGACCAAACATTTAAAAACACTTGCAGCCCATAACCCCTGAAAAACTTTTGGGTCCCAAATAAATGCACCTTGTCCTATTACATCTATTGCATCTATTGCATCTAAAATTAACCCTCTATTGACACTCCCCCACAGATCACATATGTTCCGTTGATCCACAAACACGAGGAAAACAAAGGAACACCTACTTCATTAATCAACCAATTTACAGGCAATCTTATGATAAACACACGCTTTAGAAAAATTTTCTTTCACCGGAGAATCGTTTTATGTTTCTGCCTACTACTGAGCTTCACCCAAGGCTGCGCCGACCTGAAAGCCATACAGGACTTCGCCAACATTTCGGCTGAGTCAGCCGAATACACCGGACTCGTCGACAATTACGTCAGTTTCCCCGAACGCCAAAAACGCTACCAAGCTCCAGACCGGCACCCTCAGCTCCACGCCATGGCCCAAGAGCGTGCCAAGCAAAAAACGGCTCTTCTTCTTCGGCATGAAATCATTCATGAATACATGGAAGCCTTGGGTAGCTTGGCCGCCGATGAAATCGTGGATCACTCCGACGAAATCTCAGAACTCAGTCAAGCCCTTCAAGGAGGCATAGGGACGAGCCCAGAAGAAACGGAGGCCTTTGGAAAGATCACAGGGACCTTAACGAAGGTAGCAAGCGACAAATGGCGTCAGGGAAAACTGAAGCAACTGATCGAGCAATCCAATGACCCCCTTCAGACAATTATCCGATCTCTCCAACAGATCGTCCGTGAGGCCTTCGGAGGAGACAGACAGACCGAACAGGCAACCATGCGAAACTACTACATGACCCTCATCATGGAATCGAATGATCCTGCTGGAAAAGCTGCGCTTCAAGAATGGCAGGAATATCGGCTGGCCCAATCGGCCAAACGGACGAAAGGCATTCAGACCTATTCAGAACTGTTAACGGAAATCTCTGAAGGCCATCAGCAATTATACGACCAACGATATGATTTAAACCCCAATGTGTTGCGTCAGATCAGAAATTCGGCTGAAGAAATGAAAGAGTTACTGGCCATCATCAACAACATGTAGCCCGAGGATATTCATGGCACTTACAGCTACCGAAGCCTTTGAGTTATCGAAAGAATTCCGGAATTTGTCTATTTCGTTGGGAAATTACCGATTTGCCAATTGGCAAAAACTCTCTTCCACCGAACGGCGGGACTTAGAGGATGAAGAATGGTCCCTCCTCAATTCCGCCTCCGACATGACGACCAAAGCTGTTGGTTTGGCTTTGGATGAATCGGAAATTAACGTGAAGGGGATCAAGAAATCGGTCAGCACCGCGAAGCGAGCGATCAAAAAACTGAAGAAGGTCGGCAAGGTAATTAACCTCGCCACCGCGACCGTCAGCCTAGCCGCAGCCGTGGTTTCTAAAGACCCAGGCGCCATAGCCAAAAATGCCAAGTCTGTCTTGAAGGCCGCAAAGGCCTAATCCGGTCCTCTTACATAGAAGGTTGGTTCATCCACCAAGTGTGGATTGCATCAAACTGTTGGCCTGGGGTGGAGAAAATCCCTGGTATCCACGATGTCGTTCGGCCAATTCCAAGACTGAGAAGGCCTGGCCTTCCACCTGTTCCGGGACGGAGAATATCTGTCGCAAATCTCCCCCTCGCTCGCCCACGATTTCTCCGGCAAACCTCACCCCTTTTCTACCCAACCGTTCCATACTCTGTTCAATGTCCGCTACCCGCACAGCAATGTGATGGAGCGTCCGGTCACCAAATTGGTTGACCCACTGAGGAATAATACTGGTCTCCCCTCGATGCCCTTCGAACGCCTGATCGACAAACAACGCCGGACATCCCGGAGCCCGGTACACTTTGGCCCACCAATCCTCATATTCCAATGTCTCGGAATAGGTATACCCCTGTTCGATGAATTCTTGAGCTCGGTCATCGATCGAAAGCGTCCGCACGGTAATATGATCCAACACAGGGAACAGACCAATTCCGAGATTTTCCAAACGATCTCGCACGATGGCGGCCGCCTGATTCCTCCCGACATATTCATCCACGTAAGCCATGATGAGCTGTTCGAGACTATGCTGATGATTCATGACGCATCCTCCTCGTCCATGGGCACGGTAAACCTAATGCCCTGTGCCAAGGGTAAATCCGTGCCCCAATTCGTGGTATTTGTCTGACGCCGCATATAGGCTTTCCAGGCATCCGATCCGGCTTCCCGCCCACCACCCGTTTCTTTTTCTCCACCAAAGGCGCCTCCAATCTCGGCTCCCGAGGTCCCGATATTGACGTTGGCAATCCCACAATCACTCCCCTCGACAGAAAGAAAGCGTTCAGCATGACGCAGGTTTACGGTGAAGATCGAAGAGGACAACCCCTGCGGAGCATGGTTTTGTGCTTGGATGGCTTCTTCGAGGTCATGATAGGGCATCACGTACAAAATCGGAGCAAACGTTTCTCGCTGTACGACCTTCCATTGGTTTTCAGCTCGGACCAAGGTCGGTTCGACGAAAAAGCCAGGCCCATCGAGAACCTTTCCTCCATAGACGATCTCCCCCCCATCCGCGACGACTTCTTCCAGGGTAATCTGAAATTCCTCCAAAGCCTGAGCATCGATGAGAGGCCCCATTAAGGTTTCATGCTCCAGGGGGGATCCAATCCGTACCTGCTTGTATGCCGCAATGAGCCGTTGAACGACTTCCTCATATCGAGATTCGTGGACAAAAAGTCGTCGAGTCGTCGTGCACCGCTGCCCCGCCGTCCCGACTGCCCCGAATACGATCGCCGGAATCGCCACATTCAAATCGGCTGTTTCATCCAGAATGACGGCATTGTTCCCGCTTAACTCCAAGAGAGATCGTCCCAATCGCTGAGCCACCGTTTGCGCCACATCACGCCCCACAGGAACCGACCCTGTGAACGAAATCAGAGGAACTCGTGTATCCCCGGCAAGAGCTTTCCCAACCTCAACTTCATCTGAAATGAGCAACGAGAAAATTCCCGATAATCCCTGATCCTTCATCACATTATTACAAATATGCTGAACGGCCAAGGCACAGAGGGGCGCTTTGGGCGAAGGCTTCCAAATGACGGCATCTCCGGCAATCGCAGCCAAAAAGGCATTCCACGCCCAAACTGCAACAGGAAAATTGAATGCCGTTATGACTCCCACGACACCCAGCGGATGCCATTGCTCCATCATACGATGTTGAGGCCGTTCTGAATGCATACTGAGGCCATACAACATACGTGACTGGCCCACCGCAAAATCCGCCATATCGATCATTTCTTGGACTTCGCCATCCCCCTCAGCCTTGATCTTGCCAACTTCCAAGGAAACGAGCGAACCCAATGCATCCTTCTTTTCCCGAAGAGCTTCACCAATCAGACGCACGACTTCACCACGTTGCGGGGCCGGAACCGTCCGCCAAGAAAGAAACCCGCGGTGTGCCTCCTCAAACACCGTGTCATAGTCTTTCACCGAACAGGAGGAGACGCTGGCTAATACTTCACCAGTGGCTGGGTTGATGGAGTCAAACACCGACGATTGGTCAATCCCCATCCACCCGTCAGGGCCCATACACCCACCAGGGTTCAGGGATTGGAGACCAAGTTCAGTCAAAATGTCCGTAACCGTTTTCACGATACATTCATCCTACCAAACGACTCGGACTCCTCGTCATTACCCAAAAACCAACGTCCAAAGCGATTGGAAACCACAGACGCCAGAGCAAATGTTTCCTGCGTAACAAAACCCTGATAGCGATCGGTAGCTTCGAAGACCAGATCCACAACGCTGCACATTCCCGCCGCCGTGGTCACTTGAATCGCCGACCATAATTTTCCCGCAATGGTACGAGGATAGATTTTCTTCACATAATTTTCTTCGAATAATTCTCCCTGCCGCATTCCCGTGACCGAGGTATAAATAATCACGACATCTTGTAGAGTTTTGGGAACCGCGTTCTCTAAAATACGTTTCAAAGTCGGACGATCGTCATTCAACTTTAAATCATTCATTAATAGATGGATTTTTTCACAATGGCCGGGATACCGAAGGGTCTTATAATTCATGGTTTTGACTTTTCCCGTGTATGTATCGGCCAACGTCCCCAAGCCCCCTGACGTGTTGAAGGCTTCGTAGAGCAATCCGTCAATCTCGATCGTTTCATAGCCTTCCAAGGGTTGTAACGCCACCTCTTCCCCCTGCTCGATTCCATAGCAGGTATTACCATACTCATTGATCAGCCCATCGGTGGACCAGGTCAGTGAATATTTCAGGACATTACTGGGATTGACGGGCAGAGCCCCGACACGCATTTTGACGATCTCAACCTCATCAAAATGGGTCATGAGGTCATGGGCGACGATACTGATGAAACCGGGCGCCAACCCGCATTGAGGCACAAAGGCACACGGAGCACCCTCGCTGACCTGACGGATGTGTTTGGTGACTTCAACGTCCTCGGTCAGGTCGAAATAATGGGCCCCTAAAGACCGGGCGACTTCCCCCACAAGAGGGTTGCAATAGAACGGAAGGCTGGAAATGATCGCATCGGGCCGTTCTTGTTCAAGAAACCGCGACAACTCCTTCCTATCCTGGACATCGAGCTGGGTCGCTTGGAAGCGGTCTGAGGTCAGGCCTTGAGATAAATCCACAACCACTTCTTTATCCACATCCCCAAGGTGTACTCGATAATCACCGCATTCCTGCAATAACGTGGCAATCAGTGACCCGATTTTTCCCCCACCTAAAATTGTCACATTTCGCATGACAGGAATTCCCTCCTTCTATATTATACTAGGGATTTTTTTCATTGTGGCAAACAGATCAGGTGCAAGGCTTACCCAAAAACCAAGGATTTCAACGCCATCGAGTGTCCAGGCTTTCAGAGTCTGAGTAGAATTATGATCGAATTCCCATTCATTCCCATTTGGGCCAAAACAAGAACTATTTGGATACTCTTTGCCATACTGTCCATACCATGGATCATAACCGGGACAAGCATAGCCTCAGACCCTTTGATGGAGTCGGAATCAACCGATCCGGTTACCATGACGTTCGAAGGTTCAGGTTCGGGAATCACCAAAACATTCACGGTAGAGGACGGCTGGAAAATCACATGGGAAGCGGAATCTCCTTCGTTCCGCCTGATCGCACATGGTTCCGCTCGCCGGCCCTATTCGGGTCCAACCAGCGAACGCGATCGAGTCGTGCAATGGTTTGAAACTGTCGAACCGATTGTTCTGGTCAATAGCCTGGATTCGAAAGGTGAAGCGTTTCACCCCTACGGCGGGACGTTTTACCTCAAAATATTGGCCAAGGGACCTTGGAGCCTTTCCCTGACAACAGTCAAAGACACCAAAGATTATCTGGATGTGCCCTATACCGGAGCTCCATAGAACTCCGATTCACGCGCCAAGAAAACTTTACGCCCGATCATATTTTTTAAAGGAGTCATTTTGAATGGCCACTCTTATCTCCCAACCAACAAGGATCGAAGCTGCCGGGAATAAACCCAAACTCATCGACGAATTTTTCGGTCGAGTCAACTCTGGAACATCAGGGATCAGTATTGCCCGAATGCAAAGCCCTTCAGGGTGGGTTGAGCCAGGACAAACTCCAGAGTTTGACGAATACACCGTTGTCCTTAGGGGGATGCTCCAAGTAGAAACCAAGGAAGGGATTTTAGAAGTCCATGCTGGCCAAGGGGTGTTAACAAGTCGTGGAGAATGGATTCGCTACAGCACGCCTGGCCCTGACGGAGCGGAATACATCGCGGTATGCCTTCCGGCCTTTTCCCCAAATATCGTCCATCGGGATGACTCCTGACTCAGACCCAAAAGAGTATCCAAGAAAATCTCAAAGCTTCAGGGTTAAGAAAATTGAGGGATTTCCTCTACCAATGACGGTGCCACCGACGATGTCGAGGATGATAATACCGTGGGCCATAAGAGTACGGTGCCCCATAAAAATAAGACCCGCCATACAACCCATCCCGGCCGAAGCGGAGTGACAGACCCCAAGGAGGGTATCCCCACCCCCAAGCCCGACGTTCGGCACGATATCGTCTCCGGTCGAGTTCCTGCTCCAGGTCTTTCGTGATATCAGCTTGCGTATTCATCTGTTCTTGAAGTTCTTCGACAACCCGCTGTTGAGCGGCTAATTCCTTTTCTAATTGTTCAATTTTTCGTTGCTGCAACTCAGCGAACATTCTCACACACCGCTGTTGAACCTCCCCTTCATATTCGGTGCATTCCCAAGGAACCGATGATTCAACGGCCATCCCTGGCGAAACCATCAAGAACATCCCGAATGTGCCTATTCCCAATGAAACGAGAAACGATAATGGACGAGAAAGGACTAAGCTGTACGGTTTCATCATGCACCCTCCTTTGTTGACCTTCCTGTATTGTATCAAGTTCGTACCAGGACATGTCGACTATGCCATTTTCCGCATTCCCCTAGGCTAAACATCCAGATCTTTAGCTCTCAAGTACATTTTCCCATCTTAAGATCAAAGTATGAGCCTGGGGAAGTCTCCTCCAACTCTTCACAGTCATGTTGACTGTTTGAGGAGAAAGATCGTAGCCTCAGCAAAGCAATTACACCTGTTGCCACAGAAGGATTGAGATATCGAACTGCCCACTCCCTTAATCTTAAACGTTCAACGCCCACCGGCTATCCCATGAGTAAAAAACCATCATCCCTCGGTCGCAAGAAAACTCGATGTGCCTGGGTGGGAGAAAAGCCCCACTTCATTGACTATCACGATACCGAATGGGGAAGACCAGTCCAGGATGACCACAAACACTTCGAAATGCTGATTCTGGAGGGGGCTCAGGCCGGACTCTCATGGGAGACCATCTTGCTCAGGCGAGAAGGATACCGAAAAGCCTTTGCGAATTTTTCCCCCGAAAAGGTGGCCAAATTTGGGCCGAAACACCAAACACAGTTACTCAACAACCCTGGCATCATTCGTAACCGGCTAAAAATTTCGTCGGCCATCTCCAACGCAAAAGCCTTTCTTGCCATTCAAGAGGAATGTGGTTCTTTTAATGCCTATATTTGGGATTTTGTGGGAGGAAAACCTCGAATCAATCATTGGAGGAATGCGTCACAAGTCCCCGCCACATCCCCAGAAAGCGACGCATTGGCCCGTGATCTCAAAAAGCGAGGATTTCGTTTTGCGGGCAGTACGATCATGTACGCACACATGCAAGCTGCGGGACTCGTCAACGACCACACGACGGATTGCTGGCTCTATTCGCCAAAGGGCTTCAGAGCAACTCGAATACGTTCGACGGAACCCCCAAAACGCCGACGAAAAGTTTCCCTTCACCCAATCCAAGTAAAACGAATCTATGAAGCACCTGGGCAGGAAGATGGATACAGGGTCTTGATCGACCGATTATGGCCACGCGGTATCGCCAAACATCCTTCCCCATTTAACCTCTGGCTCAAAGACATCGCCCCCTCTACGTCCTTGCGAAAATGGTTTAACCATGTTCCTGAGCGATGGGAAGAATTTCAACGTCGGTACTATGCCGAACTGGAACTCAATCGTAAAAACGTCGAGGAATTACGAAGGGTGTGGGGAAAGGGCTCTCTCACTCTCTTGTTCGGATCACGTGACCTCCAGCACAATCACGCCATCGTTTTGAGAGAATATTTGTTACAGCGCACGTAAGATTAATGCAAACACAAGGGGTCAATTCACAGAGAAAAGTAAAAGGAAATTCTCCTAATAATACGATGACAACCGGAATCCTCCCCATTGTCCAAGAAGAGACGACTGGATGCGGCTTGGCATGTATCGCCATGCTCACAGGGTCCTCCTATGGACAGATCAAGAAAACTGCTTCCAGTTTAGGAATCCACGTTGATGATCCTCGCTTATGGTCTGATACCGCCTATATGCGAACGCTTCTTCGCCATTACCATCTCCTGCCTTCCCTGCAGGAAATCCCTTTTCGTACCTGGAGCACCCTCCCCTCCCTTGCCCTATTGGCCATCAAATGGCATCTCCAGGCACAACGACCCTCCTGGCATTGGGTGGTCTATCACAGCAATCACGGTGACGCGGTCGTCCTTGACCCGAAGAAAGGTCTTCGGAACAACCGCAGAACGGACTTTGGCCGGATGAAACCCAAATGGTATATCACCGTACAACGCCAAAACCCTCATCCGTAATCTCTCTCATCCGAGAAGGTTTCAGATATCGCATCCTACTGATGGCTTTATGCCTTTTAGACGCCAATGGGGCTTGGCTCCCGAAGGCCCTCGCAGAAAACGTGGTTTCCTCAAAAACAGAAAAGAGTTCCCCAGGGCAAGGAGGGCCTGTCACCGACGCCAGCGTCGAGGCCGGACTCCGGAAAACCCGGGAGGCGCTTCGTCAACGCCCTGAATTTCAATCCCATGACCCAGAAACCCATATGCGGTTGGCTACTCTCCTGAATCAACAGGGAGACCCGAATGGGGCCATCGAAGAATACCGAATGGCCATTCAGCTCGATCCAAACTGGGCTAAAGCCTATCGCGATCTCGGAGCCGTGTATATCGACAAGCACGAATGGAAGGCAGCCATTCAGGCTCTCCAACACAGCATCCAGTTAGATGAGGATGACGGACAAGCCTGGTATTGGTTAGGCCGAGCTCGGATGGCGACTCAGGACTTTCCTGGCGCCACAGAAGCCTTGGATATGGCCACGGCGAAGCTTCCGATGGAGCCTCAGGCCTATTCGGACTTGGGATTAGTGTTGATGGCCCAGGGATACGCTGGGAAAGGGGAAAAGGCCCTTCAGCAGGCCATCCACCTTCAACCGGACTTCGCTGAGGCTCATCATAGATTGGAATTACTGCAAGCAGGGAGAGATAACCAGGAACATCTCAAGCGATCGGCGGCAGAGATCTTGAATATCTTGTTTAGGAGGGAATAACGAAGGCTTCACCGGCTTAAAGACGGCAAGACTCCTCTAGCGTTATCCCTTGACGCACACGACCTGGCGAAGCGTATGGACAATCTCCACTAAATCCCGCTGGGCATTCATGACAGCCTCAATAGGCTTATAGGCTGCAGGGGTTTCATCGATGACCTGGGCATCCTTTCGACATTCCACCCCTTCAGTCGCCTTTTCGTGATCACTAACGGAAAACCTTCGCCGGGCTTCCCCACGAGACATCGCTCGCCCTGCTCCATGGCTGCAGCTCTGGAAACTATCCTCGTTCCCGAGGCCTCGAACGATATAGGACCGCGCTCCCATACTTCCGGGAATGATGCCCATGTCACCCCTCCGAGCCCGAACCGCTCCTTTACGTGTCACGAATACCTCCGACCCGAAATGAGATTCCACGGCCACATAATTATGATGACAATTCACGACTTCTTGGGTGCGCTGGAAAGGAGGGAGATCACCAGATTCCTGCAAGGCCACGATGAGGTTGCGCATCATCAGCTGCCGATTGGTCATCGCAAATTCTTGGGCCCAATGAACCGCTTCGACATAATCATCAAAATGCTCGGCCCCTTCCTTGAAATACGCCAAATCCTTATCAGGGAGATTCCGAAGAAATTTGTGCATATCCTGTTTGGCCAACTCGATAAAGTAGGTCCCGATACGGTTACCCACCCCGCGTGACCCACTATGCAGCATAAACCAGACGGCATCCTGCGAATCCAAGCAAACCTCGATAAAGTGATTGCCTGTACCCAGTGAACCCAGATGATTCACATCGTTGCCCCGATTCAGTTTGGGATGTTTGGCTACGATGTCGTCATAGGTCGGTTGCAACCGTTTCCATTCTTGCAAATGATGAGAGGGGATATTCCACCAGGCTCCCCGATCATGTTTTCGCCCATTATTCGTACGACCATGGGGCACCGCCTGCTCGATCGTTTGACGAATGCCTCGCAAGGAATCTGGAAGCTGTTCCGCTTTCAGAGTGGTTTGTACGGCCATCATCCCACATCCAATATCTACACCGACCGCGGCGGGAATAATCGCCCCTTTGGTGGGAATGACACTCCCGATCGTGGCACCCATGCCCCAGTGCACATCGGGCATCGCGGCCACCCATTTATACACGAAGGGTAGTGAGGCCACATTTCGGAGCTGCCGCTCGGCCTCCCTTTCCAAGGCCACACCCTTGGTCCAAGCCTTTATCGGCACCCCGGCAGAGCCGAGGATGGTATACCCTGATTCACTCATGGGCAATTTCAGTTGTTAAGGATGAGAGGATTGCTGTCGATCCCGAAAGGTCAGTTCAGCTACGCCGGATTTATCCAGCTCTCCCTTTCCGGCTTCGACTAACCGGCGGTATTGTTCCCAGGTGGCCTTCGCCAACGGAAGATGCAATCCGGTAGGTCCGGCCAGCGAATAGGCAATACCCGAGTCTTTGGCCGCATGGGCGGCAGAGAAGTAGCACTCGTGATCCCGCTTTATCATATCTTCACCGTCAGTTTGGAGCACTCGAGACGCCGCACCCGTTTGACCGAATACTTCGCGCAACATTGTGATATCTAAACCAAGGGCGGCTCCTAGGCCTAAACCCTCGGCCAAGGCTGCCGTATTCATATTCATGACCATATTGACCAAAGCTTTGACTTTCGCCGCCTCCCCGGCAGGGCCGATAAATCGCACCTGGGCACTCAGCAACGATAACAATGATTGCGCACGTTCAAACACTTCCGGCTTTCCGGCGCACATTAAGTACAGGGTTCCCTCCCGTGCTTGAGGAATGCTACTGGCCATACAGGCCTCTAAAGATTGTCCTCCGTGCTGCTCCACGAGCGTTTGCACTTCCACATGGATAGGGGGCGAAATCGTCGCACAATTGATAAAGAGACGATCTGTAGCGTGAGCCAACAGACTATCAGGATGATCCACGGCGTAAATTGTTCGCATACTGTCATCATCGGAAACCACCGTGAAGACCACGTTGGCCTTTTCGGCCAACTGAGCAGGCGTAGCCAAGGCTTGGCAACCAAGTTCTTCAGCCACCGATTGACATTGGCGTTGGTCAATATCACAAACCCCGACGATTGTTCGCCCCACATCCTTTAACCGCCGCGCCATATTCGCGCCCATTCGTCCAACGCCAACAAATCCTATGGTTTCCTGAGCTGGGGCCATGTCAATTCCTTGATATTCAAATAATAGGTTTCAACAATACGGTTAAGGCATCTTTGGAGATTGATCTTGCTGTCGTCTCCATTTATACCAAATGGTTTCATTGCTCCCCTGTGGGTAAATCAATCGCTTCACGGTAACATAGGGACGCCAAATACATTTACCATACACCTGATTCAACAGAGACCGCTTTGTCCCAGCACGTTCTTCTTCCCGCAATAAATCCGGCCTCAACTTTTTTTTATGTTTCAAGATGTGATAGCGATCCTCTCGCTGCAAACTCCGTAACAGGCGATCCAACCTCGCCCCGATCCAACCGGACCTTGGTGGAAAATAGAGACAAATTTGAAAATCAATCAGATAGACCTTCCCGGAGGACGAACAAATAATATTGCCTCGTTTGTTTAAATCAGCATAAAAGATACGCCGTCGATGCACTTCCGTCAAAATCCGACTCAGTTGATCAAAGAAATCAAGGGGAAGTTCGCGACCATTCGGATATTCCCAGAGGGTTTTGCCTTCGATAAACTCATGAAAATACCCACGTCTTTCAAAGCGAGGGCCTAAGGTTGGAACCCCAGGGATATCTCTCACTCTTCGATACATGGTATATTCCCGCCTGGAAATGAAGGCGGCCAAGGGCCTGAGCAACCAACCACCAACAAAACGAAAGTCACTCAATTTCAACACCTGGCCTTTCCCAGAGGCATGACGATAGAGGATGTTGAGCGAAAAGAAATCATCCTTGAGGATTCGTTCAAAATGATAGGTCGAATCTTGAATGGTGACCTGAGAGGGGTAACTTGACATCACAATATGCTCGCTATCGTTCCGCCGTGTGGCCGATCATGTTATAGGCTGTCCTACGCAACACACTCGGCTTCTTTTTAACATAAACGGAGTATTGTATTCGCGGGCATGACACCGGATCAATATTGAGAGGCCTTAAACCGAAAAGAAATCCATGCCCTACCAACCCATAGAAAATTACGGCCTGATCGGCAATATGCGAACCACGGCGTTGGTAGGAATGAATGGGTCGATTGATTGGCTCTGCCTGCCCCATTTCGACTCACCCAGCGTCTTCGCCTCAATCCTTGACGACACAAAGGGGGGACACTTTCAAATCGCCCCTCCCCCCAATGGAATCAAGACCAAACAGTATTATTGGCCGGACACCAATGTCCTCGTGACTCGATTCCATTCCCCGGGGGGTGTCGGGCGAGTTATCGATTTCATGCCGGTTGGGGTAGAAGCCATTGACTGTACCAGCCATGGGTTGATTCGTCGGGTCCAGGCTATCCGTGGCACGATGACTTTCCACCTGGTTTGCCATCCGGCCTTTAACTATGGACGCGATACACATACGATTTCCATCACCAGTGAAGGGGCGGAATTTCGTTCAGCAAACCTGACCCTTCGACTTGGATCGCCCATTCCTCTTAAACAGGATGGCGACCGAATTATGGCGGACATTACCCTTCACGAGGGGGATGTCCTTGATTTTTGCCTGCAACACGTTGAACCAACCACGCCCCAACCTTCCTCAAGCCCGGAAACACACGCCGAAGACTTATTCACGCAAACCGTAGAATATTGGCGTCGTTGGCTTTCAAAATGCACCTACTCCGGACGTTGGCGGGAGATGGTTCACCGTTCGGCCCTCGTCCTCAAACTCCTGACCTTCGAACCAACCGGTGCGATTGTCGCAGCGCCCACCTGTAGCCTGCCTGAAGGAATCGGAGGTGAACGGAATTGGGACTATCGGTACACCTGGATTCGTGATGCCGCATTTACACTCTATGGCCTCTTACGAATCGGATTCACGGAAGAAGCCTCCCAGTTCATGCATTGGTTGGAGGCGCGTTGCCATGAACTCAATCCTGATGGTTCGCTTCAAATCATGTATGGCATTGACGGACGGCATACTTTGCAGGAAGAAACCCTCGACCATCTTGAAGGGTATCGCGGTTCCCGTCCGGTCCGTATCGGAAACGGGGCCTACGACCAGCTTCAGTTGGATATCTACGGAGAATTATTGGACTCCGTGTACCTGTACAACAAATATGGAACACCCATTTCTTACGATCTTTGGAAACACCTCAGACGATTGATCAATTGGGTGTGTGATAATTGGCAGCGGAAAGATGAAGGCGTGTGGGAAGTCCGAGGCGGCCAGCAACATTTCGTGTATTCCAAACTCATGTGCTGGGTCGCCGTCGATCGCGGCATTCGGTTGGCTGATAAACGTTCCTTCCCTGCAGATCGGGAACGATGGCTGAAAGTCCGCGATGCGATTTATGAAGAAATCATGGAGAAAGGATGGAGCCCCGAACGCCAGGCCTTCATTCAACACTACGGCAATGACTCATTGGATGCGGCCAACCTTATGATGTCATTGGTCTTTTTTGTTTCACCCACCGATCCACGCATGCTGAAAACTCTGGACGCGACGAGGCAAGCCCCAGAAAAGGGTGGGCTTGTGGCTAATGGATTGGTGTACCGGTATAACGTGACCGAAACCACAGACGGTCTAAGCGGTGAAGAAGGCACATTCAATATTTGCACCTTCTGGCTCGTGGAAGCCTTTACTCGGGCCGGTCGAGTCGACCGGCACCGTTTAGACGAGGCCCGGCTCCTCTTTGAACAGATGCTGGGGTATGCCAACCACCTTGGCCTGTACGCAGAAGAAACCGGCCATCATGGGGAAGCCTTGGGAAATTTCCCTCAAGCGTTTACTCACCTCGCTCTCATCAGTGCCGCGTTTAACCTCGACCGCGCACTCGGAAAATAACATCAACCACGGATCAGATACGCGTAGGGCATTGACTTTCTCTGTCTTCGTTCGTTTCTTTGCTAATCGCTTTGTTCACGAACATTCATACAGAGCATCCACCCAAGGTTCATCAGTCATAATTCAAGGCCTTTTTATTAACAAAAAGGCCTTCTGGATGTGATATCGCGGAAGGCCTCGAGAAAAGCCGGTCAGCAAAAGGTGCCGTTATCCTTCATGCATATGTTGACTCAAATAATTCTCCACACCCACTTGTTTGATGGTTTCCATCTGCGTTTCGATCCAATCAATGTGTTCTTCCTCACTGACCACCACCGCTTCCAGTTTTGACCGGGTCGTAAAATCCCCTACTGACGTACAATGGGCAATGGCTTCGGTCAATAATTTAACCGCGTCTTTTTCCAGATTTAAATCAGACTTCAATTGTTCTGGGACAGTTTCCCCGATCTTCAGATTCCCTAATCTTTGTAAATTGGGAAACCCTTCCAAATACAGGATATGTTCGATGATTTCTTCAGCATGCTTCATCTCATCGATGGCATGTTTCCGAATTTCATTATGCAGTTGATCATACCCCCAGTTTCCACACATTTCCGCATGCAGGAAGTATTGGTTAATCGCCGTCAATTCATTGGTCAGTATCTTATTCAGATACTCGACAACTCCCTTTTTTCCCTTCATGACATCCTCCTTATTATTGACCGTATCTTATGTGGCAAAAGGATTCGGTTTGATTTATCGTGAAAATTTGTGGACTGAAAAAAATCGCCCAAAACCCAACACTCTTTATCCATCTTATCGGCCAAATTCAATTCACGTCAATGTTTTCATTTAAGTGAAAATTATTAATACTGATTTTTCTTCTCAACTTCGTTGATCTGGATTTTCAACTTCAACAATTCAACAAATAGATTCAGGGCCAGAGAACAACCAGTTAAATCTGAACAGCCGTACCACTGACCGTGACCATCAACATACTTCCCGTTTCTCCGAGCACTTCATAATCCAAGTCGATTCCCACGATCGCATTAGCGCCAATCTTTTCAGCTTCTTCCTGAAGTTCCTCAAAGGCAATTTCTCTCGCCCGCTGGAGTTCCTTTTCATACGCACCTGATCGTCCACCGACGATATCTCGAATATTGGCAAAAAAATCCCGAAAAAAATTCGTGCCCAGAATGGCTTCTCCGGCCACCACGCCTAGATATTCCTTAATTCGATGTCCGTCAATCTGAGATGTCGTGGTTAAAATCATCGTTGTGTTCTCCTTTGATCATGAATGCCTGGCAACACATCCATCAGGTTGCTTTTTTGACTTGAGAAAAAACGCAGGGTTCTTCTAGGTAGTTTTCCGTGAGCAAGGTTTCGACGCCAGAACTTGTATCCCACCAAAACCCAGCAAACAATGCTCACCTGTTAGGCAAACTGCTAAATGGCTAATCAATAGTGGGGACAAGAATCTCTCAACCAATTTATCCACATACTTGTACCCATTTTTTTGGGATTACCTTCCGAAACCCTCCCATCATAGGTTTGGTTAAGAGCCTATTACAGCGATGCGCCAGAATCGGCTCGTAAGGACGTGCACGTTGAATTGCTCATTGACTTCATTTATGAGCCTCATTAAAATTTTTTCGAAGGAATCTTGAGTGGCCTCACAATTCGTTCATCTCCATCTCCATACACAGTATAGCCTCCTCGATGGCGCCAACCAACTGAATCCCCTGCTTCAACAGGTGAAGGAGTTTGGCATGCCTGCGGTCGCGATGACCGATCATGGCAATCTCTTTGGTGCCATCGACTTTTATCAGAAAGCTCACTCCCACGGCATCAAACCCATAATCGGCTGTGAAGCCTATATGGCGCCAGGACACCGAACGCAGAAATCCGGACATCTCGCCCACAATGAGTACTATCATCTCATCCTCCTAGCCACCAATCGTACCGGCTATCAAAACCTCATCAAACTTTCCAGCAAGGCCTACCTGGAGGGGTTTTATTACAAGCCCCGCATGGACAAAGAACTCTTGCAGGAACATCAGGAGGGATTGATCGCCCTTTCCGGATGCCTGAGTGGGGAAGTCCCCTACCTCATCGGTCAAGGGAATATCGAAGAAGCGACCAGGGTAGCTGATGAATTTCGTTCCATCTTTGGAAAAGACCGGTATTTCCTAGAAGTCCAGGCCAATGGGTTGGACCATCAACAAATCGCGAATCGCGGATTGATGGAAATCCATAAAAAACTCGGAATTCCTTTGGTTGGCACAAACGATTGCCATTACCTCAAAAAACGTGATGCCCGCCCTCACGAGATCATGTTATGCCTACAAACGGGAAAAACGCTCAGCGATCCCAATCGGATGAAGTTCGACACGGATCAACTCTATGTCAAATCCACCGAAGAAATGGTCGCCGAGTTCGCGGAATTTCCACGCGCGGTACTCCACACCTGTCAAATCGCCGAACAGTGCGGATTAGAATTAGAATTTGGCAAATCGTATCTACCCGATTATCAAGTCCCCGAAGGACAATCCCATGAATCCTATCTGCAGCACTTGGTGGAAGAAGGACTTCGTGCCCGTTTGAAGGAACGTCCGAGTTCCATTCCTTCTGAAGCTTATCAGCATCGGTTGAATACCGAACTCGCGGTCCTGAATACGATGGGATATGCCGGGTACTTCCTGGTGGTATGGGACATCATCAATTTTGCTCGATCACGGGGAATCCCCGTGGGGCCAGGCAGAGGTTCTGCTGCTGGCAGCCTGGTGGCCTACGCCCTCCGGATCACAGATTTGGATCCCCTCGTCTACAACCTCCTTTTTGAACGATTCCTCAACCCGGAACGCGTCACCATGCCGGACATCGATATGGACTTTTGTATGGACCGTCGTGGTGAAGTCATCAATTATGTCATCGAGAAATATGGAGAAGAGCACGTCTGCCAAATTATTACCTTCGGAACCTTAGGGGCCAAGGCTGCCATTCGTGATGTGGGGCGAGTCATGGATCTCCCTTACGCAGAAGTCGACCGGGTCGCGAAACTTGTTCCCCCGCAACTGAACATTACCCTCAAAGATGCCCTTAAGCAGGAACAGCGGCTTCAAGAGGTGGTGGACAAAGACACGACGATGAAGGAACTCATGGACACGGCCATGGCCCTGGAAGGGCTGGCTCGCCATGCGTCGACCCATGCGGCGGGTGTCGTCATTTCCCAAAAACCCCTCATGGATCATGTTCCGCTTTACAAAACCAGCAATGATGAAGTCGTGACCCAATATACGATGACCGACCTGGAAAAAGTCGGACTCGTCAAATTCGATTTCCTGGGGCTGAAAACGTTAACGATGATCCATGAAGCCGTCACGCTGGTGAATAGCAGCCAGCCGACTGGAGAACCACTCGACGTCAACAACTTGCCCTTGCAAGACTCCAAAACGGCAGCCTTGCTGAGTTCAGGAAAAACCACCGGGATCTTTCAGTTGGAAAGTTCGGGGATGCGGAACCTCCTCGTCAAAATCAAGCCCGAATCCTTTGAAGATTTAATTGCAATTTTGGCCCTCTATCGACCCGGTCCTCTCGAAAGTGGCATGGTGGATGATTTCATCAAACGCAAACGTGATCCCTCCCTCATTCACTACGACCCGCCACAATTAGAATCCATCCTCAAAGAAACGTACGGGGTTATCGTCTATCAGGAGCAAGTTATGGCCATCGCCAACCAAATTGCGGGATTCTCCCTGGGACAAGCCGATTTGCTCCGCCGGGCGATGGGCAAAAAAAAGCATGAAGAGATGGCCAAGCAAAAGGCCTTATTCATTTCCGGCGCCAAAGAACATCAGCTTCACGAGAAACAGGCCGAAAAATTATTCGACCAAATGGCCTTTTTCGCCGGGTACGGGTTCAACAAATCCCATTCGGCCGCCTACGCGCTCGTGACCTATCAAACGGCTTACCTCAAGGCCCATTACCCCACTGAATTCATGGCCGCCCTGCTCACGTCGGAAATGGGCAATACGGATAAAATGGTCGGGTACTTTACGGAATGTCGTGAACTGGGACTTAAAATTCTGCCTCCTGACGTCAATCACAGTCTGAAAAACTTCAGCGTGGTCCCTGAAGGGATTCGATTCGGATTGGCGGCGATCAAAAACGTAGGAGAAAGTGCGGTCGATATCGTCCTCGCCTCACGTGATCAGGATGGGCCTTTTTCCTCATTCGCGGATTTCTGCTGTCGCATTGACTCTCAAAAAGTCAACAAACGCGTACTGGAGGGCCTGATTAAAGTGGGGGCATTCGACACCATGGGGAGCACACGATCCAGCCTTTTCCACGTGTTGGACGATGCCTTGAGCCATGCCGCCACGGTTCAACGGAATAAGCGGCAGGGCCAGACGAGCCTGTTTGATGCCCTTCAATCAGATGAGTCGTCGTCACAAGATAACGGCTTGAGTTTGTCCATCCCGCTTCAACCCGAATGGTCCCAGAATGAACGGCTTAAATACGAACGGGAGCTCACGGGTTTCTATATCACCTCCCACCCCTTAAACCGTCACAGCTTGGCCATCACACATTTTTCGACCTGTTCTACCCAAACACTTCCCGATATGGGCGAGGGGCGTGAGGTGAAGCTTTGCGGAGTCATTTCCGGGATCAAAGTCACCATGACCAAAAAAGGGAATCGCATGGCTTACGCCCAGTTAGAGGATTTGCATGGGACGGTCGAAGCCATCATCTTTCCCGAAACCTTCAAACAATATGAAGAACTTCTTTCCCCAGATTCCGTCATCCGCCTCTCTGGCACGGTTGATCTCATGGACAATGGGGCAAGGATCAAGACCACCTGCATCGAATCACTGCCAAAATTAGAGCATGACACGGTCAAGCACGTTACCCTTCAGGTTCATGAGGGAGACGTTTTGCCAAAAAATCTGGTAGACTTACAGGATATCTTCCATCGCTACCCGGGGCCCACCCCGATTTCCCTGGCCTTTCACCTCGAACCCAATGTGAGGGCGAGCTTGACGGAGCTGACCAATGTAACCATCGCGCCAACCCCTGAATTTCTCGAGGAAGTGGAGCGCCTCCTCGGAACCTCGACTGTGACATTTCAATAACCTCCGATAGAAGGAGCCTGCCTGTGCGAGAATATTTGGATTTTGAAAAACCGCTAAAAGAACTCGAAGAACGCATCGTCCGATTGGTCAAATCCAAGTCTAAGAAAAATTCGGTTAAAGACACGATCGTCAAATATTCTGCGCAATTAGCTCGAATGGAAGAGGAACTGTATGCCGACCTCTCCCCCTGGCAACGGAGTCAAATCGCCCGTCATCCCCAACGCCCTTCCATCTCCGACTATGTGGGATACTTTGCTGAGGACTTCCAGGAACTACATGGGGATCGATTGTTCGGCGATGATCCCGCCATCATCGGAGGCTTTGGTACCTTGAATGGGCATTCCGTCATGATGATTGGCCACGAAAAGGGCAAAACACTCAAGGAACGCATGCGCCGGAATTTTGGTATGGCCAAACCGGAAGGCTATCGAAAAGCCCTGCGATTGATGAAATTGGCGGAAAAATTTAAACGCCCCATCATCACGTTCATCGACACCCCTGGCGCCTACCCTGGAGTGGACGCGGAACAACGTGGGCAAGCCGAGGCCATTGCCCGCAACCTGTTTGAAATGTCCCGTCTTCAAGTACCCATTATCGCCATCGTGACTGGGGAAGGAGGGAGCGGAGGGGCATTAGCCTTAGGAGTAGCCGATCGGGTATTGATGCTCGAACATGCTATTTATTCCGTGATCTCTCCCGAAGGGTGCGCGGCGATTCTCTGGAGTGATGCCTCTAAGTCGAGCGACGCCGCCACAGCCTTGCGAATGACCGCCTCAGAGCTTCTGGATCTTCAGGTCATTGAAGAAGTCATTTCGGAACCCCTCGGTGGCGCACACCGCGATCCCGAGGTTTTGGCTCAACATGTTTCCGAAACGCTGCATCGGCATCTGACTCTGCTTGAAAAGATTCCTGTTAGCACCCTCATAAAAGAGCGAGAGGCAAAGTTCCGACGTTTGGGAACCGTCACTTCTTCCCAGAAAACCAAAGCTCGGGTCCAAACGGCAAATTCTTGAGTATCGATTCATCATTCCGGAATGACTCCGAACCAGTAGAAAAACGTTTCCCCCACGGTCATTCACGTAATACGCATCCGACCTCGGGTTAATGGCAATCCCCCTCCCTTTTTTTGATTGGTGACCCCAAGCTCGGAATTGTATTAGTTTCCCCCAGAAAACAACCGACAGTAATTGTATCCTCCCCATGGTCAGGCAAAACGGAATTATCAGCTGGAAAACCAAACCAACATTCGAAAAACCGGTGGGTGCAGGAGAACAAGCTAAACAGAAGGTCGATCAAGAAGACGAGGGAGCAGACGAAGGACCAGGTTCGTCAGAAGAGGGATTCCATTTGTGTAATCGCTCGACAAGGGGTCGAGCCTCTGGAGTTGTTTCTTGAGAGGGCTCGCTGACAGGATGTTCCCATAGGAGTTCGGAAATCTTATGTGAGGAAAAGGTTTCACGAATGACTTCCACTAAAGCCTCCAATGTGACTTCGTCACCCATTCGTAGATTTAAGACCCGTTGGGAGGGCTCTGTCGGCGGAGGGGTTTCATTCAAGAGAGACCAACAGCGATCGAAGACCAGGTCTCTGACTGACTTGGGAGCATTCATCTTCTCGATGTCCGACGTACATAAGGCCCCCACCATGAGGACAAACTGCAAGTCAGGCAATCCAGGACTATGAAGGTCCAAGCGTTGCATGGCAGAATAGTACAATTGTACACATCATACTGACAAGCATATGCCACCGATACATCCAGACCAGGAAACCTTGGCCAAACTCGTCGACCGGATTGGCCGAGACCACGCCAGCCGAAGATTGGAAATGCAGGCCCACTACTCCGCCCTGCTTTTGCACGGCCGCCACCTGCACGTGCACATGGAAGAATTTCCCTTTATTGCCTGGCTCATCAAAACTACCCTTAAAAGCACCGGAATTTGGCCTCTGGCGGTAAAAAATTCCACCAAATATCGAGTCATCGATAATCCCATACCAGTAACCCATCTACCCAAGACCTTTGATGGGTTTCGAATCCTCCATCTCTCTGACTTGCATATCGAGGGCATGATCGATAAAGGCCATTCCCTCAAAAAATTACTGGAAACACTCGAGTATGATTTATGTGTCCTCACGGGAGACTTTCGGTTTTTGACCTACGGCAATTACGATAAAACACTGACATTAATGGAGAGCTTGGTCGCGTCGATCCATGCGCCCTATGGTATTACCGGAATTTTAGGCAATCATGATTGGTTGGAAATGGTCCCTGGCTTGGAAGCTTGCGGGATTCGCATGCTCCTGAATGAGGCCCAAGCCCTGGAAAAGGGATCAGATGCCATTTGGCTCCTCGGGTTGGATGACATGCATTACTACGAAACCGGAAACCTGGAAAAAGCCGTCAATCTGGCTCCGCAAGATGCGTTCCGGGTCTTACTCGTCCACTCACCTGAAATCATTCCCGAAGCCCATGAAGCCGGAATAGATATCTACCTATGCGGACATTCCCATGGAGGCCAAATTTGCTTGCCTTGGGGGAGCCCCATCATCACCCATAGCCGCTGCAGTCGATCATACAAGGCCGGACCCTGGAAACATCAAACGATGTTTGGATACACATCCCGAGGTGTAGGCACATCCTTGTTCCCCATTCGGCTGTTCTGTCCCCCAGAAATCATCATACATACACTCCAAGCTGCGCCTTCCTACCCTTAACTCCCACGACAACTCCGCGTGAGCTGTTCCTTCCCAGAATTTCATAATCCCATTAGAACCCTAGCTCTTGAATTGACACATCCTTTATTCCCCCCCTTCATTTACATCGAAGAATTTACCCTTTATTCTTTATAAAGTAGGATCATCTCATTCAAAAGATTAAGGGAATAGCTGACACATGAAACCCCAACAGGGCTCCTCAACGTATGATTATGATTTAATCTGCATCGGGAGCGGACCGGCTGGTCAACGCGGAGCGATTCAGGCGGCTAAATTGGGAAAACAGGTTGCGGTGATAGAAAAGCAACGGGTAGTCGGAGGTACATGTTTGGATACCGCGACGATCCCCAGTAAAACCTTCCGTGAGGCGGTCCTTTCGTTTTCCGGCCTAAATTTTCGATGGCTCCTGAACAAAGATCCTTATCCCTCCCGCCCGACCGTCCAACAACTGATCAGTCGGGTGACAGAAGTCATTCAAATTGAAGGCAACGTGCTCAGCGAGCAATTACGTCGGAATGATGTCAAGCTGATACAGGGACAGGCAAAATTCCAAAATCCTCACACCCTGGAAATTCTCAATGAACACGGCTCCTCAAAAATTACGGGGGAAAAAATCTTGATTGCGGTCGGGACCCACCCTACCAGTCCGCCTGGAATTCCTATTGATGGAAAATCCATTCTTGACAGCGACAGCATTCTATCTCTCAAGCAGATGCCTCGTTCCCTCACAGTTGTCGGAGCCGGAGTGATCGGCTTGGAATATGCTTCAATGTTCGGCATTTTGGGCGTCGAAGTCACCTTAGTCGATTCTCGAACACGCCCGCTTGAATTTCTCGATGGTGAGATCGTGGATGAGCTCATTCATCAGATGCGGAATCACCAAGTGACCTTCCGATTGGGCGAAACCGTTGAAAGGATTGAACCGGCCACGCCCCCCAAACAACGCACCGTTATCTACCTCGCCTCGGGCAAACGATTGGTTACCGACGCGGTCCTCTACTCAGTCGGTCGTACCGGAGCCACCCAGTCCTTACAACTCGAAAAAGCCGGACTGGAGACCGACGATCGCGGACGACTCGCAGTGGACAAGCAATTCCGCACGAAGGTACCACATATCTTCGCCGCCGGGGATGTCATCGGTTTCCCAAGTCTCGCGGCCACTTCCTCAGAGCAAGGACGCCTGGCCGCCTGCCATGCATTTGGGGTAGAAGCAGAGCCAATGTCCTCCCATTTTCCCGTCGGCATCTATTCAATCCCGGAAATTTCAATGGTGGGTGCCACAGAGGAACAACTCACGTTGGAAAGGATCCCGTATGAAATTGGCATTGCCCGGTATAGAGAAATCGCCAGGGGAAACATTATGGGAGACCATAGTGGCCTTCTGAAACTCTTGTTTCATCGTGAGGACCAACGACTCTTAGGGGCCCATGCGATTGGAACGGGGGCGACAGAATTAATCCACATCGGGCAGGCCATCTTACGGACGGGCAACGGGTTAGACTATTTCATCAAAACCATCTTCAATTACCCTACTCTGGCCGAATGCTATAAAGTGGCCGCACTGGATGCCTACAACAAACTCCGGGATGGGTAGGATATTTCAAATAAGACCACGGTCCGCAATTTTTCTTCTTGAATTCTTTCTTAGGAACATTGAAATCTTTCTGAGTGCAATACCTGGCTGGATAAATAAGAATGGCCAGCAGAGTCAAAACTGTTATTGGTGATTTGACCTCTCCTTCCGACAACATCCACCATAACCTAAAAAATGCTTCCAATTTCCGCTATTTCAATGCACCTTGAAAGTCCTCGGGCTACAAACACCATTCTAGTTCATCAGCACCAATGGGAAAGAAAGTTTCGCTTCAGTTAATCCTGAACGTATGCCGCCTCTACGCGGCCATGGCGAAACCGAATCACCAGAGCATAATCGAAAACCATGGGGGCTTCCCGACGCCAACCCATATAACCCACACCATACACAACCTCAGACAACAAGCCCGGTGATTGCTTAACGTATAAGGTGTCGAAAGCTTTTGGATCGGCCATATTCCATTTTTGGGCATACTCTTCTTTAACCGTAGCAACACCGCCTGGCGGTCCCAATAAATCCAGAATTTCGGCCTGAGACATTCCCTCATGGACATAGTTCTCCAATAAATCCTCCACCATATGACCACGAGTTTCAGCATCAGCTACCGCCCAAGATTCCTTGGAAAACGAAAGCGGGTCATACCCCGGATGCACCCACCAGAAATATCCTGCAAGAATCAATACAAATACGAAAATCCCGGTAAGGGCACCGAAGGTTAACCACCTGGCCAACCGTTTTAATATTTGGACAGATACTTGCCTCGCCATTACTCACACCTGTCTTTTCTACCTATGTCTCATCTCCGTCCTTGGATCGGTTTTTCTGTATCTCCGGAGGCTTTCCGTCTTCTTGACACTCGTCGGGTTCATGAATCGTCGCGGGAATCGTATACGGCAAGACGATAATGTCTGCCACGAGCGAGAATGGCGCATCAAGAAACCCTCCATGGGGATTACCTAAACTGGCACGCGTTCCACTAAACAGCAAATTCTGACACCCATCGTCGTCAATTAGTCTGCCAATCGTCCCGCAACCTGAAATTGATAAAAGCAAAAGACAAACCCCAGCTTCAAAACATTTCGAAAGAGCCATCCTTTTTCCCATCAAAGCATTCAAAGAAAATTTCGGTAGCACTGAGGCTTCCTTCTTTAATTTGCTGAATAGCCTCTTGAACGCCTGTATCCTCCTCCAACGAAAATTCCCGTTCTGCACACCAATTGCTAAAAGGACCAATAGGAGTCCCACTCCATTGATCATCTGCATCGCCATAGAAATGTTCGGCATGCCAACCCGCCTGATCAACACTCATAATCTCTCTCTTTCTCCCGAAACGAACTCAAAAAGACCACATTGTCGACAACATAACCCGCATCAAGTACCAAGCCATACCGTCACTATGACCAATGGGCCAGCACACATTCCTAGGACAAAAATTCCTGGAAGACTTTTTGGCCAAGAAAGGAGTGGCAGCAATCCACCTAAGACGAGTGAAAAAATAAACAGGGGCAAGGACATGCCAAGGGCGGCAAATATGGGAAATCGTGGTCCAGGATCACTTGAATAAAATATCAAGTCCCCTAAGAACGCCATGATAAACAACACCATAAATGGCATGGAGGCACCTAATATTGCAACCGCATGACGACGATATCGGGAGCTTTGTATGGCAATTCCCAATAACGCCATTGGTATACTAAAATCGATAGAGATCGAACCGAGTAATGTCGGAATTTCGGTCATGATTTATTGTTATGGCACTTCATTCCCCACTAACTTGGAAAGTGATACTTAATTTCACAACATTATTTAAACAAGTGTTTTGTCATCATTCCCCCCTACCTCTCTCCTTCGAGTAAGGACTGGTCGGAACCTAAAGAATGTATGACCAGCCTCACTATCTGTCCTTATATTCAGGCTTACCGCTGCCCAAGAGGTTAAAATTGTTCCAAGTCGGAAGCCTAGGAAGAAAAACGTAAGCTCTTGAAAAGGGATAAATATTGCTCCCTACTCGTCTTCCAGTCTTGTCGTGGGACGTACAGAATAAACTGAAAGAATGTCTTGTCTTTTTCTACCGTAAAACCGATCATTTGGCTTGGTGGAGACGTATCGCTGACCGCATTATTGCAATGGATGCCATGGCCACTCCAACCATTCCCCGACAATTGGAACTTGCTCACGGGCTCCCCATCGCACATCCCGGCAGCCAACGCGATAAATTGAAGCATACTTAAAGCCACCTCAACGGAGGTTATATCAGGGGGAGCCTCACCAAATCCTTCAAACGAAGAGCCATCATGATGAACGACGGTAAATCGGCTTTTGGTCTCATCAAGAGTCCAGCCTGCTGGAAACTCCAAGGAATAATCCGTTCCATTCGTCAATCGTTCTGAATGTGCCTGCAATGGAAGCATAAACCCGATAAATGCCATGACCAAAATTAGACGCAATTGCATACTCCCCTCCTAGCGTTCCTCAATCCCTTCAAAACACAATGATTTGCATGCCTCCGTTATGAGTCTCAGTTAACCGTATGCCCATCAAAATGAGCTTGAACCTTCCCGAGGACTTCTGCTTAGGCGCGAAGCATCATAAACGCTGCCAGACGAAAGCCTTTCTTTGGGGAACCGGAAGTATTCCAGGCAAACTGCCGCCATAAGGCCAACACGGCAGGCCCGTCACTCAACCCCTGCATTCGTAACAGCAGCTGTTCACCGTAAGCCACCAGAGCGAGCGCTTCACGCATGGCGTCTTTCCCTGCTAGGGTGACCGCAACGTTTTCAGTAAGCGTAACCCCGTGATCAAGCGCTAACTGCATGAGAGACTGCACCTTCAGCCGTTCCGCACGCTCCTTATCTTTTTTAGAGAGCTTTTTCACCTGAAGATGTGGGGCGGCAGCAACATAGGAACACCATGGGCAGAAACAGCCACACCACATTTTGATTTGAGACTTGGGATTCTTAACCAGATCAAACGAGGTCGTCAGGTAGGTCGAAAAGAATCGAGCAAATGTTTCGAGATGTTCCTTTGCGGGACGATGCGCTGGCGGAATATTTAAATAATGAACTGTCAACCAATCATGAGCTACATCATGAAGATCCATGAACTCATGGGCTTTCTCCAAACGGATGAGTCCGGTTTCCACCGCAGCGGACAGCCACCCAAGCAATCCATAACTCTTCGCATGAAGATCAACGGCAAGGGTCAGACGTTGCTCATCGAGCATAAGAGCCGCTCTCGTTTAAAGGAGTGTATGGGACTGATCGTGAGGGGGCTGGGATCGCTATCTTTAACCGTACAAGAAATTTCACTAGAGTCAAACCATTAGACACAAACTTTCTTCATGTGAAATCCTCCTATTACACCTAGCGTTTGCTTAACTGAATTTATGAAAAATGTACTATCGAGGGCCTCAAGGCTTCTCAGCTTACTATTTCGAAAGGCCCCTAGTTGCTAGTTATTCCATCAGGAAGAGACATCGAAAATCCTTACCCGTTGTAAAGTATCCAGAAAAACACAAGCGCCTCTCCGACAAATCCACGAAGGCATTCCTATCCGGAAAGTAGGGATTAGGTAATCCCTCCATGTTCCGTGTCAGCCCGGGTTGGACAAATGAGGGGGGATTGCTAAGGTGATGTTTTGGACTCATCCTAGACCCGAAAGGAGGGCCGATGAAGCCAAAACGAGACACCAAACCCGAAGCCGACCAATTGGTCCGAGACATTAAACGACGGACGCGCCGGAAGTTCAGTGCCGAAGAGAAGATCCGGATTGTGCTGGCGGGGTTGCGCGGTGAGGACAGTATCGCGGAACTGTGCCGCCGAGAGGGCCTGCACCAGAATTTGTATTACCGCTGGAGCAAGGAGTTCTTAGAGGCCGGGAAGAAACGGCTGGCCGGGGATACGGAGCGCGAAGCCAATCGAGAGGATGTCAGTGACCTCCGCCAAGAAGCCGCCCAGCTGAAGGCGGCCCTGGCTGAAACGCTGTTGGAGAATCGACTGCTCAAAAAAAGCGTGCTCGGGACTGGGGAGGACGCTATATGAGATATGCGGCCGCAGAAAAACATGAAATTATCCGCACGGTCGAGGCCAGCTCCCTAGGAATTGCCCGGACGCTGCGGCAGTTGGACATTCCCAGGTCCACCTTTTACAACTGGTACGATCGCTTTCTGACGGATGGCGTGGAGGGGTTAGAGGATCGGAAACGCCCCTCCCTCCCCAGTTGGAACCAGGTCCCGGAGGACCAACGCCAGGCTCTGCTGGAGATGGCCCTTGAACAGCCCGAGCTGTCGCCCCGAGAATTAGCCGTGCGCTTTACGGACGAACGGCAGGACTTCGTGTCGGAAGCCACCACCTACCGGATTCTCAAAGAACATGATCTCGTCACCTCCCCGGCCTGGATTGTCCTGAAAGCCGCGGACCACTTTGATCAGCCGACGACCGCCATCAATCAGCTGTGGCAGACGGATTTCACCTACCTTAAGGTGACCGGCTGGGGGTGGTATTACCTCTCGACCGTGATGGATGATGATTCGCGGTATATCCTGTCGTGGCGACTGTGTCAGACCATGAGTGCCCGAGAGGTGACGGCCACACTCAAGACCGCACTGACTACAGCAGGGTTAGCCAAAAAACACCGACCGAAACTGCTCAGTGATAACGGCCCCTGTTATATCTCGTCAGAATTGCAGGACTGGTTGCAAACCTACGATCTCAGTCACATCCGCGGAAAGCCGTATCATCCGATGACGCAAGGCAAGATCGAACGCTGGCACCGCTCACTGAAGAATCGTATCCTGCTGGAACACTATTATTTACCTGGGGAGTTGGAGCAGCGAATTGCCGAGTTTGTCACCCACTACAATACCCGACGGTATCATGAAAGCCTGAACAATCTAACGCCAGAGGATATCTGGCTGGGAAGAGGGCAGAAGATTCTCGAGGGCCGGCGAAAACTCAAAGAAAAACCCTTGAAACTCAGAAGGCGGTTGTACTATGAACGAAAGACCGCATAACATGCATCCACAGAGCCAAAACCCCACCTTCGGTTTTGACCTCCGTGTCCAAATTGTGCTGACGACATACACAAAAAACTTCCTGTGATTCAGCAATACGGTCACAGGACAACTCCTCGGGACAAATTCGCCAAACGTGTCCGTCTATTGCCTCAACAATGAGGTTTCCAAACAGATTTTGCATGAGGACTTTTTGTGGCTCAAGCCCCGTCCAACCCCAAGCTTGCAAGATCACATCAAGAATGTTTGCTGTATTAGTATTCTCCGTCATCCATCACTCACTCGAGAGTTAACACTTGAGACAAAGCTTTCCCAAGCTTCCCTACTCGAGAAAAATTCCCACTTCACCCTAAGCCTCACCATTGATGTATAAATCGTAAAATCGTTTCTTCTGTGGATCGTACTTGAGTTGGAAAAAACATGTTCCTCCGTCTTTGACCAAGACAAACTCTTTATGTAATGGAAGATCCGCCCATTCCATACAGAACGCATTAATGAAAATCCATTTGTTTCCCGGCATTCCCGCTTCTTGGTATTGGAATGTATAGCTTTTCCATTCTTGAAGCTGACGCCCTGTGGCCTTTGCCTGAGAGCCAACATATGCGGCAATGTTCCCCTGAATGTCCGAAACAGTTCCAGGAGATAACACCCAACTCCCTCCCTCGACATGCACCCACGAATCGTTAGCATGAGCCTTGTCAATAACGACGAAGCTCATCACATGCATGATCACAACAATGAGAAGAACGGCCTTCATAGAATTCGTGAGCGTCATTCTCTGCATTCAACTCCTATTCTGTGTGACGTGCTCGTTTTCCAGGCAGAAGCCAGGCACCCCAACATGCGCCTAATACTACTGATACATACACCGCAACTTGCCCTATCGCGATATACCATCCAATGCCGAGAACGAGATAGCCACTTAAAAAACCGGCTAGGCCGGCACCAATAATCTGTACTCCTAGGCGCGGTACGTTGATATACTCGATGGCCCGAATCACAAGAAAGAAGAACACGCCAAGTACCACAGCATAGAGCGAAAGAAAAACTGCCCACCCCCCAACAAAATAGGCATGGTCAACCACTTGCCCCACAGAAACATCGGGAAACAGATCGCTCCATCCTTCCCCCGGGCGATCACCGGACGGAATATACCCAATGATAGGCGCGAGAAAAAGAAACAGTGAAGTCCCGCCCACTACGACGAATAGATAAGTACCAATCGCACGCAATAAACCTACAGCGATAGATGTTCTCACTGCGTTTTCACCAGCAAAAGGGGGCGTATTCAAAGAATTTATAACCCAATTCCAAGAAACACATAGAAAAGATCATGGTCACGTTTTGTAAAGAGATGGGGATCTCGGAAATAGCCCAGCCCAATTTTCCCACTGGGATGGGATGGAATGACGAATTCGGCAATCACCCCCTGATAGGTTCGATTCACCTTCGCCCCGCCACTCCATAGCCAGGTTCGGAGAAGGGCACCCTTCACGTTAATGACACGACGGGACTTCGTAATTGTCGTTGGCAAGGCCACGCCTGCGGACAAAATTCCTCCACCAAGCCCCAGGTCCAGGTCTACCCGAGCAGCAGGGACACCAGGAAGTCCATAGGGGGCATTTTCAGCTTTTTCCATAAGCGGCACAGTCCCTGCTACGGACACTTGTAAAAGAAGGGGATACGAAATCCCCATCCCACCCGTCCAGGCCACTCCCCAATCAGTCGTCGGAGACTCGGTTTCATCTTCGGCTAACACTACGGGCACGACAAACACAAGTATTACTATGAGGATAAAATAAACTTTAATTCTCATGGCTCATTAACGACCTAATCAAAAAAATCAAAAACCAATCGTTTGTGTTGGTATATCTTGGAAACGGCTTCTGCCTCCAGACCACATGGTTGAATTACCATGTCCCGATTCGTGCTTGGCATAGGTCGATAGAATCCGATTCGCTATGGGGATTCTGCCGTTGCTGCTCTTCGGCCGAACACTGGTAATCTCGAGTGCATCCAAAACCTGGGACAAAGTGTCCGACCACAAGAAATCCGCAGAACCCACCCTTTAACTCCCCATCGTTCGATTCTGCCTTGACCACTTGATTATTTTCATCGAGGAAAAACTGGTCGGTCCTTGAACCCCATGGAATCATGAGTGGAATAGGCACTACGGCTTGGATCAACACTCCTCGCATCGCCGTCTCTCGCTCATATTCCCAGACCGTGAAATCCCCTTGCTGCCACATGTTGTCAGGATCTCCCAGCTTGGAAAGGATTTCTGTTTTGGTAACCGAAGTGGGTTTTGCCTTGCAGTCAGCTCCCCGGATGGACCGCTGCTCTTCCTGGATCGCAAAACATCGATAGGTATCCTGAACGGTGGCCACGTATCCTATCCCCATACAGCCTGACAGGATTATTAAGCAAAAGAGGGTGGCAATGAAAATTTTGGTGGTTGGGTTCACGAGCTTTTCCGGAATAACCATATCTATAGGGAAGCTCGGCATTCCGTCCACACTTCTCCCCCCTCATCTCTGTAAGTCATTTTCTGGTCGGTCAGTTCCAAGAGTGTTTCTCTATGTGTACTGCCCAGCGGAAACATTTCCGGGTTTTCTGAATGCGAGACCGTCCACACCAGGTCTTTTTCTTCAAGATGCCACGTGCCTCGTACAGAAAAGTTCGATTCGTCACCATCAGAAATGATGGTGCCTTTCGATGACATCGACCCATCCGACTGGTATTGAGTCAGCCCGGATATTTGAACGCCATGGGACACGCCATCCATTTTCCATGCCCCAATAATCAAGCCTTCAATGGCTTCTTCCTCAGGAATATGGAGTGCTTGTTGAAATTGGTCAACCGTATTCGTGGCCTTTTCAAGTTGTTTGGCAAAGATAAACTTAGGCCCAAGCAACACGATGAGCGACAGCATGGCCACTCCAGCCACCAGATACCAGAGCCAAAACCAGTCCGGAAAGACAGCCACAATGAGTGCGACGACCATGCACCCGATTATCCATCTAATCCCCCAAAAGACCAGTTCCCTGCTGAGGGTACGATTGACCATCCCCTGGACTTGTTCGAGTTCCTTATGACCGGCAAGCTCTGTTTCCGTCATGGCCGAACCTCCATTTTTTAGCCCAACCCATTGAGTTCACTTTCTGAAGCTTTATTCACAACAATCCATTCAAACTCTCGCGTGTCCCTTTTATCCGTATCCCAGCTTCAGCTTCCAGGATCACTTGGGAGTTTCCCAAGTCTTGCCCACAAGCCGTGAGGTATTGAAGTGGTTGTTGACCCTCCTCATCCCGATGCACAAGCCCTAATCGCAACGTCAAGCGCCTTCTCTGTGCGAGCACGATGGGATTTTGTTTATCGTTTGTATACGGTTCGGTCTGTGTTAAGGGATCTTCCAATTTGATATGCCCCCAATAGGGCCCTTTCCCAAATTGATAGATTTGATACCCGTACGGATTATCACGGGCTTGTTGAGTCGGACAGTTGGCAATTTGTGTGGAGACTATGAGACGAGCCTCTTGGAGATCATGCCGCACAAACGTCCGATCCGATCCGCCCGGCTCAACGGATGGCCAGACAACAAAGAGAGGGTCATCGCCCCCACGTAAGACATAGCTGATGGTTAAGGTTTCTTCTTCATATTTCGCATTGCTGACAAACAAGCTCACTTGGTTTCCTCCAATTTCGATAGCTGGAGAATTGCGGACAAGTTCATCCTCACTGTAAATCACCTTCACTCCACAGATATTTCCGACCCTCGGGTCTCCTTTCAATGGCTCTCGATCAAATTGCACGAACAGCGTCGTATTATCGATCCAATATAAAGGCGTGACATATTTGGGCAACGCACATCGTGACAAGTTTTTCCCCCAAGCCGGAAGAAGAGCTGACCCCCCTATGGGAGATAAAAACCCTGCATCCGTATATCGGACAAAGTAGGTTTGTTTATCTGGTGACAATTCCCAATCATCGATCGTGATATTCGATTGCGTAATCATAGTCTGCGTTGCCGCAGGCCAGATAAGGAGCAGGACTGCCAAGGACAACACAAGATTTTTCATGGATGCCCATGAACCGTTCAGCACTACAGACACGACTGCCGCCAGCACACCGATTAGACTGGCAAGAAGCAGTGGCAACCCTACGAATAATTGAAAGACGAATGGATCGTGCCGTACTAGGGAGACATAGACATGCAAGCCAATCGCCAACAGTGCAAGACCCACAAGCCATGGAGAAGGTTTTGCAGTCGGGATAGCCACATCACCCGCTTCAGTTTTGGAGTCTTGTTCCATCTTGCTTACACCGCCAGAATGGGCTCCACTCTGTGTTAAGGTCTGTTGAAAAAAGCCGCCAGCGGCGTTCTCGCCATTTTTCCGTGCTCACGTAGGACCAGTACGCTCCGCGCACAAAAATGGCTGTGGCCTTGCTGGACGAACTTTTTTGAACCGACCCGACGCTGTTGATTGCCAAAGGCTTCCTGGCGAAATATGGCCTTTTACATCTTCATTATTCAACACTCCCTTGTTACGTTTTGTTCTTTTCCAACCCTGCGATGTCGTACCAATCCACTTTTCGGGTCAGGTACATCACGATCGCCAAGACGAGGAAGAGCCCGATACTCCCCATCAACAACGCATAGTCTTCCAACTGCAACAGGATGTACAGGTAGCCATACAAGATGGTGAGGATTCCCCCTACCACAGCCGCCAACCGTGTGCTTCGCAAGACACTGGCTGAATACAAGGCGATGAGGCCGATGATCGCCGCGCTGGACAAGCCATATGCCGCATCAAAGGACACATGTTCGGAAAGGGATATCAATAAGGAATAAAAAATGATCAGGGCAATGCCCACTAAGATGTATTGAATCGGATGAACTGGACGGCGATTCATCATCTCGGCGAAGAAAAACGCCATAAAGGTCAGCCCAATGAACATCACCGCATATTTGGCGGTGCGCATGGATTGTCGGTAGATGTCGGGCTCAATCAACAATCGGACGCCAAAGGCTGCATTCTCGACTTCGTAGCGTTCCCCCACCCACGCTTGAGGATAGGTACGGTTAAAATGGAGGACTTTCCAGGAGGCCGAAAAGCCCTCATCGGTCACCTGGCGTTCGGTTGGAAGAAAGGCACCGTTAAAACTCGGGGTCGGCCACACGGCCTCCATCGAAGCCGTCGTGACCATTCCTACGGGAGCGACCTGCAGATCTTGACTGCCTTTGAGGATAATTTTGGCAGAAAATTCTTTACCATCTAATTTACGGACATCGGTGACTTTCGCTGACACCCCGGAAGAAATGGCACAACCGATTACTCCAGGGTTTAGCGCTTTCGGCGTGCCATCGATCTCAAAGGAGATGTTTTCTTTTATCCCTTTAATGTCCGAAATGCCCATGAGGACTATCGCTTGATCCATGAGAAGTTTGGATTGGGGTAGCGGGATATTCTGCAGGTCGGCTAGCGAAAACCGCCCTCGGACGTCTATCACCGTCTCATAGAGAACCGCCTCAAACAGCCCCCGATAACGGACATGGGGCTCGACTTTCATGGAGACATCTAACAGATCGGGTAAGACGTAGACGGTTTTCCTAGGGGTCTGGCACGACTCATTCCCGATGGGACTCCGTTTATTGGGTGTTCGATATTCTTTTGAGGGAATCGCCAGTATAGGCCCAACGAAGGTTTGTCCTCGTCCCCACTTGGAGGCGACTTCTTCCACGACATCATCTTTACGGTTTTCTCGCTCTGAGATGAGGGACTCCACCATCTCGACCGGGATGAGGAGCAACAACAGGAGGACGCCAATCCCCAACATTTTGATCGTGGCCGCGTTGCGGGAAAAGAACGAGCGAATGACATCCATATTGGGATTCCTTTTTTTAGTTTTTAGAAAGAAAAGTCAGGATATGCCACGTCTTGGTCCTTTCACCTCCTCGAGGAGGAAAGAGTCAAACATGGCCGCTGGGGAAACTACGGGTTCATCGAGGGGGATATGGCTTCCGTACCGTTCTTCCAGCTTGGCTTGAACGGCCGGAGCACTCAAGTCAAATTCCCGGAGGGTTTGGCGTTGTCCCAGTTCCAAACCTGCACCACGGTGATAGATTTTCCACACCAATTCCGAACAATAGATGCGGTCATCGGACCATCCAAACACCAAGTCATAGGGCCTGCCCGCGAATTGTTGTCCTATCTTTTTCATCTTTCTGAGCACGGAAGCCGTCAAGACCTCGTTCGCCCGCTTCAACCGTTTAACGACGTACTGCCCATCTTTCCCTCGTTGAATCCATTCCTCTAAAGGCGTCGCACGAACGGTAGCATTGGCCTCAAAGACAAAGGGACGGCCTTGGCGGAAAAAAATGATTCCCATATGACTGTAGGGAGACTTCGTGGCTAACTGGATAGCTTGACTCTGTGAAGACCGGGAGGTATGGAAGATAATATCGCCATCTTTGACATGCTCACTCGACGGGCTCGTACATCCGGTTAGGACCCAGAATAGGCTTCCGACTAGGGCAAGGCAGAGATGGATATAGCGCACAACCAAATAGGCTCTCCTGGTCATAAAACGTCGGGAGGGAGTTGGGACATTTCCGAGGTTTGTAGGCTCATGTGTTTGTCTAGAAACTTCTTTATCCGTCGTTCATACTCCTCCGGCATATACCGGTGAAAATCGACATGACCCGCGCCTGGGATGATCCACATTTCCTTGGGCTCAGGGGTCGCCTCATACAACCGATGCGAATCAGTTAATGTGGTCCGACGGTCCCGTTCTCCGGCTACAATCAATACGGGTGAGGTAATATTTCCAATAGCTTGAATAGGGCGAAGTTGGCTGGGATCGACCCCAATACGCGGGTGCAGTTGTGCGGTCAACAACGGACTGAGCCAGGGCCCGATTGGTCCAAGCCGATGACTCAATCGATTTTCCACGGCGGTTTCCACATCGGTGTATACCGCCTCTATAACAAAGGCCTGCACAGGAAGAGGTTGAGGGCATAAGAGCGCAGCCGCTCCGCCCAACGAAGTCCCGATCACGGCGACTGGACCGTCCCCAACTCGACGTTTAAGGTATTCGACAGCGGCCTGCGCATCGAAGGCTTCTAAAAATCCGAACGTGATGTGTGTTCCCACGCTTTCCCCATGCGCCTGAAAATCAAACAGGAGAACCGAATAGCCATGGCCATACAAAAATCGGGCGCGCCCCAGCATACTTCGTCGATCGGCCCGGACCCCATGCATCAGGACCACTCCTCCTCGTTTCGGATGTCCGGGCAAAAACCAACCTTTTAATTGACTCCCGGATTGGCTTGTAAAACGAATTTCTTCGACGGGTAACGTGGATGGTGGTGGTCCCACCATCCGCTGAACAGGTTTGGCGAGGACAAACCCGAAATACAACGTGAACCCCATTCCGACACCCAGCCCGACAAAGAAAAACCAGGCGAAAAAATTCATCCATCGAAATTTATTTTTTGGTTTTATAGTCCTTGGCATTGCTGCACTCGAAAATACGATACCCAGAAATTAACCCAATGATCGGGGCTGCACAGAGCCCCACCCAAACGAAAAAATGATCCTTCACAAAACTCGCTCCTCCCCAAACCACAACTATGAGGCCCAATGTGAAAAGACACGCTCCAAGACGTCTACGAAACAGAGATGGTCCAAGAACCAGGAATCCTAGTAAGCCTATTGAACATCCCAGATACCAGAGAAGAGTGAAATACGCTTCTGTTGGTCCATGGGCTAAAGCCGGTGCTGGAGCCCCAAGAATCAAAGCTCCCAACCAACAAAGGACCCTCTTCATCCGCTTATGGGTTTTTAGTTGAATGCCAAACCTCTCCTTCCTTAAGGAGATGGTCATAAAAATTTTCTACTTCAAATTCCCTAAGAACGTTATTCGTAAATTCTGACTCTTCTATTTCAGCACCAGAAACCGGAGGGGATGAGTTATACACAATCGTGCTAGCAACACAGCCTGCAAGCCCTAGAAATCGTTTAGTGTACAAACCTGCGGTCGTAACATAATCATTATCTATCACTGTTCCCTACCATGCTTAACATTTCGATACCATTACAATGAGTTTCATGGCGCGTTTTTCTTATCTAGTTGTTCATCTCCCTTTTCGATATATTCAGAATCACGGTCCACTTTAAATTCACGAAGAACTGTGTTAGTAAATTCTGAATCTTCCATGTCAGCGTCACAAGTAGGGGGGGAATTGGGCATGCATAATCCCGCTCGCCCCACAGCCTGCCCCTCCTAAAAACCTTTCGGTATACATATCTGCGCTTGTCAAAATATGATTTTCAAAGGTGAGATCCACATGCTCATACCCAACCGGAATGAACAAAGGAATGGGGACGAGAGGAATGAGTATAATTCCATTCCATCGTAATCCTAGATCATATTCCCATTTTTCAATTCCCTTAGAGATAACATGGATTTCATCAGGCGCTCCCCAATACTTGCGGACTACATCCCGCGAAATGGTTGTCAGGTAAGAGGTCTTAGTGAGATCCCGTGGTGCACGTTTAAGCTGTCCCTTGGTTTTAGATAGCACCGGATCATCGACAGTTGAATGGACTGTCCCGACCACTGCCCCACCCACAAAAATGCATCCCTGAAGCATCAAAATCAAGATAGAAGATCCCAAAAGGCCACTCCCTCTAAAGAGTTTCCTGAAAGGGACGAGGTACCTGCTCCTGATAAGACCTTGTTCAGATTGGCCCATAGTCTACATTGTATCAGTCAATAGGCTAAATTCTATCACCTAGGAACAAATATCGAAGCCAAATGACTAACAAAATATGGAATCAGGAGACAGCCACTGGAATGATGCTCGAGAGAATGGGACTGTTGAATCATGACGATATTGAAGGGCAAACATGCCCAAGAACGGATGGGATGTCAGAGGCTTGGGGCAGTTCAAAAAGGCCTGCCCTGAGTCTGTCGAAGGGAAGGCCGCAACCAGTTTTGCGCGCGGAGCGTACTGGTACTACGTGAGCGCTCACGGCGCGAAGAGCGCCAAGTTTGTGAGCCCGAAGGTCCGGAACTGGCGAGAACACCGCTGACGGCTTTTTTCAACAGCCCCGTAATCAAGACCGGCAAATCAGCCTTTGCACAGTAGACCTGTGAAGATTAGGAATGTGTGGAATGGGAGGAGCATTGACTGGTTGCCGTGATCCACTGGTGAAGATTTCTCACACCATAGGAGAGGAACAACACAACCAAAAGAATTTTTACCATGACGGGCAAAGCCGTTTTTCCATTAAGGAGATTCAACACAATCTCAAGTCCGTAGAAAGCTGCCGCGATCAACGCCAAGATCGAAAATATTTTCGTCCTGAGTTTCATCATCGTTTTCCTTTTGTTCAAGAGTTTGGTTGGACGTGTCGTTTTCTCTTTAAGTCCATCTCAGAGCCGTTTTGGTTACTTTTTCGGAAACGTTGTAATTCTTCCCATAGCCAATCAGCAGAAAACATCGGTTCTCGCCCAGGACAATGGACCAGGTACCGTTTCCCACTCATCGTACTTTTTGTTGCCGCATATCCGATAAATTCTTCGGTAGTCTTGATTTTGTTCTTATAGTATTCATACTTCCATTGAATGTGAGAGACAGCCTTTTCCCCCTGATGGCGGGTTCCGTTTCGTTCCATTTCACATTTTGAAGACCTGACGTACTGCAATAAGTGTTGCACTTCTTTTTGTTGAGATTCTGGGACATCGGCCCATACAAACTGCCCGATAGCTGTGAACACAAAAACACAGACTCCAAGCATCAAACCCTTATTCATGTCCTAAAACCTCTCTGCTTTTGCTCAACACAAATTGTAAGGCGTCTTCACCGACCTGGCTTTTTGGCAAATAGATGACCTGTCCCTTAGCGGGCCAAATCACTATCCCCCTGGGAGTCTCACAAACGGCTTCCAGACCTTCCCATAAATATTTCCCCTCTTGAAAAGGTCCCTTTAAATGAAGTCCTTCCTCGGACATTCGGAGATGCATATCATAGCCTGCAAACTTATTACTCAATTGACGCCTCAACCAAAGTTTTTTCACACCAAAGGAAGCAAAAAATAGGCATACTATAATGATCACTAAATACCCACCAGAAATTTCTAGGAAGTTTTCAAACGATATCTTTCCATAGGATATACCAACGATGTAGCCAAGCAATAAAACGATGATGCCTTTCATGAACAAGGAATAGACTCGTAAAATTTTCTGCCAACGACCTCCAAACCTCGTTGTCTGCTCGTACGCTTCCTGAAAATACGCTTTGGAAAGTGTGAGTGTGGCAGAATAGTCCATCGTGTTCACGTGAAATGACAAAAATACCAGCTCCCCGATATTGGCTGGACATCCCGCAAGGCACCGCCATAAAGCCACACGGCCTTTTGATAATCAGGATTCCCCTCGTTGGAATAATCTTTTTTGAGAATATTCGCCTTTCGGACCAAGCCCGTTGGGTCATAGCACATGCCATACCAATTATCTGCTGCGCCGTACCAAGGGAAAGCCACACGCAGCGGGTCTCGGCTTTCCACAATACACCCTAATTTTTTGCAGTTTTCATTATGTTGAGTCAGACTTGTCAAAACCTGTTCATAGTCAGCTCGTTCCGACATAAATCTGAAATAGACGCTCGTCAACCGTAATGGCGAAAGCCACAGGAGGCTGATCGCAACGAGAACACAGAGAGGCTCTACCAACAATCGGGGATTCGCTCGTTGAAACGCCTGATACCCTTTCTGCAAACACAAAAGTAACCAAAGCATTGCCACTGTCCCCAAAAGAATGAACAGAACGACATAATGAACGAAGGCGCCAAAAACCAGACCTACGACACATAGGCCTATGATGATTTTCGACAATTGAGAAATGGAAAATCCCATCATAATGAAAACGCGCTAGATGTGTTCCACACCTTCGAATCAAGGCTTTTGCCCAACACGAATAGATAAACTTGCCTCACTTGATTTTTGGTAGAGGGACTCACCTCGGCGGCAGCAACCACGAAAACGTATGTCCACGTAAGCCCGAGCAACAGGAAGCCTGAGACTTTGACTTCTGGTTCTGGGCTACGTAGAGGCCAGGACAGACATTTCATAGATCTATCCTGGTACCGGATATCATCCTACTACATCGCGATTACACGGCTGCGGGATACGCTTTGTGAAGGATTTTTTTGAGTTTCTCTGGATGATGACTGGAGATGATCACTAACACATTGTCGACCGATTCCAGCAATTCGGGATGCTGTTGAGAAGGGCCATCTTTTCCCCATATGAAGCCTTGAACCATCGGCATAACTCCTTCCAAATCTGCTCTCGAACGATATTCATAGTAATACATAGTGCCCTTTACTCCATGACAATTGAATGTTTGATACGCCTTTCTTGGAGAATGTATTCCATACAAAGGACTTTCCTTCTGTACTGTGGCATAAAAGGTTCGAGCTTGGATGGACACCGAATAAGGCTTATCTTCTATCCGACATACATCTTTGACAATTGCGACATCAATCATGACCTGCTCTAGGCTAGCGGTCTTATGCTTGACTTGTCTGACGAGGTGAAACGCCTGCTCTCCAATCTTAGAGACCTTCTCCATCGTTAAAATGGTAAAGGTCAAGACTCCAAAATCGCCTAGACTTCTCGCACCCTGAGTCATGTAGGGATACTCACCCGGCTTAGGAGCCTTATCGGTCGCCCTGAAAAAGTAGCCCGGAGGATTCTCTTGGAATGATGAAACTATTAACTTAGGTTCGACGGCTTGTTTAGCAGCATGCGTGGCCGATGCCCCCACTAGATTTTGTATACCTTTTGGAGTGTTAAATTTTTTTGCGGCCTTCGGACCTTCCCAAATAGGTGTCATCAGAAGAGTGAAGCGCTCACCTTCCTTTTGAGAGACCTTTATCGTAGGCGGAAGAGCTTTTTCAGGTTGACGAACCTCAACCTCCCACAGAGTGGGAACGCGTAAGACTACCCACCCGTGATTGGGAAGTTTGATTCGTTGTTCTTCTATTACAAACTCCTTCGCAAAAGCGGCCTCCACGACCATAACCAGGCAACATACAATCAAAAGAGAGGTTGCCCATTTCATGTTCATTCGAAAATTTCTTTCCCACATATTCTATTAAATCCAAGAGCTAAATTTCGTATTCATGGAATTCACTCGCATGATCTTGTGATGCCAGTGTTACAAGTTATCGTGCACAAGCTTTTCACGCGTTGACATGTCTGTCGAGAAGTTATACCTTCGTTTCTAAGGCAGCACTTAATTTAGTCATCTCTGTCCAAAAATCTCCTGTGTCGAATGCGACGACCCAACCAGCCTCCATGGTTATTTCGGCCATTCCTTCCTGGAGGGCTTTGATCCCCACCCTCACCTTCGCAAGTTTGATCGAAAAATCTCCGAGCCAAGAGCCTCGTTCAAAATAGGTGAATCCGTTTTTCTCACCGGCCTTGATGAATCCGCATTTCATTACCCTCGATTCCAATTCCTGTTGGTTGTGCGCATGATGAATGTGCTTTTTGTATTTAGGGAGCCACACGAATACCGGTTTCTTTTCAGGCACAGAACGGTACGGCATGAATTTATAGACCCCCGTACATCCAACCAATGCGACGAATATAAAAATTAACGAATCAAGGCTCATGATTGATTTCTATAAATTCGAATACGCACCTAGTGGCTCTTCACGATTCATCAGGCTCGTAAAAAATGTCAAAGGCTACGCTTCCACCTTGTCCTTCTTCTTAAAGAATTTGGCAGCAAGGGCTCCGCCTGCCGCCAACACGATCACACCAAATTTTTTCGCGAGTGCCAGCAACGCGACAAAGAATCCGGTTTTGGCTAATACCTTTCCGGCTATGAGCCCTCCGATGCCATAGGCCGCGATCTTGTCATATTCGGGATCGAAATCTTCGTACCGTGACCCCTCGTCAAACTCCGCCATAGCGAGTACATGACGGAGATTGGATTGAATTTCCGGGAGTTGGTCCATGCCCGCGATAAAATTGAGCACCAGAACGCCTTTGCGACCTAAGACGCGAATATTGTAGTTCAATTCCCGTCGTTTATCCTCGCCAAAGGCCAATTCCTTTGCCCAATGCAGTTTATGGGCTTGTTCATCATAATACGGGCGCGCCGCCCACCCCATGAGTTTGATCGGTTCATATCCTTCAGCGACTCGTGCGTCACTCGCACTTCGCGTATCTTCTTTCATTTGGGCTAGCAATTCATCGTAATCGATTTCGGCAGCTTCAGAATCCTCCACATAGCCATCTTCTTGGTAATCGATGGTCACGCCCCAACTCTCCGCCTCAAAGGGGGTAACTCCGGCAGGGAGTAACATCCCTAACGGTTTTTCTCCTGGAGGATTCCCCCACAATTCAACCAATAACTTTTGTGCATCATCGGGGTTCAAATAATAAAAGCCTTCGGAGACATTCAATGTGGCGACCTTGCCGGGCAGCGTAATTTTTCCGGTTTGTCGATCCAAGGACTTCCAGATTCCTTCCGCCCGGGCCAACCACTCCCGCTCTTGTGGTGTCAATTCCTGAGCCTCCCTGGCTTGGACCGAGGAAACCAATACACCGAAGACCAAAAATATTGAAAGAAAAATCTGTAACATGAGAATTCGTCCTCCACGAAAAAGGACTTAATGAGGGAAACTTTGAGGGCCTTTCCTTCTTATCGTGAGCTCAGGGAAATTCTTTAGGAAAATATTTCCTAATAACAAAAAGCTTCAAGAAACGATTGTAGGGAAGGGATTTAACTAAACCAATTATTTTTCAGTGTGGCGTCATACAATTGAGCAACAATGTGTTTATATTCATCGAAACCACAACTCTGACCCTCTACTTTTCCTTCTGCTCGCATGTGTTCGAGACGTTTCTGATGTTGTGCCCAGGTTTCTGAGATTGATGCTCCAGTCGAGTAACGAGCAAACTGTCCTTCTTGATCAAACCAATTGAACCGCGCTAATTTCTGATGTGTGCTGGTATCAACAACACTCCCATCGGAAAATTTGGTAAAAAAGCTCGTGCCCTTCGCGGTCATGGCCACATAGGTAGAGCGCCCAGGCAGGGCAAATAAAGGAAGAAGAGTGGTTAGACGAAATACTGGCTTGACCTGAGTCAATTCCCGGTTTATCAACATAAGGATATACTCTAGGAATCCAATCAAGGCACTAAAATTTGGCAATTCTTCTCGATAACAACACAATTCTTGAAATCCTAATTCTTGCACTTCCGTGATTCTTCTTTGATACCGTTTTTTAATTTTGTTCTTTAAGCCCTCCTCCACTATTTTCTTAAGTTGTATTTCTTCCAGCTTGGTAACCCCATAGGGTCGTCCCGAACCAAATAATAGCAGACCCATGACAACCACCCCCCCTAACATTCCACCGAATAGCCACCGGTAGAGCCATTCGATGGAATCCCATTTCAACCAGAGCACCGAAGTTCCCATCAGAAACATCCCCAAGATAAAAATTACCGGGAAAGGCCCAAACCCGATTTGGTCTTGAGATTGGATACTTTGACTTTGAGAATCAACAAGGTCCACTTTAGGCAACTGCAAATACCGATTCAGCTCCTCAAATTGTCCTCTTGCAACAGCCTCGTTAAGACTGGCCACAATCGGCAATGCCCTTTCTGGATTCGGATGCACTAAGTTAACGCTGAATATCTTTGATTCGGGACAATGCTTAAAGGAGAGAGCCTCGTAATCAGCCAGATGACATTCCCATCCGGCCACTTCCCTTCGAGATTTTTTAGTGGAAAAATGTACTTTTCTATCTCGAATGTTAATTTCATAGGTATCTACCATAAAATTCATAAGTTTTATCCCCAGCTCAATTAACACTATGATCAATATTATGCTTAACATCCATGACAGTGAGGGATTCGCCAAGTCACCATTGAAGATTTTCCTCAAGGGGTCGTATAGCAAACACGCCAATGGCAACCAAATCCAAAAATTCCCGTAGTTGTTCTTCACCAGAGGAAGCCGAATGAGAAGCTGATCTTGGGAAAAATCAAGCGGAGGAAGGTGAATGAGAAGGGATTTCAGTTTTTCATTGACCTCTGACATATGCATACACTCTTTTTGGGGACTGAATAATCAAGGGACAGAAATTGGGGTTATCCGATAAGTCCTGGATATTGCAGGCTGACGAATCCCACGCATCCAATACTCGTCAGCAAAAAACCTATTCCAATGGGTAAAAATTGAGACATCCGTAGGCCAGGCTCCAGAACTGACTGTCTGGGATTTTCAGGATTACAAAATACTTCGATCTCGCTGCCTTCCACGAATTGTTTGGAAATTGCCCGTGCGGACTCTTCCGAACCTTGGTTTTTGTCAAAAGACAAACGGTTGTTGGTATAAATCCGATCTTCCACTTCATACCGGTAAATGATGTTGGGGAAAAATGATCCCTTTTTCTTCGGCCGAGGCCACTGCCCTCCACCTTGATAGTCAATCGTGGAGCTCAACACCGTCCCGGTCGTTTTCACCCAATAGCGACTCGACCACATCTCTTGTTTTTGCCAACTCGTCCACACAATGCCCCACAATCCCATGCCCACCATGACCATAAACATTGTTGCCATGACTGTATCCTCCTGTCAGGGGGTCAACATAACCGGCGAAAAGATTATGCCATCGATTGCCTGAATGGCTCTGTAGAGGGGGGAACGACACACAACATCAGGGAGAGCGGCCTTGGAGAGGGATGATGGTGTGAATATCGTCGAAAACAGTCATATCCTTTAGGTATATAAGGACAGGCGGAAAAACTGCTTTCCTGAAAAGTGTTTTGGCTAATTGAAAAAATAGAGCAAGACTGAAAAGAAGTCGGCCTGATCGATAAAAACAGAAAAAATTAGGGATGAGGAAAATAGTGATGAGAGAGGAGGGCAGCTGTCACCAATAATCCATTGTAGGTTCCATGCAGGACTATTCCGGGAATCAGAGAATCAGTCCGAATACGCACCCAAAGGGTAAATGCCCCAATTGAGGTCACTGCTACCGCCGCGGGCCAGTAATAGAGAACTCTAGGCATGTGAACAAGGACAAACCCTATCGTCGTCACCACAAAAGCGATCGTAGGACCCCAAGATTGCAAAGTGCCTTCATAAAGGATACCTCGAAAAAGCACCTCTTCAATCAAAGGGAAGACTCCTGCGATAAGGCACATCCACCCGATTTGAAGAACCAAAGGTGAGGATAACATGGCCTCAAACAGTGGTTGAGAAAGATCTTCGGAAGGGGGAGAAACCGATTGGGTTAACAGAAGAAACACGAATCCAAACCCCAACCCCAACAATACATAATTCGAAAGTCTGAATTGTGCATTCGGGTTCCAAATTAAATCATATAACCACTGCCCCTTCGATTCTGATGGTAAACGCTTTCCCAACATATAGGAACATAAGATTGCCGCGGAAATCGTTCCCAACACCAGAGAGATAGGTAATACCCAAACCTGACTCTCCGCAAAGGCATTGGTCTCTCCCTGACTCAATCCTTGCGAGAATCCGATACCCAATCCGGCGATCAATTGGACCCCAAAGATGCCGAGCGCCTGAACGAGATAGAAACACCCTACAGTGAGAAGAGCCCACCAGCCTCCAATTCCAGACGATGAGGGAGGAAGCGCATCAGAGGCGTGAGGTTGGCTTTGTGGAAGAGTAAAAGGCATCCCCTATTGTCGGAATGGCCTGCATGAGCCTTGATAGATCCAACAAACCAATACCAACGGGGACCACACTATTACACATCTAGGTCATTCAACTTCAACCACCTTGCAACATTATGCAGCGGAAGAAGGCAGTGATTCTTGATTGACGGAAACCGGCATGAGCGAATCCCTCTTCTTCCGAAGATTCCTGGCCGTTTTATTCTTCGTTCGATGCATCTTTTCACGAGAATGATAAGGAAGGATGCTACTCAATACCTTGGGAAGCGAATCGCACGGAACATCTTCCAACAGTTTGATCGCTGGTTTCGGGTTTGGTCCCGACCGGCCACCGACAAAAACATCCACCGCTTCGACGACTTCTCCTTTTTTCTTAATCTTTTTCCCTAACAACCCCACATCGGCGACAAGGTGATTTCCACAGCCTGCCGGGCAGCCAGACCAGTGGGTCGTAATCGGTTTCATGTCAGGCCCGATCAGAGCCTCGACACGCTTGGCCGTTTCTACCGCCCGACTCTTCGTTTCGATAACGGCTAAATTACAATAGTCACTACCCACACAACTCACTAATCCTTTTTGAAGAGGAATCGGGTTATAGACAAAACGCTTCAAGAAGGGTTCTTCAGTCAAATCTCCTAGTTTTCTATCCGACACATGGGGGATAATCGCCCCCTGATTGGGTGTTAACCGAATATCCCCTGAACCAAACTTCCCGGCCACATCGGCCAAGGCATGAAGGTCACCAGCGCCCATTCGCCCAACCGGAATCTTGAGCCCAACATAGTTGACTCCTGACTCCCTCTGGCGATACACCCCCAAATGATCCTGATGACCAACCTTCCGGGCATCCTGACCGGCCCGCGCCAATTCCCATCCCGCTTCTCGCTGAACTTCTAGGCGAAACCGCTCTTCTCCCCAATCATCCAGAAGAAAGGCGAGCCTGGCCGTGGTACGGGAATCGCGAAACCCGTAGTTTCGAAACACTCGGAGTATCGCCGCGGTGACCCCCACGACTTCTTGGGGACCGACAAACACATCTAAGGGACTGGCGATTCGATATCCACCCGACCCTAACTTCCCACCCACCAAGACATTAAATCCCAACTGTGTTCCATCAGCTCCCTCTCGGGTAGCGGGAATATAGGCCAGATCTTGCGTTTCGAGATGCAGACAATTGTCCAAACATCCGGAAATCGCCATATTGAATTTTCTTGGTAAGTTGGAAAAGTCCTTATTACCCACGAAGTGTTCATTGAGTTGTCCAACAATCTTCGTCGTATCCATATGCTCCTGCGCCGTCAATCCCGTCACCGGACACGTCAAAATATTTCGGAGATTATCCATCCCCGTCTGCACAGAATTTAATCCGGCTTCCTGCAGCTGCCAGAGAACTTCCGGGATATCGCTGATGGACAAACTGCGAAGCTGTATCTGCTGACGGGTGGTAATGTCGATCACCCCATTCCCATGGGTATTGGCCAAAGAGGCCAACGTATGCAATTGAGTCGCATCCGTCCGGCCGCCAGGAATGCGTACACGCAACATAAACAAACCTGGAGTCGGATTTCTGAGAAAGACTCCGTACCATTTCAAACGTTGAACGTCGTCTTCTGGGATCGATTCCCATCCCAATCGTGCATAGCGCTCAAGATCATTGAGCACATCCAAGCCATCCTTTTCCGATTTCAACGCTTCAATTTTATTCATGAGATATCTAGGCTCCTCTTTCCCACTTTGAAAGTCACATAACTGTTCTTCAACTGGCTTTAGGAAATGATGCCGTCGGTGAGGTCGCCACCATATGATCCGTCTGCCGGTCCGCCACTCTGACAGGGCTCGTCATCCAGTAGGCCCCTCCGACGAAGACACCCCCACCGACCATATTGCCCAAGACAACCCAGATTTGATTCCACGCAAACCCGCCCCACGTGACTTCCGGTCCGTGAGGGAGGAACAGAGCCATACCCAATATAGATTGATTGGCAATACTGTGTTCAAATCCACTTCCGACAAAGGCAAAGAGACACCAAAAAATCAGCATGATCCTAGCAGCCTCATTCGTCGTCTTCGCGGCCATCCACACGGCTAAACACACCAACCAATTACACAGAATGCCTCGAACGAATAATTCCCAGGCTGGCAAATGCATCTTCATCGCCGCCACCTTGAGCAACAACTCACTTTGCGGAGCTTTTCCCACTACCCCAGATTGCGTGATGAGCCAGGCAATCCCCAATGATCCCATCAGGTTACCCACTAACGACCAGAAAAATATCAGGCCCATGCTCTTAGGAGTAATCGCCCTGGACAGAGCCCCGATTCCACAGACCATATTATTGCCGGTAAATAACTCCGACCCCGCAAAAATGACCAGGGTCAAGGCGATCCCGAATGACGTCCCCATCACTATCTTGAACCCAACGGAACCGTCCGCCCAAAACGGAGCGCCAACACTAAAGATCAAACAAATTCCGAACCCCAAATAAATGCCGGCTAAGGCTGATAACAAGAGATAGCCCATTGGAGCATTTTCCTGGTAGTGCACCTTTTTAACAGCCATTTGGATCATTCGTTCGATATCTGCAGTAAACATCGTTGACTCCTTAAACAGTGAAAATAAAAAAAAGCGCCTCCTGCTAACCACAACCAGTTCAGCAAACCGGTTGAACTCTAGCAGTGGCGCCCTTGCCACAATGAACGTCTACGCGTTCTTCGAGTAGCCGCTCTAACCTCGATCAGGCATGCATGTCAGTGCCCCCCTCGGTATCCCTCAATGAGGAGGATTAATTACCTCACAACCCCTATGGCACAGCATCTTACCCAAAACGAGTACGACTCCTAGACTCCCTGAGTACCATCCTGAATGAATCGATTGAACAAAAAAAAAACGCCCACTACCCCGGATGGGGAAATGGACGCCTCTTGTCCGAAAAACCACGGCAACATCTTCGTTGCCATGCCTTTTTATCTAACAGACAATCAGGGCCTTGTCAAATTTTTGCGAATGACCTCCTGCTCGTTGTTCCATATTTGATCAAAATAACCGAGAGAAAAGACCGAAACCTTGGTGGGAGGGCCTACGAAGAAGAGGACCGTTGATCGGAAATGTCTCGAAAGGTTTTGAGTAATTTCATGGCTACGCTTGAATACCGTTGAATAGCTTGAGGATCATCCCCGACCTCAAGAAACGGCGTATACCCTTCCACCCCAGCAAGCTCCTCTTTTGACGGTCTTCGAAATCCCATCGACCACTGCGAAAACGTTCGTTCACGAACCGGCCCTTCAAACAGTTTCACAATACTATGATGACGAGAATCTTTTTGGATTATGTCAATCATTTGCTTAACCACCTGTGTCGGTCCCTCAAGAGCTTGAATGAAAGTCCCATCGCAGTGAAGCAACATCCCCGTTATCCCAAGTTTGGAATTTTTTTCACGGGCCAGCCTCAAAAGCTTGACGAGTTCCCCCTCACTCATGGGTTGAGACTCCACACTGGCATAAATGATCTGATAGAGATCCTCATCCATTGCTCTGTTTCCTTTGAAGAACCGCCCTAGGAGACACCCGATTTCTCGAACACGCTATAAACCTTATGCTCATCGCAAAAACTTTAGATGATGGAGGCACCATATCAAAGCCTGGGTCTTTTGGAAACTCAAAACCCGAGTTGGGAAAGGAAACGTCTATCATCCAAGAAAAGTCGTTACCCCGTGAGGGAAAACACAAAGGCATCAAGAGCCTTCAAGTCTTCAAAGACCCGAATATCCTTTTCGACAAAGAGACTGGCATGTATCTGTGCACCCCGTCCTCCGATCCCAATCGCTGCGATGGGTTGCACCCGCCCAACCAACTCGTGAACAAACGCTTGGATATCGTCAACTGAAGGCGGGACCGTCATAGAGAGTAGGACGAAAGAGGGTTGAATATTCTCACAATAGGACGCCAATTCAGAAACGGGTAAATTTGGACCTAAATAATGGACACGGCACCCGCGGACACGGCAGAGATACGCAACCGTCAGAGCAGAAATTTCATGCCACTCATCCACGGGGCAGGCGACAAGAATCTTTGGACCACTTTCTAGAATCGGTAATTGATTGATGGCTGAATAAATTTTTTGTTTGACATGGCTGGAGGCAAAATGCTCCTGGGCAACACTGATGTGCCCTTCATGCCAGAGCTCCCCGACCTGTTCCTGCAAGGGTAAAAGAAATCGGTGCAAGGCTTCTTCGAAGGGAATCACTGCCAAGGCACCGTTGAGTTGTCGTTCAAACCGAGCCCGGTCATGATGTTCGATTGCCTCGATAAGGTCACTGATCAACCGCTCTGAAGGCGGAGGCTCCAGCGACGCATCCAACGCCTGTTGTTTGGTCCTCCTCAGTAGCTCCTCACGACCGATCTCGGCTAGCTCCCCGATCGATATTCCCGAATCTACCTGTGATTTGAGGTAGCGGAATAGGCGGACATCCTCGTCAGTGTACAACCGATAGCGGTTCGCACCCCGTGTGGGGGTGACCAGCCCATAACGCCGTTCCCAGGCCCGAATAACGTGAGTACTGAGGCCCGTAAGCTTTGAAAATCTATGAATTCTATACGTTTGCATTACGTGAATTTACCAATTTGTATAAAATTTGTCAAAACTTTATTTGACAAACTATTGACAAACATTATACGCAATGTTAAAAGTCTATACATAGATTAGACAAACATTAGATTCATAGAAAACAACAAAAGCCATCATCACTAACCAAGGGGAAACACCAATGAAAACCATCCAACAAAAAACATCGCCTGGATCACCCTGGCCCCTTACAGGCCTGAATCAAAAACCCGATTCGTCCTGCGCACGATGCGGCGGACTCTTAGTGGGCACGTTCTGCGTGTCCCCGGACCAGGGAACTTCAGAGTTTCAAATTTCTGTGTGGAAATGTCTCCAATGCGGAGATCTCTTCGATGCCACCATTCTCGAAAACCGGTGGCGATCACTCAACCATCAACTCACTCAAAACTAGGAGGAAGACCATCATGAACACCATGTCTCACAACAACAAGGCTCACCATGACCAGTCACCCCCACGAGGAGAACGAACAATGAACAAGACCACCACGATCACCCATGCCATCTTAGCCACGCTGTTATTGAGCACCACTCCAGCACTCAGTGAAACCCCAGACAACATGGTCTTGGTTCCCCGGGGAGAATTCATCATGGGGAGCCAGGAGCATCAGGATGAAATGCCGCATAACGTGGTTCTCGATGCTTACTATATCGATAAGTATGAAGTGTCGAACGCTGACTACAAACGCTTCATGAAGGAGACGGGACATCCTGCTCCCGCTTATTGGGATGACCCTCGCCTGAACAAAGCCAATCAACCCGTCGTGGGGGTAAACTGGTACGACGCCAACGGCTACTGCGAATACAAAGGCAAGCGGCTCCCGACCGAAGCTGAATGGGAACGCGCCGCCAAAGGGCCCAACGGACATGCCCATTACCCCTGGGGACATAAGCTAGATGATTCGAAGGCCAACTATGGGCAAAAAGTCGGTCGCACCACCGCGGTGGATTCGTACCCCGAAGGGGTGAGCGGCTACGGGGCCTACAATATGGCCGGGAATGTCTTCGAATGGGTGTCAGACTGGTATGACCCAACCTATTTTAACGTCAGTCCCGCCTTGAATCCCCAGGGGCCGGCCACAGGACTGAATTTTGCCAACCAAGGCCCGGTCAAAGTTTTGAGAGGCGGTTCCTGGCTCGCACCTTCTTCTTCCCTGCACACGAGTCACCGGTTCTGGAATCAACCGGAGAACAACTCTTACGGAGTGGGTCTCGGGTTTCGCTGTGCTCAATCCGCTTCGCCAGAAGGCATCCGGACCACCCAGTATGATTTCATGCATGCCCTGATCAGCATGGGCGACGAAAAGTGGGCGGAAGCATTGGAATCCATCGAACGGGCCCTGAAGGGTGACCCCAACAATGCAGAATACCTGCAAACCAAGAACCTGATCATGAACCAAATGAACAAATGAGGATCACCGACGAACAAACCATTCAAATGAGATTTAGAGATAACCATTTAGCTAGGAAACGAAACATGAAAAGCATAACTCCATATCAACAAAGCCAGACAATGTCGGAACCGCTTACCTGGGTCAACCAACAGTTCCAAACGGCAGGGTGGTTCCTGGCTCTCTTCATCGGGTTCCAGCTTCTAGGAACCCCAAGCTGGGGAAAAGAAACGGCCCCTAGGGACATGGCCTATGTACCAGGGGGCCCCGCTGTCATCGGCATCGACAAGGATCCTTCACAAGCCACCTTGATCAAGAATGAATCAATGAGCATGTATCAAAAAAGAATGAACATGCCATGGTCTAAAGAAGCCTTCCATGATGAAGGCCCCGCTCATTGGGTATTTTTGGACGGGTATTTTATCGATCGATATGAGGTATCGAATGAACAATACGGCGAGTTCATGAAATCGACGGGCCATGCCGGACCAGCCTACTGGGATGACCCTCGACTCAATAAGCCCAATCAACCCGTCGTGGGAGTGAACTGGTTCGATGCGACGGCCTACTGTGAATTTCGGGGAAAACGGCTCCCCACCGAATCCGAATGGGAACGAGCGGCCCGAGGCCCGAACGGACTCCGTTATCCTTGGGGAAATGAATTAGATCCATTAAAGGCCAACTATGGTCTGACCAAGGGCGGAACCCTACCAGTTGATTCACTCCCCGAGGGCAAAAGTCCCTATGGGCTTCATCACATGGCGGGCAATGTCTTCGAATGGGTCCAAGACTGGTACGATCCCAATTTCTATTTGAAAACTCCCCACCCGGCTAATACACAAGGTCCATTGAAACCCATTTGGCTCGGGGGGACCGGCACGTATGTGGATCGCCTCACCGTGGGGGCTAAGCGAGTCATCCGAGGAGGATCGTGGACGGCCGCAGAATCCAGCATCACCACGACTCATCGTTTCTGGAACCATCCCTCAAACAATAGTTACGGAGTGGGACTAGGATTCCGATGCGCCAAAAATGCTCCTTCATCAGTGAATGACGGCTTGAGGGTGGCCATGATTGAGGCCATGAAATTCATGGGTCTAGAGAAATGGAAAGAAGCCAGCACCCATATCATGAAAGCCTTGAGTTTTGATCCCCATAATGCTGAACTCAAGCAAATACAAGAAATTGTCAATGAAAAATTGTGAGAACATAAAAGAGGAAATCTCCTGACATGATGAGCCAAATTCCAACCTTCAAGTTTTTTATGATCTTGGGATTGGTCGTCCACATGTTGAGTCTGGCAGTTGCTGGCGCTGAAGATTCACCTGCAAACGGGCTGTCTCCCTCGGAAAGCACGCAAATGATACGGGGAGCAGCCCAGGCTACCGAACTAGCCTGGGAAGAGTTTCACTCTGCCGCTATAGGGGGAACGCTAGCCTCGCCCTTGACTCAAGTCACGATCGAACAGCAATTACATGAAATTCGGGCGCTGCTGATGAAAGCCAGAATCGCAGACCGGGGAAAACAATTTGAGTCGGTCAAGGAGATGACTCAACGCATTCAAGTCATGACGAAACACATCATTCAGTCGAGTCGAGAGAGGAAACAATGAAAACGTGGATCATATCAATGAGCCTCATGAGTGTATTGGGATTCTCTCCAGAGGCCTCGGCCGCACATCCAAAAATGATGGAAAAAGATCCCGTTGAAATGATCACGATTCCTGCAGGGTCGTTCATTCGTGGGAGTGCTTCCGGGGAAGGTCGCTTGGATGAGCAACCACAACGAAAAATTTTTGTGGACAGCTTTGCCATCGATAAATACGAAGTAAGTAATGCTCGCTATAAGGAATTTCTCAAGGAAACCCTCCACAAACAACCATTTAACGTGTATGGGGAGGGACCCTTTTTGGATGAGAAGGGTATCGCCGATCTGCCCGTGGTTCAGGTCACGTGGCATGATGCCGTCGATTATTGTTTTTGGGCGGGCAAACGGCTGCCGACTGAAGCCGAATGGGAAAAGGCTGCCCGTGGGGGCGATAAACGACTATTCCCTTGGGGCGCTACTCCCCCGAACGCTGATAAGGCCATCTTCGATAGAGAATGGGACGGGAAGAACACCATGAATCCGGTGGACAGTCTTCCTGGCGGCACGTCTCAATCAGGCATCTATCACATGGCGGGCAATGTGCGCGAATGGACACAAGATTGGTACGACATGAATTACTACAATCTCGCTCCAGGGAAAAATCCCAGGGGACCGGAAAAAGGAATATTGAAGGTGATTCGTGGCGGATCATGGCGTAGCTTTGACTCGGATTTGCGGGTCACAGCGCGAGGCAAGGGTGGCTTTGCGTTAAAAACACATGGCATAGGCTTCAGATGTGCTCGTGATTCTGGATCCCCTGCAGCCCATCAAACACGAGTTAAGCAACCATAGGGAGTACAGTCATGCGACAGAAAACCTCCATCGCCCTGGGAATCGTGAGTGGCATCATTTTCGCCGCATTGGTGACGGGTCTTTTTTTTCACGCTTCATATGCCGGAGACCCGGACTCCAAGGGGGTCCCCCATCGCGTCGTAGCGGATTATATCCATGCCATCATCGAAGCAGACCGGACTCTGTTCGCCACCCATGTGGTTCAACGCATGCATGAAACAGGAACGGTTCTGGCTTCGGAAAAATGGAAAGAGCGCAATGCCCTCCCCCTCCCGGCACAGATGCTTCAACTATCGGGAGAGAGAGTCAAAACCAAGGAACTCGGCCTTGAATTTCGGTTAGCCAGTTTATGGCCCATCTATCGAAAAAATGGCCCCCATAATGAACTCGAGGCACTTGGGCTCAAGGCCGTACGGCAAGATCCCAACGTGCCATTCACGGGCTATACCATCAAAAATGATCAGCCATATTATGTGGCCATATACCCGGACATTGCTGTGGCGAGCGCCTGCGTGAACTGCCACAACCGTCATATTCTCAGCCCAAAACGAGATCAACAACTGGGCGATGTCATGGGCGGAATCATCATTAGTTTTCCGGCAGACTATTCGAAGGTATATGAATTCAACAAACAATGAACGAGTAGACGGAACATGAACACGCGACCAAAGACGACCTATTTCAGCATTTCAATTCTCCTGATGATCGCTTGTATGGTCCTAGGCCCCACTATGGGCCATGCCAAGAAAATCCTGAAGCAGCAAGAAGTCTCTACCCTTCGGGGAACGGTCAGGGTTACAGGTGAAATCCCCAACCCCCAACGATTCAATCTGGTTTTATTTTCAGACCCGTACTACTGCGGCAGGATTTCTGACGGAACCGGTTGGCGGCTTGCGCCAATGGCACACATTGGCCAAAACAATGAACTACCCGGCGCAGTGGTCTATATCAAAGAGGGCCACAACATCGAATCAGACATGAAGACCGATCCTATTATCACAACAAAGAACTGTGTCTATGTTCCCTTTACGAGTACTGCTCGAGTGGGACAAACCCTTCGATTTCAAAACTGGGATCCCGTCCTCCATAAATTGGAAGTGTTCCTCGTGTCTTCAAAAGGGGCCAAACCGCTTCTCGCTGAATACCTTCAACCGCACCCCAAAAATCGAAAAGCCGATTTTCTCACCAACCCTAAGATCGGAAGGCTTCGTTCCGGCAAAGAGGTGTATTATCGATTACGGGATTCAGGAATTTTGGTCTATCGATGCAGCCTGCATGACTACATGCAAGGATGGACGATTGTGCTCGAACATCCACATTTCGCGATCACAGAAAACGATGGCACCTTTTCAATCCCCAACCTTCCGATCGGAACCTACACCCTCGTCGCTTGGCATCCGTTGGGAATTCAGGAGAAAATGATTCAGATTCATTCGCAACCCGAACATAAGATCACCATTAGCCTCAGGCCGACCGTTCCGACCTCTCACACACAGGAGAAGCAGGACAGCAACCCATTTGGAATTGATTTATTGGGTGATTCCCGTATTGTCCCCTCCGTGGAGAAGCAAAGGCTTCCGTCACACCATTCGAAGAAAGAAGGAGTCTATCCATGAAGATCATGATCGCAGGCGGCACCGGATTCGTCGGAAGACACCTTTCTAAGTATCTGGTAGATCAAGGCCATTCCATTATCGTGTTATCCCGCCAACCCAAGGCTCGTGATTACGGTGCCAAGGACCAGTATCGAGAAGTCTTGTGGAACGGAGATGGGAGTGAGCAGGATTCCTGGCTGAACCATGCCCAGGATGTGGATGCCATGATCAATCTTTCCGGTGCACCGATAGCCGATCAACGCTGGACCACGCGTCGCAAACAAGAAATCCTTCACAGCCGGGTGCAGAGCACCAAGGCCCTTATCAGAGCTATTTCAGGTCTAAGCACGAAGCCCAAGACGTTCATCACAGCTTCCGGGATAGGCTTTTACGGAGACACCGGATCGAAAGCCATTGATGAGAGCGCGCCACTCGGGACGGGATTTCTGTCAGACTTGTCTCAACAATGGGAACATGCCGCTCAAGAAGGTGAAGCATTAGGGATGCGGGTGGTCCAAATTCGATTCGGAATGATTTTAGGCAATGATGGCGGGGCTTTACCAAAAATGATGCTTCCCTTTCAATGGTTTGTGGGCGGTCCGATCATGCCAGGGAGCCAGTACGTTTCGTGGATTCACATCGACGATGTGGCTAGGCTGATTGACTGGCTGCTGACCGAGTCCCAGGTGAGTGGCCCCATTAACGGGGTATCACCCACACCAGTGACCATGAAAGAATTCTGTGCCACCTTAGGCAGAACAATGAACAGACCATCTCTGTTTCCCGTTCCCGGATTTGTTTTGAAGATCGCCTTGGGAGAGATGGCAGATATGCTCACGACAGGGCAACACGTGTTACCACAACGAGCTCTTGAAAATGGGTTCACGTTTACCTACACCGAACTACCTCAAGCGCTTGAAGCCTTGCTACCACAACGTTGAAAGACAATGGATATGGGAATTATGTCTTATAGCAATTTCAATCAATCACGATTAGACCTAAACCCCTTGACGGTCTGGGGCCCATTCAAAAGTCGGAGAAAACCATTCGTTCCTTCTTTAGCTATCCTATTTGTTCTTTTTTCTTCATTGGCCATGGGAGCTTCCCCTGCTCTTCAGAAGGGACAGCGACTCCCCTCCGTCACCATGACCGGAACGAAAGGGGACCCCGTTTCTCTTCAAACGCTTAAAGGTCGAGTGACGCTGATTAGCGTCGTACCACAACTCAATACCCCAGTCTGCGACGAACAAACTCACCGATTTAGCGAACGCAATGAAGGGCTCGACCAATTCATGACTTTGGTGACAATGAGTACCAATACTCACACAGATCAAGCTCGATTTGCCAAAAAAGCCGAGATCGAAAATATGACCTTCCTTTCCGATGCCCCAACTTTCACATTTGGGCGTCAAACAGGGTTACTGATGAATGAAATCGACATTCTGCACCGCGCGGTCATTATCTTGGACGAGGAAGCCAAAATTCGATATGTTGAAATAGTACCCAATAGCCAGCTGCCAAACTTTGATCAAGCCTATCGGGCTGTCAAGCGACTTCTCCATCTATCTCCTGGAGGAATCTCATGATTGAACGAATACTGATCTTTCTTAATCTCTTTGCCATGGCCGTCCTCGTAGGAAAAATCGTCTTCCTCTCTTTTGTGACCGCCCCGGTTCTTTCTCGTACCCTGGATGCGGACGCGTTTGCAAAAGTCGTCAGAAGTCTTTTTCCCCAGTACTACGCATTGGGGATGATCAGCGCTGCGGTAGGCTGGTTTACCAGCATGGCGTTGGCGTTGCTCCAAGGGTTTACGTCAACAGCGCTGATACCGGCCACGCTATGGTTGGGAATCTTGGCCATCGAACACTATTGCCGCACTCCCCTCATTTCCAAGATCAATTCGCTCAGCGACACCTTGAAGGCTAAACAGGAAAAAGGCATCAACACCCCATTGCTTCAACGTCAACGCGATGGCCTTCATCGCCTCTCTGTTCAACTGAATTCGTTGGTTCTACTTTTAGGGCTTTGTCTCCTAGGGCTTACCAACGTCTCTCCCTAATGTATGCGGAAAGGAGCGTGTCATGAATCGTCAATCTTTTTGGAAACTGCTCACTCAGACTCAAACGTTTTCTTTGTTACTTATCGGGAGTGTCATAGTAGGCAGTTTACTGGCGACCCAGGCTGTGGCATCCGAAACTTCGGTCGATCGCTTGCCCCTGGCGACCAACCCTCACGCGAGTCCTCCCGGTCCTAATACCCCACTTCCTTCTGGCATCGTCGGACTCGCCCTTCATATCACAGCTGGAAGAGTGGGCGATCCGGCCCAACTCGTGATTCGTGCAGTCCATCCGGCCGGACCCGCAGGGCGCGCGGGATTAGTGCACGGAGAAGAAATCTACGCAGTCAACCAAGAACCGGTTCAGGGGAAAACATACCAGCACGTCATCAGTCTTATACGCGGAGAAGTTGGGTCTGGGGTAAAACTCAGCCTACGTGGGCCAAGGGGTGAGCGGACCGTGAACCTCATTCGTGTGAGCGAAGAACGTTTGATGGAGCAAACACCTCCGTCCTTGTAAGATCGGGAGAAATCAAGAAGGTTTATGATGAGCATGAGTACATCACTTGTCTTGTTCCGACGGGATTTACGGATGGCCGACAACCCCGCACTCATTCAAGCTGTCCAAGCGGGCAATCCCCTCATTTGTCTGTACATTTGGGATCCCGAAATGTCGGCCATCGAAAAACCCGGTCAGGCCTCCCAATGGTGGCTGCATCACTCTCTTCACAACCTGAAGCAGGATATACAGAAAGCTGGAAACAGGCTCATTACCCACTCGGGACCCTATTTAGAAACCGCAAAAACGTTCATTCGCCAGCATCACGTGACCAAAATTTTTTGGAATCAGACCTGGGACCCTTCAAGCCTTACGGAGGAGCAACAACTACATCGATGGAGCCTCGACCAAGGACTGCAGGTTCATCCGTCCAACGGGAACTATCTCCTCGATCCTCGAGAATTCTCAAACACCAGTGGGAAGCCCTATACCGTCTTCACACCATTCTGGAACCGGCTACAAAAAACCGTACGGCAGAGAAAACCTCTTCGAGCTCCACGACGGCTTCCCGGGTCTCCCAACCTGCCCAACGTGAAGGAAGAGAACGTCTTGCCCTTTTTCATCAAGTCTTTACCTAAAAAGAGACAGGAAGGGTATGCGCAATACTGGAAGCCGGGTGAAGCAGGGGCACATCACCGTGTAGCATCATTTGTCAGGAAAAAAGCCGAGTCATACCAGACAGATCGAGATCGACCAGATCTTCTTGGCACTTCCAGACTTTCCCCTCATCTACACTATGGGGAATTGAGTCCATGGCAGGTATGGAATTACCTTGAGCGACGGGCACATTACGGCACCCGGTCGATGAAAGCCAGTTTCCTCTCATATAAACGACAAATCGCCTGGCGTGAATTTTCGCAACACCTGCTATTTCATTTTCCTCATCTCACCCAAAGGCCCTTGCAGGCTCATTACGCCAAATTTCCCTGGAAGTCACGCCACGAATGGCTAAAGGCCTGGCAAAAGGGTGAAACAGGCTACCCTTTGATCGACGCGGGGATGCGGGAATTATGGCACACCGGGTGGATGCACAATCGGGTCAGAATGGTAGTCGCCTCTTTTTTGACCAAACACCTGCTACTTCCATGGCAGGAGGGTGCCGCATGGTTCTGGGACAACCTGATGGACGCTGATTTGGGCAATAATACCTTTGGCTGGCAATGGGCAGCTGGATGTGGAGCCGATGCCGCACCATTTTTTCGAATTTTCAATCCCATCATCCAAGGGAAAAAATTTGACTCAAAAGGAACATACGTCAGGAGATGGGTTCCAGAACTCCGTGATCTTCCCACCAGGTTTATCCATCAACCCTGGGATGCTCCACAGACCGAGCTAAAAAAAGCGAAGATCGCTCTAGGGCAACACTACCCCTTTCCGCTCGTCGACCATCAGACCGCCCGAGAACGTGCCCTCCATCTTTTTCAAGAGTTTCAACGTTCTCGAAACCCCAACGGGGAAAAAGCCGGAAACAGCAAACCGGTTCAGGCCAGAGCTCGAAGGGAGTATGCGAATGAATAACAATCGAAAACCCCGGCTCGGGATCAGCCAATGTCTTCTGGGAGACACGGTCAGGTATGACGGTGGGCATAAACGTGACCCCTTCCTGACCGACGTCCTGGCTCCGTTCGTCGAATGGGTTCCCGTCTGCCCGGAAGTGGAAGCCGGATTAGGTACTCCACGCGAAGCGATGCATTTGACTGGCAACCCTGAGCACCCCCAACTCCTCACGATCCGAAGTAGTCGAGACCATACCCGCACGCTCACTAAGTTCAGTAAAAAACGAATCGGCGAATTACAGGGCCAAGACCTGGATGGCTATATATTCAAGAAAGCCTCGCCCAGCTGCGGCCTGCATCGAGTCAAGGTGTATACTGAGAAAGGCCAGCCCTCCAAGCAAGGGGTGGGGATCTTCTCAGGAATGTTTCAGCAAACCTTTCCGCTCTTACCCGTAGAGGAAGAAGGCCGGCTCAATGATGCGCCTCTTCGCGAAAACTTCATTGAACGAATCTTCTGTTACCGCCGCTGGAAAGCTCTGACGGAACAAGGAAGACTCTTTCGTGGAGATGTCGTCGAATTTCACGCGACCCATAAATATCTCCTTTTGACTCACAGTCGATCCCATTATCAAGCATTGGGACGTCTGGTGGCTCGAGCCGGAGACTACACACCTCGAGAATTGGCTCAACAATACGGGGAAATATTCATGGAGGCCCTAAAAGTTAAAGCCACGGTGAAAAAGCACGTGAATGTGCTTCAACACTTAGCCGGATACCTCAAGACTAAACTCAATACAATCGAACGGGCTGAATTACAGGAGACCGTCTCCGACTACCATCGACGGCTGATCCCCCTCACCGTCCCTTTGACATTGATCAAACATTATGTCCGGGTTTTCGAGATTCCTTACCTCACGAATCAAGTGTATCTCAACCCCCATCCGAAGGAGCTCATGCTACGCAATCATGTTTAACGAGCAAACGAGCACAGCACGGTATCGCATCAAGTCAGTGGCCAACATCACAGGCTTGAGCACCCACCTCATTCGAAAGTGGGAAAAACGGTATTCCCTTTTTCATCTTGAAAGAGGAGCAAATGGCTATCGCACGTTTACAGAAGAGGACATTCAATTTCTCCTCTACTTGAAACACCAATTGGATAAGGGCCAAACCATTGGTCAATTGGCTCAAACCGGAAGAGATGACCTTCGCAAATCCATGAATCGACTTGGCCTCGATGATTCAATACTCCCTGGCCATGTTCGACAGGACGCCAAAGCGCTTATTCAGGCCGCCCGTAAGAATGACGTGAAAACGGTTAAGACCCACCTGAGTAACTGGATTACCCAATTAGGGTTAGCAGAGGCGCTTGCCTCCATCATTTTCCCACTTTTGCAGGTGGTCGGAGATCTTTGGCACAAAGGAGGCATTTCCATTTCTGGGGAGCATCACATCAGTCAGTTGGTCCGCCAGTATATTCTGATCTCAATTCAAGAGGTCCCCACATCGGGAACCATCCCTGCCCTGGTGGCCTGCGTACCGGGGGATTATCATGAAATCGGGCCATTAGCTACCACTCTGGTTCTCCAGAATAATGGCTGGCATAGCACCTATCTGGGTCCGAACATGTCATTTGAAGTTCTCCAGATGGCGTTACGTCGGCGCCATGCTCAACTGATGATTCTTTCGTGTATACTAGAACCCGCACCTGACACAGTGAAATCCTGGATTCGGACTATCGTCCAAGACATTCAACCCCTGTGCCAAGTGATGGTGGGTGGCGAGGGATTTTCGAGGTATGCCCAAGAACTGGAGACCCATCACATTCATTATTTACGAACGATTGATGAAGTCAAATCCATAGAAGTCCCACAACAAACGGCTTTACACTATGATATAAAGGCAGGGCACAACAATCATACCGCGGTTTCTTCATAAGGAGTGTTGACAATGAGTGAACAAAAAAAAGGAGTCGTACTGGTCGGACATGGGGGTATCCCCAAAGACTACCCTGGTGAGGACGTCACCAAACTGAAACGATTAGAGGCTCAAAGACGTGCCATGGGCAAACCCATGAGTGCGGAGGAATTGGAACTGGATACCAAAATTCGAACTTGGCCTCGAACCCCGGAGACCGACCCCTATCAAGCGGGCTTAGAAGCTCTCGCCGCAGAAATGAAGCCGATGGTGAATGGAGCTCTATTCCGCGTCGCCTACAATGAATTTTGCGGACCAACCCTCCATCAGGCCGTAGAGCATCTTATCAAAGAAGGTGCCACGTCGATTACCGTGGTTTCGACGATGTTCACCCCAGGCGGGTCACACTCGGAATTTGAGATTCCCGAGGAAATGGCCGAGCTGCGTGAAAAACACCCTCAGGTAACCCTCACCTATGCCTGGCCCTTTAACCTCAAAAAGGTCTCCCACATGTTAATGGACCATATTCAACAATTTGATTGAGAAGAATAGTTTATTCCAATGGGATCAGCTGAGAAGAACAATCCAACGACAAAACCCACATCCAAAACAGAAAAGCTGGACAACCTTCACCATGTCGCCGTTCCGGTCCCCAATGTGGCCGAAGCGGTAGAATGGTACACATCCAGATTTGATTGTCGAGTGGAATATATCGACGACACGTGGGCCCTTTTGGCTTTTGACAACACCAAACTGGCTCTGGTGATCCCCCGGCAACACCCCTCCCATTTTGCCATTGCCCGCTCGGATGCCAATAAATTCGGAGAATTGGTGGGACATCGTGACGGATCAAAATCGGTCTATATCAAGGACCCATTCGGAAACTCTGTCGAGATACTCGAAAAGCCGAAATCAGGTAAATGAACAAAACTTGTAGGAATTCAAGAGCGACCAGTCAGGCTCAATCGATTTTTGGCGAACCAATCGTAAGCCTTGGTCAGGAGAGAATTGATGATTGGCCAGTGACTGGCCTTCGCTAACCATCCCACGCCAATGGCCTTCCACATTTCTCGGAAAACGTCTACCCCCCGGATCATCGTTCCATCAGACCAGCGAGCATGGATCACTCGACCCAAATCACATTGATTTAACCCATGATCAGCTGAACAGTATGTCGGCCTTGAAAAATCGATAAACTCGAGCCGGTTTTTTCGATTGAATCGTTTGACCAGAGTAATTTCCCGCCGACAGATCGGGCAATCCCCATCATAAAACACCGTCAAGGGATACAATCGAGTATTATCTGTCATGCAGCATCCACCCTGAACCGTATTCTTGTCAAAATGTTTCACCCACCTAGCCAATACGATTCCGATTGCCATCTTTTTCTAGAAAGTTAAGGAGTACCCACACCAAAAAACCTGCGACAAAGGCCATGGGATAGAGAGAATACATAACAGTCTCCTTTCTACGGTCGGCCAGGAAAACCAGGACAACCATTCTTTACTTTTTGAGGGATTCACCCTTCACGATCGTGTAGTCAGGCCTTCGTCCCTTCCACATGACGAACATGCCGACACCACCGAAAATCAACAATAGGACACCGAATAATTCCAAGCCGTTCATGATTGCCTCCATGTTGGAAATATATTGCTTCTTCAATATATCAAGTAAAAATCATTCCCTGAAAATTCGCGTTTCATTTTCCAAATCGATTCATGGAAAAACTCCACGGGGCAATCAGAATGGGCTCGATGGACTCCACTTCTGAAAAAGAGTCATATCACGATCAAAGACTGCTAAAAACCTTAGACAAAGCTTAGCCTGGTTAACCCCGCATTGGTAAAATTTAAAGAGATCAAAAGGGGAAAAATCGTGGAAGACCGGCTGACAGACGGTCCGGGAACAAACGGAGGAGGCTATGAAAAGGAATGGAAACATCGAAAAAGTAATTATGGGAACATTGATGCTCACACTGGTGATTCTTGGTGGATGTAGCCTCCCGGAGCCACCTCAAACACAGACTCGCGTCCCGGCTCAATTTGCGGATGCGCGAATGCCCGAAGGATGGTGGTCCGATAAAACAATCATTTCGGAAGGGCGGAAGCTTTACTTAGGCCAAGAAAAAGCCCTCGTGAACTGTTCGGAATGTCACGGAAAAGATGGGCGACCCATTAAGGGAAGAGCCAGGAACTTCAAAGATGCCAACGTAAGAGCCACCTACTCTGATGGCCATTTACTCTGGCGAGTTTCCGAAGGCGTCCCCTTTACCCGGATGGGCCCCTATAAGGAACGACTGTCTGAAGAAGAAATTTGGAAGGTTATCGCCTTTATCGGAACGTTAGGCCCTACGTTCACAACAAACGATAATAACACGATGGGATGAATTCCCACCTATCGATTTAGGGAATTGGCTGAGACTTGAAGCGGTGAATACTCCATTGACTGCGTCCTCATGAGCACCCTCCCAAACCCATGAGGTAAAAAGTCTCAGCCTTTCCCAGGGCAACCCTCTTCAGCATGTGTTTTCACGCACCACCATGGTAGACTTTCTCCTTACGACCAGCTCAGGATACAGGCACAATCTCCTGAATCTCCCGAACACCCCGACCGGCTTATTCCATTGCTCATTCCTGATATTCACGATCGAGAATTTGACTCAATTATTGAGAAGGCTCCCGTTCCGGTTCTTGTTGAATTTTGGCAGCCTGGATGCGGCCACTGCCAGGCACTCCTCAAGGAACTTGAGCAATTACAAAAAGAGGTGGGGTCCGATCTTTTGACCTTCAAGATGAACGTGCAAGAAAACTTCCTTATTCCTGGAGAGCTGGAAATTTCGTCCCTTCCCACCCTAGCCCTTTATCATAATGGAAACTTTCAGCAGTTTGTCGGAGGCCTTGGCAAGAAAGCGTCTCTCTTACAGCAGCTACAGCCTTGGCTTTCCCACTCTTCCTGAATCCTGTTCAACATTCAAAAAGCCAATACTGTGTTATTTCATTGCTGAGGGACATCCTAAAGGGATCTACAAGATCGGTTTCCTCGCTTGATATAATGGCGGATGCAACCACACAGTTCCTGCTATCCCAATATTTTTGCGATTTCTTTCATAAAATTTGTCATAAACTCGGTTTGTTCGTTATCCCCTCATTCAAGAAATTGGCGTTTTTGTCGATAATCTACCTGTAACACCCCCTTTATTTTCCCCCATTCAAAAGCACGAGTCGGCATTTCAAGCTCCCAAAGGAGGCAACTCATGGGTCTTAGTACTGCTCCGTCATCCGTACATTCAAGCACGTCATTACTTCCGCCACCCCACCGCGCATTCAAGTGGGGGCTTTCCCTCATGAATGCCCTAGGATTGACGTATCTGATGCTTTTATTTGGATTCGGGGAACAACTCCAACTGTCCACATTGGCAATCATCGATGATATCTCCATGAATGTTCTTTTCCCGATTGGATTCGGCATCCTCCTAGGAGGAGCCATTGTTTGGGGAGTTCTCTTGTGTACACACGAACCGATAGATCCTCGAGTAACCTACCCCCGACTGGGCTGGCTATTGGGATTTTTTGTGGGGCCAAATATTCTTTCGCTGCTCCATGATCACCAAATTCTGTCACTGACTCTTGTTGAATCCCCAACCTGGTTCTGGCTCAGAATTGTTTCCCTTGTGGCTTATGCCACATACATGATCTATTTTTCATTTATTCATCAACGAAAAGAGCAGAACCCGAAATTCAGCACCATGCATTTCAAAACCTGAGACTCTTTCTTGGCATCCACCCCTTTACAAACATGGCTGGAGGAATTTCGGCCATCATTCAAACCCATAGGAACTTTTCCATACACCACTCTCTAATAGGGCCCTAGACAACTCCAACTCTACGACTGATCACTTTCCCTCAATACTATTCCAAACAGGATTATCCACTGTTCTGGGTGGGCCTTTTTCCTTGACCCTTTATTCAACCGAACGAGGTTACTCTAATATTTTCCTCACTTGGAACTCATCGATATTTTTATCGCCATGGTCTTCAAAGCCCCTGGGCTTCGTTGAAAATCGTCCCTGCCCTTTCAAGAGATTCTCACTTTGTACACCACTCTTGCACAAGACAGATATTGATTTATGGCCAATGACCAAAGAAGTATCAGACTCAAAAACCTTCCAGTGAAAATAGGATTGGTTTCATAGGCCTCATCTCACATTCAAAAACATTCTGCCCCTCCATTCTCCTATTTTTCCAAGCCAAATCCCTACCCTCTCAGCATAAGGGCTCACAAATCTTAGCCATAGAAACCACAATCCGGTACAATAACAACCCCCTCTCAATCCCTAGGTTTCAATTGCCCCCTTTCCCCTGGGTCACGACTTAACGTGAACTCGCAGCCTTAAATGAACGGAAATTTTTCCATTTACATTGAACCTTTCGGATAGTAGTCGCGACACAGTTTTCGTACACAATAGTACTCCCTCTAACTAGAAATTTCTAAGATTCGTACCTCAGCCAATTGAGGAGAGGAATTATTGAGTTTGGCCAGGTCTAATGAACCTCTGACTGGAGTAGTTCTGGAAGGTTCTCGGCCAGAGACATAAATTCGAGGAGGGCAAAAAATGAGAAAAACAGGACCTCATGTACCTTGCTTCATGTTCTTGATGTGCTTCATGGCTGCTTTCCCCCTCACTACCTATGCCTATCAACAACGGGATGTCACACAAATTGCCGCACCCTCTTCAGGAGGAATCGTTCTACTCCGGGGGTATGATTCCCGAAGAGGATTGTTAATGGACCATTGCCTGGTCCCCGTTAAAAAAACCGAACGGGGGATAGGACAACCGCTTTCCAGTAATTACCGGTTTGTCCGGTCTATGGAGGAGGTCATTCGTGATCGCTCACTGGATGTCAGCACGAAGTTACAAGTGAGTCTCGGAATCGGCGGGGCCTCACTGGGCGTGGAGGCCGGCTTTTATAAAAAGAATCAAAGTCGAATCGAACAGGGGGCGGCCCATGCCACGTTTTATGATGCGGAAAGTCCCATTTTTTCAAGCTCACGGGCTCACTATCAGTTGACCAACGACGCCAAGGCCCTCTTTCAGCAGTCCATCAAGCAGGGAAAATTCCGCAAATTCGCCAGACGCTGTGGAGATGCCGTCATCGTTGGCACACAACGTGCCCGATTTTTTCAGGGAATGGCTTTTTATTCGGATAAAAGTTCCAAATCAGAAGAACAACGGAAGCTCGACATCAAAGCCGCGGCGAGCTATATGGCGGTCAAACTGGGGCTAGGCGTATCGATGTCCCAATCCAGCCAAGAAAAAGTCAAAAAGAAAAATATTTCAGTGGACTATATTGCCTCAGGAGATGCGACATTGAGAGGGGCGACCAATTTAAGGGGATTTGCCAAAGCCTTCAGCCAATTTCAGGCATTACCCAAGCACAAGACGTTTGATGTGGTCAATATTTTTACCATCCCCTATGAGAAATTATTGGCCACCAAAGAATTTGACCTCGGGATTTCCGGCGTCCATCTGATGAAAGTCAATCGAATTATCGATGGCGTGAACCTCATCGGGCGAGCCAAAAATTCCGTGAGTGGAGATAGCAAAAAAGCAAAATCCACGCGAATCTTTCTAACAAGAGAGTATCAATATCTCACCAACGTCCTTCGCCGCGAGAAAGGCTGCATCGATACGTTTTCGGTGATTTGCCAAAATTTGTATGACCGTTTTAAGGCCTTCCCTCCAGCGCAGAAAAACTTCCACCTTAAACGGTTCGTGGATTTTGCCGTGCAAAGCTCCAGAAGCTGTCCGACCGGCTACTCGATTAGTACCCCTACCGGGAAAGCCATGTGCCAGGTGTGTTCCAGCGGAAAAGAGCCAAGGTTTTCCAAGCGTGGAGAAGGACGCTGTGATTATCTCATCAACACGAAAAAACATCCTCGGGCAAAGCGGCTCTTTCTTCGGGATCTTCAATGGACGGAAAAACGTCACATCGAAGCGGGGGTGGTGACTCACGTTTCGGTTAGTCCCAATTATTGCCTGAAACCTGGGCGGAAGTGCGGCAAGGAAGCCGCTCGGGCCATTTGCCAACAACGAAAGTTCAAGGATGTCTCCGGGTTTGGATTATGGAGACCGGCTTTGAAAACCTTGTCGAAAACCATCGATCGGATTGCCTATCTCAATAAAAAGGCCTGTCAACCAAAACCCCATGCCTTTTCGCCGGTCAAGTGTATGACCTTTCAATGGATCGATTGTACACGATAAAACCAGATCAACCACCTATTCGGAGGATACCTTCATGTCTGCGAAATTATGGGGTCTCACACTTCTTGCCGGACTGGTCTTTTGGACGCACTCCGCCCATGGCCAGCCTTGCCATTCCCAATCCTTGGTTCTGGATTGCTTTGAATCACACGGAACTGGGCTCCTTCCCATTCACGAGCAGAAGTTGGAGTCCCTTGTACATAGGCTTATTGAGCGCTATGTGCGCGGAAATCCTGTTCACTACATTGGAATACGAGGACACGGTGCAACCTGGAAATCAACGAATAGCACCGCCGTGAACGCACGGCGCCGCGCCGAGTCTGTGGAATGGCGTCTCATAACCCTTCTGAATGAATATGGCATCGACGATGAGCAATTAATGATCAACGTCACAGGTGCATCGGATTCAGAACCTGTCGCGAATAACAAGACCCAGCAGGGCCGGGCCCTCAATCGCCGAGTCGAAATCCTGCTCACTCCACCCACGGGACTCAACTTTAAACGTGGGCCCAGAAATGTTTCTGAGCGGGCAAAAAGCTTCAAAATTTGCAGGAGTGACGAAATTCCCTTTCCAGGCACGGCCTGGTTCCTGAATAAGAATTTGGGCTCTATCCGACATCAGAACACCCCTTATAAGAAAAAACGTCACGCATCAAAACTCCAAGGGGCCAGCGCGGTCCTACTCAATCAGTTCTTGGCAGCGTGGAGTTGCAAGACCTTCAAGAGAAATTTGCTGCAAAATGCCGGAAGAAGCACTCCCCCGTTTGCTCCAACACGCAAAGTCACCAAACTCACCAAAGCGGCTTTAAAAGATTTTCGGGCATTACATGGTCTGACGGCCGAAGCGACCATCGACATTGGTTTTATGGCCGCCTCAGATAGAGCTATCGGTGATTGGGGAGCCCTGGCGGCCGGGGCAGAAGTAGGACTTCTCCTTCCCCAACCCCAGATTATGTTCGAGATTGTGACCGTCAAAGCGGTGAAAGCTCTAAATTTGGAAAATAGGCTTCTCCTTGACCGCCTTCTGGAGTTACACATTGAACATGTTCGAACCTCTTCAAAGGCCAAAGCCTTTCAATCCATCTGGATGGACAATGCCATCAAAGTGCGAAAACAACGGGTTGTTCCCCACCTCAAGAGATCAATTAATGCATTATATGCCCTGGAAAATTTTTGGCCGGGTGTGGACCGCATCAATGAAGGTTTCAAGATTGCGGACAACAAGTCATTATGTGTGGTTGGCAAAACTTTAGACCCAGACAAAGATGACCGCACCCTTGCTTTTGAATGCTTTGTAGAGCGCTTGTTTGCACATATGGCTCCCTTGGTCTGGCGAACGTATAAACGGCAACTGGCCGGCCTGGAGAACACCTATACCTCTCATGAGCGTATTCGAGTCGGGTATTTGAATTCCACTACCATTAAGGATAAGAAGCTTATCAGAAAGGGGACCACGATCGATCGATTTCACGCCAAAAAAACCTATGAAAATCCAAGTTGGTTTGGACCAAAACTTAATAATGCCGTTAGCCAATTGGCTGCAGCCTTTCGAATACACCAAAACAACATATTCGTTCCCTTTGGTGGTTTTTCTTCTTGGCTTGAAAAATCCCGGGACATACACAAAGCAATGATTAATGCTGAAAAGCATATTAATAGCAGCTTTACCGGTGCAGCGGACCCTCATAGTTGTCGGGTCACCCTCAGTGACGAAGTCGATACGGCCTGCGTTCTCAAACGAACGTTACTATTTTGGGCAAGAGTATCCAAACGCTCACAATTAGCGGCTATGTATTTGGTGCAGGATGTCAAAAAAGAGCCTTCCTATACCCAACGAATGAAGCAGGTCGTAAAGGAAATCAATGACATTAATCGTAAACAGAATTTGCACCTCGGATTGCGCAGTTTTCCTATAATCGAGGTCAAACAGGCTACCAAATCTTCTGGCAGTCGGTGGGTAAATGCCCGTCTGCTGGCCAGGGATGGTTCCCAATTCTATGTACATTTTGAAAATCAGCGGTTCGCTCGCGATCAGTGGCTGGATGCGAAATTGACACGCCCGCGAACCCTAAAAATTGGGGACCACATCCCCCTCCTTTGGAAAGACGGTCGGCGGTATTGGGTTCGAGTGACCGGATTTGAGGGTGATAAGCAAATCCATGTTCATTGGCTGGGCTACCGTGCCAATTCTTTGGAACAGCGAAAAAAAATTGCTTGGTAGCGTCACAATTCTCCGATTAATTTCCACCTCCCAATACCCCCTCCCTTTCCTTCCCAATTTTCCTGATGATTTTCAAGAATCCCCTCCCTCTCGATGTTCTCTCCCCAGCAATTCATTCATTTGTTGGGGAAAAACCCTTTCCAAGTAACATACTTACGATACGAGCCTGATCAATTATTTTTAACCATTTGGCTTGTCGTCCAACCTTGACCATGCTCTCTTTGCAGCCACCAAGAGCGAGGGGATATAGTGAAGATACGGTACATTCACACGTTTATTGGGGGACCCTTCATGTTATTTGAAGCTGGACTAGAAATGGCCAAACGGGTTTTAATCATCGAAAATCAGGAGGATTTGCGTCTGTTTATACACAGACGACTGGAATTGTTAGGCTTTGAGATTGTGACCGCCTCACGGGAAGAGGAAGGCCTGAAAGTTCTTGAAACCGAACCTATAACTGGCGTCCTACTGGACCTGGAGACACCAACCATGAACGGCATGACGCTGCTCGGGCAATTGAGAAAACGGTTCAAGGAAATTCCGATTATCGTGATGTCGGCAGATCCGACTCAAACGAAAATGACAGAGGCCATCAAGCAAGGCGCGTGGGATTACCTGGTCAAACCGTTGTCTGGGGAGATTCTGAATGCAAAATGCCAACGGCTTTTTGGGTAACCCCCCTCGCTCATTTACTCAGCTCAATGGACCTTTCATCGTTCGTCATTCCCGACATTAGTGATCGGGAACCTCTCCTTCTTCGCCATTGCTGGGAAGAGGGATACCTACCACAAGCAAGAAGGTATGACGAATAAAGGATGGAACCTTGCCAAAAACCCCAATGATTCCCGAAAGCCCATGAATTCCTGCTTAAGGCATGCAGGAATGACTCGGGGGGCCTGCGATTGCTTGAGGATGAAATCTGGAGTTAAACTAAATCTACATACTCTGCACACTTCTTTGATCAATCGGAGGCTCAACTATGAAATCTCATCGAACGACAATTCCAATTTTGAAGTTTGCAGGAATACTCATGTGCCTCTTCTCTTTTTCCCTTTGGAGCCAATTCTCCCCAAGCCTTGTGAATGAATCGTTCGCGACAAACACGGCAGGTTCGAAATTGTTTAGTTTTACGATGGATGACATCGACGGAAAACCCCGATCCCTGAAAGACTTTCAAGGTCAAGTCATGTTGATTGTGAACACGGCAAGTTTTTGTGGAAACACTCCTCAATATGAAGGCTTACAAACGCTCTACGAAACCTACAGAGATCAAGGCTTTACGATCCTGGCGTTTCCGGCAAATGATTTCGGAAAGCAGGAACCGGGGTCCAATAAAGAGATTGCCGAATTTTGCTACACCAAATATTCCCTGGAGTTTCCCTTGTTCAGCAAGATCACAGTATTAGGAGATCAAAAGCATCCACTCTATCGATACTTGACAGAAGAAACACCCTTTAAAGGAGAAATTAAATGGAACTTTCAAAAGTTCCTCACCAATCGTAAAGGCGAAGTGATTGCCCGATACCGTCCTGGACAAAAACCCTTGTCTCAATTGATTGTTCACGATATCGAAACCGCTCTGAGCCAGAGCTAAGCTAAAGGTCTTGGAGTTTCCGGATGATTTGCCGTTGAGGGTCTCATTCGGGGACTCCAACCCCTTCTTTCATAGCATGTCTTCCCGTTTTTCCGCTCAATCCTTCTGGAAACAAGGTCACGATATTCAAATCCTCGGGTATCTGTTGATCTTGGCTGGAATTATCGACTTCTTTTGGATCGCTTCCTACCCCGAGTACGCATTGAAAGTTTTCGGGACAACGTTCGGTGGGTTAGCAGGAGAAGCCATTAAATACCAACACCCGGTGATTCATTGGGTCTTAGGCTACGGCTTCGTGATCAAACGTCGGTGGGCTCTGTGGGGATACTTGGCCTATCTTGCTCTTGGGTGCCTCAGTGAATTGACGACCATGTTTATCGAGGGATATCACCCCACTCGGACAACCATGATCGCCATCACGCTCATTTTTAGTGCGTACGTGTTTTTCCGTCGATCGGTCTTTTCCGAATCACCGTCCACCCCCTCTCCGATTCAAACTGCACCCTAGAAAAGTAAATTACAGTCAGTTCACCAAGCTTCGCGACTTCGACAAAGGTTATACCCTCTTCTACTTGTCTAAGCTTTTTGAAATTTCTTTTTATCGGCATTGAATCGATCCAAATAGGGGGAGATAATTTTCTATCCTGGTTAGGATCCTGGCTGCGACTTAACCATTTACACTCTACCTTTATCAGAGGAGGTGGGCTATGCGTTCGGTGTCTCGTGCATCCTCCATGCTGACAGTCGGACTGTTTGCCTTCATGTTCCTTGTGGCTGGTCTCTTCAGCGTGGGTCAGATTCCGATGGCGGTATCGCAGCCGGTGACCATTCCAGTCGGCAAAATCTCGGGAGCCATTCCGATGGATGCGGCCAATCCCGTGTGGGAATCCGTGCCTGGGATTGTCGTCCCGCTCAGTGGACAAACCATCACCACCCCGATGCACCCCAACATCTCCGTCAAAACCGTCATGGTCAAAATGGCCACCAACGGTAAAGACATCGGAGTGTGGGCCAACTGGGGTGATCAAACGTTAAACAACACCACCATCGGACCCCAAGATTTCCGGGATCAAGTGGCGGTGCAATTCCCCGTGCAAACGGCCGATGCGCCGCCGTTCCAATGTATGGGCCAATCGGGCGGCACCGTGAACATCTGGCGGTGGAATGCCGAATGGCAAAAAGACTTGGGCATGGGTGTCGCGGGCATGTGGGATGTGGACCAACAATATCCCTCGATTGCCTGGGACTATTACTATGAAGAACCGGCTGGTGGCGTGACGTATCCGGATCGGATCGGTCGGAGCTTAGGGCCCTTCAACGAAGGGATTTGGTCGGGCAACATTATGTCAGACCCGAATCTGCGTGTGGGCTCAGTGGAAGATTTGAATGCGAATGGGTTTAGCACGTTGACCACGCAAGCGTCGCAAGACGTGGTGGGCAATGGGCTGTGGGAACCGTACGGTGCGTTGAAGGGCGGCTGCTGTTCCGGCCCGACGTGGCGTGTGGTGATGAAGCGGAGCTTGGCGACGAATGACCCTAACGATGTGCAGTTCAAGGCGGGTTCGAGCTTCCCGGTGGCGTTTGCCGTGTGGGATGGCTCGAACGTGGAACGGAACGGCATGAAAGGGATTTCGACCTGGTTCACCGTTCAAATGCCAAACTAAAGGAACAAGTCACCAAGTCCATTTTTTCACAATGAGGATAAAACCATGACGTGGCTTAAATTAGTGGAAGGCTACATGCCGATGCAGATGATCACGGAGCTGGCCATCTGTATTCTGTTCTTCTCGATGTGCAACTTCCTGCTGAAGCGCGCGGGCATCGGGCTACCGAAGTTCTGGGCGGGGATCTTCGTCTGGTGCTTCATTAACCTGTTCTACCTGAAGTACCGGATCTATCCGCCGATTCCGTTCAGCGTGCGAGCCATCTACGGGACGGTGTCGGCCTGCGGCATCTTCATGTGGGTGTCGGGCTCGCAACCGGAGTGGGAAGAATTCAAGCGGCCGATCATCTCGGTGTTGGATGCCAACTCGGGGCTGACCAAGGCGTTGCGAGGCCTGTTGCTGGTGTTGCTACCGATCGGCTTAGGCGGGTTTATGTACAACTCGCTGTTGCCGAGCTTTGAAGAGCCGATTGAGTTGCGGACGGTGCATCCGGCGCCGCCGGCGACGACGAAGGTGCATGGCAAGACGTACGTGCTGCAGACGGCGCAAAGCCCCTTCCGGGTGAACCCGGAAGGCAAGTACGACCAGGAATACTCCAACGCCCATATCGTCTCCCAGGACATGGGGCGGTTGATGAAGAGTGCGAGTGCGGAAGATAACCCGTGGGACCCGAACGCGCAGGGCTATATCAAACACGTGCGGGAAGGCGGGGAGATCTTCTTCCAAAACTGTCACTTCTGCCATGGGGATAACCTCAACGGGCGGGGCCTGTGGGCGTTTGCCTTTAACCCCATTCCGGCCAACTTCACGGACGCGGGGACGATCGCGCAGTTACAAGAGACGTTCGTGTTCTGGCGAGTGGCCAAGGGCGGCATCGGGCTGCCGGGCGAAGGGTTCCCGTGGGCGTCGGTGATGCCGCCGTGGGAGCAGCACTTGACGGTGGATGAGATCTGGAAAGTGATTATGTTCGAATACTGGCACACGGGCTACTACCCGCGGACCTGGGATTAAGAGGAGGGCCACGGGATGATGAACCACCTAACGACAATCAATCGAGGACAAACGATGAAACACAACACGCAAGCACGCGGGCTGCTGAGTGTCGGCCTGCTGAGTGCCGCACTCGTCGTGGGCAGCCTGAGCGTCACCGGCCCGGCCTATGGCGAAGGGGCGGAAGGATTTAGTGCGGGCAAACTGCCGGCGCCGTTCCCGGCCGAAAAGGTGGAAGCGGGCAAACGGGTGTACTTTACGAAATGTGTGTGGTGCCATGGGGTGGAGGGGGCCGGGGACGGCCCGGGCGCGGACCGGTTATGGCCGCGTCCCCGGAACTTTAACGCGGGCACCTTTAAAATTCGCCATACGGCCAGCGGGGAGCTGCCGCTGATCGACGTGGACCTGTTCCAAACGGTCACGCATGGGCTGCCGGGCTCGGCAATGCCCTCATGGGAAGGCATCCTGACCGAAGAGCAACGCCGGGATGTACTGGCGTTCGTGACGACGGAGTTGGTCAAGGACCGCTCCTGGCAGGATGAAGAGTTTGAAGAGTTGAATATACTGCAGTTGGACCAATTGGCGGCCAAAGCCATTCCGGCCAGTCCCGAATCCATCGTGAAGGGGGCGGAGCTGGTGGTGTCGAATAAATGTATCGAATGCCATGGCGTGGAAGGCCGGGGCGATGGCAACGCGTTTAACCTGAAAGATGACTGGGGCTTCTCCATTCAGCCGGCCGACTGGCATAAGTGCTGGAACTTCCGGGGCAGCCGCCAGGATGCGTATAACGTGAAGAACATCTTCCGGACGTTCTCGACGGGCATTAACGGGACGCCGATGCCCTCGTTCGCGGATAACACGACGGTCGAAGAGCGCTGGCATATCGCCAACTACGTCAACCATCTGTGTGAACGGGATCTGGACGTGGACATCAATGGGGGCCAAGTGACGCCGGAGATCGCGCAAGCGTTGCTGACGGCCAAGCCCCGGGGCATTGACCCGTTGACGGATAAGCCGAAGATCAACTTCGTCATCCCCTCGGTGTTCGTGGAAGGGGAGCTGCCGACCGATGAGCATGACGAGCGGTGGAAGAAGGTGGGCCGGCGGATTGTGGCCATGGGCGGGCAGATCACGCATAAGCCGCGCAACTTCGTCAACCGCATCGATGACATCTGGGTGCAGTCATTGTACAACGACACGCATCTGACGTTGATGTTCCGGTGGGATGACCGGACGAAGAGTGTGCAGGAAGATGAGGTGGACTGGGAGCCGTATGAAGTGAACCTGGCGGACTACGGCGTCGAGGAACAAGCGCCGGGCGGCTCGAAGTTTGACGATGATCCGTTCCACCCGGACTCGATCGCGGCGAAGCAGACGAGCTATCAAGTGTTCAATGATGGCGTGGCGTTCCAGATGCCCATTAAGTGGCAGGAGCTGCCGGCGCCGCGGAAGCCGCGGTATTTCTGGGGCGATGAGACCTTCCCGGTGGATATCACGAAGTGGACGGCCGATGGCAACTTGTTGGCCTACACGGGCACCGGGTGGGATCAAGACCTGGAGGACCGGGATGACTTCAGCGAAGAGCAGTTGAAGCTGGTGAAGGCGGAGTGGAAGGATGGCCGGTGGACGGTGATCATTTCGCGGCCGCTGAAGGGCGACTATGAAGAGGATACGTACATTGAGTTGGGCAAATATATCCCGATCAACTTCTTTGCGTGGGACGGGCATAATGGGGACGTGAGCCGGAAGATGGCGGTCTCGGCGTTCTATTATCTCGTGCTGGAGCCGCCGATTCCGGCGGAAGCGAAGTGGTATGCGGGGCTGGCCGCCGTGGGGTTGGTGATCGTAGAAGGGTGGATTTTGACCCGCCGCGCCAATCGCCGCAAGGAGCAGGGCGGCACCAGTTAAGGGGCCGACCGCGCCCAACGGGCAACACTCCAACGGGGGGGTGGGACCAGCTCCCACCCCCCTTTTTTTATTTCAGCCAATTACGAACAAAGGGGCTGGTCTACGTTAACGGCTCAAGACATCGAGGGGAGTTATTTCGAGGGTTATTCACCTGTGTGCTGACCGGATAACTTTCCATCTCTTCGTCCGGACACGGCACCAGTAAAGAGGAAAGAACCCTGGAATCCTGTGTAGTCGAATCCAACCACAACCTATAACTTTGAGAGTCAAGAATAACCGGCATGCGATCGTGAATGGGTTTCATCAAGGCATTAGGGCCGGTGGTAATCATCGCACATGTCTCAAGAGTTTCTGACTCACCTTTCCCCCAACGTTCCCATAGGCCAGCAAAAGCAAACGGTCGGTTATCCTGAAAATGAATGTAATAGGGTTGTTTGGCTTTTCCTTCTCGCTTCCATTCGTAAAACCCATCGGCCAACACCAGACACCGTTGCCGCGCAAAGGCTTTCCGAAATGATGGTTTTTCCGCGACGGTCTCTGCGCGAGCGTTGATCATGTTATACCCAATCTTAGGATCTTTGGCCCAACTCGGGACCAACCCCCATTTCAAGGGAAGATATTCCACGAGCTGGGTGCTGGGATTCGTCCGGATACAGGCCACCATTTGGGATGGGGCAATGTTGTAGTCCGGGTCTAAGGAAGGAAAATTTTGTAGACCGAGTTCTTTGGCCAGCCGGGCAAAATTTTCTTTCCGAGTATAGCGCCCACACATGGCCGAATTTTGAAAATCCCAAATTTAAAAATATTGAATCGAAGAATTTGAGAAAATTCTAAAGAACCATGTGGTCACCCGTTAACGGGTGACCACAATATGCACTCTTTCATCTTCTTTCACCGTAGCTTTCCCATGAGCAAGCTTGCTTTGCCGTTTTCCGTTTAAGTTTGAGAGGGTCACATCCGCCACGACGTAATAGGATCCCGGCATGATATTGGCGAAGCAAAAGCGACCTTCCTCGTCAGCACGAGTCAATTTTTGGAAACGGGCTGCATTGGGATCCCCCTTCCCCAGAGGCCGTCCTTGGAGCACTTTGATTTTGAAGGCTTCCCTCGTATAACTCGTGACGGGAGCCAGCAATACTTGATCACCGGCTACAGCCATATAGGGATCACCAGACCTGGTGGGTAGGACCACTTGCCCGCAAATCGATGAGGTTCCCGCTCCTTCATAAGGAGCATATTCCTCGGGAATAAATTCCGCCCGACGTTTATAGGGTTTCACACAACTGACCACCAACATCGTGATCACCAGCAACACAAACCATTTCTTCATAGAATACTCCTCCTTAGCCACCGAAAAACTGTGACACCACCAACCACACCCATGCGGCGCCGAAGATGTACGTCACTTCTTTTTCACCGATCTGCTTATACAGAATACGATACCCGACAATCGGCACTATGGCCAGGATAAGCGCTGAGAAGAAATGTCCAACGACATCACCTAACACCCCAGAAAGAGAGGCTTGCCCAGGAATAGCGAGCATCAAACTCCCGCCCAGCATCGCCACCCACAACCACCGAATATGGACTCCCATGTTACGGGCGGATCCTCAAGGAAGAGTTTTGCGGAGGGTTAAAAACGACATGATAGCGCAGACGGCAGAGCAACTTGGGATCCAAGGGAGTCTTCAGGTTAGAGGTCAGGATCACCAAACCCTTATACCCTTCCATTCGCGAGAGCAGATAATTGGTTTCGATGTTGGCGTACCGGTCATGACTGTCCTTCACTTCTGCCCGCTTACCAAAAATGGCATCCGCTTCATCAAACAACAACACGAGGTGTTTCTGTTCGGCCAACTTAAATATTTTCAACAGATTTTTTTCGGTTTCCCCAATATAGCGGCTCACCACCCGCTTCAGATTCACCCGGTACACCCTTGTGCGTAACTTTCTGGCCAAAATCTCCGCCGCCATCGTTTTACCGGTTCCCCTGGATCCCGAAAACAACACCAACATGCCGTTTGCGCTTCCCTGTAATCTGCTGAATCGGGACAACGCAAGGGATTGTTGAGTTGACCGAACGATGTCATTCAGGGTCACTTGACCGGCGACGGGAAACGATAACCCGTTTCTCGTTCGCACCGATTGAATGCGGTGCAACATTCCTTTTGTACAGGGTTTTGGCATGCCAATTCACCGTCCACTATTAGGAAGGAAATGTATGCTCATTTACCGCCATACCTTCTTGGGTCGATTTGTGAACCAATAACGCCTCCTTTAACGAATATCGGGCCGACAGACCTTTTGTTTCACATCGCAATAATGACTACTGGGGCAATCCGAATTGGCCTTGCACCCTTTGGGTGGCATCGGTTTATCGATTATCAGATACCCCTCTAACCTGACTTGTCTATAGCCATTCTGCTTGGCATGCTGTCTATCCCCTGGACTCGTGGCAATGAGGTTATCCCGGGTTTTACCGTTGTACCAGGAAGTCATGGGTATCATTCGACTTCTTAAAGAAGTGGGTAGCTTTCTGAACATCGTCTGAGAAAATACATACCCCTGCGTCCCAACATGCCGATATTTCCCTCCACCCTGCATTGCCTGTTTGGCTCGAATCACTGAAGTCGTCGAAAAATAATCCTTGTATTTATCACTGTAATACAGATTGAGAGGGACAACAGGTTTAGGAACAATTTTAAGCCCCTTCTTCCGCCCTTTGACCATTCTCTGACCTGAACGTTTTGGAGCAGGTTTGGTCGAGGACTTGCTGGATGGCCGTATGATCAAACGTCGGGATAACGATTTTCTCCTCAATCCACGTTCGACGATTTGCCCCGGCTCCATGGCCAATTCAGCTTCCACGCCTTCATCTATCTCTTCATAGGTCTCCTCGAGGGCTTGAAGGTCTTCATCATTCAATTCCAAGGGCTCAGAGTCTTCTTCTGCCATTCCGGAATCTTCAAGAACTTCAAGTTCGATCCCTTCCACAGGCTCCCCCTCTTGAGGAATACCGCGAGACCGGATCCGGCTTAACGAACGTCGCGAGGTTGAACCTTTTCGTCCGGAGGTCGCAGCTAAAGTTGCCCGTTTTTCACCCGATCCGGTCGGAGCAGATTTTGACCACTGATCTGCAGCTTCGGCTGATCTGAAGAGCAGGCCATGATCTCCTACACGGCTGTATCCTTGCTGTTTTACCGTATTGTGCTCATTCGTGGTGGCCACGGCCACCACATCCCTATTCTTTCCATTGTAGTAACGAGTCAACCGCCTTGTTTCGATTCCAGGATCCCAATCTTTTAACGGATCATAATGAAAATGCAAATTGGCATAGACCGCAAAATGATCGGAAAGGTCCCACATGGCCGATTCATGAGGAAATTCTTTCCATTCATCATTGGCACGAAGGACGCGAACTTCGGCAAAAGAGGCTGGAGTCAGTCCCGAGTGAGCCTTGGAATAGAGAACATAATCATAATAGCTCTGAGACCCACTTCCTAAATCATTTAGAGGCCCATCATGTGTATATCGGTGGCCACGGTAAGGATTAAGATTGGGACCGGAAAGCATGTACCCAGCATTCAACATTTTAAGCAATGTTGGGAAATTGCTCCCATATTTATCCACATTAAAATCTCCGGCAATAATAACCGGCTCTGAACTGGGAATTTTCTGGGCATCAATAAAGGATTTGATCATCCTTAATTGTTTCGTTTGAACATCCTTCCACTCTCCATCATTCATATGCGTACCAAATATATGAAAATAATTTTTCTCCCCCTTTTTGATCGCTTTATTTATTTTGACATACAATACGCCTTTATCAGCCCAACAGTCCCAACCATCACAAACATCGCCGAATAACTTTTGGGTTCCGCCCCCATTTACGATAGGCCACTTGCTAATGATTATTACTCCTCCATCTTGTTCAACCCCCCGATCGCTTCCCAGAATACGCGAATGATAAGGATATTCTTTCTTGAGAGGCTTCAATAATTTAGCACGGACATCATCATCGAAAGCTTCTTGAAATACGATTACGTCATACCCTGAAATCTTTCCGGGAATCATTCCGGCTCTAATGGACTGTCCGTTAAAAAAAGTTCCGATCCCAGCAGTTCCACCCGGAGCCAGGGGAGTCGGACCATGAGGGGTGGGACGCATATAAATGTTATAACTGAGAACATTCAGGTGGTTTCTCTTCCAGTCATAAGGCATATTCGTCAAATTGCCTTCTGGAAGCGGATATTCTTCTTGGAAAACATACTCCACATTATCTTCGGTAACGGCATAGAATGCCCAATACTTCACATTCCAACGACGTTTCTTCACCCGCATACCCGCATTCCATTTTTTCCGATCATCATGCCAGGTGTGTTGCCGATCGACTTGATCACGCACGGATTGCCACATATGGCTATTCACGGTACTTCCTCTTAATTTAAGGCGCAGGGCAAAATTTTGCTGATATTGTTTGACTACTTGTCCTTTTTTCGTTGGATCTTTTACCGTAACCTCAGACGTAAAATAATAGGTTTTCCCATCCTTAACTCCTTCATCCCGATTGGTTTCGAAAATTTCACCTCGATGCCAGGCCTTTACCACCCTGGCTTTATTCTTCCAATAGGCCCCTCCAAGTGTACTGGTGGTGTTGAAGACTAAATCCATTGATGTGTTGTTTTGGACAAAAACCCTGGAGGTCGCATAAGACAGGGATGTCGAGAGAATTCCAACTAAGACTCCCAATACTACCAAACAATACTTGAAGTGGTTTTTGGGTTTCATGATGGCCTCCTTCGATTGTAGATAAGAAAGTACCTGAAGAATTGGGTGCCGTCAGTAGGTCGATAGCAAACATCAAAAGGTTCAAGAAAAAAACGAAAAAAATCAAGGAAATTTACCCGGGGCTCCCATTGTTTTTTACATTTTTCATCTTTGCATACAAAGATACGCTCCAGTTCTGCCAGGATAGCTGATGTGCCATGAAAGGGAAAGACAAAAGGCGCACGGTAATTCCCTCTTGCCCTTAAACTGTTAAGAAAATTTGGAGTAAAATTTTTTAATTTTGAATGGTTCCGGTCGTGAAGGACGCTAAACCAGAAAAAACATTGTACCCAAGGGTTTGATCTTGAGGAGAAGCTTGACGAACGGCACCTAACGTGAAAGCCTTATCTTCCTTTATCACCATACTGAAGGTTGAGATTCCACCTTTAGCTTGAAAGATCAGGTTTGGATTGGCATTTTCTAAGCTCTGCAGGGCCACACTCCCATGTCCCGAAACCGAGAATAGTCCCCAATGCAATCCAGATATCCATGCCACCCATTGTCCTGTTCCTCCGTGCGGAATGGACACCCTTGTCGCATCAGTTTTTTCATTTGAGTTGAGTCGAAAATTTCGATCCACGGTTCCATTCGGTTTCATGATGAGAGCCATCACACTCCATGGACCAAGACTAGAATCCTGCCAACTGATGAGGACCGACCCATTGGATTGAAGCTGAGCATTTCCACGTTGGAGCGCACCACCTCGCCCAACCGAATACATCTCAAACGGAGGTTTAGTGATATGCCCTTGCGCGGACATGATCGCCCCATACAATGATCGTCCTTCTTCCCAGACCAACACGTATTGATCTTGTCCAAGAAGTGAGGCGGCTAACACGGTTCCGAATTGCGACCGTTGCAGCCTTACCCGTTCACCCTGAAGGTCTCCATCGTACCCATAAAAATCCACCGTGAGTTCTTTTTGAAGATCCACACTGGCAACCAAGACTTCTTTCTTCCCCTGGGCAAACGCCCAATAGATTCCATCTTGCTCTTGCGAGAACATGACCGGAGATTGAACGGTTCCATTCTGATCGATAGCAATTAGGCCTTCACGGCTGACGGCTACTGCCCCGGCCGAGGTGGGATAGATCTCACGGACCACAAAGGGAACCGGTTGTGGATCACCCACCGGGCGTCCTTCCAAGTCAAAAACGTATAGGTGTTTCTCAAAAGCAGCCAGGAACCGGAGGTCGGTCGCTCCCGTGACCAATAGCGGAGGACTTTTTAACGGACTGGTTCCGACCAATTGCTCTAAAGCAACGACTGGAGGACCATTATCACACCCGGACATCCCGATCATGGCCAGCACCAGTCGACACACCTTTTTGACAGATGCCATCATAGATCTATCATCCCTGATCCTCCTTCATGTACCACAGCCCCACCCAAAGCAGCACCCCGCCAATGACCAATGCTAATGAAGACCCAGTTAAGATGACGATATTGAGGGACCCAGGGGCCTGAACATTCTCCCACCCCGTCATGACTCCCAGGAGACCGACTCCCAGCCCGACGGTGATCACCATTGCCCTGAACAGAATAAATATGAAATTTTTCAATGCCTTAGTCGCCCTACATTCATTTGATGAAATATCTGTATTCCCGCTCAACCAACAATCCCCGGGTGATATAATAAATCAAGAGAGGAGAATCATATCACTCGGTTTCTTGAAGGAGTTTACCCCTTGAAATGCGAGAATCATTGGTTACCAAAAACGAGCCCGCCACAAGTCCTATCGTTCATATCGACAGTATTCAAGGAGGATTGATGCCATGTTAACCGAGATCATGCAAACAACCATTAAATCCATCACGAAGGAATCTTCTGTCGCAGATGCCGCAGAAAAAATGCGTCAGGAAAGGGTGGGAGCCCTCATGGTTCAAGATCATCATCAGTTCCTCGGGATCCTGACCGAAGCGGACATTGTGCATAAAGGTGTTGGCAAAAGGAAGGATTTAGCACACACCACGGTAGAAGCGCTCATGACCACTGACCTCCCGTCCATTCAAGTGAGCAGAACGTCTCATGAAGCCTTTGACATGATGGGGGATTTAGGAGTACGTCACCTGATTATTTGCGACGGGGAAAACGTGGTAGGAATCGTCTCCATGCGTGATCTGTTGATGTATTTCAGAAGTTTTGAGCCGAATATCAACAGTGATTAAGCAGAGGTTGAGATTCTTTCTGGCTGAAATTTCTGAACACAAAGCAGGTCGGAGGCCCAATGGGATAGGCCTCCGACGTCTCTACTCGTTGGAACAACCGTTCCACGAGAGTTGATTAGCCAACCTTATATCCACGCCCTTCCAAGCACACGGAATACGCACGATTAAACGTGGCTTTAGCCTGATTCTGCTGGTCCGCCTGTTGTTGTTGGTGCCGACGGTATTCTTCCTCCGAGGAACGCCGACGAGCAGCCCCGCCAACCCCTCCAACCGCTGCACCAATCGCTGCCCCTTTTCCGGCGTTACCCGCAATCGCTCCACCGATCGCACCCAGGGCTGCTCCACCCATCGCACCGCTTAACATGCCACCTCGCCGTTTTGGAGGCGGGGCCGAAGACGCCTGTGAGGGTTGTGTGGGATCCATACCCGTTTGGCCTTTCGCCCATTTGTAACAGGCAAATTCATCCTGTTCTTGTTGTTGAGGGCTTTGACCATTCATGGGATACACAAAAGACTGAGCATGAGATGTGGCTGTCACCATGGTGAAACTTAACATGGCACCAAGACTGAGCGTGAGCAAGGAATTCATAGGAAGCCTCCGCATTATCTATAGTGAAAAAATTAATTATTATCAGGAATGGAATAGGTCAACTTGGGCCAGATCGCGATGCCTTCCCCATGTTGATGGGCTGACTCAAATCCTTCAACCATCAAAATCCCTCTGGCCTGAATGCGAGAAATCATTTCCCCCTCACCCGTGATGCCTTGAAACCTTCCAGTTCCCCCAGTCAGCCTAAAGGGGCCTCGGCAACCTTCCATGTCACCCTGACAGGTGTAGTCAGCAAAGACTCGATCGCCGTCGTCATTCGTAATAATACAATGACCTTGACCTTTTTTCGTCATGGTGTTCAAGTCGCCCTCCACCGTAGCCGGGCAGACGATGGACCCGGTGTGCAGGGCCCCTTTGGCATCTTCCACAAAGATCGTTCCTGTGAAGACGGCCACCATATAAATCCGATCATTCCCGATGGGAAAGGCATATCCATCACCCTCCCAAGGAGAGGTGGCTCGAATCGTGCCCTGTTCCGCAAAAACCAGCACCGACAGTCCGAAGACCATCAGCCCACTACACATCACCGTTAGCCATGCCTTTCGATTCCTCATCGACAGTTCCTCCTCTTAGATGTAAAAAGACTCAATGAAAAGGCGAGATTGAACCATCTTGGAAGGGATTTCCAAGGGGGTACATGGAAATTAAATTGCCTTATCCTTTTCTTTTTTGTCAATCATGCGGCACCAGATCAGGGACCATAGACATGGCACACTCCACTACCCCTTCATCGCTTCCTCACCGACACCTCAAAACTCTCCCTCATCCAACTCACGAATGCTCCACTTCAGAAATCAATAGACATCCGCATAAGTGGATGGCCCTTCCCGATTTAGTAAAAAGGGCCGAGTTTTAACACCCCCATTGACCTAAAGACAGGTTCTTCATTAGCCCTTCTTATGTACTGCGAGGACCAAAGCGGTAGATAGAAGGACGTGGCCTACAGCAGGACTCCCCAGCGACCTCAGGGGTGCCCCGGCTGGACCACCCAGACAATGCGCCATGTGATTTAAGTGCAAAATCAATGGCTTGCATTAAAGCTGGCTACCCTGGTGCTTTGGAGAAATTGATTGCCCACTCATCTCCTTGAGGAAAGAGAGGAGCAAAAAGGACTCAGCTTGCCTAAACTCGTCAGCATTTCTGACAAATGCACAAGATCATTTAACCCATTGACCTATAAGTGTTTTTCACTTGTTTTTGAACATAGCCCTAAACCCTGACTTCCATTCGTCAATTTCTTTTACGATTTTTCACATTTCTGCTGGTTTCTGTCAGTTACTTTCGCCCATGGCATTTCCAGTTCTTTGGAAAAAGCTCATATTTTCAATAATTTACTAGGATTACGAACATTAAGATCCTACCGAGCCGTATGAATGGAACAACCTTTGCGTTGCTTTATACCCCAGTACGCATCGATTTCGACTTCTACCTATTTGTGAGGTAGGACCACCTTGTTCAGCTGGGAATTTTGATCAGCAATCAGCTTCTTACATAACAAATGGATCACCACCATAAAACCACAAAACATAAGCTTTGCATGCCAATGATTGTTGCATGCCAACGACCCCTACAAAAATCAGACAGGAGACATACCATGAGAAAAATTTTACGCAGCTTTTCCTTATTTGGAATTCTCTTTTTTTACGCCCTTTCCTTTAATGCCTATGCTGTGTCGACGACTGCTACAGTCAGTTGCCTAGGAACTCTATGTACCATAACGCCGACGGGAGGACCGGTGAATGTGGATCCCCTTGGCTTTACCTTGGATGTGGATTGGTCTCCCCAACATATTGAACTTTTTCCCAATGACTCAAGTCCGGACTGGCGCCTCAAACTTTTCTTTACCTTTACGGGCACTCACGATACTACCGAAAATTTTGGTGTGATAGATCTCGTGGATGAATTTGGAAACCCAACAGACCCCAATGTTCAATTTGACGACAGCAATTTCGATAATACAGCCAAGACTCTTGTCGCCAATTACGAAATTTTCAATCCAAATCCATTTGACCCCACTGACCCTCCCTTTATCTCACATGGGCTTACCCTGGCTAACAGCGATGGGTCAGGCGTAACTACATTACAATGGACTAAAGCTGAAATATCTCCCGCAGAAGTGGGAGTTTGGGAGAACCCGATTCCTGAGCCCTCCACTCTGCTCCTCTTCGGCTCGGGCCTGGCTGTACTCGGTTGGTGGCGATATCGGAAAGCTCGCGCTTAAACACTCAACACCCAATACAGGTGCTTATTAAAAGCTCTACCTCCTCGGAGGTGGGGCTTTGTGTTTAAAAGTAAGCCACAAAATCCTAGCGACCATTGCGGCTTAGTTTTTCCACGCGTGTGTTGAGTCGATTACCCTCCGCCTTAACAAAAAAGTAGTCGTCTAGCGTCCTCGATCGCCGGAATATCCGAAAATACCGTAAAACGATATTTTTTGCCCTACTGATGCCATGTCAAAGGCGTACTGCTTCAATGTTGTCTCAACAGATTCTGGTCTACCCGTAATAGACATAAGAAGCACCACAATCAAGTCGAGTGCTGCATGCGTTTCTCCCACCCCCTGTATGATTGTAAATCTTTTGCTCTAAGGCAAATGCAGAAGCAGTAACCTCCCTAAGCTCGAAAAGTCTCTCCACAATGATCACAAATCCAGCTTGGACGTGAAAAAGGATTAAGAGCATCTTCCGCTTCAATTTTATCCGCAAGGGGCCGCATAAGCTTTTGACAGGAAGGGCATTTGGGATTTTTCACCACTAGGTCCTCCCAAAATTCATCAAACGGGGTAAATTGATAGCCTGGTTGCACCGAAACTTGAAATGCTGGATCGATAGGTTTTTTATGAACAAGAAGATTGTTAGCGTCAGCCAATTCCATTGTAAACCGTTCAATTTTTTGCCAAAAAATAAATGTCTTCAGGTTGCAGTTCTTCTTGACCTACCTCGAATTCAGAAGATTGATCAATTTTAAATTTCTTTTCAAAAAACCAGAAATTTGTATCCTGATCAATTTTTTATCGGAATGGAATGAATAACTAAGTTTCGATCATTAATAATTTTTTCCAGATCTTACTAGTTCTTTCTAATGCCTTTAGTCCATCCTTATCATTCGGACATGCAACTTTGTAGGAGGAGACTATGTCGCGCTCAATTCTTCCAGCCGTTGCCAATTCATAATCCTTCCTAAATTAATTTGCTCTCGTCAAAATCACCTCACCTACATTTTTGCACTCTCTCAAAAAAACTCTCAAGCGAAGGGTAAAAATCTCAAACTCCCTGGTCAGGGCGCCGATCGCACAATCAATTCCAAGGTTTCCTCCCCGGACACAGTCAGGTTTAGGGGCTTCGTTATTCATAATTTCCCTTCCCTATCAATTTATTACGGGCAATTCCTTGCCAGCCGATAGCCAGCCTTCTCGGCTTCCTGAGCTGACTCAAACGGCACCCGATTCTTCCGGCTAATATCATGATAATTGGGGCAATCGGGACGATGATAGATTTGGCTGCGCCGGTTGCCTCGAACCTGACCTGATCTAACAGATGGTGAATTATCTAATTGAGAAAATGGCCATTGAGAGGATGGGGAAGAAGACGGATCAGAAAGGATCCGCTCTCGATGCCGATACACCCAGGGAGGCATCGGATACCGATCGCTCCATAGGCCCACTTTAGCCTTTTTGGCCGTGGTTTCCAGTTGCCCCAGACGTTCATCATCGGAGTATTTAAAGAACCACCAGGCATATCCGGCCTTCAAAAGTTCGTGCGCGAGATTTCGCCCATCTGCTATTAGCACATCGGCAATGGTTCGACCATATTTGTCGTGCTTATAGGGCTGAATGGTGACTATTTCTCCAGCCACAAGATCTTTGGTGAACTGTTTGGCCTTCTTCCCAAAGGCTTGACCTTTCTCTGGGCAATCGATGCCATTGATCCGAATCTTGACTTGTTCCTTGGTGACAGTGAGAACCGTGATGGTATCACCATCGGCCACATGAATAACTTTAGCCTTGAATGAGGCGGCTAAAACAAAACTGTTGAGGAAAAATGCAAGGCCCCCAAGGACAATGATGCAGAAGGCACGTATGCTGAGAGGGCGTAGTCGCATAGAGGGGGTTTTGACCTCTTCCACATGGGAAAGAGGTAATAGTGACACTACAAAAAATGCCGAATAAAGGGAAGTATATTAAACTGTTCGAGGTGTTAGGGAATAAAAAGAAAAATGAAGATTGTCTGGGGGAGAAGGATTCGAACCCTCACAATCAGACGAAATGAAAATCTAATTATGAAATCTATCCCTTTAGCTTCAGCAATTCCCGCTGCAAGTGAGGGATATCATCCTTTATGATACTCCAGAGCGTATCATTATCAATTCCCAGATATCCATGAATCAATCGATTTCGAGTAGCAATCAGTTGACGCCAAGGAATTTCTACATTCGAAAGTCGAATATTTTCAGGAATGCGGGTAGCTGCTTCACCAATCATTTCTAGATTGCGGAGGGTGGCATCATACGTTTGAGAACTGTGCACAAATTTCTCTTGATCCAATCCTTCTGTATAAGCAAGCACTTTTCCAACAAAGCCAATCATATCATCAACATAAAAATACCATTCCCGCTTAGACACTCACGGCCTCCTGCTCAATAAAAGGGCGCAATTCAGGCCGCAAGGCTTTATCGGTCACCAGATCAACCGAACACTCCAAGACATCTTCAAGATAAAATAAGACTCCAAAATATTTTTGAGATGTAGCAGGGCCGTCGAATGAAACAAGGATATCGACATCACTATCTGGGTGAGCTTCATCACGAGAAGCTGAACCGAACAGACTTAGCCGGACTACTCCAAACCGTGCAATCAATTCTGGTTTGGCCCGTGCAAGTATTTTCAGAACCTTGGATCGCTTCATAACTGCCTTTTTCGAATTCCCTAATTTTCGATAACGATTTGGCTGGGGGAGAAGGATTCGAACCCTCACAATCAGAACCAGAATCTGACGTCCTACCCTTAGACGATCCCCCAACCTTGTGTTGAGCTTAATTCACCTTTGAGAAGCAGTCAAGCGATGGTGACACACGTTAGGTCTGTGTATTGGGAGCTGCTTTGGCTCGCGATATCCCCACTCGAATACGTTGAATTGTCCGATCTTTCCCTAATAATGCCATGACCTCATAAATACCGGGACTGACTGTCCCCCCAGTTAACGCCACCCGAAGGGGTTGAGCCACTTTCCCCATCTTCAGTCCTTGAGATTCGATAATTCCCTTTAAAAGACGTTCCAGGGTTTCCTTGGAAAAATCCGATTCTTTCTCGAGTTCATCGGCAAACGCTTGGAGCACCGGCGCGATGGCAGGCGTCAAATGTTTCGCGCACGCCGCCTCATCCATTTTTGGATCAATTAAAAATGGACGAGCTCCTTCTACCATATCTAATAATGTTTCCGATCGCTCTCTTAATGGCAAAACAAGCGATTCAATTCCTCCAGGGATCTTTCTCGCGGCATAATCACTATCATCTTTAACCTTATAGCTCGCCTCAATTAAGTAGGAACGTAAGGCCTCCCCTATACGCTTTGGCTCACTTGTTCTAATATACTGAGCGTTGACCCATTTGAGTTTTTCCGGATTGAAGACTGCCGCCGCTTTCTGCACCGTCGTGACATCAAATAGATCTACCATTTCTTTAAGCGAAAAGATTTCCTGGTCTCCATGAGACCACCCAAGCCGAACAAGATAGTTCACGAGGGCTTCGGGTAAATAGCCCATGTCCCGGTAGGCCAGGACCGACGTCGCCCCATGACGTTTGGAGAGCCTCGCTTTATCTGCCCCCAAAATCATGGGCAAATGCGCAAATTGCGGTATCGAGAACCCCAGCGCGGAAAAGAGTGGCACTTGCCTTGGCGTATTGTTCACATGATCGTCTCCACGAATGACGTGGGAGATGCTCATCAGTCCATCATCCACGACCACAGAAAAATTATAGGTGGCGTATCCGTTTGAACGAAGGATAATGAGGTCGTCTAACACACTATTGTCAAAGACGATCTCCCCCTTGATGAGATCCTGAATCGTGGTTTGTCCCTCTTGAGGCGCCTTAAACCGAAGGGCTGCGGGTTCGGTTGGGTTGGTCAGCCCTTTTTCCCGACATCGTCCATCGTATTTTATGGATTCGCCCTTGGCCTGAGCTTCCTTTCGTCGTGCCTCGAGTTCTTCTGGTGTGCACACACACCAATAGGCCAATCCTTTCTCGAACAATTCCATGGCTTTTTGTCGGTACAGTTCCAATCGATCCGTCTGGCGAAGGGGACCTTCATCCCAATCCAGTCCAACCCACTTCATGCCTTCCAAGATCACTTCAATCGCTTTATCGGTAGACCGATCACGGTCGGTATCCTCAATCCTGAGCACGAAGGTGCCACCTTCATGCCGGGCAAACAGCCAATTAAACAACGCGGTCCTGACCCCGCCAATATGCAAGTATCCCGTCGGACTCGGGGCAAACCGTACGCGAACATCACCCATCAGATGTGACTCCTCATTTTGCATTCCAGATCACGACAACAGTGCCATTTCTTGTGGTTGCTTAGCATGATGGGAAATGGATGTAAAGGGGTGAATTTCTTGGTGATTTCCAGCTTGCAAATCAATCATCAGGCCCGTAGAATTTCCTTAGCGAGACCACTGGTGAGAGGTTTTTGAGGAGGATGGATCGATGATTCGGCTAATTCGTGAGGGAACCGCCAAATATCCTTGGATTTTGACGGTCATTGTCTTTCTGATTGCGATCACGTTTGTCATTGGTATGGGGTGGTATGGGTATGACGAAGTCGCACAGCCCAACGCCGTCGCCACCGTCGGCGATTATTCGGTGAGTAAAGAAGAGTACCTTCGAGCCAAACAACGGTATTATCGTTTTTATCGTGATCAATTAAAACAGGATGACATCAAGGATGAGACCTTACAACAATTAGCCATTAATGGTCTAATCACGACTACCTCATGGAGAATGATGGCCGATGAATTCAATCTGGATGTCACCCCTCAAGAACTCCATGATACCATCGTCAACCAAAAAGACTTTCAGAAAGATGGAAATTTCGACCCAGGGTTTTATCAACGGCTCCTGACCGCGAATCGTATGACTCCCAGTCAGTACGAAGCCCAACGGCAATCGGAACTCTTAGCCGAGAAAGCCCGGTTACTCGTCGCCGAATCCACAATGTTGACCCCTGCGGAGCTGGAAGAAGTTCAGGCTTTGAATAAACGTCAAACCCTCGAAGGCACAGAACCCGACGAAACCATGTACGAACAGATTAAGATGCAGTTCGTCCTTCAGAAGAAGCAACGAGCCATGCAAGCCTTTCAATCGGCTCTTCGAGGTCGAGGGGATATAGTCATCCGGGAAGAACTCTTGTAAAGCCCTGCTAGAAAGTCGCCTCTTTTTCTACCTTTCTTTTATGCATCAATTAACTCATCGCTATATCAACTCATCATTCGATGAGCATAGCATCCCCATAACTATAGAGCCGATACCGTTCCTCGACCGCATGTTCATACGCGGCTCGTACAATCTCTCGATTGGCAAAGGCCGAGACGAGCATCAATAACGTCGTTTCCGGAAAGTGAAAATTCGTCATTAACAAATCGACGGCGCGAAAACGAAATCCCGGCACGATAAACAACTGCGTTTCTCCCGACCATGCCTGCACTTCTCCCCGTTGATCCACGGCTGATTCCAGCGTCCGGGTCACCGTGGTGCCCACGGCGATGATTCTCCCGCCCTTCTGGCGTGCTTCACGAATCTGTTGTGCGGTGTCCACCGAGACTTCAGCCCACTCCGGATGCATCTGATGAGAAGCGATATTTTCGACCTTAACGGGCTGAAAAGTCCCCGGGCCAACATGGAGGGTAATCATGGCTAACCCAATTCCCTTCTCCGTTAAAGACTTGAGAAGAGACTCGGTAAAATGCAATCCGGCCGTTGGGGCGGCAATGGCCCCTTCCACCTGGGCAAACACCGTTTGGTAGTCATCAACATCTTGCATGGTCGGTTCACGTTTCATATAGGGCGGGAGAGGAACTTCCCCAAATTGCTTGAGCGTTTTGGGAAACGACAGAGGGCCTAACCACTCAAGCGTGGCATATTCGGCTTTTCGACGCCTCACGCGGGCTTGCGTTTCTCCCGGACAATTCAACAGCTGTCCTTCCTCTACTTTCCCTTTGAGCAACACGTCAATCGTCCCCTCTTCGTTTGCTTTCACAAACATCACTTCCACCCGTCCCCCCGTCGGCACCTTATTGGCCCACAGACGAGCAGGAATCACTTTGGTGTCATTCAATACCAAAAGATCTCCCGGGTGAAGTATTTCCGGAAGGTCCTTGACCGTTCGATCACGCAGGACTCCTGTTGACCGGGTCAACACCAACAATCGGGCATGATCCCGTGGTTGAATGGGATGTTTAGCGATTAAAGCGGGATCAAACGGAAATTGAAAATCAGACAGCTGCATGATCCCTGTTCGGGAAACCCCTTTAGGGTGAAGGCACCGAGGTAAGCTGAACCTTACGAAGCGGAAGGAGGGTGGTTTCCGGGTAGTAGTGTTGAAGGATGGATCGATAGTCATACCCCAGTTTGGCCATTTCCCGCATTCCCCACTGACACATCCCTACCGCATGTCCTGCCCCATGTCCCACGATCACGACTTCCTTGCCTAAGGATTCGATGGAAAATTGTGTGCTGAAAATTTTCGAATACCCGACAATCCGACGGAGGTCCTGACCACGGAGGATGATTTCTCCACGTGAATGCAAGAGACGCAACCGATCGACCCGACCCGCCGGGGTAAAGGTATAGGGAGTGATGGTGGCGATCGGACCCACATTATACCCTTCCTTTTGCAGCCGTTGCTCCAGGAACTCCCAGGAAAACGACGTTCGCCAATCATAGCGCGGCGCCTGATCATCGAACGGACATTCCACCCCTTTCAAATACGGCAAATCCATGGCCCAGACGTACAAGGCATCCTCTGTCGGCCCTGCGGCCGTTGAGGAATACGCTGAAAAGATCGGCCGCTGATCATACGTCAGGACCTGGTGGTACGTTTCAGCTACTGCCCGTTGCACTGATTCCGCCCGTGCAGCATGACCATGGTACACCTGATCTTGCACACTGGCGACGACATCGAAGGGTTGAGACGCGTTCTCGTTTTTTTTGTAGAGGACATAGGTCCTTGCAGCCACAGCCTGAGCCTTTAATGACTCGATCGGCCACTTGGGACTGACTTCTCCCGACACCACTCCGGCCACATATTCCTCCAATTCGATCCAATTGATGACCGCCAACCCAGATGGCAGTTTTTTGATTTCCACGGGCCCCCGTACATCCCATGTCTTTCCCGCGCCACTTTCGATCTTCACATGATAGGCCCCGGGAGAGGACCCTTCGATTAACAATCGGGAAGACTGTACACGTCGGTCATTCAGACGAATGCCACCAGCTTCAAGCCGAACCCGAACTTTCCCCTTCGCTTTAAACGTCTTTCCCGTTGGCAGTCGGACGGAGTAGGGGTCAGGACGACTAATCGTTAAGGATTTGGCCGAGGACGTCAGGGCTACGCGAATAGAGACTTCTTCTGTCCAACCCACCGAAGGTTGAACCAAGACACTCCCGAGTACGATGGCAGAGACCAGAAAGGTGAAAGAACGAAGCCGAATGGGGAAAGAGAAGTCGGTTATCGACGGAAAAAGAAGTAGAGGAGAAGACTCCCCACGACACTGATGAGAATACTGGTCGCGATGGGGAAATACCATGTAACGTTATCCCGTTTAATGACGATATCGCCGGGCAACCGCCCTAGCCAGCCCAGGTTTCCTCCGGAGTCGACCCATTTTCCCATCACAATCAGCACGACTCCAAGCAGGAGGAATATCCCTCCGATGAGTACCAGGCTTTTTCCCATACCCTGTTTCCCGGGTGGCGGTCATCACCGAATGAGTTCCTCGGCAATCTGGACAGCGTTGAGCGCGGCTCCTTTTCGTAAATTATCGGCTACCACCCACAAATTCAACCCGTGTTCTAGTGATTCATCCTCCCGAATTCGACCCACATAGACCGCATCCGATCCTGCCACATCGATGGGGAGCGGATAGATATTCCGCATGGGATCGTCATAAACCACGACCCCTGGAGCGGTCGAGAGCACCGCACGTGCTTCATTCGCGTTTACTGTATTCTCCGTTTCGATATTCACGGATTCGGCATGAGAAATAAAGGTCGGTACCCGCACGGTGGTCGCGGTCACCCGTAGAGATGGCTCTTCAAAGATCTTTCGGGTTTCGTTGACCATCTTCATTTCTTCTTTGGTATACCCATTGGGCAAAAACGCATCGATATGCGGAAGACAGTTAAACGCAATCTGATAGGGGTACACCTCAGCCTCAATCTCTTCCATATTCATCAATTGCCTGGACTGTTGCGCTAACTCCTCCATAGCCTCCTTCCCCGTCCCTGAAACCGATTGAAAGGTGGTCACCACAATCCGCTTAATCCGAAACGCATCATGCAACGGTTTGAGTGCGACGACCATTTGAATCGTGGAACAGTTAGGATTGGCGATGAGACCTTGGTGGGTCGATATGGCATGAGTATTCACTTCGGGGACGACTAAGGGAACTTTAGGATCCATTCGCCAGGCAGAGCTGTTATCGACCACGACGGCCCCGGCCGCCACGGCTATGGGACCAAATTCTTGACTGACTCCAGCTCCGGCTGAAAACAAGGCCACATCCACACCCCGGAAGGACTCTTTTTCTAAGACTTTGACTGGCAGGTATTTCCCCCGAAATGACACCTCATTACCTTCCGACCGTGCAGAGGCCAGGGGAATCAACTCATCGACCGGAAAATCCCGATCTTCTAAGACTTGGATCATTTCGGTCCCGACCGCCCCGGTCGCTCCGACTACCGCCACGGTATAGGCAGATTTTTTGGCTATCGTCATCGAAAAGTCCCCGAACTCTCGTTCACCCGTTTATCGTTCACGTAACCACACACTGGATTGTCCCTCTTTTTAGACTTGACCAATGCCTCGTATCCGGTGATTAAAGGTATCGGCCACCGCGATCGTTCCGGTGGAATCAACCGCCACTCCGAATGGAAAATTAAGCGCACTCTCTAACGCGGCCTTCTCATCACCGGTAAAGTTGGCTTGTCCGATCCCTGCCACCAAACTCATTTCTTTTTTATCCGGATCCCACATTCGTAAAAGATGGTTATCGGAATCTGTGATGAGGATATGACCCGCGGCCGTCAAGGCAATCCCATAGGGCCGGGAGAGCGCTTGAGATCGTTCATTCACCCCTCGTTCAAATCGAAACTCCGCTCCATCACCAGCGACGGTGGAGATGATTCCGGTCTCCCGTTGCACCATCCGGATACGCCCACTGAACGTATCGGCGATAAACAGATTGCCTTCTTGGTCCACCGCCAGCCCACTCGGCCCGGCCAAGCCGGTTTCCGTGGCGGGCATCCCATCTCCATTATACGCCGACTCCCCTGTCCCAGCGAACGTCTGGATTTCGTGAGTCTTCACATTCACCACACGAACCCGGTTATTGCTTTGATCAGCAATGTACAGGTTATCCTTATACATCGCCAACGCGACTGGTTCATTCAAGGTAGACTCTTTGGCGGATCGATCATCCCCTACCCACTTGGTCTGGCCGGTTCCGGCGATCGTGTGAATCATTCCTGTAGTCGGATCTACCCGTCGAACTCGATGATTGAGTGTATCCGCGATATACAGCGCTCCGGCTTCATCCACGACAACGGCCGAAGGAAAGTTCAGGAGCGCCTGTGTCGCTGGGCCATCATCTCCCGCAAACCGATCTCTTCCTATTCCCTGCCCAACGACATACCGTACGGTCCCACTGAGGTCGGGAGTTTGCGTGTACCCGCGCCCCGGCATGTCTTCAACTTCAGCCAAGGGGTCAATAGGATCACCGGATTCTTGGATGGGTTCTTGAGAGGGAATGGCTGGTTGAGATTGAGTGGTGCTATGCCCTGCCACAGTGGCAATCATGCCATCGCGCCTATCCACCCGACGAATCACATGATTCTCTGAATCGGCAATATACAGATTGCCCGCCGGGTCAAAACACAGGTTTTTCGGTTCGTTGAGAAGCGCGGCCACTGCCGGCTGACCATCGCCGCCATAACCAGGTTCCCCAGTACCGGCTACCGTCACGATCATTCCCGCTTGCACGTCTTTCATCATCTTACTGGCCAAGATTTTTGAGAATTTGATCGCCCATTTCGACGGTCCCGAGGAGCGTGGTCCCAGGACTTTCAATATCTTTGGTTCGGTATCCCTGCTCGAGTGTCTTCTCGATCGATTCCTCGATCAGCTTGGCCTCTTCGGTCAAATCAAAAGCGTAGGTGAGCATCATCGCTACCGATGCGATCGTTCCGATCGGGTTGGCCATATTTTTCCCGGCAATGTCCGGTGCGCTCCCATGAATCGGTTCGAACATCCCAACCGTGGCTCCGACACTGGCTGAGGGCAGCATCCCGATAGAGCCAGTCAACATGGCTGCTTCATCGCTGAGAATATCTCCGAACAAGTTGGTCGTCACGATCACGTCAAACTGCTTGGGATACCGCACCAATTGCATGGCACAATTATCGACGTACATGTGCTTTAATTCGACATCTTGAAAGTTCTTATGGAGGTCCGTGACCTCCCGACGCCAGAGTTCGGATGATTCTAAGACATTCGCCTTATCGATCGATGTCACGAGCTTGCGACGTTTTCGAGCGGCTTGAAACGCCACATCCGCGATACGCCGAATTTCCTCAGTCGTATAGACTTCGGTATTGATTCCCCGATGACCCGTCGGAGTTTCTTCAATCCCTTTGGGTTTTCCGAAATAAATTCCTCCCGTCAATTCCCGCACGACCAAGACGTCGATACCATCCACCACTTCCGGCTTCAAACTGGAGGCACCGATAAGGGGAGAATACATTTTGGCTGGACGCAGATTGGCGAACAAACCCAGTTTTTCTCGCAATCCTAACAAGGCTCGCTCCGGACGCCGTTCATAATCCAGACCTTCCCACTTTGGTCCCCCTACTGCCCCCAAGAGAACGGCATCGCTAGATTGGGCAAGCTTGAGTGTTTCTTCCGGTAAGGGCCAGCCCGTGGCATCGATGGCCTCACCCCCCACTTGTGCCGAGGTACACTCAAATTGATGTCCGAATTTCTGTCCGATGGCTTCAAGTACCCGAAGAGCTTGAGGAATGATTTCACGCCCTATCCCATCCCCGGGTAACACTGTGATGTGCTTGTTCATAACTTCTCCTGAAACGTTCTAAATCCTTATGGTTGAATCAATGAATTTTTCACACCGTGTCGAGCCATGCCCGCACATTCTCACCCTCATCCCTGACGAAAAACCGGGCATCGTTTTAGCACACGTTGAGAAGGAAAGACTTGTCCCCGGGATTCAGCAGAGACCAATTTTTTGCTCAGCCCGGGCATTCCGTTCCATCAAGTCCGCGATCTTATTGAGGGCATTGAGGTAGGCTTGCGCTGAGGCAATAATGATATCCGTATCCGCACCATGACCCGTGACCGTTTCACCATTTTCTTCCACTCGAACGGACACCTCTCCTTGTGCATCCGTTCCTCCGGTGATGGCTTTCACGATATAGGCTCGCAAGTGGCTCTTGGTTTCCGTCATGGTGGCAATCGTACGATACACGGCATCTACCGGACCATCACCCGATCCGGTCCGGCTAACCGTCCGACCATTCACGGTTAAAGTCACAGTGGCAGAAGGCGGCTGATCCAATCCGCTTTCCACATGGAGGTTTACCAAGGCAAACCGCTCAGGGACTTTGATCACTGCCTTATTGACGATGGATTCCAAGTCTTCTTCGAACAACTCTTTTTTCTGGTCCGCTAACCGTTTAAACCGCTCAAACGATTCCTGAATTTCCTGATCGGTCAAGGTATACCCCAGGCGCGTTAATTCTTCACGAAACGCATGCCGGCCCGATAGCTTTCCCATCACCAATCGACTTTGCGTTAACCCCACTGATTCCGGCCTCATGATCTCATAGGTATTCTTATCCTTGAGTAACCCGTCTTGGTGGATTCCGGATGTATGGGCAAAGGCATTGGCTCCCACGATAGCTTTGTTCGGCTGGACGACCATCCCGGTAATGTTACTCACCAAACGACTGGTCTTGGAGATTTCCTCTGTATGAATCTGTGTATCGGCATCATAAAAATCCTTGCGTGTCCGAAGACCCATCGCGATTTCTTCCAACGAGGCATTCCCTGCCCGTTCTCCAATCCCATTCAGTGTACATTCAACCTGGCCCGCTCCGGCATAAATCGCCGCCATGGAATTCGCGACCGCTAATCCCAAATCATTATGACAATGGACGGAAATAATCGCCTTCTCCATCCCTTGAACGCGTTTCCTCAACGTGGAAATGATTTCTCCGAACTCTTGGGGAGTCGTATATCCCACCGTATCAGGAATGTTGACCGTTCCCGCACCCGCTGCCACCACGGCTTCCACCACCTCACATAAATAGGAGAGGTCGGAACGCGTAGCGTCCATCGGTGAATATTCCACGTCATCCACATAACTCCGGGCGTGCGTCACCATTTCCACCGCCTTCTTCAATGCCTGGTCCCGGGTCATGCGAAACTGATGCTTCAGATGAATGTCAGAGGAAGACAAAAAGGTATGGATTCGGCATTTGGGAGCCCCCTTCAAGGCTTCCCATGCTCGATCAATATCCTCCGGTTTCGCCCGGGCTAAACTGCAGATCACCGGACCTTCCACCTCCTGGGCAATTCGATGGATGGCCTCAAAATCTCCAGGAGAACTGAAGGCAAAGCCCGCTTCAATAATATCCACGTTTAAGCGAGCCAATTGTTTAGCGACCAAGACTTTTTCTTCAATAGTCATGCTCGCTCCGGGAGATTGCTCTCCATCCCGCAACGTCGTATCAAAAATTCGTATCATTCGTGTCATGATGCGTCACCTCTCCAGACCTTGGTCGGTTGTCGCTTCATTCTTCGATTACTCATCAATCTTTACTCTTGAAGCCGGTCAGAGGTTATTTCCCCTTTCGACTTTTTCCGTTTGAGGCTCCCCGCGAGCCGCCATCCATGCTCGACGACGCCCCAGAGTGCGTAGGTCGCAAAGACGACAAAGAGCATAGCCTGCGGATAGGCGAGGACGGCCATAAGAATGAGAACGGCATACACCAAATAATTGAAGTGGTGATGTTCCTGGGCTTTGAGTTCCTTTAAGCTGCGATATCGAATCGTACTCACCATAAGAAAGGCCAACGAAAGCGTTAACACGATGCCCAATATGGGTTTGATGCTAGCTCCCAAAGCCACCACATGATGATCAAAAATTACGAGGGTCCCGATGACCCCTGCCGCACCAGGAATCGGCAGGCCGGTGAAGGGTTTCCCTTCTGGGTTAGCCGTGGCTAGGACATTATGACGCGCCAGGCGTAACGCCCCACACGCCACAAACGCAAACATCACGGCCGCCCCTAACATTTTTGGCGTGCTTAGGGCCCAAGAGTACATGAGCAGGCCGGGTGCGACTCCAAAAGAAACCACATCTCCTAAGGAATCATATTGCAATCCGAAATCGCTCGTACTGTTCATGAGACGCGCAGATGTCCCATCGAGCACATCAAAGATAATAGCCACTAAGATCGCGATGGCTGCTGCCTGGTAGTTCTGATCGAAAACAAACAGGATAGCGGCCAGACCGCTAAAGAGGTTCCCGGTCGTGAGCAAGTTCGGGATCAAATAGACCATCCGTCGTTTTTTGGGCTGTCTCATGAAATTTCCGCGCATGGCAACTCTCCGATGATGGATGACCCTCCCTTGACCGTATCTCCAACTTTGACCCTAGGAGTACCCGTCTGTGGGAAATAGACATCCATACGTGACCCGAATTGAATCAATCCAAACCGTTCACCTTTACCTACCCGTTCACCGGCCACGACCCAACTGACGATTCGGCGAGCGATTAAACCGGCGATTTGCACACATAAGACTTTATGGCCGTCCTCCCGTAGGATCATCACAGCATTCTGTTCATTCGCAGATGAAGCCTCTGGTTGTCGGGCCACCAAAAACTTCCCTGGCTGATAGACGATATCCTGAACCGTTCCTCCCACCGGCATGCGGTTGATATGGACGTTGAACACGTTCAAAAATATGCTGATCCGGATGCTGGGCTCCTTCAGGAAACGATGCTCAAATTCCTTTTCTACCGCCACGACCGTTCCGTCACCGGGAGAGACGATCAGCTCTGCCCCTTCAGGAATCGTCCGAGACGGGTTTCTAAAAAACCATGCCGTAAAAAGCGTTGACGAACCAATCACACATGTCGGCCATATCCACCCGGCAAACCAGCACCCCAGCGCAGCCAAACTTCCAAAGAGAATGAGTGGTAATCCCTCTTTGGCAATCGGAATGCCTGCTGCCTGATCAGCCATGGATGATCGATGCTCTCTTCAATCGCGTGTGGATCTCCCGATTAATTCTTATCCTTGTCGACCAATTGATCTTTTTGCAGCCAGGGCATCATTCCTCGGAGCCGCGCTCCGACCTCCTCGATGGGATGGTCTTCGCCTCTCTTCAACAGAGCATTATACACAGGACGGTTGGCCTGATTTTCCAAGACCCATTCCCGCGCAAATCGCCCACTTTGAATCTCCGATAAAATTCGTTTCATCACCCGTTTGGTTTGAGGAGTCACCACACGAGGACCCCTTGTGACATCACCATACTTGGCGGTTGTGCTGATCGAATATCGCATGTTGGCAATCCCACCCTGGTAAATCAGATCTACGATGAGCTTCACTTCATGCAGACACTCAAAGTAGGCCATTTCCGGTGAATAGCCGGCTTCCACTAACGTCTCAAATCCCGCTTGAATCAGCGAGGTTAATCCCCCACATAGAACCGCTTGTTCCCCGAACAAGTCGGTTTCCGTTTCCTCACGAAACGTGGTCTCGATGACTCCGGCCCGTGCCCCACCAATCGCACTCGCATAGGCCAACCCGACCTTGGCGGTGTTCCCGCTCGGATCTTGATGAACCGCTAACAGACAGGGCACCCCACTTCCCTTGGCATATTCTGACCGAACTAAATGCCCGGGTCCCTTTGGCGCAACCATGAACACGTTAACATGGTTGGCGGGTTGGATCTGTCCAAAGTGAATGTTAAACCCATGACCGAAGGCTAAATAGGCGCCGTTCTTAAGATTGGGGCCGATCTCTGCATTGTAGATCCCGGCCTGCCGTTCGTCCGGAGCGAGCAACATCACCACGTCGGCGATTTTCACGGCATCGGCTACAGGCATCACCTTGAGACCGGCCGCTTCAGCCTTGTTCCAAGAGCCGCCCTCACGACACCCGACCACCACTTGAATGCCGCTATCCCGCATATTGAGGGCATGGGCATGTCCCTGACTGCCGAAGCCCACCACTGCCACGGTCTTCTTGGCTAAACTCTGTCGATCCACATCCTTTTCATAAAAAATTTTCATACAAGGACTCCTTAAAAATAAATGTACACCCCACTCTGCAAATCAGGTTGACTTGCAAGGCCGGGATTGTCTGCCTGAAAACTGAGTGAAATTCCGTCAGGTTAGTTCGCTTTGGCTAGCGGTCGAGGCTGTACCTGTGCGGGGCGTGTAGGTTCCCGTCCTATGGCAATCCGGCCAGTTCGAACCAGCTCCTTAATGCCAAGCGGTTGTAATAGATTAATAATCGCCTGAACCTTTTTCACATCCCCGGTCACTTCGATGGTATAGCTCGTGGGAGAGGAATCAAGGACATTGGCACGAAAGATATCCGCGATTCGGAGAGCTTCGGCCCGATCTTCTTGCCGGGTGTGTACTTTAATCAACGCAGTTTCCCGCTCGACAAACTCATTCTCGCTGATATCGACGACCTTGATTACATCGATTACTTTATTCAACTGTTTCATGATCTGCTCGATGATACGGTCATCTCCCTTGGTCACTAAGGTCATCATCGATACAGAAGGATCTAATGTTGGGGCGACAGACAAGCTTTCGATGTTAAACCCCCGCCCACTGAACAACCCAGCCACTCGCGATAACGCACCCGACTTATTCTCTAATGTCAATGAAAGGATATGTTCCATGAATCGTTCCTACGCTTACGCGGTCAACACCGTGTCGGAATCTGATTGAGCCGCCGCCTTCTTGGCCGTTTTGGCCTTGGAAAGCTCAGGGGGATCGCTCAACAACATTTCATGATTACAGCCGCCCGCCGGAATCATGGGATAACAGTTTTCGAATTGGTAGACCGGCACGTCGATGATGACCGGTCCCGAGGCAGACAAGGCCTCTTGAATGCCTTTATCCATTTCACCAGGGTGTTGAATCCGAATTCCGGTCGCTCCATACGCTTCAGCCAACTTCACAAAATCCGGAACAGTCCCCAGATAGCTTGACGCATAGCGTCCCTCATAGAAAAGATCCTGCCATTGCCGAACCATGCCATGGAACCGATTGTTGATGATGAAGACTTTGACAGGAAGTTTTTCCACCACCGCCGTGGCAAATTCCTGGCTGTTCATCTGAATACTCCCATCACCCGCCACACACAGCACTAATCTGTCGGGGTATGCGGCTTGTGCTCCCATCGCAGCAGGCAACCCGAATCCCATCGTCCCTAACCCTCCGGAGGTCAGCCAGCTTTGAGGATTGCGTAACTTAAAGTATTGGGCCGACCACATTTGATGTTGCCCCACATCGGTCGACAAAATCGGATCCCGATCGATCGTGAGTTGGTACAACCGGTCGATAAGGAATTGGGGCTTGATTTGGCCCTCAGGGTCTTGTTCGTAATGGAGCGGATGTTCTTCCTGCCAGGCCTTTAATTGGTCCCACCAGGGTTTCCGTAAATCTTTTTGGTCTCCATTCACCGTCGCTCGGAGAATATTATTTAATTCCGTCAACACCTGCTTACAATCGCCGACCACCGGAATGTCCACATGAATGTTTTTCCGGATAGATGTCGGATCGATATCGATATGAATGATTTTTGCCGTAGGACAAAATTCCGAAACTTTGCCCGTCACCCGGTCGTCGAACCGGGCACCGACGGCAATCACCAAGTCCGAATAGTGCATGGCCATGTTGGCGACATAGGTACCATGCATGCCCAACATGCCTAACGATAACGGATGGTCACCCGGGAAGCCCCCGATGGCCATCAAGGTCATGTCAACGGGAATATGGGTGAGCTCGGCCAGTTCCTTCACCTCCGGCGACGCTCCTGACAATAAGACGCCACCACCAATGTAGAGAATCGGGCGCTTGGCTTTGACGATCGCATCAGCAGCTTGTTTGATTTTCCATTTACTGCCTTCATAGTTTGGACTATATCCACGAATGGACACCGACGTCGGGTAATGAAACTCGGCTTTATCCATGGAAATATCTTTAGGAATATCCACCAGCACGGGACCTGGCCTACCTGTGGTCGCAAGATAGAAAGCTTCTTTGATGGTCTGCGCCAAATCTTTCACATCCTTGACCAAAAAATTGTATTTGGTACAAGGGCGACTCAACCCAATGTTGTCGGCTTCCTGAAAAGCATCGTTTCCGATCAACGCCGTAGGCACTTGACCAGAAAAGACCACCAAGGGGACGGAGTCCATGTACGCATCAGCCAGTGACGTGATAACATTGGTCATTCCGGGACCAGAGGTGATAAGAGCCACACCAGGTTTGCCTTTGGCCTTGGCATAACCTACAGCCATGAATCCCGCGCCCTGTTCATGACGCGTGAGTACGACCCGGATGTCATTCTGTTGGTGCAGGACGTCGAAAATTTTTAAAACGACTCCTCCCGGAAGGGCAAAGATGCTTTCTACCCCTTCACGTTTTAAGGCCTCAAGAAAAATTTCTGCACCGGTTAGCTGCATGATGATTGCCCTCTGGTTATGGGATCCCAAAGAGGATCCGGGTGATAGGTGTTTCCCATAACTTCATATGATGGGAACACCACAGCCTGGAGGTACACGTCTCCCCCAGCAAATTATTAAGCAAATAATGGTAATCTTTATGGTTTTTTTAAGTCAATGATCATTGTAGCAGGCTTTTGGCCAATGCGAAATATACCAATTTTGAGAGTCTTTCCCTGACGGATTTCCCCTATGTTATCCCCAGAGATTTCCGATGTTCGAGGATGAACTTCACCAGCTAGCCCAAAACCATCTCTTGAGGAGGCTCCGAACCATCGATTCCCCTTCAGGGCCGATGATTTCAATGGGAAATCGAGAGATTGCACTGTTTGCCTCCAATAATTACTTAGGCCTTGCCAATCACCCGGGGGTCAAAGCCGCAGCCCGGGAAGCTATCGACCAATTTGGAGTAGGTGCTGGGGCCTCCCGCCTGGTTTGTGGAACGCTAAGCCCCCATCAACAACTTGAAGAAGCCCTCGCGGAATTTAAAGGGACTCCGGCCGCCTTGGCGTTTTCATCTGGGTACGAAACCAATCTGGGTGTCATCCCCTCACTCGTTAAACGACACGGAATCATCTTTGCCGACAGACGGTGCCATGCCAGCCTTATTAACGGCTGTGGGCTCAGTGAAGCCACGACCAGAATTTTCCAACACAACGATATGGAGCAACTACGAAAGTTACTGACACGTCGTTCGGGAAATCCACCAACCCTGATTGTGACCGAAGGGGTGTTTAGCATGGATGGGGACTTGGCACCCCTTCCGGACCTTATAACCCTGGCACAGGAATTCGAGGCGCTACTGTATGTTGATGACGCTCATGGAACAGGGGTCATGGGTCCGACTGGACGCGGGACTTTCGAACATTTTGGCATCGAACCCAACACTTTCATTCATATGGGAACCCTGAGCAAGGCGCTAGGAGTCAGCGGAGGGTTTATCGCCGGTGATGACCGCCTGAAAGAGTATCTCATCAATACCGCTAAAACCCTGATTTTTACCACGGCCCCACCCCCAGCGATGGCGGCAGCTGCCTTAGCCGCACTGACTATCCTCCAACATGACCCCGATCGAAGAACCCGACTGTGGGATAACCGTGAATATCTTTTTCAACAATTGAAAGACCTTGGATTTCACTTGCCCCAGACTCAAAGTCCTATCCTCCCGATCATTCTCCATGATCCCGGACTGGCCGTTGAAATGAGCCACCAACTCCTCCAACAGGGCATCTTTATTCCAGCTATCAGGCCTCCCACCGTCCCTAAGGATACTAGTCGTCTTCGAATCACCGTGACGGCTGATCATACCCACCCCCAACTCGATACCCTTGTCTCCACCATTCGGCAAGTAGGAGAGACCTTACACGTCCTGTAAATGCCAGCAACCTGGCCATCATTCACCCCACCCCTATCGCGCCTTTTCCCCATCAAAGACGACGAAAAACTTCTATTTAAGAAAATCTTTCGATATTCCGAATAGAACAACAGGAAAGCTCCGCGTTCGGAGTCGTTCTTCGTACAACCAAACAGATACGTCACGAAAGAACCATCCAGAAAATATGGGCCATACCTTCAATACCACGCATTCACATGATCAGGTGTAGACTCCTATGAAAACCCAGCTTTTGTCCGGAAAATTTGAGATCCAGAAAGAAATTGCCAAGGGAAAAACCGGAACCATTTTCTACGGGTATGACAATGACCTTCGCCAAGAAGTCGCCATTAAAGCGTATCATTCCCACATCAACAGGCGGGTGATTCGTCCCAAACCTTTTATCGACAAAGCCAAACCCCTCTTGTTATTGGATCACCCCAATCTCATCAAAATCTTTAAGGTGGAAGATGACGATGATACGGCCGTGGTGTTCATGGAATTCTTTGATGCCCCAAATCTCGAACGCGTCATTCGGGAAAATGGGCCCTTATCCCTCCACGATACGTTAGACATTGCCCGGGTCATCGCTGAAGTCCTGGTTCACACGCATTTACAAGGCATTATTCATGGCACCTTACATCCCGGTCATATCCTCGTTGGTCCGTACCACCAAATTAAAGTCATGGATTTGGGCCTTTCCTGGATCCTCATGGACATCCTAACCGAGTGTGATGTTGATCTCCTCAGACCATTGCATTATCTCCCTCCTGAATTAGCCCAAGGAGAATTACTCTCCGTGAGCAGTGACCTTTATTGCTTAGGCCTCATGATGTATCACATGCTCACCAAATCGACTCCCTATGAAGGATTGCCCAATACCTCCATCATGGGCCGACTCACGTTTGATAAAGCTGATCCGGAATTTCATTTTCCGGATGATACTCCGCCGGCCATTTGCCAACTCATTCAGGATATGACCCGACATAAACCACAGGACCGGATTCAGGAAGCCACTCATGTCTTGACGGTCATCGACCAGCAATTAGCCAAAGCGCCTCAAGACACCAAGATTCAAGATCAGCCAGAAAGTCTTTTGGCTGAAACCACCGAGCCGAGTCCTCCACCCCCAACTGCGCCACGACACCAATCAGCTCCTGAAACACTCGATTCACCGACACCCGAATCTCAGGACCCGACCATAAAACGAACACCTTCGGTGCATCGGCCGAAACATCAACCTAAATACGAACGCCTGCGGGAAAATTCAATCTATAAGAAATTAGGGTTCATCCTTGGTGTTGTCCTTCTCATTTGCGGAGCCATCGGTGGCTATTGGTTTCGAGGCCTGATTGACGACACAGCTTCAGATGTCCCGAGTCCTTCCCTGAGTCCCCCAGAGACCACGCCCACTTCTCTTCCATCACCAGCCCTTCCCGTCGAGTCACAAACACCTCCTTCGGAAATGACCAACAGACCACAGGAGGCCATAAAAGGCGTTGGCGACATGACCGATCGTTCTTTGAATGATCAGGGACCACAAAACCAGGCTCATACGACGTCCCCCCAAATACCCCCACAACAATCTCCCCCGGCCACTTCTCCATCTCCAGCTGCAGAGGACGCCGTTGGTTCCATTAATGAACCAACATTGCCTTCCACACAAGCGGACACACTTTCAACGCCACCCTCACAGTCAGGCAACTCAACACCCGAATTTCAAAAAGGTCTCGATTCTCCCTCCTCAGCCAATTCCCCTCCACTCGAAAAGCTGCCACCCATTTCGACCTCCGAGTCCCTCTCGACCGAAACAAAGTAACGACTCTCCTTTTTACACCCCGTGAAACATTCCTGAGAACCAGGAAACCCTGCCTGGGCGAATCTGCCAAACCCGCCGATGATCCCTGCTGAAGATTTCATGCCTTTTCTGTCTGATCAAACGTGCATTGTCACTTTTGACGCCAAAACTTATAATCATCACAATCCATCCGCCCCCTCATAGTCCCCCCTCCTTTGACTTTCCTCGTCATCCACCCCCCCTGAAGAAGTTTTTTGATGTTGGCCAAAGTTCACAGCTTGAGCGTATTCGGCCTTGAGGCACGACCCATTGAAATTGAGGTAGATTTGGGAAGTGGACTCCCTCAGTTCTCCATCGTCGGCCTTCCCGACGCGACGGTTCGGGAAAGCCGGGATCGTGTTCGATCGGCGTTAAAAAACTCCGGTTTCCACTTTCCCGCGAGAAAAATCACGGTCAATTTGGCCCCGGCAGGGTTAAAAAAAGAGGGGGCAGGGTTGGAGTTGGGCATCGCTATCGGACTCTTAGTCGCTGAGGGGATTCTAGCCCAAGATTCGATTAGCAACTTTGTGTTTGTGGGTGAACTGGCATTGGATGGGAGAATTAAAGAAGTCTTCGGAGGACTCTCATTAGCTATGGCCATGACTCACCTCCAATCACTGATCCTTCCTGAGCTAACCGCCAAGCAAGCGGCAGTCGTAGACCAGACCACGGTGTATGGGATACAGACTCTGCCCCAAGTGGTCGAGTTTCTGGAAGGCCAACTCTCCCTCTCACCGACATCCGTGGCTCAGGGAACCCTGACCGTATCCGCGATAGATCCGGAAGAGGATTTTTCTGAGATCGCCGGGCAATTTCACGCAAGGCGAGCTTTGGAAGTAGCCGCTGCGGGTGGACATAACATTCTCATGGTGGGCCCACCAGGGTCAGGGAAAACGATGCTGGCACGACGAGCCATCGGTATCCTGCCCCCCATGACTTTCCAGGAACGATTGGAAGCTAGCCAAATTCATAGTATTGCGGGCTCCCTTTCTTCAAAAGATCTCTTACTACAAACCCGCCCTTTTCGGGCCCCCCATCACACCATTTCGGAAGCAGGCCTGGTGGGAGGGGGGTCTATTCCCCGTCCCGGGGAGATCTCCTTAGCCCACCACGGTGTGCTATTCCTCGATGAAACCTTAGAATTTAAGCGCACGCTCTTGGATACCCTCCGGCAACCCTTGGAAACGGGTACGGTGACCTTGACTCGGTCCCAAGCGAGTATCACATTTCCGGCCCAATTCATGTTAATCATGGCCATGAATCCCTGTCCGTGCGGATTTTTTGGCGATTCTCAACGAGAATGTCTCTGCACACCCCACCAGATTCAACGCTACCGGAGTCGGCTTTCTGGCCCCCTCCTCGACCGTTTGGATTTGCACGTAGAAGTCCCCCCTGTCCCGATCCCCGACCTCGCGACTTCATCTACCGGAGAATCCTCATTCCGCATTCGGGCTCGGGTCACTCAAGCTCGTCAACGCCAACAGAAACGGTATGGACGGGAGGGAATATTCAACAATGCCCAAATATTGCCTCGATCTCTCCCAAAATTCTGCTCTCTCACCCATACCGGGAAACAGTTGATTCAAGAGGCCATGTCCAGGCTGAGCTTATCAGCTCGAGCGTATGGTCGAATCCTCCGAGTTTCGCGAACCATCGCCGATCTGGCAGAATCCGATGATATTCACGAACACCACGTGGCGGAGGCTGTCCAATATCGCACCTTGGACCGCCCCCTTTTGGGCTGAGGGCAGGTATGGACTCATTTAAGATCTTTCGATGGTGGTTCATGATTGGCGCGCTGATGGCACTCGCGGTGATCATGATCCAAGGAGGTATTCGTGACCTCATGCTGGCTCAGGAGCCCATCTGGAATATCAAACTCGTGGAACTTCTCCCTCCAATCCTGGGAGGAGGAATCCTGGGGGGGTGCATAGCCCTGATTCTCAACCGCATCAAATCTTCTTAATACCGAACCTGTAATTACCACTAGCCAGCTCTCCTCCTCCCTCAGTACAATAGGATCCCATTGTTCATCACAGCTTCTACTGGATAAGGAGGACAGGCGGGCATGGACGTGAAAGTCGGACCACATTTGTATCGCAATTCAAACGGTACACTTGAGATTGAAGGGCTACCTCAGATTGAATTGGAATTGCGAAGGACCGGGGGACTTCCTATTCGGGTCAATTTTGCGATTTTTGATAAGGTGGGAAAACTCCACGCCAAGGTTGAAGCCAACTCTCTAGTCATCAATGAACAGGCCGCGTACCATTTGGAACGGCAGGAAAATGGCCTCCTCCTCACGACCACCGACCGCAAAAAAGTCCTCTCCATTCACGTCGGGGACAATAATCAGGTAGAAATTCCCGAAGGGGAATTTTATACCCTCAAAGGACACTTATTAAAAATCACTCCAAAAGAATGGTCAGTTGAAAAAACGACTCAGGGATCGGGAGAAACTGACATGAAAGGCAATCCCGTCACGGTTGGAACCTGATTTCTGATATTGACAACAGGCAATCAAGACAAGCACTTAAATTTCGGCTGCAGGAGCATTACACCGGCCTTCACAAATCGCACAAATTCGACCCCTGACACCTTCTCCAGCCACTGCTGGACCCAGTGAACAACTCAAGTCAAGCGCGACGACGTCGGATCCCTGATAGGTCCACAGTCGCCCACACTCCTGGCAACAGTACCAAAGGGTATAACCTGGCCATTCACGGTCCCGCACAGCCATGGAAACCTACTCCCCTTTCCGATGAATCTCACCTGGCTGAAACATCGCCATTACGAGTCCGCATTCCCCATCAGGACTCGAATCTTTTCTGGTAATGTTTGCAACCATTCTTCAAAAGGTACATCCGCATCCACCACAATTTCGATCTTGCCGTTTGATAATTGGCGCACACATCCAGGGCTTTCCGGTGCGAGAGGAATCTCCACCGCTTCTCGAGATATGGCCAGCTGGTCCGTTAACTCAAGAATTTTCGTGATGTGTTGAAATGATACCGTATCCATGAGAGCCCCAGACATAGAGGTCAAGCGAATAGAGATCAGTGAATTGTAGGAGGGAGTCGGAACCCTGTCAACGCTGAAGATCGGAGGAAAAGTACTTAGGAATCGGTCAATACGTGCGTAAAAATTTCTCCGGCTTTTTCGATGTCATCCCCGGTCACATCGAGGTGGGTCACCAAGCGAAAGGCTCGATCTCCAACCGAGTTCAAAAGCACACCAGCTTCCCGACAGGCTTTAATCAGTTCATCACTCGACTTGGGAGATTGAGGGACTTGAAACAGCACTATGTTGGTTTGGACCGAATCCGTATCAAGGGCTACCCCGGGGATAGCCTTAAGCAACTGGGCCAATCGACGGGCATTCGCATGATCGTCACTTAACCGATCCACATGATGGTTTAAGGCATACATGCCAGCCGCCGCTAAGATACCGACCTGTCGCATCCCACCCCCAAAGACCTTTCGTAACCGCCGGAGTTGATGGATCCGTTGCCGATCAGAGACGATCATCGATCCGATGGGGGCACCCAATCCTTTGGACAAACAAAAAGAAACGGTATCAAAGGGACTGGCAAATTCTTCTGCCGATACTCCGGTGGCGACGACTGCGTTAAAAATTCGTGCCCCATCCAAATGAAGGGCCAACCCATGTTTTCGACCTACATCTGTTACCCGCTTCACCAAATCTAGCGGGTAGACGGACCCACCACCAACATTATGCGTCTGCTCCAGACACAACAGGGTCGATGAGGGGGTGTGCAAATCACTGATTCGAATGGCTGACTCCACTCCCTCTGGGGAAAGTCGGCCTCGATCACCCGGAACACAACATAATTGCACGCCAGACAGGGAGGAAGCAGACCCACCCTCATAACGAATGATATGAGCCGAGGCATCGATGATGACTTCATCACCCAATCGAGTATGTAGCCGAATGGCCAACTGATTCGCCATTACACCGGTGGGGACGAAAATTCCTGCCTCCTTCCCCAACCGCTCTGCGGCCATGGCCTCCAATCGATTGACGGTAGGATCTTCTCCATACACATCATCACCGACCTCCGCCTTAGCCATAGCCTCACGCATGCCGGCAGTCGGTTTGGTCACGGTATCACTACGAAGATCAATCATGGGCGCCACATCTCTTTTGTTCACAAGACCTTTCCACCCTCACCGAGGATAGTATCCACACAATTTCCTGCAAGATTTTCCTTTCCTCCCTGACATACAATAGAACCCAATGAGCTTACGCATATTAATCACTGGAGGCGCCGGTTTTCTCGGCCAACATCTTCTTCGACGCTCCTCTTATTTTACCACGTCCGCTACCCTCCATGTGAACCCGGCGGTTTCCATACCCGGCATACAGTATCATGTCTGTGATTTAAGAAACCCGGAACAGGTGCGGATTCTTTTGGACCGGGTTCGGCCCGCAGTCCTTATCCATACTGCTTGTTCAGATCAAGGGAACGATTTGGAGGCGATTCCTATCACCGCAGCTTTACTGGGCATGGAAACGTCACAACGCAACATTCGGTTCATCCATCTTTCGACCGATCATGTCTTCGACGGCGCACAAGCCCCGTACGGAGAATCGGATGCGCTTGGTCCTTTGACCGAGTATGGAAAGGCCAAAGCCCATGCCGAAGACCTCCTGCAGACCATTAACCCGAACGTCACTATCGTGCGAACCTCGATCCTGTACGACCTCGATTCTCCCGACCGCACATACCGACGAATCCTGGAGGCTGAGGAAAAAGGAGAACCCATTCGGTTGTTTACAGATGAGATTCGATCCCCTGTGTGGGTAAAAAACCTGGCTGATGCCTTATTGGAGTTAGCCACCCTGGATTTCTCAGGGCACCTGCACCTTGGGGGGCCCGAACCACTAAGCCGATGGGATATAGGAATGAACTTACTCGAGCATTACGGGATACGCCCGACAACCAAAATTCTAGGAGAAACCGTCGAAGAATCTGGAATGGTTCGACCGAAAAATCTGACCCTGAATTCCGAAAAAGCGCAAGATCTTCTGACAACGCCCCTTCTCACCTTTAAGAACGCCTGTCAACAAGCCAAACATGCGACGTCATAAAAAACCTTTTCCCCTTTTCAAAAAGAGTCAATAGTTAAGAGCCGACGGGGACATCTACCCGATGATTCCTATTCAGGAATGAAAGAGAGGCCGTTCAAGACCTCCCATCATTTTTTGTTTGCTCTTCAACAGGATGTGGTTCCGTGACCAAACAAGGAGCGATAATTTCCAGTTGATCTCTTGATGAAATTTGAAACTTGGCATAGAGATTACTCAAATGAAATTTCAGCGTTCGCTCTGAGATTGAAAGAATCTTGGCGATTGTGACGTTGGATTTGCTTTTAAGGATCCATTGGATGACTTCTTGTTCCCTGGCAGTCAAATGCGTTGGTGGGAAATTCTCATCTGCAGGGGAACCCGAAGGAAGATGCCAAGTCCGAGACTGAACCGGATAATCATTCACCCATCCAAGGACATAGTGCTGGAAAGGGTAGAGTCGAATCAGTGACTGGTAAGGAACCGGGCTGCTCTTCAAGATGAGCCGAAGGACTTTTGGTTCATGCATCTGTTTCGCATGTTCGATGGCAGACAGAGTCACCTCACTGGCTCTTTTCGAAAGCACATCCTTCAGGTTTTTCCCCACCAATCCCGGTCCCCCGAAAAAATGACCGTATTGGGGATTAGGAAATTCACAATCTAAATAGGTTCCACGGCTATCCCACAAGAAAATTTTATGCGGAGGAAGTTCACCGAGCAAACTCCATCCGTCAGACAAGGATGGCATCGTGTTCTGCGCACGGTTCAGAGTCTCCATCGGCCGCGCCCGACGAGTTTCCCAGGGTTCAGTGACCCCCATGAACCTAATCGTCCTCGGGGATTCAACTATTCAGAGGGGATGGTTGTTAGAGGGAAGGAACAAAAAACAGGTTACCAGAGAGGAAATTTGGCCATTCCTCCGTAAGAGGAAAAACAAAACCGAGTAACCCTCGACAGAAGATTTGGCATCTTGAACTTCCACAAGGCGTTCTGTCAACCGGCCCACGGCCTCAGAAGAGCCAGAACTCGAGTACCAACGCCCTGAGGCATCTACAGTTCATATTCAGACCCAAGTGCTCTTCGCACATCATCGGATGACACGGCTCCATGACGAATAATCCTTATGGTATCGACCATTTGTACGACTGTGGAAGGGGCCAGGCCAGGAGTCGTCCCACCGTCAAGAATGAGATCCACTTCACGACCCAATCGATCTGAGACTTCTTCTGCGGTCCGACAGGGAGTCACTCCTGTTCGATTGGCACTGGTTCCCGTTACGGGGCCGATCTCCATTAAGAGATCACACAACGAGGCATGAGCCGGCTGGCGAACCCCAACCGTTCCGGTTCCTGCGGTGACGACCGATGCGACCCGAGCTTGCGCCTCCATGACGAGAGTGAGTAACCCAGGCCAAAATTTTTGCATCAAGATTTGAGCTTGAGGTGGAATCGTTCTTACCAATCCCGTCAGTTGAGCCACATTCCCGACCAACACGGGAAAGGGACTATCGAGGCGTCCTCCTTTGATTTGTTTCAATCGTTGTCCGCCTTCCTCACGAAAAGGGTCGACTGCCAGTCCATAAAAACTATCGGTTGGGACGGCCAATACTCCCCCGTCCTCTACACACTGTTTTATTCGGTCAAGAAATTGGGGAAGACCCTGAGTGGACAGGTCGATCGTTAGGGGCACACTTGGGCCCTCTAAGGCGAAGTCAAAACACGGTGGGCAATATCACTGCGAAAATACTGTTTGTCGAAATGGATGGTGGAGACCGCCTCATAGGCACGCTTGGTCGCACCCTGTAAAGTGGAATCCAGACCGGTCACCCCCAAAACGCGACCGCCTTGGGTGATAATGTTTCCGTCTTTTTTGGCGGTTCCTGCGTGGAAAACTTTCACCGCCTCCTGTTCAACGGCGGGCAATCCGAAAATCGGAACCCCCGTCGTGTAAGGGCCTGGATATCCACCAGACGTTAATACCACACACACCGCTCCCTGATTGTGCCATTCGATTTGAATTTGGTCGAGTCGATGTTCCACCACTCCTTCAAGAATGTCCAACAAATCCGTCTTCAGGAGCGGGAGAACCACTTGGGTTTCGGGATCACCAAAGCGAGCATTAAATTCCAATACATATGGGCGCCCCTCTTTAATCATTAATCCGGCGTAGAGAATCCCATAGAATGGACTGCCAACCTTCGAAAGCCCCTGCACGGCGGGTGACAAAACCTCGTTGAGAATTTGCTCCTGAAGCTCGGAAGTTCCCAAAGGAGCCGGGGCATAGGCTCCCATTCCTCCGGTATTCAGGCCGGTGTCTCCGACTCCAACTTTTTTATGGTCTTGTGCGGGCACCATAGGGATGACCGTTCGGCCATCCACGAACGCCATGACGGTTAATTCCTCTCCATCGATGAAATCTTCGATGAGGACCCGAATTCCCGCTTCTCCAAATTGCTGTTTTTTCAACATATTCACGACAGCCGCCTCCGCATCAGCCTGCGAAGAACAAATGATGACCCCTTTGCCTTGGGCTAATCCGTCGGCTTTCACCACGATGGGATACGAACACCGCCTCACATAGTCCAAGGCGTGCTCGATTCGATCAAATGATTGGGAATAAGCAGTAGGAATATTTTCGCGAATCATTAAATCTTTGGCGAAAGATTTACTGGATTCAATCAGGGCGGCATTTCGGGTTGGACCAAAGATCTTTAATTTGGCTTTTCGAAACTCATTCGCAATACCTAAAGACAGTGGCAGCTCGGGACCGACCACGGTTAAGTCAATGTTCCGCTCCTGGGCGAAGGCTTTGAGCCCTTGAATATCATCGACTGGAATTGAAATACACTCGGCTAATTGAGCGATACCGGCATTACCAGGGGCACAATAGAGGGTCTTGACGCGGGGTGATTGTGCCAACTTCCATACTAAGGCATGCTCCCGTCCCCCATTACCAATAACCAACAGATTCATGATGATCGCGTTACCGTCCTATGATTGGTTCCCGACCGAGGCACGTATCCGCACAAAAGATCCTCGATCAGCTGATATCGTTGTGAGGTGCCCCCCAACGATCATGGATGGGAGTGATCAGAAGTCACTCTCCGCGAGAAAGACTTCCTTAATGCCTAAAATGGCGCATTCCAGTCAGCACCATCGCCATTTGATGCTCATCAACCGCCTGAATGATCTCCTTATCTCTAATGGATCCGCCCGGTTGAATCACCGCGGTAATTCCAGCATTGGCCGCTGCATCAATTCCATCTCTAAAAGGAAAGAAGGCATCCGAGGCCATCACACACCCCTTAAGAGGCAGATTCGCTTTCATCTGAGCTAATTTTACCGAATCGACCCGACTCATTTGGCCCGCGCCAATACCGACCGTTTGGGTGTGATTGGCAAAGATTATGGCATTAGACTTCACATGCTTACAGACTTTCCAGGCAAAATCACACGCTTGGAATTCCTCGTGTGTGGGTTGCCGTTGCGAGGGAATATCCAAATTCCCCAAGGCTTGCAGCACGCCAAGATCCCGATCCTGCACCAACAAGCCTCCAACGATTTTTTTCATATCCAGGGTGTCACGTTGGGTGCTCTCCAACGACCCCACCGCCAACAACCGCAGATCCTTTTTCCGTTGAAGCTCCGCTAAGGCGTCTTCTGAAAACCCCGGCGCAATTAACACCTCCACAAAGGTCGACGTCACTTCTTTCGCCATAGCCAGATTCACTTCCCGATTACAGGCGATCACTCCTCCAAAAGCTGAGACAGGATCCGTTTCTCGAGCTCGAACATAGGCCTCCACGGGCTCTTCTCCTAAGGCGACCCCGCAAGGATTATTATGCTTAATGATCGCCACCGCGGTATCCTCAAACTCTTTCGCGAGCTCTAAGGCCGCATTGGCATCCAGATAATTATTGTACGACATCGCCTTGCCATGTAATTGTTTGGCATGGCAGACCGACGCTTCAGCAGGGTTGCCCTCTTGGTACAATGCCGCGGCCTGGTGCGGATTCTCCCCGTACCTCAAATCCCCAACTTTTTCATACTGTATGGACAGATGTGCCGGAAACCGTTGTTCTGCAGACTCCTCGATTTGCGAACTCAAATATTGTGCAATGAGTCCGTCATATCGGGCGGTATGGGAAAACACCTTCTGCGCGAGTTCTCGACGTAAACTCAAAGAGACGGTACCAGACTGCAGAGCCTCAAGGACTCGACCGTAATCGTCAGGATCGACAACCACTAATACATCTTCATGATTTTTGGCCGCAGACCGCAGCATGGACGGTCCACCGATATCGATATTCTCGATGGCCTCCTCAAAAGTGCAGCCGGGCTTCCCAATCGTGGATTCAAAAGGATAGAGGTTGACCACGACTACATCGATGGGCTCAATGCCTTGCTCCCGCATTTGCGCGACATGTGAATCTACTGAACGACGGCCAAGAAGTCCCCCATGAACCTTAGGGTGGAGGGTTTTGACCCGGCCTTGAAGGATTTCCGGGAATCCGGTGTATTGGGCCACTTCCGTCACCGCAATACCTGCATCCAACAACATTTTTGCCGTTCCCCCAGTCGAAAGAATCTCAGCCCCGAGGGCCACTAACCCCTTAGCCATGTGTTCGATACCTGATTTATCCGAAACGCTTACGAGAGCTTTTCCCAAACGCGCCATCTCTTCACCTATGGGTTTTACTTAGGGTTGTTATAAAAAAATGGGGTCGGAGCTTACCAAAAGGCCTGTAGAACTTCAATGAAGAATACATGTGCCCAAGAAACGTATGACGGAAATGGCGATCATCGTCTTCTATGAGCATTCACACCATTATATTCGAGTTTACTACGAAAAATTGTCGGTTATTGAACACAGATGGTCTCCTGGAACATAGGGACGGAAAACAAAAATTTTCCTCCAAGATTCCATCAAGACTTTTGGAATCTCCGCCGAAAACTACACTATTCCGAATACAGACATACGGGGATTTTCATCCTTGATTCATCATCAAGGATATCCCCTAACTGCCGGTCAGGCCCCCTAAGGGATGTTGATCACGCAGCACGTAAGGTAGGAATTCGGGGGGCACTCATTTTTGAGGGCGGATTCTTTTACAACAAGACAGCACGACATAAGGCCGGTCATTTCCAAAAAAGTCTATGGATTTTCTCGTTCTATTTTTCATACTCCTGGGGATCTTCAGCCTGATTGCCATCATCCTTTCACTCCAATCAAAAGCCCCAGAACACACTCCAATTCGAGAAAAGATTGAGGGAACCGAATTTATTCCTTCACAAATGTTCATGGGAGGTGATGGACAGAGTGGAATCGCGGTAAATGAAAGCCAGCGACGACTCTGTCTCCTCAACACACCATCCTCACCACCCCGACAACTTTCATGTTCTCAACTGGTGGGGACATTAGTCGTAAAAAATGGTGAGATCATCGAACAGGGCATACGGTCGGCTCCCCAACGCCTCGTGACCTTCCATCGTGAACTGCAACGGAAATTACACGGTCATATTCGTCATATGCATCACAACCCATCAAACCCAACCAATCAACAAATTGACTTGATCGTAATCGTGCACGATACACACAACCCTTTTCATACCGTGAATATGTTGGACATGGACACCAAAGAGGGAGGCATTTTGTTCGAGAAAGCCTTGGGCACGGCCCGCCACTGGCATTCCCTCCTAGATGGTCTTCTGTTACAAGCAGACCGGATGATGGATAGCCAAACAGAGCACCCCTCCCAGGAAACAGAAAAATCCGATGGAGTCACCGAAGAATTGGACCGCCTTCATGGATTGGTCGAGAAACAAGTCCTGACTCAAGACGAATTCAATCTCCATAAACAACAGCTCCTGGGCACAGAATCTTGACTGCATATTTTCTCGTTTCTCCCCTTTCTTGAGAGTTTTTTTCCTTCCAGGCCGATTCCCAGACCTCGTATTCTGAAGTCTCTACTCCCTTCTCCATAAACTTCTCACCCTCCCATCAAATGGGGGATAGTTGTTTCTCCTCGTGGTGTGGTTTGATGATAACACTCGTGGGTACATCCTCCGATTCATGCTAACGCACAGTAGTCGATCTCAAGTATTCAATGCTCAGAACCCCAGGATTTACCAAATTCAAATACGTAGCCTTAGGTCTGGGGCTGGTCTTTTCGTATCTTCTTACCTCCGGATGGATGGAACCACGCCCACTTACGCTCCTTCAAGCAGTTCAAAACCGACAATTTTCTGATGTGCGAACATTGATCCATCAAGGAGCCAACGTGAATGATGCCACTCCCGAGGGAGCCACTCCCTTGCACTTTGCGGCCCAAACCGGCCAGCTTGCATCGGCCCACCTGCTCCTGCAACATGGGGCCGATGTCCAAGCCCTCTACCAAAACCGCTGGATGCCTCTACATTTCGCTGCCCAACATGGACATGTGGACTTGGCCAAACTCTTACTGGAATATGGTGCCCCCATCAATGGCAAACAAGGAAAAGCCACCCCATTGCACATCGCCGTCCAAGAACGGCAGCAACGGATGGTCGGTTTTCTCCTGTCTCGGGGTGCTGAGGTCACCATACCGCTTGAAAAGGGCTGGACCGCCCTGCATTTGGCAGCCCAGACTGGAGACACGGAAATCGCGCAATTGCTCCTTGATTCGGGCGCAAGTCTCAACGCCACGAATTCCATCGGAATTACCCCGTTACACTCGGCTGCCTTTTCTGGGCACCTTCCCGTGATGGAATTCCTGTTGGCCCGCGGAGCGACATGTTCAGTCCCTCCCCAACCTCTTTTTCAGGGAAATGGGTTAAATCGCCCGAAAGACGCTATTCTGGCACTGCAGGAATTGTTTCAACATTGTCCGCAATCGTAACCGGGTCTTCTTCTCCAGCGTCATTGCCCGTTCCATTAAGGAAAGGCATCCAGCTGTCTCACGTAAAGACACACCGAAGGCAAGATAAAAGAGCTTCCCTTCCACAAATGAACGAATAGAAGGCAAAGACGACTTCAGCGTTATTTGATGTGAAGAGTAGAGAAATCAGCTAGAGAAGCTAAGGGGCCTGGGTAGATGCCCAATATAATCACCCCGGCCACTGCACAGGCGAGAACGACGGAAACCTGAGGCGAAAGCACGAGCCGCGTCTGAGATTCTTGTTCGGATGACGGTTCCCGCATGTACATCACCATGACAACGCGCAGGTAATAAAAAGCAGAAATCGCAGCAAAGACCAGCCCAAAAACCGCCAGCCAGGCTAAACCGGCGTTCACCGCAGCCATAAAGAGGTAGAATTTCCCGATAAACCCGGCAGTAGGGGGAATACCGGCGAGGGACACCATAAACATCAACATCAAAAAGGCCCCTCCCTTATGCCGTTTGGCCAACCCCGTAAAGTGTTCGAGTTCTTCCCCCTCCAATCCACCGTTCCGCAGGATGGCGACCATCGAAAATGCCCCCACGGTCATGAAAGAATAGATCGCCAGGTACAACATGAGGCTGGAGACCCCATTTGCCGAAACCTCCGTCTCCCCACTCATCCAACCGGCCACAACCACACCGATGAGCGCGTATCCAGCATGGGCAATGCTGGAGTAGGCTAACATTCGCTTGACGTTGGTCTGCACGACGGCAACAAGATTACCCAAGACCACCGTCACCAAACAGATCGCTAATATCAGCAAATTCCAGTTGGGTTTCACTCCGCCAAAAGCCTCGAGAAGGACACGAAGGAAAGCCGCAAAGCTCGCGGCTTTTGAAGCCACCGCCATAAAGGCGGTCACGGACGTGGGTGCTCCCTGATACACATCCGGGGTCCACATATGGAAGGGAACCGCAGCCACTTTGAACCCAAAACCCACGATCACGAGGGTCAAGGCCAGAAGCAAGACAGGGTCATTCAGATCCTTGTTACTTAAGGCGGCAGCGATTTCGACCAACCGGGTATTGCCGGTCAAGCCAAACAGAAGGGAAATGCCATAAAGCAGAATTCCTGAAGAAAACGCTCCTAGGACGAAGTATTTGGCTGAGGATTCAATAGACCGAGGTTCAAACCGCTTAAACCCGGCCATGATGTAGAGAGTAATAGACATGAGCTCAATGCCGAGGTAGATGGTAAGGAGGTCTGCCCCAGAGACCATCACCATCATGCCGGCAAGGGCCAACAGCACGAAGGCATAAAATTCCGCGAGATCGATTCTCTCCTCTTTGAGGTAACTCATCGACAACAAAATCGTCAGCCCACTCACGAGGTATAAGAGCATCTTCCAGAACGCCGCATACGAATCCACGACGACCAACCCGCTAAACGCCATGACCCGCCCGCCGAAACTTCCAAGGGTAATGAGCGCGCACACCACCAGCACCCCCAGACTCATCCAGGCAAGGAAATCTTTTTTGCCGCTTGGCGTGATCGGATCGAGGACGAGAAGGAGGCAAGCCACTCCCACGATGCAAAGCTCCGGAAGAATGGTGACAAGATCCGCGAGCGGTAACGTCATGGTAGAGACACCTGTTTTTCAGAAACGTTGAGCTTCGAGATTTGTAAACCCATGGCTGGTTTGTTCATATCGAGGCTCTCATGATGAACCACCACGGGAGCTGATTGGCTGGCAATGACCCGATCCACGCTGGCATGCATCACATCCAACAGGGGCTTGGGGTACAGTCCAATCCAAAAGATGAGTACGACTAACGGAACCAACATGGCAAATTCCCGGGTATTGAGATCCGACAGTTTTTTGAGCATGGCCGGGGCCGCCGGGCCATAGATCACCCGTTGCACGAGGTACAAAATATAGACCGCTGCCAAAATAATCCCCAAGGCCGCTAAGAAGGCCGTAAATTTACTCCAGGCAAACGTGCCAACCAGGACGAAGAATTCCCCCACAAAACTATTCATGCCGGGCAGCCCCACCGAAGAAAGCGCAAAAATCACGAAAAACGTAGCGTACTGCGGCATGTGTTCGGCCAAGCCTCCGTTATCGAGGATCTGCCGGCTATGCGTCCGTTCATAAATGATCCCCACGCACATAAACAGAGCCCCAGTCGTGATGCCATGATTAATCATCTGGAGAACCGCGCCTTCAATCCCCTGAGCATTCAGGGCGAAAATGCCCAACGTGACGAACCCCATGTGACTCACACTGCTGTAGGCGATCAATTTCTTGAGGTCGGCCTGCGCCAAGGCCATGTACGCCCCGTAAATGATGGCCACAACCGATAGGGCCATGATTATGGGACCAAACGTCACAGAGGCATCCGGCAACATGGGAAGAGAGAACCGAAGAAAACCATAGGTCCCCAACTTCAAGAGCACGCTGGCCAGAATCACGCTGCCGGCCGTCGGAGCTTCGACGTGAGCGTCCGGGAGCCATGTATGAAAGGGGAACATCGGCACCTTCACCGCAAAGGCGGCAAAGAAGGCCCAAAACAACAGAGATTGTAACCCAGGGTCATAGGAGGCATGGGTCAAACTCAGAATATCGAAGGTATTTCCACCCTCAAAATACAACACCAGGATCGCGACAAGAAGAAGAATGCTACCCGCTAAGGTGTAAAGAAAAAATTTGATGGCGGCATAGACCCGATTCGGTCCACCCCACACCCCGATCAGAAGATACATCGGGATGAGCATCGTTTCCCAGAAGATATAAAATAAGACAAAATCTAGGGCGGCAAAGACCCCGATCGTCGCGGTCTCCATCACAAGCAGACTGATCAAAAATTCCTTCACACGTGATTCAATCGACGTCCATGACACCAGAATACATAAGGGGGTCAAAAAGGTGGTGAGCAGCACCAAGGGCATACTGATCCCGTCAACTCCCAAGGCATAATGGATGGCCGGCGACTCCACCCACCTGGCCTTTTCCATGAATTGCATGCCCGACTGCCCATTGTCGAACAGGAACCAAAGTGGTAGGGAAACCACAAGAGTCACCATGGAAACCCCAAACGCGATCTGACGCGACAAGGATTCATGAGCCAGGAGAATCGCGGGCACCCCTAGAAGAGGCAGGAGAAGTAAGAGGGTCAACCAGGGCAAGCCATCGGTTGGAACCACCATCTCAGCCATGATGGATGACCCCCCTTCCACGAATAGCGATCAGTGGGGAAAATGATGGAATCATGATGACAAAACCTGACATAGACCTTTCCCCATCAAAAGAACAGGACAGCCCCTAAAATCACGACGGCTCCCACCGTCATGGCCAACGCATAATTCTGCGTTTGACCGCTCTGAAGTCGTCGCGTGACCCATCCTCCCCAGGCTATGGCCCGCGCCACTCCATTGACCGCACCGTCGATCACTGCGATATCCACACGCTTCCATAATTGATCAGCCGTTTTCATCGTCGGTTCGACAACGGTCCGATCATAGGCTTCATCCACAAACCATTTGTTCAGGGATAATTGATAGAGCGTGTGCCATTGGCTCGCCAACCGGTCGGGAAGTCCCGGCGACTTCACGTACACCATGTAGGCTCCGGCAATCCCCAATAGGCCCATTGCGGTCGCCACGATCATAATGCCCAAGGCGGCAGACCCTTCATGATGCCCTCCCCCCTCGCTCCCCGGGAAGGCCGGGGCTAAGAATTCCGGGATCCCGATATACCCGGTGAGCACGCTCAAGACCGCAAGAACCAACAGAGGAACGGTCATGGTCTTGGAGGGTTCGTGAACATGTGATGCGTGCTTGGGATCGACTCGGGAATCGCCCCAAAACGTCACGAACACCAACCGGAAACTGTAAAAGGCCGTGAGAAGTGCCGTGAGCAGACCCAAGACGGTGAGAACCTTGCCCAAGCCACCCGACATCCAGGACACCAACAGCAGCTCATCTTTGCTGAAAAATCCCGCAGTAAGAGGGAATCCAGCCAAAGCCAAGGAGCCAATCACAAAGGTCCAATAGGTAACGGGCAATTTGTCCTTCAGGCCCCCCATATGACGCATGTCCTGCTCATGATGCAACGCAATGATGACCGCGCCACACCCCAAGAATAACAACGCTTTGAAAGCCCCATGAGTCAAAAGATGGTACATTCCGGCGATATAGCCGCCCAAGCCACAGGCCATCATCATGTAGCCCAATTGACTCAACGTGGAATAGGCGACGATCCGTTTGATGTCCGTTTGCGTCACCGCGATCGTGGCCCCAACTACCATGGTCAACCCTCCCACAACAGCGACGACATCCATAGCCACAGGCGACAAGTTAAACATCGGGGCCAGCCGTGCAACCATAAAGACGCCTGCCGTGACCATCGTCGCCGCATGGATTAACGCAGAAATGGGCGTGGGACCCTCCATCGCATCGGGCAACCAGACATGTAACGGCACTTGGGCCGATTTCCCGACCGCCCCCACGAACAAGAACAAACAGATCAGCGTCATGACTGATATTTCCCAATGCCCGCCAATCGCACCGAGAAGGTTCACCACCCCGGAAGACTTTTCACTGAGTTGGGCGAATACTGGTTCATACTTCAGACTGCCAAAGGTCACGAACACCAGAAGAATGCCGATCATAAACCCGAAGTCCCCCACCCGATTGACCAGGAACGCCTTGGTCGCCGCCGCACGGGCCGAGTGTCGTTCAAACCAATGTCCGATCAACAAGTATGAGCAAAGACCCACGGCCTCCCAGAATACGAACAACTGCAGGAAGTTATCCGCCATGACCAACATCAACATGGAGAAGGTAAACAGGGCGATATTACTGAAGAATCTGGCATAGCCCGGCTCTCCATGCATATATCCGATTGTATACACATGTACGAGGGAACTCACGACCGTCACCAGAAGGAGCATCGCCGCGGTCAGTTGATCAATGAACAGACCGATGGAAATGGTGAGGTTTCCGGAACTTCCCCAGGTATACAGGGGAACATGCAAAACCTGGCCACTTGCCACATCAAAGAGAGCCAGAACAGAGAGCAGAAAAGATACGACGACCGCTGGCACGGCAACTAGATGTGCCCGATCTTTTATGATGTGACCACCAAGACCGAGGATCACGAACGCAAACAGTGGGAGAAGCGGAATTAGGGCGTACAGCATCCTCTTACCATTTCAGCAACCGGAAGTTGTCGATGTTGATACTCGTTGAATGACGATAGAGGGCGATGATAATCGCCAACCCGACCGCTACTTCCGCAGCCGCGACGGTAAGGGCAAAAAACACAAACACCTGCCCCGAAAGATTCCCAAGGTAGGAGGAAAAGGCCACAAAATTGATATTCGTGGCATTCAGCATCAACTCAACGGATAATAAAATGATGATAATATTACGACGAATCAGCACACCGACCAATCCGATCGAAAACACGATTCCACTCAAAACCAGATAATAGGTAATGGGCACCTCCATCAGTCTTCGACCTCCATGATACCTTTCTTGGTCAAGATGACGGCCCCAATCATGGCGACCAACAGGATGAGCGAGGCCACTTCAAAAGGAAACAAATAGGTCGAAAACAGCAACTCCCCGATCGCCTCGGTATTGCCCTCAGTGACCTGAGCTTGTGCCGAAGGAAGATTGCCGCCTAGGGAGGTATCCCCTTTGATGAACAACAACGCCGCTTCCGCAAAGAGGACACAGCCAAGAAAGAATCCGACCGTGACTTGATTATGAAATCGTTCCTCTCGCTTGAGGTTCAAGAGCATCACCACAAAGAGATACAAGACGAGGATCGCTCCGGCATACACCAGAATCTGAATGACCGCTAAAAATTCCGCATGCAGCGTAACGAACAGCCCTGCCACATGAAAGAACATGACGAGAAGGGCTAACGCACTATAGACGGGATTTTTCATAGCCACGACCAAACCCGCCGTCGCGACGATCACACCCGCAAAATAGAAGAAGATCACGGTTTCCATATGACGTATATGTTAGAAGAAGACAGAGCACATCATGGAACGTTTGACATGCGTCCCCTGAATCACAACGACAATTATCCTTCTTTTTGAGGGATGTCCTTAAAGCCAACGTTAAAATAGGCCACGTTGGGGTGTTGAAATTCCAAACGCTTTTCTCTATTGGGGAAATTGCGATCTCCCACTGCCAATAACTGTTCTTTATTTAAATGAAGTTGGCGCTTATCGTAGACCGCCCATTCAAATTCCTGGGTCATAGCCAAAGCATCCACAGGACAGGCCTTCACACAGAGCCCACAGAACAGACATCGGGTCATGTCCATATAGTATTCCTTGGAGTACCGCTTGGTAGGCTCTCCCGGCACTTCGGCACTCACCACTCGAATGACTCTGGAAGGGCAGGCCGCTTCACACAGATCACACCCAACGCATTTTTCAGTCCCGTCATCGTACCGCAATAAGGCCAGCATCCCACGATAGTTTGATGGCAGTGGCTTCTTTTCATGCGGGTATTGCAACGTAATTGGCCGATACCGCAACAAATGGGAAATCGTCGCTTTCATCCCCAATAATATTTCATAAAATGTCAGGGTCTTGATCCACTCTTTGACATTCATGGAATTGCTCTCTTTCGATCACCCAGGAAAAATATAAGCGATGATAGAGGTGATAATGATATTACCGAGCGTAATCGGCAAAAGAACCTTCCATCCAAATCGCATCAACTGGTCGTAACGTAACCGGGGCAGGGTCGCCCGCAACCAGAAGAAGAGGAACAAGAAGGTCGCGACCTTTATGACAAACCACATGATGCCCTCAACCCAAACCAATTGATCCATCCCAATGTACTCCATAAAAGTGCCTGGATAGGGAGGATGCCAGCCGCCAAAGAACAACACCGTGGCCATACACGAAACCAAAATCATGTTGCCGTACTCAGCCAGGAAGAAGAATGCGAACCGCATCCCGCTATATTCCGTGAAAAACCCGGCCACCAATTCACTCTCGGCTTCAGGCAAATCAAACGGTGTTCGATTCGTTTCTGCCACGACAGAAATGAGGAACACCACAAAGGCGATGGCTTGAGGAAAGTTTCCTCCACCGAAAAAGTACCAATTCCAAAAACCCCCGGCTTGGGCATTGGTGATGGTCACGAGGCTTAACGACCCGGAAAGGAGCAAAATCCCGACGATGGCGAGACCCACGTTTAATTCATAACTGATTAATTGCGCAGCGGACCTCAGCCCACCCAGCAGGGAATACTTACTGTTAGAGGCCCATCCCCCCAAAATGATGCCGTAGGCACCGATGGAGGAAAACGCCAAGATATACAGCACCCCAATATTGATATCGGTGATGACAAAGGGCTTGAAATCTATACCATTGACATTGACTGTCCAATCCGGGCCGAAGGGAATGACCGCAAAACCAATCAGCGCTGGAACAAGGGAGAGGACGGGAGCCAGGGCAAACATGATTCGATTCGCACCCGCAGGGATAATGTCCTCCTTAAAGAACAGTTTGAGACCATCGGCCACGGGTTGCAAGATTCCATAGGGCCCAACCTCCATCGGCCCCATCCGGTCCTGCATCCACCCCAACACTTTTCTCTCTAATAAGGTGAGAATGGCCACAGTGAGGAGGACGGCGCCCATGACGGCCCCGATTTGACTCAACGTCAGTCCTAAGCGAATAAACGTTTCCATTACCTCTTTTCCTCTTATTGAAAAGCAACCACTGCAACTGGCCCCTTATGAGGCACTGACGACCTTTTCTAATTGAACGGATGTCATCTTGGAGTACGGCACCTGAGTTTCATCATCCACCGAATAGGGCAACAAATGGCGAATCTCTTTATCAAAATGTTCGGGGAATACCGCGCACCCGCGGGGTATTCGCTCACGAAGCTTCACGGTGGCAATCGCCTCTCCTAGGTCATTCCGAATTTTTACCTTGTCCCCATCGTGTAGTCCCCGCTGATGCGCTTCTTCCGGATGAAGGGAGAGATAGCCTTGATCCTCGACCTGCATTAACCCTTTGGCCTTCAAAGAAAATTTCCCTGAGTGGAACAAGGATTGGGCAACGATCAGCCGTACATCCTGGGAACCCTGATGAACCGCATCAGGAACGCGGTACCGTTCATTCACATCACGTTGATAATCAGAACTGGCATAACGGGTAATGGCCATACTTTCGGGCTTTGCGGGAAGCGGGGCCGGACCGAGGGTCCGCGTCCCTGGCAGAAGGTTCCGGATTTCCTTCCCGATCTCCTTCACATCCATGTATTCCATGGGGTCATCCATCATCACCGACAGGGCCGAACAAATTTCCCAATCCGGCAGACTCTCCCCGACTGGGTCAATCGCCTTTCTGACCGACTGAATATGCCCTTCCGTATTCGTGAAGGTTCCATCTTTTTCCGCATAGGAACAGGCCGGGAATACGACGTGAGCTTTTTGGGCCGTTTCGGTCAGGAATAATTCCTGACACACGAGAAAATCCAATTTTTGGAAGGCCTGCTCAACGTTTGAGGAAGGAGGAAGAGAGGCCAACGGATTTTCACCGACCACATACAAAGCTTTCAGCGTTCCTTGTAGGGCGTCTTCTAACATCTGGGGAAGACTTGCTCCACGGACATCTGAAACCGGTTTCCCCCAGGCTTGGGAAAACACCCTTCGAGCTTCAGAGTCCCCTAACGATTGCCCTCCAGGAAGAACCGCCCCGATACCCCCCATTTCATACGTTCCTTGATCGTTGTTTTCCTCCGCCAAAGGAGCCAAACCGCATCCCGGCTGAGTTAATTTTCCTGTCAACAACAGGAGATCAAGCAAATTGACGGTCAACCCAAACCCACCTTCATTCCGAAGCACCCCAGGCCCGACAATAATGACGACCTTTTTCCCATTCATGAACGTCTGTGCTGCATCGCGAAAAACCGACGAAGACATTCCTGTCCGTTCATGAATGGTCTCCCAGGAGATACTGTTCACTTTGTCAGTGAGGTCACTGACATACTTGGGTGAACTGGATTTCATGTCCGGAGCGATGCCTTCTTGATCGACGACAGCTTTCATGAATCCAATAATCGCCAGGCCATACTCGTCGGGTTTCACGCTGACATGATGATGAGCAAGATTCACGATGTTACTGATCGTCCCAACAGCCGGCTCAAGCGTTTCCATGGTCACCAATTTGGCACCATGCCGCTTCACCGCTTCCTTCACCTTCAGGCCGGTCACGGGATTGGTTTCCGTAATATTGGTTCCCACCAAGAGCAGAACGTCAGCCCCAACGATATCCTCAAAGGTCACGGTCCACCGGTGAGTCCCCTGGACACGTTGTAGGGCATGCACGCCATTCAGATGACCGAACCGAACACTACTGTCGATCTGATTCGTTCCTACCACGCCCCGCATAAACTTCTGGAAGACATACACGTCCTCATTCGTGCATCGCCCCGACACCAACCCACCGATGGCTTCGGGGCCGTGTTCAGCCTTAATTCGTGAAAGTTCAGCCGCCACAGCCTCCAAGGCTTCTTCCCAGGTCACCGGTTGCAATTCATCTCCAACCCGAACCATCGGTGTCGTCACGCGTTCCGGATGTTCACTGACGTGGTATCCAAAATATCCCCGAGCACACAGATCCCCATTATTCCGGCCTGTTCCCTGGGTGGAATTCACCTCAATCAGGGCATTGTTCTTGGTCTGAAACGTGATCTGACAGCCATCTCCGCAATACCCGCAGACTGAATCGGTTCGCTTCAGCATCCACGGACGAAACTCGTACATGGACAAACGACTGGTAATGGCACCGACGGGACAAATCTGGACGCATCCCCCACAAAACTCACAATCCAATTCATGGGTCCCAAACGCTTTAATTTCCGTCAACGTGCCTCGGCCTACTGGGGCTAAGGCCTTCACATCCATGACCTGGTCGCAATAGCGAACGCATCGCAAGCATTGCACGCACCGATTCATCTGCGTCTCAATCAAAGGACTGAAGTATTCCTTCTGAAAAACTCGTTTGAGTTCCTTAAACCGGCTGGTCGTGGCGGTATATTCATGTGAAAAATCCTGGAGGTCGCATCGACCGCCTTGATCACACACCGGACAATCCAAGGGATGATTCGCAAGAATAAAGTCCAACACGGATTTTCGAGCGTCCTGTACGACGGGAGAGGAAGCAGACTTCACGGCCATGCCCTCGGCCACAGGCGTACTACAGGATGTTTGCAATCGAGGCATTTTTTCGATTTCCACCAAACACATCCGGCAATTGGCATCGGGAGACAATTTGGGGTGATAACAAAAATGGGGTACCATAACCCCCACCTGTCGCGCAGCCTCGATCACCAACGTCCCCTTGGGAACGGTCACAGGTTTCCCATCGATCGTCAGGGAGATCATTTCAGTCTTCGTGTCTGGTGTCGTGGACATCGAACAACGTCTCTAGTGTGAAAAAACCGGAATTTCCTTACTGGTCGCTAAAGCCTCTTGAGCTTCCCGGATTAACGCTTCATATTCTTCCGGCCAGTGTTTGACCGTACTGAGGATGGGAGCGACTTCCGCTTCTCCAAACGCACACACTGTCCTCCCCGCGATATTTCCGCACAATTCTTGGAGGACCTCAACGTCTCCCGGTCTTCCCCGTTTATTCCAAATTCGCTGTAGCGTTTGCACGAGCCACGAGCTTCCTTCACGACAGGGTGTACATTTGCCACAGGACTCATGGTAGAAAAATTCCATGAGTCGAAGCGCCGCCCAGACCATACTGGTCCCTTCTTCCATCACCGTCACACCACCCGAACCTAACATAGATCCGGCCATGGCCACCGATTCAAAGTCCATTTTCACATCGAGATGCTCTGGAGTCAGGAACGGCGCTGAGGCACCACCGGGGATAAAGGCTTTCAGGGGCTTGTCAGACCGCATCCCACCGCCTAATTCATAAATGAGTTCACGAAAAGGGATCCCCAAAGGCACTTCATAGTTTCCGGGGCGTTTCACATGCCCGCTTAAACAAAAAATTCTCGTCCCGGAACTCTTTGGGGGAGAGCCGATGGCGGCGTACCACGCCCCGCCCTTATTGATGATGTGGGGAATATTGGCCATCGTCTCCACATTATTCACCACCGTTGGCTTTTGATAGAGTCCGTGCGTCGCAGGAAATGGAGGCTTAAAACGTGGCATCCCCCGTTTCCCCTCCAAGGACTCCAATAACGCGGTTTCTTCTCCACAAATATAGGCGCCGGCCCCGGGATGGACATAGATGTTCACCGTGATTCCGCTCCCCAGGATATTGTCTCCCACATAGCCGGCGGCTTTGGCTTCTTCAATGGCTTTGACGAGGATTTTCGCCCCGAGGCGAAACTCTCCCCGTATATAGATGTAAGCCGTCTGCGCTTGAATCGCGAAACACGTGATAATCATCCCCTCCAACATCTGGTGGGGATCCCGTTCCATCAATTGACGGTCTTTAAACGTTCCCGGTTCGCTTTCATCCGCATTGCAACAGAGGTATCTTGGTCCGGGATGATCCTTGGGGATAAACCCCCACTTCACCCCGGTTGGGAACCCCGCTCCACCCCGCCCGCGCAAACCTGATGTTTTCACCTCTTCGATGACCTGACCGGGATCCATCCCATTCAGGACTTTTCGAAGGGCTTGGTACCCACCCGCACGTTCATAGTCTGCCAGAGAGCCGGTATACCCTGGTTGCTCCATATTAGTAAGCAGGATTTTTTCGTATGCTGCCATTTCTCTTATCTGCCCCAGCTAGGAAACCGGTTTCGGGTACATAAACGGCCCGCTTTTCAGAGAACAATCTCCGGTGGCAGCCAGATCGTCAATCACCCGACCAAGTTTTTCTTCCGTTAATTGTTCATAGTAATCATCATTGACTTGCATCATGGGACCGGTTCCGCAGGACCCTAAACATTCCACGACGCTCAACGTGAACTTCTTGTCTGGCGTAGTCTCTCCCGGTCCGATATCCAATTTCTTCCTGATCCACCCAACGAGAGTATCCGAACCGACCAACGCGCACATCAGGGATTTACAGACTTGCAAATGAAACGTGCCAATAGGCTTTAAATTGAACATCGTGTAGAACGTGACCGTCTCGAACACTTGAGGTGGGGTCAACTCCAAAATTTTCGCGATCTCACGCATCGAGGCTTCACTCACGTACCCCTCTTCACGTTGCGCTAAATTCAACAGAGGCAACAAGGCCGAACGTTTCATCGGATACCGAGACACGATATCGTTCACTTCATCTTGGAATCGTTCTAAAGACATAATGTGTTTTGCCTATGGCCAGAGGAACCGGCTTCTTCAATTCGCTCCGCTGACCTTACCGGTCACATTCCCCCATCACGATATCGTAGGTGCCAAAAATGGTAATGATATCGGAGATCAGATACCCCCGTGCCATAAAATCGAATGCGCCCATATGGACAAAGGATGGGGATCGGATTTTCAATCGATAGGGCCGAGGACTCCCATCGCTTACCAGAAAAAAGCCTAGTTCTCCTTTGGGCACTTCGGTTCCACAGTAGGTTTCACCTTTGGGAGGCTTGAATCCCTGAGTAAAGATGATGAAGTGATGAATCAAACTTTGCATATCCCGCATGACTTCCGGTTTTGGCGGGGGGATCACCTTGGCATCCTCGGCCATAATCGGACCCTCAGGGATTTGGTCCAGGCATTGTTCGATAATCTTGGCACTCTGCCACATCTCTTCCATCCGGACCCAATATCGATCATAGGTATCACCGTCTTTTCCGATTGGCACTTCCCATTCGACCCGGTCATACACACCATACGGTTCCAATTTTCGGATATCGTAGGCCACACCCGAACCGCGCAAGACCGGCCCCGTACACCCAAAGTTAATGGCATCTTCCCCTGATATCACCGCGACGTTTTTTGTCCGGGCAATCCAAATACGGTTTTTTTGGAGCAGGGTGTCATACTCCCGAATATGATCGGGGAAGGTCCTCAAGAATTCCCGAAGCGACGCGATCAACTCCGGAGTGAGGTCCGCATCTACCCCTCCAATGCGGAAGTAATTTAAGGTTAAGCGGGCACCGCACAGTTTCTCGAACATATCTAAGAGGACTTCTCGCTCACGGAAGGTCCAGAAAAAGACGGTCATCGCTCCGATATCCAGAGCCTGTGTGCCTAACCAGAACAAATGCCCGACGATTCGTTGCATTTCCGCTACGATCGTCCGCACATATTCGGCCCGTTCGGGGATGGTGATCCCGACTAATTTTTCGACCGCCCGCACATAGGCATAGTTGTTCGTCATCGCACAGACATAATCTAACCGGTCCGTGTGAGGAAGCACCTGCATATAGGTAAGCCCTTCGGCGAGTTTTTCGACCCCACGATGCAGGTATCCCATATCGGGCACGGCCTTACTCACCCGTTCTCCATCCAATTCCAACACCACGCGAAGCACACCGTGCGTACTGGGGTGCTGAGGGCCCATGTTCAGGAGTAATTCTGTGGTCCGCTTGGTATCCTCCGGTCGATCCTCTGCCATGAATTGATGACGCTGGTCCACCGGAATTTCTGATTCGGACCATTGATCGATAGGGTCATCCAGGTTCGGGAGAAAATCAAAGCGACTCCGCCAGCCTCGGCCTTCCGCCGGAAAATCTTTTCGAAGGGGATAGCCTTCATCATAATCCTCCGGCATCAAAATGCGACGAAGGTCCGGGTGCCCCACAAAACGGATGCCCATGAGGTCATAGACTTCCCGCTCCAAAAAATTGGCGCCACGCCAAATATCGCTGATAGAAGCAATCTCCGGGTTTTCCTCCGGAAGGCGCGACTTAATCCGTAACCGGGTACCGTGAGGGAGCGACAGAAATTGATACACCACTTCAAATCGCTCCAGATCATCGGGATAATCGACCGAGCAAATGTCGGTGATATGGTCCAATGCCATGGCGGGATCGTCATGAAGAAACCGCGCGACTTCAAGCCAATTCTCCGCTTTGACTTGAGCCCACAGATCACCGCGAACCGGATCTTCTTCTGCCGTGATGACCGCCTCAGGAAATCGATTCACGAGTGGTTCTAGGAATGCATGCATAAACACGTTTATGGGGAAAAAGGTTGGCGTTCGAGATTACGATGATGCTGAGAAGTTATTTGACGAAATATTTTTCTTGTTGAATTTTTTCTTGGAGTTTAATGAGCGCATCCAGAAGAGCTTCTGGTCTTGGCGGACACCCCGCCACATACACGTCCACCGGCACGATTTGATCGACCCCTTGAACCACACTGTAACTATTGTAGTGATTCCCAGACGTCGCACAGGATCCCATGGACATCACATATCGGGGTTCGGCCATTTGATCATAGATTCGACGAATAACCGGGGCCATCTTTCGGCAAACCGTCCCGGCGACGATCATCAAATCCGACTGTCGAGGTGAGGCGCGGAAGACCCCCGCCCCGAACCGATCGATGTCATACCGGGAAGATACCGAGGCAATCATTTCAATCGCACAACAGGCCAATCCGAAGGTCATCGGCCATAACGCTGACTTCCGGCACCAATTGATAAAATAATCCAGATTCGTGGTAATAATATTCGGTTCGAGCTGACGTTCTAACATTCCCATATCAATACGATCCTTTTGATATCCTTAGGAAATTTTCCAGATGAGTCCCTCAGGATTTCATCCATCCCCGCTGGATACAAGCCGTCTATTGTAATGGCATGAACGACGGTTTTGCTAGGCCTAAAGACCTACCCTTTCTTCTTTTTTCCTTCAGAAAAACTCTAGAGTTAATCCCAGTCCAGGGCACCTTTTTTCCAGGCATACCAAAAACCCACGATAAGAATGGCCAGGAACAAGCCCATTTCTATGAGCCCGAGAAGACCGAGTTTTTTAAACACCACCGCCCACGGGAATAAAAACACGACTTCGATATCAAAAATCACAAACAGCATGGCAATGATGTAATACCGCATGGGGAATTGGACTCGGGCATCCATAAATAAGGGGCTTCCACTTTCATAGGGAAGGAGTTTCGCTCGATACGGCCGATTCGGACGCAACACCCATCCCAGCAAGAGGGACACAATCCCAAAACCTGCACCAATGATCATAAAAATGACCACAGGAATGTAATTAAACGGAACCGGCTCACTCCCCATCATTCACTCCACGGTTCGATGCATCGTAATGCTCGAGTCATTCGATTCATTTTTCTCATTCCTCACACCACATCTTGGAAAAAGGCTGGATATCGAAGCCCCTGTAATCTATCCACCTCTAATCCTTTGCGTTGAACCAACACTTTAAAGGTCTTTCCCATTCCCTGTGGTCGAAGCAACTGCATTAACGCCTTGACCTCCTCAGACTGTTCATCCTTCCCGGCCACCAGTTCCTCAACCCCTAATCCCATCAACCAATTCGTCATCGTGGTGAGCCCCACAGGCATCAACCCATGCACCCTTCCCGCGGTGGCCAGGGTAGAAAAGTTGACATGCGCGGTCATATCTTGCTCGCCCACTCGAACGTAGGGATTCGTGGAAATCGTGTGATTCACATAGCACAGAAACGTTCCATCACGGCGTTCGGGGCTATAATAGTCTTGGGTGGTATGCCCATAATCTATCGTGATGACCATTCCTCGCTGGAGCACCTTGGCCACATGTCCCATCCAGTCTTGGGAAGCCACATGTAACTCCGTGGTTTGTGCTTCCTGCACGGATACCTCGTGCTGTTGGATGTACTGCGTGAGGGCCGGATTCGAAAACGGTTCAAGACGTTCAATGAAATTCCCATCCACATAATCAACGAATATTTCTTTGAGTTGGTTATTCTCCTTCCGAACTCGGTGAACGGGTAAGGCATCCACTAACTCATTGGAAAACACCATCCCAACGATCGACTCTTCGGGAACCTGCTCGATGGACTCCGCCCAAGTCACTTTAGGACTGGGGAAGCTTTTCATGACCTCCCCCACAGCTTGGGCCTGGCAATCTTTGAGATACGGACTCCGCTCGATCAAGCAATAGGACAGCCGTTCGAATAACGCAGGAACACAGTCCTGACAGTGCCGCAAAAAGGCCTTGGCAAAGGCACCGGTCCCGCCACCGATTTCCACGAACGTGAAACGCGAAGGATGCCCCAGGAACGCATCGATTTCTGTAGCCTGACGAACCATCGTCATGGCTAAAATAGGCGATAATTCCGGGGCCGTCATAAAATCCCCTGTTCGTCCAATAGGACCTTTACCCACGCGCCCCTGTTCCACTTTTGAGGTCATGTAATATCCGTGCGAAGAATCATACAGTGCCATTTCCATAAAGCGTGAAAAACTGATGGGCCCGGTACGCTCGATTATCTCGACAATCTTGTTTATAAGCTCGGGATGACCTTTGGATTGTAATTCTGGAGATGGCACGAATGGACTATAGTCACTCCTTCTATATACCCATGCGGAATCGGCTAAGATACCCACCCCTATGGCTTTAAGTCAAGAGAATTACCCCAGAAATAAAACTGAATATCCAAGGATTACAATGACTTATGAATTGTGGGCAATACTCTGTCAGTCGAAAGCGAGGGCAAGAAAGAGGAAGATTGTGTAAAGGGGGAATGGGCTAGGAAAACCGGATCAGCAACTCAAACAGGCTACGCTCCATGGCATTTCTTATATTTTTTTCCGCTCCCACAAGGACAGGGATCATTCCGCCCGACCTTTTGTTCACTTCGCAGGACCGGTCGCTTGGGACCGGCCGCGGCGGTATCACCCCGGTTGAGGCTCATTTGAGGAGGGGGAGGAGCTTGCGGTTCGGCTTCAGGCCGCTCACCACGAACCAATTGGAATTTAAACACCCGTTCAAGCGTATCGGTTTTAATCCGATCCATCATTCCCGCGAACATATCGTAGCCTTCACGTTTATACTCTGCCAGTGGATCTTTTTGTCCGTACCCTCGCAGGCCAATCCCATCTTTTAATTGATCCATGCCCCACAGGTGATCTTTCCAATGTTGATCGATCATCTGAAGCAAGATGGTTCGTTCAATATAATGTACGAGCTCTTCCCCGGCCCCTTCCTCCTGACTGAGCCGTTGAATCTTGTCGGCATAGGCCTTCTTGAGGGATTCTTGGACTTCTTCACGTATGGCCTCCCGTCCCATTTCTTTGATGTCATCGATTTGAATCACGTCCATCCCAAATTGTCCCTGGATGGATTCCATCAAACCTTGGAAATCCCATTCCTCGGCGTACTGTTCTTCCGGGCAATGGATATCCACCAGGCCGCCACCCACGTCATCGATCATACCCAGGATGTCATCGGAAACATCTTCCCCGTGCAGGACGGCATGCCGATGCTTATAGATGACCTCCCGTTGTTTATTCATGACATCATCATATTCCAGAAGATGCTTGCGAATCTCAAAATTGTGGGCTTCCACCTTCTTTTGCGCATTCTCGATGGATTTGGTCACCATCCCATGTTCAATGGGAACGCCTTCTTCCATCCCCAACTTCAACATGAGATTGGATACGCGCTCCGAGGCAAAGATTCTGAGAAGATCATCCTCTAACGAAAGAAAGAAACGGGAAGACCCGGGATCCCCCTGTCGACCCGACCGACCCCGCAACTGGTTGTCAATGCGCCGGCTTTCATGCCGTTCGGTTCCAAGAATATGCAACCCACCAGCCTCCAACACTTCTTTCTTGTTGGCTTCACATGATTCCTTAATCGTCTCAAAGGCCTTCTGTTGCTCTTCTTCACTCAACTCTTCTCCGCGATAAATCACTTGCTGCTTGAATAACGCTTCTGCGTTACCGCCAAGAAGAATATCGGTTCCCCGACCGGCCATATTGGTGGCGATGGTCACGGCACCTTTTTGGCCAGCCTGAGCAATGATCTCCGCTTCCTTTTCATGAAATTTGGCATTCAACACATTATGCTTTACCCCCCGATGCTTAAGGAGCGCGGACAATCTTTCTGATTTCTCGATGGTAATCGTTCCGATCAGCACCGGTTGACCCTGCTCATGATACGCTTTGATCTCATCAGCAATGGCGTTGAATTTTTCTTTTTCTGTCCGGTACACCACATCAGGGTTATCTTTTCGAACCATCGGTCGGTTCGTAGGAATGACATTTACTTCCAAGTTATAGATTTTGGCGAATTCGGAGGCTTCGGTATCGGCCGTCCCCGTCATCCCGGCAAGCTTATTGTACATACGAAAATAATTTTGGAACGTGACGGAAGCCAAGGTTTGATTTTCATTGGCGATCTTGACTCCCTCTTTGGCCTCAACGGCTTGATGGAGTCCATCACTCCACCGTCGCCCGGCCATCAGACGCCCGGTAAATTCATCAACGATGACCACTTCACCGTCCTTGACCACATAATCGACGTCTCGTTTATACAGGGCATGGGCTTGCAACGCTTTGACGACATGGTGCACTAACCCCAGGTGCTTCAAATCATAAAGGTTTTCCACGCCCAGCAATTTTTCGACCTTGGCATTGCCCTCATCGGTCAAGGCCACGGTTTTGGTCTTTTCCTCGATCGTAAAATCCGCTTCCTTTTTCAATTGAGGAATAATTCGATCGACTTGATAGTATTGATCCGTACTTTGTTCAGCCGGTCCGGAAATAATCAACGGGGTTCGGGCTTCATCGATAAGAATGCTGTCGACTTCGTCCACGATGGCGTAATTGAGTTCCCGCTGCACGCCCTGTTCAGCATCGGTCACGACTAGATTGTCGCGAAGGTAATCAAACCCAAACTCATTGTTGGTTCCATAGGTGATGTCCGCCCCATAGGCTTCCTGGCGGGTACACGGGCGAAGATATTGTAGTCGTTTATCAGGGGCATCATACGTAGGATCGAAGAAGAAGGAGGCTTCATGTTGGATGATTCCGACTGACAACCCTAATCCATGGTACAGCGGGCCCATCCATTGGGCATCGCGTTTGGCCAGGTAATCATTCACGGTCACCAAATGGGCGCCTTTCCCTTCCAACGCATTCAGATAGATCGGAAGAGTGGCCACCAACGTCTTTCCTTCCCCGGTCCGCATCTCAGAGATCCGGCCCTGGTGCAAAATCATCCCGCCCAAGAGTTGTACATCGAAATGCCGCATACCGAGCCGTCGCTTAGACATTTCACGACACACGGCAAAAGCTTCGGGAAGCAAGTCATCCAGGGTTTCCCCAGCCTCTAACCGCTTTTTAAACGTTTGAGTTTTTTCCGCCAACCCTTGATCGTCCAGGGGCTGCAGGGAGGCTTCCTGTTCATTCGTTTTATCCACGAGAGGCTGAAGGCGCTTCAACTCCCGTTCATTTTTACTCCCAAACAAAATATTTAACAGGCGAACCAACATGTTAGACGTATCCTTCTTTCACAGGGGTCGAGTTGGGGAAAAATCAAATAAAATGACAGGATTGGAGGATTGGCCGATCTTCGGGACGTTAACTCTCCTAGTATACCGAATTAAGGGCTGGAATCAACTCGTGAGTATTACCGATCACATACCATTCTCTTGAATTTTCAGAAGATTAACTCATAGAGAATCCTGCCATTTCTTCCAAGCCAAGTAAACTGGTACCATTTCAGAAATATTCGTCACGAGAAACCATGAAACCCCTTCCCCTCCTTTCCACGATGCCGGGACATGATCGAGAAAATAGGGTCCTGTGCGTCCAGAGAATGAGAGGTCCGGCAATCTGGACGTTAAGAGGGACCTTCCTTTTTATGATAGCTATGGGAAACCCTTCTGCAGGGGGCCAAGCACTCCCCATGCCAGGAGAGGACATTGAAACCCTGGAAGTCATAGAGGTCAAAGGGCATACCGTCAAGAAGACTCCTCCCCCTCTCTCATTTCCCCTGCCGTCTATCGATTCCACTCTCTCCCCTGTGATCCCCGCCCATCTGCGGCCCTCCTTCTCCCTCAGTCCACCCATTCCCCCAAAGTCCCACCTTGTCCTTCTTGACCAAACCGCCAAAGCACGAGGGATCTTGACCCAGGTTAAACCCCTCCATACCCCTCACCCGGCTTACCCTCGGAGAGCCAGGGGACAAGGATGGCATGGAACGGTCGTTCTGCGCCTTCAAATCTCTTCAGATGGCACCGTCCTCTCCTCTGCGGTACGGAACAGCTCCGGTTTTTCTCTCTTGGATCGCACCGCCATTCACACCACCAAATCATGGACCTTCTCTCCAGCCAAAAATGGAGAATTCCCGGTTGAGAGTGTGGTAGACGTTCCGATTAAATTTGACTTGATCAGGAATTAACCCCATCTAATCTCATGCAAGGCTTCCCGAAACCAACGTGGTCCCTCTGTTTATGGATACTACTCCTTCATATCATGGGTTCTTTACCATCAACATTGGCCGGGCAAGCCCAAGAGCACCTGGCTCAGGCCTACCAGGCCTACCAACAACACCAATGGGACACAGCCAAAACGTCCCTGAATCGTGCCCTCAAGGTGTATCCCAAGTATGCGGAAGCTCATCATCTTCTGGGGTTGGTTCTGGCCCACCAGAATCAACACAAGAAAGCCATTATCTCCCTCAAACACTCTATTGAGCTCTATCCTTCTTTTGCCCAAGCCTATACCGATCTGGGGTTTGTGTATCAACAAAACCAACAATTGACCGAAGCAGAGAAATCTTTCCAAAAGGCCGTCAACCTGTACCCCTCCTTCACCGAAGCCCTCGTCGGGTTGGCCAATATCTATGACGCGAAGCAACAGGCCCGCAACGCCATCCAGACCCATAAAAAAATCCTGGCCCTGGAACCCGACAACAAGGAATCCCTCTACAGTCTCGGATATTGGCTTGCGCATGAGCATCAAACCACTGAGGCCCAACGGCATATTCAATCACTCATCGCTCTGGACCCTGATCATGTCAATGCCTGGCTGCTTTCCGGCTCATTGGCACAACAGCAACAACAACTCGAGCAGGCAGTCCAGGGGTATGAGCGAGCGCTCCAACTGAATCCGACATTACAGGAACCCTATTTTCACCTTGGGATGCTCTACCAGCAACAGGAACAATTCACGAAAGCCGCAACGGCCTTTGAAAAGACCCTTCAATTCGACAATACCAACCCGGAAGCGCATGTGAATTTAGGTGTGGTCTACACTGCCCTCGCAAAAATTCCCAAGGCTGAGCAGGAATACCGCACGGCATTACGTCTCAATCCAAACATGGCGGAAGCGCATTATAATTTAGGCTTACTTCATGAATACCATAAAAACTCTCCCGAAACGGCCTTACAGCACTATCGCAAATACGCGTCACTCGGCGGAAAAGATGAACGAATTCTTCAACTCTTGAAACGCAGAAAATAATGACCACCCTCTTACAACCCGATCCCCACCATGCCCGTCTCTTGTGGTTTTGTGGTCTAGGCAGTCTCGGCATCCATGGTCTCATCATCACTCTCATGACCCTGGCACCACATCACCTTGTTACGGCCAAACCGGTCCCCACAGTCAAAGTCAACCTCATCGCTCCCACCAGCCCAGAAGAACCTACTCGTGCAAATGTTGCCCAACCCCTGATGCCTTCTCAACCTTTTGCGCAACCACCCGCTCCCATTTCAGCCTCCCCATCCATGCCACAGCCCCCCAGATCCGTCATTCAGGCGGCACTTTCCCCACCCAAGCCCTCTCATTCTCTTCCTGCGTTATCATCTCGACCCAGCCACCCCATACTTCAAGACAGAAGGGCTATACAAGCGCTTCAGGCGAGAACCCTCATGAAGATGAAAGCCAATCCATCCTCTTTACTCCCCGCTCCCCCCGAACCTTCTGGCTCTCCCGTAAAAATTCCGAGCAATACATCAACCAATTCTCCAATCTTCCCAAGCCTCAAAACTCAGAGGCCAACCCACAATCCCACCACCCTCCCCCCGCTACCCGGACCTTCCACCCTAACCGCCCGCCCCCCAGGGCCGACAGGTGGTAGCTTTTCTCGACCGACGATTCTTTCTTCCCCCAAACCCCGATATCCCCGGGTTGCACGGGAATCAGGCTGGGAAGGAACTGTGGTTTTGCGGATGTTAATCGGAAAATCTGGAACGCCAGATCAAATTCGCATTCGCAAAAGCAGTGGATACCCGATTTTGGACCGGTCTGCCCAGGAAACCGCTCAACGCTGGAAGTTCATGCCCGCGAAAGATGGCAATATTCCAGTTGCCAAATGGGTGGATATCCCTATTAAATTTGACTTGGATCAATCCTAGAGGGAGACCCATGACTTCAGGGGTTATTCAGATACTGATAAGTGGAGGATGGATGATGATCCCCATCCTGGCCTGCTCAGTCCTGGGAGTCACGGTCTCGATCGAACGTTGGATCTATTTTCAGAAATTCAAGTCCAACCGGTTCGCTCCCAAGATGGTGGAATTCATTGAACGTCAAAAATTCACCGATGCCCTCACCCTGGCAGAAGAACACCCGAGCCCTGCTCTTCGAGTTCTTGCTTCCGGCATCCTGAAACGTGACACATTCCCCGCAAAAGCTATGGAAGCCGCAGGGGTTGCAGAGGCAACCCTCATGAAGCGCGGTTTGTCCGTCTTGGACACCATCGTGACTCTTGGCCCTCTGCTAGGTTTGCTGGGGACTATCATCGGCATGATCGATTCCTTTGGGGTCATGTCGGAATCGGGGTTGGGGAACCCCAATGCGGTCACGGGTGGAGTCGCGGAAGCATTAGTGTGTACCGCGGCCGGCATCGTCGTGGCCGTGACTACATTGGTTCCTTATAACTTTTTCCTTTCAAGAATGGAAAAGGAAACCGAACTGATCGAACATTTTGCGACCAAAGCCGAGGCAGCCCTTGAGAACACCCGGTCGCCATTCCCGTCATGAAGCTCCCTACCTCTGCTAAAAGACCGGCTCGAATCGAAATCATTCCGATGATCGATACGATGTTTTTCTTGTTGGTCTTTTTTATGATCGCGACCCTATCCATGACTATTCAGCATGGTCTTCCCGTCAATCTCCCCACCGCCGAATCGGCTTCGGACAAAGTTCCCGAGACCGTTTCCCTGACGCTCACTCGAGAAGGGACGCTCTTTTTCAACAAAGAACCCTTGAACCTCGAAGGCCTTGAACGGCGGCTCACCCTGCTCGCGCAAACCGAACCACCCCCCTCCATTACCATCAACGCCGATGAGCAGGTTGTCCATGGACGGGTCATATCCATCATGGATGTGATCAGACAAAGCGGGATCTCCTCCGTTTCTATCGCGACCAAACCTGTTCCATAAAAACGCACCGTCCTCCTTGCTGGTGAAATGTATGGCCGTTTTGGTATAAGGTAGGGGACAATTCCATAATCCCATACTAGATTGATGACCATGCACACGACACAATCGGAACAGTTCTCAAAAAGAACCCTGAGAGGAATGGCTCCATTAGTCGGGGTGTTAATCACACTGCATGTCCTGTTATTAGGGGCAGGTGCGTTCTGTTCATCCTCAGCTCTGGCCTCTACCAACGAGCACCACTCCCATCCCATCCCAGCGACTTCGTTACTGTGTTCTTGGGCCTGTCATGTCGGTCAAATCGCGACCCTGACTGTCTCCGCTGCACACATACCCCTTCTAGGGCTAGTCATAGCGTTTTTAGCGCTAAAACCCTCACATATCTACGATACCTCGATACGCCTATCCCCCTTCTCACCTCGAGGACCTCCCCTCCATCTTCTTTAAGCCCCCTTCTATAGAGTTCCTATGTATCCCTTCATGATCAGGTGATTTACAGGGGACTCTGCAGATGAAGACATCGGGGCGCTTCCATTAGTTTTCACAGCCACCCTAAGACCTCTCCTCATTAGACCGGGAGCTCTTAGGTCAAACCCATAGCACTATGGGATGGTTCTCGGAAAATTGCCAAACTCGGTTCGGCATCATCTTTCTCAGCTAACAATGAGAAGCCGAAGGTGAGAGGCAGGAACTACGGTACTCCCCAGCCATGGGGACATGAAGATGAACGAAAGGAGATATCATGGAAACCGAGCTATTACGAGTAGGACAGGCGGCCAAATTATTAAATGTCAGTCGGTGGACCATTTACCGCTGGGTGGATGAGGGACGACTCAAAAGCACCAAGATTGGAAAAGGAAGTTTACGAATCTTTCGTGAATCGGTTGTCACTCTTGTCGATCATAATCGAAATGACCGATGGGAATTAGCCCTTACCGATTAATGGATGAATAATTGGAAAACTGTTGCATGAACAAGCAAGCATACGTAGAAACTTTTTCTCAAACAGGCTACTGTTGACCGTGAATCGCACTCCTCACACGAAACCAGTTTTTGGTCGGCCTGCAAAGAACCTGTCATGTAATCCCACACAGTTCTTGTTACTGGTTCTGTGCGTGTGCTTTCTGATTGCGAGCTTCGCCTTTGCACTGAATCAACCGTCTTTTCACCATCACCAAGAACATCACAAACACGCGCACAGCCAAACATGGTGTAGTTGGTCCTGCCAAGCCGGCCAAGCAGTTTCCGTGGGGTTTTTCCTCTTAGTGATTTCTCACAAACTCTTAGAAACCTTAGAGATCACCTCGCCCCTTTCCCCCATTGTTCAATCCAACTATCTCCCTTCTTCACGAGCTCCTCCGACCGCCACGCGTAAGACTCACTAGGCTCAACATCGGTTTCACAACCTTTTTCCTTTTCGGGCAAAGGCCTCATATTCCTTCTTTGGAAGATTGAGGGTGTCCGTGAGGAGACAACCCCCTGAATGCCCTTAGACATCATGAAGGGAAGAAATGAAGAGGGAGATATTTCTTATGACCCCCAATTGTACATGGCTGATTCGGGTTAAAAAAGGAATGCATATGCTCTTTATTGGCACGCTCTTGGTGGGGATGATCACCGAATCAGGGTTGACGGCACAGCTCTCATCTGAGGTCGTCTTTCGATATACGATAGATCCCAAGCCATTTCGTGCGGGACTTTGTCGAAAGTGGGACGATACGGCCAGGATTCATTTACAGGCGGCCAAACACCGAGATCTGATTATTCATACGGTACCCGGACAATGGGTGCCTGAGGATCCCCTTAAAGCGCGAACCAAGAACTATACCCACTTTCTGACCATTGAAGATCTGACCGACGGAAAGGTCACCTACGGTGCGATTGCCTTTCGTCAGGACCAAACCGCCATCTTTACCCCTGACAACTCAACAGTTATTTCAAGGTCCCAATATCTGTCTAGGCTTCCCCAGGAATGGCAAACCGAAGCCAACAAGGCACTCAACACATTCTTGCGGCTCTTGCCTATCCTGAACGCCGCCATCGATACCTGTCGTCCCTATCCCCCTACCGTGACCTATGACACCGATGATGAGATCGACCGTATCGAACAAGGTCGGCGAGATTTTTATCATTTGATTCGTGCGTACAATCAGAGCCCTCACCCGAATACACCTCTCTACCAGCACGAATCGGGCACCTCGGGAGGGTTTTATGATCCTGAGGCCAACAAACAGTTTCCCACGATGAGTTATCACGCATTAAACCCGCTCAATTTTTATATACCGAAATCTTCAAGCCAATGAACACTTCAATCGACATTCCAAGGTAGGCTCTTCCTCCTGACCTTGGAGCAACCAGGGTGAGGGCGTTTGGACCGCGACCTCCTTTACCCTCACCCTGGTTCTTTAAGCAAAAATTTTCACTCAAACTGTAGCATCGGTTGGCAAACTTTGGTAGACGAACCCGTTTCCTCCTCCTATACTTGCTCCCGGTCAACACTATCCTCAAACAATTCCTCATGAGAAGCGGAATGGCCTACAGGACGTGTTGACTCGTGTTCCTGTTAGTGGAACAAACGGGATTCGAAGAAAATTCGAGGCCCCTGACCCTCAAATTTTCTTCATCTCAGGTGTAGAAGATGGTCGGGGAGAGCTTGAGATCGCCTACCTCAAGTTCTTCCCCCGTCTTCCCAAGATTTGGAAATTGAGTCGTCCAGGTTTGATAACCGTTTTTCGGTCTACTCTTTACTTAACCTATTTTTCACTTTTTGGCATTCAAAAGGAGGATTATGATGCGTAAGGCTGTCATCCTTTCAGGTTTGCTCATCGCTGTCATGTTTCTCGCGGGAACACCCGTGATGGCCCTTCAGTCCGGTGGTGTGGAAATCGGCGACCTTGAATCGGGCTCCGTCATCGGGCAACCCTTCAAAAAATTGGACGTGGACTTGGCCTTTACGGCCATGAAGGTCGGGGGACAAAACGCATGGTATCCCTCTACCGCCGTGTTAAATCTCGTGGCGGAGGGGACCGGTGGACGGGCTGGACGTCCGGTGCTCTTGAAAGTCACGAATACGCTCTCTTCAGACTATACCTTCGATCTGTCTGCAGATTCGGCCTTTGCTGGCCCAACGTCCATGCATGTAAAATTAACCCTGAAATCCGGGGAAACCAAGTACATCGGGATTCCCATCAGTGACCTCACCTACGTGACCGCTAACAATGTCTTGATTTACCATAATCCCTCAGACGCTGGGGGCATTGGGGGACAGTTGCTTATCTTACGATAGTTTCCCAAAAAGATTTCAAGCGCAAAAACTGGAAAGCCCCGACCCTTTTCACAAAGGTCGGGGCTTTTTTGTGTTTCTTCCCCATAACAGGTGATACCCGGAACACGTTTTCTCCGCCGGAGAAAACGTCCGCTGGAATTACATGGGAAATTCAGGTTACATTGGGCCTCTTGAACGGCTTGTCCTGTTAGAAAGGACTATTCGAAGACCCAGACATGCGGTTTCCCATTCTTCCCATCTATTTCCAAAAGATTGCGGGAGTGCTCGCCCTAGGATGTCTATTCTATACCTATGGCCTGAGCAGTTTCGCCGAAGGCCATCAAGCCGAAAGGCTCTACCGAGAGGCTATGACGTTAGCGGCCAAGGGGCAATTAACGAATTCGAAAACGGTCATTCAGCAAGCACTCAAAGAATTTCCCAACTACGCCGCAGCCCATCATCTCGCTGGCCTGTTGGAATATCAGCTGACTGATCGACTGGACGCAGCCATTCAAGCCCTGGAAAAGGCCATCGCCCTCAATCCACATTTCGTCCAAGCTCGGTATGACGTAGCCATGTTCTATGTCAAACAGGACCAACCCCAGGAAGCACGGGCACACCTCCAGGCGGCCCTAAAATCCTACCCGAATTTTTGGGAAGCTCGTTTGTTACTCGGAAAGATCCACCAACAGCATTCAGCTCCCCAAAAAGCCATTCAGGCTTACCAGGAAATCCTCAAGCATCAACCGCAGCAACCGGAAGCCCTCTTCCTCTTGGCCTACGAGTTTTATCAAAATCAGGATCTCGAGCAAGCGCAATCCCATCTTTCCACCCTTACCGATGCTCACCCCGATCACCTGGAAGGCTGGTATCTCACTGGCCGGCTGGCCGAACAGACTCAACATCTTGATAGGGCGATAGAGGCCTTTACAACCGTCATTCGCCTGGATGACACCCACATCGATAGCCACTACAACTTGGGATTCCTCTATCAACAGCAGGGAGACTGGGCGTCGGCTATTCCTCATTTTCAAACGGTGACCCGGTTACACCCAAAGGAGGCTGACCCCTTTTTCACCCTAGGGACGCTCTTCGTGGCGGAAGGGAGGATGGATGAAGCCGAACAAGCTTACCACCAGGGGCTGAACCTCCAACCCGATTCCATCGAGGGTCATTATAATGTGGGAACCTTTTATGAATTTCACAGAAAAGACCTTGAGCTTGCCAAGTCCCACTACCGCCGATACCGGGAATTGGGCGGAAGCGACCCTCGAATCCAATCGCTCTTAGAGCAATTCCCCCCTGAATCCATCCCGTAGCTCCCCTGTTTTCATCCTTATTGAATTTTTCCCACGATTCCACCACGCCACGACACATTTACTTCAGATTAGCCTCCTCAACCCTCATCTTGTGAGAAAATTTCCTTTCCTGGGATTTTTTTTGCCGTAAGAAGTCGTTAGTGCCCAAAGAAACGACAGAAATCTTTCACTATTCAACAACAACGATGTGAGAAATCTTTGATAGGTGAATAACGGGGACTCTCAAGGTTTCTCAAACTCTGACGATGGTACATTCATCATCGTTTTTCAGAAATCCCCCATTCGCATTTCCTGAATCCCCCATTCGTTTTTACCTATGAGATTGATGGGTCAGAAGAGAGACTCCTGGCTCAATTGATGAAACATAACTTGATCCTCAATTGGGGGTTCCGAAAAATGGCAAAGACCGCTCCGCAAACCTTTCGTCTTAATCAATCTCTGTTCAATCAACGAGGCACGTATCTTATTTTATCTGCCATCGTCATTTTGGTAATAATCGGTTTTGCGGCACTCGGTATCGAAATCGGCCGGTGGTATGCCATTCAGGGTGAATTAGGAAAAGCTGCGGATGGGGCGGCTTTCGCCGGGGCCAAGAACGTCGACAACCCCAATGTTGACCTTGAAACCTTAGCGAAAGATGTTGCAGAGGCCAATTTTTCTCCAGGTTTATTGGGGACGGATAACAACCCCATATTCAACGTCACAGAAAATCAGGGAAGGGTCACGGTGGATGGCACCACGAATTCCCTCAATCCTCTCGCCCCGGGTTTCAACAAAAAATACCGCACTACGAAGATTGGGACGGAAGGAGCGGCGAAACTTCGGAGGGCGGAAATCGCCTTAATCCTCGACGTGTCTGGTTCAATGTACGGGGCCATAGGGGACTTACGAGACGGAGCCAAACTATTCGTGGAAAATTTTGAGGATCAGGAAGATCGGACCAAGATGGCGTTATTAGCCTTTGCATCCGGCATTGAAAAACTCTATGACATGGATTACGGCTATACCAACCAGATGACGACACAAATTAACGGGTTAAAAGCTAGTGGCTCAACCAATGCCGAAGATGCCTTGGGACAAGCGGATGCGCTCCCTTGGGAAAATCAAACGGGATTATCACAAAATGAACGAACACAACAGGCCGTGATATTTTTTTCTGATGGAAATCCCAATACGTTTCGCAGCCGTTTCAAAAGAGACAATTCATGGCATGAGGCCGCTGGCAACGGTTATTCAAAGAAGCTGTTCGCATACGACAAACAATTTCAGGTCTACACTCCCGACTTCGACCCTAAGGTAACCGGGGATGGATTACCCGCTGGTCAAAGCGCCTGTGGGACCACCCCCCTTACGGTCAAGTGGGAAATATTCGAAGATCCGGATTATGGATTAGCCAGCGGAATCTACCCCCCCCTAGAGCAAGTGGACCCGGATTCCTGTGATGGCGTGATTACCGACAAGGATTTGCATGCTTACGCAAACGCCATCGCGCGACAGATGGCAATTGACCATGCAGCATCACTGAAGGCACGAGGCATAGCCATTTACACGATTGGATTGGGAAGTGTTGACCGCATCTACTTGGCAAAAATTTCCAGCGGATCGAAATACCAATTTTACACGAGCGATCCCAAGGAACTGGATAGTATTTTCCAGAAGATCGCAAACATGCTTAAACTGGTCCTGGTCAAATAGGCCATTCCCATGTCGCACGATAGAGCTAAACTCTTCCTGAACCCATGCAATCCCAGTTGGAGGGAGCTATGAGAAACGGCAACCCCAGACTTTCGTCTTTGGGATACAACGCTTGGCACAACCAATCCGGGGCGGCAGCCGTCGAAATGGGCATGACCATGCTGATATTTTTCACGGCTTTGTTTGCCATCATCGAGTTTGGCTGGTTTTTTCTCCATCAGAATACGTTAACCGCCGCAGTTCGAGACGGCATTCGCATCGGGGCTTTGGGATCCACCCTTACTGATGACCAGGGGAAGGGCCTTTCACGTGCGGACTCCATCAAGAAAGCCATTCAAGACCGGGGCTCATCGATCATGGAAATCCATCCGGCAGACATTCTCATATTTCCCGTGAAAGGAGACTTTACCGATGCCGATGATCCGGCGGTGAACGATGCAGGGGAAGCCGGGGCCTTCATGCGGGTCCGGGTCAATCACCAGCATCAATGGCTGTTCACCCTTCTCACCAACGCTATTTTCAGTGCAGACACCATCCTCATGAGCTCTGAAGGCACCTATCAGAATGAATATTTTGTGTTAGGCGGGGGAGGTTCGTGAAGTGGGTTGGGGTGGCGCCGTAAGGAACCAACAAGGTTCGGTCCCCGTTGAATTGGCCGTGTCGCTCATGCTGTTTCTGTTCATCGCATTCGGTGTGGTGGAATATGGGTCCATGATCAACGAGCGTAACGCCCTTACCCAATTGGCCAGAGAGGGGGCCAGTTTGGCCTCCCGGGATTTGACGACCGACCAGAATATGCTGGATCTCCTCGAGTCGACGGATAATGCCCTCAAATTCAATGGAAATCAAAGGAAATATCGAATCTTCCTCGCCAAAATCCAAGCCGGAATAAATGCCAAAAATCCCGATCCGACCTGTACCGTCGTGGTTCGCGGAGCTCTGGGGGGAACAGAGGTCACATCCCCCATAGCCGACCCTAATGGGCAATGTGAACTGCCGGATACATTATGGACCTACGTGACATTTAATACCGGAATTAATGCTGCCCCGGTCGACCGGTTTACCCTCGTCAAGGTCTACTATAAGCACGAGCCGTTAACTCCATTTGGGAAGTTGACTTGGTTTGGGGGCGGAGGCAACAACGACGGCACCATTCTTTCCAGTCGAGCCATCTTTTAAACCGCCTTCTCTTCACTCCCCGTTCTTCCCCTTCCCCGCTAAGACGAACCCAATATTTTTTGTAGGACATCTAAGACCGTATCCGGTTCATAGGGTTTTAAGAGGACGGCGGCAGCCCCCAGATGCTGAGCGAGCATCTTGGCCTGAAACCCATGTTGAGAGAAAAATTTCATTCCCGCGATCACTTTGAGAGCAGGAAAATCTTTCAACATTCTTGCGATGGTGGAAAACCCCTGTCCATCGGATAAATCGACGTCAATCACCGCCACATCCATCGCCCTGGACTGAGCCAAAATTAAGGCCTCCTGACTCGTCTTGGCGGAAAACACTCTATACCCTCGAGATTCTAGCGATGATCGGAGGAGGGTAAGGGTTTGATGTTCTTCGTCAATGAGTAGAATTTTGGGTGCAGCCGTTTCCATTTGGCCATCACCATTCTCAATGGTACTCCAACGAATTATGTGACATCGTCGATCACCGATCGAACGAAAAAAGACGCTGCCTCAGGCCGCCGTCGTATCCGAAGCTTCCTGAAGATTGAGGTCAGGTGATTTCGAACGGTCTTGTCACTGAGCTTCATCAGGGCGGCGATTTCTTTATTGGTCTTCCCCTGCGCGACATACGCCAAGATGGTTCGCTTTTGTGAACTCAGTTGAGAAAGCTTCATCCACCCAGGCGTGATGTTGGCCTTTGAGCCACCTCGAACCGGTCTTGCTGCCTTCGTTTGAGAAACCTGATTTTCTCCGCCTTTCGTTTTTCCCTCCTGGGCCAAGGGAAACGTCTGTTCCTTCAAAAGCTTTTCGGTCAGATCCCGCGATTGAACGAGCACGCGATCCACGGGACCGGCCTGGAAGGATCGCAGAGGGAAATACGTGACTTCCATCTGCCGAAACCCTTTTCCTTTGAAATGGAATCCATATTGGTAGACCACTCGTTCCCCTAAGAGACATCTGTCCAAGTAGTATTTCGCGACCGTATCAAAGACATGTTTTCCCAAAATCTCTGACACCGACTTACCGATGATGTCGGCCCTGGGAATCCCATGCGCTTGTTCATACACCCAATTGACATATTGATAATGGTAGTGGTTATTCAAAATGGCCATGTGGTCTTTCGAATGCTCCACCACTTGAAAGTTCATCTGAAAACAACTTTCTTCCATATGAGATTTGGGGGGCACGGGCATCAGCAAGAACATGGCCAAGGTCTTTTCTTGAACCTCCCACACATTCATTCCCGCTTTGAGAAGTATTTCCCTCCCGTTCTTGGTCAGACCCCAAATATCAGTTCCCGCCCCGAGTGGTTGCTCGCGGGGAGACACAAAGAATTCTTTGAGTAGGTTTTTCTGTCTGCGCCGCTGTCGAATTGGCATCAACGACCAGATGGCTTTGCCCACTAATTCACTCAAGGGATATCCAAATGCCTGGACTATTCGGGAATTTGCCGCCGTGATACGCCCTCTTCGGTCAACGACCAGAAGTCCGCAAGGTAAATGATTAAATAACCTGGACCATTCGTGAAGCGAGAAGGAGAAGTTGACCCCGCCCGCATGTCCTTCATCAACATCCATGTTTGCTGATCCTTGGGCTTTGAGGTGTGAACGGAAGGGGTAAAAAATCCAGGAATAAATCAGGCCCACGTTGAAGGGGATAGCCGTTACCTCAAAATTTTTATGGTGATAGCGATCTTGAAGGGAAAACCAAGGACCTGCATTCTCCTTTTTTCTATCCTTCAATCTCGAAAAACTTTGTAAAATCTCAAAACAAGTATGAATTATTACCTAGTTTATTTTAACGGGGAAATTAATACCTACCGGTAGAAAGTCAATTAGCAAAGACCCGAAGATAAATCAAAATTTTTTGGCATGTTTTTCGTCCTACGTATATGACAAAAACAAACAATTAATTTAATTTTCAATGACTTATGAAATTTATAAAATTGAGAAACCCTCTAATATTCGTAAGGGTCCATACCTCGAAAAGTACGGTTTTCGACAAATTAGGTTTTTATTCTGCAATTAAGTATTTAACCGTAAATCCAGGGGAATGGACGAAAATGGCACAACATTCCAGTAGCAGGGTTGTGAGGATTGAAGGAGAAAAACGGATTACAAAAAGTTCGAAAGGATAACGAGGACAAAAGAGCGGGGAATAGAACGGGGCACAGAGAAAGGAATTATGTCGAGGTTTTTCTGGAATGCGTACGTACAGCATGTATCCCTTCCCGAAGGGATTCCTCACTCGTGGTATCCACGGAAATCACAGATGGCCGTTCGTGGTCCTGAAAAGGCTCCAGCATCCCTTGCTGCTTTTGAAGGACCTCAACCGTAGCATCTGAATAATCTATCTCAGTCTGCCTCCTTTCCAAGATCCGCTGGATGAGCAGTGATTCTGGGGCATCAACATGAACGATATGAAAAAGGACATTGCGCATGGTTGCGAGCTCTTGGAATGAACGTCGTTGATCGACCATGAGAAACGTCGCATCTACGATGGTGATGTACCCCTCTTCAAGAAGCGATCCCGCGAGTTGCCTCAATCGAGCATAGGTGGCTGTCGTCATCGTATGGGAATAGAGATCCATGGAATCCTTTTCCTCACCTGGCCCGTTAGTTGTTAATGCAGGGATTCGTTTGCGTTCGGCATCGGAACGAATTCGAATCGCGCCTAAATCTTTGAGCAACAAACTGGAAACCGTCGACTTGCCCGACCCAGATAACCCATGCATGAGAAACAGTTGAGAGTCCTGGGGAAGATGAAAATCATATGCGCATTGGACGTAAGCTTCCACCTGACGTTGCAGACCTGTTCTTGCGACGTTGATTTCTCCAACCTGTTTTTCTCGTAATGCTGCAACCTTCGCTCGGACCAGGGCTCGATAGACGGCATAAAATCGAAAGACCTCCAACCCCGAATAGTCACCGGTGTGTTCCAAATAATGATTGAGAAAGAAGTACCCGAGATCTTTCCGACGATTACGGACCAAGTCCATCACCAGAAATGCCGCTTCGCTGAGAACATCAATCCAACGAAGGTGGGGAGCAAATTCCAAGGCATCGAAGACACAGGGATGTTGTTGAAACATCGCGATATTCCCGAGATGAAAATCCCCATGGCATTCACGCACAAACCCTTCATGTTTTCTTCGAAGAAACGTCTGGCGCAATCGCTCACTTTCTCCTTGGACCCAGTCTTGAAGAATCTGAAGTTGATTCTGCACATCCTCAGAACAATCGCCTACAGTTATCTCCTCAAAACATTCCATCACCGCATCGTGAATGATTGCTGGAGACCCAAATTCTTCGCTCGACCCACTTTTTTCAGCTCTCATGTGGAATCGTCCGATTTGATCGGCCAGATGCTCTAGCAATCCGTCGATGTGCCGTTGCCCCTTCCCTATCAACTCCGTTCGCAAATCATGAGCGAACTCCCGCATTTTGACCGCATACTCAAAAGCCTTCCCATCACCCCCAACTCCTGGATCAATAGGGGTGCCGGTCAAGGGAACAACACCAAGGTAGAGTTCCGGGGCTAAGCGCGTATTGAGGCGAAGTTCCTCCTGACAGTACCAGTGACGATTTTCAAGGGTAGAAAAATCCAAAAAAGAGAATTTGACAGGTTTTTTAATCTTGTAGACATACTCGCCCGTCAGGAGGACCCAGGAGATATGCGTCTCATGCAGCCTGATTCTGGAAACAGGATGGGGATAGCAGCGCGGATCCAATAAGCTCTGGATAAATGGAGGACGTTGCTCATTCGGCAAAGAGCTAGGCGGCTCCCTATCGCGGTCCTGCATATCCGCTCCGAAACGTCGAGAGGTTATTCATCAACACCGAGATTGAGGAAAGAGCATGATGCCGAGTATATACCGACAACCCAGAGGATTCCCACATCATCCTTTTCTTCAGGAATGTGACTTGTGAAGACATGTTCCGGCAGGTACACTGTGAAAGGAGCCCTATGTTTCGACGAATCAAAATCCTGTTTTTCCTTTTGGTCGTGGGCATCGCGGTTTTAGCATTGGGCATACTGTGGGTCTTGCCAGGATCTTTCAGCGCAAAGGGCACTCCCCCAGCCTGGGAAGTGAAAATCGCCCGTTTTGTTCGTCACCTCGCCACTCCAAGTCATTTCCTCAAAATGTCAAACCCCATTCGATTTTCACGAGAAGTCTTCCTGGAGGCTCGGCATCACTTTGCCGACCATTGCGCGACCTGTCATGGAAACGACGGAAGCGGAAAGACACCGATGGGACCAAATTTTTACCCACCGGTTCCGGATTTACGGAGCACGGACATTCAATCGATGGCCGATGGAGAATTATTTTATATCATTCATTCCGGGATTCGCTTTACCGGAATGCCGGCCTGGGGCAAAGGTCCGCCGGAAGACGATCTTGAAAGCTGGAAATTGGTTCTGTTCATTCGTGCCCTGCCAAACCTCACGCCTGAAGACATCCAGGCCATGAAAAAGGACAATCCGATGACCAGAGCGCAACGGGAAGAACAGGAAGCCATCGACCGGTTCTTATCCGGCGAGGACGTCGTCCCCCAAACCGACCATCATCATTAACGATATTCATACCATTCATGACGGGAGCATTTATGAAACGACTCATTTCAACCGTAATTTTTCTTGCTCTGCTGATCTTACCCCTCAGTGTTGGCGCTCATGGAGATGGCGCCCATGTGATGGGAACCGTCACCGCATCGGAAGCAGATCATGTGGTTATCGAAACACCAAAAGGGAAAACCCTCTCCCTTGGTTTTCAACCGTCTACCTCATTCCAACACAACGGCATTGACTCTAAAACCGCTCGCCCTCAAGTTGGCGATCGCCTCGTGGCGGAGGTCACGAAAAAAGGCTTACCTGACAATCGGGACTGGATTGCCACCGAAATTAAGTTTGCTACACCAAAGAAACCCTAAATTGCCCGTTGGATTCATCATCTTTTCTTCTGATCATCCCGCAACCTGATCTCCCCGGAGGACCTCAGGGTCCTCCGGTTTTTCATAAAAGGGCGTACGACAAGATGGTCAAAATCATTCCCCGAATTTGCCAAGGACAAGACCGAGGGAATATCCTAAAATATGAGAAAAGATGTACCAAGTCCCGAAAACCTTTTCATCGCACGCCGGGCCAGAGGATACCCCGTACGCCTGTTCTTCTCCTTTCTTCTGAGTGGCCTCCTCCTTTCGGGATGCTATAAAACCTATCAGGAAACGCTTCCCCCTCAGCTTTCCTCACAAATTGACCTCACCCTTGGCTTTTCACAAATTTTAGCCACACCCGATCAATATATTGGAAAATCCATCATACTGGGAGGACAAATCTTATCGGCCAAGCGCTTACAACATTCAACTGAGTTGATCATTCTCCAATTACCTCTACGGGATGATGGTGAACCCATGAGAGAGCTAACCGAATCTCAAGGACGCTTCATTGCCAGCCAACAAGAATTCCTGGATCCCGCCACAGTCCCCGCAGGAACCCGGATTACGCTCGTGGGAACCATTTCCGGGTCTCGGTCTCAAGAACTGGACGAAACCACATATACGTATCCCATTCTCGAACTCCAACACTTTCATATTTGGCCTTCACAAAACGTTGATTCTCTGTATTATGGGCCTCCCCCCTACCCCTATTGGGGACCCTATCCCTATTATCATCCCTATTGGGGACCAAGAGGTCGGTTGTATCGTTATCATCCGTATTGGTATGGATGGTAGCTCTCCAACCCCAAGAAGAAGGTTCAGAGATCCTAAAAACACCGTCAGAAGAAGACTCAAGCAATTGGGTACAAACAGGATTGGTCGTTTGGGAAAAGAGTCGCGGGGTGGAGTATAAAAGCAGAGAACGAAAAAAAAGGGAAACCGGAAGAACTGCGTTTCCGGATTCCCTATGAAAAGATGACTTGGATAATGAACGGAGGTGTATTGAACCCTTATAGACTCAGAGGATCTTCCGGATCCGCCTCAAGCCTTGCTCCTTCTTTGATTTCCCCTTTTTCTTGGGCCAAAGGTTCTTCTACCATCGAAGATTCCTCAACATGAACGGCCTCTGGAGTTTCAGCAGAAATTGTCTCAACGCGACTCACTTCGTCACCAGCCTTCGGTGAAGGAGATTCCTGAATAGCCGGAATCTCATCCGTGGAAGTTTTGGTCGGCATCGGGGACTGATCATGGATCGTCTCTAAATCGACTGAACTCACCTCTTCCATCTCGACTATGGGCTCTTCCTGAGGCATAGCTTGCTCTTGCGTATTGATCATCTCCGAAGGATCATCCTGTTCAGATGTCACTTCCGATTGAACTGAGGATTCTTGGCTAGATCGACCGGGCTCGGAAATTGCCGGGCTACCCATGAAATCTTCCTCGACCATCGGTTCAGTTATCGAAACCGGAATGGCTACCCGAGTGCTGGAAAATTCAGCCACCAGCCCAATGGTGTCATCACCCCCATCCAGGACGAGAACAATGTCTGTCTCGGGAAGTTTCCATTCAGCGGTCATGACCAAATGGCCGCGTAATACCGCTTGACCCCAAAGGCTTTCATCATAGGCATATAAGTGATCAAGCCAAATTTCTTGCGAAGATGTCGGTTGACCATATTTTTGCATGATCCACCGCTTCACAGCCCGAAAGCTTTGAACATAGTTCACCGCATCTTCGTGATTCGGCTCAAAGACATAGGTGGCCTGCCCAAGTTGATTGTCATAGAACGTATACGTCAGTGCAGCCTCGATACTTTCAATCTGAGTGCGGTATCCCACCCGATGCTCGTAGCTTTCTAATATAGGTGATTGCACTTCCCACGTCGGCGGAACGGTTTCACTCATTTTCACGTCTTCAATTGACGCTCCCCAGCTGGTACTCCCCTGGGATTCGATCGTATGCTGCTCAAGACTTTTGGATTGTGCGGGAGCGACGGTTTTTTTGATGACAGATGTCTCAGGCGTATGAGGCGTGGGTCTTGCCAGAAGATTGCCTTCTGAATCCCGATGACGGACCAAATGCAAGTAATCGGGAGAGGCATATCCTATCCCAGTTACGATCAACGTGAACGTCAGCACTCCACCAGATACGAAAAGATGTGTTTTCATAGTCGATCCCATATTTTCCTCATAATCCCTTACAGCCAATAATGGGCAACAGAAGTCAGCCTGGGAATCCAGGCTTTTGAAAACTCTATTGCTTGTCTGTATTGAATACTGTCGGTTGTTGGGGACTGAACTTTAGGCTCCGGCAAGAGATTTTCTGAAGAAAACGCCCCAAAATGCGATCAGGGGCTTTGAGGGGATGATTTCTTGGACCTCTTAATGGCCATCAGGAAGGCTGAGAAAGGCGGATGAGGGCAACAAATCCAGAGTTCTTGGTTCTTCTTAGGTAAGCTGAAAAGTCCGCTGATTTCCCTTTCTTTTCAACAGTCTGACGTATTCCTCCATAGAATGATCCTTGATGCCGTCCGTACCAGGCTTTCCAAGGTCTTGAATGCGCCCGGTCACTCGATTCAGAAAGCGGTTCCAAAAATGTAAATCTGTTTGAAGTTTCCCTCGTGAATCGAACATCAAGACTTGCCCGATATGCCGATAGCCCATTCGCCGAGTGGGAACCCTCGTGACCACATCATTATTATTCACGAACCGAAATGTGCGGGACTTAAAATCTAGATTGAAATTTCGGGCGAAGGTTTTTCCTCCAACGCGGGGTTGGCCGAACGTATACAGCCCATGAACGGGCTTGGCCTCTTCCCCCAACGTGGCTACCGAAAGGGTGGCCAACGCCGCACCTAAACTATGGCCGGTAAACCATAAGGATTGGCCCTGCGTTTGCCACTGTTTGATCGTCCTCCTGACTTCTGGCCATACCGCTTTGAAGGCTCCTAAAAACCCCCGGTGCACTTTCCCATACGGACCTCGTTTTCTTCGAAACTGAATGTCGGTCATCCAATCTTGCAACCTATTGGGTTCCGTTCCCCTAAAAGCTACGACAATCATGTCTTGATCACCGGCCAAAAAGACTTGCGTATGCTTTCGATCAACGAAGGCAAATTGAGAAAGACCCCACTTTGTGACTTCTGGCTGGATTTTCTCTGGAGGACGGTAGGCAAGCAACGACGCTTTGGCCAGCAATAGGGCATTGAACGGACGGTACAACGTTGTATGTGGATCAAACGTTTGTGAATTCATTCCCATCCTCCTTCATTCTCATGAGGACCTCGTGGTCGACATCATCAACAAATCAATCCTTTCCTTTCGGTGAGGACTATACTCGAAAGAATCGGTCAAATCCAGAATGACTCTGCAGCGAAATGAGTAGATGTAAATGGGAGACGCAGGAAGAGAAGAAAGAGGACAGACTCAGGAACACCAGGCAACATTCCCGGAGCCATGGTCTGGTCCCAGACGAGAATAAGGTTGCGCGAGGACTTCTCCCCAATATTGGTGCAAGTTGCTCAACATCTGAAGATAACCCGCGTAGGTGTCGGGCTTTTGAATATATCCATTCACTCCCAAAGACGCTGTCTGGACAATATCTTTTGGAGCTTTGGAAGTGGTTAAAATCACAATAGGGATACAGGACAAGAGAGGATGCTTGTGAATTTCTTGAATGGCTTCAGCTCCCGTGATCCTGGGCATATTCAGATCTAAGAGAATCACACTTGGACGAGGAGAGGGGACTGGAGGCGCAAAAGAGCCTCTCCGGTACAAATAATCCAACAATTCACTCCCATCCTCCAAACATCGTAGGTCCGTCCCTATTGGCCTCTCTTGCCACGCTTCGGTCACCAGCTCACAATCATCGGGATTGTCATCCACCAGCAACACTGTATGAATCGGTCGATCCATCATTTAAAAGAAATTCGAAGCCCCATGTGTCTAACAGCATACATCTCCACAGATCTCATTTCGGCAAAAACTGAAAAATCTTGCAGTGCTGAAAAACCTGGACCCGAATAATGACTTAGGTTTGAAGAGGGGCTCCCAATGATTTCACGGGGGCTAACAGACAAGTGGGCGATGGAGACTCAGAGATTTGCCTAGACCTCCTGTTCAGACTTCTGACTTGCAACCAATGCCAAAGGGCATCCCATCCGGATACACGAATGGCGCTGGGAGACAGATCGATGCGATTCCAAGGTTGATCCATAACAAAGACTCGAATACCTTGATTGAGGTAGGCGTGAATATGTTGAGGGTGATCATCGATGGCCGCCACGATCCCATCCCTGACCTGGTCTTTTTCCTCCGTGTGATACAAGGCATCGAAGGGCAACCCATGATCTGTCAGCCATTGGAGGGTCTGTGGACGGGAATAGGGCCGTCTCGCGGTGATGACAAGAATGCGATACCGCCGTCGCAGCCAGGTCAAGACAAGCTTTGCCGAAGGAGCAACGGGCAACCGAGGGATGGATTCTTCATGAAATCGAGAAAAAATTTCCTCTTTAAGACTCCGATCTAAATCACTGTTATCGAGACCCCCAGCACTTCCATAACAGCCTCGTGGCCAGGGACTTCCTGAAATTTCCCTATAGAGTCGTTGGACTTCGTATTCGGCTCTGCAGAGGACATTGTCGATGTCGACGGCAAATCCTGGCCGGTCATCTGCCATGGTCATACCCGAAATTTGGAATCATTCTGATATTGTTCCGGAAGGTAACAAAACCCCACTCGCGGAACACATTCCTTCTCGATCCTTCCACGTCAACCATCATTTTACCAAAATTGGGTTGCACTCCTACAGGAAGTTGAACGGCTACGGAGTGGAGAGAGATTACCGCGTCAGCTGGGAGGTCTGGCTTTTCAGAGATGCCTGGAGCGGTCGATTGGTTAAGGCTAAATAGGCCTTGTTTATGGACCGGATGGGGGTCACTTCCATCAAAAATGGGGTTTGCCAATCGCCGTCGGCGACATCCGGGATTTCTGGAATCAGGACTCGTCGAAAATGTTGCTGGTGGGCCGCCACGATCTTCAACGGCACTCCTCCGACGGTCCCCACATGGCCATCCGGGGTGACAGTACCCGTCAGGATCGTCTTTTCATCTACCGGTTCGTTTCTGGCTAACGCGACGACATTCAATGCGGCCATGGCCGATAGACTTTCCCCGTACAGTGTCACGCCCGGGTAGGGCAACACAAACTGGACGGTCCAAGAATCAGGGTTCATATGGGCTGCCTGAACAACCCGATGGATGGCCTGAATGACGGATTGTTGAGCATAGGGAGAGAAACGCCCGGGACTCCTCTGAAACTTAATTTCCAATCCCTTATGGTCACCCCGTTGGGTAAATTCCAATTGAATATCGGCCACGATTCCTATGGGCTCATCATGATCGTCCTTGGTTGTCCCAAGGATGGGAATAGTCGTTCGCACAGAGCGGACAGGCTTTCCTGTCAATTCCGAACCCGTGGCTCCCTGCACATTGTAGGGGATCCAAAGAATGGTCAAGGCAAGAATACAGGATACCCACACGCCAACCAATCGGCGGTTTCGACGTAGTCGAATGTTCGTGCTGCACCAACGACCAGGGATGACAAACTGGGGGGTTTTGCGGGCCGATGGAGATTCTCCAACCATCGTAACTCCTCCATGTGGGGTTCTTCCGGTTCATTCGGATAACCAAGGAAGAAACTTGAGAAGGAGGAAGCCAGCATGTCTGGAAGTAGTTGACGAATAAGGGGAAGGGAGTGCTGAGGGACCCGTCTCAAATAAAGAAGGGAACGTGTTGTTCCGATGAACAAAGTGTGCTGACCTGAAAAACCGAAGAATGCAAGGAAAATCCTCAAGCACCCCCGAACACACGACCGGGCTTTCACATCGTTATGGCGCTTAAGACCATTCCCCTGACATCGATTCGTATTGGCATGTATCTTTGTGGCATTGACCGCCCCTGGATCGACACGCCTTTCTTGAGACACCGTTTTACCATCAAGACCTCAAGCGATATCGATAAACTCCATGCCTGTGGAGTTCGGGAAATCACGATCGATACCGAGCGAGGCTTGGATGTTCTTCCGATAACAGAGGAATTGCTCCCCAAAGAGACGGTGGAACAAACCCCACCTTCCCCTTCAAAACCTGCTTCCCAGACCTTTTCCATTCCCCCTGAAGTTCAACGCATACAAAATTTACCTGGCTCCGTTCGTGGGAAATCTCTGGCGGGAGAGCTCACCTCCACAAAAATGACACAACAAGCCTTACTGGAAAGCGTCACGGATATCCTGCACACACTTTCTAAAACAGGAGGAGTGGAATTCGAGGAGGTTCAGCAGATCACCCGATCGATCATGGCTGAAACGTTAAACCACGAAGAAGCCTATATCGATCTGATTCGAAGCCGGGAATTTACCCCAGCGCTTCATGATCACGCCCTGGCAGTCAGTACTTTGGCCGTGCTACTGGGAAGAAGCATGGGGCTGGAGGAAACGACCCTGCAACACCTGGCCAGTGCCGGACTCTTACACGATGTGGGCCTGATAAAGATCCCTCAATCCTTACATCGTCCAATCAATCAGTTATCAGAATCGGAGTTGGGAATTTACATGACTCATCCCATCAGGGGAATCGAATTTTTATCTCAACAGTCTTCGCTGCCAGAGGAAGTGGAAGTCATGATTCGAGAACATCATGTTGCTGGCAATGGGGCGGGTTATCCGACGACCGTGCCTTATGAGGAGCTACAAACCCCAAGTCGAATCCTTCGGATTGTCGATGAATATGAAGAACTCCTCAATGGACATCAAACAGGGGCACCCCTCTCCATTCGCAATGCCCTGCAAACTCTCTATCAACAAGGAACCCGAGGGGTCTTGGATAAAGACCTCGTGGCAAATTTCGTTTCCTTGATCGGCATTTACCCCACCTATAGCCTCGTCGAACTCAGCACAGGAGAGCGTGGGATCATTACCGGAAATTCGCCTGAAAATTTACTGCAACCGACCATTCTGCTCATCCAAGATGCAGACCACCAACCATTCTCGGAACCAATTCCATTCACTTTGGGAGTATTGTCCTCCCAAAACCCCTCACCAGAAATCGTGAACATCTTGGCCCCTGAGGACGTAGGGGTTCAATTACATACGGTCCTGGAAGATTGGGTCTCTCTGTAGGGAATGGGGGGAGGTCGTCTCTCTGACACAACGACCATCAACTTCACTCTTCTTGGAACATCCTCATTAAATACCCCAAAGCGAGCCATTTCGCCTCCCTATCAAGTTTTCCCTCAAGACCGTCGATAAGTAACCAGAACCGGGAAACACCACGACTCCCCCTTTTTCATAGGCATCGTGAAAAAGCATAAGGAGATGGGAACCATGAAAGACGTATTCAAACATATGACCAAAAAACAACTTGGCTGTGTCGGACTGGCGGGTCTCCTCTTCTTAGCCGGTCTTCTATTGGGAGAAGGGCAAGCCACGACCATCGCACCAACCCCAACGATCACGTCGACGGTCTCACAAGCCGACACCCACCCGAGCAAGAAAACGACAACTTCTGTTAAGGGTGGACTCCCTCAACCTTCCAGGCTTCAAAACAAGTCGGAAACGAATCTGATCAGAGAAGAATTAGGCTTGAAAAGTTCTGCCGAGAAGAAAAAGGCAGGATTAGCGCTATTATTCCTGGGCGTTTTGGCAGAAAAAAGTTAAGTTTTGTGAGTCATCTTCACCGAACGCAGCCGATTTAAGGCCGCCGCAATCTCATATTTCCTCGGACGAGCAAAATTCCCCGGATGCTTCCCTCGCGCAAAAAAAGGCGAGAGAACATCCAACCCTTCCCGATCAATTGAGTCCAGAATTTTTTCGATCGTCTCGCTGACGGTCAACGCCCCGTCCATACATGAGCGAGCAGCATAGTAGATCGCACAACCCACCGCCCGAGTTTGGCTTTCATCCACTAACTGTTCAACCCCTTTCAGATCTAAGGTCTCTCGTCCGTACCCCAATTCATGGGTCGAAAAGGTTGAGATTTTCCCCTCATACTTTCCTTTGATGGCGTGAAGAGATTCACCATGTGGAATCCGATGACTGAGGTAAGGCATCGAATCGGATGTTTCACCCTTCCGCTCCAAAGGGAATGATTGGGCGACCTGCTTTGCCTCAAGAGTCTTATCCTCAATGCCATATTCCTTCATCATGAGCACCGTATCGGCCACATGAAAATAGTCGCCACATCCACCCATCACGAGTATCGTCGATACGCCAAACTGCCGATTGAGCTGACCTACTCGGTCCAGGAAAGGCGTGATGGGCTCATAATCTTTCGGCACCAACGCCTGCATCCGGGAGTCCCTGACCATAAAATTGGTCGCGCATGTGTCTTCATCCATGAGCAGAACCCGTGCTCCAACTTCGAGAGCTTCGATGATTCCAGCGGCCTGACTCGTGCTGCCACTGGCATTCTCGGTCGAAAAGTTTGCAGTTGAAATGCCCTGGGGCAACCCATCGACAAAACCACTGATATCTACCTGGGCAACCCGTCGACCGTCTTCTGCACGAATTTTGACGGCATTGGGTGAAGTGACGACCCATTCCCGGCCATCGCCGGGAATATGGGGGTATACCCCACGCTGAAGGGCTTGGAGAAGAGTCGACTTCCCATGATAGCCACCCCCGACGATCAACGTCACACCAGTAGGAATTCCCATTCCCCTGACCAGACGACTCGACCCCGAATCACTCTCTATGGGATGAGGCAATTCAAAGGTCACCGAAAGGGAATCTGGTGCAAGAAAATCTCGGGAATGAGCGCCTCGCAATGGGGCATCCGATATCCCACTCATTCGTGGCAGCACCGATCCATCGGCCACGAAGGCCACGAACCCGCGGGATTCGAGTTGCGACTGAATACTCATAAAATTTTCCACTTGATCCACGAATGCTCGGCAATCTTCTTGCGGAATTCGATCCCATCGCAAACCCTGTTCAACAAGGCAAGGAAGCTCCTCGCATAACATTTTTTGGGCCTGCTTCCCCAAAATGGTTCGTCCCTGAGCCGGAAGACCAATCTCTAACCTTGCCTCAACTCCATGGCTATCAACCACTACCGCCGTCCGTTCCAAAACTTCCTGCCCGCCAACATCGATCAGGATGAGACCACTTTTTCCCATTCCACGAGGCCCGACACAGACGTTTCGAATGAGTCGATGGATGACCCGGGTCACATAATCCCGAAAGCCGACTTCTCTGACACGGTTACTCCATAAGGTGTCCGGAAAATGGGCATAGTCATGCGGTACTCGTAGGCGGATTTTTGATGGAGCGGCGAAGGGATCACCCTGGACATGATCGATTCCCAACGTCCACTGTCCGGTATCATAGGATCCGAGCAAATCTTTATATGCCTTAAACCCTTTACCATCTATACGACGGCAAAGCTGAAGTAAAGAAGAAAATGACCCCATGTTGATCCCGCTTCAGGAAATTGGATGGACAATCTTTTTAGGAGAGAGGTGTTCCAAGGCCAACAAGAGAGCATGAGTTCCACTCCGACCGTGGGATAAGGATTGAACGACCTGATACACCTTCCGGACTGTCATCAGTCCCGGAAGAAGAAGTCCCATCCGTTGCGCCTCACTCAGAGCAATACCCATATCCTTAAGAAAATGTTCAACATAAAACCCAGGGGTAAAATCCCGATCCATCATCTTGGGCGCCAGATGATCCAAAGTCCAGCAACCGGCAGCTCCCTTCCGAATAGAATTCAAGAGAGCTTCCCCATCCAGTCCGGCTTGGCGGGCATACAATAAGGCCTCACATACACCGATCATCGTTCCGGCGATCGTGATTTGATTACACATCTTGGCATGCTGCCCGGCTCCGGCCTTCCCATGGTACACCACGGTCTGTCCGAAGACGCTCAACAGAGATTGCACAGCTTGAAAAGTCGGCTCATCCCCTCCGACCATGATCGACAAGGTCCCATTCTTTGCCCCAATATCTCCTCCGGAAACGGGGGCATCAAGGGAATGCATGCCTTTGGTTTGAGCCTCTTGGTATATCGTTCGTGCCAGCGAGGGTTCAGAGGTTGTCAGATCCACCAGAATTTGCCCGGGGCGGCCGTGATCCAAAATCCCTTCCCTGTCCAGGTAGAGAGCTCGAATATCTACCGGAAAACCCAGCATGGTCAGGATCACGTCAACTCCCTCGACGAGTTCTTGAGGAGACTCGGCCCAGACCGCCCCTTGTTCCAACAATGTCTGAGCCTTGCTTGGAGTTCTGGTAAAGACGGTAAGGAAAAAGCCAGCCCTGAGGAGATGTTCGCACATCGGCCGACCCATCACTCCCGTTCCCATCCATCCAAGTCGAACGGGTGTCGGCAATACCAGCTCGTGGGAATCGGTCATGGTCCTCTACCGTACTCCATCAACCCATTGTTGACATTTCATTCTCGTGCAATCCCGGGTCCAATCATTCGCCACCCTCCACTCTCACGCAGACGGTTGTTGTTGAGTCAGGCAATGCAGGGTCCCAAATCCCCATACCAAATCCACAGCATGAATGCCCACAACCACTCGACCTGGGAAAAGTTCACCCAAAATTCCTAGTGCTTCACGATCTTGAGGATCGTTAAACGTTGGGACCAGCACCACCTCATTCCCGATATAAAAATTGGCATAACTGGCTGGCAGTCTACGTCCATCGAAAAAAAGGGGAGCGGGCATCGGCAAGCTCACGACCTCAATCCGTCGTCCTCCTTCCGTACGCATGGTCTCCAATCGTTCTTTATTCTCGTTCAAGACCGTATAGTTCTCATCCGAAGGATTGTGCTCTTCACAAAGGACGACCGTATGGCCATTCACAAAACGGCACACGTCATCGATATGCCCATGCGTATCGTCTCCGGCGATTCCCTTTCCCAACCACAGAACCTGAGTGGCGCCAAGGTACGTGGCAAACATCTGTTCATAATCCCTTCGAGTCCAACCTGGGTTCCGAACCTGAACCCTGTCATCCAAAAGACATTCCTCCGTAGTCAGAACCGTCCCCATTCCATTGACTTCGATACTACCTCCCTCGAGTGTTACCGGTTTGTCATGCTGCTGGACCGGGTGCAGTTCCACACCGAGCATTTTGGCCACACGTGGGGGCACCCGATTATCCTGACCCCAATCCGAATACCGAGCCCATGCGTTGAACCGAAAATTAGCGATCACCAGCTTGGGAGTGGGCGTATCACATCGAAGGAACAGGGGGCCAAAATCTCTGGTCCACCCTCGATCTGTTGGCACATAAAAGAATTCGACTTGAGATTTTTCCACCCCAACTCGCTCTAAAGTACGCCAAGCCGAATTCTCATGATCTTGAGAATTCACGAGTACTCTGACGATCTCCCCCGCTGACAGATTTCGGACGATCTCCCCATATACCCATTTGATCGCACCCATTTTTCCCGGCCAATCAGTGGAATTATGAGGCCAACCGATCCAAGTGGCTTCATGCCTTTCCCATTCTGCCGGCATTCGATAGGCACCACAGGCTTCCATTTGATCATGTACCCTTCAATGAAGAATCGGAGATCAACACAATGAGCGCTACGATGCGCCCTGTACGGACGAAAGGGGTAAGGGAAGGTCACGAATAAGGCGACAAGCGGATTCCCCCCGGAGCATTCATCGGGAATCCCAATTTTATTGGACTTGATGATCTTCTAAATACCGCTTCGCGATCCCCGAATACGCATCAATTCTCCGGTCTCTGAGAAACGGCCAATGTCGACGAACTTCTTCAATACGTTGAACATCGATATCCGCGATGAGAACTTCCTCCCGATCAACCGATGCCTGAGCCTTCATCACACCGAAGGGGTCGCAGACGAAAGAACTCCCCCAAAATTCCAACCCAGCCCCTTCCCCGTCCGGCGCCTCAAACCCCACTCTATTCACCGAAGCGACAAATACCCCGTTGGCAATCGCATGACTCCGCTGAATGGTGACCCACGCCTCCCGTTGCCCTTCCCCTTCCTGGTCTTTTTCCTGAGGATGCCAACCAATCGCGGTTGGGTACAATAACACTTCAGCTCCCTGCAAGGCGGTCATCCTTGCGGCTTCGGGATACCATTGGTCCCAACAGATTAACAGACCGATCGTCCCATATGGAGTCTTGATGGCTTGGAATCCCCTATCTCCAGGAGTGAAGTAAAATTTTTCATAATAGGCCGGATCATCGGGAATATGCATTTTCCGGTAAAGGCCAACGATGTCTCCTGCCGGGTCAAGGACGGCCAAAGAATTGTGATAGACCCCCGCTGTTCTTCGTTCAAACACCGACACCACGACGGTCACCTGATGAGCTCGGGCAAGTTTGCTGAAATGTTGCGTGGTCGGACCGGGAATGGGTTCGGAAAGGTCGAAGAGTGCGGCGTCCTCACGTTGGCAAAAATAGGGTGTCCGAAATAATTCTGGGAGACAAATGACATTGGCTCCCTGACGGGTCGCCTGTTCAATAAGACTGACTGCCTGATCAAGGTTCTCTTCCGACCGTTGCGAACAGGCCATTTGCACCAAACCCAATTTCATCATGCACCTGTACCCCAATTCACATAGAAGCCCATCTTGAGAGTTCCCCCCATGACCATTCTTCCCTCAAACCGCACCCGACAATGCCACGAATCCAGCAGAGCCGAGCTCATTTTTTTCATCACACAACAATCTCATCTTGGCTCATCTTGGCTCATCTCGGATAGGGTCATTCATCGGGACGAAGCAGCGCACAACCTTGGTCGCGGGTCACGTAGCACCCGACCACCTTACGATCTTGGTCCTTAAATGCTTTATGCCACCAGCGCGCCGCATTCCACACATGCTCGGGAGCACTATTCCTCGTGGAGGCCCCAGGGGTCACGCCAAGACGTAAGCCCTCAAAAATATACTCAATGTATGAGGAAGCGGGGATGGGAGTCCCTTCTCGCAAAGGGTTGGGGCGAGAACCCTGTGACCACAGATACCCCTGCCAGGCACCCAACATATCCCAAAAGTTATACCGGACCCGATCTTGATTCCATTTCCTTGCACGCTTTTGTAAGGCCTTCGCCTCCTCATCTGACATACTCACAGCCATCAGCGCGACATTGGCATCAATATCGTTATCCTCGTACAACCCTAATGTTCCCTCATTGACGCCATTCTGTTCTGGCTTCGGAAAGAGACCATCCCTGGGATGGAGGGGAACTTCCAGAATCGAGAGAGACCGAAGCGGGGTTCGGGAGGTTACTGAATCGGCGACCACGAACACGTGTGACCAGTAACTGGGGCGTAAGTCCCATCGCAAGATGGATTGAGCCGTCCGCAGCGTATACCCTGGCAAATCACGACTTCCGATGAGCCCCACGGTCATCAGGCCCCGGTTTCCAATCCCTTGCTTTTGCAAAGACGCAAAGGCATCGTTAAAAAACTGCAAATTCGTTCGTTTGCGATAGCGATTCGTCCAATCTTTAATATCCGGATTTTTTCGTTCCATATGAGAATGTCGCATTCCGTGTTCCTTTCTCCAGAGATCCCCCGGCTCGTCAAGCGTTATCGTACCCCTTGTGCCTTTCGCTCTTTCACCATCTATTCCCCAAATACCCTTCTCACTATCGTAAGAGAAGTTCTTTTTTAAATACTTGCTTCAGCGGCCCACCCGTCCCTTGTGGGGGAGCATCCTCATCCCAATCCAGCAGAATTTTCTTGGCCGGTAGCCGCCAAAGTTCCAACTCAATTCGAACTCCTGCGAAGCCCCCTGTCGAATTCCCTGGCAGCATCCTGATTAAGCCGACGTTGTTTTGGATGGTCGCCACGTGCACATCGTGCTGGGGATCGATCTTCCATACGGAGGTCCCGCCCTTCGCGTTGGGTTCCACCCGCATCACCTCAGGAGGAAATTCCGGCTTATCATTACCCGGAATAATCATACACGCCGGAGACGCAATAAACTCCGGGACTCCAAAGGGGGCATCTGGGAATGGACCGTGGGCTTCCGCATACCGACCAGTATGAATATCACCCGATAACACCAAAATATCATGTGGACGACGGTGAGCGTTCTGACCCACCAAACTTCGTTCGATCACCCGCCATAGACGGGCATAGTCCTCAGTGAAATTCGAGAGCGAATGATCACGAAAATCTCCATCTTTTTGAAAGAGTGGCTGACCGAGCACCAGGATTCCTGGCCCCGTGAGATGTTCTTGCCAGTCTTCAAGCGCATCCCATTGTTCAGTCGGCAAAAAATGACTGCTCCCATCATCCTCATAGACCTCACGTTGCGATCGAGTATCCGTCACAAAAAAACTGACTGGATTGATGTCGAACTGATACCACCTGGCTTCCTGAGGGTTCAGGCAGCGCTGAAACTGATAATACAGCTCTTGTGCTCCGCGACCATATTTTTTTCGATTTCGCTTATCCCAGGTTTGGGGAAGTTGGATCTGTTTTTCGGGATAATCATTCCAGAATTCATGGTCATCACAGGTAAAAAAATTCGGACACGTCTGTAGAGCCTGTCGATAGGACTCGTCCCCCCAATATTGCCGGTACCGGGCACCGTATAACTCGATGGCATCATCCCCCAGATCCCAAGCATTGGGCCAATCTCCATACACCTGATCGCCCACCAAAAACTTGAAATGAGGGGCATACAACCGCGACAACTCATCGAGACCCGCCCGATAAAACCCGTCACGATCATCGTCCTGCCAGAAACAGGAAGCCAAAAGAAAGGTGACCCCTGTCGAGCTGATTTCATACGGAACCGTGGACCAGACAAAATGCTGCGTTTGCCCATTAGAGCTGACGGAAACGAGATACGAGGCGCCGGAAGGGGGGCCCGGTTGCTCGAGCCTGACCGTCAAGACGCCCATTCGGCGGGTCAGACCCTCAACCGCAGGAAGGAGTTTCCATTCAACGTGAATGGGGATGGAGGACTGGCCTTTTCGAACTTCAACCGTTGGCGGGGAAAATGACCCTTCTCCAGATTTGGAGCACCACACACGCCAGCCACCTCCCTTGGCCAGAGGCGCTCCGGGAATCACCCATATATCCATGGAGAAATTGTACCGAAATTAGGGTTGGAGTTCGACCGTTATTTTTTCAGCTCGGGAAAACTCGATTGATATTCTTCGGAAGGAATCGGTGGCTTAGAGAGTTCACGGTCATTCGATGATCGGCGTTCTGGAGACGAAAACCCAGATCCCGTAAACGTTTCCCATTCTGTATCTCCTTTCGGAGGCATGGGTTCATCCGTCAGGATATGTTTCAGGGTCACGCCCTCGAGGGCTCCCTGTACGGCCGCATCTCGTCGTCGCAAGAGCATCCCAATCCGATCGTTTCCGACGGCAAACCCACGCGATCCATGATGAGGTTGGTGTTGCACGATTCGGAGCACATCCACGATAGGAATGGTTTCGGGTGGGCGTGCCAGACTCACCCCCTTGGGCTTATCGGTTCGAAGCAAGAGATGAGCGTTCACCAAGTCATTGATCAACGATTCGACCATCGTCAATGGCACACGCTGAATCCGCGCGAGATGTTCCTCCTTTAATGGGGCTTTACCCCGAAGGAATCGTCGGGTGATATGCCCTAACAAGGCCAAGGTCAAGTATTCTCGGAATAATGGCGTTTGATGTTTTCGCCGCAAATGCAACAGATACGCTGAGGGATGCTGATGGTAATAAGCGACCTGGGCACCGGCAAGAACGATGAGCCACCCCACGTATAACCAGATCAAAAACAGAATCAGCACGGCAAAACTCGAATAGATCGCGCTATATCTGGCTGAACTGGCGACGAAGGCCGCGAAGGCCATTCCTGCTACCTGCCAAAACACGCCCGCAGTGATCCCTCCCACGAAGGCCGAGCTCACATTCACAGCCGTATTGGGAACCATCTTATACAAGAACGTAAAGGCCAAACACATAAACAAGAAGGGGAGTAAATTGGTCATGAGAAGAATCAGGTAGCCTAACGGCTGAATCTCAATGACCTTCTGCACTAACCAATGACTCTGTGCCGAAGCCGTCAGACCAAAAGCGGTAAACACAAATACCGGCCCGACCAGGACGACACTCAAATAGTCCGTGATCCTTCTGGCAAGAGGACGTCCGACTTGAACTCGCCAGATGGAATTAAGCGCCTCTTCAATTTTTTCGATGAGCGAATAGGTGGTATAGAATAATCCCGCCACCCCGACAGCCCCCAAAACGCCGACTTTCAGATTGTCCACAAAATGGATGATATTGGCAGTGATTTCCGCCCCCTTTTCTCCGAGGGGACTGAGTCCTTGAGACAGGATGGGTTCAATTTGCTGGTGAACCCCAAAGGCTTTCAGCACCGAAAATGTGACGGCCAAAAAGGGGACGAGGGAGAGGAGAGTGGTATAGACTAGACTCGTAGCCCGAATACTCAGAAAACTCTCACGAAATTCCGTAGCCGCGACTAACCCGAGACGTAAAAGTTTGACTCCGATTTGATGAAGACCGGAAAGGCGACGAACGTCAACTGCCCAGACGTCTTCCTGGCAATAATGCACCACCCGATCAACGATATTCATGGCATCCGGTCCTTCATTGGTATCTTCTTACGTCTTTACCCTACAAAGAGTCATGGGAAATGTCCAGAAAACCTTCTTTATTATATATAATTCCTTCCAGCCCCTATCCCCAGGCCATGCCTCATTTTATGACCAAGAACCGGAGACTCCCGGGGCCATCCCCTGACAATTCCGCATCACGCCTTCCCAGGTTTAGACAAACGGCCTTGGTCCTTGCTTGCCTGGGATGGTTCCTTCCCTTTCTCATGGGGTGTTCCGAATCGTCGGAATGGGACCACCAATGGGAACAAGCACAGAACGCTTTCAACCAACAGGATTATCAGACGGCGAAAGCCCACTTACGTGAACTCCGAGTTCAAGTCCGTGCTGACAACCCTGGAGGCATTCGTGAAGCCAAAATTGTATTTCAATTCGGAGAGATCGCCCGCCTTGAGGGGCAGACAGAGCAAGCCGAATCCTTTTACTGGGAGACGCTCCCTCTGGTGGCTCAATCCGTCGGGCCGGAACATCATGAGATGACCCGCCCCCTCCTGGCCCTATCGGCCCTTTATCAGGAAAAGGGCCAAACCAAGCTGGCCCTTCCTCTTCAAAAACGTGCTCTTGCCCTTCAGGAAAAAGCACTAGGAAAAACTGCCCCACAGCTCCTTCCGACTCTTCAAAGATACCATGATCTTCTTCGAGCGATGAACATGAATGACAAAGCAGAAGAAATCAATGGGCGGATTCGCCACCTCCTCACCCTCCCACCCTAACCTTCCATTCAATCAACGTCTCGACATACCCCATTTTTCCCTAGTCTCCCTGCACGATGCGCTGAAACGATCAAAGGCTCTTTTTCCCTGCTCCCCTTCCCGCGCTGGCTATTGCTCTTTTCTGAACATTAGGGGTACCATGCCCTGGAGAGAAACCCCTGCTGGGGTGCGGCTTACTCTGTTATTGATAGCGTGTGTTTCTGGTGCGGTTCTCGTCTCCCCTGGCTTCACCCATCACAATGAAGCAACGGATTTCCATCCAGGATTTGCGTCCTGGAATGTACATCACCGGCTTAGACCAATCTTGGTTTAAAACCCCATTCCTCCGCCATCAATGGATCGTCAAACGGGAAGACGAAATTACGCTCCTGCGAAGTTACGGTATCCAAGAAGTCATCATCGATACCGCCAAAGGAGCAGGGCTGGAACCCCTCTCTGCCGAAATTCCAGGTACACAATCAGGTCTTGATTCTCCTGATTCTTCTGCGGAATCCAGTCCACCCACGATAGGCCCAGACCCAAAAGAAATCGAGTCAGCTCGAATACTGCGTGCCGAAGCCATCTCGACCCTCGACTTGTTCTTTCAACAGGTCGAATCCTCGGGAGTAGAAGGACTACAAAAAGTTCGGGGAGTGGTGAGCACCTTGCTGGATGGGATTTTGGAACATCAGCCGGCCATGGTCGCGCTCATTCAAATGCGTCGATTCGATCCGAACTTGGCTTCACATGGAGTCGACACGGCCGTCTTGGCCATGGCTATGGGGAAGGAACAGGCCTGTTCACCCTCCCAACTCAAACTGCTCGGCCTGGCGTCTCTCCTTCACGATATCGGACAACTTCGCTTGCCATTAAATTTAATCCGAAAAGTCGATCGGTATACCCCACAAGACTACCAGGTTATGAAAGCCCACTCCCAAATGGGTGTGTCCTTGCTCAAATCCTGGACCCATATTCCAACAGAAATCTTTCCCCTCATTCTTCACCACCACGAACGCTTGGACGGCTCCGGATACCCCGATGGTCTCACCGGCGACCAAATCCCCGATCTCACGCAAATTCTGAGTATCGCCGACACGTACGACGCCCAAATCAGTGGGCGCTGCAGTTATCCTCCCGTCCCTCCGGCCCAGGCGTTAGCGGAACTGTACAAAGCTTCCGTACAAGGTCAATACCAAACCTTGATGGTCCAACGGTTGATCCAATTACTGGGGGTATACCCCATTGGGTCTCTCGTCCGACTCAATACCCAGGAGCTCGCGGTGGTCGTGTGGGTCCACAGCCATTCGCGCTTGACCCCAACCATTAAATTACTGAAAGACCCCTCTGGTCAGGACTATCCGAATCAGGAAATCGTAGACCTGTCAGCCCAGGCCTCCGAGCCCCAGCCCCGTGCCATTGATGAAGTCCTGGACCCCCATAAAATCCAGGTGGATTTGGGCCAAATCCTTGAATCATTATGGTAGAACCCTGTACTGTCTAGAACAAGAATTCCAGTAGCCTGGCATAGACGGAACAGACCGATGAATCTTCAGCCAACCCCCCATGAGCTCCAATCAATGGATGCGTCCAACCTGAAACAGAACCTCCGTTCGGTTCGAACGTTCGTGAATACGCTGTTAGACTTCATCCATGTCGGTGTCTGTCATGTCAATGCGCAGGGCCACATACAATCGCTCAACCTTGAAGGTGCTCGCATCCTTCAACGGACTGAACAGTCCAGCCTCGGACAATCGTTCCACCAATTCCTGGGGTGTCTGCATAAGGACCCAATCAGCTCCCAAGAAGATTGTCCGATTACTCAAGTGCTCCAGACCCGGAAATCCATCTGGACGCCCAAACTCCTCGTGCGACGACCGAATGGAGAAACCAAATGGGTGGAATTTCAATGCACGCCACTCACCGACCTTCAAAATCCTGGGGCGTTGATTATTTTTCGGGATTTAAGCCAACAACTTCGACAACATGAAGAGCATCAACATTTGGCCTCGATGCCGGAAGAGAGCCCAAACCCCATCGTGGAAGTCGACCCACAGGGCCGGCTCACCTATGCCAACCCAGCGATGATTCAGTTATTGGACACCTACGGCTTTCGTGAGGATGGTATTCCTGAGGTGCTTCCTTCCACGTTAACCCAAGTGGCCATGGAATGCTTAAAAACCCTGACCCCTGTTCGAGATGTGACGGTGGTCGTCGATCATCGTCATTTTGATTGGACCTTCTCACCGATTCAGGAGCTGGGGCTGATGCGAGGATACGGGTTGGATATCACCAACCACGTTCAAGTCGGCCAATCCTTATCCGAACTCGGATCCCAATATCATTCTCTCGTCGATTCCGCTCATGAAGGGATCATCTCCGCTGACCTGCACGGAACGATCGTTTCGTGGAATCCGGCCGCCGAATCCATTTTTGGGTACCAGGCCGATCACATTATCGGTCAATCCATTCTGTCTCTGCTCGAACCACAATACCGTGATGAGTACCAAAAAGGTCTACAAGCTATCAGCTATGATCATTCTCCTCACCATGATATCCAACGTCCCCTCGAGCTTGTGGGACTTCGGCAGAATGGAGAAACGTTTCCCCTTGAAATATCCCTGACGAGCTGGAAAGTCGGATTGGATACGCACTATGGCTTTATCCTCCGAGATATCTCCGAGCGAAAGCAGTTGGAGCAATCCGTCGTCGAAGAAAAAGACCGCCTGGTCACCACCCTGCAGTCAGTCGCGGAAGGTATCATCACCACTGATCGAGAGGGCCACATCTCCTTCATGAATAGCCTGGCAGAATCCATGACCGGCTGGTCAGAACAGGAGGCCCTTCATCAACCCCTACAACATGTCCTCCGCATTACCCATGAGTCTCCTCAACCATCAGAGGGATCTACTCCCATGTTTTCGGCTAACCCCACTGTCCTTTCGGATCCCGATACTCCCCACACCCTGACCACCCGGCAGGGAGAGCAACGGAAGCTGCTGCTCCGAGAAACACCCATTCGTGGTCAGCACGGGCACCTCATGGGCACGGTCATTCTTTTCCGCGACATCACCGATCAACATCGGCAACAAGAAGAGCAACAACGGAAAAGCAAACTCAATTCCTTAGGCGTCTTGGCAGGAGGGCTAGCGCACGACTTCAACAACCTTCTGACCACTATTCTCGGGAACGTCTTCGTCGCCAAGTTACGAATCGTTCCTCATGACCCCCTGTCCCATAATTTAGAGCAGGCGGAACAGGCCTGTCTTCGAGCCAAGGAGCTCACGCAGCAACTGCTCACCTTCGCGAAGGGGGGAGCTCCAATTAAAACATCGGTCGCTCTTGGTGATCTTCTTCGGAAAACCACCATTTTTGCCCTATCCGGCTCTTCCCTGAGCTGTCATTTCGACATCCCAGACGACCTCTGGCCTTTGGATGCCGACGCCGGCCAACTCCGTCAGGTCTTTCAGAATATTACGCTCAATGCTCGTCAAGCGATGCCGGAAGGGGGGCATTTCACGGTCCGCGTGGAGAATGTCAATCTCACTTCCCCCTCCTCTCTTCCAATTTCATCCTTAACTCCCGGACATTATCTGAAAATCGCATTCGAAGATCAGGGTGTGGGGATCGACCCTCAACACCTCCCCAACATTTTTGACCCATATTTTACGACCAAGTCAGGTGGTTCGGGATTAGGTCTGGCCACGGCCCATAGCATTATCCAACAACATCAGGGACACATTAGTGTCGAGTCGCGGTTGGGGAAAGGCACCACCATCACAATTTTCCTCCCCTCCTCGTATGCGACTCCGCATCCCACCGATCGAACCATGGCGGTACTGCCAAAAGGACGTGGTCGCATTCTGGTCATGGATGATGAAGCCAGCATCAGGCGGATGGTACAGGACGCCCTGACACAATTTGGCTACGAGGTGAAGGGAACCCAAGATGGGCAAGAAGCGATCGATGCGGTTTCTCTGTCTCTCCAGAATGATGAAAAATTTGATGTGGTCCTACTTGACCTTACGGTACCGGGAGGGATGGGGGGAAAGGAAGCCATTCACCACCTACGCAATCTTGACCCAGATCTACGAGCCGTGGTGACGAGTGGGTACTCGGATGATCCCATCATGTCAAATTTTGAGCGATACGGTTTTCAAGGAATCTTGGTCAAACCGTACAAAATCTTGGATTTGGCGAAACTCTTGGAATCGATGCTTGGGTCAACGAGGGAGGAATTAGGACAAGATTCTGGTTACGTCAACCAGAATGATTGATGGATGTCTTTCAGAAAACGCGTTTTCCTAAAATTCCATTCCACTGAAAACAACGTTTCACGTGTTAGGTTGACAGGCAATCTCTACCCATCAACCTAGTCCCTGTACCATCCTTACAGACAATGTGGCTGTCGTCGAATCAGCGTTTGCTGTTGGTGAATAGGCAGCCTTGACAGCATACGATTGCTGACGGTGAGATTTTCTTTCGCCTTTTCATAAAACGTCGGTTGGGTCTCGATGGCTTTCTCAAAACACCGTGACGCCCTGGCATAATGGCCCTCATCCAAGAACGCCACCCCGAGATTATTGTAGGCTTTCGCGGAATCCATCCCCCGGAGATAGGCATCATACGCCAAATCGTAGTGCCCAAGTTTCGCCAATGACAGCCCCAGGTTATTCGCGATTTTTTTCTGGCTGGAGCCTCCGAGTTTCATGGCTTCCTGAAAGGTTCTGACGGCATTTTCATACTGCTCGTCTAAATAATAGGCCATGCCCAAATTATTCAACACTGCAGGATTTTTCGGATTCTGTTCCAAGGCGACCTCATACAATTGTATGGCCGTATGATGGTCATGCTTGCGATCGGACAAAATGCCCAAGTAATTCTGTGAAGTCCAGAGTTTTTCATCATACAGAAGCGCGGCTTGAAACTCTTGTTCCGCTTCATGATCCTTTTCCATCTTGAGCAGGGCCCGTCCCATCCCTTCATAGGCTGGAGCATAGCTCAGGTCATAATCCAAAATCTGGTGAAACTGGTCATAGGCATGTTGGGATTGCCCGGCTTCCAAATAAATGATCCCTAATTTATAGCGTGCGAGGACGCGCTCGGGCTCTAAATTCAAGGCTTGTTCATATTGGACCTTGGCCGATTGAAGGTTCCCTTGTTGGAGGTGCACATCCCCTAATCGCTCATAATCTTCCTGATCCATTTCCTCTGACAGATCAATAGGAGCCTTAGGTTCAGGCTGAATCCCAGCCTTTTGGCGCTCTAAAATTTGTTGATAATGCTCGTCTTGAACCGTAAACATGGATTTCTCTTTATTGGCACAGGCGGTTAATCCACTTCCCAAGACCAGCAGCAGAGCGAGCAATACACTTGGCTTCATGATTACATTCCTCATTTCATTAGGTTCACAGACAGAATGGGGAACACCAATACTTTTCTCCCCTCTCCCTTTTATTGGTAAGTGCCGATTCCGATTACGTATTCCCATATTCCACCATCCTTTAGAAAATGAGTTGATTACCCTTTGCTGGGTTTCCCTTAGCCTCCGGACATCGCAGGCAGTAAATTTCGCATCAGACTAATCACGCCAGGACCGACGATCACCACCATCAGGGCCGGAAAAATAAAGAGAATAAGTGGGATCATCAATTTGACCGGAAGTTGCGCGCCCCTTTCCTCGGCTTTCATTCGGCGCTTCATCCGCATAGAATCAGAATGCACACGAAGGGCTTGACCGATACTCGTCCCGAACCGGTCAGTTTGAATCAAAAGGGCTACCAAACTTCGAATATCTTCCAGGTTCGTTCGGTTAACCAGGTTTCTCAATGCTTGCTCTCTCGACAATCCTGCACGCATCTCTAAATTCAACAAAATAAATTCTTCCCCCAGTTCAGGGTGCCCTTGCTTGACTTCCGTCCCCACCTTCGCAATAGCCTGATCCAATCCCAGCCCAGCCTCCACACACACAACCATGAGGTCCAACGCATCAGGAAATCCATTGGTCAAAAGCTCTTGACGCTTTTGGGTGACATTTTTGATCCAAAGAATCGGCCCATAATATCCGATGACCATGGATCCGATTAAGGCCACAGGCAACATGAGTGGATCTTTTCCCTCAACCAGTCCAGTTCCAAAGGCCAGGAACAAGACCCCAAAAAGCATGGCCAGAAAAATTCTGGATCCCAGAAAAATGAGTGGAGCTTGTGGGTTTCGGTAACCGGCAACCGTCAATTCGGATTTGAGGCGGGAGGTTGCGGCTTGATCCTTCGACTGTTTATTAACTTTACCCAGCCGTTCCAAAGCCTTCAGGCTATACTCTTTGACGCTACCGCCTTCATCGCCCTTTGCTTTCTGGCTTTTCTGGGATAACGATTGACCTTGAGCCCGAACATTCCAATCACTGACTTTCTGTTGCGATTGGGTAAAGGCATACACGCCCCACCCGACAATCAGAATGCCGACAAATACAAGACCACTTATGAGAAGTAACGGATCCATGGCTTTACCCTTAACCCTTACACTTTAATATCACACATATTTTTCATGACGATCGCCCCAATGACCATCAATACCGATGCCCCAATGGCCATCATGATCCCTAACTGATCTTCAAACAAGAGACGCATATACGATTCATTCATCCACCAGAGCACCCCAGCCATGACGATCGGCATCAAGAATAAAATAATACCCGACAATCGCCCTTCGGCACTCAGAGCCTTGACTCTGGCCAACAATTCGAATCGTTGCCGAATAAGCCTGGAGATTCCTTCGATGATTTCTGCGAGGTTCCCACCAGTTTCACGTTGAACGACGAGAGCGGTGATAAAAAACTTCAAGTCCGTACTGATAACTCGCTCATTCAGGTTGTTCATCGCCTCAGGCACGTCAATCCCAAAGGATATCTCTTCAACCGTCCGGGAAAACTCCGGGCCGATGGGTTCGGAAAATTCATCGCCGACCATTTTCATGCCAACGGAAAACGCGTGCCCTGCCCGAAGAGCCCTGGCCATCAAGTCCAAGGCTTCAGGCAACTGCCGCTCGAATTCCCTAAATCGGCGTTTTCGTTTCATCTTAATGTGCATATATGGGATAAAGACTGCCAACCCTCCGGCACCCAAAGCCACAGGAAGGGGATAATCTAAGAATCCCGCCACGACAAGACCGATCCCACCCATCAACCCGGATATCATCAGGAACACCCCGATGGGCATTTTGCTGTTCGCTTGCTGAAGCGTCTTTTCCAGTCCCCCCAAATTACTCATGGAGGCCAACATTTCGTGAAGCCAGGGAAGATCGCTCAGCTTTCGTTGACGGAGAATTTCAACATCTTTCTCGTTCTTCGTATCCTCAGGTCTGGCGGCTCCCCCACGAAGCCGACGTTTCATATCCCGGGTGTCTTTACTGACATACTGATGGTAAAAAAAGTAAAGCCCCTCAACGAGAAGAATGATACTCAGAAAGATGCCGATACTTATCGCAATGGTCATAGTCGACTCCAGTCTATCCGCATATCCGTTGTCTCCATGAGGCCTTCTCCAAAGGAACGCCGCACAGAATTCTCAAATTGGATTAGCAGGGCCTTACACTTCATAAATTCTTTCAGGATCGAAAATATCGAGATTACAATCAATACCCAGGGCTTTGAACCGTTCAACGAATTTCGGACGAACGCCGGTGGCTTTGAATACGCCATGGACCTTCCGTTCTTCATCAAGACCGGTTTGTTGAAAATGAAAGATTTCCTGAATCGTGATGGTCTCCCCTTCCATGCCCACGATTTCAGACAGGCTGGTCGTCTTTCGGGAACCATCGGAAAGCCGGGTCTGCTGTAAAATTACATCAATCGCTGAACTGATATAATGGCGCAGCGCCTTCGTAGCCAGATTCAACCCAGCCATGGCCACGAGGGTTTCGACACGAGTCAACGCGTCCCGTGGCGTGTTGGCATGGATGGTCGTGAGCGATCCATCATGTCCCGTATTCATCGCTTGCAACATATCCAGACATTCCCCACTCCTAACCTCTCCGAGGACGATCCGATCGGGACGCATACGCAAGGTATTCTTGACCAGCTCACGCATGGTCACTTCACCCCTGCCCTCGACGTTCGGAGGCCGGGTCTCCAGACGGACCACATGCTCTTGGCGTAATTGCAATTCTGCTGAGTCTTCAATGGTGATAATTCGTTCATCCGCAGGGATAAAGCCAGACAAAATATTCAAAATCGTCGTTTTCCCACAGCCCGTTCCCCCTGATATCAACACGTTGAGTCGGCCTTCCACGATCCCTCGCAACAATTCGGCGATTTCCGGAGTCAATGATCGTTTTTCAACCAAATCATCGATTTGCAGTTTGTCCTTGGAGAATTTCCTGATCGATATAGACGACCCATCCAATGCCAAGGGTGGAATGATGGCATTGACCCGGGAACCGTCCATCAATCGGGCATCAACCATCGGAGCCGATTCATCGATTCGTCGACCAACGGCCGAAACGATTTTTTCGATGATTTTCCGGAGATGCCCTTCATCACGAAACTTGATATCCGTTAACTCGAGTTTCCCTGACCGTTCGACAAAGATCTGATCGGCCCGATTGACCAAAATATCGTTGACAGTGTGATCTTGGACTAGCGGTTCGAGTGGCCCAAGGCCCATGACCTCATGGTGAATTTCGGTAATCAGATTTTCCCGCTCTTTCATGCTGAGCGGAACCGATTCCTTCTCCAACATCTCCTGGACGAGCTTCGTGAGCTCGATCTTGAGGAGGTCTTCATCAAGTTTTGCGACGACAGAAAGATCAAGAGAATCGATCACCTGCCGATGCAAGCGTTCTTTTAACGGACCGAGGTTCAACGTGGCGTTTCCGCCACTTCCTCCTCCTACATCATCCCAACTGGAATCATACATCGGTTTGGTTACCTCAATATTTTCTTATGGACAGTAATCAGGCTTGAGACGAAGCGGCTTCAGAGCCACGACCTTTGAACGGACTAAACCAACTGGCCAACGACCCTTTCTTGGCTTTCGAAGCCGAAGATTCATCAAAGGATTGCGCTAATTCCCTATACGACTTGGCAATCGCCGATCGTGGAGCCAGCTCAATCAGTGACTTTCCGGTATTGACTGACTGGCTGACGGAAGGATAGTCGTTGGGTAACAACCAATAGGTTTTTTGTTTCAGGATACTTTCCGTTTCCCGAAGAACATCTTCCTCGGCAGACAGGTATCGATTCATGAGCAACCGAATTTTTGCCTGCGGAAATCCCGATCCGCGCAGCAACTCCAGAATTCGTTTGGTCCGGTGCACGACTGGAACGATCAGCGTGGACGTCACGAGTATCCAGTTGGCCATTTCCAGCGCTTTTTTGGTAGTCAGGTCCAACACATGTCCACAGTCGATCACAATATAATCAAAGTTGGCCTGCAAAAGCTTAAGGGTCGCCTCGACACAATCCGGGTTTAACCGTCCCGTACTCAAATCATCATACCCGGAGGGTAGAACCTGCAAACCAGATTCTGTTTTGGTCAATACGCGAATAAGAAAGGATTGGTCCAACCGGGAGAGGTCTGCGGCGATATCCCTGAAACTATGGCTCGGTTGCAAATCCAAATACAAAGGAAGATCACCCCCATGCTGATTGACATCCACGAGGACCACCGAAGGATTGCCTTTCATGTTTTGGACAGCAGCAGCCAAATTCACGGCAATGCTGGTCGTCCCGACACCGCCTTTTCCTCCGAAGAACGCGAGGATTTTTCCTGATTTTTTAGCTGAAACCACCTGTTCACTCTGTTCGGTCGCTCGTTCCATGAACCGCGAAATGGCTGATTCGACTTCATTCTTTTGAAGAGGTTGAGCCAGAAATTCCTTCGCACCGGCTCTCATGGCTTCCAAAAGCACCGTGGAATCCAGCATGGGAGCGGTCAGGAAAATTTCTATTCCCCGCTGCATCTTCATCATTTCCCGAATAACCGCATAGGTATCCTCCGGGTTTTCATCCAGCTCTAAAATGACGAGATGAGGCGTATCCGAATTTTGAGGCGGTTTCACTCGAATCCCATCAATGCCGCCGACTATGGACTCCAATGTGGAACGGCATTCGGAACTCTTCACGCTCAACTCAACCAGATACCCTTGGGGACTCGCTTCTGTGGCGCCCCCCGCGCGTTTTGGTTTCCAGGCCTTATCCGTCATTTCTTGTTACCTCCCCCTATTCCCGAGTTTCCGCTCCCGGAATTTCGACCTCCTCCGCCGCCGCCACCTCGACCAGTCAATTGCCACGGCGAAAATGGTGGAGTTTTAAACCGCAGTTGGTACCGGGTCAGACTATACTGCAAACCTTGAGGATCGGCCGGCCCTTCCACGGGACCCACGTTATTGGCCGATGCCGGATCGAGGATTTGTCCCTCTTTGGCTTGTCGATAGGCCAAACCATAATGTTCACCTAAATGAACCGGTTGGGGAGCATTGGGAAGAAGAAGCTGGTCACTCTTTCCCATTGCAAAAGGCCGTCGACCATTTTCTTCTGTCATGACTGGCCAAACGCCGCATCCCGTCAACCATAGAAGCATGCCACCTAACAGACCTACGAATTTCCAGTGTGATGCCGATCGCATATGAAGTCTCCTTTGTTCCTGCAAGATCGCTTATGGTGCCAAATGTCCGAAGACACCTTCCATGCCGCCCTTGTTGTAAGGAATCCGCTTCGCCACTTTAGGATTCTTGGTCGTATAGGCGTCATCGGGTCGAGGGACATTTTCCTCGGGATACTGCCCTTCCATGTACCCCATGATCATGAATTCAAAGTCATTCGGCTCAAGATAATGGTCCGTAGGAAGCGTTTGCTCGGCCATATTCAGGGGCTTGACCAAATGCGGTGTCACAATCACGATTAATTCCGTTTCGTCTTTTTGGAAAGAAGTACTTCTAAAGAGCGCTCCCAAAACCGGCAGATCTCCTAAGACCGGATACTTGGAAACGGTTTCTCTGATCGTTTCCTGCAACAGACCGGCGATGGCAAAGCTTTGCCCATTGCCTAACTCCACTACCGTCTTCACTCTCCGAGTGATGAGTGAGGGCACCTGGAATCCTGACAGGGTCACGCCATTACCAAAATCCAATTCCGACACTTCAGGGTTCACGATGACCGAAATACGTCCATCATCCAAGACGGTCGGCGTAAATCTGAGACCAACCCCGAACTCTTTGAATTGGATGGTCACCTGACTGAATTGTTGTGGAATAGGAATAGGAAATTCCCCACCGGCCAAAAATTCCGCCGCCTGCCCACTCTCGGCGATCAGGGTCGGTTCCGCCAAAGTCTTGGAAAGCCCATGTTCCTTCAACATATCCAGGTACACCGTCCAGATATCATTCCCGATCCCAAACCCTAAAATCGCCGTGTTGGCCAATCCTGGAATTTGGCCGAACAGTTCGGTGAGGCCCGTCACTGGCCCTGGGGATTGAGGCTGCAGAACTCCTAAAATTTCTGGGTCAATCCCGGTGTTCTGTCCCAACAACCCGATCGTAAAGTCTCGATGATTTTCCTGTTGTCGTTTAAAGTTGACGCCAAGACGTTTGAGGACTCCTCGTTGCATTTCTGCGATCTTCACCTCCATCATCACTTGCTTAACTCCACCGACTTGAATGAGATTCAAGACTTTTTTGGGAGCATAGGGTTCGGCAAGCGCCAATGCTTTACTCAGGGCCGCCATATTCGACACATTTCCCGCTAAGGTAATGTTGTCATGGCTACTTCGGACCTGCAGGCCTTTTTCCTCCGGGAGCATTTTATAGAGTTGCTCTTTCAAGCGCGCCACGTCCGGTGAAACCTCGATCTGAAACACATTGGCTACTCTGTCCTTCTTGTCCCACAGCGTCAATGTCGTCGTCCCGATACCCTTGGCCGCCAAGTAGATTTGCTTGGGAGACACCACGATCTGATCTGCGACATCTGGATTCGCCACCGAAGCGCGCTTAAAGGGAGTGTCAGATTCCAAAATTTGCGATGCCCCCACGACCAACTTCAGTTTTTGTGGTTCGTTCACTTGAATGGCTTGATAGGTCAGTCCTTCCCCCCAGGCCATCGAGGAAACATTGAGAACGAATACTACTCCGAGTACAACCCCAATTACCGGTATCTTGTGAATCGTCTTCATAACCATACCTTTCCTGGCGAATTCTTCAGTCATTGCGTTTAAAACTTCATCGTTTGACTTTTGGTGCCTTTAATCACTTCAACTTTATTTTGAGGACGACGCTTCCGCTTGGACCTGGGAGGAATCTTTTGATGAGAGCGAACCAAGTCAAGAAAATTGGCCCCCTTGGTTTTGACCACCTCGGGGTTTAAGGGACTGCGCAACGCCAAGCGCAATTTCCCGCCGTTTTCAGCCATGGCCAGCTTTTCGGCCTCATCAAGGTTGACTTCCAGGGTAATCACCTTGACAGGAGTCAGTTCTTCTTCACCTTGTTTTCTTTCCATTTTCGTGCCGGTGGCCAACACCAACATATTCTCAAGAATCACCTTCGTGATCTGCTTTTGCTTTTTGCTCCCCTGAGGGTTTTCAAAGGTCGCCATGACGTCGACACGATCCCCGGGTTGGATAAATCCCGGGAGACCGACGATTTCATTGACCTTAACGGCCATGGCTCGTTTTCCCGGATCCATCACGGCCACTACACCACCAGACTTGAGGTCAATGGGAGCCAACTTCGAATCAAGGATGGGTTCATTTTTTTTCAGGTTGGTTAAAATGACCCGGCCATCCAATTTCTCCTCATTCTTAAAATATCCAAGAGGAAGGCCATCTTCGGGATACGTCACCATCCGAACCGTTTCCTTCGTGAGAGGCGTGCCCCAAGGAAGGTCGGCTGACGCCACCGCAACTTGGACTCCTTGAATTTCAACCTGCGGGGCCGCGACTTCGGTCACTTTCTGGCCTTGAAGCCACTTGTACACCAGTACGGTCGTGACTAACGCGATCCCTATCGCAACACCTAAAAACACCAACGGTCGTTTTTGTCCCATTATGCGTCCTCCCCTATGTCCCTAATCACTCTCGAAATCGACGAAATGTCGTCCAGCTTCCTGTATGAGTTCAAAGACCTACTGTGCATATCGGATGAGAATTGGCATTCTTTATAGCCAACAGACTTGAAAAAAACGAAAAAGCCCTGTTTTTTCGTAACTACAAGGAACCTGGTTACAGAAGTTCATAAAGAATCAACGTTTGGACGATGACCGTCCCCAAACCCAAGACCAGGGCATACCGCAGCTTGGGCTCCGCATTCGTAGCGGCTTTGGCAGAATTGACCGTACCGGAACACAGCAGCATCGTGAAAAACAAATTCAGGCGCTCCCAAAGATGACGGAACCCTCCAGTGGCCACTAACAACATAAAGCTGTATCCCCCACCAAGCAGCGCGGCAAAACAAAAGGCGTACACCACCTGCACGGTGCCGAGGACCGCCCCGATGGCGGCTAATAATTTGACGTCGCCAGCCCCCATTCCCCCTTTAATATAAAAAAAGATAAGACAGAGGAGTCCGATGGCCATCCCTTGCACACTAAATAAAAACCCCGGCCACCCATCAACGATCGTATGGACGCTCACGCCAAAGAACGCCAAAGAGCCCGTCAACCAATTGGGAATCCGTGACTCACGGATATCGGTAAACGCCGCGATAAGAAGCCCAATTCCCAGGCCAACGAGTAGGATGTATTCACTCATATTGATAGTCATTCCTTCGAAACAGTACCGCCGATTTTCTCACCTCCTTATCGAAAGGCTCTAAAGGAAGCCTTAAGGGGGTGAGGGACAAGGCCGCAGCCGGCAATGGATATTCAACAGCCTTTGTGAATGGTTCGGTCGCATATCGGTCCTTCTTAAGCGTTCAGAAAAAAGACGAAGGGAAATTTTTCTGTGGATGAATCCATGAATCCTAACCTAGTCGGGATGGACACGCGACAAGTTTCCAAAATCAATATATTGCCTATTCATTAAACCCGAATGAGGCTTGAACGTGAGGCCCCACCCACGCAAAAAAAGAGCCCTTGAGTCGGCCAGCAGGGACTGACTCAAGGGCTCCGTCTACACATGCAGATTATTTTTAAAAAGGCTTAGGAGACCAACCTCGGATAGGGAGACAAGGGGGTCGGCGCCCCACCACCGCCGATAGGATTGGGAGAAGGAGCCCCATCGAAAAAGGCATCGCATTGGACCTGGGCTTCGATATAACCCTGTCCCTGACCCTGTGGGGGCGTCACTTGCGTCACGGCGACCTTGGCATAGCCCACGATCGTCACCGGTCCTTCTGGATTCGCGCAATTGTTGGCCTCATAAACCGGCACGGATATGTGCCATTCCCCGTTTGAATCCTTATGATTGTTGAACAGATCTTCCAATTCTGGAAAGGCCGAAGAGACTTCTCCCCCCGTGAATTGGAACTGCGTTGTCCCGGGGTAAATTGGAGGGCTGGTATAGTTCCCGGCATCGAGACATTCGATGATTTGATCCATCATGTGGGCATTGGCCCCACTTTGACCGCCAGTGCCGCCGCCACCGGTGGTGGTGGTGGTACTACAGTTTTGGGGTGAAACAGTGCCTGTTTGTTCATCATATTGATGCCATCCCGCACAGCCACCTTGAGTTCCCGTGGGCGAAAACGTAATGGTATCTCCGCAGGTCGCGACCCCGGTGAACCAATCTTCGGAAATGCCGAATGGGGCATCAACCGCACCAGGAGCGGCCGGTCCCCCAGCAGTCCCCAATGCCGCAATGGCAGTGGCAGACACACTCATCTCGGATACACCAAAGATTCCTGCGAAAAAGGTGGTGATGGGCAAATTTTGTACATTGTCACGACGAGCCGTCACCCGTACCGCATTGGGACGGACAATTCCAGGCGTGAAAGTCCCTGCGTTGAAATCCCACACCCCCAGCTCAATTTCACCCGGGGCAATGGACAGGTTATCCACGTCGGATGCCCCATTAGAAAAGGCCGCCGTGGTGGCCTGCCCGTTGATTTGAGTAACTTCGGTTCCTGTCAAACTTCGGGACATATCCTGCTGCTCAGGAACGGTCAATCCGAGATAGGTCACCCCCAATTGACGTCCCGCAGCCAGTGAGGCTGAATCAGCCGCATTTTGCAATTCATTCTGTGTGACCAGGGCATGCCCGATATCGATGGCAAAGGCCGTCATCCCCACGAGCACGGTCCCAAGAAGGGCCACGTTGACCGCCGTGATACCCTTGTGGTTGCGGAGACGGTCACCCAGAGCCTGAGGAGTTGAAAGGGGGTTCGATTTCTTCATGATCCTGCTCCTTCGAGAAACAAAATTTTTACTGCTATCCCAACATCCGTTAACACGTTATTCGTTCATCATCGTGATCGTCGCTTGTAATTGGTTCGTGGTAATGCCCGGAACCAGCCGGTCCACCACAAAAAACTGCCAGGGGATATTGGACTGAACGGTGAGCGGATTGCCTGTTCCCGTCCCCACACCCGTGACTTGAACATTCAAGCCCGCGGATGGTACGCCGGCATCATTAAGGGCTTGTGCGACAAACCCTTCGATTTCCGTTTGCCCGTTTCCAGCTCCAAATAAGATTCCCTGCCTGGCTCCCGTTCGTGTCGCATTGACCAAGACTTCCTGAAACCACAGCATGCGGCCGAAATCGACGATACCGAATACGAGTGTCGCCAATATGGGGAGGACTAAGGCAAACTCGACAGCCGCAGCCCCTCGTTCATTTCGTTTTCCCCTACGATATGAACACAACGTTTTAAAAATACTCATGGCAACATTTCCTTTGCGATTGTGAACGATTCGATTTTAAAAAGTGTGGAGTTGGATACGGTCTTGCAAGGTATGGCTCCACGACTTGATACAGCACTCATATCATTGAGAGGGAATAAGGGACGCAGGCGGGATCAGAATGCGACAACAATCATTCGGAATTTAGCTCCCACCTCCCATGGCGGCCGTGATCGTCCCAACCGCTCCCCGATACATCGTCACCACACTTTGCCCCATGGCTGTTTGGGCCCCGATGATCGCCGATCCCAGCAAAGCGGCTAAAAGGGCATATTCGATGGCGGAGGCACCACGTTCCTCAGTCAAAAATTCCACAATCACTTCCTGCCACCCTATTGCTTGCATGTCCAATATCTTCATGGTCCCCACTCCTAGCCTTATTCTCTTTCTACTCTGATGTCCTTTTCCGTTCGTGGTCTCATCCTTTGAAGAGGCCTCCGCACCCAAAGTGCGGAAGCCCCTTCCAGGACTAGGTTACTTCGAAGGATCGGTTAGGATCCGGAACCACCAGCACCGGTGATCCCATTATCCACGTTTTGGAACGCCGTGTTCACGGTTTGACCCAAGGCCCCAACCGTCCCGACGATCACAGCAGCGATGAGGGCTGCCAACAGACCGTATTCAATGGCCGTGGCTCCTTCTTCTTCCTGAATGAAACGCTTCATGAGGTTAACCATAGCGTATCTCCTTCCCGAGCTCGAGGGATGAAAGGCTACATCAATCCGCCCGGAATAAACTGACGTAGCAACGGCCCCTTGTCATATCCCGCTTTGACAACCCAGCCACTCGGGCCCAACGCCGAACCCGAACCTGGATCGAATCCATATGACTGAATTGATAGTAAACGGGTAAGGGAACCCGATTAAACTTATGAGAATCGGTAAGCCGATAATGTTCACTCGTCCAAACCAACCTGTGTCGTGGTCTTCGCAATCGTCCCGCGTTCATGCTCTCTATATCGACCCACCAGAGAAAAACTTGCCTATGTTTTTACGAGATTGTTCTTCAATTTTGACCTCGTTTTTCTTCATTGTTTTTTGTTTTCCTAAAGGCCAATCGTGAAAGACCCTCCTTTTGAGGGGGAGGACATTTTTCACGAAAATTTGAAGGAAACAATCGAGGAAGGACGATTTGGGCCGGTATCGAGTCATTAAAGGGAGCTGGAAATTCGACCGAGAAATTATCGAGAAAGACCCTATGCTTCGAGACTCGCTCGGCCCTTTCCATTAACGCATGTCTACCCTATCTACTTTTCTGGATTCACTGCATGCTCACCAACTCCCTAACGGAGGGTTTCCCTACCAACCCGGATATCCGGCCAGGCCAGACAGCACCGCCTGGGCAACCATCACCCTGGAGGCCTATCAACCCCAATCGTCCCAAGCAGAGGCCGGGCGGTCATACTTAGCTTCTCTTCAAGATGCCGAAGGCAAAATTCCCATTTCCCCAGATCACCCAGAGGCCTGCTGGCCCACCCCTTTGGCCCTTCTAACCTGGTACCCTCACAATTCCTATCAACGTTTCCAAAATGTAACGATTGATTTTCTGCTGGGATTCACGGGCGAACATTGGGAACTTTCCGAGCCTTCGACATCGGGACACGACACCTCCATTCGAGGCTGGCCCTGGATTCAAGACACCCATAGCTGGGTCATTCCAACGAGCCTGACCATCGTGGCTCTACAGCTCGTCGGGTTGGGGGATCACCACCGGGTCGAAGAGGGGCACCGTATGATCCTCAATCGGCAACTTCCTGAAGGAGGGTGGAACTATGGCAATACGATGGTGTTTGGCAAGGAATTACATCCCTTACCCGAAGCGACAGGAGTGGCCTTGCAAGCTCTGGCTGGCAGGGTCCCCAGGAAACACGTGCAACACAGTCTGAAATATCTTTCCCGAGAACTCTCACGCCTTCGCACCCCTATTTCCTTAGGGTGGGCCCTCTTAGGCTTAGGAGCATGGGACATCCATCCCCAAAACAAACTGACGATGATTCAGGAAAGCCTTACACGACAAGAACGGTTTGGCCCCTACCCCCTGCCTTCCTTAGCACTCCTGCTTTGTGCGGCAAAAAGTTCCAAGGGCCTACTTTCTCTCCTTCAAGCCAACGCAAGTCTTGGACTCAACCCGCTTCATCATCAGGCTAATCTCACCTCAGGGAAATTGACATGATGCCTACCCAAGAAGACGCGAAAATCAAACCTTTAGAATGCTCTCGACGGCAATTTATCTTGGCGTCGTTAATAGGCGGTGGAGGGGCTCTTGCGGGAATCTCATTGTTCCCATGGCTAAGGGGCCCTCTCCTTAAAGCTCAGACATTTATCGGAAAGGCCACGTCCTATCAAGGCGATTTGGCAGGACTGCTTCAGGACGGCTTTCGGGCACTAGAGATGACCGAAGCGGCGCTCAAGGGAAAGCGGATTCTGTTGAAACCCAACCTGGTGGAACCCCATCAATCTTCTGCTCACATTAACACGCACCCCTTGGTTATTCGGGCCGCGATTGAAGCCTTTTATCATTTTGGAGCGGCGGAGGTCCTTGTGGCTGAAGGCCCGGGGCATCGGCATGACAGTTTATTAGTGTTAGAAGAATCGGGACTGGGAGAAGTCTTAATGGAAGACCGCATCACGTTTCATGATCTGAACATGCTGGAAGGACAGCCTCAGAAAAATCTTGGCCGGTATACCAACTTGTCCACCTTGACCTTTCCCAACCTCATTCATGAAGTAGATGTGATCGTGTCCGTGGCTAAAATGAAGACCCATCATTGGGCTGGAGCCACATTATCGATGAAAAATTTCTTTGGAGTCATGCCCGGCCTCTACTATGGTTGGCCGAAAAATGTCCTGCATCAGGAGGGAATTCATCAATCCATCCTGGATATCAATGCCACCCTCAAACCTCATTTTGCTATCGTCGACGGCATTACGGGAATGGAAGGGGACGGCCCTATCATGGGAGACCCCGTTGAAGCAGGGGTCGTCGTCATGGGGAGGAATCTCCCTGCCGTTGACGCCACCTGTTGTCGAATTATGGGTATTGACCCTGAACGGATAGGGTACTTGAAAGCCTCAAATCAATGGTTAGGGCCCATTGACGATTCTCGCATCGCACAACATGGAGAGACCTGGCAGTCTGTCCAACATCCCTTTGCCCTCATCCCCGAAATTCCTGCCCATCACAACATCAGGTTGGCGTAAAGGCCTCGCGTCATCCCCTGCTTGACTCAGGCCTCACCCTTTTCGATTCGTCGATACTCAATGAGCACTCGGCGGGTTTGAGAGACGACCTTTGTTCTGATGACCTCTGCTCGCAAAACCAAACAGGCTAAAAACTCGTCTTCCGAGTAATTCGGGAAAATATCATCCCGCAATCGGAGAAGTTTCTGAACCATAGGATCATTCTTGGGCACAAACTCCACCACGCCATGGGGAGCCAGATCAACAAGCCAGTCGACGAGTTGATCAAGGGGAATATTCCGGGCGATGGCCAGATGATGGATAAACGCCAGGGCTAAAATCCCGTCTCCCTTCGCTCGATCGCTGAGGCCCTGCCTCTCGACTTCCCTCCACCCCTGGTTGGGTGATGGGTTCGCTCCATCAAGATAGAGCAATTGCCAGGGAAATTTTTCGGCCTTCCCCCTGGAATAGCCCAGTTCCAACGCCCCTTGATCCGCATCAAACCCCACGACGTACTCCGCGCCGGCCTCGATGGCGACCGCAGAATAATCTCCGGTATTGCATCCGAGATCCCATAGTACCTTCGGCTGAATTCGTTGCACGAATTCTCGGACAAATTGCTTTTTTGTCTCCATTTCCGTATCGGAATAACTATGATTGGTTGCATAGTCAGACCAAACCGTTTTCCCGGTATCTGCGGGTTGCAGGGACTCAATCCAGTTATGGAGTTGCTCTAACAAATGGCACAGTGATCGAAGGGGAAGAGGACGTGCTGGGATAGCTTCTTTCTTTAAGTCCGAGAGGTCCTGAGATGCCGAGCGCTGAAACCAATGTTGCATCACGACGTGCATGAGCATATTCCATTGAAAATACTGACGCCATCTCATCAATCGGCATAGCTCACCCGTGGGTATGCCCTCAAGGGTACCGCGATACCATGCATTATGGGGTATGCCCCAATAGGCTCGAAGAAGCAAGGGATTGAGAAACTGCTCACAAAATTGGCGATGCCCGGACCACACTTCGCCTTCCTCATAGGGTCGAAATGATAAATGATCGATAAAGACGGGACTGACCCCTTGAAACTGCACATTGTACGCGGAAGCATCCGTCAAGGTTACCCCGTGTTGAAGGGCAGTCAGATGCATACGCAGATGAAGAAGGGCGGCATCCTTCAGCGCCGAAAATGGCCATTCGTAGGGGAAAGACACGAAGGAAAGCTTGGGAACTTCTAGGACATATTGCCCCTGCAACCCCATACTCTCAAGGATTTCAGGCTCAACGTTTCGAGCCGGCAGGATCATCCCTTCCGACTCTAAATTCGAAAAAAGGCCGGTGCCCACAACTTGCTCATATGAAGACACGAAGGACTCGGCCACGATCCGGATGACCCGATCCTCAAAAAAATAGACACGTCCGCTTGGGTCACGAAATGAGCCAGGAACAGCTTGAATAGAACAATACACGTGGCAATCCGAGAGCGTTGGGAGACCTATTCTTCCTCTTTTCGTCGGAAGACATCTTTAATTTTTTGCCAATACATTTTGGACACGACGGTTATCCCCGCGATCCCCCCAAGGATGAGCTGCAGAACCATACTGCCAGTCCCAGGGTCCAAATACGCCAACGCTTCGGATGAAGGATTCATGATGAGCACAAACATCATGAAACTTATAATTAAATTCGATATTGGCATAGAACGTCCTCCCTATTATTTCCTGCTGAGATGTTCTTTCGCTATCCCTTCTCGTATCGGCAACCAGAAAGAAAAGTTAATCAAAGGCCAGAAAGAACATGCGCATAAGTTTCCCCTTACACTTCGAAGTTTGAAATATCCCCACCAGCGTAAGTGCCTCATACAAAAACTGCCCGTAATGTCATACCGGCTCAGCTAGTCGAAACTATTAAGATAGAGAGAAAAAACACCGAACAACTCATAGCCCTTACTATTCGTAACGCTTTTTCATCATTCATAAAAATGAAATATTGAGATCGCATGATGAATACACCTTTTCATCCTATCCTGATTGCCATTTTTCCTATTCTGTTTATCTTCTCGAATAACTTCTCGCACCTCTCCTTGGAACAAATCCAGTGGCCGACGCTTTGGATTCTGCTCGTGACTGTGACCATCTGGTATAGCCTCTCACTTTGGACGGGGCATGGGCATGGTGGGGCTACTGCAACCAGTTGGCTATTACTGATTTTCTTCTCCTATGGACCCATCTTTGACTTCCTCTATCAATTGAATTGGTTCGAGGTTTCCGATTGGCTTCTTCTAGCCATCTGGGTTTTGCTCGGCATTGCCGGATTCCTCATCATATTCCGATCTAAAGAAAAACTGCCTCTTTTCAGCATGGCCGCCAATTGGGTGGCGATCATTCTCATCGCCCCATCCTTGGTTAGCCTTGTGACAATTCCCTGGCTTGGATCGGTTTCATTTTCGATGGAATCCGCCAATGCCAATGCCATTGAGTCTACCCTTCCGACGCCTCATCCCTCACAACACAAACCGAATATTTTTTACATTGTGCTCGATGCCTACGGCGGGCAACCGGCCCTCAAGAAATATTTTGATTTTGATAATCAGGAATTCATTGATTTCTTAACTGAACGCGGGTTTCAGGTCGACAGTCAATCTAAGGCCAATTACAACCAAACCTGGCTAGCACTCGCATCATCACTCAACCTCAACTATGTCCAGGATCTTCTTCCCCGTCATGTGCTCGAATCAAAAAGTCGCCAACCCTTACAGGAATTAATCCAAAAGAATATCGTCAAAAATTACCTAAGAAAGATCGGATATTCCATTGTCTGCCTACAATCCGGCCTTTATTACACTCGATGGGACGATGCCGATACCCTTTCCCCATCTCAAAAATATTTTGATGAATTTCTGGTCATGTGGATCTCTCTCACCCCCATCAAAAGTGCTCTGACGGTTGTAGGAGAGTTAAACGGTTCTATTCAGTCTCCCTACCAGGCTCTCCGCGAACGAATATTACATAGCTTTGAGCATTTACCGGACTTTGCCAACACGTCACAACCCTCTTTTGTCTTTGCCCATATCGTTGCCCCTCACCCGCCATTTGTGTTTGGGCCAAATGGTGAACCGATTCAACCAGACCGAAGGTATCACATCGGAGATGGGTCGGTTTTTTTTGATAATGGAGGGACGAAGGAGGAGTACCAGAGAGACTATATTGGAGAGGTCAAATTCTTAAATGCTCAACTCATGAACGCTATCGAAAAAATTCTCAACGAAGCCAAAGAACCTCCCATCATTCTTATTCAAGCTGATCATGGGTCAAGGTTGCATTTAGATTGGGATGATTTCAATAATACAACTACCGACGAAGCATTTTCGATTTTCAATGCCCTCTACCTCCCTGAAATCTACCGATCGAAAACAAATACTGTTCCGACAACCCCTGTCAATAACTTTCGAACACTATTCAATATTCTCTTTCATACAGAAATCGAACCATTAGAGGATAAAAGTTACTATTCCACCTGGGAAAATCTTTATCAGTTCTATCCGGTCGAATCGTAAAGCCCTTCTCTCTTCATACCCCCACCATCCCTTTTCAGAGGAGAGTCTCCAGATTCCCGAACGTGTAACCACTCTATGGGATGGCGTTCCCAACAGCGGTTATGCCCTACCGATGGTAGAAGCCGATGATCTTAAAATGAATTAAGAAGGATTGTTGAGGAATGCGTTGACTTCCTGAAGGCGTCCATGTGCCTTGATAGCTTCAACGCTTTGGGGATACGTGCGAACTAATTGCTGAAACACCGCCTTGGCCATGGCGGGCTCTTTGCGCTCCAGATGGGAATACCCAATCTTGAGCAACGAGGCAGGCACTTTATTGCTGGTGGGATAAAACGCGAAGACCCGTTCAAATTCATCGATGGCTTCTTGAAATCGCCGTTGGCCATAATAACATTCGCCCAACCAATATTGGGCATTGGCGGCAAGCGATGATTCCGGATACGCCCGCAAAAACCGGGAAAACTGTTGAGCCGCGGCGGCATAGTGACGTTCACGAAGCTGTTGAAAAGCCAGATTATAGGTCTGACGCACATTTCCACTCTTGGGGACACCACTTTTCGCGGATGGAAGCCTTAGAGAAGAGGAAGACGGTTCGAGGTTTTGTGGAGTTGGTAACGGCTCAACGCTCGTGAGCCTACCCTGCGGCTTGACTCTTTCGTCCGTAGCTTGTCCCTCATTCGACCGCTCACGGGAATGAGACGACCCCGGGGAAGATTGCTGAAATGTCGAAGGAAGCCGGATGGGAGAAAGGACCGAAGAGGCTGTACTCACGGAAGTCCTTTTTGGCGCTCGCGGAACTTCTTGAGTAGAGAGGCGCGTGAGTCGTTTCTCGTGTTCATCTAACCGTGTTCCGAATTTGGTACTGACTTTCTCTAACGCCCCAACCACGGACTGCAGACTTCGCCGAACTTCCTCGAAATGCGCGTGCACCTGCTTTTTCTGTCCTTCATGCTGTTGACGGAAAGCCTGCATATCTTGATTGAGGATCAGAACTTGCTGCTCCTGCTTTGAGATAGACTGCTGGACAGACTGGAGAACTTTCTGGTACTCGACGAGCGACACACGAAATTCTCCCAGCTTCCCCCCTTGCTCGGTGAGGAGACGCTCTTCGGCTCCAAGACGATCTTGCATTTGCTGAACGACCGGTTCCAACGCTTCTTGAGTTTCTTGTAGTTGCGCCCGTACGGACCCCAGATCCCCTTGGACGGTCGTGAGTGTTTTCTCCAATTCTCCTGCCCGATGCTCATTCTTTTCGATCGCGCCCCGCACTTGGGACAAATCGGTATCCTTGAGTGTCTCCACCTGATCCATAAGCTCCGCACGTGCATGCAAGAGCTCTTGAATCTCAGCTCGTTGCCGAGCGATCAAACCATTGGCTTTATTGAGAGCGGCATTGGCCTCCCCTACCGCTTCCTGCAGAGACGCTTTACTTTTATTCAATTGGTGAATCTTCGCATCCAACTCCCGTTTAATCCGGACGACATCCGCCTGTTGTGCCACACAGCCACCGACCAGCAACACCAGGCACACCGGTAGCAGTTGCGCCAACCCTACCAGGGAAAAGAAACAGAATCTTCGTCGAGAGGATAATGGACTCATAAGATAGATAAGACTCTCAGTTCTCGTTCGCTACCTGTCTCCTTGCGTTCCTAGCGCATGGCGGTGGCGGCCAAATCCACACCCAAGACCAGGTGTGCCCGCCGGTTCTTCTGAAAACAGGATTCTGTGGGATCCCAACAAGCCGGGTTATCCTTTCCGTAGGACATGATTTGGAGCTGATGGTCCTTCACCCCTAGGCTTATCAGGTAATTTCTTGCCCGAAGCGCCCGTTTTTCCCCGAGAATATAGTTATAAGCCCTTGTGCCCCGATCGTCACAATGTCCTTCAATCGTGACATCAGCCTGAGGATGGTCCTTCAACCATTCCGCATTGAGGGTCAGGATCGTTTTGGCCTGATCAGTCAAGCGGGAGCTATTAAACGCAAAATGAACGTCCTGAAGCCCACTTTCCGCGGTCAGTTGTTCGGCTTTGGTTCGTGTCGCCCAATAATCTTGTTGGCCAGACCTCTGATCCATGCCCTCGCCAAAAGACGGGTCTTCTTGAACCAACGTCTTGTCCTCTAACAGATCGCCAAAGGTTCCCTCGCCATGCGGAAAATAGTCATCTAACCCCGAAGGTCGGGTTTGCTTGGTATTGCCAGATTTTCCGGCTTTGTTATTCATACCAGCTGCTGTTGAAGCGTACCGGGTTTTTTTAGAATGATGTTTGCCACTATGTGAGGTGCGATGACCACATCCAAACGCCAACAAGATGACGAAAATCAGCAACCCTTTGTAGATTAATTTGCTTTCCGAATTCACGAACCTCATCGTCCCACTCCTTACTCAGACCATACCCTTGGTCAAGATCAACTCATCTTAGCCACTTAGCCACACATTTCCTCAATCCCACACTATGCAATATTGAGGCCAGCAGGAAAATCGAGGACGCCTTGCCACTCTCAACAAGGGCGTCCTTTCCGGTTGTCTCCTGGGAGAAAAAAGAACATTAGAACGGTTTCACCAAAAAATCTTCACGAAAAATAAGACGTTCTGACTCGATTTAACCAACTCATGTTGCCATGGCATGTTCTCGCAACAAGAGCACCGTGGCTCTCAACTACTGAAAAGGTAGAATGTTTTTTCCTGCAAAACGGAGGGAACAACCTACAGAATCAGACACCCGGAACCGGTTATGAGACGCAGCTTTTTTTCAACAATCGTGGCTTTTCCTCAACGGCAATGGGCAAAAACTCAGGAGACCATTCACTACAAGAAACGAGGATGGCAAGAGTTAGGAGGGAATCTTAAAAATTCCATTCGGAAGTCGCAAAGTGCCAGGATCCGCCACCTGATTCCTTGGCCACATACATGGCTTGATCCGCGATGTCTAACAGACGGGAGCCATCCATGGAATCCTTCGGGGAGACGGCAATCCCGATACTGGCTTGGATAATGATTTCTTGCTCTCCAAGCCGGATGGGTAACTCCAAACTGCTTAAGATCTTTTGCACGACCTGCCGTATATCGGGAATATGTTCGATATCTTGCAAAATGATCGAGAATTCATCCCCGCTCAATCGAGAGACGGTATCTGTAGACCGCACACAACTCTGCAACCGCTTAGCGACCACCCGCAACAATCGGTCTCCGATCAGATGCCCGTTTTGATCATTGACGGATTTAAAATGATCCAAATCCAAGAACAACACCGCCAATAAACTGCCTTGCCGTCTGGCATGGGCCAACCCTTGCTGCAACCGATCCTCGAACATCACTCGATTGGGCAAATCCGTCAACGCATCATGGTACGCTTGATACGTCATGCGTTGTTCAGTAGTTTTTCGTGCGGTCACATCATGGAGGATCGCCACAAAGTGCGTGAGTCCCCCCTCTTCATCCAGCAGGGGAGTTAAGACTTGTTCCAAGATGAGGTCATTGTGGCCTTCCCGTTTATGCACGATCTCTGTTTTGATTTCTCCGACAGCTTGTGAGACGGCCGTCGGAATTGAGGAAGAATCAGGGAGGTATTCATGGGGAAAGGACGGCAAGGTCTCCCCGAGAAGTTGGTGTGTGGGCATCCCGACCAATTCGGCGTAGGCCTCATTGACCCACTCTAACCGACCCTGAGGATTGGTCACACAGACGGCATAATTGACCGATCCGATCGCGGCACTTTGGAGACGTAATCGTTCCATTTCAGCGGCCTTGGCCATGAGTGCTTCGATTTGGTGGCCCAGGGCTCGCAACCAGGCCCTGACCGAGTCATCAAACACTCCTAACGTCTCAGAGCATACCACCAAGACTCCGGAGGGTTCGGCCCCGGCATACAGAGGGATCCGAAGTGCCTCTCGAAGATTGAAAGCACGTGGAAACCAGAGCATCGACTCAATAGAATCCGTGTGGTCGGAAACCTGCGTGAGGTTCCCTACCGCACACATCTTTGAAAACGTATTGTGGCGGGAAATGGTTTGCCACCACGGTTGGCCATGCATATCCCAATCGAGTTCAGGCTTGATGCCATACGCGAGTAAGTGTAGGGGTTGGGCCCCTGCTGCGCTCGCTAACCACACAAACGGGAATCCGAAAGTATGCACCAACCCTTCGCAAATCTGCGTTAAACAGACTTCGACGCTCTGTCCTGCAAGAATTTGGGCCTCTAAACTTTGGACCAATTGAGGAAAGGGTGAGGGAACTTTTCGAGCATAATCATAGTTGAGTGCCCAATGCCATCCCGCAATGCGCCGAGTGTGATCGAACATGGGGGTGACCGTACATTGCGCGGATCGCGTGCCCCCCTCTCGGAACTGAAGGGTCACGGCCCATCTCATGGGTTCATGGGGAACACGAGACTCTTGTAGACGAGGACAGATGACTTCCCATTCCTTCTGTGGAATCCAATCGGAGAGAGAGACCGTGCCCAATACGCCTAAATCCAAGCCCAACACGTCACAGGCGAGATCATTAGCCATTAATACATGACCATCACAGGAGGTCATCACATGAAGATGGTGATGTTCGGGTATCTCGGAAGGCGACGGTGAGGATACGGTCGGATGAGTTTGGCTCATCGACTCTTCGGATACCATCGTCCGGGGAGTCTCCGCCAGCATATCGTTAAGCCGGCCCGATAAACGTTGGAGAGCTTCACTAAACTCCCGAGTTTTGAGGGAATGGCCTTCTCGAGAGTCCGCCTGGATATCGCGAAGCGATTGTTCGACTAGTTGATGAAGGTGTTCGAATGACGCCACAACCGATTTCTCCCGATCCGCACCAGGTAGAACACAAGGGCTCCCCACCTATTAAACAGGGTTCTTCTATCTTTTTGCAAATCTTGTAAAAAAGTCAACCCTTGGGGGAGGAGGGAAGGGACATGAGGCCAGCTTCGACATCCGCTTGAGTTTGCGCATAGCGCTCTATCGTTCCGATATCGGACCAATAACCATCATGAAGATAGCCGAACATCCGGGAACCTCGAGAAAGTTCCTGAACATACGGCTCGATGATTGAAAAGGATTGCCCGTCAGACCACCCACGCAGGACCAATGGGTCCACGATATGAGCTCCCGCAAACATCCGGATGAGAGGTGTTTCTATCTGAGGATTAGAAGGAACGCCTTCCCCGGTGATGCGTAAAATGCGATCAGCCGCATCCGTCTCGACCGCACCCCAACGCTGAGCATCGGGATCATCACGAAGCACAAGCGTCGCCACTCCACCCTTCTTGGCATGAAGGCTGATCAACCCTTGGACATGTAACGCGATCAACGTATCCCCGTTGACGACGAGAAAAGGCTGTCCCTCAAAGTATTTCTCTACGGCCTTCAATGCACCACCCGTTCCCAATATCTGTCGCTCATACGAATAGGAGACCCGCATCCCCCAGCGCGTACCATCCCCGAGCGTTTCTTGGATCATATGACCTAAATAATGCAGATTGACCATGACGTCACGAATTCCGGCTTCACGCAACATCAGCAAGTTCCAGACGATAAGAGGCGTCCCCCTCACCGGCAGCAGAGGCTTGGGAGTCGTCTCGGTGAGAGGCCGGAGTCGCGTCCCGAAACCGGCGGCGAGGATCATAGCTTTCATAGGCCAGCGGCTACGACCACTCGGGAATGTAGGGAGACAGATGGGTCAACAAGGACTCGAACTCGGGGTACTTGAGCAGATTGGCGCGGACATTGGATAACGTCCGCGGGATGGACGACAAAAAATTGGGGTTGTGTTTCACCCGATCGATATACACAAACCGACCCGCGGCTTTGAGATTTCGTTGAATGCTGGTGCAATCGAACAAACGCCGAAACTCGGCTGGGTCATCCAGCAAGAACGACGCATGCCGGTCCACCGGAAGTCCCTGACGCATGCGTTCACAATAGCGGTCGATCATGCGGTCGATCAACGATTCATCCAGGGCCATATACGAATCCCGGAGTAAGGAGGCCAAATCATAGGTCACCGGCCCCATCAGTGCATCTTGAAAATCGATCACGCCGAGCCGGTCTCCATCCACCATCAAATTGCGCGAATGATAATCCCGATGACTGAAGACCATCGGTTGGGTAGCCAGATATTTGGCCATTCCGTGAAAGGCGTCTCGCACCGGAAGATAATCGTCCGCACACATGGGTTTCCCGTGACGGGCGACGATCCCATATTCCAGAAAATGATCGAACTCCCACAGGTACAAGGGAACATCAAACGAACGGGAAAAAGCGAGGCAAGGGGAGGAAGTCGGATGTGAGGCCTGAAGATGAAGATGGACCAAGGTATCGATGGCCTGCTCATAGTACCGTTCGACCTGCGCGGCATCGGAATCGGCACAAGCCTGCGCCAGCGTGACATCACCGAAATCTTCCAAGAAGAGCAGCCCCGCGGATTCGTCGAAATATTGGAGCGAGGGAACGGACACCCCCACGGCTTGGAGATGCTTCAAGACATTGATAAAGGGAAGTTCAGTGATGGATTCCTCGCTGCCACTGACGGCTTCTTCCGAGGCCTTGAACCCCTCCGGGTCGGCCAACTGCATGAGAATAAGAGAAGCGACCGGAGCCTCGCGTAGCCGCAAGCGATAATACCGCCGGTTGGACGCATCACCAGCTAGGGGAGAACATTCATCAAACTGCGCAGGAAACGGAAGATGGGAAAGATCCGCACGGAGATGTTCGAAATCGAGAGCAACGGAAGGAAGAGCCGACTGAGAAGTCATCCCAATCGATTATACGACGGCTTCCCAGTCCTGTCATCTTTCAGAGACCGTGAAGCACCAGGATTTTTGCAATTGTCTTACGGTTCCAAGGAGAAACTCCTAGTTCAATTACACAACAAGAGGACTCGTTACAATACGGCTCTACGAGAGAGTAGAAAAGCGATCGGATATTCATTGAAAAAATGATTAAAACTAATTGGGATTTTTATCCTTCCTTCTTAAAGATAGCTAATTGGCATCTAAGGCCTGAACAAGCACATCATCGAAATAGGACCCGGCATTGGCCCAGCTATACATCGCCACCGTGCCCGTCGTATGACTCGCATCCGAGACGGCCCACACCTCACTCCCATCAATCCACACCGCTAAGGCCGGCCCGTCGGCACTCACCGTCACTTGATACGTCTGATTCTTCACATAGGGCACGGCATCCTCCGCCAGTACCGTCACCACTCCATTCACCACCTTCACCAACCGCCGATACGCCTCTTGTGCATTCCACGAAAACCGATAGTAATTTTGGGCATCCTGATAGCGGAACATCACCCCCACCGCATCATTATCCGAGGAACGTATCCTCACCGATGCTTGATAATCCGTCCACCCCAAACCCTGAGCATAATAGGCGTAGGTACCCAAGATATTGCTACTTTGCACCAGACTCCCCGTACTGGCTGACCAGGCCGAAGAATCAGACGTCGTGCCTTCATCCACCACCGTCCACCCCGCCAAGCTGCCCGAGCTAAAATCCTCCTCCAACAGGACTGACCCCGAGGGCGGCGACGAACTCGAACCGTCCAAGGCTGCCACAAGCACATCATCGAAATAGGACCCGGCATTGGCCCAGCTATACATCGCCACCGTGCCCGTCGTATGACTCGCATCCGAGACGGCCCACACCTCACTCCCATCAATCCACACCGCTAAGGCCGGCCCGTCGGCACTCACCGTCACTTGATACGTCTGATTCTTCACATAGGGCACGGCATCCTCCGCCAGTACCGTCACCACTCCATTCACCACCTTCACCAACCGCCGATACGCCTCTTGTGCATTCCACGAAAACCGATAGTAATTTTGGGCATCCTGATAGCGGAACATCACCCCCACCGCATCATTATCCGAGGAACGTATCCTCACCGATGCTTGATAATCCGTCCACCCCAAACCCTGAGCATAATAGGCGTAGGTACCCAAGATATTGCTACTTTGCACCAGACTCCCCGTACTGGCTGACCAGGCCGAAGAATCAGACGTCGTGCCTTCATCCACCACCGTCCACCCCGCCAAGCTGCCCGAGCTAAAATCCTCCTCCAACAGGACTGACCCCGAGGGCGGCGGCGCACTCGCCGTGCCAAACGTCGCCGTCACCGACCGGTCCGCGCTCAGCGTCACCGTACAGGTCAGGGCGGTCCCCCCACAGGCCCCGCCCCAGCCACTCCACGTCGCCCCACTGCTCGGGCTGGCCGTCAACGTCACACTACTATCGGCCGCAAAGTCCGCCGTACAGGTTCCACTACTACAGTTGATCCCCGACGGACTGCTCGTCACCGTCCCACTCCCGCTCACCGTCACACTCAGGGAGTGAGAGGTTCCACTCGAACCGTCCAAGGCTGCCACAAGCACATCATCGAAATAGGACCCGGCATTGGCCCAGCTATACATCGCCACCGTGCCCGTCGTATGACTCGCATCCGAGACGGCCCACACCTCACTCCCATCAATCCACACCGCTAAGGCCGGCCCGTCGGCACTCACCGTCACTTGATACGTCTGATTCTTCACATAGGGCACGGCATCCTCCGCCAGTACCGTCACCACTCCATTCACCACCTTCACCAACCGCCGATACGCCTCTTGTGCATTCCACGAAAACCGATAGTAATTTTGGGCATCCTGATAGCGGAACATCACCCCCACCGCATCATTATCCGAGGAACGTATCCTCACCGATGCTTGATAATCCGTCCACCCCAAACCCTGAGCATAATAGGCGTAGGTACCCAAGATATTGCTACTTTGCACCAGACTCCCCGTACTGGCTGACCAGGCCGAAGAATCAGACGTCGTGCCTTCATCCACCACCGTCCACCCCGCCAAGCTGCCCGAGCTAAAATCCTCCTCCAACAGGACTGACCCCGAGGGCGGCGGCGCACTCGCCGTGCCAAACGTCGCCGTCACCGACCGGTCCGCGCTCAGCGTCACCGTACAGGTCAGGGCGGTCCCCCCACAGGCCCCGCCCCAGCCACTCCACGTCGCCCCACTGCTCGGGCTGGCCGTCAACGTCACACTACTATCGGCCGCAAAGTCCGCCGTACAGGTTCCACTACTACAGTTGATCCCCGACGGACTGCTCGTCACCGTCCCACTCCCGCTCACCGTCACACTCAGGGAGTGAGAGGTTCCACTCGAACCGTCCAAGGCTGCCACAAGCACATCATCGAAATAGGACCCGGCATTGGCCCAGCTATACATCGCCACCGTGCCCGTCGTATGACTCGCATCCGAGACGGCCCACACCTCACTCCCATCAATCCACACCGCTAAGGCCGGCCCGTCGGCACTCACCGTCACTTGATACGTCTGATTCTTCACATAGGGCACGGCATCCTCCGCCAGTACCGTCACCACTCCATTCACCACCTTCACCAACCGCCGATACGCCTCTTGTGCATTCCACGAAAACCGATAGTAATTTTGGGCATCCTGATAGCGGAACATCACCCCCACCGCATCATTATCCGAGGAACGTATCCTCACCGATGCTTGATAATCCGTCCACCCCAAACCCTGAGCATAATAGGCGTAGGTACCCAAGATATTGCTACTTTGCACCAGACTCCCCGTACTGGCTGACCAGGCCGAAGAATCAGACGTCGTGCCTTCATCCACCACCGTCCACCCCGCCAAGCTGCCCGAGCTAAAATCCTCCTCCAACAGGACTGACCCCGAGGGCGGCGACGCACTCGCCGTGCCAAACGTCGCCGTCACCGACCGGTCCGCGCTCAGCGTCACCGTACAGGTCAGGGCGGTCCCCCCACAGGCCCCGCCCCAGCCACTCCACGTCGCCCCACTGCTCGGGCTGGCCGTCAACGTCACACTACTATCGGCCGCAAAGTCCGCCGTACAGGTTCCACTACTACAGTTGATCCCCGACGGACTGCTCGTCACCGTCCCACTCCCGCTCACCGTCACACTCAGGGAGTGAGAGGTTCCGACGACAACTTGAATTTGATGTTCATTCGACAAACCTGCATCATCCACAGCCACCGCTCTCAAAGTATGGATCCCGTCGTTCTCTTTTTGAGTATTCCAACTGTACGAAAGCGGACTCACATCCGTGGAACTCTTTAAATTCCCATCGATGTATAAATTAATGGTTTGAAGTCCCACATTGTCCGTGGCTTGCACAGAGACCTGGACCTTCCCCGAAACGGTGCTATTGGGAGCCGGCTGTTGAATGCTCACGGTCGGCGGCGTCGTATCGACCGGATCCTGAATATTATCCACCTCAATCGGATGGGAACCCGAACTGCCTTCATTTTCCGCCGCATCATAGGCATAGGCGATCAGTGTGGTCATCCCATCCGACACACTCGTCGAATCCCATGAGAACTGATATGGGGCGGTCGTATCCTGCCCGACCTGAGTCCCTCCTGCATACAACACCACATGAGAAACCCCTTGGTTATCGGAGGCATTCACATCCACCGTCACCCACCCATCCACCGTGGCATCGCGAGCAGGGTTGGTAATGGTGACGCTCGGACTTTCCGTATCGCTACCCCCTGAATTACCTCCGGCCATTTGAACCGCCTGCGCCGCATTCACCAGACCCGCGCCGAAATAGGTGGAGCTCCCAATCGGGTCGGCAGAGTCCTCTAGAATTTGTTCTACCTCATTCGGAGTCAGGTCAGGATTCGCGGACATGACCAACGCGGCCACACCAGCCGCAACCGGGGAGGCGAAGGAGGTGCCCTGATATGCAGCCGTGCCCCCGTTTTTATGGGTAGAGTAAATGTAGTGGCCTGGAGCAGCCACATCGATATAATTGCCATAATTAGAACAACTACAACGCACGTCACTTTGCGTCGTCGCGGAAACAGTAATCAAGGAGGGGTTTTCACTATACCCAGGATTTATTCCACTACTGCCTGCGGCCACAACTACCACCCCTCCTGTATTTCGAAAATAATTGGCAGCTGTGGTCACGGTATTACTGTCAATTGGTGAATAACTGATATTTGCCACATCCGCTCCATGATCAGCGGCCCAATACAAAGCGGCAGCAACATCAGACCAAGAGGCTAGCCCATCACTTCGATTGGTGACCCTAATCGGCATGACCTTACTGTGCCCAGCCACACTCGCGACCCCAAGTCCATTATTAAGAGCGGCCCCGACCGTCCCGGCCACACCCGTTCCATGCCCATGAATATCCGAAATGTCGGAATTGGAACTCACCGAGTTCCACCCTGAGACCAATTGCCCCTGAAAATCATAATGATTGGCATTAATCCCCGTATCGAGCACGGCCACCACGATATCCTCCCCCTTGGTTGTGCTCCAAGCGGTCGGGGCCTCAATTCTTTCCAAATGCCACTGATCGGGATATAGAGGGTCATTGGGAATAAATCCGCTGGGCTTCATGAGCCCGTCCACCTCAGCAAACTGGATATGGGGATTTTTCGAAAGCGCACGAACAATCGCTTGCTCGGCTTGGGGAGGAACTTTCACAATGTGCACGTTGCCTCCGATGGTATCCTCAATACTCAGCCCATTTGGGATGGCCCTCCCTCCAAAAGCTTTCCCATTGGACTGTTCAAGGATTTGCTTAAACTTTTCCTCCGACAAACCCGTTCGATGTTGCACAAGAATGTGTCCGGGGACCCACTGAGGGGAAGCCTGTGCCAATAGGATGGAAGGCAAACTCCCAACAACCATGAAGGCCAGAGGCAGGCCAGTCAAAAATGCATGAATCCAGTTCCGTTTCCACACAACCGGTTGAATCTGTTTCCAAAGCTCGAAAACCATACGACAGAAATCCTTCCCCTTGACTACCACTTCTCACTCCCCCATTAAGGCAAGCCCTCACCCTATTCTCTAGGGCGTGCCAAAGAAGTAAAAAGCGCTTGAAATCCGGTGGAATTGAGGGTTGAGGTCAGATACCCAAGGAGATGCGTGGTCCTAATTATCGAGAAGACGTAGTCTTCAAATATAAGGGGCGGGTAATTGATACACCGACCAACAAACCTTTTTTGCATTAACCAACTAGCAGCTTGGATGCCGACAGTGTGGGATTGACGAAGATTTTTTTAACTTTTATTAAGCCATTGAAATTTTTCGAATTTTCAATTAAATTTTTTGAAAGTGTTAAGAAAACTTACAGGTAATCACGAAAGAAGAGCTTTTTTTGTGGTGGGACTTCCCTACAAAGATTACTTCAAGTGAAGGTTTAACCCTTCAATCAATAGGGATCTTCAATTAAGTCATCCCAAGAACATTATCCGGGTACCACCCAGATTTAATACTAAGAAGGGATCAGTGATGAGGGAACCACACGATTGTATTTTCAGGGTATAAAAGCTTCAAAACACATCACAAAACAAAAAAAAATGCTACAGAGCCCTACAGATAACTCCTAATCTTGTTTTAGACAGGATTTATCAAAAAACAGAGATTTGGTGGGTTTGGGAGGGGGGTCGGTAGAATCAGGAGCAGGGGTGGCTAGCCCAAACAGAAATATTTGAAACCACAGCAAATGTTGAAGGGGCGGATGCTGCGCATTCCATTCCCGGCAAACATAGTCCGCATAGGCCTCCAAATACCCCCGAAACTTTTCTTTTTTCAACTTGGTAAAGTATTTACGCCATCGATAGTTGGGATAGCGAGAGTCCTCGAAGGAGGGATGGTCAAGCTCAGGAGCTTTCATGCGAAAATTAAACACATCCACATCGGTCCCGTCGATGAGTCTCCCGGGCATTACATACCAAGTATGCGACCGACGACCGGCCCTAAAAACATGCCATTTCTGACCAAGACGAAGACCTTTTCTTACCATAACGAAGGGGTCAGAAAGTTCATGGGGAAGCTGTGGTAACGTTCTGATATTAATGAAGATCATATAGAGTGCCAACAGTCCAACAGTCCAGTTAATCCATCGTGGAAGAAAGACCCCAACTTGGCGATAGGGCAGAATCACCGCCGTGACACGATTCAAGAAATTTCGATGTCTAACAAAAAGACCAGACAGGCTTTTTCCTATCTTGACAATCGGACCACAGGCAAAGAGGGGAACCAGTCCACCGACCAAGGGGGAGTGCCTCATGAGCATGAGCACCCCATCCCACCCAACATGCAGGCGGCCCTGAACATCGTGCACACCCCAGGTCGTCTTCGAGTCTATTCCCTTAGCCATCTCTGGGCTTTCCTGTATCGGACGCAATGTCATGGCGGGTAGGATGAAAAAGGTTTTCGCTAACAATCCTATCTTTCTGGAGAAATCACACGCTCCGTCATACAAGAGAGTCAGTCCCTTGCGTTCAACCGTGTGCAAGTCGGGACCGAACCGGTCCCAACACCATGAAGGGATAAAGGGCAAGAGTGAGACCCAGTTAAAAATCGGAAATATTCCCACACTCAAAAGAGCCAGAATCCCAATATGCAAGAAGACGAACAAAACGACAAGCGTGAGACGAAGGGGCAAAAACCACCAGGGCGAAAACCACAGGACTGGGCCGATTAATTCCAACCACCAGACATACAGCGTCAACCCTTTCAAGAAGCCGGGAAACGCCAATAAATACTCCCCGATCGAGCGAGTGACAAACTTCGATTGAAACGCCCAATACAGCACCGTCCCATCTGGAATCCAATCCGCCGAGGCCGCTTTATGAAAGGCACTAAAAAAATACAGGCAGGCAGGTTGCAACAAAATGGCAACCGTTCCCATGGAAAAATAGGCATTGGACGAAACGGGTTCCTGAGGGCTCAAGGCTGCATCCACAGAAAACCGGGCTCCTAAGGGGAGAAAATTCGACCAGAAAAACAGCAGAATTAAAAGGACATCTCCGGCATTTAGTACCAGATTATTGTGCAGATCGATGAAAGCCAGAAACCCCCAGCCCATAAACGTCGCCAACCGAGTCCGGAAGCCGAGGACCAACGCGATTCCGACTAGGCCAGCCCCAAGAAAGATCGCGATTTGAAAAGGCAACGATCCAGCAATCCACAAGGCCTGTTCAAGGAGAAAGGGCTCGGTCCCGTCAGGACGCGGGAGCACCCCGTCATGGGTGAAGAAAACCCGCAAATCCCGCGCGCGAAGGACCAAATCGAGTAAAAAAGCTAATCCCAAGCAGACCCGGTAGACTGCAAGAGTCCGGAGGTCACAGCCAAAAACAGTTTTCAGTGGTGTCATAAAAGGGGAAAAACAGAAGAAACGAAATAACTCTAAATCTCAAAAATCTTAAATCACCGCCATTCAGTAAACCTAGGCAACAGACAGAAGCACCATAAACCTACTCTTTGTAAGCATATACCAATTACCCCTAAATTCAATTAGGGTGGATGGCGAGCGAACCAACCTCACGCCTCAGTCCCCGCGGAATAGGATGGGATAGAGGAATTAAAAAAAAAGCCGTGACCTTCGTCATCAGACGCCGGCCACGGCTTTAAGAAAAGGAGTGCTCTAGATTTCGTTCGTTAGGCTTTGTGTTGTCTCCAGCGCCAGAGACCTAAGCCCGCCAAGCCAGTCCCGAAAAGGAGTACCGTGGCCGGTTCAGGGATAACGTCATCTTCGATTACATCGTCTTCGATTATATCTTCCGTATCATCATCAACTGGGACACCTACAAGCTTCAGACTACCGGTCCCGCCGGTACCTACTTGCTGGAACCGCATAAAGGCAGTGCAATCTCCCAGCCCGCTGCCGCAGTCCCCAGTGGTTAGATCCCCAGTATTGCCATCGAAATTCAAGACTAAGGTTGCCGTAGTTTCATAAGATGGGGTCGTTCCATTATCAATAGTAGAGGTTGGATTATAAAGAGCCCCATTATTTCCATTTTGGGTGACTGACATGAAATCCAATGTCACACCATCATCGAAGGATGTTAATTCCCAGCTACAACCATCCGCATTTCCGGCACAGGTGTCCCCGTCGTCTCCAATCAAAAGAGTTGAAGTACCATCTAAGGTGTCTGCGGATAAAGTCCAGCTAGTAAGAGTTAAGCCAGTCGTATCGAAATTAGCTCCAAATCCGGTAATTGAGGAATCAAACGTGTCATCAGGAGAAGTGTTCTCAATGGTAATCGTCACGGTGGAGGTCCCCAAACCAGTGATGTCCATTGTTCCTGAACCAGTGCCACCATTGACCGTCCCCTCAAATTCAAAGGGATTTCCAAATGCTGTTCCCAACCCTAAAAGACTAATTAAGGTCAGAAAACCAACGGCCTTTCCCATACTGTTGAAAAATTTTCGTTTCATGATCCGCACTCCTTTTAAAAAAATTAGGGGATAAGTGCTTATTTTTTTTAATTTTGCACTCAAGTTTTTTTAACCACTGCCGATGGGGATGCAAAATCCAATCCAAAAAAAAATAACCTTGTTTTTCAATGGATTTTAGTCTCATTTTTGTCGAATTTGTTCTGTCGTCTTACCTTGTTGATAAAAGTATCGACATACCACCATATTCCACCAGTGAAATCCACATGTGTAGTCTATGAAATAGGGAATAATTTCCTAATGTTTCTATAAGTTTATAAAGGATTCATGCCAATTCGTCTTTTCGACCTCTTTGACATCAGTTAACACGTGGAAATTGTGTTCCTTTCTCAATCAGCAAAAATTTCCAATAAATTTATATGGTTAGAAAAACTCAGTGGGAAAATTCCAGTGTAAGATTCCCCGACATTTTTCCACAACGCTGGTGACGGTTTCCCTCTGTTCTCTTTCGTTGAGGCTCGTTTTTTTTGCTTGCTGGGTTTTCCCTGTGACATAAAGCCAGGATTATAACCACATGGATACTTGAAAATCTTGTTAGCACAAAAGGTTAGGAGTAGGGGGCGATGAACGACAAAAAAAGCCCCGGCCCAACAGAGCCGGGGCTTTACTCAAAGGTGGATCTATCTCCTCTCATGTAGGATAGGCTCAAATGGCATTAGCTGATGTGTTCGCCGATGAGAGGCGGCAATGCTTTAAAAAAAATCCCCTGCCAAGCCACTCGCCTGGCAGGGGACTCTTCATAGGGGTCAATTTAGGAATTCGAAAAGCATAATCGAACTGTCTTTACCTGCCCCCCTTCTGCCCCTCAGCGACGATCACCGTCATGGATTCCACGGTGATATTGCCAGCTGAATCTTGGGCCATGGCGCTGATCACATGCTCTCCGGGGGAAGCATGCTTGGTTTGCCACCCCACCCGCAACTTGGTGGAATTGCTGGTACTCCCTACCTGTTTCCCATCAATGTAGAGGACCAAGGTGGCGACATTCTGGTTGTCTGAAGCCTTCACGGAAATTCCAACATTTCCACTTAGCGTCTTCCCGGAAAGGTCGGGCTCAAACCAGACTTTCGGGGGAATGGTATCTCCAGACTCAGAACCACTATTATCCACCTCCACCTTCCACGAATCCGAACGCCCTTCGTTGTTTGCCGCATCATAGGCATACGCCTGCAACGTCACCGAGCCATCGGCCACTTGGGTCGTATCCCAGGAGAACTGATACGGAGACGTGGTATCCTCCCCGATCTTTTGCGTGCCCGCGTAGAGCACGACCTTGGTCACCCCGACATCATCAGTCGCGCCTACGCTCACCGAGACCGTCCCACTGACCGTCCCAACATTTGCGGGGGCTGAGATACTCACCGTAGGCGGCGTCGTATCGACCGGATCCTGCGGATCCTGAATATTTTTCACCGTCACCCATTCATTCACTTCGCTGGCGTTGCCTGCCCCATCGACCGCAAGGCCTTTAATAAGATATGAGCCATCACTACCAGTTGTGGTATCCCATGAATACGTCAGGGGACTAATATTAGACGAGGCTTTCAGGGTGCCATCAATTTCCAATTTAACAGAGGAGAGACTCGTGTCATCAGAAGCGACCACGGTTACCGAGACTGTCCCACTCAAACTACTGTCAGAGGAAGGATTTTGACTAATACTCACAGTCGGGGGTGTCGTATCGACCGGGTCCTGGATATTATTCACCTCAACCGGGTGCGACCCGGAGCTGCCTTCATTCCCCGCTTCATCATAGGCATAGGCGATCAATGTCGTTAGCCCATCAGTCTCTTTGGTGGAATCCCAATCAAATTGAAACGGGGCGGACATATCTTCTCCGATCTCTTGACTCCCGGCGTACAACACGACCTTCGTGACTCTCACATTATCAGTCGCATTCACGTCCACCGTCACCCAACCAGTAACGGTCGAATCCCGTGAAGGATTGGTTATTGCTACTATCGGATCTTCCAGGTCGTTCCCTCCGGAATTTCCTCCGGCCATTTGCACGGCTTGGGCGGCATTGACTCGACCGGCTCCATAATACAATGTATTGCCCAGATCATCCGCTGAGTTTTTTAACACTGCCTCAACTTCTGTCGGTGATAAATTGGGATTCGTCGCCATAATGAGGGCCACGACTCCCGCGGTAACTGGTGAGGCAAAGGAGGTTCCCTTATGCGCGGCGGTGGTTCCTCCTATTCGGGTGGAATAAATGTAGTAGCCCGGGGCGGCCACATCCACAAAACTTCCGTAGTTGGAAAAACTGGCCAGCTCGTCACTTTGAATCGTGGCCGAGACGGAGATCATCGACGAATTGTCACTGTAGCCAGGATCGGTCGAATTGTTCCCCGCAGCGACCACTACCACCCCACCCTTGCTGCGGAAATAATTCGCTGCCGTCGTCACCGTGCTACTGTTCGTAACCCCATAACTAATGTTGGCCACCCTTGCTCCATGGTCAGCTGCCCAATTCAAGCCTTTGGCCACGTCCGACCAGTAGGCACTCCCATCGGTCCGATTCGTAACCCGGATTGGCATAATCTTCACCTGCCCTGCCACCCCGGCCACAGCCTGGCCATTATTCGTGACCGCCCCAAACGTTCCGGCTACGGCTGTTCCATGACTATGGATAGCAGAGGTATCTGAATTGTCGGAGACCACATTTCGCCCCGCTACCATTTGAGAGTGCAAATCAGGATGGTCCCCCTCTACGCCGGTATCCAGGACCGCCACCGTTATTCCCCCTCCCTGTGTAGTTTCCCACGCGATGGGTGCCTGAATTTTAGGGAGATGCCACTGCTTGGGATAGACCGGATCATTCGGGACGATCGCACTGGGTCCGACCAATCCATCCACTTCGGCGAACTGCACATGTTTGTTCTTGGCCAAGGCCCGGGCCACTGCCTGTTCAGCCCTCTCAGGAACATCCACGACATAGATATTCATGTTGCCGATTTTGGCTTTTGCCTTTCCATTGGACCGTTGGAGAATTTCGTTAAACTTGTCCTCGGATAATCCTGTCCGGGGTTGGACAAGAATTTGCCCCGACTTCCATTCCAACGGTGCTTGGGCAAAGGCTGGAACTTCTCCCCCCACCCCTGCGACGACACTGACTGCCATCACCGACAACGGGAAGACCCGTTGGCATGTTTCGGTTATTTTCGTAAGGAACTGACCGATTGACGGTATTCCAAATTGCATGTTGTTGCCGTTCCCCATACCACTAACCTCCGGATAAATGGATCATAATGTGAAAATTTAACCTTGCTGAAAAATCTTGCTCTGCGGCTACAGGATGAACGAGGTTGGGGGAAAACAACCGACTCGTCGTCCTGGCGGTCCCGCTGTCCTAGGAATGGCTCCCGTAGACCGGTGACTTTGCGTCCCTCCCTTTCGAAAGGTTTGCCTTTGTCAGGTTCATACGTAAATTTCGCGTTACTTCGTGTTTTCGGATAGAAGATCAAAAACCCCAAGGGGCCATTGCATGATTTTTTTTATCGTTGTCGCGAATTGGATTCAGTGGGTGGCACAGAGGAGCCACGAATTGCCTTCAACCTCTTCCTACGATTTTTTTTGGGGGAGGTTTGAACCGAATCGTCAGCGAGGAAAATATGTGATCACTGGAGAAAACAGAACAGTGGAGGAAGGGAAATTCTTGAGAACGTTCAGGAAAGGGACATTCCTATAGGGGACAAAAAGTGCGAGAGAAATTTTTCAAGCAGGAATTGCGATGGGAAAAAGCTAGAGATGGGTAGAGAACCTTCATGCAGGGCCTGAATGAGCACCTTTAAATATTTGGATGGTAAAAAAAACGGCCCTCGCCCGTTAGAGCGAAGGCCGTTACCGATTACACTATGATCCAGAATGTAAGAGGTGCGTGAGTTAGGCTTTTCGTTTGGACGACCGCAACCGCCAGTACCCTAACCCCGCTAAACCCGTCCCGAACAGCAGTACCGTACCTGGCTCGGGCACTTCCCCTCCACCAGGAGGGCCACCACCATTACCATCCTTGGTATAGATGCCCACATGAGAGATGGATCCACTAATTCCCTCCCAGAAACCTGTTCCGATAATCTGCTCTGTCCCATCCCAAGCACCACCACCGAGGTTGTAGAAGTACCTTCCCGGTACGTTTTGGCCGTCTTTGACCACTAACCAACAGGAATCTTCGGCGGAACAGTCGATTATATCCCCAAGTTCCCATTCAATAATAAAATCGTTCCATCCATCCGCATCATTATCTGTCCGACGCCCGTCATAATTCAAAAAAGGACCCTCTTCTGGTTCGAATTTATACGCCAGATCAAACGTCATCCCAGGCATGACGCTAGCAAGAAAATCCTCGTCATTACCTGAATTGTCGTTACTCGTATTGGGAAAAATTTCAGAGGGAGGCATGGTAGGGGCCAATGAAAGCGCGAAGGCCGTGGAACTTAATCCCAGCAACAGGAGGGTTCCGCATAGCATCCCGGTGAGTTGTCCAACCTTTTTCTTCATCATATTCGACACTCCTTTGTGTTTCGAGGGGATAACGGGGTTAATAATCACCTTATCCACGGACTTGCCATTGGCACAGCCGAATCCAAGAGCCCCGAAACCCTGGCTCGAAACGGCCAAACGACACCCCTAGACTTACTGGGGGTAGATTTTTTTTAGGGGGTGCAACTCAAATGAGGGGTAGGTCTTGACTACATCATGACCTTGGTGTGTTGAAAAGCAATTTATGGACCAATTAAATCCGATCAGGAAACAATGTTATAACATACTGGTTTTATTGAATTTTTCATATACCACTTAAAAATCTACTCTCGAGCATGCCTATTTGTCCTCAAAAATCTTGTAAGAGGATGCTTACAAACCAATATACAAAAATTAATACTTTGTACTTATTAAAATTCAGAAAACATATGTCTTTATTGGAAAAATATAATCGTAAATATTGCTGACATACGCAATGAAATAGTATTACGTATTTTTGCCATATTTCCGGAATTCCTTATTTCACCACATGAATATTTCATTTCGGAAGCCCTCCTTGAATCATTAACACCAGCGGGGATCGGGACTCATGACCTTGGATTAAAGTTTTGAGAATTTTTCACGATAGAAATATTAGAAGGGAACTGAAGGTAAAACTCACGAATCACGTTCAGGTTCAACAATCCTTTTAGGGTGGCCTCATGGAGATTCGACAACTTCCTCCCCCCCCTCTCCCTAAACGCACGACATCAGCCGTGGGAGATGGAGATGTCGGGCAACAACATCCGTACCATCGAGGGAATCGCAAAAAGACCGAACCTGAGAAAACTCCGGAACATGAGGGCGGCCCTCCTCGCTTGGACGGCTCTCCTTCACATATCGATATTCGAGTGTAAGAATTCCCATTGGATACCGGGACCGATTACCACGGAAATTTCACCCCTCCGACTTCAACTCTAGATCTTGATGGGCATCACAAAATTCCTGACTATATATAGTATTTCTAATCAATCTTGGGTATTATTGCCCCTACTTCCTCCTTCATCCACATTGAACATTCATCTATAGGATCACCACATGGCGTATCAGAATATCGGGGATTACGGGATTATCGGGGATCTCCATACCATTGCCCTCGTCGGCCTTGACGGATCGATCGACTGGTGTTGTCTTCCACGTTTCGATAGCCCCAGTATTTTCGGGGCAATCTTAGACGATAAGATTGGCGGACATTTTAAAATCGCTCCCGTTCAGCAGGGCAATACCCGCCAAATGTATCTCCCCGAAACCAATATCCTCCTCACACGCTTCCTCCAACACGACGGTGTCGGAGAACTCACGGATTTTATGCCGGTAGAATCGGACGAAGCGGGCTACCGCCCCCGGCGACATCAGATCATACGCATGCTATCGGTGGTGCGTGGCACCGTGACCTTCCGGTTGGAGTGTACCCCCGCGTTTAATTTTGGCCGTGATGCCCATGAGATCGAGACTCGCGACCAGGGAGTCATCTTTAAAGCCGGATCCTATTCCGTCGGACTGGTCAGTCCGATCACGCTCCACACGAATGAGACGGGTGCCTATCAGGAATTCACCCTGCAACAAGGAGACAGCCTCACCTTTTTCCTGGAATATCTCGAGAAGAAAAACGGAGATCATCTGCTCGCCACTCCGGAGTCTGGGGAGGAAGCGTTCCAGAATACCTCGGCCTTCTGGCAACGCTGGCTCTCACAATGCCAATACGATGGCCGATGGCGGGAAGTCGTTCATCGTTCGGCCTTGACCCTAAAGCTCCTGACCTATGCTCCGACCGGCGCGATCGTCGCGGCTCCGACCACCAGCCTTCCGGAACATATCGGGGGGCCTCGAAATTGGGATTACCGGTATACCTGGATCCGTGATTCCGCCTTCGCTCTCTATGGCCTGCTTCGCCTGGGCTTCACGGTCGAAGCCAGCCGGTTTATGGATTGGATCAACGCCCGATGCCATGAATTAAACCCGGATGGATCCATTCAACTCATGTACGGCATCGATGGACGTCGTAATCTGGACGAAGAAGAACTGTCACATCTGAACGGGCACCGTGGTTCGCGCCCGGTGCGCATCGGCAACGCCGCAGCGGCACAATTGCAAATGGATATGTACGGAGCCTTGATGGATGCGGTGTATCTCTATAACAAACACGGCGCCTCCATCTCGTATGACCTGTGGGTCAACTTATGTCGGCTCCTGGATTTCGTGTGCGATCATTGGGAACAACCCGACGAAGGCATCTGGGAAGTGCGTGGGGGTCGGCAACATTTTGTCTACTCGAAAGTCATGTGCTGGGTCGCGCTAGACCGCGGGATTCGATTGGCCGACAACCGGGGATTTCCGGGAAACCGCGCTCGATGGATGACGGAACGGGATCGGATTTACCGTGAGATCATGGATCGCGGATGGAATCCCGAAGTCGGCGCCTTCGTCCAAGCCTACGACAGTGACGCCCTGGATGCGGCCAACTTGATCATGCCACTCGTCTTCTTTGTCTCACCGACCGATCCTCGCATGCTCTCCACCATCGATCGAACCTTAGAGCAATTGGCCCTCGGCAGTCTGGTCTACCGGTACGATACCAACACCGCCGCTTCGGATGGGATGGAAGGCGAGGAAGGCACCTTTAGCATGTGTACATTCTGGTTGGTAGAAGCCCTCACCAAGGCCGGCCGTTTGACTGAAGCACGACTCATCTTCGAAAAGATGTTAAGCTATGCGAATCATCTCCGTTTATACGCTGAGGAGGTCTCCCATTCAGGGGAACAACTGGGCAACTTTCCTCAGGCCTTCACGCATTTCGGCTTAATCACGGCTGCGTGCAATCTGGATTTGGCGTTGAACACCAAACGGGCGGACCATACGGTCGTTCGGCGCACCCGGCCATCACTTTATTCTTCGCTGTAATCGTTTCCGATTCGTTCGTCGAACCGCCGAATCGCGCGTTTCACCCAAGGAGGGGCTTACCATGGAGATCGGATTTATCGGACTAGGGAAAATGGGCATGAATATGGTCACCCGCCTTCGACAGGGGGACCATCGGGTGGTGTGTTATGACCGATCCACGGATCTCGTCACACAGGCCGAAGGCACGGGCGCCATCGGAGCCTCGTCGCTTGAAGATGTCGTCAGCAAACTTGCCAAGCCACGAGCGGTGTGGGTCATGGTCCCTTCCGGAGCCCCGACGGAAGACACCATCACCCACCTTTCTACCCTCCTGGAACCCGAGGACATCATCATCGACGGAGGGAACACGAAATTTCATGATGATACCCGCCGGGCCAAGACCCTTCAGTCTCGTTCTATTCATTATGTCGATGCGGGAACGAGCGGAGGCATCTGGGGCCTGAAGATCGGCTATTGTCTGATGGTGGGAGGCGAATCCTCGGTGGTTCAGCACCTGGCCCCGATTTTTACGACCTTGGCTCCCAAAGATGGCTGGGCCCATGTCGGAGGAGTGGGCGCAGGCCATTACGTGAAGATGGTTCACAACGGGATTGAATATAGTATGATGCAAGGGTACGCCGAAGGCTTCGAACTCATGTCCAAGAGTGATTACCAGTTGGACTTGGGAAAAATCGCCGATCTCTGGATGCATGGGAGTGTCGTCCGGTCCTGGCTGCTGGAGCTCGCCGCCGGAGCCCTCAAGGATGATCCCAAGTTAGAAGGCTTGAAAGGGTACGTTCAAGATTCAGGAGAAGGCCGGTGGATGCTCATGGATGCCTTGGATAAGGATGTGCCGGTTCCGACCCTCTCGACAGCACTGTTCACCCGCTTTCGGTCCAGGCAGGAAGAATCCTTCTCCGAAAAAATGTTGGCCGCGTTACGCAATGCCTTCGGCGGGCATAGTGTCCGTCGATCAAAGGACTGAGGAAGGCCCTGATGCCGTCTTCTCCCCCACCCCTGCCTGAACAACCTGTCACCATCAACCGGACTGCGGCCTCCCAACCGTGTACGGTCGTGATTTTTGGCGCCTCGGGTGATCTCACCAAACGCAAACTCTTGCCGGCCCTCTACAACCTTCTTCTGGATAAACTCCTGCCAGACAATTTTGCCGTCCTCGGTCTCGGACGCAAGGACCTTTCCGACGAGGATTTCCGAGCGATCGCCAGAGAAGGCATCGAACAATTTTCCCGTCAATCACTGAAGACCGATTCTTGGGAAACCTTCCAATCCCGCCTGTTCTATTGTGCGGGAAATATCGGTGCCGCCGAGTACTACGACAAGATTCGTGATCGCATTCAGGAGATCGAGACTCAATGGCAATTACCGGGCAACCGCATGTTTTATCTCGCGATTCCTCCTACCTCCTTTTCTCCCGCTTGCGAAGGTCTCTACCGGGTCGGACTGGTTTCCGAAGCGGAACATGCACCAACCTACTCCCGGGTAATCGTGGAAAAACCAATCGGACATGATCTGGCCTCCGCCCAAGCCATCAACACGGCGATCGGCGATGTCTTCGATGAGTCACAGGTGTACCGCATCGACCATTACTTGGGGAAAGAGACCGTGCAGAACATCATGGTCATGCGCTTTGCCAATTCCATCTTCGAGCCCATCTGGAACCACAAATATATCGACCACGTCCAACTGACCGTGAGTGAATCCGTGACGCTCGGAAGCCGGGCCGCGTACTACGAGGGAGCCGGGGCCTTGAGAGACATGGTCCAGAACCATATCCTGCAACTCCTCTGCTTGATCGCGATGGAGCCCCCGTATTCGTTGGACCCTGATGTCGTTCGCAACGCCCGCATGGATGTGCTACGAGGCTTGCGACCCATTCGAGGAAAAGATGTCGAACACATGACCGTCCGCGCCCAATACGCGCACGGCACGATCAATGAACAGGAAGTCCCAGGGTACCGTCGAGAGGAAGGGGTGAAGCCCGACTCCACCGTTGAAACGTACGTTGCCCTCAAAGTATTCGTGGAAAACTGGCGATGGGCGGGGGTCCCGTTCTATGTCCGCACGGGAAAAGGCATGACCAAACGGGCTACGGAAATTGCGGTGCAGTTCAAGGATATACCCCAGATCCTCTTTAATGCCGATCCCGGCATTCCCCAAGCCCCGAACGTCCTGAAGCTACGGATCCAACCGGAGGAAGGCCTGTCACTCCGAGTGATTTCTAAAGTTCCGGGAACGAAAGCGCAAACGCACCCGGTCGAAATGGACTTTCAGTACGGGGATGCGTTCGATGCCCCTTCCCCTGAAGCCTATGAGCGATTGTTATTGGACGTGATGGCGGGAGATGCGTCCCTCTTCATGAGACGGGACGCGGTCGAAGCGTCCTGGGCATGGGTCACCGACATCCTGGATGGGTGGGCCAAACACGGGACCAAATGGCTACCGGAATATCAGGCCGGCACCTGGGGGCCCGTCGAAGCCGAACGATTGATCGAAACCGATGGCCGGCATTGGCGACACGTTTAAGCGTGAAGGCAGAAGGCAACCACACGGTCTCGATGCATCAATCCACTTCCCCTCACTGCACCTGAGCAGGATTCTTCAACGCCGCGTCAATAGCCTGCTCCAAACGAGCTACATCCTCTGCCACATTCTTTCCGAGATGAACCCGGATCACCCGTCGGTTCCGCGTCGTCAAACTTTGCAAATCCCCCAAGGCTTGCGCGGCCTTCAAGATGCCAAACGAATAGGGCTCTCCCGGAATGGGCACATCAGGATCATCTTCGCAGGTGAGTTGCACAAATACCCCTGAATTCGGTCCCCCTTTATGGAGTTGACCTGTGGAATGCAAAAAGCGAGGACCATACCCGAGAGTCGTCGCCACCTTTTTGGCATTCCGCACCTTTTCCCGAATACGGCTCAGGATGGTGTGGACTGCTTCGGTACGCTCCACATAGGCATTGATCGCCAGATAATCACCCACGTGTAGTTGCCCCACATGCGCGGCCACAATCTCCCCTAGTGTGTTCTTGCCTTGGAGGTGAAGTTGGGACTTGTCATCCGCATACAGTTGGAGATGGTCTTCGGTGACTATAGGGGAATCCACGGGAAGAGAACCGGTCTTCTTAAATGTATCCAAATAGGCTTTGGTATAGTCCTTACTCTCTTGCACATTGGGTTGATCGAATGCGTTAATTTCCAGGATCGCACCCGCGACGGCCGTCGCCATTTCCCACAAGAAAAATTCTTGCCCCAGATTCATGAGGTCCGCCATGTCGATCCGAATGACGGGATGCCCGGCCTGCTCTAAGGCTGCCACTTGCATGTCTTGCGTCGAGTCGACTCCCTCCGCATAGCGGATATACACAAAGACACGGTCCTGGCCATACATCTCAGGCGCCCCCAGGGATTCATCATCAACCGGAATGATGCCCTTGCCTTCTTTGCCGGTACTTTCCGCCAGGAGTTGTTCCAGCCAGGCACCAAAATCCCATAAGACCGGGGAAGCGATGACCGTCATCTTATCCCGACCGTCCTTGGCCAAACAGCCTAACGCCGCGCCGAGTTTCACCCCAAGGTTCGCAAAAGCGGGGACACCGGCATCACACGATTCCCGCATGCGCTGGGCCCTCAACAAGAATTCTTCGATATCCACCCCCATCAAGGCTGCAGGGACGACCCCAAAATTAGACAAGGCCGAATACCGTCCACCAATCTCCGGCACCCCATGAAGAGTATGGCGAAACTTCTGTTCCTTGGCCAGTTGTTCTAATAACGAACCCGGATCGGTAATCGCGACAAAGTGAGCACCCGCGTTATCTCCGACCGCTTGACGCATCCGGTCAAAGAAATATTTCTGAAAGACGAGAGGCTCCGTGGTGGAACCACTTTTACTCGCGACGACACACAAGGTCTTTGTCAGGTCTACCCGTTGCTCAAACGATCGCACCTGAGAAGGAACGGTGCTGTCCAAGACATGCAATTCCGGAAAGTTTCCGAGAATGCCAAACGTCATCCGGAGCACTTCGGGGCAAAGACTACTGCCGCCCATCCCGAGCAATAACACATGCCGGAACCCGGCATCCTGAACATCGCGAGCGACACTTTGCAGTTGGGATAACATGGGAATTTGCTCCTCAATAATCGTGAGCCATCCCAAGGCCTGTTGTATGAGCGACTGGTGAGCAGGATCCTCATGCCATACCGAAGGATCCTTTGCCCAGATGCGTCGCACGACATCGCGGTCTTGAAGATTCCGGAGTGTCTCATCAAGGGTTCCTTGAAACGAGCCTAAGGCATACGTCACTCGATCCATTTCCGAGCCCAACACGTCCACCCGTTTCTGCTGAATCGTTCCCAAAAGTTTGTCGAAGGCCTTCACGAACAGTTTGGCTCCATCCTTCAGAAGGGTATCGGTCACCTCTTCGATAGAAATTCCTATCGTGGAGAGGTCGGCCATAACCTGCCGAGCCTCTTCCATTCCATGCTGCAGGGTACTCTCAACCGTCCCGTGGTCACGAAACGCCCCGAAAGTGGCTTCAGGCATCGTATTCACCGTATCCGGTCCGATCAGTGAATTCACATAATAGGTATCGGGATAGTGAGGATTTTTGGTCCCGGTACTGGCCCAGAGGACCCGTTGCACTCGTGCCCCTTGTTTCTTGAGTGGCTGAAATTCCGGTTCAGAAAAAATGTGTTGAAACCGATGGTACGCCAACTTGGCGTTCGCGATCGCCACTTGTCCTTTCAATCCTTCCATCATCGACCGACGTGCCCCATCGGATTCCTGAGCGATTTTGGAATCCAAACGTTGATCCACAAGCGTATCGATTCGACTCACGAAGAAACTCGCCACCGAACTGACAGACTTGAGGTCCCCTCCCCGTTCTTCCAGTTTTTTGAGTCCACGTACGTAGCTTCGTGCGACCTGTTCATAGCGTTCCACACTAAAGAGGAGCGTCACATTGATATTGATCCCCTGCCCGAGCAATTCCTCGATAGCGGGTAACCCTTCGGCCGTTCCCGGCACTTTGATCATCACATTCTTCCGACCGACCGTTTGAAAAAGTCGTTGGGCTTCCTGAATCGTTTGTTCGGTATGAAACGCCAAATCCGGTGATACCTCCAAACTGACATACCCATCCCGACCCGCCGTCCGTTCATAGACGGGCATCATAAGGTCCGCGGCATCCTGAATATCCCTGATGGCCAGACGTTCATAAATATCTTTAACTCCGATCCTCTCCCGTGCCAGCCGTTTCAGGTCCTCCTCATAGTCTTCACTCCCTGCAATGGCGTTCTCAAAGATGGCGGGATTGGAGGTCATACCCATCAATCCATCCTCTTGGATTAACGTTTGCAGTGTTCCCGTTGACATCAAGCCCCGGCGAATATAGTCATACCAGGGGCTCTGTCCAACTTCATGTAGTTGTCTGAGGGGATTCATGAGGTCATCTCCTTTGAAAAATAGAACGTGTGGCGACTAAGTCAGGATCATAGTGAGTTTGGGCGGATTCCGAAGGTGATTCAACATCTGGCAATGATTCCGATTCGACCGTTGGCTGTTCTTCAAGATCACGTTTCATTGATTGACCAGATTCTGTTCGAGCACGTTCAAGTGGGCGTGAGCCCGGTCCCGGCAAGAGGGAGTGAACGGCCTCGACGACATGCTCGACCGTAAATCCAAATTTTTTCATTAAGGCTTGGAGGGGGGCAGATGCCCCAAACGTGTTCATCCCAATAATGGTGCCTTTGGGGCCCACATATCGTTCCCATCCGAATGTCGAGGCCAACTCCACCGCCACTCGTGCCGTAATCCCGGGAGGGAGAATCGCATCGCGGTATTCCTGGCTCTGCTGCTCGAATATTTCCCAGGAAGGCATGCTCACCACCCGGCTTCGGATTCCCGACTCGTGCAGTCGTTCATGTGCCTCGAGACATAACGCCACTTCGCTCCCGGTAGCCAACAACATGACTTCCGGCAATCCATCGGGAGCATCGGCCAACACATAGGCGCCTTTTGCTACACCAGACGCTGAAGCATAGCGTCGCCGATCTATGGTCGGAACCGCTTGCCGCGTGAGAATCAAGGCAACCGGTTCATGTTGCAGTTGCATGATGACCTTCCAGGCCTCCACGACTTCATTGGCATCGGCAGGACGCAGGGTTATGAGTCCGGGAATCGCCCGAAGTGAGGCCAGTTGCTCGATGGGTTGATGGGTAGGGCCATCCTCTCCCACGCCGATGGAATCATGCGTAAAAATATGCACCACCGGAATTTCCATGAGCGCACTCAACCGAATAGCCGGCCGTGCGTAATCACTGAATATCAAAAACCCCGAACCATAGGGCCGAATCTTGGAAAGCGATAGGCCATTGAGGATGGCCCCCATCGCATGCTCTCGAACACCAAAGTGCAGATTCCGACCACACTCTCCATCCCGTGTAAAATCTCCGGCTCCCTCAAACGTAAGACGGGTTTTGGTGGAAGGAGCGAGGTCCGCCGATCCCCCGATCAGCCAGGGAATGCGTTCGGCGAACACATTCAAGGCTCGCGCGGAAGCCTCCCTCCCCGCCAACCCCTGCGGATCCGGTGAAAACCAGGGAAGGTCTTGATCCCAATCCTCTGGAAGTTGACGAAACTGCATCCGAACAAGATGGTCGGCTAACTCAGGATAGTGCTCGCGATACTCCGTGAACCGTTCGACCCAATCCGATTGTAACATCTTCCCTCGAGCACCGATTCCTTCACGAAAATAGACTGGCACTTCCGGAGGCACCAGGAAGTTGGCCTGTTCAGGCCATCCAAAATTCCTCTTGGTCAGGCGAATTTCTTCTTCACCCAGCGGCTCTCCATGCGCTCTAGGGGACCCTTGTTTATGAGGAGAACCGAATCCGATTTGACTATCAACCATGATGAGCGTGGGACGTTCCCACTCTGCCAAAAACCCAGAAAAGGCTTTATCCAACTGGCGTAAATCATTGGCATCTTCGACTCGAATGACTTGCCATCCATATGCCGCAAACCGGGCCTCGACATCCTCACTAAAGGCCAAATCGGTCGCTCCCTCGATGGTGATGCGGTTATTGTCATAAATCCAACACAGATTGGAAAGTTTCAAGTGACCGGCCAATGACGCCGCTTCACTCGACACACCCTCCATCAAACACCCATCCCCGCACAACGCATACACATTGTAACTAAACATGGAAAAAGAAGGGCGATTAAAATACCCTGCCATCCATCGTTGGGCCATAGCCATTCCCACACTCGTCGCGACCCCTTGCCCCAGCGGTCCCGTGGTGGTCTCAATCCCCGCCGTCCACCGATACTCCGGATGTCCGGGACATTTGCTCTCGAGTTGACGAAATCGTTTGATATCATCCAAGGTCACGGCAGGTTGCCCGGCTTGCTCATACTGACCATTAAGGGCTTTCACGCCGCTTAAATGCAGCACCGCATAGAGCAGCATGGAGGCATGACCCGCCGACAGCACAAATCGGTCTCGATCTGACCAGAGCGGAGCCTCAGGATCGAAGCGTAAGACGTTATTCCAGAGCCAATAGATCACGGGAGCTAAGGCCATCGGAGTGCCCGGGTGGCCTGAGTTGGCAGCTTGCACCGCATCCATGGCCAAGGTTCGAATGGTGTTAATGCACAGTTGATCGGCTGAGAGCCCAGTGGGCATTTCTCGGGGCGTTTCAAGGGCAGACCCCGATTCTTCTCGTTGGGAATCGGAGATTGTTGTGGTTGGTGAAGGAGAAGGAGGATCACCAGCTGAGGCATCATGATGCCCTGGCGATGAGCTATGGGAGAATGTATCGTCGGGCTTGACGTACTTGGGCACCCATTCGGTCGAGCGGGTTCCCCCTTCATCTTCATTTGACTTTGGAGATTGCTTAAAAAGACCGCTTCCCATTTCCCCCCCTTTTCCACCCAAACGGATGGGCCAACTTTATGCCTCGTCGTTTCCGGTGGCATAACAGTCCAAAAGATTTTTGCGGAATTGCTTTGGGGGGTTTGTCCATTTTTCGACTGTTTCCCCCGGAGACTTAAGGTCTCTCGGTATGGGACTCCACGGGACCATGATCGAGAAGTTTCAGATTTTTGATTGCCATCACAAGAAATTTCTCTTTATTATTAAGGCATATGAAGATCATTCTGAGTCATCCATCCCGTGAAGTCACGCTTCAGGGGCCAAAACGGGTGGGTGAGGTGTTTAAAGAACTCAATCTCATCCAGGAAGCATTCTTGGCCATCCGAGGCGACATGCTCCTCACCGAGGATGAAATACTGAGCGACGGTGATACCGTAGAAATTCGTCCCGTTATATCTGGAGGGTAGACGATGCGTTGTCGAAAATGCCCGCAACCTGCCGTCCTGAGACTTCCACGCCATAATACGGCCTTTTGTGCACCGTGTCTCACGGACTTCGTGAGAACCCAAGTTCAGCGAGCCATCAACTCCCAGAAGATGTTTACGCCTGAGGAACGAATCCTGGTGGCCGTTTCTGGGGGAAAAGACAGCCTCACGTTATGGGAAATCTTGTTAAAACTTGGCTATCGGGCAGATGCCTTGTATGTCGACTTAGGCATCCCTGGCTACTCCTTGCGCTCGAAGGAAAAGGTCGAACAATTTCACCAAACCGTGGCTCAACCCTGTGGAGCAGAACTGTTTACCCATACGGTTGAGGAAGATGCCGGAGACGGCATTAAGGAACTCGCCAACCTGGTCAAACGTCCGACGTGTTCGGCTTGTGGCACGATTAAACGGTATCAATTCAACCGTATTGCCTGGGAACACAAATTTGACGTGATGGCCACGGGGCATAATCTCGATGATGAGGCCGCCCGACTCCTCGGGAACGTCTTACAGTGGCAGGAGGAATACCTGCAAAAACAAGCACCGGTCCTGCCAGCCTCGGTCGAGGGATTCGCCAAAAAAGTCAAACCCCTGTATCGCATGACCGAACGAGAGGTTGCGGCCTACGCCATCGTGAACCGGATCGAGTATGTGGTGGAAGATTGCCCCATGGCTCAGGGGGCCAAGATGTTAGCCTATAAGGAAGCTCTTAACCGTTTAGAAACGGAATCTCCTGGGACCAAACAACGATTTTATTGGGGATTTTTAGACAAACAACGGAAAATGGCCTCACACGCCGATTCAATGACGACTCTCGATCAACGGACGCTTCATCCCTGTGAAACCTGCGGGCAGCCGACGACGGCTTCTATTTGTTCGTTTTGTCGGTTAATGGACCGAGCGAAGTCTCGACAAGCCTGAACGCATCAACCCATCCTGTGGCAGCGGGGAGCACTCTCCATGACGATGGGAAACCTCAATTCTGCCCGGCTTTCGCGGTCTCTTTTTCGAAATACCGTTCCCACCCATCCAGATTCTTTCTGGCTTCCTGGACGTAGGCCGTTCGGGTGATACCAAAGACCAACCCACGGGCGACCATCCGTCCAAGGAATTTCAAGGGACGTTCCACATCGATCAGTAAGACGATACGTTCCTGATCGGTATTATTCCAGACTTCATGTTTAAACGTATCATCGAACACGATACATCGGCCCTCTTCCCAATGGCGGTGTTCATCTCCCACCCGAAGGGCGGCTTGATCGCGTTGTTCTGGAATCATGAGACCTAAATGACAGCGAATAAGACCTTTCGTAATGCCCCGATGGGGAGGGATGTGATTGTGGGGTGCCAAGAATGAAAAAAATGCCGATTCAATCCCGGGGATCGAAGACAGAATTTTCATTGTTTCCGGACAGCGTTTCCAACTCTGGTCCGATTCATACCCAAATCCCATCAGAAAAAACGCTCGCCAGTTGCCTCCCTGTGAAAGCTTCTTTTGATCGCTCGAAATGGTATGCATTTCCGGAAGATGGTCCCGTTTGTCCAGCAACGTTTCGAGTTCCTTGCGGATGACGGCATGGTTCTTTTCCAGTTGAACCGCCCAGGGGAAATCTTTCGTCTCAAAAAACGCTTTATCCCCGACCAATGACTGCTTCCCAAGCCAAGAAAACAATGACCGGAATACCTTTTTCCCTAACTTTTTGACCCACCGTCGACGCTGTTCTTTAAATCCGGTCTTTTCCATGAGGGGATCTCCTACAAGATAGAAAAAAGATGCAAGTTCCTGAACACGAAAGACCGGCCCCTTCCACGCTCTCACAACCTTGCTGAGCCATTGTTATTCGGGGAATTCAATTCCCCCACCTTCCATATCCACATCGATTCCCGTCAATTCCATCTTGTTGCCCACTCGCCACCATTCCGGAGAAATTTCTGATAAGGTCCCTTGAGAAGTGTAGAATTTGGCTGAAGGAATTTCCACCGATTGATCGGTTTCTTTTCGGACTTCCATCACGACGGTTTTTAAGGTCGTGTCTTCGATCTTGACGCCTTCCGGAGTTGTCGTCAATACGAACCGGTCGTTGGGATTGCGCTCCCACACATTACACTTCAGGGTCGCCACTTCATTGCCTGTCGGCATAAACACCCCCATACTCAGTGTGACCGCCTTGGAATCTTCCCCCCATTCGATTCGAAGCTGCTCCTTGCCTTGGTCAATAAACACCCCACTAGAATTTCGCAAAATATTGGTGCCAAGTCGAATGTCCATCACATCTGTTCCCTTTCCCCTTCAATATATCCCGAACGTTGACCCACAAATTATTCCTCAGAAGGGCCAAGAGTTCAAGCCCATAAGTCGGAGTCGAGCAAGCATGGGTTTGACTACCTAAGACGCTTGAGAACCTTCCTGAAATCCCTCCTGACCCTTCACCAACAGTAAACAGATCAACCCGATCAGAATCCAGAGAAGTTCTCGAGCCCTCCGGATGAGGGCAAAGGTGAGCCCCGTCACCTCCGAATACCCAAAACCCATAAGCAACAAGGTGTAGCCCCCTTCTTGGGCTCCCAGGCTCCCGGGAATGAAGAAGGTTCCACCTTTAATAAACACGGTCAACGCGGCAATGGACACCGATGTCCACACATCCACTCCAACCCCTAAATAATAAAGGATGGCGAAGACTTCCAGCGTTTCCGTCACCCATGCCACAAAAAACGTAAGGAAGGCCGCATAGAACGTCGAGGTATGTTCCGAGTAAAATTGTTGTATCGTCGAATCCAGCTTCTGAATGTGGTGTTCTCGCGATTCGAGGAAGGCGAGCCGAATTCGGCAAACCCGCAAGAGACGCAACAGACCCATCCCCATCCCATACCGTTGCAGGAGCACGAACACACCCACCCCAAACCCTAACACTCCTACACTGACCGCCATCGCCACCCCGTGCTGGCCAAAGTCCCCGATGATCAGAAAGGCCAATCCCAAACCCACGAGGATAAAGACAATCTGGGCAAGCGTCATCGTGGTTTTCGCCGTGACCACAGACGCTAAACCTTCTACCATGGGCACGTGATGTTGACGCAACAAATACGCCTTTAAGGGCTCGCCCCCTACATACGCGGTTGGCGTCGTCACATTTACCGTTTCTCCCGCCATGCGAATCGCAAAGAGCCGGACAAAGCCGACTTGTTTGGCCCATGGGCCAAGCGTCAACTTCCATCCGAACGCCTCCAACCCATACACCAGGATCATCGGCAAAAGGATTACCACCAACTCTCCAAAACCTAATTGTGAGGTTGCCTGGAAGATGGCTTCCGGCCCGATGAGGAGGATCATCCCGATCAGGGCCACGAGACCCACGACCAGGAAGACAAGTTTAAGCACGAGACAAGAGACTGTGGCGAAGGACCCAGGTCATGATCATCACGAACAACCACGACCCCACGGCAGCAAGGGCTAGGAACCAATGCAGAAGCCCAAACCACGCTCCAAGCAGAACCAGAACGGAAAAGTCACGGTTGGCCACCTGACTCAACATTCCCTCAATCCGTGAGCGCTGATGGTCAGTGATCCGTTGGAGGCTTCTGGGGCGCGTCAAGAGTTGTCGTGCATGATTCACTAAAAGGAGAGACACGATGTTGGCTAGGATGGCCGAAGCTCCGAGCAGCAGAGGAAACATCGAATGTTGCCACGGCCCCTGCAGATAGGCGCCACCCGCCAACCCCGCAAAAATGGCGATATGGACAACATTATCAGCCCAAATATCCAATTCCTGACCAAACTTGGACTCTGAAAACGTTAAGCGAGCCACCTCTCCATCACAACAATCGATAATGACGGAGAGTTGAAAGAGGAGGGCACCAATAACCGCCCATCCCCACACACCCGGCACCAGAAACCCTGCAGCCACCAACCCGAGGCACATCGAGAATAACGTAATGGCATTGGGAGTCCAGCCGAGCTTCAAAAATATGCGAGTGAAGAATCCTGAACATTTTCGATTGACATATCGGTCTATCAGGCCATCCATTCCCCCTTTTCTCGTTTGAAGCGTCTGGAGGAGCATCTGCTCAGCACGCTCAGGGCCTTGAGGACCTCTCACGTCCCGAAAACCGTTTGGGATACCCGATACGGTCTGCACCGTCCCCTCCACGGCTGCCTGTTCTAACGCCAACCGCAGGGGGTTGGTCCCGTTGGCCTGTAAAATTCCTGAAATACCCAAAAGTCGGACAGGCAACACCATCATATCCGCCACAATGGGAAGATGGGGGTTGGGAGCCGTGCGGTCAGACGCTGACCCTTGTTGGGTCTGGTCGGTGTGAACATCCTGAAACATCACCGAACTTAACGACCGACCCTCAGGTTGCTCTTGCCGTAAGAGTACTCTAGGGTTTCCGACATGGATTCCCTCTTGCGCATCCCCAACGACCACGACCGCCTTTCCCTCCCCTCCTTCTTGACGCAATTGATGAACCAATGACGGTGAGAACACCGTATGGCATCCGACAATCATGCAGGCCCCGGGCACTTCCTCCGCCAAGGTCTCCCATGTTGCGGGATCTTGAGGAGGAAATTCAGCGACGGGCAGCCACCGTACCGCAGCCTGAATTTTTGAATCCCGTTGAATGAGTTCTCGAAGGCGGTGTTCTTCAGGACCGGCTAACACCCAGATTTGGGAGATTCCCCCCCGTTGGAGCGTGATAACCGTCCGCTGAAAGAGAGTCAGCCCCCCCACCCGGGTCAGTGGACTCGGGATCGATTCCTGGCCGCCACTCAGCCCCTGGGAGAAGGCCCCTGACGTCGTCAAGACAATGGCCGTATCGACCGCATACGTCGCTTCTTGTTTCAGCGTTCCATCCATGATCAATCACTGCCGGTTCAGGAAAGGCTCGAACGTATTATTCTCCAAGTCGTGGATGGCGGGCAAGACCTGATCGGTTGCTCGCTTCACATCTTCAGGAAAATCGATTTCGACCCAAGGTAACCCCCCGATTTTCTCATACCCGACGGGCACCCGTTCGAAAAACTCCTGCAACGCATCCTCATATTCCATATCCAGGTTTTCAGCGTCAATATGACGCTGCACCGCTTCTAATAATACCGGAATATCCTCCTTTTTGACCCGTAAAAACCCTACTCCCTCTCCAATGTCTTCATATTCAGAGGGGATCGATTTACTGAGTCGGATCACTCGCTGCCCAATCGCCGAAACCATGCATTCTTCCGAGTCTTGCCGAACGTTCTCATCCATGAGAAGAGCGGTGGTATGTCTCGACGTGACCAAGCGGCACAAAATCTCATGGGCATAGAGGACATCAGCATCCATCAAGATGACATCGTCATTCATCTCAGACCGGGCAGCCCAAAGGGATGTGATACTGCCACGGGTATACTGTTCATTGACCACCCAACGGATATCCCCGGAGAAGGGGTTCTCATTCTCGATCGCATCTCGAATCGCCTCGTGTTTATAACCGACGACAAGAACTAGGCCTTCCACTCCCAACCGCTGAAGATGCTCCAGGTGACGAGCTAATAAGGTTTGTCCATCGATTGTTACCAGACATTTGGGAAGCCCCTGAGTGAATGCCTGAAGACGCTTTCCCACCCCTGCCGCAAAAATGATGGCTTTCACGCGGGAGTCGACTTTCCTTGAAGTGTCGCGTGAAAGGCTGTTAAAAACCCCTCGATGTGATCTACGGTGAGCGCACCGATATTCGCCACCCGAAAAATCTTATCTGCCAGATGACCCTGGCCCGCGTATATGACATATCCTTGTTTTTTTAATCCTTCATGGAGAGTGGAATAGGTCAAACCCTCCGGAAGGTAAAATGCCGTTAACGTGTTCCCTTGATGAGCAGCCGGCAAGACCGACTGAATGCCCAAATCCTTCATCCTCCCCCGAATCAAATCGGCATAGCTTCGAAATCGACGGAAACGATTTTCGAGCCCCTCCTCCAATAATTCATTGAGTGCCTCCTGAAAGGCGTAATAGACTTGGACGGCCGGGGTGAACGGAATACTGCCTCGTTCCTGCTCTTCAAAATAGTTCGCGAGATTCAAGTACCAGGAACGCTTGGGGTATTTCTGAATCCGCTCCATAAATCCTTTCCGCACGAAAACAAACGACGCTCCGGGAAACCCTTGTATACACTTTTGCGCTGCCCCAGCCACCATATAGAGATTACTCCCGGCGATATCTAACGGTTCCCCACCCAACCCGCTCACCGAATCGACCATAAACACTCGGTTATATCCATCAACCAGTTTGGCGATTTCCTCAATAGGATTCATGAGCCCCAAGGTGGTCTCATGGTGAACCATCGCAACGGTGTGGGCTTCAGGGTGTTGCTGGAGAGCCAATTCGATGGTCTGCAGGCTCGGAATTTTTTCCCAATCAAATTTAAGATCAGGAATGGTCAATCGTTGTGTTTGGAGAATAGAAGACAAGCGTTGCCCATACACGCCGTTGTTGATCACCATGGTCCGTTTTCCAACAGGGAGACTCGACAACAGTGCCGCTTCCACGGCGGCCGTTCCCGAGCCCGTCAAGATGATCACCGTATAGTCTTCTTGCCCTTCTGGGATAAAGAGATCGAGAAGTTTCTGTCGAATATCCGCCAAGAGTTCGGCAAATTCGTCTTCCCGATGACAGATATCCGGACGATGTAAGGCCTGGCGGACCCGTTCAGACACGTTCACCGGACCGGGATTGAGTAAAATCATAAAAATAATCCTTCGTGATAAAGGGGACTACCCAGCCATCATTGACTGAACGTGTTCTTAAAGCGCTCTGTCATGTCCGAAGGAGCCAGAGCGATTCTATCAGCTTCTTCCAATTGCTCATTGACCTTGATCAGCAAAAAATTTGGTCCAGGCTCCTGCAACATGGTCTTACATTCATACACGATGTCTTCCCGTTCCCAGACACGTTCCACATTCGCATACCCGGCTGCACGAGCCATTTTATCCAAGCCGACCAGACGAGAGTATGTGGGCTGGTTTCCGGTTGATCCGTAGACTTCGTTATCGAACACCACATGAAGAAAATTCTTGGGCTTGAGGGCTCCGATCGTCGCCAAGGTGCCCAAACTCATCAACACATTCCCATCTCCGTCAAACACGACAACCGTCTTTTCCGGTCGGGCCATGGCTAGGCCCAAACCAATCCCTGCAGTAGCCCCCATAGATCCGATCATATAAAAATTCGCATCACGATCTTTGAGTTTGCAGGCCTCACGGGATGGAAAACCATTACAAATCACCAGGGGTTGGTCCGTGAGCAATTCAAAAATCGCTGCCATGGCTTGTGCCCGGCTTTGCATGACCCCTTCTTCTGGTCCGATCATCGTCTCTCTACCTAAGGTGTTCTGATAAATCCCTACTAAGGTTGAACGGTTTTGACAATCCCCTTTTTTAACACCAGGGCCAAAGGAATCCGTTGTTCCATGAACGTCTTCGCTGTCCATTGCAAGTCATCGACAACCGTCTCCGGAGAGAGAATCCGATAAGGAATTCGCACGGTGTCGAAAATTTTCGTCATGGTTTCTCCCATCACAAGATGTTCGGGTGCATCTTTGCCTTCAAACCCACGCCAAGACACCAACAAGAGACAGGGGATCCGGTAGATGAGATTGAGGGAAGCCAGGACATTCAACGCATTACCCAATCCAGAGTTTTGCATGAGTACCACGGGAATCCGACCTCCCAGATAGGCCCCAGCCGCCATGGCCACGGCTTCATCTTCACGGACAGCGGGCGTATATAACCGCTCCTCCGTCAAATGGGCGATAATCCCACCAAGAATCGTGTCAGGAACTCCCGTAAAAAAATCGAACCCTATGCCTTGAAGGCCTTTGACAAAATCATCGGCATCTAACATGGCGTCATTCCCAAAAAAGAGACAACTTCTTCTTTCCACCGTGACGTGATTCTAGGTGGCATACCCCAAAGTCGGTGCTGGAGATGGGCGTTCCCAAGAGAATTGTGAATACGTCAGAAGCGGGACGCAAGCTTCCGTGCCTCAATCCGGACGAAAGTGGCGATTATAGCCGACCATCAGGGCATTCTCAAGAAAACCCAAAGAACGGGAAGCCCTACCAAGGCAGGAAAGACGTGGAGGAGATGACCGACAAGAGGGTCAGGACAAAGCCACCCGCTCGCCTCTTTGCACGTTCATGATCGACGATCATTGATTGAAAAATGCCCTGATCGTCTCTACCACATAGGTGATTTGATCAAGACTAAGCTCGGGGTAAATGGGGAGGGACAACACTTCCCTTGCTGCTCGCTCGGCAACAGGGAAGTCTCCTTTTTGATAGCCAAGGTCCTGATAACACTCTTGCAAGTGCAAGGGAACCGGATAATAAATCCGATTGCCGATCCCATGTTGGGTCAGGTAGGCACTCAGCTCATCCCGTTGAGGGGTTCGGATCGTAAATTGATTATAGACATGGGAGTTCCCCTCTCCAATCAATGGAGTGGTGATCACCCTGTCTAACCCATGGGCTTGGAACAAGCGTTGATAGGTCTTCGCATTCTCTTGTCGTTGGGCCGTCCATTTGGGTAAATGTTGGAATTTGACCAAGAGAACCGCCGCCTGAAGGGCATCAAGACGGCTATTCATTCCGATTAAATGATGATGATATTCAGAACGACTCCCATGAACACGGAGGAGTTTGAGCCGTTCAGCAATCTGAGGATCGTTCGTCGTAATCAAACCCCCATCCCCAAATCCCCCTAAATTCTTCGACGGGAAAAAGCTAAAACATCCGGTTCGGCCGAAGGCACCGGCATGGACCCCATGACGTTGTGCCCCTATGGCTTGGCACGCATCCTCAATGACGGGGATTCCTTCGTTTTCTCCGATTTGAGTAATGGCTTCCATGTCAGCACATTGCCCGAATAAGTGAACCGGCAGGATGGCCTGACACTCCCCCATCACCTGATCTGACAATTGTGAAGGATCAAGAGTAAATGTCGTCAGATCGATGTCGACAAATACCGGTTTGGCTTGCAAACGGGAGATCACACCCGTGGTCGCAAAAAACGTAAACGGGACGGTCGCAATCCGATCGCCAGCCTTTACCCCCAATTCCATGAGGGATAACAACAGCGCATCACTCCCTGAAGCGACGCCAATGGCATACGACACCCCCAAAAAATCAGCCAGAGTCTCTTCCAGTTGCTCAACTCTTGTACCGAGGATAAACGCTTGCTCGGCACAGAGTTCTTCCAAGACCTTCAGAACATCGGCCTGAATACTGGCGTATTGGGCTTGTAAATCAAGAAGAGGAACCTTCATACCCTCTCATCTATCGGTATAATGATTTTCGCCCTTGGAGCTGGGTCACCTTACCAACAACACGCGGGGATTGCTATAGGCATCCCTCCTTTCCCACAGCCTCAACCAGGCTGAACCAAAGAAAGAATCACCCCATAGCGAAGGGCCTTCCCCACTCCGATAAAACAGAGAGACCGAACCCAGGGAATGCGCATCCACCCCGCGGCGATACAGAGCGGGTCTCCAAGGAATGGAACCCAGGAGAGAAGGAGAATGGGACTTCCCCAGCGGCGGATATGCATGACCGCTCGACGATGTTCGGGTTTGGTTAACTGAGACACCTGGTATCGCCAACTGATGACCCATCCCACCACCCACGTACTCATTCCTCCCAACGTATTCCCCGCCGTGGCGACGGCCAATAAAAGCCAAGGCGATAACTGACTGTGGGTGGCCAATGCGGTTAAGACCACCTCGGAGCTGCCAGGGAGAAGGGTGGCAGAAACGAACGCACTCATGAAGAGACCGATGAGGGATAAATCTTCACCTGTCATCAGGCATACCTAGTCGGGGTCAAGGTCATCAAGGATCGATTGGGTGGATAGCGTGAAACTTCATGTTTCGATCGTAGGAAATCTCAAAGGTCCCCCGAACACCCTGGAAAGAAAAAAAGGGACGAAGAACCCTGGCCGGGAACTGAACGGTCCGTCCATCTTCGGAAAGAGCGATCACCGTATCGACCTGCCCTTGATAATACGCTTGGAAGCGTTCAGCTGAAATATTGAGATTGACTCTGATTCGGGTCATACGAAAATGAGTCTACTCCCATCATCATCTTCCTCCGGACAGAAGAACCTCAGACCCCCGGTTTCCGCCGCACCTCGATAGGACCTGTTCACCTTGGAACTTCTCTTTCCGGCAGTCCAATCAGCCGACCACGTCTGGGGAAGTATGACGCCCCACGCTCTACCATTACCGCCATTTTCAGGTAGAATACCATTATTCCATAGCCTTCATGAGTTCCTGGAGTTTCCCCTCAAAACAGGAAGGGGAATTTCCCCAAACCACTTCCCCGGTCCCGACCATCAACGATGTCTGCATTTCAGAGCGAACTTGATACGATTCGTACCCTCTTTTCGGAAATCGGTCGGTATCTGCAACAATTTCCCTTTCACAAGATAACGGTCCAGACCAAGGAAGATGGGTCACCGGTGACTAACGGCGACCTAGAGATCAATCGAATCATTCAAGAGCGCATTCAGAAAAATTTTCCCCAGGATGGCTGGCTTTCAGAGGAAACGCCTGACGATCTTTCCCGTCTGGAAAAACGCCGGACCTGGATCATTGACCCAATCGATGGCACAAAACCGTTTCAAAAAGCCCTTCCGCAATATGTGATTTCCATCGCGCTGATCGACCAAGGACAACCGGTAATTGGCGCCCTGTATAATCCCGGCACTCGAGAACACTTTTGGGGAGTGCATGGGCGAGGAGCGATGACCAATGGCCGCCCCATGCAGGCGCGCCAGACCGCCCTCTCCCCCCTCACTCTATTGGTCAATCCCTGGAACGTTCCTCATACGATCCTCAAACAGTGGAAACAAGAGGCGCACTGTCAAATGATATTGGGGTCCATCGCCTATTCCTTGGCTTTGGTCGCCAATGGGCAAGTTGATGGCGTCATCAATATTGGATCACAAAATGAATGGGATATTGCCGCATCGCTTTGTCTTATTCAGGAAGCCGGCGGCATCGTGGTAGACCGGCAACAACATCCTATCCGTTGCAATAAATCCCAACCCGTGGTGGATGGCATCATTGCCACAAGCCCACAAGCCCTCCCTCGTGTCTTCAATTTGATTGAACGTTATCTCGCTTGATGAGGACCTAGCCGTCATCATTGTTTGGAAGGCATGCTTTTGACGACCAAAGGTCATGTCATCTTCTTCTCGATTGTGTAATGTTTGTATAGATTCGAATGGGAAACTGCCATTCAATCTCGTTTCAGCAGAACCCGGAGGTTTTGACGAACATGTCGGATAGTAAAACATGTTGCTTCCGTATGCTGTTCGTTCTCATGCATTCCTCGTTCCCCTATTCCAAACCCGTTCATTAAACTCAAGACTAAATCGACCGAAAAATTTACCAAGCCAGAAGGCTGGAATGACGACACACATGTATGAACCTTCTCGGAGGAGGAGGTCCATCTCGGCTACCCTCTAGCCATGTTCAGCTCGTTCATCAGGAAGGACACGTATGCGAGGCGCGGTAAAAAGCCTGATAAAAATCCTCACCATCGAGGACGACCCTGCCCAAGTCGAAGCCCTGAGGGAAGCTTTATCGGTGGCACAAATTATCTGCGTGGAGATTCATGAAGCCGAGGACGGAGATAGTGGAATAGCCTTCCTGAACCAGGAATATCCCTTTATGGAAGCGCCTCAACCTGACCTCATTTTTCTTTCTAATCACCTTCCCGATCGTACCGGGTGCGAAATCGTCCAAGAACTCCAATCAGACCCGCGCTTGAGAGCGATTCCCGTGGCCCTCTTTTCTGATTCTCCACCCGCCTCACCGAAGAACTTTACCTATCCTCCCAATTGCCACTTCTTTAAGCGGCCGACGACCTGCGACGAATGGATCTACGTTCTCAAATGCATTGAAGACGTATGGATCACCCTCATCAACATGGCTGGACAACCGCGGCTTTAGGCATACCCCCGCTTCCTTTCAGCCTGCTTCATGAGTCGTGCGGCCTTTCGGTGTCCCCCTTTGACCATCCGGAATTCAAACAGCCGTGACTCCAAGGCGCCGTTGAACAGAGGAATCCTTCGAGACGGAGCCAACCGAATTCGTTTCGGGAACTGAGGGTCGGCTGAAAGCACAAACACCCGCCAACCGGAAAACCGTTGCTTTAAGACATCACCGAATTTGGCATACCACTCGTCGAGTTCCTGTTTGTTCCCCAAACGAACTCCATAGGGAGGATTGGTGACCATGATACCCTTTTCTGTGGGAGGGCCGATGCTCAACGCATCCCTCTCATCGACCTTGAGATTGACGACACCCAGTCGCTGTCCGTGCTGACGGGCCTGTTTGACAGCTTGCGGGTCACGATCAAACCCTATGAGATTTAGCGAGGCCTCTTTGGCTAACGGATTTCGAGATTGATGGAGTGCCTCCCAAACCTTTGAGTTAAAGTTCAACAGATGCCGAAAGGCAAACTCACGCTTGAAACCTGGCGCGATACCCATCCCCATCATGGCTCCCTCGATAAGGAACGTCCCAGATCCACACATCGGATCCATCAATGTTTGATCTCCGGTCCATCCGATAAGCTGAAGGATTCCTGCGGCAAGATTTTCCCGCAACGGAGCTTTTCCTGATGCCGTTCTCCACCCTCGTTTAAACAGTGGCTCCCCGGAGGTGTCGAGATACCAAAGCACACGATTCGCATCGACAAACACGAAAATCTGTACCTCCGGATCTCCTTTATCCACGGAGGGACGGCGGCGGGTATCGGCGACAAATCGATCACAAATCCCGTCTTTAATCCGCAAGCCGGCAAACTCCAGGCTCCGAAGGGGTGAGTGTTGGCCAACGATTCGAACCTTGATTGACCGAGAGTTCAAAAACCACTGCGGCCAGGGCAGTTGACGAGTCAGACGATAAAGATCATCGGTGTGGGCATATCGGCCTTGCCCCACTTTCCAGAGAATCCGACTGGCGATCCGGCTTTCTCGGTTCAGACGATAACACAGGTGAAATGAACCTTGGCATTCAACCCCTCCAGGGTTGAGGCAAACCTCTTGTCCGCCCAAGTCTCGAAATTCTTGCGCCAGGGATTCTTCCAACCCACGAGGACATGTGGCAAAGAAGGTCTCCATCAAAAATGGGAAACGACAGACAGGAAAAAAGAACGCGACAATTTTGGCCAGCACGTCGACGGTGAAAAGGGGAACAGACGGCGCACGTTATCCATATACCTCAGGATTCACACAATACGGCAATCGATCTCCCTTCAGCCCTGCGACCAAATTTTCGACCGCCATACACGCCATTTTCGTCCGAGTAGCAATCGAGGCACTCCCTAAATGGGGCAGGACTAAACAATTCGGAAAGGTTAACAGTGGATGAGACGGAGGAAGTGGCTCGGGGTCAGTCACGTCTAAAGCGGCTCCACCGATCGTCCTGGATTGAAGCGCTTCCACCAGAGCCTGGGTATCCACCACCCTCCCCCGAGCGGTATTAATCAGAATACTGGTAGGCTTCATCACGCCAAATTGAGGGGCTCCAAGCAGATGTCGCGTCTTGGAGGTAAGAGGAACATGGAGGCTCACAAAATCCGACTGTGCGAGTGCTTCTGAAAGTTCCACCGCTGTGACCCATGGGAAGTCACGAAGATCCATAAACCGGCTTGACCCCACCGCTAACACCTTCATGCCAAACCCTTGAGCCCGACACGCCACGGCTTTGCCTATACGGCCGAATCCGACGATTCCCAAGGTGGATTGGGCAAGATCCTTCCCTAACAAAAGGTCTGGACTCCAGGTCGTCCAATGACCTTGACGAACATAGTCGACGCCTTCAACGATTCGTCGAGCGGCCGCCATAAGAAGGGCAAAAGTTAAATCTGCGGTGGTTTCCGTCAAAATACCAGGGGTATATCCCACCGGAATGTTTCGCCGGGTACACTCCTCGATCGCGATATGATCATACCCGACGGCCATCGTACTAATGACTCGAAGACGTTTGCCCAATTTCAGCACGTCTCGGTCAATACGATCGGTCAATAAACAGTAGAGACCTTCCGCCTCAGAAATGTGATCCATCAACCACATCCGATCAACCGGACGATCTTCTTCCCAACAACGAATTTGGGCATGGGAGGTCAGCTGATTCCAAGCCTTGGGAGGAAGCCTGCGTGTGACGATGACTTGAGGGAGATTCACGATTGGGGCCTTAGATCAGCAATTCCGCACCATTGAGTGATACGAGGAGGAGGTCATCCCCAAAATAACACCGACACGACAAAGACAAGATAACACAGTCCGTTCATGATCAGATGTTTGGGTTGTACCGGACCTCGCCGAACCATCCACGTTAAATACACCGCGGCAAGGAGAGTCATCGCCATACCCATCAGGATCTCATGCTGAGGAACCCAAGCCGTCAGCATGATGCCTAATGCAGGCAACAAACTCCCTTGAAATACCATCGCTCCCGTAATATTCCCGACCGCCAGGGTGTCCCGGCCCCGTCGAATCCAAATCACACTATTGACTTTTTCTGGCAACTCCGTCGCGACGGGAATAATGAGTAAAGAAAGGGCGAGGGCTGATATTCCCCATCGGGGAGCCAGCTGTTCAATGCCATACACAAACCCCTTGGCTCCCAATAAAATCAACCCAAACCCACATCCCAGCTGAAAAAGGATCACCAATAAATTATCCGGCAACCCGATTTTCATGACGTAGAGGGGATGATCGGCCTCAGTCCCGTGTCCTTCATCCACCAAATTGGCAGAGGACCGAATCGTCACCACAAGGTACACCACGTACAACAGAACCAACCCGACAGCCATCAGGCCTCGCACCATACCCCAATCGTGCGGGATAAACGTGGCCAGGACACCGATGCAAAAGGCCCAGTTAAACCAAACAAGGTCTCGGGAAAACCCGGTTCGTTCAGGCTGCAGGAGGGCATCCCATCCACGGGAGCGAGCCGCAAAGTACCCCATGAGAAAAAACGCGAGCGTGACGAGCATGAGAGGCGCCCCAAGAATCGCTCCAACCCCAACTTCATGACGCAGGGTTTCACTACCCGACCCAAACAAGATGGCAAAGATGGGCACCATCGTTTCAGGCAAAGCCGTTCCAATAGCCGCAAAGATTGATCCAGTCACCCCCTCAGAAATTCCCAGCCGTTCCCCAAAATGCTCGAGACTATTGGTAAACGCTTCGGCCCCCAATAAAATCACCACCAAGGCGCCTAACAAAATCATCAAATCAGGCATCAGGACTTCCCAACCATCTTCGGTATGTCATCCCAACCAAAAACATTTTTTTCATTTCAATTCAATAGGTTAGAGAATTTCATCTTAAACCCGTTTGGGGGCAATGGAGCTCGAGATGCGTGAGAGAGATCGATCTTGCCATCCAGAAAATTTTTCTTATACACTGACCGTATGGATAGCCTATCCACAGGACTGCTCCTGACCCTTATCACCATCATCGCATACAGCATCATTACCCGCTGGTGGCGGAATCGCCGAGCCGCAAAACTGGCCGATAAACTGTTAGCAGAGGTGATTCGAGGAAAGGATGCCTTCCGCCGGTAATCAACACACCCTTTTCCTAAAAATCAAAACGTAGTTGGACTGGAGGCGTCCGATCCTCTTTGGGAGCATGAGAGGCCGACGTCAACGTCTTCCGCACAGAAGAACCCGTATCGGATGAAAGCGGGACTTCGACCAAAGATCCATGACAACGGCTACACATATGTCTGGCCGGATAGATCGTCCGACGGTGCCGATAATAGGCCAACCCGCAATCGACACACTGCCAGGCATACCGATTCAGTTTATCTAGAGCCGACTCCAAATCGTGCTGTACGCGAACCTGCAGCCCATCCTCATTCATCCGTTGCATCATCCTTCGAAAATCATCTCCGTGCGAGGGACGGCGTTTCCGGATATCAAACTCCCACTGGTGAATCATCTCATGAGCCAGTGTTCGGCGGATTTCCTCAACGGACTCCTCCTGCAGTAAGGGAGCAGATAATCGAATGACCCGGGAAGCTCCCTGACGAAACGTCGGGGAGACCCATCGATTTCTCGGACCCACCTGGCTGACGAACAGACCGGTCGACGCCGTTAAACGGGAACTCCACTCAATACGAATGGGAGGCAGTTTCCCATGAAAATAGCGGTCGGCCAACGCCTTCCACATCTCCTGTAACTGACCGACGGGGAGCGGATGTTCGATAACCACGTTAACAGAGGAGACCACGCGTGAATCCAACGGGTTGGCTATACACCACGATAGGCCTATGTTACCATTTTTTCTCCCTGAAGAAACACGACCGTCTAATCCGACAGCCTCATCCCTGTGTGTTTCAAGGAACAGCACCATTCAACGCCTCGACCAACATCTACAAGATGAATCATTCATGCGGCAGGCCCTGGAACAGGCTGAGCAGGCCTTTGAGAGCGCCGAAGTTCCGGTCGGAGCCGTACTCGTTCACCACCATCAGGTGATTGCCTCAGGTTGGAATCAACGTGAAACGTCTCAAGATCCGACGTCTCATGCCGAAATGCTCGCCATTCGTCGGGCGGCAGAAGTCCTCAAGACATGGCGACTGACCGATTCCGTGCTCTACGTCACACTAGAACCCTGCCCCATGTGTGCAGGGGCTATCATTCAATCTCGAATTCCACGGGTCGTGTTTGGGACTAGGGATGCCAAAGCTGGGGCATGTGGATCAGTCTGCGATCTTTCTCGTGGGTATCCGTTCAATCACGGATTTGAAGTGGTGTCAGGAGTGTTAGAAAATGATTGCCGAGATATTCTTCAACGATTTTTTACATACTTACGCGACAAAAAGCCGTTCCCCAAAGACATGGCTCCTCGAACGACATGATCCATTTTTCCGTTCTATCAGAACCGCATAGGATGTGCTCACAACCTCTAATCGTTGTGACAACGCGCGACGTTATGAGGAAAAACGATTGGCCCATGCCTGAATCAAAAAGGCTCCAACATGTTGTCTGAAAGCCTCATGACCGAAATCCGAGATAGCTCCTGGATTCCCGTGGCCATCCTGATTTCCGGTTTGATAGCCGTCTACCAACGCCGCCGAGATTTGTATATGCTCACTGTTCCCGATATGCATACTCTCCCCATTAACACGACCGGATACACGATTGAACGCTTGCCTTTTCAGATGAGGGCCAGCTTCGTTCGCGGAACAGATCTCTATTTTTCGGATGATCAAGGAGTGGTGTATTGGGCAGACGACCGCGACCCACATGGCCGTCAATTACTACTGGGAAAATCTCGCGTGTCATCACCACGAATGTTATTCGTGAGTTCAAACGGCACGTTGTTTATAGGTGGACAATTAACCCCTCTCATGGAACGGTCAATAGATGGAGGAAAAAATTGGGAGCAAATATTACCCGTTCCCACTTGGCGAATGGATGAAAACGAGACCACCAACACCCTTTATGTGGGAAACTATTCTCCACGGCAGGATCCGGATGCCATGGCCACTCTTTACAAAAGCACAGACGAAGGGGCTACCTGGCAACCCATCTTCGAAAACCCACGGCTCGACCACATCCACACGGTGCGCGTCGATCCGGAATATCATCGAATTTACCTTGCCGCTGGCGATGAAAGTTCCCAGCGGGGCCAAGCCTGGACAGACAATGACGGGGAAAACTGGCACTGGATAGACCAGGGAAAAAGGAATGGGCATACCGACCTTACCTTTAGCCGTCAGTTTGTCTTTTGGGGTTCTGACGATTGGTATGGTCGTATTATCCGTTCGCCTCGCAATCACGTGGGAAAAGGAAAGACGATCCTATTTGCCAAAGGGCACCATATCTGGTGGATCATGGGTAAGGACCAACAACTGTACGCAGGAACGTTTCTTCAAAGTCCTAAAAGGGAAAGCGGAGCCTTTCTCATCGCATCAGACGACGAAGGGCAGACCTGGCAAAAGGTCATGGAATCGAAAAAGGCCGGCTCAGATTTACACTTTTTCCGTAGCGAATCACGGATTCTCAGCTCAGGAGGATGGGCCTACTTTTCTACGTCAGAAGGACAGAGTTACCGAATCCGAAAAACATGAAGGCAATGGCTGGACGAATAAAACCTACCAAGACTTACCCGCTTACCCACTCTCCCCAACCAGAAAAAACGGAGCCCAGGCATAGGGATGACTAAAATACGCGTGTGCCTCAGAGTTTCCTTGCGCCATGACCGCTAGCATTCCCTGTTGTAACGCCCGGCTTTTGATTAGGGATGAATCTTTTCCGAATAAGGTAAAGACTTCCGTCATCAATGCCTGGGTGGCTTGATCATCCACACTCCAATGGGAAACCAATAGGGACTTCGCCCCGGAAAAGAAAAAAGCCCGGGCCAAGCCGGTCAACCCCTGTCCACTTCCATCACCCCCCGCTGTATTACAAGCCGATAGGATCACCCAATCCACCTGCGGAAGTGGAAATTCCAAGATCTCTCCCATCGTGAGTAGCCCATCGTCCTGCGGAGTGGGGCTATCAGGAACGGTCAGGACGAGCGCAGGTTCCACCAGACCCGACAATTGGCCGGACAATAGTCCATGGGTGGCAAAGGAAAGAATCTTCGCGGAGCCCAACCGACCGGAAGCCAACAACTGGCGAACTTGGGTTTCCGTGGCACGCTCTTGCAGAAACACATTCGTCGTGGGGTCCACATCAAGCGTTCGAGCAATCGCCAATAATTCGTGTTTCGTACCCGGGAGGGCATTCATCATGCGGAGCCGTTCATAGGCCACCCGACCCTTTTGCAATTCAGGAATCTTTCCTCCTCGTCGCGTTCCCGACCCGGAAAAAAGAGGATCCCCGAAACCAATGAATCGATCTCCATCGGCAGAAGACGATGAACGAGCTTCTCGTAACAGCTTAAATGCCGAGGCGGAAGGGATCACCGTAAGAGGAAACCGTTGAATCAACCACGGCATCCGTAGAAAGGTCTTCAACCGGTCATGAGGCAAGGGTTGTCCTGACGCCCCTTGTTGAGCAAGATAGCGAAACTCCGGACTCGCGTTATCGGTGATCAAGGCAGCGAAGGGTAAGGGAAGCAGCGCTTCATCGGGAATGATGATCAAATTATCAACTTCTGACAATTGAGGCTCCAACGGTTGTAAGAGCCATCGATACAGCTGAAAGGCCGATTGAACATCAAAAACCGCTTTAGGAGAAGCCACACTGCCACGAACCTGTTCAACGAGTTTCACAATCGAGGTCTTCGGGATACCAAAACTTAAAGAAACGGGCGGATGGCCATGCCGAACGAACCAGAGTTGCAGCATGTGATCCCAACAGAAGAAACTCACCAAGGCTTCATGGGGACCGAGGAGTTTCTGTATGGCATCCAACCCCAACGGCTTGGGAAAGGCCAGGTCGGCATACTGGGGAAAAGAGGCTTCCAGTTGCGCCAATCCTTCATGCAGCAATCGCTGAACGTCAAGAACTTCCTGTTTGACCGAAGCCACCCGTTCCTTTTGTTCCGCATCGAGCGATGAATGGCCGTACAACCCGTGGAGGGTGTCCCAAAGTACTTGTCGACGGCGGCGCAACTCATCAATTCGCTTGGCCAACTCCACATCGGAAGACTGCCGCGCTTGTAGACGAGCCATGGCTTTCGAGACCGCCGCTTGCACCAGATACCCCCGTGCTTGCTCGGCGACCACAAATCCATCGGTCACCACCGAAGAGTCCTGTGATTGATGAGTTGGTGCCTGAGACAAATGAGCGAGCAACAACGCATAATCCTGAAGACTGGCCTTTCCCCGCTTGTGTAACTGACTCGCCATCGCGTCATCCACATCTTGATTCAGCCGTCCCACTTCCAGATAGATCTGCCTGGCCTGGTCATAATACGAGCGAGCACGGTCGAGCTTCCCCATACGGTGATGAACTCGGGCAAGATCATTCACGAGCAACGCCATGTCGGGATGATTTCCCCCAAGCTTGTTTTCACGAATGGCCTTGGCCCGTTCCAGCAGGGCCAAGGCACGAGCATCATCCTTCTGACCCATGGCCACCCAAGACAGACGGGTCAAGGTCACCGTCACGTCATTATGTTTTGGGCCTAACGTCATTTCCTGAATCTTCAACGCCCGCTGAAACATTTCCCGTGCGGTATCCAAATGTCCCATCTGACGATGGACCTCCCCCAAGCTCAACAAATTGGCCGCGACCACTGGATGTGCCGATCCCACGGTGTCCTCGGTAATGGTTAAGGCACGTTGGAAGTATCCGGCAGCCGCATTGAGATCTCCCTGTCTCCAGACCAATCCCCCAAGGGTATGGAGACTGGCGGAAGTCTCAGGATGCTCAGGACCCAGTCGATCTTCACGAATCTTCAGCGCACGTTTCGCAAGGGCCAGAGCTTGCTCAGGATGCCCCATCTTCATCTCGACATCGGCCAGGTGATCGAGCGTCCGGGCGACGATCGGGTGACTCGAACCCAGGGAACCCTCTTGGACCAGAAGAGCTCGTTCGATGAACGGCTTGCCCTTTGCAAACTCTCCATTCCGGATCAAGATTACGCCATAACTCGTCAGGGCCATGGAATGGTCGCTGGGAGGAGCTTGAGGGTCCTTATCGAAGATGTGAACGGCCCGGGCCTGAGTCGCCAAGGCCTCCTGCAGTCGCATCTGAAGGCCTTGTACCATCGCTAAATACATTAACGTTTCTCCCACCGCGACATGCTGAGGTCCAAAAGCCTGTTCGCGAATGGTCAGGGCATGTTTGAACATGTCCTCAGACTTGCCATACTCTCCTTTCGCCATCCACACCCGACCGAGATGCGTGAGACTTTCCGCTGCCTCAACACTGTCAGATCCTATGGCTTCCTGCCGAATGTTCAAGGCCCGCTCATGAGTGGTTTTGGCCAGATCGATTTTGGCCAATTGAAAATAGACAAGCCCTAAGGTCGTGCCAATGTCGGCTACCTCGGGATGATCAGCACCCAAGTTGGCTTCCTGTAATTCCAGGGCACGCTGAACGGGGGGAAGAGCCAGACGATACTCTCCGGCCTTGAGAAAATCTCGAGCCTGCTGATGCAGTTGATCAGCTGAGAAAGATTGATCTGTAGGAGCAGCAGCGAGGAGTTGAGACGAGTCAGAGCGACCGAATATGGGAACGGTCAGAACCAGGACCAAAAGGCCGGCAACAATCAGGCCCGCTCGAATCCGGAAATGCCCCGGAGAATCCCCGCAAGCCCATCGACTACACGTTCCCGATAGATGAGGAAGGACCATACCTCACGGCCTCATGTCCCTTAATAGGTCCATGTCATCAAGCCGGTAAACACATTCTTGGTGTAATCGTACACCGGAATATCCGAGTCGTTGTCGATCCGCTGGAATTGGGCGGTAAAGGTGAGGTTATACGGCAGGGGTTTAATCAGTTGCACCAAATGAGATCGTTGTCGGTCATCCCGAGGTACCAATCGACCATCTTCATCCGTAAAGATAACCTGAGAATTTTTATAGTTGCGCCAGTGAATATCATAATCATGGCGAATGATGACCCCACCCCATGGCAAGGAAACCTGCCAACCCGTGAGAAATCGATTCCCGCGATAGGAAAAGGCTGTCCCATCGGCGGCTTCGTTATCATACTGGTACCCCAAACGAAGAAGATATTGATCATTCGCAAAACGAAACGTATGAACGAATCCTGTCATGATGTTATACGCATCCCGGCTTTCGCTCGTAAACCGGAAATCGCTATCCGCCGGTTCTCTGAAAAAACTTTTAATCTGATACCGAACCAGGATATTGGTTAAATTGGCCACGGCCCCCACCAAAGGCGCGGTAAAGGTAGGGAGGATCACGGTCCCGTTAAAGGCCGGGGTGTGACGAGCCAGGAACCCGTCCATATCCAGGAACAGATAATCATACGTATACTGAAACGCCAGTTGGTAAGGCACCGAATGGGCCACGCCCCGATAAAAACCGGTCAGCCCGACCAGATGGTTCTGGATATTAAAATCATCGAGGTTGTCATGAAAGTTCAGGGTTTGGAAAAAGGAATAGGTCGCGGTGGCCTCCATGGGCCCTTCACGGAAAAACGCATAATCCAACAGTACGGACCCCACCATCCCCGGTGAGGTGGTATTGCGGCTTCGCAAATTATTCAGGACGAGCTGCTGATTCGGATTCGAGATCGTTTCCTTATTAGGATTGATCGCCACATTGTCGTCATAAAAACCACCCAAACTGACCTGGGCTCGAAACCGTTTTTTCTCCGTCACCCTTCGGGTCGCCAACAACTCATCCCGAATTCGGACTGAGGCCGCCGTAATGGGGGAGACCGTCTGCATTTTTTGAGCTGCCTCCAATTCGGAAGCCGCTTCTTGCGTCATGCCCAGCACACCCAAGGATAATCCCCGATAATACCGGGCCAACTGTTGCAGGTTGGCATCGGACGACTGATTGTTATCGAAAGCCTCCACCGCTTCCGAATATTTTTTATCCTGATAACGATAGATCCCTACATAGTAGCCAAGGTTTTCACGGTTGGGGGTTTCCTTATAGACTTCCTCAAAAAGAGGACCGGCCTTGTCATAGGCTTTGACTGAAAAATACGCCACTCCGAGCTGATACTGAATATCCCGGTCAGCAGGACGCAGTTCATGGGCCTTTTTTAACGGCGCAATGGCCTGATCAGGCTGATTGAGGGCGAGGTGGGTAAGACCGGAATAATAATGCGCCCGAACATTCTCGGGATCTAACTCCATTCCTCGAAGAAAAAATGGCAGGGCCTCAGAATACCGCTCCTGACCATAGGCCACCACTCCCTCGGCCACAGACACTTCCGCCTCACTTTTCGAGGCCATTGCCAAAGACGGACAGGCCAGAATAATTCCTGGGATAATTGCCAGGAGGAAATAGGGTAGCCAAGAATATTTTAAGGAAGTGCGACTGAACTCCGGCTCTTTTTGCATAAATAGCTCCTCGGTTTCCCTGGTTTTGGGAACGTGTATTTACCCTATGGAAGGTACAATACTTTTCTCGCAAAAACTAGCGAAATTTGTGTGATTTTTACAGAAAAATGTTAAAAAATTCATTGGGTTGCCTTAAGAAACCCCTAATGGACACTCATTATGGAATAGTGGTCGGAGGCGAATGAACAAGAGACCTTTCCTTTTCCTACCTAGACCCTGTAGGCTTGCCCCATAACATGGGATTTTTATGAAAAAAATAAGGAATCGGCCGATTACTGATGACTATGCGGTTGCAAAGGAGAGGCCCATGACACAGGTGTTTTTCAAATCATTACTTTTTCTTTCATTACTTACTATGGCGCCCATGGGTTCCCAGAGTAGTCAGGCCGCTGATACTGAGCGGGGTATCCGCGTGGAGGCCGACCGTCCCATCACGCTCTCTGGCCTGGAAGGGCAGGTGCAGACCGGCGACTCTCAGGGACTTGTTCAATCCACCGCCCTCCATTTTGGGGATACCCTCCAGATTGGCGATCGCGTGCACACCGGCCAACAAAGCCGCGCGGAACTCTTAGTGGGGCATGGAGAATTGGTCACGCTGGGCGAACAGACCACCGTGAAGATCCGGCCCGGGACATCAGCCGGAAACGTCGTGGAAATGGAAGAGGGCACCATTCGAGTAGCGGTCGCCGAAAGCCAACTCTCTGCCGAGGAAACGGTGAGTGTTCAAGTCCAGTCGACCCGCGCTCACACACGAAGCGGCATTTTCCATGTCACCCTCAAGACCAACCCGGTCTTGAGTCAAAGCCTGGAGGGCCCATTACCTTCCGGAATCCAACTGGTGAGTTATCCACCCAAGGAGACTCTTGCGAAAGCAGACAATGCCGTTGTGGTGTACACGGTGGAAGAAGGCACGTTGACCTTGGAAGGGACAGGCCAACCCTTGGTCGTCAAAGCGGGGCAAAGCGTGGAGGTCACCAATGGGCAAACGGGCGCCCCGTTTGCCTCGGCATCACGAGGAGTCGATCCCACGATCATCACCCCCCTGACGGCGGCGACCCAACACCGACAAACTCCAAAGACCGGGCTGGAGTATCTGGCCTCACAGGAAATGAAACAGGCCGAAGTGCTGGGTCATGTCCTCAGCGGCGTTGCAGCGAAGGAATCGCAAGCCATCGACGATCAAGCCAAGTCGGAAGAGGATGTCATCTTAGCGACGACCGGTGTCACCTTGGCTGGGGGAGTTTCGACTCCCCCGGACCCTCCTAGCCTCCCACCTTTGGGAGGCCTTTTTGGCGGGGCTCCGGAAGTCGGAGGACCAACCGGTAGCCTGCTCGATCCCGTTTCCAATAGTACCTTTAATTTAGTCTTTGGTCCCGTCATCGACATTCCGCAGCCAAAGGGAGGAGGCGGATTGCTTCTATTTAACGATAGCAAGGTCACCCTGAATGGCAGCATAAACAACGGGAATCAGCAAATTGAAATTGATTTCACCCCGTTCAATACTGAGTTGATGTTGATCGATTCAGGGGACCTTGAACTCGCACCCCATATGGGACAGGTCCCGACAGAACGATTGACCGTGACAAACCTGGTCTTTGGTCTTGGGGGCACACCACCTGACCCCACCGAAACTGACCCTGGAAGAAACCTCTATCTCCCCTTTCAGTTTTCTTCTACCATACCGGGCGAAACGGATGATCCTGCCAATATTCCCCGGGCGAACGTCTTGACGCAATATTCAGAACCGGCCGATGAAAATGCGATGCTAAGCGTGCTGGAAACGTTTGCTGCCAGTCCAGAAGTCGCCCCCAGCACACCACCCGTTTTTGGGGATATCTTTCCAGCCGTGAACACGAGTAATGACGTAGGGAATGGAGTTCATGGAATGATTCGGGCAAGGCAGGACTCCGATGCAGATTCAATAGAACTGGCGGGGGGAGTAGTACTCAACAACAATACACATGTGGTAGCAACCAGCACCAGGGCTACAGCTGAATATTTTCAACAACCGAATGATATCGACGGTTCTATCGCGGCAGTCGTAGGGAGAAACTATGATTTGCTCATTGAAAACATGGTTGCAGACCCCGAGGGCCCTATTCTCGACTCCATTCAAATACAAGGCGGCCAACTCAACCCCGTGAACCTCAAAATGGAAGATCGGATTTTGGGCGTCTTGGATGGCAGTACGATTAAACCCGACACCAGTGATCCGGCCAATACACCCAACATCGCACTGCTAGCGCTCCTGGACAGCCGCTTAGAAGGCCCGACCGAACCGCCGAATCTGATCCCTGGAGATACGCAACCGGTTGCGGAAGAAGGCCAACCGCCTATTCCGGTCGGCAAATCACGAGCGGATATTCCCGGACTCATCGAAATCATGGAAACCGGGACCCCCGACCTGGATCAGGCTGATCAGGCCTTTCAATGGGCCGTCGAAGCCCATTCCGCGATCGTGGTCCGTGGGGAACTCGCCCCGAGCATCCTGGAAGCCAGCGGCCCCTTGGTCAGCATGTTCCAAAGCACCATGATGACGACCGGAGATGTTGTGAGAATCGAAAAGACCGGCGAAGCGGGGGCCGCTCAACTCATGGCCTCACTCCAACAGGCCGGCGTTCTCCAAGGAGCGGTGCAACTAAATAACAGCCAGCTCAAAGTCGGCGGGCACCTCTTCAACTTCTTGAACGGGGCCACGGGGGACGTCACCGGCAATTTAGTCGCCTTGGCCAATAATAGCACCCTCACCGTAGAAGGCGTGTTACTGGCGGTCGGCCTGGATTCCTCCTTTACGCTCTCGGGTGGGTCGCTCGTGGCGTTCGGGTTCGGCACCAACACGGTCAACATTTCAGGAGCAGGCGAGTGTGCGGGCTGCACCCTCACGACGGACATCGAAAATTTACAGGGCGTGCCGGTTTTGGCTCATCCCACCGCGACCATCAATGTGGGAGAAGGTTTCGTACCGTATGCCGGCGTGGGGCAAGGAGACATGCCCATGGACTTTAATAATACCGTCAATGTGACTGACGGTGCCGCAGTGTTACACGTCGGGGAAAATGCCAACCTGACGTTGAATCCGTAGTTCGAGCAAAACGACAGGGATAGAAAAAGCGACGAGGAAAATCTTCCAAAGACACAACAGCCTGACCCGGTTCCCCGAGTCAGGCTGTTCTTTCCAAGAAACGTTTTCCATATTATAGACCGACTCCATAGCCAACTTTTACGGCTCCGCCACCTACAGGGGTGCTTTTGCGGGAAGCACCGGCCGTGAAGGAAATAGCGAAACCCTGAAAAGTAAATTTATCGGTGAGAGGGCCCATGATGAAATCAATGCTGATCCCGACACCTTTTGAGACTGTTTCAGCAGGATTAACATAGCCTGCAAATGCCTCGAGCCCGACGGCGATGGCAAAAAACGACCCCCCAGTGTCTTGAGGGGCTATATTGGGAAAGAACCCCAGAATGATTCCGCCTTCGCCCCCCGCCCGAGTGGCGGCGGCAAGGTTGCCATCCAAAAACCATTGGTCAGGCTTGCTGGTATTATCAAATCGAGAAGTGGTGTACCGAGCACCCACATCAACCCCTCCGAATGTTCCTCCTCCTCCACCAATCCCCATGGCTACCGCAAAGGGCTTCGCCCCTCGAGTGCGCACTTGAGATTGGTTGCCTCCTCTGTAGGCTGCTACCACTTGTTTGAGGGGTTTGTTCAGCATCTTCACAAGAGTTTTCTGGATCTCTGATGGGGACTTCTCGCACATGGTCTCCTTCTTGAGCAACGTCTTCAAGACTCTCGCATTCTTTGGATCCATCACCGTCGAACCGGCTTTTATCGCCTTAACGATGGATGACCCCAATTGCCGCTTCACTTGGTTGACGATCTGTTGAAATCTCCTTTGCATATCCCCACGTTTCATTAAATTTTGCACTTGTTTTAAAGCCGGGCTCAACGTTTTGCCCGCCGTCTTAACGGCGACTTCAGCCGTCTTGAGGCCCACTTTGCACGCTTGTTGCCCCAACCATTTCGCACCCTTGACCGCTTGCTTGGCGGCCCATTCGGCTCGCTTCTTGGCATCCATTGCCGCCTGTTTTCCAAACTTGGCCGTATCTCGCGCCTGATTCTTGGCCGCATTGCCTACTATTCTTCCGGTGCTTTTAATGGTTTGGAAATTCGGCGGGGACTTGGTCACCCGTCGTCCAACGCGACGGACCGTATTTTTGGCCCGGTTGACAGTCTTTCTGGCCGGCTTCGTGGCTTTCTTCACCCCTTTTTTGATTTTGTTTCCGACTTTATCGAACACGCCGCGCGGCTGAATCCCGCTGTACGTACCGATAGCTTCCAAACTTTTTCCATCAGGAAGCAACAGGACCACATAATGATTATCCGCTTCCTCTTCGCCCGCGCCGGGAAGCGACAGGGCAATAGGCATGTTGAACCCACCACCCTCATGAGTTTCCGCTTCGGCTTCGAGTAAGATGGCTTCCTGCCCTTCACCGGGAATCAAGCGAATTTGTTGATCGGCCTGTTCAACCTTGTACCTCCCTGACTTGGCCACCTGAGCCTGTCCTTCGGAATCAAAAAAATGCACCACCTTTTCTAAATAAATCTGCTCGGGATCCGAAATGACCTCCTGAGGCGCGACAGCCCGTGGACGGATGCCGCTATAGGTCCCCTCGGCCATATACATGAACCCACTTGGGAGGGATAGGGCCAGGATATGTCGGTCCGAAGACTCGCTGTCAGGCTTGCCGGAAAGCGACACCGCGATGGGGTCAATGAGTTGTTGCGTATGAATCAGGATCTCTATGGACAGCTCACGAGCTGAGGTTTCTTCCGCAGGAATAACTTGTAAGTGATCTGGCGCAGCGGCTAATTCATAATTGCCCGGTTGAAGCTGAATGTAGTCTCCAGCCGTCGTGGAAAAATAGGCCGGCTTGTCCAAAGTGATGGTCTGATTAGTTGAAGATTCTGTGGCATGGACGAACGAACCCCAGAACAACACACCCGAGGTCACCAAAGCGAACAGGCTTTTCGGCAATGAAAAAGGTGCAGGGGGCATAAAAAGTGATCCTCTCTTTTTGAGTAGTGAAATATTTTTTAATTTTTTCGGGGTAACGTGACAGGTAAGTCGAAGAACCAGCCTCCAGGGTTCAAAATATAAGGGCGAAAAGACCATCCATCTTACTGTGTCCTGGAAGGTCTAATCCACTCGGATGAGAAGGGAAATAGAAAATGATTCAAATAAGGGAAGGGAAAAGAATCAATTCCTGATCTGAAAGGTGACACATTCCCTATTTGTCTGTTAGAACAGGGAATTCACTCGTCGGAAAACTTTACGGAGAGGTGCTGGAGCGGCCGAACAGGACGGTCTCGAAAACCGTTGTCCCTACTGGGGACCGTGGGTTCAAATCCCACCCTCTCCGCCAGTCTTCGCGCTACGCGCTTCGGCTGGCAAACCAAAACAGATTTACCCCCCACTCTCTTTTGACTCCCCTCTTTGGTCATGAATAGGGGCGAAGGCTGTCCGCCATAGCTTTAGCGGAGGCGAGTTCCCCATGAAATATGTCTATCTCATTAAAAGTGAATCCCATCAGAATAAAACTTCCATTGAGATAACTTCCAATCTAGAGAAACGACTACGCATTCACAAACACGGAGGATCTAAGAAGCAAAGGTAAACCGGGGACAATCTCAATGACGTTGAAATTACCGTATCTGGAGTTTTCTGGATGGAATTTCTGACTGGCCAGAAGGCTATTTCATCTGGCCAACCTTCTGTTCTGTTGGCCGTATCTGCAGGATTGCCAAACAAAAAAGCCGATGGATGACCATCGGCTTTTAGGGTGCGCGGGACGGGACTCGAACCCTTAGTATCATCACCTTCAGCAAAAGACAACTCACGAAGAACTGAACACGACTTAACACAAGTGAACAGGAACGAGAGAAGGCCTCAACCTGTGGCTCTGAGAAACTCTACACCAGTAGCATTGTACCGCGCATAATCATTTTACTGTAAGAACCAAAAATATTTCAAGCAAAATTCCGATGCTTGGTTATCCTCTTATCAGGAGCTTCAACCGAGGCGACATTCCCTGAGATTCGCCACACCGGACGTTTGGGATCATTCTCATCAATGGGTGTAACTCGAATGCCAACGATATTATGAGTTCCTTCTATATGATTGTGCTCTATAATCATTCGGTTGCCTAAGTACCCAAATATTCGCACCGCTTCAATTCGAAGATTTGTCGTGCTAGGAAACCTTTTCAAGGAAACCCAATTATCTTTCATGGATATACTTGAAGAATTTCCCACGAATATGCCATGTCGTTCGGCGCCCGCTGAAGACGGAAGACAAATATGGATGCTATTGCCATGAATCATTATTGTGCGCGTTGAATCAATTTGGCTACGCGTTGGATCCGAATGACTGAGACCCACATGAATGCCCTGTAACGCACAATCTATTGTATTATTCAATATTCGAATATCTTTCGCGATGCGCCCCCCTACCACAATACCTTGTCCCATGACAACCTTGTCATCGGTTTCAATTTGACGCCTCCAACGATCAAAATGAAAAGTTAACCCGATTGGGTCTCGAATAATACTATCCGCCAATAAATATATAGACTCTTGAGGTTTTGTGCCAACAAACTGTGGACGATCCCGTAAAGCCTCTTCCCATATGGGTGAACCTCCGAGACCTTGAGGCGCAAGAAAACGCATTTCCTTCCCACCCACTCGCAATAATACATTCGTCCTAGCGTCAGCACCAGGAACATTGGCTGTAGCATCTGAGATAAGAAGGCGCCGGAATCGTTTTCGCATTTTGAAATTTTTGATGGCTTCATTAAAGGTGAATCCCGCGGGCCTTTCTTTCACGGTTAGGAAATTATCTTCGATCGTCGCACGATTAACGTTCACTAACAACATTCCGGTCTGCATATGACCTACATTGAAGCGACAGCCTAAAACTCGAACGTGGCCAAAACTCGAATCCTTATTCACCTGCCCATGGTCATTGCGAACGGTAAGACACGTCGCCATCCGTTGAAATCCAGCTCCACACTCCAGGTCCAGATTCTCGAGAGTAACCGTACGACAATTCTCGAAAGTCAGGGGACCGTTTAAAGATTTCGACTGAAGTGATTTTCTGGTTTGAACAGATAATTCACGAATCATGACGCTACGACAACCTTTAAACATAAAAATCGTCTCTTTGGAGGACCGCAGCTCCGTTCCTGGGCCGGCCCCCTCGAAGACTAAATTCCCCTTATTCTCAATTTGTACCGTCGCAGGTATTTCATATTGACCGACTTCAAAGCAAATCCGCGCGTGGGCCCCCGCAGGAAGGGCATTTATCAGACCGCTGACATCACTCCCAGGTGAAAGATGCAACGTACAATGACCTGCATTTTTTCGGCAAAGAATGTCGAGCGCCTGCTGCACCGTGCTGGCACCCATTTGGCATTGACTATCGTCATATTCAACATCCTCAGCATGCAGGCAGGTCAGCGTCGGAAACTCGGCCCGTAGATCGGTGATATGGCTCAGGGTGGGACCTGAGATTCGCGCCAGTGCCAGAGGGGCGCGGCGAACCCCCCAGCCCATTGGGGGCACAGGATCGGTGGAATTGTCCATCGGGAACTGGGGCCAGACGATATTGCCGGTAGCCGCGCGCGCCTCGAAGACCCAGTAATCGCCGGTGCGATAGGTGCCGTTGATAAACGAGACCTCGATCCCACGTTCCAGCTCGACCGAAGCCAAGCTGAGTGGACGGCCCTGCGGCACGTTACCGGTCTGGTCCCAACGCCGCACACGCGGGCGCACCAATTGCGCGAAGTCGTCGATCGTGTCGCTGAAGACCACCACGTTTCCGGTCAAAGTAATCCGGCGTAGGTGGCCGCTGCGCCCATTGTATACGTCGGCGGCATCATAGACCTCGACCCAGTCACCTGTCTTGAACCCCAACGCTTTGTCGTCAATCACCCCCTGCAGGATGAAATCACCGTCGGTGTTGCGAGCGAGGATAGCCTCGACCGCACCGTTCTCGCGCGACCAGACAAATCGGGATTGCGCGCGGGTGCCACCGGCAATGATCTCCACCCGGTAGAGTTGGTTTTCCTGGCTGAGATAGCCTGCCTCAGGCGGAATCCTACAGTCACTGTCGTCGGGCAGGTTGCCTGCCGGTAGTGTCTGGGCAGACATTGCGCCCGTAGAGGTGCCCCAGCCCTGAATACTGGGGATGCCGCCGCAACGAGCCTTGTTTATCAAGTCGTCGCGTTGTGCGTCCGTGAGATGAATCGCCTCGACACCCACACGCCAGGCAGCTTTGATCCGCATGGCGGTGTCGTCGCCAGAGAGCGCCGGGTCGATCAGACGGGTGTCCTCCAGCCCGGTGACATGGGCGCGGGTGGCCTCAACATAGACGATGACCTCGGTGCCGTCACCACCGGCATCCGACAGCGGCGGAACTGTGACGTCGTCGCCCTGATCGTCATAGGTCACATCCTCGTCGTTCTGCACCATCGCGCCATCGAGGTAATAGCGCCCCGCCCCGATGGTGAAGCCGACCGGGCCGGAGATGATCTTGAAGCCGTCCCCGCCCTTCGACGTTCCAGCCTTTCCGATGATATCCGCCAGTGCGGTTTCGGAACGTGCCAAACCGATCTGAACCTGTTCGTTCCAGTCCGCATCGGTGTGCAGCCGGCCCTGTTGCATCAACACACCGGAATAATGGCGCGCGGCGGCATTCGGGGCCGTCCAGCGTGAGAAATCGCCTTTCATGATGAGATCCTCCTTGTAAAACTATCTTTACGTTTCATTGAATTGCCCCGCGGAATGGCCGAATCGCAGAAAGTCATCGATCGTACGGCGGATGTTGTCGTGGCGCGCGTGATGGGCGGCACGGTTGTAGGCTCCCATCTCCCCGCCGTTCTCGGCACCGCGGGTGATGGTCTCGTCCGTGCAAGTGTGCAGAGCCATATAATTGGGGGTGGTGTACAGGGTGCTCTCAAAGACCGGCTCGGGCGTGCGAACGCAGCGGTAAAGGCGCGGGGACTGACTTTCCGGCGGGACATAGGAGAACCGGATGCAACCGATCTGGTGGTATTCCGCCGTCACGGGGGGTGCGGTTCGTCCGAAGAACAGAGTGTCCGAGGTCGCCAACCGTTCTTTGCTTTCGATGGCCACGCCGAAACCGGATGGAGCCGTCCGCGCGCCACTGGCGAAAGACCCTGTGGCGACCCGGCCCAAGAGCGTGCAGCGGTCGAAGCCGACCGTGACCCGAGCCGCGCCGGGGGCAGGCTGAAAGGCCATAGCATTGGGGTCGCCTGCATCCAGGATCGTCTCGGAAATTCGCACATCCATATCCTGGGCCGCACGAACCGGACCGCTGATACAGCGGTCCATTCGCAGGGCCGAACCGGTCATACGGCAATCGAGCGTCACGTGGCCAGGGTTAGCGGGCATGCCGTCGGTATCCACCGACAGACCCGGCACCAACGTACAGTCACGGATGTCAATTGTGGACCCAGTTCCTTCCACCCTGACTTCCCCGTTGTGCAGGCGCAGACCGTTTAGTTCCAGTGACGCATTTGCACCAAGGGCGAACGCGAACCCAGACGCCCCGATGCGGACGGTGGGAAAGGCGCCATCGGTGGCGATGATCCGCAGGGTACCGTTGTCGGGCACCATGACCTGACCATTGGCAGCATAGTGCGAAGATTGTTCCAGCAGGAAGGTCCCATCGCCACCGTCAGCGTTGATCGCAGTGACGAGGTTGTTTGAGGGCGCGATCGTGATCCCGTTCTCAATGGAGCCGATGGTGTTCACGCGCGAATGCTCGCCACCACCGATCTCCAGCACGCGGGCGAAATGGCAGGTAACACGGACCGGGCCGGAAAGGTCCGGGTTCACCACGATGCGGCCCAGTTCAGGATCGATCAAGGTCACCCCGGAGATGCCGCCCGTGCGTGTCCAGTCGGGTTCCGGTGCACCCGGCGCAGCCCGGCTGGCTAGATTAGCGGCCTTGATACTCTCAACCGGCAACACAGCATTGCCGACCTGGATCAGGATCGCCTTACCCGGACCGTAGAACAGGCTTTCTTTCTCAGCCATGATAGCCCGCGTGATCGGCGCGGGCATGTCCGATTCCAAGCTCGGCACCTCGACACCGGCATCGATGCCGGTGCGGGCGTAAAGCTGGGCGTCGCAGCCAAGCGGATGGAAGCGGAAATCGCGCCGGGTGCCAACCGCGCGCACGACATGGCTGCGGATCGAATAGGGACGAAGTCGCCAGACATGCAGGCCTATGTTGCCCAGATTCCAGCGGCCGCCCTGGGTTTCGATTCGGCGTACCTCGACATTGCGACTGGCGCGTTCGAACACCATGCCGATGCGAGCCATCGACGACTTATCGCGCATGTTCACCGTGCGGCCCATCTTCGGATGGACCAAGCGCATCGATTGAGTGTGGACCAACTTCTTCCAATATTCCACGGCGTAGACCGGCCACCCGCTGCTGTCAGCGGCGGCTTGTTCCAAGGCCCGCAGGGTGCCCTTGCGGCTACGCAGCTCCAGGGCATTGGCGACGCGGGCACGCATGTCGATGCCCTCGGGGATATCGGTAAGGCCACGGACACCCAGCAAATCACCCAGATAGGGGATTGCCCAGGGTGCGCAGGTTTCGATGAACGCGTTGGCATAGTGCTGATCGAGGGCTTCGTCGACGATCTGTCCCTCGCGAGCAATCAGCGAGGCCAAGGTGCGCAGGGGGCCAAAATCTTCGATGCCACGGTTGGTAGAAGTCGGATCGACCTCGCGTTTGATACGGCGGCCCTGTTCGGCGTCACGCAGACGCAGGAATGCAGGCAGCAATTGGAAGAGCTGGTCAGTGGTCAGATTCATTCGACAGCCTCCAGCTTGGTTGGGGCCATATCGATAGTCAGCATCTCGGCGGGGGCCGGTACTGTCCCATCAAGTGAAGGCTGCGGGCGGGCCGAACCGAGGCGATCCTCGAGCGTTGGGGCGAGGCCGCTACGGTGAAACCAGTCGACATCGACCCCTATAACCCCCGCTACGCCTTGCAACACGGCAATAACCTGTGCTCGGCTGACCCCTTGCCCCAGATCGCGGGCATCGAAGCCGAAGGCGGTTTCCAGAGCCTCTCGTGCGACGGCGATCACATTCTCGCTTTTATACGTGGGGTCGATGAAGAGCCGTGCCTCCACCACGAAATTGGCGGGCTGATAATTACGCACCGAGACGGTAATATCGCCCTCGCCAGCCTCTTTCAGGGCGTCCAGCAGATTGGTCAAGTCCTCGCCTCCCTCGGGAAGCAGCACGCCGCCTTCGCCCGCCACGGTGACGAAAATCGGTCGCTGGAAGCCGTCGAAGGTCCAATCAGCGCGTGCCTTGGCGATCCCAGCGAAGGCGCGCGCGAAATCCTCGTAATCGCGCAAGGATACCACTCGGCCCAGCGTCTGCACTTTCAGTGGCGCGTTACGCCGCGCGGCCTCGATATCCTCGGCATTGGCTGCCGCCGCCGGGGCTAACGGATTGACTACCGATTTCAGTCCGGCGGGTTTGGTGGCCAGAAGTGATAATTGTCCTGCCTCCAGCATCCCGTCACTGCCAGCGCCCTTGCGATAGGTAGCAACCACATTGTCCGGTCCGGTAGGAGGACGTAGGCCCTTTTTTCCGTCACCAAAGACGATGTGGGCAGTGCCATCCTCGGCAAATCGCAGGATATAGACGCGGTCTTCGGGACCCGCATCGCGGAAATCGTCGACCAGGTCCCAGAGCACGCCATTGACCCTCACCGCAAGGCTTGGAGCCATGCCGGTTTCGTTTTTGGCCGAGACATGCGTCAGCGGTTTGCTTTTCAATGGATAGGTGGCGAAGCTGAGTGATGCATTGCCGTCCCCGATGATCTCTTCCACCTTTTCGCCATGCGTCGCCTCGGCCACGTTGGCGTTGATGGTAACGGTGTCGCGCAAATAGGTGTGGGCAGGCTGCGCGGTGAAGGTCAGGATCGAGTAGCCGTCATTCAGCACATTGTCGGCGACGGTCAGGATCTCGCTAGCCCAGACGCCCAACAGATCGGCGCGCTCGCCGGTCAGGGCCACGGTTTTGCCGGGGAAGAGGGACAGCTGCGCCGAGCCCAATTCCACCGCATCCGCGCCCAACTTTTCGTTCGCCATACCGACATCATCGGTAATTGGCAGAACGGCCAGGGGAAGGAACTGCGGGGCGGCATAGACTGTGGCCCTTCGGGTGTAGAACGTCGAAACCTCGACCTCCTCGTTGTCCGAAGGGCCCTGGAGCTTGGCATCGATCTCTAGCCGTGTGACCTTGGCCGACAGACCATAGGCCTCGATCGACAGTGACTCGACGCTGTGCACTTTGGAATGCCCCTCATGGCTAGCGTCGCGGATCAGTACATACTCGCCGGCAACGATCTCAGGGTATTCGCGATCGAGGTAGACATATTCATGGTCAGTGGGGGGAACCGTATCACCAACGTGGCCCCTCGTGTCGGTGATCTTGTTCGGCGAGACAGCTGTATCTGCCTTTGAACCATTCGCTTTGATTGTATTGTTACCGCCACCGTGCCCACTCGCGTGGGTGTTCTTGTTCCCCGGGTCAGTGCCACCCGAAGACGGAAATTTTTTGTAGATATCATCGATCAGCGGCGAAGGTTGAGTGATCGCGTTGTTGCCGAAGCAGCCGGCCTTGACTTTCATCTTCGCGGGCAGGATCGGGGAAGCGGAGGCCAACGGAATCGCGGTGATCGCCTTGGCGAGCGTGAAAGAGGAGACCTGGTTAATCGCCGTCGCAGTTGATAGGGCCGAGACCGACCAGCTTTTGCCTGGGACATCGTCCTTCAGCGATTTCGTGGTCAAGCTGGCCGAGGCATTCCAGATCAGCGCGGTCATGTAGGCGAGAAACTTATAGGTCAAGGTACTAGTCGGGGTGGCGCTAAGGGTCATCAATTTTTCGCCCACGAATTTTTGGCCCACAGCCAGCTCCTCGACCCCGTTGACGATACGCAGGTAGCCGGCCTTGTTGCCGTCACCGTATTTCACCGGTTCTTTGCCCTGCAGAAACAACACTGGATCGCCAGGGTTCACGGCAGGGCCGCCTGCGGCTAGCCTCACCATGTCGGTCTTGCGATCCAGTTTCTGCGGATAACTCATCCGAGGACGCAAAACGTTCCAGCCGGAATGCGCGGTCAATGGCTCGATGGTCTCGAAGATTTGCGGGATTTCGCCGTCGCGTGGGATGGAGCGGACCTGCAGGCCCGCCTGGTATTCCAGCACCTCCTCAGGCGCATCGTTTTCCTCGGCGATAAAGGCCAGATGCACCGATGCAGCCTTGGCCGGAGCAAGCTGATAGCCGATGAGGCGGGCATGAGCGCGCAGACTGGCTCGGTCGGAGGCGGTGCGCAGGTAGGCCTCGTTGACGATGCGTTCGCCATAGAAGGTGAGCGTATCAAGAACGCTTGCCCAGGCATCCATCAGCCCTAACGTGATATCGCCTTGGCCTCGAACGCGCAGGTTCGCCAGGCCGGGACGATTGGCATCGGCCAGACCCCGGCGGAGAGATTCGTAGAACGCCGAATGAGTACCGACACGGGCCGCGATCTGCGACAGGCCAGGGCGATTGTCGACCCTCTTTGGGGTCGGTTTTCCCAGGGAGCCGCTCATCGTCCGCCCTCGGTTAGGATCGTCAGGTTTCCCTGATCGGGATGGTTGGGGTCATTGGCCAGAATGGGTATTTCGCGCGGTCCGAACGTCAGCACACCTTCGTCGATGGCCGTCGTGACCGTGGCGCTGGCTCGCTGGAACTTGGTGACATGTATGTCCTCGACACCCGGCACCTGCATTGCAGCCTCGTAAATGCGCGACAGGAAAATCTGCGACGAGAAGGTGATGTTGTCAGGATGGAAGAAGGCACGTTCGCCATCCTCACGCAGGCCGGCCGAGAAGGTTTCAAGTAGCGCATTGGCCACGTCGGCGGCGAAGTGATCCGACAGCACACAAGCCTTGAGTTCAACTTCCAGCGGAACATAGATCGGGGCTTCAATGGTCAGGTCGTGGCCCATCATGCGGAAGGGCTCCAAGTAGGTTAGAAGGGCCTGCGCAAAGGTCGCATCCACCTCTAAGCCGCCAACTCGGTCGACGGACAGGAAGATCGCCGACCAGCTACCCAGCCAGCGTTTGCGGGCATGAGCGCGCTGCACGTCGGGGTGCTTGGTGAGCAGGGTCTCGTAATCGGTCAGCGTCACCGCGCGGCGCTGTTCGAAAAAGCTGACCGGTGCGCGCTGGCGCACTTCGGGAATCGTCTCGCGATTCATGCCACCCGCCGCGGGCAGAGGGTTGCGGACGGCCGTAACGTTGGCCAGCGCCAGCCCGGAGGCAGCGATATGCACTAGCGCATCGGCACCGATGTTGCCGGCACGGCCGGTGCCAATACGGTAATGGGCCTTAAAAGTGTCGCCCGCAACCGGGGTTTTGCCGTGGGTGCTGGGTTGCTCATCGTGGCCCTGCCCAAAGCGCAAGGTGACATTACCGTCATCAGCGACCTCAGGGACGAAAACCTGGTCCTCGGGGCGGGCGCCCAGCAGGTCGGAAAGCGGTTTCCATGTCTCTGGCTTGCCATCGACGGAAAGATGCATATCGGCGCGGGACGCCGCCGGGTCCATCGCCGTGATCCGCGAGGCGGGGACCAGGGGGTCCTTCGTGTCAAAGACACCGGCACTGAAGGTCAAATCTTTGTGTGCCAGCGTGGGCGCGAAGGGATGTGGACGATCAAGACCTCTGAGCGGCTTGATCTCGTCGGGTTGACCCGGCGCAGGCGGTAGTTCCGGGTCAGTCATGGCGGAGGCCTTACCCAGCGGCTCAGGGGTGGCTAACGTCAGGCCGTGATCGGCGACAACAATATTGCCAAAGGCCATAGCCAGCTCCTCACCCAGCGGGCGTTTGCCCACGCAAAGCTCGAAATCCAGCGCGTCCTCCGGCCCCCAAGTCACGCGGTGCACCTGCAACAGGACTCCGGGCGAGACCAGTTCCAACGGATCGAGCACGGTTTCGGGATCGGAGATAAGGCGCACCGCCTGCCGATGACTGGGATCGGCATCGGCGGCGCGGCCCGTGGATGCATCGCGTCCTTCTGCAAGGATCAGCAGATCTCCCGCGCGCAGGTTCACCACGCGGTCGGGATCGCGCAGCCAAGCCTCAGTGGCCCCCTTGGCCAATACCGCATCGGGATCGCCCCAATGATGCAGGCCAATGCGATTGTGGGCTTCGCTCAGTTCCATGTCGTGCGCCGGTTCAAAGACCGTCGCGCCGCGCGCGGCGGCCAAGGGCATTTGCTCCATCGGCACTACTGCAGCCCCCAGAACATTGCTGCGCGTCAGGAAAGCCAGTTCGCCGCGACCAAGATTCACCGTCGGGGCGGCCACCTCCACCTGCGCCAGCACGCGGGCGCTGACACCATTGTGCATCCGGTATCCCACCAACCGGGCATGGCGCGCCGCCGAGCGGCGTAACTGTGCGGTCTCAAGACTGTATTCGGTGGCCACCCGATCCAGCTTGTAGCTGAGGTTATCGCCCAAATAGGCGAGCCATTCGACCAAGGCGATTTCCAGCGAGGCAGGGTTGCGTTCGACCATATCCGGGGTGGTAACCGCCATTCGATCAAGAATCATGGTGCGGTAGCTTTCGAAATCGCGGGCGAGGTAGTCCAGGCGTGGCTCGATGGGCGGATCTGACAAGTCGCCAGCCGGTTCCTCACAATCGAGATCGGTAGCGCAGTGAACGCGAAACCGGAAGTGAATCTTGCGAAGAATCGGATCGTACCCTGGAAGACCGGCGTCGATGGCCAAAAGATAGGTTGAGAAATCCCCTTCCCGATCCAGTGTCAGCAGCAGGTCGGCACCTTGTGACTGCACCGCCTCGACCTTGATGCCGCGAAGGCGATCGCCACCAGTAATGCTGAAATCGCTTTTCCCAAGTTCCACAGCAGGAACCCCGCCAGGGCCGGGCCGGGTCTTGACGAAACGCAGGATCAGACGAGTTCCGTCAGTAGGATCGACCTCGATTCCTGCAATGCCGTTGTAGGGGGCAGCCGAAGCGGCCAGCGCCTCTCGCCGTTCGTCAAGGAATGATCGGGTGCGCTGGACCATCAGCTGCCACCCCGGCTAAAAGTCTCGGTTTGTCGTTCCTCCTCACCAACCAGCGAATAAGTGACCGTGATATGCATCTCTCCCTCGTCGCGGTTCACAGTAAGCTCTTCCAGCACCAGAACATCGGACAGGTGGCGTTGCACCGAGGCGCGAATCTGGAAATCGGCTGCGGTTTCAAGCGCCTCTGAGTTGCTGTCGAACAGCATCTCTGGAATGCCAGAACCGAACTCAGGGCGCATCACACGCTCTCCAGAGACAGTGAACAGTACCGCTTCTAGTAGGTTGCGCACCCGGCGAGCACGACTGTCCGTAGTCGCGGTGCGGCCCGTGGCGTCGATGTGATAGGGAAAATCAAGATAGCTCATGTCGATGCCTTTCCTATTGTCCTGTTACCCGGACTTGCTGGGCCACGGCCATCGGTGTGCCCTGAGTGCCCAGTGGCCCGATGGTGAGACCTTGCGACGTTGACAGTAGGACAGGTTGCCCTTCGATCCGGATACGGGTGGCGGGGGCGGTCCATTGCACCTGCAAACAGGGCTTGGGCGCCGGCTCTGGCGTGGCAAAGGGGCAGGCTGCAATGGTGTAGGTGTGCGCCATGGTCGTGGCGGGCTGCCCGCCCAGGGTGACCCGTGTCGAGGAGCTGGTCGGATTGGCCTGACCACCGTGAGTGCAAAGCACCGTGGCCCCCTGATGCAACAGAAAGCTCATTACACCACCTCCAACGCCCCGGAGTTGACGTTCACCTGAGCGCCGGTCATCTCGATCTTGGCCCCGCCGCTGGTTTCCAACGTCATGCCGCTGGCGCTTATGGTGATCTTGTTGCCCGCTGTTGTTTCGATGACGACAGGGGCCGCGGGATTCAATTCGTCCAGAGTGACCGTGGCCACAGGCGTCTTCAGCAACTTGGTCTGCGGAAAAGAGCCGGGCGCCTCCCCCAGTCCCCAGAAACAACCCGACCAGATCGGCGCGTTGATGGCGCCTCCCTCGAATTCGACCCAGATTTTCGCACCGATGGGCGGGATCATAAAGAACCCCTCATCCGGCCCTGCATAAGGCACACAGGGCATCGCCCAATTCAGAGTATTGGAGCCATAGACGGCCGGGACCTCGACCTGCAGCCGCCCCCTCTGATCGGGGTCCATGTTGTTGGTCACGGTGCCACGGTACTTGCCGTAGACCTTGGTTGCCGTCATGTCGTTCATGGCAGAACTATCGGCACTGTTGTGCCGACCCCCTCTCGGTTCAGTGTGAAGGATTGCACCCAAGCGCCAGGCGAAATTTTTTGGATCACGCTTTGCACGTAATACAACCCGTCATGGTCCAGTCCCGCCCCACGCAGGCCGACCAGACCGCGTGGGCTGAGAATCGAGCCGTAAAGCCCGGTGTCGAGATCCCCGGTCACGGTGACCGTGTCTTGCGTGCTGTCCGACTGGGCCTGTGCCTCGCCCATGGCCTGTGCCGCCGTCGGCGCACCGTTGGTTCGAAAAAGGTTTCGACGGGCGGTGGCCTGATTGGCACTGGCAGGCTGACTGGCCAACGGCGGGCGTAGCGGCACCGTGGATTGCACCGGAACGGTTTGGCCGCTTTGCCGGTCCTGCACCTGGCCCTGGACACTGGCAGATTCGGATTCCGCATTCTCGAAACTCAGGCCGGTGACATTGGTCTCCGGCCCCATGTCGGTTGTGATCGCGGGCTGTGGGATACCCAGACGGGGCAGCGGGCCCCAATAGGCGATCGAGGCCAGCGGAGCCGGACCGGGAATCAAGGTGAAGATCGCGTCATGCGTTTCAGCCAGTTCGGTGAGATAGGCGTAATCGGTGGCCCGCTGCATCGGCACCCAATCAAGGGGATTGGGGCGTTCGGCAGTGACTGGAGGGATCACCATCGGAACCACGCCATACGATGCGTATTTCAACAAGATCAGGCTCGCGATTTCGGCGGGACCTTGCGCCGGGTGCTGCGCCTCGACTTCCGCGCGGTCCATGGCGAAGGTCAAATCTTTGCCCCGTACGTGTAGTTTGGCGGGCCCTTCACCTTCGGACGGCTTGAACTCAGCCTGCTCGATGATACCGTCCATCAGTACGTGGGGCCGGATGCCCAGCGTCGCAGTGATGACGACCCGCGCTCCGGGCTTCAGTCCTGGTTCGGCCATAATGGGGAACAGACCCGCTACCTCGCCAGCTCGTATCGCTTCAAACACCAGCTCGAATCCCGAGCGCTCGCGGTCCGACGCGGCGATCTCGGCTGAGATGAAGTGCTCCATCACTCCCAATCCTGCCGGGCGCGGCACGCCTTGGCCGATTAGCAGTGTCAGATGTGCGCCGAGGAGCTGTTCTAGCACGTGTGTTACTCCGGTTTGATCTGGTTAAGCGCCAACCGCCGCCCGATTGGTTGCGTCAGCGTAGTGTGGTCAGCGTTTGGGTTGGCATCCGCCACGCGCCAGAATTGGGTCGGCTCTCCGTAAGCGCGGCCGGCGACAAGATCGAGACGGTCGCCCGCCTGTACCTTGATGCCCGCCACAGGCGTATCAGGGACGGGGATGATCCGCCGCGCGACATAGATGACCCGTCGACCCGCAGGATCGGTGAATTCCTTTTTCGGCAATTTTGCGTAGCGACTGTCTTTAGCGAACATCGTAAATCTCCTTCACAAAATACTGACGTCAGAGCCAAGAATCGCGCCAAGGCTGTTGGTCTGGCCAACCAGCGACATGGTTTCCTTGACGACCTGATGGGCCAGGAACATCGCATAGCCAGGATGGTTGAGTCGCAGATCGGAATAGCTAAGCACCGATAAATCCATCGTCACCTTGGCTCGGATCGGATTGAGATTTGGATCGTAGGCTTCTTCCGTGATCGACAAGCTGGAGAGTTTCACTGGGAGAATGCGTTGGCGGCCCCAGATGAAAACGGTGAAGGGACTTTTCATCGGCAGGATTTCGATTGTGCCGATGTTCATCAGGATCGAATTGGCGATAACGGTTGCTGATTGTGGATAAAGCAGTGATTCCAGTGCCGCGAGTAGCGGATGCAGGCCGTTTTGAATTGTAATGTCGTCACCTACTTCCAGCTTGTCGGCAGCATCGAACATGGCCTCGACCTTGATCGTCTCGGTGGGTGCGCCAGCCAGTCGAAATGTTTCCGCGCCACCCTCCCCCTCTGCCGAACGGGCTTCTACCGTGCGGGAGAGGGTTTCGGGGTTAAACTGGAATGGAATCACCGAAGGCACTGGCACTGGCGGGCGAAAGGCAACAATGGCGCCTTTCAAAAGCTTGGGAGAGCGGGAATAACCGGTCATGGGTCTGTCCTATCGATTTGTAACGTCACGGATCTGCGCCTCCAGCGTCAGGTAGATACTGCCGAACTCGGCCCCGAATTGGGACCGCAACTGGTTGTAGCGAATGGCGTCGCTTTCGCTTCGGCTCCGGAAATAGAGCGGGAAGGGAATGCCGCCGGAGGCGGACGGGTCGCGCTCGCCGCGCCACACGGTTTCGGCATAGAAATCAAGGATGTTTGCGCCCATCTCACGGATGTCGCGGAAATAGACCACATCGTCAATTTTCTCGGTGACCTTGCCCTCGAGTGCCGTATCCCATTCTGAATGGCCGACCACCTGTTGGGTGATCCCTGAGGAATGCGCGCCGCCATGGACATAGGCATAGACCGCGCCTGGGTGCCCCTGCAGTACCCCCACTCGGTCGCCCTGCCGGGGAGCGTTTGCCGGATACCATTCGTCGCGCAACGCCTGCGGCAGCTCGCTGGCCGGAGTGTCAGCGTACTCTTCGCTGTCGCGGTGCGGTTTGGCCTGATAGACCACCGTCTGCTCAGATGCCGGAAACGGCCCGCCCGGGCGAAAGATCAGATCCGCCGTCGGGGTCCGGACCTTATGCTGAAATTCAAGGATTTCCGTCGCGCCCTTCAGCGCCTCGGTATTGCCGGTGGTCTCAACCTCGCGCGCCGCACCAGCCAGCGCCTGTGAAGCAAGGCGCGAGGGGATCCATTCGTGATGGCCGGGATCGGCGCCGCGCACCGAGTTTGCCAGTCTGGTCCGGTTTTTCGACGCGCGCTTGCTTTGACCGTCTCGCAGAAAAAACACCAAAGGTTGCGGAACTCCACCGATTCCAGCCGTGTTCTCGACATCGTCTTCGATATAGGGGCCAAAATTGCTGTTCCCCAGCACCCCATCGGCGTTTGGCACAAGCGTGTTCTTGTAATAGCTTCCTGTGACCTCATTAAATGTGAAATCCCATTCCAGCTGATCGGCAAAGGCCTTGCTGGCGGCATCCTCAATGGTCCGGCTCATGCCCGAAGCGACACCCCCCCCGCCTGCGTTCCTCAGCAGCAGGCCGATGATCCGTTGTGCATTCACGGGCTGGTTAAGGTCGGTGACTAGGTAGTTGGCGAGGAAGGAATCCATCCCCTGTGATTCCGGCTCAAAGTTTTCCCGTGGGCCGACCTTGGCCTCGGCGATCCGTTTGACGCCGGTGCGAAAGTCTTGGTTGTAAAGGCTACGAAGCACGGCGGCGGCGGAGGCGGGCTCAGACCAGGTGTTCGGGATGGCACTGTCATGGGGGATCATGTCGCGCGCCTCGGCCCAGCTAATTGTGCTGTATAGCCGCGCATCGAGGCGATTCAGTACGGTGGTACGCAACCGGGCGGCAAGGGGTGGGTCCAGACGGGCGATATCTTCGGCAAATTTTTCGGCCAGATTCAGGTCCGAAGCAACGCCGAAAAAATCAAGGATGGCCTCGATAGCGCGCTTGGTGTCCGTCGCCTGATCAGCGACTTCCGCGATATCGTCCTGCGCCTGCGTCGGATCTGCGTTCAGCGCGTCCTCAGCTTGTTCAGCCTCCCGGTCGAGGATGCCTTCCTCGGTCTTGGCGCGATCGACCAGGCCCTGCAATTCTGTGCGCTTGACCGCAAGCACCTCGCCTTCCCAGGCGTTCTCGCGCGCAAGTTCCGTCAGGGGGGCGCCCATACGCCCATCAAGCCAGGTCTCCAACGTCATCGGGGTCGAGCGGATCATCGGCACCACTGTCTCACCCTGATCCTCAATGCTCAGCATATGGCTTTCGCCTCCGCCCGAGAGCGCCACCGGGGCCATGATCTGACCATCTGCGGCGGCCGTCGCATCAGTATCGGTCCCCGTCCCGCCGCCCAATCGCCCGCCAGTGAAGGCCGAGAGTACGCGGTTAATCAAATTGACGATCGCGTTTTCGATACGCTCACGGACGTTGTTGATGATCTCTTTAACCTTGCCCGCCACGTTGCCCAGTCCCAGCAGCCGCGCTAGCAGGTCGATGGCGATGGGCAGCAGGCGGCCCAACACGTTCTCGACTCCCTGAATCGCCGGTTGCAGAACGCCCGTGGCGATCTCCCACATCGTGCTGACGATGGTCTGGACAACCTGAATGATGCGGGCCAGCTGGTCTTTCAGAAACATGATGAAGTTCCAGATCGTCATCACCAGCTTCACCAGCGCCCCCACCGGGCTGAACAGCCCAGCGAGCCACGAGATCGCCGCCATAATGACGCGCTCCACCAGAAAGCTCCTGATCGCTTCCAGCACCATGTCTTTCAGGTTGGCCAGATCGGCCATGATCCTGTCCCAGAGCGCAGAAAAGCCGCCCCTGATCAGCTCGACCACGTAGCCCATGAAGAACTCGATCCGCTCGACCGCCTCTTCCCCCAGCACACGCACAGCCACTCGACGGATCATGTCGATGGTCAGTCCGAGGATTTGGCGTGCCAGATCAAGCACACCGGCAAGATCGAATTTGGCAGGGATCTGGATGTCACCACCCAAAGCCCCCGTTAGCCAGCTGATGATTCCGGCCTGAAGGTGGGTCAGGAAATTGGTGCCAAATTGGCGTACGCCGCCGACGAATGCCTCGACCAGGTTCGACAGGAACCCGATGGGATCGTCAATGATGATGTGCAGCGCCTCGACCGCCCTAGCGATCACGGCATAAAAGGCTGCCGGCTGAATTCCGAGCGCCACCAGCACGGGTTCCAGGATCAGCTTGGCCAAGGCCCCCCAATCGCCTGTCAGAGCGGCCCGCGCGATGGCCAACGCTGCGTTCACCGCCGCCTGATAGGCGGCAAGAATTGCATCGAGTCCGGCGGCCAGGGCGTCCAGCAGGAACGCCACCGCCGCTTTAAGCCCCTCTGCCACAGTATTGACGGCCTCGGTAGCGGCCTCGACAGCTGAATCAATGGCGTCAGTCAGAGCGGCTGCGACGGCAGGAAAATGCTCGGCGAGCAGCGCGTTGACGGCGGCCTTCAGCGCCTCGCCTAATGCCTCGATTGCCGCGATGATAGCAGAGGCGGCGAGGTCGATCAGCGCAAGCGCGGCTTCCTTGACCGCGTCGATGATGGCAGAGACAGCAGAGCGGACCGCATCGAAGACATCATTGATGAACTTTGTCAATTTGTCGAACTGATCTGCTACCCAATTCGCCGCACGCTCCCACCAGCTTAAGTTCTCGGCCTCGCGTTCCTGTTTTCGACGTTCCTCCTCCGCCTGGCGTTCACCGGCCGTGACTTCGGCCTCGGCGTCGGTTTCGGCTTGATTAAAATCGGTCTCGATTTGCGTTTCGGTCGTGCTGATCTGAGTGTCGATCTCGGTCTGTGCAGCGGCACGTTGGATGTCGGCCTCAGTCTCGACGTCCGAAACATGCTGGGCCTGTGCATCCACTGCCGTCTGCCGGGCGTCCTGCACTTCCTGCCGCCGTTTGCCGACTTCGGCCCGCTGCGCCTCGTCGGCCTCCGCGTTCAGCCGATCCTTCTCGGCTTCAGTTTCGGCGACCTTGGCGTCGCGTTCGGTGTTTCGGTTTTCAACGGCGAGGCCGACCTCGGCGGTCGCGGCCTCCATGCTAGAAGCCATGGATTCCTGGTGATGCGCGTCAAACAGCGCCACAACCTCCCCGTCCAACCCCTTGTCGCGGAACCCTGCAGCGCCCTCAACGGGGGCATCAGCCTGATCGATCTGGGGCATCTCCCGGGCCTCCATGGCGAACTCTTCATGAATCTCTCGCAGCGCCACCTGCTCCGGTCCCGGTCCCTCCAGGACAGCCTGTGTGGCTTCTTGCCGGTTCGATATGGCATCCGTGCGCGCCGCCTCATCCTGGTCGGCGATGCGCTGCGGATCGCTGGCCCCTTCCAAGGGAACTCTAGGGCGCTCGCCTGCAGAGGTTTCAACTTCGTTGTCATCAGTCGAGATATTATTGAACGCACGGCCCAATCCCGCTGCATCGCCCTCTGTAAACCAATTTGAAACTAGCGAATTGCCGGTGGCGTTCAGATCGGCATGACCGGGGTCGGGGGTCGGATCGACCTCAGGTTCCGGTGGCGGGGCGGGTGTGCCGTCTTCAAGCTGCGCTTCTCGCGCTTCGGGTGTTTGAATCGGTTCTGGGTGTGCCAGATCGTCGGTGCCAGACATCTCGGCCTGGAACTCGGGCAGGTTCGCCTCGAAAGCAGCCTGATCCTCGACAGCCATGTCGCCCACTTTGCCGTCGATCTGGTCATGATGCATGGCTTTGATCGACGGGGGGGCATCCTTGAAGGCGTTCATTAGCCCATCGGCATCCTCAGCCCCCTCAAGGGCGGCCTCGGCTTCTGCCTTCGCAGCCTCCGCGTCGGCCTCGTCAACTTCGATTTCCGGCATCGCGGCAGGCTCGAACGTCGGCACTGGTTCGTCTGGAATCGGTTCCCCCAGATCCACAGCCTCCATTACGCTCGCCCCACCGCTTCCTTCAGCAGGCGATAGGACCTCTTCCGTCTCGGTACCCGTCTCCCTATCGGTAGGATCCGGACTCTGGGCACTGGCGTCTACCGCGGCCAATCGGAATTCCTGCGAGGCTTCACCGTCGCTGGGGATGAGAATTTGCGTTTCCTCTATTTCACCGAGGCGACGGAATGCCACCGCACCGGGATAGAGGCTGGCCGAAACGTCCGGTACCGGATGGTTTGCCGCCACCAACGCCTCTGCCTGCAATGCCTCGATTTCTGCCGCCTCGCCCTGTGTGTGCGGGCCGTTGGCGCGCTGCTGAAGGATATGGGCCACCTCGTGAGCGACGATGGGCTTATCGGCATTGGCCGGAAGCAGCACTGCCTCTCCCTGCACCCCGGCTACGGCATCCTCGGCATCCAAGGCCGCATCAACCTCCGGGCCCTGAAAAACGCGGATACCGCTGAGGTCCGCATCAAACTGCGCCTCCAACTCCTTTCGATACGGCAGTGGCTGCGACTGCATCGCGGCCAGCCGGAGCCGCTCGGCGCTAATATGAGTTTCTGCCTTAGCATCCTTGTAATGCCCCGCCACATTGACATGCACTGTCCAACGCTTCCGGACAGGTTTGTTCGTGGGCTTTTCTAGCCCTGTGGCCTTGGGGATTTTCTTCGCTATCGCGCTCATAGCCACAGCTCCGCGAACAAGGCCCGTGCCAGATCTCGACCAATTCCCTCCGGCGTCTGCGACACTACGGATAACTCTCCAAGGTCGATTTCCTCGACGTCCTCACGGGTCTTGCCGGATGGCAGACCATTGAGGGTCAGAAGATCCATGAGGGTGTCCTCCAGTGCTTTCGCGGTGCGCTGGCCCTCCTCCTCGTTCATGCCCTCCAGCCTGAGAGTGTCGATCTCAATCACAAGGCTCATCCCAACTCCCTCAGCTGACTCTCCGGCAAAGGCTTACCCAGCTTGCCAATCTCCTGCCGCACAGCCCGGCCAATGTGGGCCATGCGCACCGGGCTGTCCTCATTCGCCGCGAGGAAGGCCGCGGAAATCGCAATTGAGCGAATGAAGCCACCGGACAGCGCCAGCTTTCCGAGGGTTACGTAATCCAGTGCCTCGGTCGGCGTCTCTACCGGGAAGACCACGCGCCAAATACGTTCGCGCAGAGCGGCATCGGGGAACGGGAAATCTATAACCACGCGGAATCGTCTCAAAAACGCCTCGTCCACAGTGGCCTTGAGGTTGGTCGTGACTATGGCACAGCCGGAATACGCCTCGAGCCTTTGCAACAGATAGGCGGTTTCAGTGTTGGCATGACGGTCGAGACTGTCCTTGACGTCCGTGGTTCGCTTGCCGAACAATGCCTCGCCCTCGTCAAATAGCAGGACGACGCCAGAATTCTCTGCGGCATCGAAAATGCGCGCTATGTTCTTTTCTGTCTCCCCGATGTATTTCGACACGATGGCGGATAGATCGACCCGGTAAAGATCGGCGGCCTCGCCCTCCGGTCCCAACGATGCGGCCACAATCTCGGCGGCCATGGTCTTGCCGGTGCCAGAGGGGCCAGAGAACAGGGCTGCAAGCCCTAGTCCGCGCGCCGATTTTTCGCGGAATCCCCAGTCATCTAATACCTTCGCACGATGGATCTGAAACGCGGCCAACTGACGCAGCTGCGCCGTCTGCGCGGAGGGAAGCACGAGATCTTCCCAGCGTGCCTGCGGGACGATGCGTTGCGCCAGCCCGTCGAGGCTGCGCGCTGCACGGGCATGGGAGGTGGCCCAGAGACTAGGGGCCAGGTCAAGGTTATGGGTGGCGATGGCGTCGCGTTCGGCAGTAGGACTGAGACATAGGGTGGCGGTCACTCTGGAATCGCGCGCATTCGGAAGGAATTCCGCAACCGGACGACGTGTGGCAGGGGTTTCATGGCCCCAAACCAACAATGGGGCGGTGACTTGATCGGCCACTCCATCGGCGACCTGGCCAGATCTGAGCACCAGCCCCGCTTTCAGCAGCACCAGATCGCGGTTCAGCAGTGCAGCCTGTCGCGCGGGTGGCAGGTCAACGGCATCCGGGTAGATCGAAAAGGACCGCAGACCGAGCCATGCAAAGGCGGCCGTGGCCAGCCGTTCGGCCAACAACCGGTCATCCAGCCGTAAATGGATCAGTGGAAAGCCTGGCTTTTCACGCGCAGCAACCAGTGCCTCGGCCAGCCTGTCGCGATCTGTCTGGGAGATACCGTCTACATCATATAACGAGGTTAGCGCATGACCCAGCGCCTCGCTCGGCTGTGCCGACCCGTGCAGGGCGTGGACCAGCCCTGCATCGACCGCCAACACACGCTGTGCCAATCCCGGTCCCGGTGCCAGATCGACCAGCGCGGCTTGCGTCAGCAAACCCTGCGGAGCCAAAGCTTCCAACGCACCCGCTCCCAGGACATGGACTATCAGCCCCGATGTCGCACGGCCATGCAACGCCAACGGATGCGCAGCCAGCGCGGCAGAGGCAGCAATCCCCAGTTCCGGCGCGGCGACCAGAAGAAAGGTATCGAGGACTCGGCCCACCAGGCCAAAGCGCCGAATGACCTCGGCCAGACCCACCTGCCCCATCGCGGCCAGTGGCTTTAATCCGGCTTCGAGATCAGGAGCCATGCCGTCCCTCGTACCCAGGAGCCACACCACCCGATCGTTTGCGAGCTCTAGCGCACTGACTTGCAGTGCTTCCGAGGGTATGACCTCCGTTCCGGTCATTGATCAAGATCCATGACGGGCCCATCAAACCCAGTGGCACCCATGGTCAGTGCACTCGCCGCGCCGCCGATCTCCACGCGGATCAAATAATGGCCAGCCGCCACATCCACCAAATCGGCCACCACCAACACACCATCGACCGTGCGCGAACGGCACCGCACAGAAAAGGCGTCATTCGCCCCGCCGGGTAACGGATTGCACAGCAATGCCGCGACCTGCTCAGACCCTACCGGGTGCGCCAGTGTCGCTTCGACCGTGCCATTGAACCGACCTGTTACCACAGTTCCCATGACGTTGTGTCCCACCAACTGCGGCGTAATGACCAACGGCATGGCATTTGACATTTCCCAAAGCCGATCTGGCCCTCCTCCCTCGGGAGTGAACAGGTGTTCAATTTGCAGCAGCGACAGCCCTGCACGTATATCGGGGGGCAATTGCACATCGACGCGCAAGTTGGTGGCATTGGCGGGTACAAGGGCCAGAATTCTGTCGTCCAGACGAACACGCATCAGGGCCGAGGCCAAAGCCGTGCCCTCCAGGGCCACCCAGTCCCCTGGCTCAATCCCCGCTATCAAATCGCGCGGCGTCCCTGGTCCCCCCGGAAGGCGTGAAATACGGGTAATCGTGGGACGGCGCAATTGCGCGTTGCGTCCGCCGAGCGTCAGCACCGGAAGCGAGGATCGCACCGGGGTGCGGCTTTCGATCAACACGCACGACACCTGGTAAAGCGAGGAAGCGCGCAGGGGTGCGGAGAACGCCGACCAGAGATTCGACAGCCCCTCGAGCTGCATCGGATGTTCAGTATCGGGGACGGCAGAGGTGATGCGGATTTGCTCGAACTGATCCGCGAGATCGGATGCAAGAATAGACTGCAACCCCGCAGGCAGCAACGAGGCATCGACGGGCGGCGTCACCCCGCCCAATGCAGCACGAATCGCAGCGCGGGGCAACATGGGAGTTTCATGAAGAATCTGCATCCCGTAACCCAGAATGATCTCGGAATTCAATTCTCCGGTACCGGTGGCCGTGAGGATGAATTGCAAATCCAGCGCAAGGAACGGGCTATCGAGGCGGTTGCCTTGCCGGTTCCGTGCGGGTAAACGTTCGTTAGACCAAGCCGCGTTGCGGGTGGCATGCCACATATAGATGTTAAGCCGGTTGGTCGGGGGATCCTCCGAGGAGACTTGATCGGGTGGAGCCGCAGTAACCGTGATCGGCCCGATGGCGTCGAGATTGGCATTGGCCATGCCGTCGTTCAGCAGGTCCATCAAGACGGCGGTGACAGAGGCGATGGCGAGAGCGTTCGACATGGTTACTTCTTCCAGCCGAGATAATCAGTCAGACGGCTCTGGATCGGGGTCCGGGAGACAGGTGCCAAACGGCGCGGGGGCTCAGGAGTCGCGGGGATCGATTTCGGTTGTTGCGGGGCAGGCGGCACCGGTCGGCTGACTTCGATGCGACCGATGTGGATCACAGGTGGTTCAGCAATTGCGGCAGGGGCAGGATTCGCCAGGGGAGCGGGGGGAGACGGGAGCAGTTCGGCCGGCCCCGGGATAGATTGTGGGGCAATTGCTTTGAGCCTTGTCTCTATGATTCGTTCCGTGGGTAACGGATCACTGGCAGGTGTTTCTTTTGGGGTGCTCTTCAGCGTCTCGGTCAATGGCTCCTGTGGTCTGTATGGCGATGGTGGTGTCGCCTCATCACGACCAGGCGTCCGGCTCGTGGGTATGGACGGGCTTGGGGTTGCCGCCCAGGGTTTGACATCCCATGCCACATCCTGGTGTCGCGTAAATTCTTTGTTGAATGATTGGGACCTTAACGAGGATGTCTTCTCGACGCGCCTGGGCGGGGCCAAGTCTTGCTGTACCCCTTGGCTCATGTGTGGAGGTCGGGGGCGCCCTTCAGATCCAGGCACCTTGGAAACGAGGGGGGACGGAACATTTACAACGGTTTCTGCCTTTTCTTCACGCAGCCCCCCCTCTCCGCCGCCCTCGAATCGCGCCAGCGGGCGTGGCCTAATTCCGGGTTCGGCCCCAGGAGCGAAGCGGGCCGCCATGGTGTCGAAGAGACTGTTCATCCGCCCAGTTCCGCCAGATATAGCGCGCGGCGCGAGGGCGTCATCGCAGTCAGCTCCGCCTCAGACCAACCGAAGGCCCTTGCGAGTTTGGCTACTTCCTGCACCACGCAACGTGCGGCCTGTTCAATGCGCGCCCAGGCAAACCCCGCAACATCGAGCGGCTGCACCTGAACCGCACCACAGATAGCGCATTCCAGTTTCAGCTCGACCCGTAACGCAGGATCATGCTCGAGCAAGGCCTTTTGCGCCGCCGCTTCAAAATCCGGATCTCCCCAAGGGGCGGTCTCGCAAATGACACTACGCTTTAATGCCCCCCCGCGTAGATCCTCCAGTTTGGGAAATTGAACAGCATAACTCTGTCCCTTGTGTGATACGTTTAGTTGTTCACGACCGGACAGGCGGTCGGGTAAGGCAAAGCTATCAGGAAAGGTGAACTCCACTTCTTCGCCACATTCCGAACAGATCATCACGGCCTCTTGCGGGCCGTCAAAAAGACTGGTGAACCAGCTCCAGATTGTGCGATCCACATCGCCGATGGACAGAGCATTCACATCGCCCCCACCTGCCGCGCAAAGCAGAGCGGCCCGGTCCACTGGATCAGCCGTCATCCCCCGTCCATAGATATCGAGAATGACGGACCCTATCGGCCCCGTCGCCATTAGCTTGCCGGTTCAAGGAACTCGACCTCGGCCGGTTCGACTACGGCAAAATCCCGCTCCCAACCCTCGTTTTCCAACTTGATCATCTGGATCGCGACGGCATTGGCATTTGCGTCAAGCTCAGGCAGTGCCTGGTACTCAGACACCCAACAGCGAAAGATCTGATAGCTAATCGCTAACTGCCCGGCCTCGTTGTAGAAGTCGAGGATAACGTCCTTGCGGAAATCGGCCAGCGATACCTCAGCCCCCAGGCCCGACCCGAAATTCCAGATCTTGTTGGCCCATTGTTCAAATTCGACATCGTGAGTGACACCACGCTCCAACGTGATCCCCTCGAACATGGTGCGGCCGGGGCTTTTACGCGGAGTCGAGGGATCACCACCCTCGCGATGTTCGACGATCTCTGTGGTACGCTTTAAAGGGCTCACTTTCGAGATACCCGCGACGTAGCGGCCATCCCATTTCAGGCGGAACTTGAAGTTCTTGTAGGGGTCGAAACGGGTTGCATTGACGGTAAATTGTGCCATCTCAGAATCCTTTGTTTTAAATGAGTCAGGCGGCGTTCGGGAAACGTTGCTGGATGCGGATAACGACGAATTCCGCCGGGCGAACCGGAGCAAAACCGACATAGACATTGAGGATGCCGAGATTGATGTCGGCCTGTGTGGTCGTCTCGCTGTCGCATTTCACCAGATAGGCATCGCGGGCCGAGGCGCCCTGAAACGCGCCCTGCCGGTGCAACTGGTTCATGAACCCGCCCACCGTCATTCGGACATTGGCCCAGAGCGGCTCGTCATTCGGCTCGAACACCACCCATTGCAGACCGCGTTGCAGTGAATTCTCGATGTACAGCGCCAAGCGCCGGACGTTGACATAGCGCCACTCCGACGCACGGGCATCGGCCCCATCCAGCGTGCGTGCGCCCCAGATCACGGAATTGTAGACCGGGAAGGTGCGGATCACATTGACGCCCGAGGTGTTGAGGGGCCCCTGCTGCCGATCCGTCATCATATCAACCGGATTGCCACCCGAGACGCGCGCCTCTGTGCCAGCGGGCGCCTTCCAGACGCCGCGCGCGCCATCGGTGCGGGCGATTAGCCCAGCAACCATGCCGCTTGCACCGATTGTACGCGGAGTAAGCGGGTTCAAAGCATCAGGCCCACTGATACGCGGATAATAGAGCGCCCCGTTTGGTCCGGCAGCGGCCCCCAAAGCGGTCAGCCAAGCCTGCATATTATTCCGGTCTACATCAGGTGGTGAATCAACTATCAGAAAGGCAAAATTGTTGCGGCAGAAGGTTGTAGCTTCCTGATAGATCGCCGCCGAGGTAGCATTGTTAGAGAAGTTTGCCGCTCCCGGCAAACACATCAGGTTGAAGACTTGCGGCACAATGGCATTGAGCGCATAGATGCCCTCTCCGTCCGCCTGGGACCCGCGAATGGCAGCCGATGCCGCGGCAGCCCAGCCTGCATCACCCTCCATCGTACCGTCCCCTCCACCGGTCAGCGACGTGAAATCGGCAGCCGCCCCTTCCAGTAATGCGTCAAGGTTGGTGGCGCCAGTACCATTGATAACGGTGGGCGCGGGTAGCGCAGCCGCCCCGAGCGTCCCCTCGATCAACTCGCTGTTCTCTTCAAGCACGTCATCGACGAACCGGGCATCGCCCGCAGTGATCGAGACATCGATGAAGGCCTCTTCGCGCACTACGTTAGTCAGAGCTGCATCATATTCGCGCACCAGCAGGGTAAAGCTGGTACCGCCACCGGAATGAGCAATACCTACTCGCAGCCGATCGCCCCAAGCGCCCACGGATGTCGCTTGCAGGTTCAGATCGTTGACCGTGGCCGATGATGTGGTAGGCCCGCCCGCTATCACCCGCACGATGAAGGCCACTGATCCGCCGTTTTGGAAATAGGAACGAATGGAATATGAAGTTTCGGAGCTGTCATGCAGACCGCCGAAAATGCGCTCGAATTCTCCGAAGGATGTAACCCTCCTTGCCTCGTTCACCGGACCGCGCCCGAACGTGCCGATAAAAGCCGTGTTGGAAGTAGCCACGCCAGCAATCGCTCGATTGCCGCTTGGGAGTTCTCTTACATAGACGCCAGGAGTGTCAAACATTTCAATACCTCTCCTCTGTGAGACCCGTGCCGCTGAGAGAAGACGCAGCTCGAATCGGATTGTGTAGAATATTGCGGTCAACCAGTACGTTCATTCGGTTCCTTCGCTTATTCGATCATCCGCGAGGTCATTTTTTTTGAAAATAATTTAGACAATTTCTATCGTTACTGCGCCATCCCTCATCCCAAGATGATCACAAATTTGTGCCATATTTTTTTCAAGGGTATCGTTATCCACAAAAATATCTTTTCCCAAACTAACCTTCCCATGACTTTTTGCTTGTGGAAGATTCGAGAGAGCTTAGGCAATACGGATGAATACCGCCAATAGATCTCTTACCTAAATATTGGTCCAAACAAAATAAAAAAAGTACTAGAACCAAGTACTAGACAATTTTAAGTGGGGATTCTCGAGGAAACGCTTAAACTTGTTGTCTTAAAAATTATTACCATTTTTTCTAAACGTCAGTTATGCAGATCCTCTCTCACCCATTCCAATACCCAATCGACTGGACGACATTTCTTCAATACCTATGAACAGGGCTTCTCTACAGCCTCCCTCAACATATCTCCAAAATTCTGCAATGAAGAATTCACAATTTCTCGCCTTTTGGGACACAATTGTTCCAGGTACATGTTTTCTTTATCCGGAGTAATTCCGACAACCGTTAAATTCCTAGAAGCGAGGTGAAGCCGTCCAATCAAATCAGGATGTTCCTTTTCAAATAGGCTTACAATGACCACCTGCGAATATGGTGTGTGTGTGTTCGTCGCATATTTTTTCTTTAAAAGGGCCAGAAGCTGGCTCTGGGACTTTATGGTATGAACTGGGACTTCTTCTACACGATACTCCCAACGAATTCCATCACGATAATCACAAAAGGCATTTAATTTTCGAACCTTTTCCGTTACATCATTGGGAAGTGCCCTCGGAAAATTTGGCAATAATATTTCAATAATGTTAGTCACAATTTTTCTTTAAAGAATGCTGTGGCAACTTAGGGGAAATGAAGAAATGTTTCCTATAGATCTTGGGACTAATTATTGACCTAATTAGGAAAGAAAAAAGTACTGGACCCTAATGTCAGTTTTTTTTGGCGGAGATGTAACCAGGGGATCCCAAGAAAATTCCGGAGACATTGACGGAGGAATTGGCGAGCGCGGGACAAGGACTACCCTACTTCTAGGAGTTTATTTTGCTTTGCAAAACGAACAGCCTCCTTTCGTCCATCCAATTTCAGTTTTTGAAGCATATTATGCACGTGATTTTTAACAGTTTGAACCGAAATATTTAAATACGAAGAAATTTCTTTATTTGAAAGATTTTTATCAAGAAGACGAAGTATCTCCCTTTCTCTAATGGTGAGATGAATATCAAGAAAGGGTTGCTCAGCTGTCTGGGCAAAGAGTTGGGCTGCTACCTTGGAAGAGCACAAACTTTCTCCCAGGGAAAGGGCTTCAATCGTTTGCCTAAGCGTTTCCAAAGAGGCACTTTTCAAACAATAACCGGCTGCTCCAAACCGGATACAATCAATAACTTCTTTCTCTGTCTCTTGACCGACAACCAAGGTTTTGCTTTCTGGGAACAAGATTCGCAATTGCCTGATGCTTTGTCCGAGATCCTTTAAAGAGTCTTTACCTTCATTTGATTGTATCCTCAAAATAATAATCGCTGGAGGCTTATCCAAAAAGCATTCATTAGCCAACATATCCTTTAAATTGATAAAATTCCCCAAAAAGATAAACTGGGATTGTGCTTTGAGAAAATTGGCGAGTAACTCAATAAAAATTCGATCCTGGTCAATAGCGATAACACCGACTTTTCCCATAAAAGAACCTCCTGTTCTCCAACAGACATAACACACATGCAAGTGGCCTAATTGGTGAACACGATCCCGCCCATCTCTCAGTTGGTTCTTTCCCCTCAGACAGGAAATTGCTCAGCGTGAAACCCGGCATAAAAATAAATTGCGCAATAAGCCCCTAAAGAATGAGATGATGAAACGGATTCACGACCCACCATGGAACAATAGATTCAGTATTCCCATACCTGAAGAAATCTTCAGCTTTGCAGGAATAATTTGGTTGCCAACACCCTACACTCCAGGACAACCTGATACTTTCTTGGGGGATCGGAGAAGAGAAATAAAAAAAGACAAGTTTTATTATGCCGAGCTATGAAGAATTCCTCCTCAAGGAAACTTCACATTCTCAAAGTTCATTCAAAACGTATCCCCCTGACTAAATTTATTTGGGATTTACCAACTCGTTCAAAGAATCCCAAACATTAGAATGCATTGGTTTATTCTGAAAATATTTAGCAGTGTTTCCTCCCTTATAAAAAATAAATCCAATAAAATCTACCCCGCCCACAAATAAGGGAAAGAAAAAAATTCCGTGCCATGAAACAAATTGATTTGATGAACCTTCCTGTATGATGGACCTTAACCTGCCCACAAGATGTTGAGACTAATGCAATCAGGAAACACTAATGGAGCACAAATTTCTAAACCGCACTTTTACCATCACGCTCTCTTCTGCCATATAACTAAGTGCATGAAAAACAGACATAAAGGCTAATCAATGAAACACCCTCCAAATGCAACACACCAACTTTCCAAACTTCTTAGGAATCAGAAAATATGCTCATTGAACTTTTCAGAAATTAACTTGAAAAACTTGATTCTTAATAAGGCAACTTTTCTGTCATTCCATCTCTTTTATTAGAGTGAGTTTCCAATTATTCAATTTTCCAATGTCCTGTGCGGCTAAATCTGTTACCCTCAGAGTCCAATCGCCTTGTAGAGACTCCCCTTTAAAAGTTTGCAGGGCCGATGTGGTCGCGGGCGTATAGGTAGTGATGAGATTATCGCTGCTGCCACCTGCCTGCGAATGAAGCACGGACGCGAGGCCTGAAGGCGCTTGCAGGCTGACGACTAAATCACCGATATACGTGTGAGTAATATCGACGGAGACGGCCAGGTCTTTGATCCTTCCATTGTCCAGTGTCGTTAGGACCCGTTGAATTCCTTGCGCATTGTTGTCCGGTATGAGTGTTCCTGGGGATTCTTCTAATATAATGGGAAGGGCCGCTTGCCCTTGAACTTCAATTTCCCACCGCACTACCGTTCCTGTATCTCGGGCAGCGAGGTCTTTGACCTGTAGAACCCATGGACCTGAGAGAGACTGACCGATCAAGGTCGTCAACCCTGGAGTGGTAGACTGATCATAGGTCGTTTGGAGATTTTTCGTATTTCCTCCGTTTCGATCGTGAAGGACGATGGAGGTTCCAATAGGACTGGTGATCGTCACATATAGATCTCCGATATAGGTATGGGTAATATCTAACGTAATGCGAACCGCACTGATCGAACCTGTTTCCGCAAAGGTGAGGTGGTCCGTGACACCTGTGGTGTTATTATCAGGAATGGCTAATACGCGGTTGGAGGTTTTCTTTAACCATAAGGACGGCTCGTCGGTTTTCCGCCGTATGGCCTCAGTAACTGCGCGAAAGGCATTCACCTTGCCATGTCCAAACCAAAAAGAATGGCCATTGGTATCATATGTGCCAAAGGTGTTGCCCAATTGGGGGTCGGGATCATGATCTTCTATTTTATCGGCCGTGCTTTCGAGGATTTCTCGTACTTCCTGCGAAGTAAGGTCAGGATTGGCAGACAAAACTAAAGCTGCAGCCCCTGCCACAAGGGGACAGGCACTCGAAGTTCCACCAAAACTGAACGTATAGTCCGTACCAGAGTATCCTAGAGGACCCAAACGATCTGTAGTAACAATGCCTCTTCCTGGCGTAGGTGAAACCACCTCCGGATATGTCCGACCCGGAGGAGCATTGTTGCTGGGACCTGCCACAGAAATTTCTTGCCCCCAATTACTATAGGCGGATTTCTTCCCCAAACTGGTACAGGCGGCCACCGCCATGACATGAGGATGGGCCGCAAATCCATTGTGCCATTGGGTAGTGCCGTTGGGGGTATTTCCAGGCCAGCCAGATTCATCCACCATCCCATCTACCGGACGATTTTCATTGCCCGCCGCAAAGCAGATGATACAGCCCCTGCCTTGACGGCCCTGAGTAGCAGCCGATGTCAAGGCCGCCTGCATGCGAAGAGACAACGGGAAATTCCGAGCCGCTGCCCCCCAGCTGCAGGACACGACTGCCGCGCCTTGATCGGCAACCCATTCAAAAAGAGCTTCAATGGAGTTATCATCAATCCAGCCACTGGTTCGAATCGGCATGAGTGCACAGCCCGGTGCCACTCCGACTACTCCTTGGCCATTTTCTTCAGCCACTGCGACTCCCGCACATGCGGTCCCATGATTGTCATCTATTAGTTCCGGATGGGGTTCGAAATCCTGATCGAAGAAATCCCGGGGACTCACGATTTTCCCTTCCCCTTGAAAATCCACATGGTTAAGATCCACCGAATCATCCGCTACGGCCACCACTATCGCACGTTCACCGGAGGTGAGGTCCCAAGTCTCTGGAGCATGGATATGGGAATCGGCTTCCAGGAATATTCCTCCGGCATGGTGCAAATGCCATTGATGGGGGAATAGCGTATCCGTCGGAAGAACAAAAGTTTTCTGCTGCACGACTAAATTGGCTTCGGCCACCGCCACATCTTCTCTAGCTTCCAAGGCCATACAAATTTTCAAGGGATTCATTTTCGCCTGTGGAGGGATTACTGCAAACACGTACGCATTAGAAAGATTCGGGAGGTCTTTAATGAGGGCTAATCCAAACTCTTGTGTAATGTCTTCAATGGTGTCGGCCGACGTTCCCTCAGCAAATTGGACCGTGATTTGATTGTCCAAGTACATTGGGGTTGGATCCATCCCTATCGTAAACACATGGGAAGCAAACTGAATCCCTGAATCGGTTCGTATGCGCTCCATCACTTCATCCCGATCTTCAGGAGCCACTATAAATTCCTCCAATTGCTGTCGATGAAAATGAGCCCCTTGTTTCACTTCGTATTTCTCAGCCAAGGCTTGCGGATCTTGACGTTTTTGGGGCCGGACTACAAAACGATCCTCAATTTTTCGTACCTCTAATTTTTTTCCCCCGCGAAAAACAAAGGTTTCAGAGCCAGGGTCTTCTTTTCGATACGATTTTCTAGACATGTTTTGACTCTCCTCCCACTGACTTAGAATGTTTTGTTCATTAATTTCAGCGTGGTCACCAGTTGGACTCCCCTCGCCACTGGGCACCGCCTTCCAACAATGCCGAGAAGATCAGACCAATCCTCCTCAAATTGATTAAATAAATCAAGCGTTGGTTCTGGTGGGGGATGTTCATGTATGTTCGCTCCCGAAAATGCAAGGATGATCGTCAAACATTGTTCCTTACATTAATTCGTCCGTTTGGAAACACTTGAAATTTTTCGATAATCCAGGCAACCTTGTCAGTCATAATGACATTATGGGTATCCCCTCATATCCCTTTATTGAGCGAGAGACTAGTACCATCCGATGAGACTATCTTGACCACCAAATGCTCTGGAATGTCTGAGAATTTGAAAGAAAGTTGAAAAGTCTTTCAGCACAACGAAAATTCCCTCCGTGGGCATGTTTCCCTCAGAGGCCAAACACCGGCAGCAGTCAACAGGGTACCAACAATGTGGCTAGTTGATCTTCATTATTTCCCTTGGGAGAGGAATGTTATGTCCTCGTCAGACTTCCATTCCCCGCCTACTTAGGAATTCGAAACCCTCAGCCTGGGCTCAGCTTTAATGACCCATCACCACACTGGTCAATTGTGCCCAAAGGCCAACAGCATCAAGCAAACAAGGAGATTTGAGTTCAAGATACGGTGATTCAAGAAAACTCAATCTAAAATACAGAAAAAGGAGAAAGGCCATGCAGGTCCTTTTAATTCGTCATGGTTCACGCGAGCACCAAGGTCCCGATGAAAAATCCTCTTTATCTCTCCAAGGGAAAAAAGAGGTAGCCTTTCAATCTGACCTTCTACAGCGACTTTCCCTTGCTCCCTCGGTATTTCTTACAAGTCATTTCATTCATGCACAAGATTCCGCAAAAATTCTAGCGACGCAATTACAGGGGGGCGATGCGGTTAAAATTCTTTCACTATGCTCTCTAACTCCACATAGTCCAGTATTTGAATTTGAAAGCATTGTTGATGAAGCCCAAGCCATGAGCATCGATTGGGGCTCTTTAGACTTAGTCTGCATTGTCGGCCATGAACCCCGGCTGAGCAAACTACTTACCCAATTAACCGGAAAACGCGCTCGACCTCTGAGTAGAAAAGAAATCGTCTGCATTTCCGCCGAAACCTTGCCGCAACTTTTAAAGGGAACCGGCAAATTAGAGTTTCGCCTTCCAAGCAATGACTACCAAGAAAAGCAGCTTCGAGAAAAAGTTCGCTCTAAAATGACCGTCTCCACATTCCTGGCTGGCTTTACGTTCACCGCCTTAATCCAAATTTTAAAGGGAGAACCTTCTGCTTCCCAAGAACTTGGCTTTTTGGGAAGCGGAGTGGTTTTCTCATTAACCGCAGCTTTAGTGCTTTTCATTTCATCTGTTTATATTTTCGATCGTTTAGGCATGCCAGAAGGATTTTGGATTTCCGAAGACCGCGTAAAGTGGAATTTCTGGCGAGGAAATATATTTTTACAGGACTTACGTGAAAATGGAATTTTATATGCCTTAATGATCTGGACTTGGAATTGGGTTTTTACTCCCGCAGTAATTCTTAGCCTATTAGGATTTCTCGGCCTTCTTTATGACCGAGGAGGTTTCATAATCCTTGCTCTTGGGGTGTTTATAATTATGGCTATCATGATTTATTACCATTTGATAAAGCCTCGCCTAGGAGTTGATTGACCTAAATACAGCAAATCCCTAATTCCTTCTCCCAAAACTGGAAAGATGAGTTATATTGAACGACTTGTCCCTTTAGAGAACAACCATTTGAGTCTTCTAATCGCACCATTTGACGTTAATGTGACCCAATCCCCTGGTGATGGAGAAGCCCAATTGATCAACAGACTTGTGGGCCTCGAACTAGGTGGTCCGATTTATGTTTGGTGCCTAATTTCTGCTTCAGCATCAACCCCTTCCTTGTAACAATAAGCCAAAAGTTTTCTTAGCGGGCTCTAGGTGATATGTTGGGCTTAGGCTAAACCATAGCAACATAAGAAATCCTCTCATATAATTTGTGCGACTTCCTTGATCGCACTGGCATAGGCACTTGCTAAGCCGTTGAATTTCTCCTGAGCCTTTGCCAAATCCTTATCATTATCAATGAAAAACGGTTCCGCGATGATGCAGGGCCTCTTAGTGTATCTGAGAAGATACCCTCCTCTATCTTCCGCTGTCCGTCCCTTTACACCTCGGTTAGGCAGCTTAAGATGACTAACCAGATACCCAAGCAATATCTCAGCTATATGCTTCCCTTGTTCAGATCTATGGTAATACAACACCTCAGTTCCAGTAGCCTTTTTATTGAAGGCGTTGCAATGAAGACTAATAATAAAATGGGGATTCAATTCATTTATGTCATCGGGAAGTTCTTTATAGGTTCGTCGATAAACCCGTTGAATATCCACGGTCTTGACTTTTTTTTCGATTCGTAAAGCTAATCTTTCATTGAACTCAAATTCAGTTAGTCCCTTTTTTTCATTCTTCGCACCAGGAGAAGATTTTTTATGCCCAATCACCAGGGCGCAGAGTTTTCGTTGGTCAGAATTCCCATGCCCAGACTTGCTCGACTCGGCCAAGGTGTCTTGAATTTCTTCATACGAGAGACTCCCCTTGGCCACCAAGGTCTCTACCAACCCACCAGTCAGTGGTGGAATGATCTCCACGATTTCGGCGGAATAAAGCACATCCCCTGACAAGTCCCCTCTTACCAGTGCTGTCTGGCCAACATCACCGGGATCGATTTTCAACAAATCTGACTTGGGCGGCTTTACCTCTTGAATCGAAATCCCTGTTAGTAAAATGGTCCCCGAACTCATACTCAAGCATCCATTTGAAGTAAGAATTCCTATGCGAAAATCATTTTGACCCATTACACCCTCCTCTGAGTTTGAAACCGTAAAGCCCTTTTACCAAAATAGCTGCGATACCTTGGGCACGAATATAAAAAAAGAAATTGGACCAGAATTGTATTTTCCAAAAAACTTACAAAAGATTGAGGAAGGGAAAAACAGAGGCCTACTGATCTGGTGGCTTAATATTAGTCACACACTCCTGTTAGCCTTGGAAAGGGGAAGCGTATTGAGTTTCTCATTCAAAAAAGATTGCTGGAATTATCCAAGGCAATTTTGGCTCTCGCAGGATTCCATTTCAGTCCTTTAATCGAGTTTTGAATTTCTTGTCCGACATTTTGCCAGGTGGAGCCCGGAACAAGAGCCATTGCGGACATCACTACACCATTAGCTTCCTCAATACCAATGAACAAATACAAAACTGCCCATTAGAGGAACTTTATATTTTCTTGCCTCATATTTCCCTCTGCGGGAGGAAATGGAAAAAATTAATTGGTCATTTGCCAATTCATATGACTTCCTTTTTAATTTGAGCCAATCTCGGTCTTCAGAAAAATTAGAATTTAACGTATAAGTGTCCCACTCACCATCAGAAAAAGGTGGGTTTTTCCTTACTAATTACAATAATCACAAATGTCATTGGATTATTGCGAAAAAAATAATCCCAAAAATAATCTATATTTGCTAGTACGGAAGAAAATTCAGACATTTCCTCTTCCAACACCGCTTTCCCAATAAACAACCCCAAAAATCTCCCATTTTTAGGTTGAAACGGGGTAATTCCTGCTAATAGGACTGGATATTTAATCCGAAAAACCCCTAACTTATCCTCAAAGTATTCATAGGTTTTTGGTGTTATAGGAGTCGAAGGGCTCTCCTCTTCATTAAACATAAAAGTATAATTGGCAATAAGGCTAGCAATCAGTCCAACCACAAGACAAAATTTTTTCAAAAAACCCCAATCCAATTACTTGCCCTCCCAATAGTGTGTTTACTTTAAAAAAAAAGAGGAATAAAAAATAGAAGGAGATTATATTGGCTGTGGGTCTCGAATCCCTAATTATGCCGCCCGTGGGAGCGTGACAAGACCACGACAATGCTTATCCCAGCGGAAATGATCAAGCTCCGCCGACTTCATCGTTGACAAACCATTGACTTCGGCCGGTGTTTGGCCTTCGAGGGAAGCATGCACGCGGTGGCGAATATAGTAGTGCTGAAAGTCTTCCAACTTTCTCTCCAGGTCCTTAGCATTCCAGAATAGCAGATGATCAAGGAATTCCCGGCGGACGGTGCCGATGAGTCGCTCAACAAAGGGATGTGAGAGAGGAACAGACGGAAGACTCTTGAGCTCGCGCACGCCAAGAATGCGCAGGTTGGCTTGCCAGCGGTAATCGATGAATAGAGGATCGTGATCAGAACTCAGATGCCGTGGCGGCTTCTTCCCAGTTATGAAGGTGTTGAACATGTGGCACAGTGCTTGGCCATCGACCACCTCAGGCTGCACCCCGAATCCAATGAGCCGCCGTGTGAACTGATCCATCACCACGAGGACCCAATGGCTATTCAGCGTGATGGACTCACAGCGAAACAGATCCACACTCCTCAGGCATGACGGTAGGAAGGCCGTCATGGCCGAGAATTTACTGTTGAGGCAACAGCTGCTGGTCCTTCCCCGCTCACAAAACGGGCCCCGAATCTGTCATCATTCGATCGGTTCTTCCTTGGCCTGTGGTCCACCTTTCTGGATCCTCGCCGCATCAAGCGGGTGACCGTTTTCGTTCAACCGTCTACACTTTTGAAATTTCACCAAGCCCTGGTGAAGCGGAAATATCGATGGTTGTATTCGTCACCGAACCGCAAGAAGCCCGGCCCGAAGGGCCCTGCCCGGGAAGTGATGGAACTGGTGCTGGAGATGAAACGGCGCAATCCCAACTTCGGGTGCACCAAAATTGTTGAACACATAGCCAAAACCTTTGCCCTCCCTTTCAATAAAGATGTCGTTAGGCGAATCCTCATAACGTACTTTCGCCCAGAGCCGGATGGTGGGCCCACCTGACTTTCCTTTCTGGGGCAGACGAAGGACAGCCTGTGGAGTATCGACTTCTTTCGGTGTGAGTCCCTTCGACTCACGACCCATTGGATCCTCGTCGTGACGGATCAAAGCACGCGTCGGATTATCGGGTTCTGGGTCCACCCGGCTCCAGCCATGGATGGGCGAGCACTGTGTCGCCTCTTCCATCAGGCCACCAGCCGAACACAGGTGCCCTATTGGCTTAGCTCCGATCATGACCCCATCTTTCGATTCCATCAGTGGCAAGCGAATTTGAGAATTCTGGGATTCCATGAAATCAAAACCATCCCTGGCGTGCCGGTCTCTCATCCCTTCATCGAACGATTGATCGGCACCATTCGTCGGGAGTATTTGGATCGATTACTGTTCTGAAATGAGTCGGATCAAGAGCGGAAGTTAGAGGCCTTCAAAGCGTATTACCATGGCATTCGGATCCATCAAAGCCTCAATCAACAAACTCCTGAGGAAGCCGCGGGGAAGGATCCACCGCCATCGGCAGACCCAGGGCATTTTGTGTGGCGGTCACATTGTCGGAGATTGTTTCAGACACCAATGGCCGCATAATGAGCAATTCGCAAGGCACACCCTTGGCTAACGATACAAACAGTGAATTCACCAAAAAATAGACATAGAGACAATTGTGAATGGTGTTGCCTTGGGTCTTGAGGCCAACTTGCTTTATGATTATGCCACTATCCGTGAAGGCTTCGACGCCCCAAGCCTTTCATGAAGCCACAGGAATTTTGTTAAACGTGAATACCCGCATTCACTTTACCCTTCTCTTCAAATATTTTCTCCACCTGACTAATCAAGGTGTCAGTAAATTCGAGAACAATACCTTGCCAATTTAACTCGCATTTGGCACACTCGGCGCATAAGCTCCAAAATGCTCAGCTATCAACGCCATCGTTTGCCTTCAGAAATAATTAGCCATAAGAATCCCCTCAAACTTGGTATCGTTGGCTACCAAGATACAAGAAGAATACTTCGTGGCGGATGATCGAGGAATGGGGTGTCACCCGTGACATCCTTGGTACACAATTTTGATGAAACTCATTGGTCACTGTCGGCTCATCCGATCTTCGTTGATTTGATGACGAAACCCTATCTTTACTATTTCAATTAATGGGAGGAATACATTGGTGATGGAACTTCGAACCTCTTGGATGATAGTTGGATTGATTGGAATGGTGGTCTTTCTGGGATTCACCGGTTGTAAATCGACAGGGGCCGGCGACGAAGGAGCCATGCAAGAAACGGAAATTGCTCTCGAACCTGTCCCACGGGTGAAAGCACCGTATGAAGGCCGTACGATTGCCGTGGTGGCGTTTCCCGACAAAAACGTGTTGTCTGCTAATCCATGGCTTCAATCCTGGCTCGGACGTGCCTCCCGGGACTATTCGGTTGGATTTCTCCTTGAAGCCGGGTTTCGAGTAGTAGAAGACCAAAGTGGGGAATTACAGGCCGTGGTGAAGGAACTCGAATTTGGGCAGACGGGTATGGTGGACCCAGCCAAGGCTGTGGAGATTGGGAAAATGGCGGGGGCGGAACTGCTGTTTCTCGGTGCGGTGATCGATTTCAGCGAAGTGAAAACTGGTGGAAAAAGGAAGTTCCACATTCCCGGGTTCAATATTGGATTGGGAGGGGAAACCATTAATTATGAAGTTCAGACGTCTGGACGGATCATCGATGTGAAAACCCGGGAAATTTTAGCCTCCTCCACCGCAGGATATAACAAGCAATATGACGTGGGAGGGGGAAGCCTTTCGACAAATTATGGCAGTGTGGGTTCCGAACAGGAAACGATTTCCAGGCAAGAAAGCACCGTTAAAATATTTCAGAAAGCGTTAAATTCCCTCACCATTAAGCTGGTGAAGAAGCTGAATGCTCGGGGGAATGATGGGTAAGGGCACACAAACCCTCATCCGATTGAAAAGAGGAATTCAGAAGTTAGATGCCAACCGAATTGGAGAGAAGATGACGGGAGCATTAGGAATTCTTGTGATTGGCCTTCTCCCCTTCATAGCCATCCCGGTGCCTGATTCTTTGTCCAAGACATGGAGATCGGTTTCCCCACTGCTCCCAACTCAGTTCTCCGAAGGTCCTCTCGGGGCTAGGACCACCCTATCTGATAGGACGGGCTTTAAAAAAAGAATAGAGCGGACCCAAGAGGTTTTCCTTCCAGGCCTTCAAACAGTTGCACAACAGACCTCCCAAAAAAAACAAGAGCGAGGTATTGTGGTCACCCCCTCCCTTGGGACACAGGCTACCAACCAGTCAAAACGGTGGGCCGTGGTGATTGGGATCAACGGGTATACACATGTTCCCCCGTTAAATTATGCGTTAAAAGATGCGCAAGCTGTGGCGGAGAAACTCGAATCCTTAGGATTCGACAAGGTAATTCGAATCGAGAACGAGGCGGCGACAAAAGGGGGAATTGAGCGAGCCTTGAATGCGTTAAAAACCCAGGTTGGGCCCCATGATAGCGTGCTGATTTTTTATGCCGGGCATGGACAGACCGAAACATTGGCCGATGGGAGTCAAATGGGATACTGGGTGCCGGTGGATGGAGATGTGAACAACTACATCGCCACGGCGATTTCTATGGACACCCTTCGCTTGCTCTCACAAGCTATTCCCGCCCGGTATGTTCTGTACGTGATTGATGCCTGTTATTCAGGGTTGGCTCTTCGTCAAACCTGGCACAGTGATGGACAAACTCTGGTGCGCCAAATCATTACCGCAGGCCGTGGGGGCGAGGAAGTCTTAGAACAAGATGGGCATGGCGTGTTTACGCGACAACTTTTGCATGCCTTAAATGGGAGGGCCGATGGCAATGGAGATGGTACCATAACGGCCAGTGAATTGGGGGTCTTTTTGCAATCCGAGGTTCCCATCCAATCAAGCGGGAGGCAGCATCCGGTATTTGGAAGATGGGCGGGAGAAGAGGAATTCATTTTCCCAGTTCCCGAGGGAGGCCCACCTCACGCCCCCTCCAGTCCAACTCCGGTTGCGGCCCAATCCCAAAACAGGTCCAGACAGCAGCTTCGGGTCATGGTCATGATTCCTGAAGTGTTAGATGGGAAGCCGGTCACCCACCCATCATCCGAGGCCGCCGTGATCGGAAAACTATTGGATTCAGGATTTCAGGTCATTGATCAAGGTCAAATCAATGAAATTCGAAGTCCGAATCAGGTCCGTACGTTTTTGGCCACAAGGAATTCAGGTCCGGCCCAAAAGATGGCCCGAGATTATGCATCGGATGTCCTCATTCTTGGTGAAGGGGTGGGAGAGCGAGCTGGCAACATCATGGGCACCAGTCTCATCTCCTCGCAAGCAAGAATTCAGGTCAAGATCATGCTGACCACCAACGGGCAAATTTTGGCCTCCCGTACCATCGAGGCTGCCGGGGTTGCCCTAGCCCCTACGTTGGCCGGCAAGAAAGCCCTTCAAAAAGCTGGGGAACAATTAGCGGAGGTCGTCATCAAAGACTTGAATGCCTTGAAGAAGAACTAACGTGTATGACTATGGTTTTTGACTGTCTTTTTCACCTCGAAGACCTTCGGGGAGCCAGGGTTTCGGAGCGTATTCGTCAATCCAAAAAGGTAAGTCCATGATCTCTTGTTCATCTCAACCTTGATTTATTCCAACAGATTCACCACCAGATTTCCTGGTAACCCACGCATGCGCTTACCGGAGAGAGCATTTCCGCTTTCCCCAATGACCAAATTCCCTGTTAATTTCCTGTTCTTACATTCACTCGTGGAAAGCTAAAAAGGTAAACTCCACGTTATCATTGGCCTTTCACCAGTTTCGGCAAAAATTCTGGCTTTCCAAAGACGATAAATTCCCTGTATTTTCCCTGTTTAAGACGGATATATAGGAGATGACTACCTGCTAACCGGGCAGTCAGGAAAAATGGTGGGCAAATTTGGAAGGAATCGTAGATTTAGCAGAGAGAAGTTCGCTGTTGACTGCGCACACCGCCAGCCTTCCCACTACCCGCTTCGACTGGCAGGCCCAAACAGATTTTCTCCCCACCCTCTTACTGACTCCCCTCTTTGATCATGAATATGGGCGAAGGCTGTCACCCATAGCTTTAGCGTGGGCGAACCCACCAACCTGCGCCCGCACTGAAAATTGACAATGCCAGGGACCTTCATTTTCAATGAATATGTGCTGAAATCATGAAGGAATATGCACCTTAGCCCCCTGTGCAACCGCGCAGGGCAAAATAAATAGCCTTGACCATGAGTACAAAAATTTTTGCCATCGGATGGGACAGTGCGGATAAAGACCTGCTTTTACGTTGGAGTGATTCAGGCGAGCTTCCGACACTCCAAAAGCTTCGCTCGCAGGGACGCTGGGGGATTCTTACTAGTCCCCTGGGAATGGGAGATGAGGCCACGTGGGCCACGTTATTCACAGGAGTCTCGCCTGCCAAGCATGGGCGATTTTATAGCAGACAACTTCGAACCGGTTCGTATGACCTGCTGAGATATAAGGCTGCAAACCTCAAGTATGAACCGTTTTGGGAATCCCTGAGTCGAGCGCACAAAAAAGTCGCGATCCTTGATGTCCCTAAATCCGAACTTTCGACTGCTCTGAAAGGCATACAGCTTGTGGATTGGATGGTTCATGGACCGGAGGCTCGACGTGTTCGCAGTTGGCCTGAGCATTGGGCCGTAGATCTTAAGACGACATATGGTGAAGCACTTGACTGTTTATGCGGAGGGTATCGTCGGCCAGCAGCAGAGTTGGAAGAGTTGTTTTCACGACTCAAAAAAAACATTGAGATGAAAACCGCGTGCTTTTTGTCCGTACTTGAACAGGAGGATTGGGATTTATTCCTCGGGGTCTATAAATCCACTCACTGCGTGGGTCATATGTTCTGGCACATTTGTGACCCCACACACCCTTCTTACAATCACGATTTGGCCAAAAAATGGGAAAACCCCATCAAAAAAATCTACCAACTTCTGGATACCTCCTTAGGCCGCCTCCTCGAACGATTAACAGACGACACCATTGTCATTATGTTTTCCGACATAGGTATGGGACCCAATTATAATGGGAATCGGCTGCTACCCAAGATTCTCAGTCGCCTCGAAGCAAGGTCGTCCCGTTCCAGCAAAACCCATTTAGGGTGGACACGACGGACAGGTAAACAGCTCTTAGGAATGCTTCGCCTGTCACTTGACCCAAAATATACTCGGATAAACAGGAAAGCCTACCACTATGAACGTGCTCTTTCCCGTTTTTTTCTCCTTCCGAATAATGAAGTGGCAGGGGCGCTTCGTGTGAATCTCAAAGGCCGGGAACCGAACGGATGCATTCATCCCGGCCAAGAATATGAAGCCTTGTGTGAAGGATTAGTGAACGAATTTAGGCAAATAATCTGCCCTGAAACTCGGCAACCTTTAATCCAGGATGTGATACGCCCACAAAACCTTTATGAAGGTCCTTATGGCCATCACCTTCCTGACCTTCTCTTCATTTGGAATCAATCCCAATATTGGTCACAAGTCTGGTCTCCAAACATCGGAACCATTAACGCGGAAAGCCTCGATCGTCGCTCGGGCAAACACATCGCGAATGGAATTATGTTTGCCTCAGGTCCTGGTATCACAAACCGTGGTGAGTTTGGTCCGGTCTCATCCATGGACCTCTCAGCTACGATAGGCAACAGACTTGGAGTGCCTTTGCCAGATATTGATGGAAAACCCATCCCTGAACTTCTTGAAGAGAACACAAACTAAAACCCTTTACCAACATCGCGTCTGGCCCTGACTTATTGGAAGACTGGTTTCCTCTGGCCTCTCACAATAGGAACACGCTCTCTTCTAACAGACACAGGCCATCCTGTGGTCAACCCTATTTCAGGGAACGTGGTCCTTCATCAAACATTCCAATGATAGCGCTCGGGATAGCACATTGGGATCATGAATGTTCCCGACCATGACAAAATCATTGATGGAAAGGCGTTCTATTGATTCGAAGATTTGGCTGAGGTAATTCTCTTGCATAAAATACGGCAAGGACGGCTCGGGTGAGGGTTGCTTTTCTTTCTTGGCCATCTTAATAGAATGATAGGCTCTCAGGAACAGCTCATCGATATGTTTATCTTTAGCAACAGGCATCTCGGCAAGACGGTCTAAACCATTAGTGAACGGGTATTGCAGGAGGTTGGGATCTATGAGTTTGATTAAACCGCAGTGAAAGGCTCCGTAGTCCTTATGTTTTATAGGAATATTAAAGCTGGGATAGATAAACCTTGCTTCGGTAAAAGGCGTAAGGGCTTGAGAAAATTGCTGGTTAATAGAGCAATTGATTGACGTCCAGTATTTATACACGAAGAACGGGTAATGCATTTCTATTTGTGGTCGCGACAACGTTTCACTATCGAGCGATAGCGCGGCCTTCAACTTTCCTTCAAGATTGAGATAGAAATCTTCTCTATCAAGCCATTCAGGACCCTGTGGAAATTCCATCAATCTATACTTTGACCGTATAAACTGTCGTACGGTCATTTCTTGGTCTGGCAATTTTCCATTATTACGATAGATTTCTCCTCCTATCCCATTTAATTGTACATCCGATGCACGTGTTCGACATATTCTGGCATCAAGGTCTGACCCATTATCAAAAATCCCGTAATTGCCCATCCCATCAAAGGCATAAAAGTTCTTGGCAAGAATGTCATAAAAGACATCGATCGGAACCTTATCACTATGGCCTTTATTGATATGCGCAATCGTAAAATGCTCGCCCTTGGCGATGGCTTTTGCGATTTCCACATCGGTGGATTGGTCTCGCCCATAGACATACAATTTCGGTGAAAGACCCACTTTCCTCATTAAAGCCAACATTAATCTTGTATCGTACCCTCCGGACAGTCCGGCGGTAATGTTGTCCCCAAAAAGATCTTTGAGCATGGCGAAATATTCAATCTGGGTCCTGACAATCATCTGAGAAAAATCTTTTTTATCCTCGAATTCCATTCCAGATGCAGGCTCTTTTTTCTTGGTCAATTTCTTGATATCGGGAAACACCTCCCACACGTATTCACTCCCTAATAACCGGATTTCTTTAAAGAGGGTGTTCCCTCCAAAAAACGCCCCATAAAAAAGATATTCATAGAATTCTTGCACCGATATCGTTTTTTTCTTCAGGGCCCTAGAAACGGCGAGAAACGAGCTAGAAAGAACCTGGGAGCGAACATCAACATACATACGATACAACCCCAGGTAATCATTAAAGCCATACACACGATTCCGCAGAGCCATGACGACGGCATAGTGCCCACACAGCTCCCGTTGAATGATGCATTCCCGACAGAAATCTTCGTGGAGACTCTTTAATGCGGCTGAACCGGTTTGACCTTTATAGATGAGTGTGCCACAAGACATCATAAAGTCTTCATGACCAAGCTCATAGATTGACTCTTGTCTGCCTGAATATTTTGAGTAATGAAAGAGAACGAAACGCTCTCGGACAATGGTTCCGGCGAGCGCCAACCCTTTTTTTTCAAAAACCTCCAAGGAATCCTTAAAGGTCTCCTCGACCTCTTCCAATTGTGTCGACTGCTCTTTTTTAACAAGGAGAAATCCACCCATTAGAATTTCCGTCGCGCTCCATCATTCAATGGTTAGCTTGCTCGATAGTGGAATGTTTTTCAGAAATTTTACCCACATTTTCAATTAAGGCATACAGCCTGGGGCGGTAGTCCCACCGACCTTCCGGCCAGAAAAACAGCACCAGTAAGAGAATTGAATAAAGTCCCAAGGGTCCGATCTGAAGACTGACTTCAATACCGAGGTGAAACGATACTCCCAAAATAACGCCGAGAAAACGTGTTCGTGTAAAAATGAGCAAAAAAGGCAAAAGCAGTTCAAGAAGAATGGTACCAAGAGTTAAGAGCGGATACAGGCCATCGGGTAAGACTCCTGACAACCAAAGACCCGTAGGACTACTGGCCCGACCCATAAATATTTGCCGAAGGACCTCACCGTTTAGCCACAGCTCGTTGCGTGTTTTGATTAGCCCCGCAAAAAAGTACATTTGAATGAGCGACAATTGCCACAAGCGAATAAATAAGGGATTTCCCAGATACTCAGCAACTTCAGGCTGTGATGCTCCTGTCACCGTATTCCAAACCGAGAGATATCGTCCCCATGGTGACAGGAGACCAATAATCAGACTGGTGAGGATCATCGAATACAGCACCTTTTCATTAATCGAATCAATCTGATAGAAAAAGGCAAAGATCACGAGCGTAATCGCAGTCGTCCATCGGGTCCACACCCCTACCGTCATTAACAGCGTCGACATCAAAAGGATTGTCATCAATACAAGACACTGATGGGGAGAAGGTGCCCAAGACGCCCAAGGTCCGATTTGGAACCCCTGATTGGAAAAGAGTTCCGTGAGGTGGGGACCCCAGTCGAGGATATGCACGATGATAATGAGCCCTAATCCGACTCGGAAGAGGGCCAAGGGTCGCAGATCAATAGATCGTTCCAGACTATCCCGAAATGCTTGGATCATGGCCTGATCTCCGGGGACAATCCGTGGGCCGAAGCCGCACTCGAACACGTTCTGGTGGTCTGGTAAAATCCGGCAATCGCCCTCGCTGTTTACGAAATTCCTCCTGGTTGAATTGGATTTTAAAGAGGGAAGGATTTTTGCCGCAAAGAAAATGGGCGAGCTTTAAAAGGGAAGGTTCGGACCGCGGCAATTCATCGGCTCGGGTAGTGGAATGCGTGACGGGATAGGAAAAATATGCACCCAAATCAAGGTCTGTGGAGACATAATCCTCGGTATACCCGATAGCCTGTAATTTAAAAATATAGTCAGACGAAACACTAAACATATACCACTGATGAGACCAAGGCCAGAAGGCGGCATGATGATACCCTAACCATGCCGCCGTGCCACTCCAGAGAACGAGCCACAGGGTCAAGGTGAACACGAATATGTTGACTCTGGTCCTCGTCATCCGGCCCCGAGTGGGCTGTTACAAAAACATCCATGGCGATTGGTAAGCAAGGCAATTCTTTTGGCCACGAGCCATACCTCAGAGCATCTCTCCCTCATATAGGTTCACAACCCCAAGAGGACGACCGTTTTCATTCGTTAGTGCCTTCAACCCTTTCATCTCTCGCTTTTCTCAAGACCAACCGCTGTTGATAGTCCTAACATCTTTCCGGAAGGGGAATCCATGCTCAAATGAACAAAAAAAAAGCCTCTTGCCACGGTCTCATCGTGACAAAAGGCTCATCAGGCGAGAAATCGCACAAGGACTATGGTTTTCTTCTGGTCAATCTCCAGGCAGCCAGGCCGGCTAACCCCGACCCAAATAACAGGATGGTGGCGGGTTCAGGAATATTCCCATTGCCCCCAGGTCGGGTGTCAATAAGGATAATATTAAGAGGAGAAATATTTGTGGAGGGGAAATTATCGATGGCAGGGAAATTTTCAGTAATTGGAATATCATCGATGGTAGTAGTATTAATAACCCCAACATTATCGATGGGAAAAGTATTAGTTGCGGTCCCCCCAAATGAAGAACTGGTTCCCCCTAAACATACCACCATCATTCCTACAATCAAGAAAACCCATTTATGATGACTCATTGGCAAGCGATCCTTTCTGCTCCCCGACAATTATACAATAGTCAATATAGCACGTCCCCGTTCCCTGCTAACCAAAGTTAAGTAGATGGAGGATTATGCAACATTTGTTTATTGTTAGGCAACACCAACTACGTAAGGCAATCATGTGCTTGCAGGGCTACTAACCAAAGAGAAAGAATTAGAAGACGTTCGATCGAAGTTCCACCATTCCTCAGGAAAAATCACATAGAAAACTCCCTGTGACACCATCGGAGAACACCTGAGCCTTAAGTATAAATTCCTCATAACAGCATAAAGAACGTGATTTTTGATGGCTTGCAAATGACAACCCATTTACTCTCAAAGGGGTTGGAGATGAATTCGCAAAGCTGAAGAGATTCCCGGTAAATACATACCCCTTTTTCGGGTTCATCCCTAATCCGGTTGAATGGTACCCCTAAGAAAGACTGCAGAAAGTCCTTTATTCCAGGCAGGGATTTCAATGAGCCCTTCTGCGGTGAACATCTTCTTACAACCCAGGGGTCCAACGCTCTGCTGTTCCAGGAACAAGCAGAAAACCTAACATCTCCTCGTTATAGGAGATTTCCATGGAAGAGACTCGTCGGGAAAGAGATTGAACCTCTTGCGGTGAGATAGGATCGAGGATTATTTGTACCGTGGAGCATAAGAACTGGCTTGTTGGCGAGGCCGGGACTTAAGGATCACGCCTGCGATAAGGCCCAGAAGAACCAAGGAACCTCCGATGAGCATCCATTCGCGCTGGATATTTTCGTCCTGACGCCGGACCGTTTCGGACAGGTCCGTGACTTCATTGTGTAGACGTTCATTCTGTTTGGTCAGTTCCACGATACGGGCATGCTGGTTAATCGCTTCGGCTGAAATTCGCTTTACCTCATCGAGTTCCTGAGTAAGAGTTTTCACCTGCGAAGTCAAGGCACGGTTTTTTTCATTCGCCGTGTTGGTTTCCGATTGAACATCCGAACGTGTTTTGCGTTCTTTGTCCAAATCAGCTTGAAGCTTGCGAAGACGCTTTTCCGTCGCCGCCAATCGGTCACGAGCAATGGTGTTCTGGATGAGGTATTGAGAGCGCACCCACCCTTCGGTTCCATTATCGGTCCGTATTTGGGAGAACCCCGCCTCCTCATCGATCGCGAGGATTGTCAGGCGAGTCCCGCTGGACAATCCACGATGAACGATGCGATGCGAATTCGAGGGTCCGCTCCGTACCGGCACATTCAACATATCCGTAATATAATTCACATCTCCCACGGCCGAAAATGCTGGAGGAACCCACGCCGGTGAGAAGACCAAGCACCACATAACCATCACGAACCATTTCCAATTCATGGAATTACTCATCGAAACCATAATTTTTGACTCCAGGGTTCTTTGAAAATACCTTCCCCTCCCATGCTCATGAGAAAGGATCGCGTATTCGCCCTGCTTTGGGGGAAGGGACTAAAGTAGAAAAACAGACTGTGAGTGAGAAGGAACGTACCAAAGGCATCCCCGTAGGGTCAATCATCTATACCCACTTAATGAACGCCCGAAGGTCCTTCCGAAGGTCCACCCGATTGCTCCATACCACAACCGGCAACAGGTACGGCTACAGTCTTGCGTTTATCGTGCGCGCATTTCTTTAGCTAAATCTTCCACATACGGTCCGATCAAGGCACGTGAGGCCGGATGTTTGACCGAGGACCCAAACCCGCCCACTTGGTCGGTCGAAACGCGATAGAGATAGGCCAAGAGTGAACTCTCCCCTTTGGGCCACACCCCCCCAACCATCTGCAAGGCATTATATTCATGGCTGGCATAAAAATGTCGGTCTGAGGCCAAATAGGCATCTCCGGCCTTGAATAACAGACGGTGACTGAGCACGAGTAAGGGTCGGCCGAATACTTCGATGTTCAGCCAATAAAACTTCTCCTCCACTCCTGACATATCAGCCTTGGGATAGTTCAACAGCACTTCGTTGAATTTCGGGTACATGGAGGCCAGCACTTTATTGGAATGGACGGCAGCGCGAATTTCTTCACTGGATACCCGTTTTTCGTCACCCCGTTCGTATGGGCTGGTACCATCCAATCCCTTGGATTGATAGGCCTGCAGCCGGGCCAGAAGATTCTTGCGAATTTGTGCTTCCACCGCCGCTTGCTTGCCAGCACCATCGCCAGCTTTTTCTTTTAGGGCCTGAAAGGCGGCGATTTCCTGGGTACTGAGATTATGATCATCCCCGGGTTCGGCTTCCAAATATCGGCCGGCTTCCTTCTCACCGTTTGGGGTTAAGGTGAGACCGGCAAAGTCAGCTTCCGACCCCTTTCCGGATATCGACCCATGCCCCGTGATTGCACTGATAAGCTTGTACCCTTCGGCTCCCCGGAACAGTTCAACCACCTTATCCGGGCTTCCTTTCTTGAGCATGATGATCCCCACCGCTAATTCCCGATCATCCGACTCATAGGTGGTCCAACGGACAATCTCCCCATTGAGCACTTTTTGCCGTTCATCATCGGTAATCGGTAGGGCCTTGAGAATATCATCTGCCGTTGGCCCAGCCCAGACAGATATCGCAGGACTTCCCATAAGGAAAGCGCATATACATGCCAAAAACAGACCGGCACGACTGACTGTGTGTAGAGTCACATGCCCAGAGGAAGGAGTTGAAAAAAGGTGTGATAGGCCACGAAAAATTGGAATAGACACAAATCCCTCACGGAAAAAATTATGAATATGTGAAATAGGGTTCGCTTTCTTTGAGGGAAGGCTCACTCTCCAGCCCATAATTTCATGGATGAAGTGTACCAAATCCTCTCATACGTTGGTGAGAGGGTTTTTGAATGCCTCTTCAAAAGTTTCCTTATAAATCCGGACTCAAATCAGTCACAATCAGCTTTTCCCAAAGAGGTACAGCGAACTTTCCGCCCAACGATTTGATCTCTTTACGATCTATCAGCAACACCGCACGTCTTCTCATACATTTTTGAATACAATTCCATCCTTGATATACGTTTTTTTTCTTAAGAATTACGCATCCAGCAACATTTGTTGCCTGTCGATCAAATTACGGCTTTCCGCGAATTGTTACCTCGTCTCCTTCCAAACCTCGGGCTAAAAGAATAGGGACAAAAGCCCCCAAAAGATGGCGGTTGTTCAATATGGTGAAATTTCGCGTTTTATGTGATCATACCCTCCGAAGCTTTGGTCGCGGAATCTCAACATGGCCTCCGTTGAAACCCCCACCATTTTAGTCGTTGATGATGAACTCGATATTTGCCTGGCCCTTCAGGACTTTTTGGAGAGTGAAGGGTTTCAGGTGCATACGGTAGAAACCGGCTCAGAGGCTCTTCATCACATTCATACATCCCATGCCTACCGATCCGTCATTTTAGACTTGGGACTCCCCGACATTGACGGATTAACCGTCCTTCAACGCATTCAAAAAATCGATTCCACCCTCCCCGTCATTATTCTCACGGCACACGGCGAACATCAGGAGAAAATCGCCACCCTTGAGAATAATGCATTTGCGCATCTCACCAAACCTTATGATCGCCGCGAATTACGAGCCCTACTCCAACGCGCCCTGGCTATCGAAGATTTGCGGTTGAAAGCCAATCAAACAGCTGAGGCCCTAACATCTATCGAAACGCAACACCAATTAGAACGTCAACAGACCCAAGCTCTTCTCACAGAGAGTGAGCAACGGCTCCGCCTGGCGTTACATGCCGGACAAATGGGGATTTGGGATTGGAATATTCAAACCAACCAACTGGTGTGGTCGGAGGAAATGGGAACGCTCTTTGGATTGGAGGGCACATTAATCGATGGGACCATCGAGGACTACACCAAATTCGTGCATCCCGAGGATCGTCCCCTCGTCACGGAATCTCTCGAACGAAGCGTCAAGGATCAAGCGGCCTATGACCTCGAACATCGCATCATTTGGCCTTCAGGAGCTTCCCATTGGATTCATTGTAAAGGCCAAGTTTTATTAGATCACGGAGGCCAACCTCATTGCATGGTGGGGACGGTCCAGAACATTACCCGGAAAAAGGAGGATGAAAAACGGTTACGAGATAGCCAACTCTTCCTGTCATCTATCGTCGAAAATATCCCTCATATGATCTTTGTCAAAGAGGCTCAGAACCTGAAGTTTCTTCAATTCAATAAAGCGGGAGAAGACCTGATCGGATACCCACGAAATACGATGATTGGGAAAACCGATTATGATTTTTTTCCAAAGTCTGAGGCCGACTTCTATACGTCCAAAGATCGGGAGGTGTTGTCCGGCAAATCCCCTGTCGATATCCCACATGAAACGATTCACACCAAATCTCACGGCACCCGTTCCCTCCATACAAAAAAAATCCCTCTTCTTGATGAACAGGGTTCGCCACAATATCTCTTGGGAATATCTGAAGACATCACTGACCGAATCCACGCCGAGCAGGAGGCCGCCCAGCTCGCACACCAAAACGAACTGATACTCAGCTCCATTGGAGATGGGATCTACGGTCTCGACCTTGAGGGGTGCACCACGTTTGTGAATCCTGCGGGTGCCGAGATGCTCGGATATTCCGTCGAGGAACTCATCGGAGTCCCCATGCATGGGACCATTCACCACACGAAGAGCAATAACACCCCCTACCCTCGTGAAGAATGTCCGATGTATGCCTCATTCGAGGATGGACTGGTCCATCATATGGAAAATGAAGTTCTCTGGCGAAAAGATGGGACGAGTTTTCCAGTTGAATATACCAGTATGCCTATTTTTAAAGATCAGCAACTCATCGGGGCTGTCGTGACCTTTCGAGATATCACCGACCGTAAACTGGCGGAAAAGGCCTTACTGGAAAGTGAAGAGCAGTTTCGACAATTGAGCGAAGCCATCCCCCAACAAGTTTGGACGGCCCTTCCCGATGGGACATTGGACTATGTGAATCAACGCATAACCGCCTACTTTGGCCGAACCTCAGAAGAACTTCTTGGACAACGCTGGCAGGAAGTGATACACCCGGAGGACTTACCCGAGTGCCTCAACCGCTGGACCAAAGCACGGGAAACGGGGCAATCCTATGAGGTTGAATTTCGTTTATTACGGAATGAAGACCAGTCTTATCGCTGGCATCTTGGCCGAGCCTTACCCATCCTCAACGAAGAAGGCCACGTCATTAAATGGTTCGGTACGAATACCGATATGACCGAGTTCAAACAACTCGAACATCAACTGCATCAAACTCAAAAAATGGAGGCAATCGGGAGTTTAGCGGCAGGCATTGCCCATGATTTCAATAATATTCTCATGGCCATAATGGGTTACACCGAACTGGCGCGCATCCACATCCGCGGCAAACGACGGGTGCAACGCAATCTTGAGGAAATCTTGATTGCCAGTCAACGGGGCAAGGAATTAGTCCAACAGATCCTCACCTTCAGCCGACAGACTGAGCAACAACGTCAACCCTTGGATATTCAAATCGTCGTTCGAGAAGTTATGAAATTGCTTCGGGCCACACTCCCAACCACCATTGACATTCAAGCCCACATTCTTGGACCACCCAGCATCATCCTTGGCAATCCTATACAAATTCATCAGGTGATCATGAATCTCTGTGCCAATGCGGAACATGCCATGAGAGAAACAGGGGGAGTGCTGGAGCTTTCTGTTGATACCGTGACAGTCGGAGCGAATGGACTCACTGAGGCCCCCGATTTAAAACCTGGGGTGTATCTACGATTGAAAGTGGGCGACACGGGACGAGGAATGTCTGCGGAAACCATTCAGCATATTTTTAATCCTTTCTTCACGACAAAGGGGATCGGTGAAGGCACGGGAATGGGACTCGCCGTCGTCCACGGCATTGTCTCCACTCATGGAGGAAGCATTACGGTGAAAAGCGAACTCCTGAAGGGCACGACCTTTACCATCTATTTTCCTGAAATGGAATTTATGAGCCCCGTCGAGTCTGAGGAAAAACTCGATCAGGATTTGTTGATGGGTCGAGGGTACATCCTTTTTGTGGAGGATGAAGAACCCCTGGCTCGATTGGGCCAAGAAACCTTGGAAGGATTGGGCTATGAAGTGATGGTTCGCACGAGCAGCGTGGAAGCCCTAGAGGCGTTTCGTTCGGATCCTTCCAAATTTGATGCCGTCATTACCGATCAAACCATGCCCAATCTTACGGGCGAGGGGTTAGCCCGAGAGTTATTACAGATCCGACCGGATATCCCCATCATTCTCTGTACCGGGTTCAGTCATACGATGACCCCGGAAAAGGCCCAGTCCTTGGGCATTCGTGCCTTTCTCCTCAAACCCCTGTTAATAAAAGATTTAGGACAGGCCCTGCGGAAAATCTTGGACACGTAGTGGGTTTGAGAAAACCTCCAGCCTTTCACCGACCAGTGGCATTGAAGGAAGGAGCACCTAACTACGTCGAGAGGCAAACACCATCATGGAGACCAGCCAACCCACAAAGGCCAGGTTTATGAGCATACCCTCCATAGACATATTTATCGGAACACTTCGCTTGAGGCTTTAACATTTTCTTCACTATCCTTTTCTCCATACATTGTTTCAACCTACGCCCATAACAGGCTTGAAAGAGAAGCTGTTTCAGAGTATCCAACTGCCCAAGCCTCTTCTTGGAACAGCGTCACAATTCTGACAGGGTTCAGGTAGATGCGAAACTTAGGTTGTGCCCAATTCCGCCGATCTCGAAACTCGGAAGGGCTTGGGAAGGGTCGCAATGCGCTTCAGGATTTCAGTGGCCAATTGCGATTTTGGACTTCGAGGAAGAAATTCGGGAGGGCCATTTGGTGTTAATATATGAACTTCATTCATATCATGACCAAAGGCAGAGTGTTCTCCCCCAATCTGATTCACCACGAGCATATCAAGATGTTTTCGTGCGAGCTTTTCTTGCCCATGCTCCAAAAGATTGTCGGTTTCTGCGGCAAACCCTACCATCCGTTGATGCGTTCGCTGAGCAGACAAGGCGAGAAGAATATCGGGAGTCCGCTCGAGCACGAGGGAATGTTCATTCCACTCCTCTTTCTTTATTTTGTGTGCAACCGGATTTTTCGGTCTAAAATCTCCAACGGCCGCTGTCATGATGAGGGTATCAGCCCAGTCAAAGTGTGACTGAAGTGCCTGGAGCATTTGATCAGCGGTCTTCACGTCTATGCCCGTTACTCCTTTGGGAATCGGTAATTGAGTGGGCCCCGTCACGAGCACGACTTCTGCTCCCTGGTTAACAGCTGCAGAGGCTAACGCATATCCCATTTTGCCCGAAGACCCATTGGTCAAATAGCGTGCAGGATCCAACGGTTCCTGGGTGGGACCCGCAGAGATCAATACTCGCTCTCCCTGCCAATCCTTTCTCCCTTTTAAGAGTTCTTGGACCGTTTCCAGAATCTTCGGTTCACTCGCCAAACGCCCTTGTCCCCATTGACCAGAGGCCAACGGCCCTTCCTCAGGCTCAACCAGTATGACTCCGCGTGTTTTCAAGGTTTTGACATGAGTTTGGACGGCTGGATGTTCCCACATTTCCCCATCCATCGCAGGACAGATCATCACGGGACATTTCACGGTCAGCGCCAGTGTCCCCACGATATTATCTGCCAATCCTAGGGATAATTTGGACAGTGAATTCGCCGTACAGGGGGCGACGACGACCAAATCGGCATGTTCCGTCAACGAAAGGTGCTTCATGTCTTGATGACCCGAGAACAAATCGGACGTCACAGGACTTCCCGACAGCACTTCAAAGGTCAGGGGTGTGACGAATTTGGTCGCTGATTCGGTCATCACCACATGAACCCTTGCGCCGGCCTGAGTCAGGAGGCGCAACAGGTTGACGGCTTTAAACGCAGCAATACTTCCCGTTACCGCCAGGACGATGCATTTATCGCGAAGAGAGGAAGAGTCGACAGCACCCATCCTGAGGGTTTTCCCTATTCTTCTCCCTCACCCTCGGTGGGTTGTGGTTGGGCAGAATCATCAATATAGACACTAAGCTCTTTTTTAATTTCTTGAGCGTTTTCATCCGATGGGGCGTAGAGCGCAGGATCAATAGGTCGTTGATTGGCGAGTTTGGCCTCACGAATCGCTTGCTTGGCATCTTCTCCCATGAGAAATTCTACCTTGCCTTGAAGGACCTCTTCCAAAGCCATGGAGGTTTCCTTGGCAAATTTACTGGTTCCAGAGAGTTCTTCTCCCTGGACGATTTGCTTGGCACGCTGCGCGGCAATCAGGACAATCCGGTACCGCGAATCAAAATCTTTCTGGTTATGTTCCGGCAACAATGATAACGCATCCATACGGCAACCTTGATCCTTTCTATTGGGAGGTTATGAACCAGCGAGTTTCTATGGAATAGTGTACACCACCCACCCGGGCTTTGCACATTTTAGTGAAAAACTTGGCTGGAATCCACATGATGAGTTTTGACACGCTCAGCCATAATGACCGCCTGCAATTCCTGTACGGCCTGCTCGATCGTTTCATTCCGGATGGTATATTGATATTCCGTGTAGTGCCGCATCTCCTCTTGGGCTTTCTGAAATCGGCGTTCCTGTTCTTCCACCGTATCCGTCCCCCTTTTCGCTAAACGCTTTTGGAGGGTTTCCAGAGAAGGAGGGAGCACAAAGACCGTGACCGCCTGTTTCCGGGCATTCATCACCTGCCGGGCCCCCTGAACATCGATATCCAAGAGAAGATCAGGCCGAGATCCGGATTCCTGATCCAACTCACTCCACGGAGTCCCATAGTACTGGCCGTAGACTTCAGCCCATTCTACGAACTCCCCCTTCTGAATTTTCTCCTGGAATTTCTCTTTGGAAATAAATTGATACTCCCTTCCGTCCATCTCGCCTTTCCTGGGTTTTCTTGTCGTACAGGATACCGACAATCGTATCCCCGGAACCATGCTGACCATTTTTCGGCACAGGGTTGATTTACCGACTCCAGACGGACCGGAAACGACGAAAAGCAGTTTTTTACCAATCGCAGTCATACTCTAAAACTCCGCCCTTTTCGGGTGGCTTACTCGATGTTTTGAACCTGTTCCCGAATTTTTTCCAAATCACTTTTGAGTTCGACCACTTGCTCAGAAATTCCCGCATCATTCGCTTTGGACCCAATGGTATTCACCTCTCGTCCCATTTCTTGAAGGAGAAAATCTAACCGTTTTCCCACCGGTCCTTTGGCGATCAAGGCAGCCCGAAACTGTCCGATGTGACTTTGAAGCCGGATTAACTCCTCCGTCACATCCGATCGTTCGGCAAACATGACAATTTCTTGCGCGATACGTTCTGATGGAGGAGGTTCCCCATTGAGCAATTTCGCGATACGCATCTTCAATCGTTCCTGGTGCTCTTTCAAAGCAATGGGAATGCGCTTCTGAACCTTCTCCAGGCGACGTTCTAAACCTTTCAGGCGGCCCTGAAAATCTTTGTGTAAGGTCGCTCCCTCTTTTCTCCGCATTTTTTCCAAATCCGTCAGAGCGCGACGAGCTAATGTCAGCACGGCTTGAGGAACCACCTTATTGGGGACAGGCTCTTCATTCGTCGCAAAGATGTCACGGAATCCTGCCATAACATTCACATCGATCGTTCCATCCAATTTAAACGTCTTTTTCATCTTTTGGAGAGCATCCACATACCGTTTGGCCACCTGATGATCCAATTGGACATTTTTGGTACTGGCTCCAGTTCCACTCATCGTGACCGAAAGTTCAATCCTTCCTCGTTCACACACACTTTTGGCCAGGTCCTTGAGAGTCAGCTCCATCTCTGAAAGAACGCGCGGGAGGCGTACGACGATTTCGCAGAAACGATGATTGACCGATCGCACTTCTACCCCGACCATCGTGTGCTGTACCAGGGATTCGCGTTTTCCGAATCCAGTCATACTTTTTATGCTCATACGCGTTTCCCTTCCCAATAGCAGTCTTTCACAATGGCACATCGTTCACACCGTGGCGTTCGGGCCAGACAGACATACCGTCCATGCAGCAACAGACGCTGAGCGCCATGAGTCCATTGGGTGGAAGGCAATAGTTCCTGTAGATCCAACTCTATTCGAGTCGGATCTTGACTCGTTGTCAGTCCCAACCGATTGGACACCCGCTTGACATGCGTATCCACGACGATAGCCGGCTTCCCAAAATAACTCCCCAAAATAACATTGGCCGTCTTCCGACCAACTCCAGGCAATGTGGTTAACTCTTCGAGTGTTCCCGGCACCTTCCCTTGAAATCGTTCCACTAACGCTTTTCCGCAACCAATGAGATTTTTGGTCTTGTTTTTAAAAAATCCAGTCGAACGGATAAGATGCTCAAGTTCTTCGGGGCGGGCCTCGGCGTAATCTTTCGCGGTCGGATACCGTGCAAACATGCGCGGGGTAACCATGTTGACCCTTTCGTCGGTGCATTGCGCAGAAAGAATCGTTGCCATGAGCAATTCCAACGGGTTGGAAGAATCCAGCTCCACCCTGACATCAAGAATCGTCCGTTCCAATGTCTTACTGATTCGCCTGAGTCGGGATTTTTTTTCCTTTAAGGCTTCTGCCTTGCCCTTCTGGAAAGTCCCTTTGCAAGAAGACGCCGTGGAAGCTTTCATTCCGCTGCCAAGGAGGTCAGGGGGTTATGCGCCAATTTCGTATCGTCGCCATGACTGTTGCCAAAGGGGTTTCGGGCAGAAAACCCCTTTAACATCCAAGTAAGCTCTCGAAGAATCGCTGAGACAGATTGCGCATCGTGGGCCGATCCACCTATCCCTCCATAACGCCCCGTCAGAGCTCCCATAACCTCTGGCGAACAAAGATCGGCTTTATTAAAAAATCGGAGTCGTGGAGTATGATCCACCTTCAATTCCTGTAAAATGTGATCCACCGCCCTCATATGCTGCCCGGGTTCGGCCGTATGGGCATCAATCACATGAAGCAACACATCCGCCTCTTGTAAGTCCTGAAGGGTGGTCTGAAAGGCCGCGACCAAATCCTTGGGCAAATCCCTGATAAACCCTACCGTATCCGTCACGATCACGTCTCCCACACCCGGTAGGTACAGACGGCGGTTCACCGTATCCAGCGTCTCAAATACCCGATCCTTGACGGAGACTTGACTATCGGTGAGAGCATTTAACAACGTTGACTTTCCAACGTTCGTGTACCCGATGATAGAAATGACCGGCAGTTTTCGTTTAACCCTCTGCTTTCGTTGTTCTTGACGGCCGTGGGCCATGGTTTCTAAGTCCCGCTCTAACCGTTGGATCCGTTCCCGGGTTTGACGTCGGTCGGATTCAAGCTTGGTTTCTCCCGGTCCTCTGGTTCCAATCCCACCCGCTAGCCTGGAAAAAGCATCATTCGACTGGGCTAAACGTGGAAGTCGGTACCGGAGTTGGGCCAATTCCACCTGAATTTTCCCCATTCGAGAATGGGCTCGCTTGGCGAAAATATCCAGAATGACCTGGGAGCGATCCAAAATTCGCAAATCCGTTATTTCTGAAAGACCCCGAACCTGTGAAGGAGTGAGGTCGTGATCAAACACGAGAGTGTCTGCACCTGACTGAAGGGCTTGGATCGCAACATCTTTCATCTTTCCCGATCCCACGACATATTTGGGGTGAATAGTCGGTGGTCGTTGAGAGATACATCCCAATACTTCCAAGTCATGAGCACGTACCAGTTCTTTGAGTTCCTCTAACCGGTCCTGTTGAACGTCGGCTTTTTGAGTACTCACGCTGATGAGGAGAGCTCGCCCGTCGCGACTTCCCTCGCGTAAGGCCGGACAGCCTTTCAGAATATCCTGCTCCAAGGATTGGATAAATTCCTGGCAATTCAAACGAAAGGCTGAAAACTCCGAGGAAGGAAGTTCCAGATATTGTTTACCTTCCACCGAACGTGGAAGGTTATGGGCTACGAAGACCTTCCCCAAATCGCCTTCTTTCCGTACCCCTAAGGCCACCATCAAATCCAGTCGAAGAAGAGCCAGGTCGGTAAGATCATCTTGCGTCAACGGCTGATTATTCAGGTGCGTGTGCACCAGGCGAACACCACGGAGGAGACGAAGCCCCGATCGAGACCGAGAGAGATTGGGGATGATCAATTCATGGTCATTGCCAATAATGACGGATTCAACCTTCCCCTGACGGTTGACCAACAACCCCAACTGTCGCCGGGTCTCGTGGGTCAACAAGGCACATTCACGGGCTACTTCTGTCGTAATGACTTGATCAGGAGGAATGCGTCGCCGATACAGTCGCTCCATGCGACTAATCTGATTGGCCTTGAGGCCATGGAGATTTCCTAGAACGGTGGGAATAGTTCCCCTCCTTTTTTACGCTCTGTGACAGTTCAAAGCAAGGCGGACTCAGCCTGTGCGACACGATCATCTTTACATGGCAAAGTGGAAAAGGCTTCGGCATCCCATGAAGCCCACTCCTTTTTTTTGATTTTCTCCAACCCCGCCGCCGCAATCATCGCCGCATTATCCGTACAAAGATTTAGAGGGGGAAGGGTCACTGGCAACCCCTCCTCATGTGCCCGTTGGGAGAGAACCGTTCGCAGTCGAGAATTGGCCGCCACTCCTCCGACAAGCGCCACAGCCGATGCCTTATACTGTTTGGCTGACCGGCATAACTTTTCAACGAGCACCTCGACGATGGCTTCCTGATAGCTCGCCGCAAGATGTTCTACGGAGAGTTTCTCATCCTCCAGACCTTGCTGATCCCGCAACGTATACAGCAATGAAGTTTTTAGTCCGCTAAAACTAAAATTAAAGTCTTTACTATTCATCTGAGGGCGGGGGAATGCCACGGCATCCCTTCTACCGGCTTTCGCCAACCGATCGATAGCCGGCCCTCCCGGATAAGGAAGATTCAACATCTTGGCTCCCTTATCAAAGGCTTCCCCTGCTGCATCATCCAAGGTCCACCCGATAAAACGATAGGTGCCTTTTTGGGTAACCCAGGCCAGATGGGTATGTCCTCCGGAAGCAATTAACACCATGGCTGGGAAAGAAAGAGAGGGATTGGCTAACCATGCTGAGGCCACATGCCCTTCCAGATGATTAACCGTAACCCAAGGAATATTTGCTGCATAGGCTAGGGCTTTCCCAAAACTCACCCCAACAATAAGTGCCCCGATTAACCCCGGTCGATTCGTCACGGCAATCCCACGAATTTCTGATAGAGGCACCTTGGCCTGGGCCAATGCTTCTTTCGTCACCCCTTCGAGACTTTCCATATGGCGCCGAGAAGCTAATTCAGGCACCACTCCTCCATACGGGGCATGCACCTCAATTTGAGAATTCAACACACTGGACAGCACGTTCCCATCAGAACCAACGACTGCCGCAGCCGTTTCATCGCAGGATGTTTCCAACCCTAAGATCACGCCTCGTTCCTCATCCTCATCATGGAATGCCTATGGCTACAAACAACAAAGACCCTCCGGATTCATCATCCGGAGGGTCTTTTTCTGACTACAGAACCGGCTTACCGCTGGATCAAACACTCGCTAACGCTTCTTCCTCGATAAAGCTTGGAGTTTGATCCGCCAGCACGACCTTTATTTTCTTCGCATCCTTGAATCGTCCCTTAATGAGCTCTTCCGAGAGGGGATCCCCCAAACACCGCTGAATAGTCCTGCGCAACGGACGAGCCCCGTATTGCTCTTCAAAGCCCTCATCGATCAGCCAATTCTTCACTTCATCGGTCACTTCGAGATATACCCCGCGCTCCACCAAGCGCCCATTCAGCTCTCCGATGAGAATGTCGATGATATTGACCAAATGTTCTTTGGTGAGTTGGTGGAAGACCACCAATTCATCGATACGATTCAAAAATTCTGGGCTGAAGTGGCGTCGCAATTCCGCGATCACATCACCTCGCATGCGTTTATTCCGTTCTTCCTCACCCTCTGGTTGGAATCCGAGTGATACGCCTTTTTGAATTAATTTCGTTCCCAAGTTCGAGGTCATCACCAGAATCGTATTCTTAAAGTCGACTTTCCGTCCAAGGCTATCCGTCAAGACACCGTCATCCAAGACTTGCAACAGCACGTTGAAAATATCCGGATGGGCTTTTTCAATCTCATCGAATAACACCACCGAATACGGCCGGCGGCGGACCTTTTCCGTTAACTGCCCACCTTCTTCATAACCCACATATCCTGGAGGGGCTCCGAACAACCGGGAACTCGTGAACTTTTCCTGGTACTCTGACATATCCACACGAATGAGTGCGTCATCGGTGTTAAACAGAAATTCGGCCAAAGCTCGAGCTAACTCGGTTTTTCCAACCCCCGTAGGCCCTAAGAATATAAAGGAGCCGATCGGCTTTTTGGCATCTTTCAACCCGGCACGTGACCGGCGAATAGACCGACAGATGGCCGAAATCGCTTCCTCCTGACCCACGATCCGTTTGTGCAGAAAATCCTCCATGTGGAGAAGCTTTTCGGACTCCTCCTCCTCGAGTTTGAAGAGTGGAATCCCCGTAATCTTCGAGACCACGTACGCAACATCCTCTCCGGAAATAACCGGACGATTCTTTTCCTGTTTTTTCTTCCAGTCTCGCTTGGCATCTTCCAACAGTTTCCGTAACCGTTCTTCTTCCTCACGAAACTTCACGGCCTCTTCAAAATTTTGCAGCCCGATCGAAACCTCTTTCTCTCGAGCGACCCGTTTCAGTTCCTGCTCCAAGGATTTCAATTCAGGGGGAAGTGCATACGTCAACAATTTCGCCCGTGACCCAGTCTCATCGATGAGGTCAATGGCTTTATCCGGAAGGAACCGGTCAGTGATATACCGCTCAGTTAACTTCACGGCTTCCTCGACCGCTTCGTCGGTAATCTCCACCCCATGATGCTCTTCATACCGATCACGAAGTCCCTGAATGATTTGGATGGTTTCCTCCACAGACGGCGGTTGCACATAAATGGGTTGAAACCGCCGCTTTAACGCTCCATCTTTTTCAATATGCTTCCGGTACTCATCAAGAGTCGTGGCCCCGATGCACTGAATCTCTCCACGTGACAATGCCGGCTTGAGCATGTTGGCCGCATCAATCGACCCTTCAGCCGCTCCCGCCCCGACGAGCGTATGTAATTCATCGATGAACAAAATAATGTTCCCGGCTTGGGAAATTTCCTTCATCACAACTTTGAGACGCTCTTCAAATTGTCCGCGATATTTCGTCCCCGCGACGAGTGACCCGAGGTCTAATGCAATCACCCGACGATTCAGTAGATTATCGGGAACATCCATGGAAATGATGCGTTGGGCTAACCCCTCGACGATCGCGGTTTTTCCAACTCCCGATTCACCGATGAGTGCCGGGTTGTTTTTGGTTCGGCGGCTTAAGATTTGTAGGACACGCTGGATCTCATCCGATCGTCCGATAACCGGATCCAGAGTACCTTCCTGCGCCAATTGGGTCAGGTCCCTTCCAAATTCATCAAGGGCAGGGGTACTACTCTTTTTATCCCGTTCGCGGGTCCCTGATTTTCGTAAAAAGGTCACCGTGAGCTGGCGAGCCGTCAACAAATTGGCTCCTAGACTACGGAGCACCTTACCGCCAATGCCCTCTTCTTCTCGCAACAAACCAAGAAGCAGATGTTCACTACCGATATGGTTATGTCCAAGAAGTCTGGCCTCCTCGACACCATATTCAATCACCTTTTTCACTCGAGGGCTGAAAGGAATTTCTCCGAAGGTCACGGTCGTGCCACCCCCGGGAAGGTTTCGTTCGATCTCGAGGCGAATTTGTTCGGGTGACAGGCCCATCTTCTTGATGATCATCAGGGCAATGCCGTCTGACTCACGAAGGATGGCCAGGACTAAATGCTCAGTCCCAAGATAATCATTTTGGTGCCGTTCGGCCTCTTCTCGGGCAAGAATAATAATTTTTCTTCCACGATCCGTGAATCTTTCGAACATTGTGCCTCCTCTAAAGGATTATACCCGAAACTTTGGCTGGTATTTCTTCTTGATAAAACTCAAAAAATTCGAGAAAAATTCACAGTTTCAGTCTATCCGTGAACCCGTAAAACTGTCAAGTAAACCCTTGGCGATTTTCAGTCAAGATAAAGATGTGAAAAGACGCAGAATTTACCTGAGAAACTCTTAACAACGTGTATACCACCCTTGTTAAATGTAGGAAAAAATTGCCTGGTTTTTCGATTAAAATCTTTCCAATCTTCCCTTGCTATCGTTTCCCGAAGAGACTACCATCCATTTCTCTAAGGGTTACTATCCATCATCAATTATGACGAATTTTCGAACCATCGGCGTCATCACCAAGCCCTATGCTCCAAATATGCAGGAACACGTCGACCAACTTCATGATTGGTTGACCCAACACGACAAGACCGTCTTACACGATTCGCGAACGGCACCCCTCGATTCCACCAACCCGGAACGTCTGCACATCGCCAAGGAAGCGGATCTCCTCATCGTTCTCGGAGGAGATGGGACCATGCTCGGGGGTGCTCGTCTCATGGAACCTCGAGAAGTGCCCATCCTCGGCGTCAATATGGGAGGGTTGGGATTCCTGACAGAGATCAATTTCCAAGACGTCCCCCAAGCCTTGGAAAAGGTGTTCTCTGGTGATTACCACCTAGACAAACGCCTCATGCTGAACGTGGAGCACAAGCGAAAGGGACAGTCGCTGAGAGCATATTCAGCCCTGAATGATGTCGTGATCAGCAAGGGTCACTTGGCCCGGTTAATCACAACGAAAGTTTCAGTCAATCATGCCTTTATGACCAACTTAAGAGGAGACGGCTTAATCGTCTCGACTCCAACAGGCTCGACGGCATATTCATTATCCGCGGGAGGCCCTATCTTAGATCCAGAGCTTGGGGTCTTCGTCATTAACCCCATCTGCCCGCACACGCTTTCTCATCGACCTTTTTTAGCTTCCAGTCAGGCGTCTATTACCGTGGAGCTGACGAGTCAGACTGCTGCCATGGCGACGATTGACGGGCAGGTAGGGATAGAAATGCTCACCGAGGATGTCATCGAAATCCGAGCATCAGATCACCGGACCCAACTGATTCGATTTCCGGGTCGGAGTTATTTTGAAATCCTTCGTTCCAAGCTCAAGTGGGGAGACGGATAGGGTATCTGCCAATGATGCTTTGGCGGCTTGAAAGATACGGGTACTACTCTGAAGACCCTAAAACGCTATGACTGCAACTTAGGGACAAGGAGGAAAGATGTGAAAAGAATCCACAAAGAAGATAAGGGGTGAGCCAGAATAGATTAGGGAGCACATTCCGGACATTCTCGTCGCTCTTCAGCAACATGAAATTCTTCGGAGGTCAGAGGAAATAACTGGTCACAGGTCTCGCAATACCGAATTTCAAAAAACGCGACCCCTTCCTCATCAATCTCACACGGCAACAGGAGGTCCATCGGATCAAAGCCCATAGTCTTTCCATCCGGAAATTTCACGACAGCCAACCGGACATTAAAAAACTCGAATACTCCTTCCTGCCCCTTATAGCGTTCTTCATGCCCCATCACATAGACGGGTTGCCCTTTGCGTTTGGCTTTCAGATCCTTTAAGGTTCGTTCGGTTTGGGAGGTACAGGAAAATTCCTGAACATCATTGGATTGAGTCATGCCGGTGATGATTCCTGAATGAATGGGTTCAAGAGTCTAGAAATGCTGAAGACCGAACTGCTTGTAGCACGGGTAGAAAATAGAGGTCAAGACAGCCCAAAGCCCACGATTTTCCCTGACGCAAGGAGGTAGTTGTATGGCCATCATCACCATTTATCAAAAACCCACCTGTTCGACCTGCCGCAAGGTCATCAAATTGGTGGCCGAAAGCGGACAGGACTACGAGGCCATCAATTATTATGAAAAGACATTCTCCAAATCAAAGTTGAAAGGTCTGTTGAAAAAGGCTGGCCTCAAATCCTCCGAAGTTCTTCGGACCAAAGAAGACATCTATAAAACCCTCAATCTCAAACAGTCCATGTTCACGGACGATGAATTATTGGACATCATGATTAAGCATCCTGACCTGATTCAACGTCCCCTGGTCCAAAAAGGTGATACCGTCATCTTAGCTCGCCCTCCTGAAACGGTCAGCGACATTCTCTAAGACTTATCCTTCGTCTTATTCATGAAAAGGGCGGACGAAACGACTCTTCCTCGGCATTCCCGAAATACTCGTTTTTGAGGTATTGATACGCTTCGATAATTCGTCGCAGTTCGGGTTCCGAACTGCGATCACCCTGACGGATGTCAGGATGAAGTTTTTTGGCCCGCTCGCGAAAAGCTCTGGTGACGAGTGGGAGAGGACTACCAAACTCCAAGTTCAATATTTCATAGGCTTCAATCGCTGACCGCACCTCACCCTGGGAGGCCCCGACCTGTTCCCCTCCTCCCCCGGCGGCCTTGAAAAAATTAAAGAGATTGATCTTTCGCCTTCGACGTGGTGGCCGTTGTCGGATTTCACTCTCAAATTCTTCGAAGCGGTCCTCGATGAATTCCAGACGTGATTCAAGTCGTTGTGCCTCATTCAAGCCCCGGATATCATCGACCTCCTGCTCAACCAGACTCAACATTCGATCCACTTCCATCATCCCCTGTTCAACCCTCAGGTACGATTCAATTCGCTCCTGGAACATCGTTTCAATGGCAAAATCCAGACTTTTCTCGATTTGGCCACGCAATTGGGCAATACGTCTCGTAATACCGGCCACAAACTTCTTTCGATTTCGCTCATTGATCGCCATATGGGAGTTTCCAGACCAAAATCCAGCGCATTGTAGCATAAGTCCCCTGCCGACCCGGAAAGTGTCTCCAGGCACGTCCAACCTTGGCGGAGGAGTTATTTATCCAGACATTGCCCATCATTTATGAGCTTGGTATTCTCCCTACCTTTACGCCATCGTTTATCGAACAAGACCGTCGGGGGAACGGCACGTTATAGGCGTCTTCGCACAAGGGCATCTTCGATTCTTTACACATGTAGGGCACACGAGGTAAGGAGGTTTTTTTATGCAGCACCGAGTTTTTATCGCAATCATGAGTTTGTCTATGGTCGGGCTGGGGGTTGCACCCGGTCTCGCCGTGAATCCGGCCGGTTATGGAACCGCGGGGGGAGAATTTAACATCAAGATCAAGCGGGTTCCTTCATCAGAGCTGGCTAAAGCCAAAGCCATGAAAGCCCCGTTTGAAGCCACACCTGAAATTTTGGCGGAAGGGAAGAAAATATTCCTTGGACGCGGAGGCTGTATTAGCTGCCATGGAGCCGAAGGCAAAGGCGATGGGGCGGCAGCAAAAAACCTCCCTATCCAACCCAGAAATTTCACCAACAAGAAATTCAAAAAATATCGGACAGTGGGAGAACTCATGTGGGTGCTCAAAAACGGATCCATGGGGCAAACCGGAAAAGTCCCCGGCACGGGGATGCTCCCGGTCGTTCAACCCAATGGGTTCATCTCTGAGACTGATGGATGGAAAGTGTTGCTGTATGAACGTAGCTTAGGTGAGTAAGAGGATAGCCGCCGGTGTTTCTTTAGACGGAAACATCGGCGGGATTATCTAATCCACTAACCTGTTTATCCATGAATCATGTCTGCTTCAACTTATGTCACAAACCTCAGAACCATCTAAACCCAATCGCCTCATTCACGAGACCAGCCCCTATTTACTCCAACATGCCTATAACCCGGTAGATTGGTTTCCTTGGGGAGAAGACGCTCTCCAAAAGGCCAAGGACAACAACAAACCCATTCTGCTCTCCATCGGGTATTCCGCCTGCCACTGGTGTCATGTCATGGAACGGGAATCGTTTGAGAACCCGGCCATCGCCGATCTCATGAACCGGTATTTCGTCAATATCAAAGTCGATCGAGAAGAACGACCTGATTTGGATGAAATATACATGCAAGCCACAACGGCCATGAATAATGGCCAGGGCGGCTGGCCGATGACGGTGTTTTTAACCCCTGAGCAAGAACCGATCTTTGCAGGAACCTATTTTCCCCCGACCGATAAATGGGGACGACCCGGATTCGGCTCAATTCTGACTAACATCGGAGAGGCTTGGCAAAAGGATCAGAACAACATCATCGAACAAGCCTCACGATTTACCAGTCGCCTTCGCTCTGCCCTACAACCTTCGTCTCCACTCGCTGTGGGCGAGAGTGAGATTGAAAGTGCCATCCAACAATATGCCAGAGATTTTGATGCTCGGTATGGGGGGTTTGGTCGAGCTCCGAAATTCCCCCCGGCCACAGGTCTGTCATTTCTTTTGCGTCAATACTATTGGACCGGACAGGAAAAAATTCTCCAGATGGTCACGAAAACACTGGATGGCATGGCAGCAGGGGGCATGTATGACCACGTAGGAGGGGGATTTGCCCGGTATTCTACCGATGATGAATGGCTGGTCCCGCATTTCGAAAAAATGCTGTACGACAATGCCTTGTTGGCTCGCACCTATGTCGAAGCCTTTCAGGTTACGGGCCACGAAGACTATCGACGCATTGCCCAAGAAACACTCGATTATATTCTCCGTGAAATGACCTCTCAGGAGGGCGGTTTCTATTCAGCGACGGATGCGGACAGTGAGGGGGTTGAAGGCAAGTTCTTTGTTTGGAAGCCAGACGAAATTTCCGCCATTCTCCAGAATGACCAAGACGCTCGGTGGTTTTGTGCCTATTACGATATCACCGAGGAAGGCAACTGGGAGCACACCAGTATTCCCAGAACGCCTCGTTATCTCCAAACGGTGGCCGAAGAGTTGGGCTGTTCTGCGGAAGACCTCCAGGCCACGATTCAACGCGTAAAGCCCCTCGTCTACCAAGCTCGCCTCCAACGCGTTCCCCCGGGACTTGATGACAAAATTATTACGGCTTGGAACGGCATGATGATCGGGACGATGGCCGAGGCAGGCCGAGTCTTCAATCATCAGCCGTATCTTGAGGGAGCGATCGCCGCCGCTGACTTTTTACTCACATCACTGTCTCGCCCCGACACACGCCTCTGGAGAACGTACCGGGAGGGGAAAGCCCATCTGAATGCCTGTCTCGAAGATTACGCCTATGCCGCGGATTGCCTGTTAGACGTGTATGAGGCCACGGGGATCGAACGTTTTCTCCACGAAAGTCTGGCTCTGGCTGAACGAATTCTTCAGGACTTTGAGGATACCGTCAATGGAGGATTCTACACGACCGCATCGGATCATGAGTCCCTTATCATTCGCGGTCGAGACGGGGCCGATGGCGCCACACCAAGTGGAAATGCAGTCGCCGCCTGGGTGTTGGCACGCCTTTCGTATCATTTCGACCGTGAAGATTTTCGTGATGCCGCGACAAAAGCCATTCGGGCCTACGGTCAACAAATAAGCCAAATTCCCCGAGGCTTTCCGAAAAGCCTGATGACCGTGGATCTTTTGCTTCGAGGACCAGTGGAATTAGCCCTCGTCGGTCCGCAGGAGGATCAAAATTTTCAAGAGTTTCGTCGGAGAATGAATGCTAGCTTCATTCCTTACCGGATACTCGCCCATAACCTAGAAGGCCAACCAGAACCGACTCATCCTCTCCTTAAGGGAAAAACACCGGTCAATGGACAAGCCGCACTGTATATCTGCAAGAATTTCACATGCCAAGCTCCCCTCACCGATCCCAATGCCGTCGAGGACGCCCTGAAAAACTTCTCACGGAATCCGACATCATGGGATCAGGACAAAGCCACGAGACTGACAGCTGCCGGAATACCCGGAAAAGCCACCCCTCAGGGAACAGGCCAATACGTGGCCAAGCAGCTGGCCCGCTCGGATACCTCACGCCCCTCTGCTCAGGGGTATACCCATTTAGGTTCCACGGGTCTGACCACCTCTCGCGTGGGCTTTGGTGGATATCGGATCAGTCTGGGCCAGGACGACCATCGTCGAGCGTTAGAAACAGCTTTACAACACGGGTGCAACCTTATCGACACCTCCACCAATTATGCCGACGGAGAAAGTGAACGACTGATCGGCTCTGTCCTCAAAGACTTGATCGGGAAAAACACGATCGACCGGGAAGAGATTATTGTCGTCTCGAAAATCGGCTACGTCCAGGGCCAAAACCTCAAACAGGCTGAGGAGCGGGAAAAGACCGGCAAACCCTTTCCGGAAATAGTCAAGTACGGAGAAGGGATTTGGCATTGCATCCATCCCGATTTTTTAGAAGAGCAACTTACGGTTTCCCTCGATCGCCTCGGTTTGGCCACTCTGGATGTGTGTCTATTGCACAACCCTGAATATTTTTTATCGGACGCCAAGAATCGCAATCTCTCTCTGCATGCCATGCAACTGTCTGACCTCAGACAGGAATTTTACAGACGGATCACTGCCGCCTTCGCCTATTTGGAAACCCAAGTCGCTGCCGGTCGAATTCAATGGTATGGGATTTCCTCGAATACCTGCACGTCTCCCTCCACAAATCCCGAATCCACGTCATTGTCTCGAATGATGGAGGCCGCGAAATCGGCCGCTGACCAGGCCGGCCAGTCTCAGCACTCCTTCCGCATCCTTCAATTACCCATGAATCTGTACGAGGCGGGAGCCCTTCTGACCCACAATACCGGGAAAGATGACTCACATACCGTGTTATCGCTTGCCCAGGAAGAACACATCGGAATTTTGGTCAATCGCCCATTAAATGCTATTCCCGATAAAGGAAGAGGAATGATCCGTCTGGCGGATCCGCAGGCCGAAATATCTCACACAACCTTTGATGCCCAATACCCCAAAGTGGCCGCGCTAGAGCACGACTACAAACAGGTCCTTGGCCCTCAAATACCTCAGCCAGAAAAAGGCGCTTCGCCTTTGGACTATTTTAATTGGGCCGAAGAACTCAAGCGGATTCGCGATTCGATCCACAACTTGGAACACTGGGACCAAATCGAATCGCAATCTATCGCCCCTCATGTCAATCAGGTCTTCCAACTCTTGACGAGACACTTTGCTGGCAAAAAGGAAGAAGAACAAATCTGGGTGTCCTGGCGAGATAAATACGTTCCAGAATTACTGACACTCTTAAAGATCATGAGGATGGAAGCCGCACATAAAAGTGCTAAACAACTCGCGGAGATTAGCCAAACCCTCAATCCATTCCTTCCAGAATCCAAACACCAGGAACCCTTTTCACGCAAAGCCCTTTGGGCCCTCACCAGTACCCCAGGTGTGAGTTGCGTACTCAATGGCATGCGCCACCCCGTGTATGTGGAAGATTCTCTGACTCCCCTTCAATGGGAACCCCATCCCAACCCACGTCCCATCTTCGAGACTTTCAAACAATCCTGAGCCATAATATTCCTCCGCTTTTCTCAAAGCATAAAACGCCAAGTCCGCCTCCAATTCTCCCATTCATCGGTCCAAGTCTGTTCACCCAAAGAAACAGGCGCCCATTCTTGCTGACCGGCGGTTCGGATATGCAAAGATGAAGAAAGCAGAGATGCTTCGACGATGATGGCGCCATCACGATCCGTTCGGTACAACGGAAATCCTTGCTCGTAATAGGCAGAAAGGACTTCGTCAGCGGGATGCCCATACCGATTATGCTTCCCCGCAGAAACGACCAGAGCTTCAGTTTGGATTTGCCGTATCCACCCTCGATGAAGAGAACTTTTCGCTCCGTGGTGAGGGATCTTCACGACACGGGCTGAAGAACCCTCGGGATGACGACGCAGGTCCTCAAGGGCACCCTTCTCGGCATCTGCTGTAAACAAAAAGGAATGTGGACCACAAACCAGTTTTGTGACGAGGGAGTGATTGTTCAACACACTCCCCCTCATGGTTGCACGGTTGGAAAGCTGCCCGAAGTCTTCTCTCGCCTCTGGACTTAACACCGTCAACGAGCAGGAGGGAGAATCCAAAATTTCATCTCCGGCCTTCAGTGCCGATTCCCGTACCTTCTCGTCCTTCAGGGTTTGTTGCAATCTATCAAAAAAAGTCCTGGAACGAGAAATTCCATTACTCCAATAATGACCCACATCAAAATTTCGGATAACCCATGGCAGACCCCCAACATGATCCCACTGAGGATGAGTGGCCAAAATATGGTCCAATCGATAAACTCCCCGATTCCATAAATACGGACCGATCACGGCTCGTCCCATATCTAACCGACGGTAGGCGGGACCTCCATCAATCAAAACGGTTTCACCTCCCGGCAATTCCAGGAGGGTGGCATCACCTTGTCCGACATCCAAGAAGGTGACCCGAAGAATTCCCGGTTCCCAATCACTTCGTGGTGACCATCCCCACCATGCCAATAGACCCAATAACCCGATTAAGGCCATTGTGCGGCCAACCCCTGACCGTTTCCAGAGAAGAACTCCGCCCAATACCATCCAAAAACACAGCATTGAAGCCACCCCAGGAGACTTCACAAACCACGCGCCACCAGGAAATTGAGAAAGTTTGAGGATGAGTGTGGCAAAGGAAGAAAATAACCACTGAATAAGTTCAGAAAAAGGCAGGACGGCACCCTCGCTGATCAATGCGCCCAATCCCGATAACAATCCCATCGGGACCACGATAAAACCAACAGCAGGGACAACGAGAAAATTCGTGAACACACCCATCCATGGAATTTGATGAAAATGATGGACCACAAGAGGCAAGGTGAGGAGACTCACGACTACGGTCACCTTGAAGGCCATACGACTTTCTGCCCAGAATCTTTTCCATAGAGGATGAAGGGTATGGCCCTCAGGCTCTCGGATTTCGGCCTCAGGTCCTGCACGTCTTTGATTCCACACGACCAAGCCAATACCTATTACTGACAGAAACGATAACTGGAACGAAAGGTCATGAACCCATTCTGGATGTGGGATGAGGAGAAGCAGAGCGGCAATGCCCAGGGCAAGGAATATTTCCCGTTCCCGTCCTAGCCATGCCCCAAGACTTCCTATCACAATCATAATCCAGGAACGCACTGTGGCGATCTCCGCTCCAGCCAGGAGTGTATAAAACGTCACGACAGGGATAACGAGTACAATCGCCAGGCGAGAACTTGGAAGAATACATGACCACTTTTCAACCCATCGCCCCGGAAGAACCTTGAGCAACATTCGAACACCCACGAAAATACTAAGCGCTAAAATACCTAGATGAGAGCCAGAGATTGAAAGGATATGTACCGTTCCAGTAATCATGAACGCATCCCGAATCTCATTATCGATAAAGGTCTGCTCTCCCAAAATCATCCCAAGAAACAAGCCTAATGCCGGATTGGAGAGACTACTCAGTGCCGCCTGATAAATACGGTGCCGCCAGGAATCCACGATCCCCAAAAATAGTCTATGCACCGGTTCACTGTTGGGTGGCAATTTTTGCAACTTCCCTCCCCCCCGGATCGAGGCAACGGCATCGATTCCCTTATGCTTTAAATACCTTCCATAATGAAATCCTCCTGGATTGAGGGTTCCATACGGCTCTCGAATCCGAGCACGTAGGCTGATCCGATCTCCGTAAAACAATGGCAAATCCGGCTCACGCCATGTGAGCCGAACAGTTCCTGAAATGTCCCCAGCTTCACCCTTATGAGTCACACCATCAACATGAAGAATGGCAATCATTCCCTGCGGAAGATGCCTAATTGGTTCCACAATAACACCGTGGATCTCGACTGGAGATTTCGAGGAAAATTTCAGGAGAGGGGGGTCTAGACGATCAAGGGAGATCCAGTGAGCCTGTCCGAGGCCGCCTAGACTGATGATTATACACACCAATCCCACCCGAAAATCGATGGACCGTCTTCGGCTCAACCAGATCAGTATGAGGGCTATTCCCAACCATGCCAGGAATATGGCCAGCGGGAAAAAGGAAAGAAACGGACCGAACCACAGACCGACCACGTAGGATAGGACAACACAGAGGGGGATAACCGGTACCCCCAGACTCATGTCATTGAATGCAGGTTTTGACTACCTTGACCAAATCATCGGCGATATCCTTGATGAGCCTGGCATCTTGTCCTTCAACCATGACTCGAAGCAACGGTTCGGTCCCCGAATACCGTACGAGGATTCGCCCTGAGTTTTGTAAGAGCATTTCCTTTTCTTGAATGGCCTGCTGAAGAACGGGCAAGGTGTGCAACTCAGGTTTTTTGGGAACTTTTACCCCTAAAAGAACCTGAGGAACAGCTTTCATACATTGGGCAATCTCGGAAAGGGGCTTTTTCGCCCGCTTCATCAACTTCAACATTTGCAACCCGGAAATCAAGCCATCTCCGCTGGTATGGTAATCCATGAATATCATATGCCCACTCTGTTCCCCACCCAGATTGAATTCATCCGCCACCATCCGCTCTAGAATATGACGATCACCAACGGGGGTTCGAATGAGGGTAATCCCCGCTTCTTGCATACACATATCAAAACCAAAATTACTCATGACCGTCCCCACCACCGTATCTCTCCGCAACCGTCCCATTCGTTTTAAATCGAGGGCAAATGCGGCCAATGCATGATCCCCATCGATCACTTGCCCACGCTCGCAGACAAACATCGCCCGATCCGCATCACCATCGAGAGCGATTCCCACATTCGCTTTTCGATCAACAACCATTTGTTGCAGACGTTCAGGATGAACCGCTCCGCAGCCATCATTAATATTTAAGCCATCTGGCTCATTCCCCATGACCCAGACCTTAGCCCCTAACTCCCGGATCACCTTGGGAAATACGTGGTAGCCTGCCCCGTTCGCACAATCCAAGACGACGCGCATACCTTGAAAGTCCATTTCACGTGGCAACGACCGTTTGACAAATTCAATGTACCGTCCCTCGGCATCATCGATTCGAAATGCTTTGCCAATCGCCCCCGCCGTAGGACGAACATGTTGCATGCCATCAGAGACAATGAGTTCTTCCATTCGCTGTTCAACCTCGTCTGGCAATTTCATGCCAGTATCGGAAAAAAACTTGATTCCATTGTCCTGATAGGGGTTGTGCGAAGCCGAAATCATGATGCCGGCATCTGCACGGAGGCTCCTCGTTAAAAATGCGATAGCCGGAGTAGGCAATGGCCCGACCAAGAGCACATCGACTCCCATAGAACAGAGTCCGGACGTGAGGGCCGATTCCAACATATACCCGGAAATTCGCGTGTCTTTTCCGATGATAATCTGATGTCGTCCTTCACGACTCCGAAACACATGAGCAGCAGCCCGTCCTAACTTTATCGCCGTTTCACTGTTCATGGGCTCGAGATTGGCGACCCCTCGAACACCATCTGTCCCGAACAATTTTCCCATTAGGCACCTTTCTTTCAGGGAACCACTTTCAATGTAGAAGGATGATGCGCATCCCGTAAAGCCTTCGCGATGCAAGCCGCATCCCTCGCCGCGGCGACATCATGAACACGGATCATATGGATACCCTGCCAAATCGCCGCAGTTAAAGCACAAGCATGCCCCCCCTCACGATCATGGACAGGTTGACTGGTCAATTCTCCAAGAAATTTTTTCCGAGACACCCCGACCAACACTGGACGACCGAGCTTCACAATGCCATCAAGATTAGCCAACAGTTCAAGATTATGGAGGAAAGTCTTTCCAAACCCGATTCCAGGGTCCAAGATCATTTGGTTGAGAGAAATCCCCTGGGTTTCAGCAAAGGCTTGACGTTCCATCAAAAAATTTTGGACCTCCTCGGTTACATCCCGGTAGAAAGGACGAGCTTGCATAGAATCACTATGCCCCTGACGATGCATAAGCACGATCCCCGCTCCAGTGGATTGCACCAACTTGGCCATTTCCGGATCATCTCGCAAGGCACTGACATCGTTCACGATGGAAGCACCAAGATCTAAAGCCATTCGAGCAACTGAGGCCTTGCGAGTATCGATAGAAAAAGGAATCGTACTCTTTTTCCCCAAAATCTCGAGAATAGGACGAACCCGTCGGATTTCCTCCTCCTCATCGATATACTGTGCCCCCGGTCTGGTCGACTCCCCTCCAACATCTATAACATCGGCCCCCTCCTCAATCATCTCCTGCACATGTGCCCACCCGGAACCCAAGTCATCATATCTTCCCCCATCCGAGAAGGAATCGGGCGTCATATTCAGGATCCCCATGATCAATATCCCTCTTTCTGAGGAAAGAGCCCTTCCGCGACAATTGATTTGGGGTTGAGTGGTTAGAGCAGGCAACGGACAGGCTCACTTAAGGGCAAGAAACACCATATAAGTATCTAAGCATGGAAGAGGATCCCATACGGATACATCATTACCTGAACAGAGGCTCATGTGTCATCCCTCCAGGAGGGTTATCTTAGACTACGTGGGATATCGGTCGAGAATTGATGGGGGGAAAGAGGTCACACTGCGGCGGCTTGTTCCAAAGAGGAAGATTGTTGGAGAATTTGATCAATTTCGATAGCGTCAAGCACTTCCTTTTCTAAGAGCGCTTCGGCCAAAGCCCGCAATGAATGAATATGTTCCGTCAACATCCTTCTGGTCCGCTCATAGGCTTCCAAGACTAGCCGTTTCACTTCTTTGTCGATTTCCAAGGCGACCTGATCACTAAAGTCCCGGCCAGAGGATATTTCGCGACCCAAAAAGATTTCTTCGTCTTTTTTGCCAAAAGTGAGGGGACCGAGTTTTTCACTCATTCCCCATTCGCAGACCATTTTCCGGGCCAATTCCGTGGCTCGTTCAATATCATTCCCCGCGCCCGTCGTGACACTCTTAAAGATCAACTCTTCGGCAACCCGACCGCCGAACAGAATAGAAAGCGTATTGTAGAGGAATTCCTTTGAATAACTATGCCGGTCATCGATGGGAAGTTGCATCGTCATCCCCAATGCACGTCCTCTGGGAATGATCGTTACTTTATGAACCGGATCCGCACCTGGCAGAAGCTTAGCCATCAAGGCATGACCTGCTTCATGGAAAGCGGTGGTGCGTTTTTCTTCCTCACTCAACACCATACTTTTCCGCTCCACCCCCATCAACACTTTATCCTTGGCATTCTCAAAATCGATCAGTTCGACGAGTTTTTTATCAAGTCTGGCCGCCCACAAGGCCGCTTCATTGACCAGATTTTCAAGGTCGGCCCCAGAGAAACCTGGAGTGCCTCTGGCAATTTGCTCCAGGTCGACATCATTGGAAATCGGCACTTTTTTCGTATGTACTTTGAGAATTTCTGCTCGACCACGCACATCGGGTCGGTTCACGACAACCTGCCGGTCAAACCGGCCTGGCCGTAGGAGGGCAGGATCGAGCACATCCGGTCTATTCGTTGCGGCAATAAGGATCACACCCTCTGTCGTATCAAACCCATCCATTTCCACTAACAGTTGATTCAGGGTCTGTTCACGTTCGTCATGTCCCCCGCCTAATCCAGCTCCCCGCAACCGTCCCACCGCATCGATTTCATCGATAAAAATGATGCACGGCGCATGTTTTTTGCCTTGTTCAAATAAATCACGAACGCGTGAGGCACCCACACCAACAAACATTTCCACAAAGTCAGACCCGCTGATGCTGAAGAAAGGCACACCAGCTTCCCCGGCAATGGCTTTCGCCAGCAGCGTTTTACCCGTTCCAGGAGGGCCAACCACGAGCACGCCTTTGGGAATCCGGCCACCGAGTTTTTGAAATTTTTGGGGATCCTTGAGGAATTCGATAATTTCCACAACCTCTTCTTTGGCTTCATCTACCCCCGCCACATCAGCAAATGTGACCTTCTTCTTTTCTTCGGTGAGCAACCGCGCACGACTTTTCCCAAAAGACAACGCACGGTTCCCCCCGATTTGCATCTGCCGCATGAGGAAAAACCACAGACCCAAAAAGAGGATAAACGGACCCCATGAGAGTAGGAACGTCACGTACCAGGGGTTATCTTCTGGTGGCTTCGCTTCAATTTGGACATTTCGCTCCCGCAAGACTTTAACCAAGTCGGGATATTCAACGGCATAGGTTTGGATACGATGCCCATCCTTCAAAATCGCGCTGATATTATTGTCTTTAATGATCACCCGTTCCACGTCACCCCTCTCCAGATGAGCCATGAACTCACTAAAGATGACGGGATCTTCCTGGTGTTGATTGGGGACCGTGAAGAGATTAAACAACAAGATCATGAACAAACACACGAACACCCAAAACAGTAGATTTTTCACGCGAGAATTCATACTGAGGGATACCCCTTTAACGGATCATCGACCTTGCCTCTTTGGCTGTCAGAGGCCAGAGTAACAACCTTTTGATTTTATCATGCACTTTTGAGAACTGACAACCGCAAAACCATTAGGAATTTTCTTGAATAATCGCTGGATCCAGCTTGGCCAAATATGGAAGATTGCGGTACTTTTGCTTATAGTCTAACCCATAACCCACGACAAACGTCGCTGGAATTTCAAATCCCACATAATCGAGATCGATAGCCACTTCACGGTTCTCTGATCTACTCAGAAGGGTGCAAACCTTGATTGAGGCGGGACTTTGTTGTTGCAGTTTCCCCACCAACGCGTTGACGGTCTTCCCGGAATCGACAATATCCTCCACTAATAACACATGACGATGAGTAATCTTTTCGGTCAGTTCTGACCAAACCTTCACAGTTGTTGGATTTTTTTCACCATTTTTTGATTTTTTGGGAATCAGAAAATCTATGTGAATGGGCAGGCGAATGGCCCGAACCAAATCAGACAGAAAAATATAGGCTCCTTTTAATACTCCGACGACCAAAAGGTCTTTCCCCTGATAATCGTGAGAGATTTGCTGACCTAATTCCTTGATCCTTCCATGCATGGCTTCCTGTGTTACGATGGGTTTTCCAAAAACCTTTTCCATACCTTAGGCCTTTACCATGGTATCGAAGGGATCGTAAATTCGAGCTCCAATGACGGAAGTCGTCTCGGAAGAAACCTGAAACCGTTCATCCTCCCTCAAACCAGCTACCCACACGATCCCTTCGGGGGCCACCAGGAGTGGGATCGTTTTCCTCAAAGAACGCGGCAATTTCATATCAGAGAAGAAATCCTGAAGTTTCTTTTTCTTTCCCCCCATTCCCTTCGGGCAGAAGACATCTCCTGATTGCCACCTTCTCCATCGTAATTCTGGCGTGAAGGTATTCGCATCACAAAACATTTGAGATTTCGGGAGCAATGGTGACTTGATGACTTGGTCATTGGCCCACCAGACACTCAATCGTTCATTCGTCAACGGCCACACCATCTCAGAGGGCACCGAAAGGGGAAGGCTTTCCAACGCATCCAACCCTTCACCCTGATGATCTCTAGAATTGATCCGAAACACTAAACGGTCATACTCTTGAGTCACCTCAACCCCATGCATGAATAGAGACCACCCAGACTGCCCATGGGTTAATCGATCGTGCACCCGTTGAACGAAATCAAACCTTGGACCTCGAGCATTTCCAGAAAGCTGTTGGAGCCCCATCCGGATCATGCGACGGGCAAGAGCAATTGGCAACGCTAATAGCGTCCTTTTGTTCAACTCAATAACTCCGGGATAAGAAGTTTCGGTCATGGCCTGAAAATGATCCGTAGCCAACGCATCTAGGTAGGCATGGTCATCACGGATCAACTGGGCCTGCCGAGAGAGGATTTTATTAATTCCTGGGGAGAAGGATTGCAGCCGAGGGATTAATTCTTGACGGATACGATTCCTCAAATAGAGGGGTTGGGCATTCGAGGAATCCATTCGGTATTCGATTTGTCGCTCTTCGAGATAAGAAAGAATCTCACTTCGAGAAATATCAAGAAAGGGTCTAGTCACCAGATCGCCCCTTTGAGGAGGAATCCCTCCCATTCCGCCACTCCCACTTCCCCGAAGCATCCACATGAGAACGGTTTCCGCCTGATCATCCTGAGTATGCCCAAGGGCGAGTTTGGTCGCCTGTTCATTCAGGATCATCCGTTGGAGCGCCTGATACCTGAGATTCCTCACCACTTCCTGTCGTGACTCTTTTTGAAATTGTTTTTCATGGGGATCCAAGTGAAGGCGAACTCCCTGGAATGGAATCCGCAGAGAACCGGCAAGCTTCTCTACGAAGGCCATATCCCCTTCACTTTCTTCCCCTCGAAGACCATGATTAACATGCGCAACAGACAGCTTCCAGGACCATTGCCTTTGCAAAGCCTCTAGACACATCAACAGAGCGACGGAATCTGGCCCACCTGATACCGCCACAACAATCGATTCTTCAGGTGCTATCAATTTTTGGCGACGAATCGCCCGATCGACTTTTTCCTCAAGGACTCGTGTTCCCATGACAAGCACCTGTCACCCATCTTTCAGATTGACGGGAACGGACTGGGACCCACACCAGGAAGATTCTCGTAAATGTTTTCTGGCCTCAAGCCCATCTTGATCCATCTGATCCATGAGTTCCTCGGCATTACTAAACGTGAGATCTCCTCGAATGTATTGGATGAAATGCGTCGCAACCGGCTTTCCATACAGAGATAACGTCTGGTCGAACACATGGACTTCTAACAACCGTTCTTCCCCATAAAAGGTGGGACGCTTTCCAATGTAGGCAATCGCGGGAAAGAATTCATCTTGGCCAATTTCCAACAGCACGGCATAAACTCCATCAACCGGATGAACCCGGTGGCTGGGAAGTCGTAGGTTAGCCGTCGGCCAACCCATCGCTTCCCCACGCTTTTCTCCGGGAATGACTGTGCCCGATAACTTATAGGGCCGCCCAAGACAATCAGCCGCTTCCGCAATTTTGCCGGACACGAGACACTCGCGAATTCTCGTTGAACTCACAACCTCCCCATTGACAAGCTTGGGTGGGAAAGGATTCACATCAAAATTCGCTTGCTTCCCCAGCTGGATCAAATCTTGAACAGACCCACTACGTCCTTTACCAAACACAAAGTTTTCCCCAACCAATAACCGTCGGACTCCAAGTCCACGTTCCAGCACTTGCTCCACAAATTCCTGTGGTGATAAGCCTGCCAATTCAGGAGTAAAGGGAAGAAGAATTAATTCATCGACGCCCAATTCCTGAAAAAATTGTTCCTTCTCATGTTTTTCGGAAAGAAACTTGGGGGCGGATCCGGGGCGCAGGACTTCAATGGGATGAGGATCAAATGAAAGTACCATGGGGGACCCATCCAGATCCTGCGCTTGTTTGACGACAGCCTCGACAAGAGCACGATGGCCAAGATGCTGACCGTCAAAATTTCCAATCGTGAGTACTGGGGCCCTGGGAGGTGGGGCAACAGGTAAACCGCGCGTAACCTTCATAACCCATCATCGCGTAAGAGTCGGGTCGCATCTTTGGCAAAATAGGTGAGAATCATATCCGCCCCAGCACGCTTAATGGACACTAAACTTTCCATCATCAGGGGAGGTTCACTAACCCACCCTAACTGGGCCGCCGCTTTGATCATACTGTACTCCCCACTCACCTGATAGGCCGCTAAAGGAAGAGCGGTCGATTCCCGAATACGTCGCACGATGTCCAAGTACAACCCCGCTGGTTTGACCATGACGATATCGGCCCCTTCTTGAATGTCCAACTCAACTTCCTGTGTCGCTTCTCGTGCATTGGCTGGATCCATTTGGTAAGAACGACGATCACCGAATGAAGGACAGGAAAACGCCGCATCCCGAAAAGGCGCATAGAGTGCCGAGGCATATTTGGCCGAATAGGCCATAATCGGCATGTCAGGAAAACCCTTTCGATCCAAGGCCTCACGTATGGCACCAACCCGTCCATCCATCATATCGGAGGGAGCCACCATATCGACGCCAGCCTCCGCATGACTCACAGCCATGTCTTGAAGACACACCAAGGTTTCGTCATTGAGAATGCGGCCCTCTTTGACAATCCCACAATGCCCATGGGACGTATATTCATCGATACACACATCAGTGATGACCATCAGATCCGGGAGTTGAGCCTTGATAGCCCGCACGGCCTGCTGGACGACACCTTTGGAGTCCCAGGCAGAAGACCCCCGTTCATCCTTTTCTTCGGGTATGCCAAAGAGAATAACGGCAGGAATACCAAGATCCCAAACCTCCTGAGCTTCTTGGGTCACACGATCCACCGACCATCTCCATTGGCCCGGCATCGAAGGGATAGGCTCCTGGACGTTGGTGCCATACGTGATGAATAGCGGATAAATTAAATCCCCAGGGGACAACGCTGTTTCACGAACCATCCGTCTCACGGAAGCATGTTGACGGAGACGTCGTAATCGTTGAAAAGGAAATCCCATATGAATCAAAGAATCCTATAAATTAGTCAAGCAGCACGTTACCCGACTCTTCCAACCACGTCTTCTGGTGAAAAGCCGCAAAGTGGGGGGGAGTGCTGGCCTCCCATGATCATTACCGTCGCTATTTTCTCGGGAGGTTGGTGAGGAACACCACCAAATCTCGAACGGAAATCATACCGATCATTGTTCCATCCTTCGTAATTCCCAGATGACGAATGTGTTGATTGGCCATTAAATCATTCGCATCCAAAAGAGTCCGATCGCCTTCAATCGAAGCCACAGGAGCTGACATAATTTTTTCTACCGTCGTTTCCTGTGGATCAGCTCCCGTCGCGACCACTCGCCGCACAAGATCCGTGTCGGTCAAGATGCCGATGATTTCGTCTCCTGATGTAATAAAGATACTACCAATCCCATGATCTCGCATCATTTGTGCCGCGGTTCTGACAGAGACGTCCCTATCGACTTTGATGATTTTCTCTATCGGGACCATACAAGACTTTACTGGAACCATGTTTCCACCCCTCTCAACAATCGGTTAACAAATCGTGGGGCCCACCGGCCTCTGCCCTCACTTACCTCTTTTTACTCAGAGCCTTCAACCAGTCATGTGGACTGACTGGCATGGGCCACAATCGCATCAACTAACGCCGGAACCGTGTTTTCAGAAGCTATCACATCAACGGATAACCCTTCATCCTGAACCGTTTGTGCGGTAATCGGTCCGATACAGGCTATGGTCATATGTGCGGTTAATTCACGTAGGTCTTCACGGTTCGAAAAGTATCCACAAAAATTCTTGACTGTTGCAGAACTGGTAAAGGTCAAATAATGAATGTCTTTGTTCTTCAGGCGTTCTCGAATCGGATCAAATTCCACCTCCGGCTTGACCGCTTGATAGACATGAACGACCTGAACGCTTGCCCCAATCTTTGTCAGTTGATCGGGAAGAATATCCCGTGCGACTTTGGCCCGGGGGATCAGGATGCGGGTTCCCTGAAGTCCCACTTGTTCCATAGCTTCCAATATGCCTTCTGCCTGAAAAATCCGAGGAACAAGATCGGGCACGAGGCCCCACCGTTCAACCGCCTCTTTCGTTTTAGGGCCAATACAGCAAAGCCGAGCATTAGAAAAACTTCGCATGTCCTTCCCCATCGCCCAGAGCCGTCGCATAAACGCTTGAACGCCATTCACACTCGTAAAAATTACCCAGTCAAACGTGGAAAGCTCTTGAATGGCCGCATCAACCCCATGCCAATCATCGGGAGGCATGATATCCAGGGTCGGACATTCGACCGGCTCCGCTCCATATCCCGCTAGTAAATGAGAAAAGACCGGAGCTTGCTCAGGAGGACGGGTGACGAGTATGCCCTTTCCAAAGAGTGGTCGGGTTTCAAACCAATTCAACGCCCCTCGCAATTTGACCACTTCCCCCACGACGATGACAGTAGGTGGACTCATCCGGGCCTCTTGGGCTTTTTCCACGATGGTTTGCAAGTCTCCAATAACCGTAGTTTGACGAGCATACGTGCCCCAGCGGACAATGGCGACCGGAGTCGAAGGTGGTTTACCTTCCTCAAGAAGCCGGTGAACAATCTGAGGTAAATTTTTCATGCCCATGACAAACACCAGGGTCCCATCGGCGGAAGCAAACCGTGGCCATTCCATCATACTGGAGGGCTTTTCTGGGTCTTCATGTCCCGTAATCAGAGCCACGGTTGAGGCCAGCGTGCGATGGGTCACCGGAATCCCCGCATAGGCGGGTACCGCAACAGCGGCGGTGACTCCTGGGACCACTTCAAATGGGAGACCAGCTTGGGCAATCACTTCAGCCTCTTCTCCACCACGCCCAAACACGAATGGATCTCCGCCCTTTAACCGGACTACACACTTGCCTTCCTGGGCTTTCTGCTTCATTAAGACATTGATTTCAGATTGATCACGGTATGTGCCCCGTCCTTTGCGACCCACATACACTCGTTCGGCCTTCGGCGAGACATGCCGCAATAATTCAGGATTGGCTAAATGGTCATAAAGCACAACATCGGCTTGCTCAAGGCATTCCTTCCCACGAAGCGTCAACAACTTAGCATCACCGGGTCCGGCTCCGACTAAAAAGACCCGTCCTTTTGCGCAGAAGTTCGCGTAATCAGGCATTACCATAAATTTCTTGTAAGATGGGGCGCGCGCCATTTTCTAACAATTGTTCGGCTAGGGTCTTCCCAAGATCGGTCGCCGCCTCAGCCGGCCCCGTTATGGTTCGTCGCACATACCGGTGGCCGTCGACACTCGCGACTAACCCTTCTAGCTGAAGGGTATTGTCCTGGAGATTGGCGTGGCCCCCTATGGGAACTTGGCAGCCTCCCTCTAAAGTAGCCAACAGAGCCCGTTCGGCATCGACCGCCACTCGGGTGGGATAATGTTCAAATTTTCCCACTAACTCCCGCACAAACCAGTCATCCTCTCGTCCCTCAAGGCCAAGGGCCCCCTGCCCGATGGCTGGCAGGCTGATGTCCATGGGAAGATATTCCGTCACGGCCTCCTCCCACCCCAGTCGCTTTAATCCTGAAGCGGCGAGAACGATCGCATCAAATTGCCCTTCACGGAGTTTGCGAAGCCGTGTATCCAAATTTCCCCTCAACATTTCTATGTTCAAGTCCTTGCGATGATGAAGAAGCTGAGCCTGCCGACGCAGGCTACTCGTTCCCACACGCCCGCCGGCCGAAAGATGGGCCAACCCTTGACCCTCATGTCCGAGAAACGCATCCCGTGGGTCCTCCCGTTCCGGCACGCAAATAATGTGGAGGCCGTCCGGTAAAATCGAGGGCATATCTTTCATACTATGCACAGCGAGATCGATGTCTTTTCGCAACAAGGCTTCTTCAATTTCTTTGACAAACAAGCCCTTGCCGCCAATCTTTGCCAGGGGAACATCCTGAATTTTATCCCCGCTGGTTTGAATTCTCTTAAGAGACACGGAAAGACCAGGAGCCACGGTCTCCAACTGTTGCTTCACCCATTCAGCTTGCCAAAGTGCCAGTTGACTACCACGGGTTCCGATAACCACTGTGGATCGGGATGACACCCCCGCTCTCACGCTCCGTCCTTTTGCGGTAAGTGTTCTTCTGAAGGCTTGGAAGTGAGCTCCGAGTCCTCAGGCGACGGGATTTCCTGACTGGACATATCTTGCTCACGAAGTTCAAAAAATCGCCTAGCCGCTTCGATAAACGCAAACCCATTCTGAGATTGGGCTTCAGCCTTGAGGGTCACCAAAGGCCCATGCAGCAGCTTATTGACGATAGCTGAAGCCAACCCTTCGATAGCGGTTCGATCTTTGTGAGATAATTCACCCAATCGGCTGAAGGCTTTATCCAATTCCACTTGCTTAATATCTTCCGCTTTCTTCCTCAGGGCGACGATCGTGGGCTTGGCCTCCAACCCCCGAACCCAGGACACCATGGTGCTGACTTCCTCTTTCACCAAGCTCTCCGCCTTTTGAGCTTCTCGAAGACGCTCCTCTTGATTATGTCCCACATGGGCTTTCAGATCATCGATATCAAAGAGGAAGGCATTGTCGACATCTTTGGCTCCTGGATCAATATTGCGAGGAACCGTAATATCGATGAAAAACATCGGTCGATTCATCCGTTGATAGACCGCACCTTCCACATCCTCTTTGGAGATCACATAATGAGGGGCTCCAGTCGCACAAATCACGATATCGGCCTTCGGCAACACACCCCGCAGTTGTTCATAAGGAATCGCCTGTCCGTGAAACCGCTCGGCTAAAGCCTGGGCTCGATGTTGATTCCGAGTCGTGATCAACACCTCTTTCACCCCTTGATCCACCAAGTGCCGTGCAGCCAATTTTCCCATGTCTCCTGCCCCGACCAACAACACCACCTGATCTTGAAGGTTCGAAAAGACCTTTTTGGCTAACTCGACAGCGGCATAACTCACAGAGACGGCGTATTCACCGATCCGAGTGTACGTTCGCACTCCTTTACCCACGCTAATGGCTTTTTTCACCACCTTGTTTAAGATGACGCCCGAAGATCGATGGGTCAGGGCTTGTTCATACGCTTCTTTCACCTGGCCAAGAATTTGCGGCTCTCCCACTACCATAGAATCCAGACTTGCAGACACCCGGAATAAATGAGCCATCGCTTCTTCATCGCTATATCGATACAGATGAGGGAGGAGGTCATCGGAGGAAAGAGAAAAATGCGTGGAAACCAGAAAATCCTCTAACCGACGGAATCCCCACTCTCCCTGCTCGACGACAGCATAGACCTCTACCCGGTTGCAGGTCCCTAAATACATTGCTTCTTTAATACCTGGATACGACATTAATCGATCCAGAGCTTCGCCAATCCGACTCTCCGGGATAGCCAGAAGTTCCCGCAGTTCAACGGGAGCGGTTCGATGATTCAGACCGAGGAGGATAATATTCATAAGGGAGCCGTCCCCTGGGGACTCTTCAGAAGGATACCCACAAAGGTGAGAACTACTCCAGCAAACCCGACAATAGTCAGATAAGCGGCTCGTTTGGCCCTCCACCCTGCGGTCACCCGTCCCATTAATACCGCAAAGTAAAAAATCCAGGTAATTAAGGCCCAGATCTGTTCGGGATTCCAGCTTAAGTATGACCCAACACTCAATTGCGCAGAAACGGCCCCCGTCAAGATTCCCAACGTCATGAGGGGAAACCCAAAAAGAATAGACCGTTGATTGAGCGAGTCTAAAAAGTCCAGAGGCGGAAGTTTAAAATTAAGCACATTAAATTGCTTGGATTTCAACAGACGTTCCTGCATGAGATACATCACCCCGGCAACAAAGGCGACCGCAAATCCGATGGTCCCGAGAATGCTCAGCGTGACATGAACCCAAACAGTTTGGAACATCGGAGAAATCGCATCCGCCTCCGCAGGGGCTAAGGTCGCAGAAACCAGGGATAAAAAGGCCAAGGGGAGAATAAATGCTCCAAGGACCTGTAAGCCCCGCTTAAACCCAACCAAGAGATACACCAACACGAGACCCCAAGCAAAAAAGGACATCGCACCTTTAAACGTCATCAGGGGCCCTGGGCCCAGGGACATCATGTTCAATACCAACGATATGGTATGAGAAAAAAATCCCAGACCCGTGACGACCAAAGAAATTTTGGAAATCAGTTCAGACCGATGCAGGAGATATCCGAGGAAAAGAAGTGTTCCCCCAAAATAAAAGACCATGGTCAGATAGGAAAGGGTTTCAGACATGGGAAAAACCTATTGGGGGATTTTCGTAAACAACCCCAGGATGAAGTATAGACTTGCACGCGAAGAAGGTCAAGAAAATCAACAACTTACTTCTTCTATCCCTCATTTGTAGCCAACCTTCATCCAATAGAAACCAGCCAAGCGTTCGATAGAGCCTCAACCGACCCGCACCTGGTTGAACACGAGCTCCCAGCAACCCTTACCGTTCGTCATCCACAACCGTAAAGACCATCAGAGACCGGAGGAATAATAGAGACCTCCCGTCAGTATTCGCTCCTAGACATTCACGAAGTCTCTCAGTACCATCCCTAGACTTTTCCTCGGTATGACATTGGGTATGGCTGGTACGTTATTCATCGTAGGAACACCCATCGGGAACCTGGAAGATATGTCCTTCCGGGCCATCCGTATTCTCAAAGAGGTCTCAGTCATTGCCGCGGAAGATACACGACACACGCAAAAACTCTGTACCCATTATCAGATCGATACGCCTCTGACGAGCTACCATGATTTCAACAAAGAAGAAAAAAGTCAGGTCCTGATACATCGGCTCCAGGAAGGGCAGTCCATCGCACTGGTCTGTGATGCCGGAACTCCTCTCATTGCAGACCCTGGATTTTACTTGGTCCGAAAGGCCATTGAATCCAACATCCCTCTTACACCGATACCGGGACCATCCTCTATCCTGACTGCTCTTTGTATATCCGGTCTGCCCACCGATCGATTCACGTTTGAGGGGTTTATTCCTAAAAAACAGGGTGACCGGGAAAAGCTGTTTCACCGCCTGAAAGAAGAGCGGGGAACCATCATCGCTCTTGAAACGCCTTACCGAATCGTCAAAACATTACGAACGATTCATACCGTACTAGGAAATCGTCGAGTGGTCTTGGGAAGGGAACTCACGAAACTCAACGAAGAAATCATAAGGGGAGAATTGGATGACCTCATTCCAGTGCTAGAATCAAAGACCATCAAAGGGGAAATCACGCTCCTGATCGAAGGCCTCACTCGAAAACAGCAACGACGTCAATCAAAAAAGTCTTCTGAATAATTTCACACATCCTCTTTCTGAATCAGTACCCTGAAGTATTCCCCCATTTTCTCTTGCGCCAGAACCTGATGCCCTTCATTGGTCACACTTTGGGGGACATTTCGAATGGGCTCACCATCATCCAGCAGGACCGCTAACTGATCCCCAATATCTAATGTGTCCAACTTCAGCTTGGTTTTCACGAAATTATACGGGCAGATGACCCCACGAAGATCCAACTCTTCCATAACCTCAACCTCTTAGACCCTTCTCACATCACTTATCTTTGTTGGCCCATAACAAAAGAGCGTGCCGGTTGGATAAACCGGCACGCTCTTTATAGAACGTGTTCTGCTTCGAAAAACTTACTGAACGGTACCTTTGTTGAAATTCTTGCGACTATCACCGTAATCGGTGGCAATCGTTTTGTCCGTTCTTTCATTGACCGTGTCAGGTTGCGGGGCACATTGCCAGCAGGGAGCCGCACCGGTCACCGCACCAACTTCACTGGTGATCCCGGAGTTGACGGCACCTTGTTGAATGCCGCCTTCAGGAACGCCCGTGTAACCAGCGGTCCGGGTGTTAATGCCACGATACTTATAGGGGTTGGGGCGTTGGCCCAAGCCACCACCGAAGTCATCGTTATTGGCACCACCTAGCAATTGAGATCCTTCAAGCACATACACTTCGCGAACCATCTTTTTCCCGGTTCCAAACTGTTGAGCTTCCGTGGTTTCATTCACGGCCTGAATGGACACATAATCCCCTTTGTTGACGGCCCCAACATTTTGCATGTTGGTTTTGTCATCAAACCAGAGTTCTTTCATGTTTAAAGAACCGGTCAAGGATTGCCGCTCGTCATGTGAACTCCCACCCATATCGATGTACATCTTCCCAGCTGGGTAGTCGATCGCCACGACCTCACCCATGATGGTTTCAGGGGCGGATAAATAGCGCAACATGTCGCCTTGGTCCATAACCCGAGCCCGTGTTCCTGAACCTTGTGATTCTCCAACACCAGTACCAAACCCGGAATGGGCTGGGGCACGCTCTTGCGCTACCGCCACGCTCACCGAGCTTGCAAGAATGATTGCTGCTCCGAAATACCCTACCTTCCGCATGTGGCTCCTCCTTGGAAGTGTGAGTGAATAATCAAAAAAAAACGTTTTAATTAACAGACCAATACACCGGAATTTTCATTTCTTGATCGGGGGACACACTATAGTCAAGGTGGGAGGCCCTGTCAAGTATCTAATGCCCCGAAAATTCAGCAAAAAATACCGGATTTTACCCTAGGTTTAACTTTCCAATTTTTGCCAACATTGGTGCCCGGAGGGAGGGTCGAACTCCCACTCTCCAAGGAGAACCGGATTTTGAGTCCGGCGCGTCTGCCAGTTCCGCCATCCGGGCGAAGCCCCTAGTGATCTCCATGTATAAAAAGTAAGCCGGGTTTTCTACCACGAACTCCCAGACAGGTCAAACTGAAAAGGGGCGTAAAACCTCAGAGTCTCCATTTAAGATACCCCACTCCATTCAGGCAAAAACCTTCAAAAAGTTTTAACCGATGACTCCCAAAGGGATGGCCTTCCCCCATTTTCGAAAAAGGACCTCTTTCAGGGCTCGATGCTCTGGTCGGTGTAATTCGGGGTCCAAACCCATGATTTCGCTCGCAAGGGATTTAGCTCTGGTCAACAAATCAAAATCGCGGCTGAGATCAGCCACTTTAAACTCAATCTCACCCCACTGTTTGACCCCAAGGATATGCCCAGGCCCCCTCATTTTCAAATCTTCCTCAGCCAGAGCAAAGCCATCGTGAAAATGAGCAAACACACTCAGGCGATGACGGGCCGGGGCCCCTTCGTGGAAAAGCGGTTCAGCCGGCTCCTGCACAAGCCTATCGGGTGAGTGTCTTCGTTGGGTGAGCGGAAGCGTTTGTTGCTGGGAAAACGGAGGGATCCGCCCAAGTCCATGAATGAGCAAACAAAACCCTTGATGCCGTCCCCGTCCGACACGACCCCGCAATTGATGGAGTTGAGCAAGACCAAACCGTTCCGCATGTTCAATGATCATAATCGTGGCATTGTGAATATCTAACCCAACTTCCACGACCGTGGTGGCGACGAGAACATCAATCTCCTTCCTCTGGAATTGCCCCATGACCGCTTGTTTGTCCTTCGAGCCCAAACGACCATGTAATAATCCCACGCGATACGGTTGCAGCAAATCCCCTAACTGCTGAACAGCCTCTTCCGCAGCTTGAAGATCCACCTTTTCGGACGCCTCAACTAAAGGAAACACCACATACCCCTGCCGCCCGGAATCTAATTCATCCCGAAGAATCTTATAGGCCGCGGCTCGTTCAGTCTTCCTAAACAATTGGGTTTTCACGTCTTTTTTGCCAGGCGGGAATTCATCGATCACCGACACATCCAAATCACCATAGAGCGTCATGGCCAACGTCCGTGGAATGGGCGTGGCCGTCATGACGAGTACATCAGGATCCCATGGTGCTTTCCCTCGAAGTTTCGCCCTTTGCACGACCCCAAACTTATGTTGCTCATCAACGATGACAAAGCCGAGCTTGGCGAATTGCACATCAGGCTGGAGCAGGGCATGCGTGCCCACGATGATTTGAGCGTCTCCGGAGTGAATCTGTTTTAGCGCGGATGCACGCATCACACCCGTCTGCCCCCCCTTAAGAAGAAGAGCGGTGAGTCCCAAGGCCTCAAAAAACGGCTGTAAGGATGTAAAGTGTTGCTCACTCAGTACTTCGGTCGGAGCCATCAACGCAACCTGATATCCGGAACCCACACCAGCCACCATGGCATGAAGAGCCACGACAGTTTTGCCACACCCCACATCCCCTTGCAGCAAACGATTCATACAACTCGTGTCTGCCATATTGTCAAAAATCTCCTGAATGACACGCTTCTGTGCACGGGTTAATGGAAAAGGTAAGGCCGCGGTTAGCCGTGCCATTAGAGGATTGTGAACATCAAAGGGAATCCCCTTTGCCGTGTGACCAAAATGCGTACGTCTCATGGCTAACGCCAACTGGAGAAGAAAGAGTTCTTCAAACGCCAACCGCTGATGCTCAACGGTTTGCCCCTCGTTCAAACTCTCGACCGCATGTTTTCCTCGCGGAAAATGCAAAGGACCTAAGGCGTCGACAAGATTGGGGAATCCAAACGCTTTTCGCTGTTCCGGGGTAAAGATTTCAGGGAATTGATCCTCATACATCTCAAAGAGGGTTTTGATCACACGCCGGAATTGCTTCGAACTGAGCCCTTGGGTTTCATGATAGATGGGAATAATCCGACCATCCTCACCTGAGGGCTCCGCTTCATCAAGAATTTCATACTGAGGGCCACGCATACTCAGGGAATGGGAACCGCTGGTTTTTTCAGATATGACTCCGGTGAGCAACAACCGAGTACCGGGCGCCATCGTCTTTTCCAAGAATGGTTGATTAAAAAAGACGCATTCCACCAAACCGGTTTCATCCTGAACCGTGATCGTGACGACGGACAATCGCCTGCGATAGGTCGTCTTGGCCTGACACGTTTTGACCACTCCCAGAATGGTCGCTTTCCCACCAGGCAGGAGCGTACCGATGGGCTGGACCAGAGTCCGATCTTCATACCGCCAGGGAATGAACCATGCCGCATCTTCCAGGGTGTGAACGCCAAGTTTCTGCAATAACCGGGCGCGCTGCGGTCCCACCCCCTTGGCAAATTGAATCGGAACATCATGCAAAGGTGTCGGTAAAGGCGGTTTCATGTCATTTGCGAGTCGAGCGCCACTCCAGGTCCACCTAAAGCCAATCCCACGTGGCCAAAGTCGCCCTTTTCAAAAGGAAAACTTGTGTGTACACTGTCTCTTGTGGTAACAAGAAGTCCCTTTAACAAAGTTCTTCGTCAAATTCTAGGGAGTGTGCATCATGGCGTTTGCATGTGAAGTGTGTGGAAAAGGCCGCATGGTCGGCAATAATGTCAGTCATGCCAATAATCGGACGAAGCGGGTTTTTCGTCCAAACCTTCGGTCCGTTCGCGCACTGGTGCAAGGCGCGACCAAACGAATGAAGGTTTGCACACGCTGCCTTCGATCCGGCTACGTCCAAAAAGCGGTCTAGCCTGAGCCGTCCCTCCTCTTCCCAAAACCCCAATCGTTCCTTCTCGGGCTTCACCCTAAGAACTCTGTTCGCCAAAGAGAAGGGCCTTCCATCTTTCCCTTATACGTGAAATACCGAGAATGTCCACCATCGTTTAAACGATAGATCGAATTCAGGAAGCGGGATTATTCTACAACCTTCATATGGGTCCCTCCCTTTCCCACTTAGCGACTCAACCACCTAATCGGGTGAAAATCTTATCATGCTTGGCCCTCACAGGAATTCTCCATCCCCTCTGCTTCCCTCCCTTTGACCTTGCATGGGTAGCGTGGGTGGCCCTTATCCCCCTCCAGTGGGCAGTGGCATCGCTCCCCCCTGGAAAGGCCTTTCGAAACGGCTGGCTGGCCGGAACCCTCGCTTTTGCCGGAACGATAACATGGGTCATTACCGCCATGAATCAGTTTGGTCAGGTGCCATTCTGGATCAGCTTTCTCCTTATGCTCCTCTTGGCCACCTATCTTGGCCTCTTTGTCGGATTCTACAGTTGGGGATATGCCAAGCTGTACCAGCACGTCCCTCTCACCCTAATCCTTACCGCTCCGGCCTGGTGGGTTACGCTGGAGTACGCCCGAACCTATGCGTTTAGCGGTCTTCCCTGGGCACTCTTCGGATACTCCCAATATCAATGGCTATCCCTCATTCAAATCGCAGATATCACGGGTGTGTATGGGGTGTCGTTTTTGGTCGTGATGGGAAATGTGGCTCTGACAGCATTGTGGGAATGGATCCTCAATCGCAAGACACAATCTGGTCCTGTATTTCCTAAGGAGGTTACGGTCGCCTTCGTGCTCACCTTGGTCTCCTTTGTCGCCTATGGACTTTGGCAACTTCAGGGCCAACATTCCCTCGATGAGGGCTCCTCGAAGCTGACGATCGGCCTTGTCCAGGCTAACATTGCCCAGGATAAGAAATGGAACGAAGCCTATCGAGACGAAACACTCGCCCGGTATGCCTCCCTCAGCAAAAAAGCGGCCCAACAAGCTGACCTCCTCATTTGGCCAGAGGCGGCCACTCCGTTCCTTTTCAACCGAGAACTGACCTATCAAAAAAAAGTATTAGAAATTACGCAACAGACAGACACCCCCCTAATATTTGGAAGCCCTTCCCTTCGATTTCACCAAGATGGCACCCCGTACCTTTTGAACAGCGCCTATGTCCTGGATAGGGAGGGCTCGACCACCGGACGGTATGACAAACGTCACCTCGTTCCCTTTGGTGAATATATTCCTCTCAAATCGATCCTCTTTTTTTTGGATAAACTGGTCGTGGGAATTGGAGATTTTCAAGCAGGCCAAGGGTCCATGACACTCACCGTGCCATCGACCGCCTCAGAAAACAATCCACGGTTTGGAGTCGCGATTTGCTTTGAAGTCATCTTTCCTGATTTAGTCCGACGCATGGCCAAGGAAGGCGCGAATTTTCTGGTGACGATTACCAATGATGCCTGGTTTGGGGATTCTGCCGCTCCCTATCAACATTTTGGGATGGTCGTCTTTCGCGCTGTGGAAAACCATCTGGCCTTTGCTCGAGCAGCCAATACCGGCATCTCCGGCTTCATCACACCCACTGGCCAAATTTTGGCCGAAACGCCGATTTTTACCGAACAAGCGTTGACGGGCACGATTACCCTTCGCTCCACCCCACAAAGTTTTTATACACAATTTGGAGATGTCTTTAGTTGGGGTTGTGTTATACTGAGCGGGTTAGTATTTGTTCGAGGACGGCAGACATACCCTTCTTGACGAAACTCAATCACACACCATCAATCAGCCTAATGGTAGGAGCTTGACACCATGCTAGAAGATATTCGATTGCGGATGGAGAAAGTCGACGCACAAATATCGGAATTTCGGAGGTATCTTTGACCTCCCTCGCCTCACATCCGAATTAGAAGAAATCGAGCAGGAAACCGCACAACCAGACTTCTGGAATGATCCCCGCCACGCCGCCAAAGTCGGACGGCGGCAAGCCGATATCGAACGGCAACTGCAGCGTCTACAACGACTCGAAGCCCAGCGAGATGACCTGTACGCCATTCTTGAACTCATCGGTCAAGAAGGGGATCCTGAACTCGAAACAGAATGGCAGAACAGCATCAAAGAGGTCGAGTCATCTCTGGAATCCTGGAGACTGGAGCAACTGCTCTCCGGAGAGCACGACCAAAACAATGCCATCCTGAGCATCAATCCCGGTGCGGGCGGCACCGAATCCCAGGATTGGGCGGAAATGCTCATGCGCATGTATGTTCGATGGGCACAGGCTCATGACTATAAAGTGGACACCATCGATCTCCAACCAGGGGATGAAGCAGGCATCAAGGGCGTCACGTTGGGGATAGCCGGTCAGTTTGCGTATGGATATTTACGAGCTGAAGCCGGAGTTCACCGACTCGTTCGAATTTCTCCATTTGATGCGAACAAACGTCGACATACCTCCTTCGCCGCAGTTGGGGTCTACCCCGAACTCGATGAGGAAATTGACGTGGCCATCGACGAAAAAGATCTCAAGATCGATACGTTCCGCGCGGGTGGTGCTGGAGGACAAAACGTCAATAAGGTTGAAACGGCCATCCGGATGACTCATCTTCCCACCGGGATCGTCGTCCAATGCCAGAACGAACGCTCGCAGTTACAAAACAGGCTTGGGGCCATGCGAGTCCTCAAAGCCAAGCTGTTCGAACTGGAGCAACAAAAAAAGGATGAGGAATTTCAGAATATCGTGGGAGAGAAAAAGGATATTGCTTGGGGAAGTCAGATCCGATCCTATGTGTTTCAACCCTATCAAATGGTCAAAGATCATCGAACGAATCATGAGTCCGGGAATATTTCCGTCGTCATGGATGGAGGCCTCGATCCGTTTATCGAGGCGTATTTAACGATGCAGGCCTCAAAGTCGTCCCAAACCGCCACGTCCTAACCCCTGAACTGATTAGTGATTGGACTATCTCAGCACCTTTCCTATACAACCGTGAGGACATCACCCCCAGAGTATTGGTGTCTGAATTCATGATGAGTACGTGACTATGGATGAAACGAACGAACAACGCCAACAGCGTCTGGATAAACTCCAGGCGCTTTCGGAACAGGGCATTCGACCATTTGGGAGCCGCTTCGCGCCAACCCACACGCTCGAAGCCATCAGCGACACCTATTCTCCTTCTACAAAGGAAGAATTGGAAGCGAACCACATACCCTGCCGGGTCGCCGGTCGCATCGTTGCGATACGCCGGTTTGGGAAGGCGGCCTTCGCCTCCCTACAAGAAGAAGGACACCGCCTCCAGGTCTACCTTAAAAAAGATTTACTGGGCCCTGAGGCGTACGCACTCTGCCAATCCCTTGACCTTGGGGATTGGATCGGAACCGAAGGCCGTTTGTTCCGAACGAAAACCGATGAGCTCACGGTGGAGGTGCAGACCTGTACCCTGCTATCCAAAGGGCTCCGCCCACTACCAGAAAAATGGCATGGCCTCACAGATATCGAAACACGCTATCGTCAGCGATACGTCGACCTGATCGCTAATCCCTCGGTTCATTCGGTGTTTCAAGCACGAAGCCGCATTATTAACGGCATTCGCCGATTCCTGACCGACAGAGAATTCCTTGAAGTGGAAACACCGATGATGCATTCCATCCCCGGTGGCGCCACGGCAAGACCATTCATCACTCATCACAATACCCTGGACATGGATCTCTATTTACGGGTCGCCCCGGAACTCTACCTCAAGCGATTGATTGTCGGAGGATTCCGGCGTGTTTTCGAAATCAACCGCAACTTTCGCAATGAGGGAATCTCCACGATTCACAACCCAGAATTTACCATGTTGGAATTTTACCAGGCGTATGCGGACTACCATGACCTGATGGATCTGACAGAAGAAATGTTTCAAGCACTGAGCCAAGAGGTATGTGGGACCACCAACCTGGATTACCAGGGGCAGACCATCAACCTGACCTCCCCTTGGCGCAGGGTTTCCTATTTTGACTCCGTCGTGGAAGTCAACAAATTGGATGAAAAGATCCTGGCCGATAGAGCTGCTGCCATAGACGCAGCCAAAGCCCTGAACATTCATGTTGATGAAAAAGCTTCCCATACCGACATCCTGGTCAGTTTATTCGAAGAAACCGTGGAACCGACTCTCATTCAACCCACGTTCATCACCGATTTTCCCATCGAAATTTCCCCGCTGGCTAAGAAAAAAGAGTCGAACCCGGCTCTCACCGATCGGTTTGAGTTGTTTATCGGCGGACGGGAACTGGCTAATGGGTTTTCAGAGTTGAATGACCCCCTGGACCAACGCCAACGATTCGAAGCCCAGGTGGCGTTGCGTGATGCCGGGGATGAAGAAGCCCATTACTTAGATGAGGACTTTATCCGGGCCTTGGAATACGGCATGCCACCCACGGCCGGAGAGGGCATCGGCATTGACCGGTTGGTCATGCTGTTCACCAATCAGGCATCGATTCGAGACGTCATTCTCTTCCCCCAACTTCGACCGGATTAGCTTCGTGACCTTACCCTATGAAATGCTCGTCGGCCTGCGGTACCTCCGGGCCAAACGTCGACAGCGCACCATCTCACTCAATACCTTCATTTCTATTACCGGCATCACCCTTGGAGTTGCAGCCTTGATCGGCACCCTAGGAATCATGACCGGATTTAAAGAAGATCTCCAATCAAAAATTCTGGGAACCACGGCCCATGTCATCGTGCAAGAACGCGGCAGGACCGAAATGAACAACTACCAGCAACTCGTCCCCAAGATAGAGAAAGTCCCAGGTGTCGTAGCCGCGGCCCCCTTTATCTTCAAGCAAGTCCTCCTGACCTCCAAAACCGCAGTTCAAGGGGTGATACTCCGTGGCATTCACACCGAGCAAGAAGTCAAAGTGACCGATTTAGAAAAAAACCTCAAGTTTGGAGCGATGACCGGCTTAGACGACCCGTCATCTCTCCCACCCCCCTCTCAACATTCTTCAACGCCTGCAGATTCAAAGAACCCGTCCCGCCCAAAATCCACCAAACATCCGGGCATCATCCTGGGAAAGGAATTGGCGTTTCGCTTGGGAGTGTTTCTCGGGGATACCATCAATGTCGTGTCCCCCGTGGGTCCTATTACCTCGTTCACCATGACCCCTAAAATTCGTCCCTTTATCGTCGTCGCCATCTTCGAATCAGGGATGTTCGAATACGATTCTTCTCTTTCGTATATCAGCTTGGACGAAGCCCAAAAATTCTTTGGCTTGAACGATACCGTCACCGGCATACAGGTTAAGGTGGACGACGTGTTCTTGGCTCAAAACATCGCCGATCGGCTAGAAGCCACCTTAGGAACCACGTTTTTGGCTCGGGACTGGATGCAGCTCAATAAGAATTTATTTTCCGCTTTGAAACTAGAAAAGACGATGATGTTCCTGCTTCTGGTCCTCATCACCTTGGTGGCCTCATTCAATATCGTGGGCACCTTGACGATGATCGTGAACGAAAAGCAACGGGAAATTGCCATCCTAAAAGCTATGGGAGCAACACCAGGAGCCATTATGCGCATCTTTATGCTCAATGGCTTAGTGATCGGGCTGGTCGGGACCGGCATCGGAGTCCCTCTGGGGTATACCTTTCTCTGGTTAATCGAAAGTTATTGGACCTTTGATGCGACCGTCTACTATATCTCACGAATTCCCGTTCATATCCTGCCACTCGACGTGTTACTGGTCTCGACCTCAGCCATCTTGATCAGTTTCATGGCGACCCTGTATCCATCATGGCAGGCAGCAAAACTCGATCCCGTCAGTGCCCTTCGGTATGAATAACATGAACACCCCTTCCGGCATGCCCAACACGCCTATGGTCGAAATCACCGACCTCCATCGCACGTTTCAAATGGGCCAGCAACCGGTTCATGTTCTCAATGGGATTTCCCTGTCCCTGCAGTCGAAAGAAATGATCTCGATCGTGGGGGCGTCCGGTGCCGGGAAAAGCACACTGCTTCATATCATGGGAACACTGGACCGTCCCTCAAGCGGACGCGTGCTCTTCGAAGGAAAAGATATGTTTCAAGTGAGCGAGACCGCCCTCGCCGGATTTCGCAATCGCTTTATTGGCTTCGTGTTTCAATTCCATCATCTGTTGCCCGAATTTACCGCGTTAGAAAATACGTACCTTCCAGCCCTCATTCAGAAAACTCCAAAAAATCAAGCCATCGAAAGAGCAAAGCATTTGTTAACGGAGGTCGGGCTGTCCCATCGCTTGAATCACAAGCCCGGAGAACTATCGGGTGGCGAACAACAACGGGTAGCAGTGGCTCGTGCCTTAATCCGGAATCCCAAATTGGTCCTGGCTGATGAACCGACCGGAAACCTCGATACCCATACGGGAGAAGAATTGTTCGAATTGCTCCAAAAACTGAATCAAACTCACGGAACGGCCTTCGTGATCGTCACCCACAATGAAAAACTGTCCCACCAAACCCACCGTCTCATACAGATGCAAGACGGACACATCACGGAAGACCGGACGCTGTAACCGAAAAGAGATTTCCTCGTTGGTCAGGAAGAGGACGGCCTGCGCTTCATCGTCCAGGCCAAAGTCAGAAGCAGAACGAGGAGAATCAAAGGAATGGGAGCGAGACCGAATTCTCCTGCTTTCAGATGAGTAACCAGAGCACCGACCATGGTCGTGGAAAGAATGAGAATGCCATAGAAACGAACGGGTGGAATAAAAAGGCTTACTCCTCCCCCCAATTCGATGACCCCAGTGAGATAGAGAAACCACAAAGGATAGCCCCATTCCGCAAAATGCCGGACTTGATTGGGATCTCCGACTAATTTATCGACTCCTGCCACGATAAACAGCAACCCCATCACCACCCATAAAGCTTTTTTCATGCCTGATTTCATAGGCGTGCCCTAAGCAATTATTGTAATTGAGGTGGGTGGAAGATGCTAGAGACAATCACCTCCGCGCTCCTCTTGCTTCATGGAGGCAACCAGCTTCACTTCCCAGGGACAAGGTGGCCAAAAAAATGGGATACCCACCCAAGTCAGGGTGGATATCCCCAAGATCACAGAAGCGTTCAAACTATCTACGAATAAATCAACGCTCTATACGACGGCTATTATGGAGCCGCCGTTATTCGACTTTTAATCTCATCAAATTTCGCTTTGGGAATCACATTTTTCGCGACCAATTCTCCACGGAGACGATAGGGCCGATGAGCAACCACGTCTTCTGCCACATCCCGGCTTAATCCTAAGCTCAAGACCAAGTCACTGACCGAGGCTTTATTGATATTGACCAGAGTACTGGGCAGTTTGGCTTTGACCGTTGGAGGGCTTGGCTTCGAAGGTTTACTAGGAGTAATAGTGGGCGCCTTGGCCATGGAGGACCGAGAGGTCGTCCTCGTTCCCTGGCTAGACGACTTCATCACCGGCCGAGTGGATTGCATAGCCGTTCCTCGAGAATCCTTCAATTCTTTTTTATACCGGAGAACCGTGTCTTTCAACGCCTTATTCTGTGTTTTCACTTTTTGATATTGTGCGCTGATCACGCGAAGCTTCATCGAAAGCTTCTCTTTTTCCTGGTCAATCTCCCGCTCCCGCGTTTCCATCAAGGCTTGTTCATTCTTCCGACCTTCCTTGATCCGTTGAACCTCGGTGGTCATCACTTCAAGGTCTGTGCTAATTTTTTCATTCAAACTCTTCAAATTCCGAATTTGCTCTTCGAGGGCCTGCTGATGCATCCGACTTTTTTCAAGGTCGGCTTTGGCCGTCTCCATATCACTGACGGTAGCTTCATATTTGGACTTTGAAACCACACACCCAGTGAGGCTGAACAGCACGACAATTAGTATGACCCAGGTTTTCATAACACCATCCTCCTTGACCAAAGACTTCCAGAGAATTCTACATATTAAGGTAGCTAGCTGATTTCAATCAGAATGACACACGACCCCTCTCTGAAGGATGTATTGCATTGGGCTCGTTATGTCAAGACAATCACTTAACCCAGGCAGGGGTTTTCTTTCGATGAGACCTGCGTCCCGCCTTCACTATTGAGGTTTCCGGAGACGTACCAATGGGGACGTCGATCGGCCAAAACATCATTATAGGGATTGATTTGCTTACGCCTTGCCTGCTCAACATCAATTTCTCCCATAAATAACGCTGAATCTGTTTCTGAAGCTCGGTGGAGAATATCTCCATTGGGTGCGACGATCTCACTTTGTCCGATAAAGGTTAACGGATCCTTGCCCCCTCGCTGTTCCGTACCGACACGATTAGCGGTGATCGCAAACACCCGGTTTTCCAGACACCGGGTAACCATGGCGTTCGGACAGTAGGGAAGAACGAGGTTACTCGGGTGACAAAGAATTTCCGCTCCACTCAGGACCAAACTCCTGGCCGACTCCGGGTAATACCAATCAAAGCAGACAAGCAATCCCACTTTGGCCTTCCCGATATCCCACACGGGAAAACCGGTATTTCCTGGGGAAAACCAAAGCGTTTCTTCATAAAATAAATGGGTTTTCCTATAGATGCCCATAAACCCTTGAGGGCCCACGAGTGCTGCAGAATTATACAGATTTCCCTGATCTCGTTCGGCCAACCCAACGACCACGGTCAAAGAATGATCTCGCACAGCTTCCTCCAGAAGGCGAAACGTCCGGCCATCAGGGATTTCCTCCGAGAGTTCGAACACCTCATCTTGAGAAAGAAATTGATAGCCTGACAGGGCCAACTCTGGAAAGACGAGCAGATCCCCCTGGAACGATTCAATGGCCTGGACCAGATTTTGGACATTCTTGTCCATCTCTCCGAAGAGCGGTGCAAATTGATAAAAACCGACCTTCATCCAACACTCCCCACCAAAGGATGACTTCAAAAAAAAAGCGGGCAGAGTTACCCCCTACCCGCTTGGATACGTCTGAATATGTGTTAAATCAATGAACCTCTTTTAGATGCATCACCGCACTCTTGGCATGCTTGGTCCCTACTTCCGCATGACCTTGCTTGCCGTGATTAATTGCTTCCATCAACTCATGCACCCCCTCGTCCAAATGAGGGTTTTTCACTTCTTTTTGAGCGGCCTGAGCATGCGTCAAGGCTTCTTCAGCATGACTCACCAAGGCATCGGCATGGCCCATACCGCCATGTTCCGCCGCACCTTCCGCATGAGCAATCGCTTCAGCCACATGTGGATTTCCACCTGCGAGGGCAGCCCCGGTTCCCAGACCGACCACCACAAGTACCATTAATCCCCAAAAAGCTATTCCCTTACACATTGCTCGAAAACTCATCCCTGACCTCCTTCATTATGAGTGTGAACATTGAATGACTGGGGGAAACACTAGGACCATCTTTCTGTATCCTCTCATGCCCATACTACAAGATCAAGACGGTTTCGATTCCTCTGGATTCGTGACTTGATACAAGAGTTTGACGTCTTTTTCCGCGGGAGCCGCAAAGTCCCGTGACCACTCCCACCAAGACCCAGGATACACTTTGCCCTGTGGATATCCTCCATATTTCAACATGCAATAGACCCAGGAAGCCCGGATACCCCCCAGACAATACACGATAATAGCTTGATCCTGACGAATCCCATGTTCTTCGAAGATTGACGTGACCTGATCAGAGGATTTGACGGTCGCATCGGGGTTTAAAAACCGATTCCAGGGAATGTTCAAAGCGGTAGGAATATGCCCCGCACGAGGCAAACCATCAATTTCCTTTCCGGCATATTCTTCAACACTGCGAGCATCAAGGACCACCGTACCGGGATGCGGATTCTTCACCAACTTTTTGAGTTCCGTTTTTTGCACCATGAGATCAGCCTTCACTTCAGCCGTAAAGTCTCCGGGAGAAGGCGTCTGCACCTCATGCTCAAAAGGCCGGTGTTCCGCCACCCACTTGACCCAGCCTCCATCTAAGATCTTGACGGAGGCATGACCCAGATACTGCAACATCCAATACATTCGCCCTTCATCACCCCAATTATCAAACGGATTGGAATAAATCACGATATCACTGGACCCCTTAATGCCAAGCTGCCGAAGGCGTTGCTCCAAACGGCTGACATCAGGGTTCAGCACACCCTTCGCCACCGCTTCTGGGTCACTGTACTCATGCCAGGTACTATGCACCGCACCAGGAATATGAGAAGAAAACGCCGCCCGCCCCCGTACATCGATAATCACAAGGTCGTCTCGGCCAAGGTTCTGGGCTAGGGTCTCAGTATCGATAAACATGTGTTCTTGCACGATAAAAATCCTTTATGAATGAGGTGAAGCCATCTCACGAAAAGATTGATCGAAGGAAAGTTTCTGGGATGGAGCAGGACAGCCTAACCGAGGATCCACTTTCTGATCGGATAACGCAGCCGATAATGTCGCATCCAATGGGAACTCACGTTCATAGATCGTAAATCGATAAGGATCTTCTCCGGTTAAACTGTAGCGTTCTTGTAACATCTGATGCTGCTTATCCGTCAGGATATGATACCGGATTCGAGTCTTGACCCTCCAGCCTTTCTCTCCGGCCGGCATCCCGTAGGTAAACGTGTAATCCCGGCTGGCCAAGGGAAGAAGCCGGTTGTCATAGACCTCCAAAATCACCGGCTGCCAGAGGATCCATCGGCCCATGGTGTCGTTTTGCTCGTGAACGACCTTGCCCTCTTCATCCAGAACCAAAAACTCCACCGTAAAAAATCGATCGGGATCCCCAGTCGGAATTTTATGTCCTGCCCCGGCATTAATAAGGGTGAGGGTAAAGGCCACCTCCTCCCCGGGTTCAGGCGAGGGCGGGTCGGCTTCCACCTGAACGGCCACGGCCCGTTTGATCATACCCGGATCATGCCCTCCCCGCCAAAGATGTCGGCGACCGTACCGAATTGGTCCTCCCTTGGCCACAGGCCGCTGGACCTCCGGCATATGACAGCTCTGACAAATCAACCCCTTTTCCTTCATGAAAAACTTTCCTTCGTACTCCGAAAATGTTCCACAGGGTCCGGCATTATAAAATTGCATGGGGCCTGACACGACACTATGACAGCGATAACATACCTGAGTCGTCCGAAAGGAAGGATCAAATTTCGTGGGATGCGGTGCCGCTGAATCGTCGTACGGACCCAAGATGACTCCATCCCGGACATGACAGGCGGCACAAGTGACGCCTTCTTGCTGATAGTCGGGATCATACCGATGATTGGGAACTTGGAACGCTTGTTCCACGCGACCACGCGGGATATCTTGAATCACGGTTGGCTGTTGATTCTCCAAAGGCGTATGGCAGTTCAAGCAAACCCAGATGTTATTATCTTTTTTCCAATACGCTTGAAAAAAAGGATCGTTGAAGGCATGAGCATGAATACTCGACTTCCATTCCCGATAAATCTCTTCATGACATCGTCCACATTCTTCTGCTTTAAGACTGCTTAACCCAACCGGCACCTGTTGGTACGGAATGGCATGCGCATAATCATCCCGCAAACCAAAAATGACCGTGGGACGAATTTCCGTATAGAACACATAGATGGCGATTCCTCCTAAAAGGATCAACCCTAACCACAATTTGATTCGCCGAGGACGCGCGGACTTCATGACATTACGCTGCCAGTAAGGCGAGAAGGTGCTGCTCGACAGACCCGGCGAGCGCTTGGAGGTGATACCCACCCTCCAGGCACGACACCACTCGACCATTAGCAAAATTGTTCGCAATCGATGTCACGATGGTGGTGAGTTCCCCATAGCCGGCATCGGTCAATCCCATACTCGCCAATGGATCATCCTTATGAGCATCAAACCCCGAAGAGATCAGCACAAACTCTGGACGAAAGGCATCGGCCGCGGGGACGACGACGTTATGGAAGATTTCACGGTATTCGTCATCTCCGTGTCCGCCGGAAAGGGGAATATTCACCGTAGTGCCTTTTCCCTTTCCTTCTCCCGTCTCCATAGCACGGCCTGTCCCAGGATAATGGGGGTACTGATGGGTACTCACGAATAAAACGGAGGGGTCATCATAAAAGGTATGTTGGGTTCCGTTACCGTGGTGCACATCCCAATCAACGATCATCACCCGTTGCAATCCATGCTGCTGCTGAAGATACCGAGCGGTAATCGCGATCGTGTTCAAAAAACAAAATCCCATCGCACGGTCTGCTTCCGCATGATGACCCGGAGGGCGCACGGCGCAGAACGCTCGGTCGATGTCACCCTTCATGATGGCATCGACGGCCGACAAGGCACCTCCCGTGGCCAAATAGGCCGCATTGAGGGTATGAGGAGACATAGAAGTGTCAGGATCTAAGGCAGTATACCCTTGGGAGGGGGACCGATCGGCGAGTTTGTCCAAATACGAAGAAGTATGGACTAATTCAACCCATTGCCGCTCAGCAGGGCGGGGAACCACGTGCTCTAGCTTGCCCCAGATTCCTGTAGATTTCAGTCGCGAACAAATGGCCTGCAGCCTCTGAGGAGACTCAGGATGATGGGGTCCCATCTCATGGTCAGTATACGCCTGATCAAAGACCAACCCGACTCTACTCATAGACGCTCCTCATGTCATCACATCTCATTGGAGTCATGTAAGATGCAGCACAACATCACCGGGTCCTCTAAAATGACTGCGATCGCTTTCCCTCGATTAACCGACCTACGACTTTGGGCAATTGGACGACAGGTGGGAAGAACGTTCATAGACAACGCGAGGAAGGAAAACCGGAAAAGATCCTAGCACAGGAACATCACTTAGACAACGCATCATCAAGCATGATAGGCTCAGCATCCTTCAATTTCCTTATGAATGGAGAGATTTTCAGTGGCCAATCCAAAAATTGAACAATTCAAAAAAGTCTTACAACTTGACCCTCAGGATGAAACACTCTGGTTCGGACTTGGCAAATCCTATATGGGGGATGAAAACTGGGAAGAAGCCATTTCAGCCCTGGAAAGTTGCATCAAGGTAAAACCGACGTACTCGGCGGCCTTCTATGCCTTAGCCCAATCGCTCCAAGCTCATGGGCAGACTGACAAATGTCGTACCATTTGCGATGAAGGAATCACCGTCGCGACCGCTAACGGTGATTTGCTGGTCATCAAAAATTTGGAAGAGCTGAAACAGTCGCTCTCCTCCTCACCCTCCTAGAAAACCACCCTTTTTCTCTTGACCTACAACACCTTCTGAATCGCACTGACTTCCTGAGGCGTTAACGGGAAATGGGCAAAGGGATTTTCGGCGATTAATCGAATACGGGGATGCAACTCCTCCGATGTAGGCCGAGTGACCCAAGCCACTTGCCGAATACGAATGTCGTTTCGAGATGCCCTGGCAGAGGCTTTCCAAAAGGTAAGAAGCATAGCACTGATTTGCGGCACTTCCGCAGCCACACCGACCACCAAAGCGGCCAGCCGCTGAAGATCTAGAGCCGGAATTTCTCGTTTCTGCTCCGGACTCCACACATCATCCGGAATACAGACCGCTAACAGAACGGGAGCGCAATAATGCGCTAACTGCCTTCCCTTCTCCGACATGCGAGCTAACAACCGTTTGATGAGGGCTTGTTCAAAAAAGGGGTCGTCAAGATCGGCTTCGAACACACCCAAAGAACCTTTCCCATTCTTTCGACGCGATGAACCCAGGGTAGATTGAATAACCGTGATTTCCGTAAAAAATCGATGAGAACCGCTATAACATTCCAAATCGGCAGTTCGTCCGTTTGTCGCTTCCAAAAAGGAGAAGGAGAAACCGGCATGGGCCAAAAAACATGCGGTTTCAATCTCCGCACGAGCCGAAGCGGCTTGACTGTGCGGCCATTGAGCCATCTCATAGCCCAACTTCTCTAATCGTGCTTGACTTTCCGGGTCTCCACATATCCTGTGAAGAGCTTCCCATTGACGATAGTATTTTTCAATGGAGTCGAATGAGAGTCTTTTCATTACGAATTACGCGCCAGCCACACCCACTTCACACAATGGGAAAATCGGGAAATTCATGACAAACCAAAACAGAGATGATATTCACAAGATTTCACATCTCATGAACGACTTTTATAAAATTATAGCTGAAATGAAACTGGGAATAAAAAGAGGCGGGGTCTTCCAGGTGTACTCAAAAACAGGGCGTTCACAATCATTCATGTTTTCCATTTACGGCTTTGGCAATGACCGATTGGAGACAATCCAAGTCTACTTTCTTGGTGAGAATCTCAAAGATGCCCAACCTTTTCGCCTCCTTCTCGTCCACGACCCCCGGATAGGCCGTCAACAAGATCACGGGTATATGTGGAAACCGGGGCAAGATGGACTGGCAGGCTTCCAGACCATTCATTCCCATCATTTTATAATCTATGATGATCGCATCAGGAGATACGGGATTGCTGCTCAAATATTCCAACAACGATTCCCCGGATGCGAGTTCAAAGACTAAATAACCATCCCGTCTCAATCTCCTGGAAAGACTGGTACGCACAAAGACGTCATCATCAACCACCAACAACGAAATGGGAGAAGGCTCTGTATTCATATGGCCCAACCCACATGAAGGGGGAAGCGAGGCGAATTACCTATCGAATAAGGCCAGCGGAGACGTTTAACCTCAACTGGACTTCTGATGTCCACCACTTTTTCCCATTCTCCAGGATATCGTCAAATAAATGAATGGGCCAACACCCAGTTTTTTACGTTTTTGTCACACCGGAACATTGTGGGCATTTGTCTTGTCGGAAATTACAGTTCATGGTGGGAAGCCAGGGAAAAATTGCGTGGAAAGACTAGATTGGGACAGCAGACCTTTAGATGCCCTCCAAACTCAGCAGCCCAATGATACGAATCTAGAGTTGGGGCTTTCTATTGATTCCTAATTTTTTCAGTCGACTGCGTAGGGTACTAGGATGCAGGCCTAAATGTTTAGCCGCACCTAAGGGACCGTCAATTCGCCATTCGCAGGTCTCAAGGGCTTCCTCAATTCTCATCCGCTCTAAATCCTTGAGCTTGGTGGGAGGAATGGACGTCCCGGATTCTGGAGTGCTTTGAATTTGTGAATCATCAATTTGCAGGACAGCGTTATTCGAAAGAATCATCGCCCGCTCGATGATATTCTTCAGTTCCCGAATATTTCCCGGCCACGTATAGTGCACAAGTTTTTCCAATGAAGCTTCTTCGATGTCCTGACAAGGCCGTTTAAATTGCAGCCGGTTTTTTTCCATGAAGTGCCGAACCAATAACGGAATATCTTGGGGGCGATCACGTAATGCCGGCACTTCGATGGGAAAGACATGGAGCCGATAATACAGATCAGAACGAAACCGGCCTTCTCCAATAGATTTATTTAAATCCGCGTTCGTCGCCGCGATGATTCGAACATCCACTTCCTGACTTTGAATACTTCCCACCCGCTCAATCACCCCATCCTGGAGGACCCGTAGCAACTTCGCCTGGGCTTCAATGGGCATTTCCCCGATTTCGTCAAGAAAAAGCGTCCCGCCATTCGCTAACTCAAACTTTCCCGGCCGAACCTGTTCCGCCCCCGTAAAGGCCCCCTTTTCATGTCCGAACAGCTCACTTTCCACCAATCCTGACGGCAAGGCCGCACAATTGACCCGAACAAACGGCCGCTCTTTTCGAGAACTCAATTCATGAATAAGGCGTGCTAATAACTCCTTTCCTGTCCCGGTTTCTCCCATGATCAAGACGGAACTATTAGTCGGGGCGACGGCTTGTGCCAAATCTAAGACTTTCTTAAACTTTTGGCTACTCCCCACCATAGCCCCAAAACCATGAGAAATCTTAATCTCTTCCAACAAATACTCGTTTTCACGGGTAAGTTTTTCTTTGAGACGATGGATTTCTTCATAGGCTCGAACATGGTCTATGGCTAAAGCGATTTGTGTCGCGACCTGACGAAGAAATCCCAGATTCTCAGGATCCGGATCTCCACATTCGATACTCCCGATATTCAACGAGCCCAGACAATTCTCACCAACCATCAGAGGGAGGTTAATCATCCGCCCCAACCCCTCCTCAAAATAATAGGCATCTTCTAGAAATTCTTGTTTTTGTTGGATGAAGGGACGAACATGGTGAGTGCGATTTTGATAAACCCACCCCATAGCACTTCCTTCCCGAGGAATAATGGCATCACATTTCAAGCGGACGACCGGCATGCTGGTTTCCACAGCATAAAACCGGAAGGCATCGATGTCAGGATGAAATAAGGTGATCCCGGCCCGCTCCCAGGGAATAACTTGCTTGATATGACCCGCGATGGCCTTCCAAAGTCCATCAGTATCCTTTTGGGAATTCAAGACATTGGTAACTTCAAGTAGGGTTTGATAGTAAGATTGTCGAATAGAATTAACAGCCATACCGGTTAAATGAACATCGTCAATCGCCTGCCTCTAATTCCTCGTGACTGACTATGGGAGGATTTTGTATTTTTGAAAATTGCCTTCAATAATAATGATGGAAATTTATTTTTATAAATGCAAATAAAAGACCATTATGAAATTTTTCAACACTTATCGATTTTAGTAATTTTCTGCCAATCGTTTATAAAATTTCCAAGAGAAAATTTTTTATTTTCATTTTAAAAACAATGGCTTGTAAAATTTTCCTATAAGTTTTGTTAGAAAGTAAACCTAGAAACTATCAAAGAAGAATTAAGAAAATTCAATTAATATTTGTTACTTGAAATCACTGTGCGAAAATGCACAGTGCGCGTGTGCTCAAATGCTCGTTTTTGGCGGGTGTACCTAATGGAATGGGGGATAAAAAAGCAGGGAAGGGGAGTTCCCTTCCCTGCCTCTTGGCGTTTCCGCCGATCTGACCTTACAGCCAGTTTACCCGTTCCGCCGGACGGATGTAAATCGGCTCTTCCACTTGCTGCCGGACCGCTTCCTTACCCGACTTGTTGAAGCCCAACACCGTGTCGTTGTACATCTCAAACTTCCGACCATGGATTTGGGTTTCAAACACTTTCGGCCCAGGAATCACGTCATACCGGAAGATAATCTGCTGACTCGCTCGCCACAGCTGGAGCACCGCCAACAATTCCCGGCTCGGCACCAAATACTTCTCAATCGCGTTATCCACGCCAGGGCCAAACATTTGGCGCGTGTAGCCCCGAGGCGCTTGCCGCGGTGGAATGTAATACCCATTCGGCTCCGTGCCCCATTGCGGATACAATGGCAACGCCACTTGCTCCACCCGAATGGTGTAGTACAGCGGGTTCCAGCGATCTTCCGCCCACAAGCCATCATCGCCCACTTTCACCAACCCTTGGAGACGAATCTTGCCGACGCAGGCCGCCATACACCGCGTTTCCATCGGCTCCCCACCGGTCAGAGGATCTTTCCCCTCCACCCGTGGATAGCACGCAATACACTTCTCCGACACCCGCGTCGTCCCGCGGTACATCGGTTTCTTAAACGGACACTGCTCCACACACTTCTTGTACCCGCGACACCGGTTCTGGTCGATCAACACGATCCCGTCTTCCGGTCGCTTGTAAATCGCCTTCCGCGGACAGGCCGCCAAGCAGCCCGGGTACGTACAGTGGTTACAAATCCGTTGCAGATAGAAGAAATACGTTTCATGCTCCGGCAAGCTGCTGCCGGTCATCTTCCAGGGTTCTTCTTTCGTGAACCCCGTCTTATCAATCCCTTCCACAATCGCCCGCATCGACGTCGCGGTGTCTTCGTAAATGTTCACGAAGCGCCACTCTTGGTCCGTCGGAATGTACCCGATCGCCGCCTGCCCGATCTTGGCGCCGGCATCAAAGATCGTCATCCCTTCGAACACGCCGTACGGCGCATGGTGCTTGCGGCCCACCCGCACGTTCCACACCTGGCCGCCCGGATTGACCTGCTCGATCAACTGCGTGATCTTCACGTCATAGAACTGCGGGTATCCACCGTATGGCTTCGTTTCCACGTTGTTCCACCACATGTATTCCTGCCCTTTGGAGAACAGCCATGTCGACTTATCCGCCATCGAACAGGTTTGACAGGCCAAGCACCGGTTGATGTTGAAGACAAAGGCAAATTGCCATTTCGGATGCCGCTCCTCATACGGATACAGCATCTTCCGTCCTAAGTGCCAATTATATACTTCTGGCATAGTTGTTATTCCTCCATATTCTTATCGATGCAATTGTTAAATTTTGGGGTTCCAATACAACACCAGTAATTTCAAGATCTTCAAAGGGAGGCTGGGGGGAGGTGTAAGCAATGTTTCTTCCTAGACGTCAACCTAAGAAAGAGCCCCCAGCCTCCAAGTGTCCTTGTTAGACCTTAATCTTAATGTGGTCACCCTTGAGCCATTTGATCATGAACTCATTCTCCTGGCCAGGAGTGAACCCTGTGCGTACCGGTTCCCACGGGCCGCGGCCGCCGATCCCACCGTCTTCGGCTTTGGTGATGCGGATCAGACATTCCTTCGGCACGGTGTTCACCGCGTGGTTGTCCACTTGGTACCCAAATTTAAACTTCCACGCCACCGCATGTTTGCCCGGCAACGAGTCCAACTGATGCATCGGCATCAACCAGTCCCGTGTAAACGACTGCTGGGCGCCATACCGGAAGTTCGATTGATACCCAGTGTCCATCGCAATCGCGCGGCCGTCCGGTCGCGTTTCATGCCCTTTCACCGACTTCGCGGTCGCCACATACGGCGCATGCTTGGCCATCGTCACATGATACGGGAAGGCCGGGTTGTACTTCGCCCGGATCATCAGCCGTGCCACCTTATAATACGGGTCACTCGGCTTCCAGCCCCGATACGGGCGATCCACCGGGTTCCCATCGACGTACACATAGTCCCCGTCGTTGATGCCCCGATCTTTCGCCGCCTGCGGGTTGATGTGGATCTGATGCTCCCCGACCCCCGGCGTCCGCTTATCCATCCGATAGGCGTCCCCGAAGTTCGACTCGTACATCTGCACCCAGTCGTTCACCGACCATTGACTGTGTACCCGATGCCGCGTCTTCGGCGTCACACAATAGAACTGATACCCCTTCTCCCACAACGGGTTGGAGTACCGTTTGATTTCCTGCCACGGCAACTTGATGTTCCGCACCGTCTTATCATCATGGTGCTGCGCCGTGATGGGAATTCCATAGTCATCCGGTCGGACATACGGGTTGGACGACATGATCGCATTCGGCAAGTACGGCGTCGCTTCCGTCCCTTCCCGGTGCGTAATGAAGTTTTCCCCATACTCAATGGCTTCCGGCTCGACCCGGTAGTTCTCATACCGGCCCGTCCGCGTCCATTGCGGCTTCGACTCGTTCGTTTCTTCCCAGAACGGTTGCCGCGGATACGTCCGACACATCACCATCCAGCCCTTCTCCGACTTCAACATGGTATCCACGCTGTAGCCATACCCCGTCGAGCTGGCGTCCAACAACCGTTGCACGTACACGTCCACCCGGTTGTCATACACAAACTTGAAGTAGTCCCGGAACCGCCCGTCGCCCGTCATTTCGGTCAACTTCGCGGCCACCCCGGCCACCGTGTCCAAGTCGTTCCGTGTGTCATACAACGGCCGAATGCCGCCTTTCCACACTTGGAACCACGGATTCGACACCGTCGCCGTATGCTCCGGATACGTAAACTCCATCCACGTATTCACCCCAAACGCGATATCGTTATGGTTGACGTCGGAGGTCATTTCCACGTCTTGCGTCACCAACGTTTCGATATGGGGATCCACATTCTTCACCATGTCATAGTGGTGTTTGGCGTTGTTCAACACGTTGACGTTGGCCACCCACCGGAATTTCGACGGCGTCGGCATGTGCGTCTTCCCGGTAAACACCCGCCGGCCATACTTCGGCGTATTCACGATCAACGCCGTATCGCCGTGGTTCCAGTACGCCACTTCTTCGCCGTAGTAATACCCTTTGACATGCACTTCTTTGCCATGGGCATTCGGATCCGTCGTGATCTTAAACGGGTTTTCCGCCGTGTGCGTCCCCAGTCCGCCCCCACTCCACGGGGTGGAGTTCCAGATCCCCGCTTTGTAGTTACCGGCCCAGGTATGCTGCCCCGTCCCGAATTTCCCGACGTTCCCGGAGATGATCAACACCATCGCCGCCCCGCGCGCGATGATCGTTTGGTGGAAGTAATGGTTCGTCCCTTCCCCGTTATGAATCGTCGCCGGTTTGATCGTCCCGCTGTCACGGGCCCAGCGCACGATCAGGTCTTTCGGCGCCCGGTTGATCTGATGCACCGTATCCAAGTCATAGTCCTGCAGATGGGCTTGATACATCTGGAACACCGGCATCACGTCCGCTTCCCGGCCGTTGAGCAGTTTCACCCGATAGGTGCCCGTCAACGCCGAATCAATGCCGCTGTTGCGATAGTGCCAGCCCACTTGTTCCCGATGCAGCGGCACCGCTTGGTTCTTGTTCAAATCCCACACCATGAAGCCGCCCAACCGCGCGATCTTCGAGGGATTCAACGTCTGCACTTTGCCCGAATAGCTCTTGGAGAAATCCGGGAATTGATAGTCTTTGATCACTTCCCGCGGATCCAAGTACTGCAACGTATCCGTCCGCACCAACAACGGCATGTCCGTATACGCTTGACAGAAATCATGGTCATACATGTTCTCATCGAACATGATCTTACAGGCGCCCAAGAATAACGCCCCGTCCGTTTCCGGCCGCACCGGAATCCAGTAGTCCGCCCGATACGCCGTCGGGTTATACTCCGGCGTGATCACGACCACCCGCGCCCCGCGCTCAATACTTTCCAACTTCCAGTGCGCTTCCGGCATCTTGTTTTCCACGAAGTTCTTCCCCCAGGAGGTATTCAACTTCGCAAACCGCATGTCGTTCATGTCGACATCCGAGGCTTGAATCCCTGACCAGAACGGATGCGCCGGGTTTTGGTCCCCGTGCCAGGTGTAGTTCGACCAATACCGGCCGCCTTGCGCCTGATTCGGTTTCACTTTCCGAATGTACGTATCCAATAACGCTCCGCAGCCCCCATTCATCCGCGTGATCCCCATCTTGCCAATCACGCCCAAAATGGGCATCCCGGCCCGGAACTTAAAGCAGCGCGTCGCTGCCCCTTTGGTCATTTCGATCATTTCCGGGGGATAGCCTTGCTCCCGCATCCGCCGGGCCCCGGCCTCTCCCGAATACCGCTCGGCAATGATGATCATCGCTTTGGCCAGGTACGTAAACGCCGTATCCCAGCTCACCCGCAACATGTCATCCAAATACCGCGCATTAAACTTATATTTCGTCATCACGTCGGCGGTAAATTCCGGACTGCCCGCATCCATCCAGGCTTTCCAGCCCCGCCGCATCAACGGGCCTTTCAACCGATACGGCCCGTACACCCGTCGGTGCATCGTGTACCCCTTCAGACACATCCGGGGGTTGTGGGCAAAGGTCCCGCGATTGCCGTACAAATCTTCGTACGTTTGGTGATCGTAGTTCTGCTCCACCCGCATCACCACCCCGTTCCGCACGAATGCACGAATACGGCAGGCATGCGTGTCGTTCGGCGAACAGCACCAGGTAAACGAGCTGTCATACCGGTATTGGTCATGATAGACCCGTTCCCAGGAGCGGTCCGGATACTCCCCGAGGGGGTTGCCCACTTCGATCACCGGCTGCAGAGCCGTCAACGCCAGCGCTTTATCCGCTAACGCCACCGCGGCCACTGTCCCTGCCGAGACCTTTAAAAATTGCCGTCTAGAAAGAAACATTGAGAATACCTCCTTTTAAGAAATTCTCACACGGAGAACAGATAAATAGAACGTTTGGAACGACGGACTCCTCTCCGTCGTGTAATAGTCCACCCCCCTTCTCCAAAGTGATTTTATGAGACGAACAGTCCATAAGTATTTTTGCCGACACAAATCCGATGGGAAAAATTTCCCGTTAGCAGGATGTGCAAACCATATTCCGATTGGGTGTGAGAAAAGACATTTTTTATAAGTTAATGAAATTTAATGTTAATTTAACAATGATGATTTTGTTTTCCCTCAACAGATATTTTTGACATATTGAAATTTCGAGGCCACACCACGAACCTCATCATAAATTCAAGGTTAGCAAAGACCTCCAACATAGAATTAATTAGCTAGGTTTTTAATCTTAAATTTCATGAGCTTATTGTTGCTTGGGAAAGGGGATCCAGAAGACCCCTATATTAGAGAAGGTTTGAACAAGTAAGGTGAGGGCAACAACCCTTAAGACATTCAAAATCAACCAATGACAACGTTTCACCGTGTATGAACGGGAAAGAAAATTATCCCTGATTTATAAAAGGAGCTTTTATGAAACGCCCCCCAAAAACAGACCCTCTTTATTGATCGCCTATGTACTCATCTTTTTAACCCTTAACTTCTTCTCACTGACTCCGGCCTTTTCAGCAGAGTGCAACGTAAATCCCTGGGAATCCGACATCATTTATTCGCGTGGGGACCTCGTGACACATGCCAATCATGAATGGAAGGCGAAACGAACCAGTGAAGGCGTCACCCCTGGAACACATAAACCCACATGGGGAGATCAAGGGGCATGCGATACACCACTTCCGCCAGTGGACCCCACCCCCATGCAGATTTATGGTTTATGGCATGCCGGCAATCACTATGCAGACTGGAGTCTTCCACGGGACATGGTGGAATTCGATGAGGCCAACCATTGGATCATCGATCGGGGAGATGGGACAGGACTTCCGTCCGTGAATTTAGTGATATTAAGCTTCCTACAGCCCATGCAAGTACTCAATAGAACGAACGACGCGATTACAGTTGACGGAGTGCCAATCGGGATGACCCAGGAGATCGTGGATTATTTCAAAAATGCGGAGATTCGAGTCATGATGTCTATCGGGGGTCAGACCTACGTGAATTTTTGGGATGAAGCCTTAGCGACCGACGCCTGGCAATTAGGGTTAAATGCCGCCCAGATTGCCGAAGACCTTGGAGTGGGGATGGAAATCGACTACGAACAAAACTCTGACCCTGATCTCGTGGGCTTACAGGCCTTTATCGATGCCTATCGGTCCGTTCACCCCTATGATCCCAGCGGGAATAATCCCGCTGCACGATTAACTATCGATTTGGCCGCTGGGGGCGTTATCTTCAAGATCTGAACCGCCATGCCACGATTCATTGGTTGGATAACAACAACCCGGTACTAGACTATGCCAACGCCATGGTCCATCGCTCTTCGGGCACGCCTTCAAACTGGCAGGAACATGTCAACGGCATGCCGACTTACGACCCTGTTATCCCACCCAAAGCCCCCAATCGTTTTACAGGAAGCCTCTATTTAAAAGGGAGCATGGACAACTGCACGAACTTTGCATCATCCGAACAAGCCGAACATGCCGATTATGTCCAGACCGTGGCTCCCAATGGAGCAGGGACGACCATTGGGATGTTGGGGTACATGTTCTGGGCTGCTGAGTTTCCTTCGGCACGCAAGAACTACGTGGGGACGGTTCCCCCAAATACATGTGAAAACGGCATGGGCGTGGCTGCCACGGTGTTTGACATCCCCATTCCAATGCCCCCCCTGAGACAGCAATAAAGCCAACACCACGATCGGTTGATTGTCCCAGAAACCATGAATTCCACATACAAATGTGGGATTCGTGGTTTTTAGGAATTTGTCGGGTTGGGAGAGCGCTTGAGCTCTTCTACCGCCACATGTTTGGGGAGAAGAACCGGGAACACGATGCCGACGGGATCACCACGATCGATCGTAATGGGATCACTACCGGAGATTTCTAATTGCAGTAAAAAATTCGTGACGAAGGCATCGTAATCCGGGAGGAAATCATAAAGGTTGGGAGTCGTTTTATATTCTTGCGTCTTGATCCCTTCCCAAATGGAGAAGGGACGAGTAGGAAGATGATAAAAATGATTGGGAATGTCCTTCATCATCATCCCCAACTGTTTGGGATAATAAAACCGGATCCCGCAACAGAGTTTAGGAAATCCGCTATTTAAGATCGTATCGACATACATTCCCGAAAAGGATTTATACCCCAGCAGTCGTTCTTCAGGAAGAATCGGCGGGGATTGCCACTCAAACCCTTTTCCCTTTCGACGAATACGGCAAGGCGCCGGGGAGCGGATCAACCACCCATACTGGCCCACGAATCGAACCGGACCGCAATCATCAGGAATCACCTTGTACCCACTCGCGGCCAGTTCACGTTGTTCGGGTAGCGACATCCCGGTCATCATAGGGCGATGGGGAGTAAAATCGAGCTTGAGCCGCTCCGGGGGAAAGGCCGTCGAATATTCCTTCTCCCAGTAGATGGTCCACTTTTGTTCGGTGCTGCCGGGAAGTTCGTTCATCGCTCCCTACTCAGTCCCATGAGGAGATTCTGGTTCCGCAGAGGAAAGGGTTTGACCACGCTTGAGTTGCCACGCTACTTCAGCTACCCGTTTGCCCAAAGCAAAAGCCTCGGCCTTTTCTTGCGCATTGATGCCAGGACTGTCTCCCTCGGTCGTCGCAGAAGCCCCAAAGGCCCCGCCATCGCTGACCACAATCATTTGATTGCCTAACATTGCCGCGAGAATCGTCAACATGGTCACTTCTTTTCCTGAGGACACTTGTCCACCGGTCGTAAAGGCCGCGCCGACTTTGTTCCGCATTTTAAACTCGGGAAACACGCCAAACTCAAATTGCCATCTGTCGAAAAACTGTTTTACCTCACCGGCCATATTCGACCAATACACGGGAGAACCGACGATGAGGGCATCGGAACCAAAGAGAATGTCGGCCGTCACTTCTCCCACTTTCTTCAGGATGACTTGAGTATGGGGAATGGACTGAGCCCCAGCGACCACACTCTTGGCCATAGTTTCGGTATTTCCGGATAACGAATGGTAGGCCACAAGGACCTGAACCGATTGAGGAGCCGAAGGACTATGGGCCGAAGCCGGTGCGTAAACGACCAGCAAAAACAGGAACACTGAAAGGATACGAACACAACCCTGAACACTCATGACAAATCCAGAAAAAGAATGACGAAGGAAAGAAGTTCGACAGACCCAGGACGAGAATTACTGCAAGATGACGAATCGGGATGAACTACCGGCGTTCAATTTCCTCATCGTAATGTTCTTCCACGGAGACATGAGTGAGCGTTCCTCGGTAATCACACTTATGACACCGTACGCGAAATTCTTCCAACCACTTTTCTTGCACGAATGTTTGATTGCATCTTGGGCACACAAACACCCCTTTTACATAATGCACTTGCTTCCGGTACTTCATTAGGCCCCCCTAGATAAAACCAGTAAATAATGAACAAAAACCCAGGGTTAGCCTGCCACAGGCCAATTTCCAAATGCAACCAGAGACCTGAAGACCTTGGGACCTTACATAAGGCGGAGAAGGAGTTATGTACACATAAAGAAGCTGAGGGCCACTTAATCAGCCACCAGTTGGGGTTTGCGCTGTTTTCGAGGGAAGTAGGCATCGTGAATTTTTTTCAGGCGGGTCTGCTCGACGTGGGTATATATTTGAGTCGTGCCGATATTGGCATGACCTAACATGACCTGAACCGAACGGAGGTCGGCACCATGATTCAAGAGATGAGTGGCGAAGGAATGCCGTAACATATGAGGGGATATGGGTTTGGTAATTCCAGCCCGCCCAGCCCGTGCCCGGAGAATCTTCCAAAATCCTTGCCTCGTAAATGGCCGACCCAATCGGGTCAGGAAGACGGCGTTGGACGTTCGTTTTTTCACGAACGAGGGACGAATATCTTTGAGAAAGTGACTAACCAATTCCCGCGCCACGTCTCCAATGGGAACGATTCGTTGTTTATCTCGCTTGCCGGTAACCTGAACAAACCCGACATCCAGATTGACACGAGGGATTTGCAGATGGATGAGTTCTGAGACCCGTAGGCCCGTCGCGTAGAGGAGCTCAACCATCACCTTATCACGGAAGTCTTCCCGCGTCTTCAAAAGTGGAAGGTTCAAGAGCTTCGTCACCTCCGGCTCCGTCAGGACTTTGGGAAGGGCTGTCCACTGCTTAGGCGTGCCCTTCATCATCTCCAGAAGATTGGTCCCTTCTTGGCCGGATTCAAGAAATTTATAAAATCCCCGAACCGAGGCAAGGCACCTGGCCACGGAAGACGCCGATAACCCGGCGGACTTCAAATCACCCAAAAATTTCACCCACAGACTTTTGGTTAACTGAAGAGGTCGGTCGATCCGATTGGCGACAAAGAATCGGGTCAACTTGCCGAGATCACGACGATAAGCGGCAATCGTATGGGGAGAGCATCCACTTTCCACCTGCAACATCATCAGATAGTCATCCACAAATTTCTGCATATCCACCTCGACCTATCTCAAGGAAACCTTATTTCACATCGAAAAAAAGTCGACGGCAAATTTTGCCCAGTTCTGTTCCAGAATTTTTGTCGGTTGACGCCTTTAGCTTACACAACTACCTGATATAATACTGGTGTTGACCCTCGGAATCACCATCGACACACCAATCGGAATACACGTTTATCCTTTGATAGCCGTATTCACTATCCTTCACGGATGGACCCCTTACCTTAATACACCCGGTTCGGAAAGCCCTAAATGATGCCCCCACTTATAATGCGCACTAAAACTCATCAGTGGTTCTTTCCCCATATCCTATCCTTGAAAACCCTGGCCGGCTTCTTAGGAGTGATCTTGCTCTTACCGGCCCCTATGGCCTTCAGTGCCAACGATAAGGAATCCTCACCTAGCGATCTGCTCGAACAGGCCAAAACCCGGTTGCATGACGGAAAGACCACCCAGGCGCTGGAAACATTAGAGGAACTCATCGATATTCTTCCACCCCCGGCCATTCTCCAAGAAGCCTACCTCCTGGAGGCGACAGCCCTTCAGCAGGAACAACGGGGTTCTGAAGCGATCACCGTCTTACAACAACTCATGGAAGAATTTCCCTTCTCGACATTCACCAATCCGGCCCGTGTCCTCATAGCTCAATTGTATATTGAGCAAAAAGACTACACCCACGCCCTCAACTACCTCTACCAAGCCAAAGATTACACGACCGATCCGGAGCAGCGCCGCTCTCTCTTCCTACTCATTCGGCAGACGGAATTAGACAACCAGAATCCTTTAGGGGCCATCACCGCTGCCATGGATACGATGTCCCTTGTAGACCAGAATGAACGGATAGAGTTGGAAGAATTAATCCAAAACCTCATTCTCCAACAATTAGGCGAGTCCGACCTTCAAGAATTGATCGACACCTATTCCAATCGCTACCCGTCAGACCTGGCCACGATTCGCTTGATCGAACTCCATACCGCCCACGGGGATGAAGTATTGGCGGAACGGGATATTCGAAGCTTCCTGAAACGGTTTCCCAACCACCCCTACGCACAGACTGCGATGGCCTTATTGCAATCCTTCATCAACAAAATCAAGATAAATGATCACATCTTGGCCGTGGCGCTCCCATTTTCTGGACCTCTGAAAACTTACGGGACTGATGCCCTGAACGGCATTCGACTGGCCATCGATATCGCAGAAAACCAATGGAAATTGTCCTCCATCGGGTTGGTCGTCAAAGACACCGCGACACTGACCGGACCATTAAAAACAGAAATTCGGTACATGCTCGATGAATTTCAACCTCGTGCGGTCATCGGTCCTCTTCTCTCACGAGATATTCAAAAAGTCGGGCACCTACCCGATGACTATACCGTTCCCTTTATCACCCCATCTTCCACATTGCTCAATGTGCGACAATTCGGATCCTTCTGGTTCAGTACCGCGATGACCTCATCGGTTCAGGCCAAACGGCTCGTTGAATACGCCATTATGAAATTGGGGTATTACCGTTTTTCTATTGTGTATCCACAAACGGCTTATGGCAAAGAATTATCAGATATGTTTGCCAAGGAAGTCTTGCACTCGGGCGGTGAAATCATCGGCATTGAAAGTTATGGGGAAGATCAAACGGATATCGGTGACCAACTTCGGCACCTCAAGGAAGTCGACTTAGCCAAATATGGGACGATGGAACCTGAAGAAACCCTGACCGGAGAAGAACGCATGGTGTACAAACCAGGGTTTGACGCGGTCTTTATTCCAGGCCAACCGGTCAATGTCGCCCTCATCGCCGCCCAATTGGCCTTTTTCGACATGAATGCAGCCATCCTGGGCGGCAACAGCTGGCACAATCCGGAACTGTTCCGATGGGCGAAACAGGACTTGGACGGAAGCATTTTTGTGGATGGCTTTTTCCTCAACAGCCCCGATCCGGATGTCCAAACCTTTATCCAACAATATCGAAAACGGTTCAAAAAAGATCCGTCGTTATTTGCAGTCCAGGCCTTCGATGCAGCAACATTAGTCCTCGAAACCATCAGGAAGGGCGCCCAATCAGGGCAAGATGTGTGGGATCAACTCGTGCGCCGATCAGATTTACCCGCTTTGAGTGGGTTTGCCTCGTTTAGTTCCGCGGGAATCCTGAACCGCCGGCTGTACCTCCTTCAAGTCAATCGCCGAAACTTCACCCAACTGAATTAACCGTAGATTTTTGGATTGCCCTTCTCAGAAAAGCCCCGAAAAATGATACACTATTTCTTTGTCATTCCCGACATCTTTTATCGGGAATCTCGAGAGATCCCTGCCAGAGACAAGCAGGGATGACAACAAAAAACTAGATACCTGCCAAAAACTACAGGTATGACCAGAGGAAGTGAATTCTCGTTTACAACCGCAGGTATGACGTTTTGGGTTCTTTAGATAGAGAATGCGGTCCTAAATATGCTGCCAGTGTCCGTCAAATAAAACCCTACGTTTCTTCAAAGTAATCTTTATGGACTCTCTTCCCAACTTTCTTCACACCCTGTCCTACATGCTGGTACCCCTGCTGTCGGCTGTGGTCCTCCATGAATATGCTCACGGATGGGTCGCTAATTTTTTTGGAGATCAAACAGCCAAAACCTTGGGGCGGTTAACCGTCAACCCCCTTCCCCATATCGACCCCTTTGGCAGTATCATCGTGCCCCTGCTTTTGCTCATGGCTCCAGGCGGATTCGTGTTTGGATGGGCGAAACCCGTCCCCATTAACCCATCCCAACTCCACAACCCTCGACGGGACATGGCATTCGTGGCCGTGGCCGGCCCCTTGATGAACCTGTTTTTAGCCATGGTGAGTGCACTCTTGCTGGGGCTGTTCCTCTCCATCGACCCCACCCTTCAAGAACAATGGCCGCCTCAACCGGGGGTAGAACACCGCCAGGACCTTCTTGGGATGATTTTGGTCCCCTTGACGGCTATGGCGCTCTTTTCCTTGGTGATCAACACCCTGTTATTTACGTTCAACCTTCTCCCCATCCCGCCTTTGGATGGCAGTCGGGTTTTACGAAGCTTATTGCCTCCCGCTGGAGCCTCGCTCTTGAATCGCTTGGAGCCATATGGCATGTTCATCATCCTTGGCCTATTTATGATCGATTCGACGGTCCCCATCATCAGTACGATCGTCGGAACGGCCTTCAGCATCGTCCGAAACTTTTTATTAGGCAATTTTGTGTTTTAACCAAAGGACGGTTGATTCATGGCGAATCGCGTGCTCAGCGGCATGCAGCCCAGCGGCCTCATGCATTTAGGAAACCTGCTTGGGGCGTTAGAAAATTGGAAAACGCTTCAGGCCAAACACGACTGCTTTTTTTTCGTCGCCGATTGGCACGCCCTCTCGACCAATTACGCCAAGACCGATCGAATCAAAGAATTCATTCAGGAAATGCTGATCGACTGGCTGGCGGCCGGCATCGATCCCAACCGGGCTACCGTATTCATTCAGTCACAAGTGCCTGAACATGCCATTTTGCACCTGTTATTCTCCATGATCATTCCCATCCCATGGTTGGAGCGAAACCCGACCTATAAAGAGAAACAGGAAGAAATCACAGAACGAGATCTCTCGACCTATGGGTTCCTCGGGTATCCCGTCCTCCAAGCGGCCGACATTCTTCTCTATAAACCCGATTTGGTTCCCGTGGGTAAAGACCAACTCCCGCATTTGGAACTGACTCGGGAAGTGGGGCGTCGCTTCAATAGCTTATATACGCCGGTGTTTGAAGACCCGAAGGAATACCTCACCCAGTTCCCTAAAGTGTTGGGCACCGACGGACGCAAGATGAGCAAGAGTTACAACAATACGATCAACCTCTCGGATACGGAACCCGAGCTTCGACAAAAGTTGAAAACCATGGTGACCGATCCGGCACGAGTGCGACGAACCGATAAGGGAAACCCGGAAGTATGCCCAGTCTATGACTTTCATAAAATTTTTTCTTCCGGATCCACTTGTAAACAAATCGACTCCGACTGTCGCACCGCCGCTATCGGTTGTATCGATTGCAAAAAACAAGTCGCCGACGTCATGGTGGATCGTTTTTCACCGATGTGGGAAACCCGGGCCACCTTTACGGCAAACCCGAACCAAACCCAAGAAATCGTGGCCGCTGGAAAGGCGAAAGCCGAACACGTTGCCGCCCAAACCCTTGGTGAGGTCCGGGAAGCTATGCAAATCCTCTGAATTTCTGCTGCAGGATTGAGCAACAATGAGAAGCAACACAGGAGAAGTACAAGCAAATTTCACAGGTATGCCTACATATATTTATACATAGACCCGAGATTTCGTATCCGCTATACTTTTATCACGACACATCGATATTGTTTCGGCAAAAAAGGTTTCACAACGTATGAGTATTCGAGTTGCTATTAACGGGTTTGGCCGAATCGGCCGCAATTTCTTCCGGACCAGCTTTCAAAACTCCGACATTGAAATTGTCGCCATCAATGACCTGACCGATGCCACCACGTTGGCGCATCTGCTCAAGTATGATTCAGTCCAAGGACAATTCAAGACCAAGGTCGAAGCCGGCGAGCACTCGCTCATCGTCAACGGAAAAACCATCCAAATCTTTGCGATTAAGGATCCCAAATCCTTGCCATGGAAAGATCTCCAGGTCGACTTTGTCGTGGAATCGACCGGTCGCTTTACAGATCGACAGGGGGCCGGGCAGCATCTGTCCGCCGGAGCCACCCGTGTCATCATCTCTGCTCCGGCCAAAGAGCCGGACCTGACCATGGTGTTAGGGGTCAACCAATCTGCATACAATCCCCAGGAGCATCACATCATTTCCAATGCCTCCTGCACGACCAATTGCTTAGCCCCCGTGTCCAAAGTCCTTCTCGATGAATTCGGGATTAGACACGGGTTTATGACCACCGTGCATTCGTATACCAACGATCAACATCTCCTCGATCTCCCCCATAAAGATCTACGACGAGCCCGGGCGGCGAATCTCTCCATGATTCCAACCTCCACGGGCGCGGCCAAAGCGCTTCACCTGGTCATTCCTGAACTCAAAGGAAAAATGGATGGAATGGCCATTCGTGTCCCGACTCCCAACGTGTCACTGATCGACCTGTCGGTGGAAGTGGAACGGGATTGTGACGCGGCTGCGGTCAATGAAGCCTTTCAAAAAGCTTCTGAAGGACCCTTAAAAGGGTACCTCGGGGTCACGACCGATCCCATCGTTTCTTCCGACCTGAACGGATGTTCTTTCTCGGCCGTCGTCGATAGTCCCCTCACGCGAGTGATGGACAAACGCCTGGTGAAAGTCTTCGCCTGGTATGACAATGAATGGGGCTATTCGTGCCGATTGCACGATCTCATAACGTATCTCGCCCAACATTCGTAACACCGGGCCAACAGTCACACGATTTACCCTCTTCTGATTTGCAGAAGCCGGTATCGGGTGAATGAGGACACGGAATTATGAATCTCACGAAGCAAACCATCGATCAGGTTGAACTGAAAAATAAGCGGGTACTGATTCGGGTGGATTTCAACGTCCCGTTGGACGATGCCTGCCAAATCACCGACGACTCCCGAATCCGTGCTGCCTTACCGACCATCAACCGGGCTGTCGATGAAAATGCCGTAGTCATTCTGTGCTCCCATCTAGGCCGTCCCGATGGAGTCTACGAAGAAAGTCTCAGCCTGGCTCCCATCGCTAAACGCCTCCAACGCTTTCTGAATAAACCCGTCCAATTTGCCGGAGATTGTATTGGACCCACTGTCGATGCCATGGTCAATGAAGCCAACCCCGGAGATGTGATCCTGCTGGAAAACCTCCGGTTCCACCCAGGAGAAGAAAAAAACGACGAACAGTTTTCACAGCAATTAGCCTCCCTGGCCGACGTGTATATCAATGAAGCGTTTGGCACGGCCCATCGATCTCACGCCTCGACGGTCGGGGTCACCAAATTCGTGAAAACATCGGCGGCCGGGTTCCTCATGAAACGTGAAGTCGAAGCGCTGGAGGGAACCGTGGATAATCCCGTCAGACCGTTCGTGGCGATCTTAGGCGGAGCCAAAGTGTCGGGGAAAATCGGGGTCATCGAAAATCTCGGGAAGAAAGTGAATAAGGTCATTATCGGAGGCGGGATGGCCTTTACCTTTATTAAAGCCATGGGTCATGAAATCGGACGCTCTCTCGTGGAAAACGATATGCTGGACTTCGCCAAAAGAATCCAGGAACAGGCCCTTGCCCAAAAAATTAAATTCTATCTTCCGGTGGACTGTGTCGTGGCAGCGAGTTTTGAGCCGGAAGCGGAAACGAAGATCGTCCCGATACAAGAAATTCCCCCCGGCTGGTACGGGCTGGATATCGGGCCCGCGTCGGTGCGGCTCTTTAGTGAAGCCGTGCAAAACGCCAAGACCATTCTCTGGAACGGACCGATGGGTCTCTTCGAACGCGACGCCTTCTCCCGTGGAACGTTTGCCCTGGCACATGCGGTGGCCAATGCCTACGCCAAGACCATCGTGGGTGGAGGAGATACGGCCCTGGCTGTCCACCGTGCCGGAGAATCCGATAGCATGTCCTTCATTTCAACCGGTGGTGGTGCCGCCCTTCAACTCCTCGAAGGCAAGCACATGCCCGGATTGGCAGCGTTGCCCCCTCGCCCCTACTGATTGTCGCTCATTCCTTACCGTCACGAGGACATATGGCAGGTCGTTTGATTATCGGCAACTGGAAAATGCATAACACGATTTCCCAAGCCGAATCGCTCATCCGAGATATCCTGGACCAATACAATCCTCAGACGTTAGTGGAGATTGGAGTCGCTCCGCCATTCGTCGCCCTTCAAACCGTCGCCGAGTTACTCAAAAATTCCCCGATCACATTGGTGGCGCAGAACGTTCATCAACAAGACGAGGGGGCGTTTACGGGCGAAATCTCTCCGTCGATGCTCCATGCGGTCGGCTGCCAATACGTCCTCATCGGACATTCGGAACGACGACATATTTTTGGAGAAACCGATCGGGCCATCAACGAAAAAGTGCAGGCCACCCTTCGGCATGGACTGTTTCCGGTCCTGTGCGTCGGAGAACGCCTGGAAGAACGCGAACAGGGACAAACCCGATCGGTCATCCAGCGACAACTGCACAGTGGGTTAGACGGGGTAACCGACCAAGACCTCTCCCGCATCACGATCGCCTATGAGCCGGTATGGGCCATCGGGACCGGACGGGCCGCGACAGTGGAACAAGCCACCGAGGTACATCAAGACATTCGCCATTACGTACAGACTCGATGGGAGGGAAACTCCGCACAGGTTCGGATTCTGTACGGCGGAAGCGTGAGTCCGGAAAACGCCACCCAATTGTTTGAATCTCCCCTGGTCAATGGGGCGTTAATCGGAAAAGCTTGTTTGAAATCCGAATCATTTGTTAAGATAATTGATTGTGCGGCTTGAGATCGTGAATCGTTGAGCCGAGGATAAATTCAAACCATGTATACCCTAGCCGTCGTTATCCATCTCATCGTCTGTTTCTTGATGATCGCCTCTATCCTTCTTCAAGCGGGGAAAGGTGCCGAAATCGGAGCGGCCTTTGGAGGATCATCCCAGACCGTGTTTGGAAGCCGGGGCCCGGGGACGTTCTTGAGTAAAATCACGGTTGGAGCAGCGATCGTATTCATGTTGACCTCGCTCAGCTTGGCCCTCCTCTCGAAACAAGCACAGACATCATCGACGGTCATCGATCTGCATCCCACAACGCACCAGGAATCCTCGTCATCTACTTCGGAGACTTCCACCACTTCATCGGAGACCTCGACCACGACTTCAGAGAGCACCGAAACACCTGCCTCCGAATCGACAGAGGCCACACCTTCGACCGAAGCGTCATCCGAGACGACCGAACCGGCCGCAGAGCCCGCCGCCGAACCCAAACCTTAGTAATTCGGCGACCCCTCCCTCCACGGTGACACCTCCACACCGTAACTCAAAAATTGCACCCTCTCGCGTTCACTCATCAAGTTAAAAAGAGACCGACCTCGGCTCCGAAATAATAGTACGCTAAGGGGTTAGAAAGAAATCCAATTTAGGTAAGAAAGTGGGGAGGAGGAGGAGAACGATTGCTTTTCCCAATTGGACAGAACTCTAGATTTTCCCCTCTACATCAAAATATTCATCGTCAAGGTAATATTGGGCCACCCCGCTCGCCATCGCGGCTTTCGCTACGGCCTTGGTCACAGCCTTATGAACCGTGAGGTCCAACGCACTGGGTACCACTTCTCCCTGGGGGGTGGCATCGACAATGGCTTGAACTGCCGCAAAGAACATGGGATCGTTGATCGTAGTCGACCGCGTTTCCAAAGCGCCCTTGAAAATGCCGGGATAGGCCAGCAAATTGTTGACATACCGTCCATCCGAGTAAAAGGCCGCCCCAGCCTTCAAGGCTTGATCTTCGGTAATTTCTGGGATGGGATTGGTCAACGCCAGAATGATTTGTTCTGGTTTCACCATCGAGGGGGCAATTAATCCTTCCACGCCCGTCGTGGAGATGACCACATCGCAGCGTTTCATGACTTCCTCCAAAGTCGCACGGTTCTGACGAAATATTTCGAGACGTTCGACCGCAGCAGGATTCTTGTCACAACACCAGACAGGACGGTTGGTATAGGCCATGATCAGTCGGGCGATGGCACTTCCGGCCGCCCCGAGTCCAACTTGCCCGATTTGCACATGGTCAAGATCGCCTTTGACCAAACGACAGGCATTGATGACGGCGGCCAAGCACGCCACAGCGGTCCCGTATTGGTCATCATGCATGACGGGAATATTCAGCTCTTTCACCAGGGCTGTTTCAATTTCAAAGCATTCAGGGGCGGAAATGTCCTCCAGATGAATCGCCCCAAACCCTGGGGAAACCCGAATGGCGGTCTCAATAAACTCCTGGGAGTTGGTGGTATTGATGGGAATCGGAATCATGTTATAGCCGGTAAACTTTCGAAACAGGGCGGCCTTGCCTTCCATGACTGGCATGGCCGCCAGGGGGCCAATGTTCCCCAACCCGAGGGTGCGACTCCCATTCGTCAAAAGGGCGACGGTGTGATGAACCCAGGTGTAATTATACGCTTCGGATGGATATTGTTGGATCAGACGGCACACATCGGCTACACCCGGGGTATAGACGGCCCGCATGTCGTTGATGGTCTCGATCGAGTGGTTGAGTTCTACCCTGATCTTTCCCCCTTGATGCCGTTCCAGGACTTCATCGATGATGAGCTCGATATGGGTTTTCTCCAAGGCCCAAATAGCCTCGAGGATTCGCACAAAGTGCTCCTGATCATCGGCAATAATGGTGACGTCTCGCCAGATGTAAAATTTCCCGAGCTTGCGCGTGGTGACATCACCAATACTTCCGCCTTGGCCCGCGATAGCGGATACAAATTCCGACAAGACGCCAATTTGGTTTTGACTCTTGTAGCGGATCTTTCGGATGAATTCCGTTTTACCACCTCGGGATAAGGGGGGCTTCTGATCCTCCATGTCTTATGATCTCCTATGAGTTTTACGGGTTAGGTCATCTGCAGCACCCCCTCAGAACACAACCAGGGCCCGGCTTTTAGCTGACTACTCGAGTGGTAAGAGTCGCAACAACGTTGGAAGGGGTTACATGGGAAAGAATGTCGCTACGGTTGGCCCTAGTAAAGAGAAGGTCTCACAACGTTGAGATGTCAATATATCCGGCAATAAAGAGGTGGGCACGGGTAATTAATTTAAAAGTTTATCCTATATACTCTATAAAGCAAGAAAAATAGGGCTTTAGGGAAATAGTAGGCCCAGACGAACAGGCTATCGATCCTTACTAGGAGGATTACACTGGAGTCAGCCAGTTGGCGTAGGTCGGATCCTCACCCTTCACGATCTTAAAAAAGTCATCTTGCAGGGCTTGGGTGATCGGGCCCGGTTTGCCAGAACCGATCTGCCGGTCATCGAGTTCACGAACGGGAGTCACTTCTGCAGCGGTCCCGGTCAAGAAAATTTCATCGGCCACGTACATGGAATCCCGGGTAAATCGCTCTTCCTCAATCGGAATTTTTCGGGCCTTGGCCAATTCAATGATAGAATTGCGGGTAATCCCATCGAGAATGGAGGTCAATGGCGTGGTTTTCAGCATCCCTTTACTCACGATAAACACATTTTCGCCGGTGCCTTCGGAGACATACCCTTCCGGGTCCAAGAGAATACATTCCTCATACCCGGATTTCTTGGCTTCCCATTTCGCCAGGATGGAATTCACGTAATACCCGGACACTTTAGCCCGCGTCATGGAGACATTCACATGATGCCGGGTGAAAGAAGAAATCTTGGCTCGAATACCTTTCGCCAACGCCTCTTCTCCCAGGTACGACCCCCATGGCCAGGCAGCAATGGCCACATTCGTCGGATTATCTCCCGGATATAACCCCATGGCCCCAAATCCCACGTAGGCAATCGGTCGAATGTAACAAGAGGCCAGTTGATTGATCCGAACGGTCTCGACAATCGCATCGCTCATCTCTTTTTTCGTGAAGGGCATGGGCATCATGGTGATGTGCGCCGACTCAAACAGGCGATTCACATGTTCGGGTAAACGGAAAATGGCCGAGCCCATTTTCCCCTCATAGCACCGAATGCCTTCAAAGGAGGCCAGCCCATAGTGCAGGGCATGGGTCAGTACATGGACCTGGGCTTCGTCCCAGTCGACAAATTTGCCATCCATCCAGATTTTTTGTGAAGGGGTCACCATGAGCAGCTATTCTCCAGGATTACTTACCTAAGCCTGCCGTCATCCTGAATTTATTTCCTCGTCTTACCTGCGGTTTGTGGCGGGTATCCAGTTTTTTGTTGTCATCCCTGCTTGTCTCTGGTAGGGATCTCTTGAGATTCCCGATTAAAGATGTCAGGGCTTACAGTATTGTACCAATGGTATCACAGGACCATACAGACTCAATCGGCGGAACCCTTTGATATACTAAAATATTGACACAATTGTAAATATCCTGGCAAAATAAGAGTTTGTGGAGGAGAGAACAGACTATGTATGCCATCATTGAAACAGGCGGAAAACAATATCGCGCAGAACCGAACGCGGTCCTGCAAGTCGAATCGTTACAAGGCGACGTCGGCTCCACGATCGAATTCGATTCGGTACGGTTACTCCAAACCGGAGAGACCCCGATCATCGGAACCCCGACCGTGGCCAAAGCCCTCGTAAAGGGCGAAATCGTCCGGCAGGGCCGAACCCGATCCATTCGCATTTTTAAAAAGAAACGGCGAAAAGGATATCGGCGGAGCCGAGGACATCGGCAAGGATATACTCAAGTCCGAATCACCGAAATCGTGACTCCATAAGACCCGAACATTTCCGGAGGAAGAACGCATGGCGCATAAAAAAGGGGGAGGATCCTCCCGCAACGGTCGAGACAGTAATCCGCAATACCTGGGAGTGAAAGCCTATGCCGGAGAAACCGTGACGGCAGGCAGCATTCTCGTGCGCCAGCGGGGAACCAAGTTTTTTCCGGGACTCAACGTGGGCCAAGGCAAAGACTACACCCTGTTCGCGAAAATTCCGGGAATCGTGAAATTCGAAGGAGGCGATGCACGCAGAAAAATCAGCGTGTACCCTCCAGCCTCCTGATCCTCAGCGAAGCCCTTCTGCAGTTTTCCACATCGCTCCGCCTTCATTTTCTCTTATACACTCTGTAGGATAGGGTTCGACTATGTTTATCGACCACGCGCGCATATTCGTCAAAGCCGGAGATGGCGGCACGGGGCATTGCAGCTTCCGACGTGAAAAGTTCGTCCCCAGAGGCGGCCCGAACGGCGGGGATGGCGGGGATGGCGGAAACGTCATCTTCGAAGGATCCAACCGCGTCTCGACCCTCTTGGACTTCCGGTACCAGCGACATTATGAGGCGGACAACGGCAGCCCGGGACAAAAATCCAACCGGCACGGAAAAACAGGCGAAGACATCGTCATCCCCGTGCCCGTCGGCACATTGATCAAGGCGGAGGAAGACGGAACGATCCTGGCCGACCTGTCTACCGAAGGACAACGCGTCATCATCGCCGAAGGGGGTAAGGGGGGAAAGGGCAACGCCCGCTTCGCCAGCTCGACCAACCGCGCGCCCCGACAATTCGAGCCCGGCACACCGGGCGAAGAACGATGGCTCCTGTTAGAACTCAAACTGTTGGCCGACGTGGGACTCGTGGGTTTTCCCAACGCAGGAAAATCCACTCTCATCTCCACCATTTCTTCGGCTCACCCCGAAGTGGGCAACTATCCCTTCACCACCCTACGCCCGCATTTGGGCGTCGTGGAATGGAACGATAATTTTTCTTTCGTCGTAGCAGACATTCCCGGATTGATCGAAGGTGCTCACACGGGAAAAGGCTTGGGCATTCAATTTCTCAAACACATCCAACGCACAACCTTTTTGCTCTATCTCATCGACATCACCGACTGGGCGACGCAGGATCCCATCGTGACGTTCGAAACCCTGCGACGAGAACTTCAGGAATTCGACCCCACGTTACTGGACCGCTCGTTCGCGATTGCCGGCACAAAGATTGATGCCCAAGGATCGGGTCAGCACCTGGACACCCTCGAAAAATATTGCGTGGCCCATCGATACCCCCTGTTTCCCATCTCCGGAGTCACCCGGGGAGGAATTCCGGATCTCTTGACCTACCTGGCCCAGACCGTGTTGGAGCACAAAACCGCATGCGCGAACAAGTCTTAAGATCCTGCAAACGCATCGTCGTGAAAATTGGAAGCAGTCTGGTGGCCTCCTCCACCGGAGGACTGCGCGTGGACCATCTGTATAAGCTGGTCCATGAACTGGGGCACCTGCAGAATCAAAAAAAGCAGATGATCATCGTCTCCTCCGGCGCGATCGTTTCCGGCATCTCCCACCTGGGTTTTGAGGAATATCCGAACGAACTCCCGCTGCAACAAGCCGCCGCGGCCGTCGGCCAAAGCCGCTTAATGCGACAGTATGAAAAAGCCTTCGAAGAATCCAACCATAAAGTGGCGCAGATCCTGTTGACCCATCAGGACCTGACCGACCGACGACGGTTCCTCAATGCCCGGCACACATTGACGGCTTTGCTAGGCCTCAACGTCATCCCGATTATCAACGAAAACGACACCGTCTCGATCGAAGAAATTCGGTTCGGCGACAACGATAGCTTGGCCGGACAGGTGGCGCATTTAGTCGATGCCGACCTGCTGATGATTCTCTCCGACGTGAACGGCCTCTACACCGAGGATCCCCATGTGAACACCAATGCGACACTCGTGGACGTCGTCCCGGCCATCAATAAAGAGATCGAAAGCCTGGCCGGCGCCTCACGCACCCGCACCAGCCGCGGCGGGATGATCACAAAGATTCAAGCCGCCAAACAGGCCGGACGCTTTGGCGTGCCCACACTCCTCTTAAACGGCGAGAGGCCGCAAAATTTAGGCGATGTCCTCAAAGGGCAACCCGGCGGGACCTTTTTCGTCTCGAAACAATCGGACCTCACCAGCCGCAAACAGTGGATTGCCTTTACCCTCAGACCCAAAGGGGAAATCTTCTTGGATGACGGCGCCGTCAATGCCCTGACAAACCGTGGCAAAAGCCTGCTGCCCTCCGGAATCGTCAAACTCCGAGGCTCGTTCATGCCCGGTGACCCCGTAACCTGTACGAACAAAAACGGCGAACCCTTCGCCCAAGGCCTGACCAACTATTCAGCCGAAACCCTCCAACGCATCATGGGAAAGAAAACCTCGGACATCCGGAAACTGTTGGGCTCCCTGGAATACGAAGAAGTCATCCATCGCGACAACCTGGCCCTCACCCATCACGCATAACCTCGGAGGAGAACCGGTTCGGTTGCGGACAACCGACCGAACCCGAAAACTCACATATGAACATCGGTCTATTCGGCGGCACCTTCAACCCGGTTCATGCGGGCCATCTGCATCTGGCGACAGAAGTGCATCGCATGCTGGAGTTGGATCGGATTATCTTGATTCCAACGGGCGATCCCCCGCACAAACCTTCCGGTCTGCTAGCACCCTCTGCCCATCGTATGGAGATGATCAACCTGGCCATCGAATCCTATGCCTTTTGCGAAGTCTCCGATTTCGAAACTCAGAAAAAAGGCATTTCCTATAGCATCGACACGGTCAGGCACTTTAAGGATGAATATCCGGACCCCGCCACCCTCGGGTTTATCATCGGGCTGGATGCCTTCTTGGAATTTCAAACCTGGAAACACACCGATCAGTTACTCGAACTCTGCGATTTCATCGTCTGCGCCAGACCGAACACCTCCTTTACAGAACTACGAGGGTTGTCGTTCTTCCCGAATATTTCCCCGAACGAGTTGGAACAATTGGACCAACAGACGATCGACCGGATGGACGTCCGCTTAGACACCGGCACCCGCCTGCGCCTGCTGGCGATTGCCCCCTGCGACATTTCCGCCTCAGGCATTCGTGAAGGATTGGCCAAAGGAAACCCGCCAAAGGATTGGTTGCCCGCTTCCGTATACTCCTATATAATTCAACATCAATTGTATCTATGACCGCCATTTCCGCACCCACACCTTCACGAACCCACGAACAAGCGGTTTGTATCGCCCAGGCGGCCCTGGAAAAACAGGGCGGAGACGTCTTAGTCCTGGAAGTGGGCGACCTGACCTCCATCGCCGACTATTTCGTGTTGGCCTCGGGAGAATCGGAACGGCAGGTGCGAGCCATCGCCACCTTCATCGAAAAAGACATGTCTGAGAAATTCGACACCATTCCGCAGATTGAAGGAAAAGACACCGCAAAATGGATTCTGCTGGATTTCGGCGCGATTATCGTGCATATTTTCAAATCGGACATCCGACAATATTATGCGCTGGAAAAAATGTGGGCCGATGCCCCACAGATTGACGTACCCGAACCCCAACGGCCGATCGCGAAGACAGCACGAACATTGGGCACGATGCCCCCGACCTCACGGGCCGTCCCGTCGTCCTAACGCGAACCAGATCACAAGGGAGACAAACCGATGAGCCAATACCACGAATGGGCAGACCGTGTGTTAGCCGGTGGCACCCTCACCCGGGATGAAGCCTTGCAAGTGTTGTCGACCCCGGAAGATCAACTCCTGGATCTGGTCAACGCCGCCAATAAAATTCGGCACAAATATTTCGGCAACACCGTCCGTCTGCAGATGCTCCTGAACGCCAAGAGCGGGGCCTGCCAGGAAGACTGCCATTATTGTTCACAGTCCTCCATTTCCAAAGCACCAATTGACCGCTACGCCCTCCTGTCTCCCGAAGACATGAAGGCCGGCGCCCGACGCGCCGCGGATGCCAAAGCCCAGCGCTACTGCATCGTGATCAGCGGCCGCTCGCCGTTGCAATCCGAAATTACTCAAATCTCAAATGCCGTCAAACAAATCAAAGAAGAAATTCCCATTCAAATCTGTTGTTCGCTCGGCCTGCTCAATGGCGAACAAGCCAAAGAACTCAAGGCAGCCGGCGTGGACCGGATCAACCACAACCTCAATACGAGCGAAGCCTACCATCCGGATATCTGTACGACCCATACCTATCAAGATCGAGTGGATACATTAAAGAACGCCCGCGCCGCAGGCCTGGAACTCTGCTCCGGCGGCATCGTAGGAATGGGCGAAAAAGATGAAGACGTGTTGGAGCTGGCACTGTCCCTCCAGGAACTCCAACCGGACTCGATCCCGCTGAACATGCTGTATCCGGTAGAAGGCACGCCGTTCGGAGAAAAGACCGATTTGACTCCGGCACGCTGCCTCAAGATTCTGTGCCTCTTCCGCTTCCTGCATCCCAAAACGGAAATTCGCGCGGCCGGCGGTCGCGAACGCAACCTTCGCTCCTTACAACCTCTCGCCCTCTACGTGGCCGACTCGTTGTTCGTGGACGGCTACCTCACCACACCCGGACTCGCACACGAAGCCGTGTGGAAAATGATCGAAGATCTGGGCTTTACCGTGGAAGTGGATTATCAGGGGGCTGGGAGAGAGAGTTTGCAGGCGGAGAGTTGTTCGAGGTAAAACGCACTCCCCTCTAAAACTGCCTTTTAATTAAAAAAATATTTTTAAAGGTTCTTTTGTTTCGGCAAAAGAACCCAAAACCATGTTCGCCCGACCCGACGGTTCCTATGACGCTTGGCCTTCGGGCGGCAGCCTAACTCGCTTCGCTCAAACAAAGCCTGCCACTTGTCCATCGGCTTTCGCGTCTAGTCAGACCGGGGGCGGCGAAAGAAAATTAATCTGTCCCTTTTTTTACTCTGCTTTCAATATCGACTATTTGACATAATTACCTAAGTAACGTAGCCTTCTCTCGTTTTTCTTAGAAATTTTTTATTTGGAGGAGGGGCAGCAATGGGTCCAGTTAATTTGAAGATAGATCAGCTACTCCTTGATTCAGAAAATCCAAGACTTCTCAAAACTAGCAACCAACGAGATGTTCTTCAGAAAATCCTTGATGACCAAGGAGAGAAGCTATTTCAATTAGCTCAGGATATTCATTCTGAGGGGCTCAGTCCAATTGATACCCTACTAGTGCTCAAAGAGAAAAAGGGTTCATCTCGTTTCATTGTCCTTGAAGGAAACCGGCGACTCGCGGCGCTTAAATTCCTTGCAAACCCAACAGTATTAACAAGTCTCCATCTAAAATCTTCTTTGCAAAAACGCTTTGAAACCCTTGCCAAGACTTTTAAAAAGAGCCAAGTTGAGCCAATCCGATGTTTTGAAGTCCCTAATCGTGAGGAAGGAGCGAAATGGATATATCTTCGCCATACTGGAGAAAATGAAGGGCGCGGAGTAGTTGGATGGACGGGTCTTGCAACTTCTCGATTTCGCGGAACTGATCCAGCACTTCAGGCACTCGATTTTGTAAAACAATTCGGAGAATTGACTGAAGATCAAAAACAAAAAATCGACACAAAATTTCCAATTACTACCCTTGACCGATTACTTTCGACTCGGGATGTAAGACAATTGATTGGCATCGATGTTAAAAATCGAAAACTTCTTTCTGGTCTTCCGCCCGAAGAAATTCTTAAACCCCTCAAGCGTATAATTCTCGATCTAGTTCAAAATCCAGATGTGAATGTCAGTGCTCTTAAAAACAAAGCTTCCCAAGTAACCTACATAAAAGGCTTTGATTCTTCTGATAAACCGGACCTTTCAAAAGTTGACAATTTGCGAGCAATTGAAGAAATAAATACTCGTGAATTTAAGGCAAAACCTAACAAAAAACAATTGACAAAACGAAGGACACCGGACCTATCAGATAGGAAGACTCTAGTGCCAAGTAAAACAAACCTCAATATCGTGGACCCTAAAGTTGCAACCATTTTCAAGGAACTTAAACAATTAAAGATCGACAATTTCCCAAATTCTGCGGCAGTTTTATTTAGAGTATTTTTGGATCTATCTGTTGACTATTATATGGATACTCATAGTTTATCTAAACAAACTACGAATAAAAATAACCAGAAGAATGAAAAGAAACTTTCGATAAAAGTAGGTGAGGTAGTTGACCACTTGGTCGAACACCAAAGCTGCAACAGAAGGGATTTTAAAAGCATAATACGTTCTTTATCGGTCCGAAGTAGCCCGCTTTCAATTGATCTTTTTCATGACTATATACATAATCGCTTTGTGACGCCCAAAACTCGGGAACTGATAGCTGCCTGGGATGACGGACGACCGTTCTTTGAGCGGATTTGGTTGTGATTTCCTTCAAAGAAAACCCTACTTCCGTTAAAAGGCTTACCTATTTTTCCCCTTTACGATACCCTGGGGGAAAGGGAAAACTTACTCCCTTTATTAAAGATCTTATTGAGGAAAATGGACTGAACGACGGGATATATGTAGAGCCATATGCCGGGGGTGCTGCCATTGGGTTAGAACTTCTTTTCCACGAATACGTATCACAAATCAATATTAATGATATAAGTCGACCAATATACGCATTCTGGAAAAGTGCCCTTAACAAAACGGAAGAGTTAAATCGCTTAATTCATGATACTAAGCCTACCGTCAGAGCTTGGGATAAACAAAAGAAGATACTAGACCATCCAAGTGACCATGACGATCTTTCTCTTGGGTTTGCTACCTTCTTTTTAAACCGAACAAATCGGTCAGGCATTCTTAATGGAGGTATCATAGGAGGCCGTGCTCAGACAGGACCTTGGAAAATCGATGCTCGTTTTAATCCTCGGGAATTGACCTTCAGAATCGAATCCATAGCTAAAATTAAATCTAAAATTAAATTATCCAAAATGGATGCAATGAAATTTCTTAGAAAAAACATTAAAAACTGGCCTTCGAAAACCTTAATTTATTTGGATCCACCTTACTATATTAAGGGAAAAGATTTATATCTAGATTACTATGAACATGCAGATCACCATCTGATAGCTGAATTTGTTACCAAACAAATTTTCAAACAAAATTGGATAGTCTCATATGATAACGTTAAGCCAATCTCCCAAATGTATTCTGGTTTCCGTGGAATTCGCTACAAGGTAGGGTACACAGCTAGAGAATTCCGTGAAGGAAAGGAGGTAATGTTCTTTAGTAAAAACCTGCGGCTTCCGAGCTTTACTAAATTTGGGAAAAATGCATCTATCCTACCTAAAATTAAAAAAAATAACTTTCTGTGATCCAGACCCTAAGAAATGGGGCACGGTGTGTTTTTGACTTTTCGGCTTACCCTTTAGGCGCTTCGGAATCTTGTAATTTTCCGCTATTTTTTCTGTGTCTACCCACCCAATACGCTAAGACTCAATTTCCATTCAATCCGCGCTCTTTAGGCCAGTAGGAGGCGTCGGAGGGGCGCTATCTGAAGACGATTAAGGTTCCACAATGGTTCCTTTGAACATCGGTGGTGGGGTGCTGGCTCGGCGTTTGGCCAATGTTCGATTAATGCAAAAGGGAAGTTAACAAAACTAACTAATGGAAACGCTCAAAAGTTGCGTCGGGTAAATAGCTGCTTTTAAAGAAATGTTCCGGATACATTAGGTACAATTTCCCATGCGCTATGTCATGACGACCATTGGGATTTTTTTAGGTGCCCTTCTGCTGGTGAGCAGCGGCCTATGGGGGACCCTTGCCCTATATTATGACGGGCCAAGCCACGAAACACTTCGCACGTTCCTGGCTTCAGCCTATGGAGCAGTCAGCTTGGCCATGGTGGGAGCTTACTTCATACACGGCTTTCGTCGGATGGCCATGAGTGCTCAAGTGGTAGCGTTTCTCATTATTGTGATCTGGTGGAGTTCGATCCAACCGTCAAATGACCGGATATGGCAACCGGAGGTGGCTATCCTCCCGTATGCCACACACAAGGGTAATCTGGTTACGATCCACAATATTCGAAACTTTGATTACCGTACCGAATCCGATTTTACCCCCGCTTACTACGACCGCACCTATGATCTCACCAAACTGGATTCAGTGGACCTGGTTGCCGCCTACTGGATGGGCCCCAAGATTGCCCATATTTTCCTCAGTTTTGGGTTTGGGGAAGACCACTTGGCTATATCCATCGAAGCACGAAAAGAACTGACGGAGGGCTATTCCTCCATTCGGGGGTTTTTTAAGCAGTATGAATTGATTTATATCGTGGGCGACGAACGTGACCTCATCCGCGTCCGGACGAATTACCGAAAGGATCCCCCTGAAGACGTCTATCTCTATCGATTGATGGGACCGATCGAGAACGCCAAACGGGTGTTTCTGGATTATCTGAAGACGATTAATACCCTCCGTGACCAACCGAAATTTTATAACACCCTTACAGCAAACTGCACCAATGTCATTTGGATGCACACCCGTCTGAATCCCGGTCATCCACCTTTTTCCTGGAAAATTCTTTTAAGTGGGTATCTTCCGGAATATCTTTTTGAACAAGGTAAATTGAATACGGCCCTCCCCTTTGAGGAGCTCAAGGACCGTTCCCGCATCAATGAGATCGCGTTACAGGCCGATCAAGCATTGGATTTCTCTGGCCGCATCCGGAGCCCTCTTCCGTTATCCCAGTCTCGGTAACCCTTTCCCATAACAATGACTCGTGTCACTCGCCCAGGATATCGTCTCAAAAAAGATGCGATGACTCCTGAGATTTTTCATATCTGGTCCCTACGATTTTCCATCGCTATCTAACCATAATTGCCTTTTGATAGACTGGTTAGAGATAAAAGGGAAATAGTTTTCACCTCTTCCTTCTTAATTCTTCCATCGACTCTCATATTCCTTTAAAATCAGGTAGAAAGTGTCTTTCAGAAAACATCTGATTTTTATGGCCCCACAACCTCTTTCAACCTCACCATGGTTTAAACCCCTCCGTATCTGGGTAGGGGGGGTGCTCGCTCTCCTGCTCTTCAGCGGGTGTCAAACACCCGTTGGAGTGACTCGCGTTGACCCCGAGTCTGTGCGGCATGAATTGACCCGCAATGCTTTGTCAACAGGTACACCCAGCCATTTTTCCGATATTGCCCTGCATGTGCTTGACCTGACTGAAACCTATGCCGATGAGCCCTCTGCAGCCCTACAGAAGTTGCACCAATTTCTGCTCAGGGAAGACCAGCGGAGGACCTACGTGGCTTTTGCTCTGGCCGAACTGTCTTTCCTGCATGCCCAGAAAACCCACCAAACAGCCTACTATTTAGCCGCAGCGGTGTATGCCTATTTGTATCTCTTTCCTGAGGACTCGAACCAGCTGCCTGACCCCTTGGATCCGCGGGTGCGAATTGCGGCCGATTTGTTCAACCGCAGTCTCACCTCGGGATTTATTGCCAAAGACCGGACCAGGGTTAGGTTACAAGCCGGCACGTATCCTCTTCCCTTTGGGTCCCTTCACGTGGATCTCCCCGACAAGGTTCTTCAATGGGAGAACCGAAAATTGAGCCATTTCATTCCGGTCGCGGAGTTAAAAGTTCATGGCTTACAGAATCGCTATCGACACCCAGGCCTGGGTATCCCCTTAGCGGCAAATCAGACTCCCGTCGGTCCGGAGGAGGGGTTGCATATTGCAAGTGGCAAACTGCCGGTGACTGCCTTCATGAGATTTCCCCATCTTCTCGAAGACATCAGGAAGGGGGCGATACGAGGAGAGTGGGAGATGTACAACGCTTACGATCACCGAACGGTGAAGATTCAAGGACGGGATCGACCCTTGGAAATTGAATTTTCATCGGCCCTCGCCGCCAACCTAGCCGACTCCCCAGTCTGGGAGCGAGAATTGGCCGGGTTTTTTCGAGGGACATCGTTAACCGGGCCACCCCATCCCCTGACAGCCTTCGAACCGTATCGACCAGGTCGAATTCCCGTGGTGTTTGTCCATGGAACCGCCTCGGGCCCAGGGAGATGGGCTGATATGATCAATGATTTGATCGTGGACCCCTCTATTCATTCCCGGTTTCAGTTTTGGACGTTCACCTATAATACCGGAAATCCTCCACTCTATTCGGCAGCCCTGCTTCGAGAAGCCTTACAAAAGACCGTGACGCATCTGGAACGGAAATACCAGGATCCCGCCCTCAAGAACATGATCATCATCGGGCATAGTCAAGGGGGATTGCTGACGAAACTCCTGGCGGTCGATCCGGGGACGAAACTGTGGGAGGCGGTAAGCCCCAAACCGTTTGAAGAGATGAACCTTTCGGCCCAAACTCGTGACCTTCTGAAACGGAGCTTGTTTTTTGACTCGCTTCCCTTCGTGAAACGCGTCATCTTCATCGCCACCCCGCATCACGGGAGTTACGTGGCTGATAGCTGGATCGCCCATCAGCTGGCCAAACTCGTCCGGCTTCCCCGCCGTATGGTGTCGGGGTTGACAAATATGATCACGCTTAATTTTGAGGCACTTAACCCTGAGATACGAAACGCACAATTAGGCAGCGTGTATGCCATGGAACCGGGAAGCCCTCTGATGGATACCATGGCGCCCCTGCCCTTGGCCCCAGAGGTGTCCGGGCACTCGATCATCGCCGTCAAAGATGAAGGTCCCCTCGAAGAAGGTACCGATGGGGTCGTCGCGTATACAAGCGCCCACCTGGATGGCATGGATTCAGAATTTATCGTTCGCTCCGGACACTCTTGTCAGTCGAATACGCATACGATTCAGGAAGTGCGCCGGATTTTGTTGGTCCATGCGAGAGAACTCTGTCAAACCCATAAAATCTGTTCTTAACTTTCCAGAGACGTGAGATGGCATTACCCCCTTTGCCCTGGAAGGACGGCTAGACTTTTCCGGACGCACCACCATCATGATTCATATGACCTTGCCCAGGAAAAATTTCGAGACCAGGAGCAATACCTAGGACCCGCGAAGTTAGGGAAAAAGAGGAAAAGATTTCCAGTCTTGAGGAGGGGACCAATTTTAGGTTAAGTAGGCCCCGTCTTGGTTGAGTCGGATTGTGACGTGTTTATCTTTTTGTGTATTCGTTTGAAGTGTACTGACCTGGCATTGCATTCACTACCAGATGTGCCAGATTCGGCACACCATTTCGCCCGAAATCCTGCTTCTTGATACAGCCACATTTGCAAAAAGTTGAAAGCTTTTTCCCTCCAATGGTGGTTACCTATTAAAATTCATATGGGAACAATCCAGTAAGTTGGGATTTGAAAATATTGTCGTGATTACCGATCGTCTCCCCGTGAAGAAAAAAAGAAGGGCCATTGAGAAAGCCATCAAGCAAACATTGGCAAAGGTATTACCACCAGGCGGAAGATATTATATGTATCATCATGAATCCGCTTCATGTTTCGGTCTTCAAATTGCCGACTATTGCAACTGGGCAATTTACAAAAAATGGGAAAGTGGGGATTTAAGAAGTTATCGACTAATCAAAGGAGGGATTAAAAGCGAGTTTGATATCTTTGCGACAGGTACTGAACGGTATTATTAAAACATGGTAGGCCCAGAAATATGACCGCCCCAGCTACCCTAACGGGAGAGCCCCATGGGCTCTTATCACTGAGGGGGTTCCTTTTTCTGTATTTCTCGGATAAGCCGTGAAGTTCTTGATAAAAACCAATTCGGCTTTGAACTATCTTAATACTGTAAATAAATGTCTATAAATGTCATTAGGTGTCTTTTTAAGTCCTTAAAGGGGTAAAACAGTCAAATAAAATATAAATAACTATACTTACTTTCATTCCACACCCGGACTCACACACGAAGCCGTGTGGAAAATGATCGAAGATCTGGGCTTTACGGTGGAAGTGGATTATCAGGGCAGTCAACAAGCCTCGGCTGAAACCTGCTCGGCGTAATCGTCTTCCTCCAAAACGCCTTTTTCTGCAGGAGCCTGCGTACCAAGCCGAACGGTTGGGGAAGCATTTATCTGAGGCGGGGCAAACGGTAGAGGGCATACCAGAGCATGGCAATCCCGATCAGCATTTCCTTCTGCTCATTCAGACCCCAAACATAATTTTTAAAGAACGGATCTCCGTATCCAACCTGGGTAAACCATAAGTAGACGCCCTTCAGCTCACGATAAACGGCCGCAAACAGGATATTGAAAATGACGGGCCCTTCAGCAATGGCAGGCTCTAAGTCGACCGGCAACCGCAAAAACGAGTGAAACTTCCAGGCCAACGGTAACAATAAAAAGATAACGAACAGAAACAGGTTGGCCATTTCATTAGCAGGCAACCGAGTGCTATGCAGGTCCGTCGATGCGGCATAATTGGCTTCCCACCATGTAGGAGTTTTCCAGTTGAGGAAGGTTTGCCCCCAACCGATTTCTTCACCTGCGAAGACGAGGGTCGCCACCGAGACCAGTCCGACAACACCGGCCGCCCACCAATTCCCGTTTTCCCAGAAGTTCCAGGTGGAATAGGCCAGAATAAGTCCGGCGATAAAGGCAGAGAGAAAGGTCAAAAATTCCACGATCCTTTCCTCTCGTTTGTCTTCTTCTAAAATATAATCGAGATAAAAGTCAGGTGCGCCCAGGTAGGTCACAAAGAGCACACAAACAATGACGATGGGACTCGCATACACAAATGTATCGAAAGCTTTGGACACGCTATCCTCCGGAAAAAAGAATGAAAGGGGGTAGACCAGAATGGTCCAACGAAGTTTTACACTATAGGTGATTGCGAAAGAAATTCACAATGGCCGACTACCTTACCACATCCGGACTCGCACACGAAGTTGTATGGAAAATAATTGAAGATCTACAGTTCCTTTTGTTTCGGCAAAAGGACCAAACACAAAGGTTTCACTCTTTGAGACGAGCCAAACGACAAACGCTCTCAGAGACGCAGCATGCCACTGCCGCCCGGCCTGTGCATGGCGAATTCCTAAGTGCCCCTATCCATGCGCTCCTCCACAAGTCTTGATATTCCTTTCCCAGATGCCTACCCTCTCCAGCCACGAAAAATCTATTTTGGGTTCTCCGCTGGTAAAAGCGAGGCAAGGGTATCAGTTAAGAAAAGGGTTCTCTTTCATATACCACTCGTTAGAGTGCCAATACCTATCAATATTATGATGCAACCAAAATATGATTTAGAAAAAATCAAATGTGCCACTGATGGGCCAACCTTTAACAAAGCGGTGACTTTGTATGAAAGCGGAAAAGTTATGGAATTCCAGGAAGGGGTTGGCGCATATTCAGCGGTGGTGCAGGGCAGCAAACCTTATCGGGTATCGGTGGAGGCACGTCGCTACAACCATGGCCATTGTGAGTGTTATCTTGGCCAGCACAACACCCTCTGCAAGCATATGGTGGCCATAGCCATTTGGGCTGTAACAGGTGGCAGGCCGTTGAGTAAGGAAGAAAAAGTACTCACACATCAGGCCGTTTGCAGTGGCCAGTTGGGCACCTTAAGCAAGGAGGCCTTAGCAACGAGCAAAAAAGCGATGACTTCCGCCATGCGGTATATCAAGCCATACCATGGCCCGTCTCGCATGTGGTTTTCCTATCAACATTCATTGGAGGAGGGCTGTCATCGTTTAGCCAAGATTATTTCCAAATTGCCAGTGAGCCAGCAGACGGCAGGATTAGTGGTTGATCTATTATTGCGGCTCGATCAGAAACTGTGTCGGGGTGGGGTTGATGATTCGAATGGCATGGTTGGGGGATTCATGGAAGACACCGTGCAGGTCCTCAAAGAATACACCAAACTCGATCCATCTTGCGTGGAAACATTTCATAAACTCCAAAATCGGGAAACGTGTTTTGGGTGGGAGATACCTCTGGTGAAACTCATCAAAAAGTGAGTGTCATAGAGGGAAGGAAAGACAGCGATCGTTATAACTAACATTGCCCTCTGAGGGTGGTACCAAACACAGGGCAAGTCGATGGTGAAATTCAAAGAACCAACGACTTGCCCTCTTAGTTTACGTCTGCAGCGATTCTCCTGATTCAGTCCAATCTTTTTTCCCGCCAGTGTATTTTTTGACATTGCGATATCCCAGGGTGACGAGCTTGTCCGCGGCATAGCCGGAATTCGGGCACGTCTCGCTGGCACAATACGTGACGATTAAGGCATCTTTATCCTCCAGAATCTGTTCTGCCTTTTCCTCCACCTCGTCGTAATTCATCTGCAGGGCCCCCGGTAAATGCCCCGCGTCATAATATTCCTGGGGTAAGGACTCGATCAGTGTGACGACGCCGATGTTCAGCGCCTGTTTGACCTCTTCTCTCGTAATTGATGCAGCCATGGGAACTCCTTTCGGGTTATGGATGGTTAAAAGTTCCGGATGGAACTAAATAAAGAATAACGCCATGTAGTTCCATTTGCAACTATTATTTGCTATACTCCTCTCATGAGCAAATCGGAAAAAGAGACTTTTCGTGCCTGGGTCGGGCTCATCCGCTCCAGACAGTTGGTGATGGACGACGTAGAGGCCGAATTAAAAGCGGCCCGGCTGCCGCCGTTGGCGTGGTACGACGTGCTGTTGGAACTCAACCGGGAAGCGGAGAAGTGTTTACGATTGCAAGAAATTGGCGAGCGTATCCTGTTAGCCAAAAACAACGTGACGCGCCTGGTGGATCGATTGGAACAGGAAAAACTCGTCACTCGTGAAAAGTGTCACCATGACGGGCGAGGGATCTACGCCCGTATGACCAAGAAAGGGCAGGACCTCTTACATACCATGTGGCCGGTGTACCGAAAAGCGGTACAAACGCATTTCAGCCAAAAATTAGACGATCACGATATTGAAGCCTTGCTAAAAATTGCCGAACGCCTACACGCCCCACCCCTCTTATCCGTACAAAAAAAACATTCCCCAGGGAATAAAGCTTAAGGGGCACGATTGACACAGGGCAAATAAGTGTACATACTCCTATTATGAAGACCAAACACAAGCCTGACACGGCAACGTATCTAGAACCCGCTCAAGGTTGTATATGCTTGAACCTCCGCAAGTCAGCCCGAGCGATGACGCAACGGTATGAAGAAGCCTTACGCCCCACCGGTCTTCGGGCAACCCAGTTTTCGCTCCTTGTGGCGACAAAATTGCTTGGGGGTGCGACCATCAACCGTTTGGCAAAGACCTTAGTCATGGATCGCACCACGTTAACGAGAAATTTAAAGCCGTTAGAGAACCAAGGGTTCATACGCACCACTCCCGGAAAAGACGATCGGCGTGAACGAGAAGTCATCTTAACGGTTGCCGGGCAGGACACACTAGAGAGGGCTCTTCCTCTTTGGAAAAGCGTCCAACGTGAGGTTATCAAAGAATTAGGACCAATTCGTGTCGGCCGATTGTTGAGGGATTTGTCGGCAACAGTTGACGTCGCACAGGCTAGTTAGTTTTTGTCAATTTAAGTGCATATGCACTTTTTATAATATGGAGGAGCTCATGCCACCCTTAGCCGAACTCCCAATGGTGAGCACAATCAGTAGTACTTCCGTCCTTGACCAAGAATGGCTCAGAAACATGTGCCTCAACGCCGGAGCCGATGACGTCGGATTTGTGGCGATTGATCGCCCCGAACTCAACAAAGACCGTTCGGATATCCTCAAAACCTTTCCCCGAACCCAAACGTTGATCAGCTTGGTCCTTCGGATGAATCGAGAACCCATTCGCAGCCCAGCGCGGTCGGTGGCGAATCTTGAATTTCATCACACAGGCGATCAAGTCAATGACGTGGGCCGTGATATTGTGAGAAAGCTCGAGGCCAACGGAGTCCGGGCGCTCAATCCAGCCATGGGATTCCCCATGGAAATCGATCGGTTTCCTGGAAAAATTTGGGTGGTGTCACACAAGACGGTCGCCGTGGCGGCTGGACTTGGACAGATGGGCATCCATCGCAATGTGATACATCCGAGGTTCGGAAACTACATTTTGCTCGGCACCATTCTCATGGAAGCGGAAGTCACCGTCACGGACAAACCCATCAACTACAACCCTTGCCTGGAATGCAAGCTCTGCGTGGCAGCCTGCCCGGTTGGCGCGATTGGCCAAGACGGCCATTTCAATTTCTCAGCGTGCTACACTCACAACTATCGAGAATTTATGGGTGGCTTCACAGATTGGGTAGAACAGGTCGCCGACAGTGGCACGGCTAAGCAGTATAGGGAAAAAGTCAATGATGCAGAATCGGCTTCGATGTGGCAGAGCCTGTCATTCGGCGCCAATTATAAAGCGGCCTACTGTTTGGCGGTCTGTCCGGCCGGGGAAGATGTCATCAGCCCGTTCAAAACGGATCGAACAAGTTTTGTGAAGGAAATTGTGAAGCCGCTTCAAAAAAAAGAAGAAACGATCTATGTAATGCCAGGGTCAGATGCGGAATCGTATGTCGCCAAACGGTTTCCGCATAAGGCAGTTAAGCAGGTAGGCAATGGATTACGCCCGCGATCTGTCCAAGGCTTTCTCGATGGATTGCCACTCGTCTTCCAACGAAACCAAGCTGATGGGCTCACGGCCAGGTATCACTTTACCTTTACCGGCCAAGAAACAGGGGAGGCGACTGTGATTATCAAGAACAAAACGTTGCAGGTCCTGAGAGGTCACGTGGAATTGCCTGACTTTCGGCTCATCGCTGACAGCCAAACGTGGCTAGGATTGTTAGCAAAAGAGAAAAATTTATTCTGGGCCATACTCAGGGGGAACATTCGTATTAAAGGCCCGATCAAGTTTCTCAAAGCTTTCGCTCGCTGTTTTCCGTCATGAAAGGCCCTACAGTACATGCGACATGGTGACGGAAAAGGGGAAGAAAAAGGGGAAAAGGGGACGCTACCCTTTTGGGGAAAAGGGGACGCTACCCTTTTATACAATAATGATCAAACTCGGCTTCAATTTCATTCCATTTTTCCCAGCCTACAAACACTCAACACATTAAAACTGGATCTCCATTCACTCCACGCTCTGAAGGCTAGTAGGGGCTGACGGTTGGGCACTATCTGAAGATGATGACGGTCCCATAATGGTATCTTTGAGCATCGGTGGTGGATTCTCGCTCGGCGTTTGGCCAATGTTCGATTAATGCAAAATTGAAACTGCTTCAATCGCTCCCCTTCTAGGGAGTCAGGGTTTTTGCACATAACCAAAATGTCCTAATTTGACTGACTACAGGCATGTCGGTTCCCGACTGTGAGTTCAACCGGTCGCTGCAACACAGCGACTGCTACAAGGCAGTCGCTTCTACTTGTAATTGTGAAGGCCTTATTGCACTATACGGCCATCGTCATCGCTGTCCAAGCACGGACTTGATGAAAGGGGTGCCAACCCATGGGTTCTTACGAATGAACCAGATTTTTGCATACCTGTTCAATATGTCGATAATCAGTGCCACAACAGCCCCCCAAGACGGTCAACTGCGGGGAAATGGATTTCAGGTTGCGAAGCTCTATACCAAATTGTGTCGGATTGCCTTCATCGAGAGTCTTTGATTCATTCAACTCCGTATGGCTGAGACAGGAGGCATTCCCCCGTAATCCTTTGACGCGATTCACCCAACGATCCTGTGTCGCAAACAGGTGCGAAAAATGTGTGGGATGCGCGCAGTTAATCATATAGTAAACCGGACCGGAATCAGTCGCCAGGTCGACAGCCTGGATAGCATCCGCGAGTGTGTCACCCGTGGGAAGCTTGCCATCCGTTTCGACGGTAAAGGAAATACACACGGGGAGACTATATTCTTGAGCAGCCAGAGTAATGCCAATGGCTTCTTCAACATAATTCAGGGTGTGTGCAGCGATCATATCTACGTTTGTTTGGGCGAACGTGGCGATTTGTGCCGAATGATAGGCTTGCGCCTCCGGCACCGTCATTTGTTGTGAGGGCGTATAGCCATCACCACGAGGGCCAAGGCAACCACTGATCACGATCGGCTCCGCCTCATCGCCGCAATTTTCTCGAATGTGTTCAAGCAGTTGAACGGATTGAAGATTAAAGGTCTGGAGGTCTTGTGATGAGTCGCCGATTTTTGCACCCCAATCGGCGTTTGCCCTCCACGTGGGCGTCTCCAGGATAAGGCCTAGATTATAGGTCTGAGCCAAGTTGGCGTAGGATATGTAGTACTCCGATAGGGTTGTATACCCCCGCTCATGTCGCAGTAAATCATAGGCGGCGAAATGGGGTAAATCGAATTGGTGATGAAAAACCAGATCGGTTTCCATCCCGCCATCGGTAATACACATGTGGTCTTCAAGCTGTGGTAGATGTTGCCGAAAGGTTTTCATGCCCCTATATTCCTTTCTTGAAAAAATGGTGAATGTGGTGAACGAATTCGTGTCTTCAGAGTAGACCTAACCCCTCGATTTTTCTAGTGAACTGCAGGTACTCTTTTCGAAATTTTTGATAAACTAGCTGAGAAACAAATGGATAGAAGCGTGATTCGTGAGGTTGAGATCGGCCCGGGCCCGTAAGGCAGAGAAAAACTACACTCCAGGTACAGTAAATATGGCGACAAAAGGAGAAGCCACCAAAGACAGACTAATGGATATCGCGGAACGGTCCATACTTCTGAATGGATTCGCTGCGACCTCAATCGACGATCTGATTAAGGAAGCCGGCATCACCAAAGGTGGATTCTTCTATCACTTTGATGGGAAAAATTCCCTGGCCTATGCTTTAATGCAGCGATACCGGAAACAGGACGCCCTTTTATTCAGTGGTCTCTTCAAGCGGGCAGAAGAACTGACCGACGATCCACTCCAGCAAATGCTGGTGTTTGTCAAACTGCTCGCGGAGATGATGGCCGACATAGAAGGGTTACATCCCGGATGCCTGGTCGCATCCTTTACCTACGAAAGCCATCAAGTTAACGAAGAGGTACGGAAGATTACCGCCGATATCGTGATGGACTGGCGACGATTATTCAAAACGCAGCTTGATAAAATCGAAGCCAAATATATCGCCAATTGCGACACCAGCAGTGATGATCTGGCCGATATGCTGTCAACGATCATCGAGGGAGGGATCATCGCTTCACGAGCACTAAATGATCCTTCCATACTGGTAAAACAGATTCTAGAATATCGATCCTATATTCAATTGCTATACGAAGACCGCCGCAAATGAACGCCCACGTTTAGTCGACAACGGCCATGTCTGTAGTCGGTTGCGGTTTCAAGCGGTCGATGCAACGCATTGGTTGAGAATCGTTCAGCCGAGAGCCGACTATCAGAATCCCCTAAATCCTGACCTATTCTCGACTATACGATTGGATACAAACTCTGCAAGCATTCTCCTCGGACCTCGCATCCGAAACAGGTCCAACAACAGGCTTTTTACCATCGCTTCTCATTCAAAGCCTTGGCCGATAAAGAAATTTTTCCAGGCCCACTGACTAAGTGTTAGCTGCTCTGATTCTTCGTAAACTTTAAAAGGTTCAAACTAGAACCAGGAGAAGGGCGGGCAAATCTGTTGATAGGAAAAAAGAAGCTAAGAGTTCAACCGGAAATGAGGCAAATGTATTTTTAACTTGGTCACTTACCCTTTAGGCACTTCGAACCTTTACAATTCTCCTCATTTTTTTCCTGTGTCTACCCACCCCATTCACTAAGACTCAATCTCCCTTCAATCCACGCTCTTTAGGCCAGTAGGTGGCGCTGGAGGGGCACTATCTGAAGGTGATAACGGCTCCACAATGGTTCCTTTGAGCATCGGTGGTGGATTGCTGGTTCGGCGTTTGGTCAATGTTCGATTAATGCAAAATTGAAGTTGCTTCAACCGTTCCCCTTCGAGGGAGTCAGGATTTTTGGCATACGCTGATGCCAACTGTTGGCATTTTGACTGGGGGATCTCTCCTGTTTCTGCCAGTGCTAGACCAGAAGATACGATCAGCCCAAAACCTATGGCGACCAATACCGTCTTCATACGACCTCTCCATCTTTGGGTTTGTTGAAAAAATTCTTCATGCCTCAGTGATTATATCATTGTCATCCAGAAAAAAGGGCAAGCCGTTTATTGAGCATTTCGGCCGCCAGTGTTCCAACGTTTGAATGACTCGTGCCTAGAACGGTTGTTTGTTCTGTGAATTTCAGAAGGTCGACTTGGAGTACTTTTGGTCGAACCATTTCCGGGCTGGGCTATCGCCAGAGAGAAACTCTGAGGCGGGGTCGGTACAACGCTCATGGTTCACTTGGTATGGGAGTTCGGCTGTCCGGGCAGAGAGATAAAATTCGGCCAGAGGCACGCCTCTCACATTACGTGCGCCCTTTCGTGCATCAAAACATGCGCCTGCCTTGTACGGGGTCCCTGGGGGACGACCGTACAAGAGGCAATGCCGGACATCGCTGAAATCCCGATCCGATCGATAATAGTTACTTGTTTCAGTAAGTTCGAGGACCTCCCAGAGGAGCTTGAGTGTGAGATAGTGATAATGGCAGTTATTGAAGTCCTTGGCCACCATTACTCCCCGACGGTACTTTCGCGTATAGCTGTCCAGCCAGTAGCCGTAAGAAGAGAAGTAATACTTTTGGACTTGATTGGTCTTTTTCGAAATCAATTTATTGCCGCTGGAATTCGGCACCATGACATTCTTACTAAAGATCGGAATCATAAAATCTTTGAGATTCGGTGGTGGAATGCGGTATGACCTTCCTGGCGAGCGGTTTCCAGGTCCATAGGCCAAATTAAACAAGCCGCCCCGAGCACTGTCCAACATTTGATCCGCCAGTTTCGGTTTCGAGGCCAGGGCGAAGGCTGGAATTTTGGCGCCTGGTTTACTGCAAGAAAAGCCTGCCCCCCCTTTCTTGGACAATTTGCGAAAATCTTTCGCACAGCATTGACACGATCCAAACTGCTCCCAGTGTTTCAGTTGGTGAGCTGTCTGGGCCAGATCGCGAATAGCATACACATTCTTATTGATAATGGCGTTGGGAAAGGAATAATCGTGAACCTCTTGTGAGTGGTAAAGGTAGCAGTACTTTCCCCCATGGCACTTAAACCGCGGTTTGTCATTGCGCACGCCTCCAAACCGATGAGGAACGGTAAAGCTGGTATAAAAGCGCGCGCCCATTTTGACGAAATACTCTGCCCTCCGGCCTTGCCCTTGAGAGGCAAGCATATAGCCAACATCGATGAACCACTTCATCGCGTCCGCCTGGGTCATGGCGTGGGATTTGTCGGCGGCATTCGTCCACACCACCCCAGCGAATTTATTGGGGTCAATCGACTTTCCGCTAATCACGTTGCCAAGTCTCTTCGTCCTCCAAGTCTTGCCGACAAAAGGGTATTTGAATTTGATCGCCGGTTGCCGTAGCATCATCTGCACTTGACTATAGAGTAAGTCGCTTAACGTCATGCCGAATGCGTAATTGCTGGTCGCCTTTTCGCCACGACTCAGTTCTTGCCCTACTAAATCGCGAAGTTTGCGCAGATACTCGATGCTCAGGTGAATGTTCAGCCGGCCCCGCTTGTTAGCGTTATGTCGATAGTTGTAGCCTCTGCGCCAACAACCGGACCTGCACGTTTTGATCTCGATTGTTTCGAGACATTTCGCCGAACGCCTACTTTTACAACGTCTTTCCTTGATGTATTTATTGAACTCCAGTACTGCCGACCCACGAGCCAAGGCTCGTGACGTCCTGTCACGTTTTGGTTGGATGTTGAGCTTGGTTTGAGCAAATGCGGGAATGGTGCACGTCAAAGCACCAAAGGCAAGGCACACGAAGAAGAACACGGCCGGCCTGATCCGATTCATAGTCCATTACCCCTAGATAGGGAGAGCATTCACCGGAATTTTGAGAACGGTACCAGAGATCTCCTTTCAGAGCAAGGACCCAAACGCGAGCACCGTCTTTATGGTTTTTTGTGATCAAAAAATTGGTATTCTCAATGGAAAATCAAATGAAAAGAAGGCAGACTCGATTTTTTCACAATTGATTCGATGTTTGCCCCCTCTGGCCTTAACCTCTTTCCTGTTTTTCAAATAACCCAATGTCAGAAAAATTGGAAATTCGTGAGAGCAAACGAGCGGATTCGGCTGCGATTGAAGCACTCTACCCCGAGGTGTTTCCGGAGGAGAATCTGCTTCCCCTCGTGCGATCGCTTTTGAACGATACCGCGGTCATCGCTCTCTCGCTCGTGGGGAAGATTGATACGCAGATTGTCGGACACGTGATTTTCACAGAGTGTGGCGTGGTGGGACAACGCGTCAATGCCGCACTACTCGCGCCTCTCGCCGTAACGCCAGACCGGCAACGACAGGGTATCGGAAGTGCGATCGTGCGCGAGGGTTTACGACAACTGAAGAAGTCAAAGGTAAACCGGGTTTTTGTCCTGGGTGACCCGGCGTTTTACGGACGGCTGGGGTTTGTCACGGAGTCTTTGGTTAGACCGCCATACCCCTTGCCGGCTAAATGGGAGGGCGCCTGGCAGTCACAAGATTTGGGCGAAACCATGACGACTTGTGCCGGCACACTCTCCGTTCCTCCACAGTGGCTTCAGCGATATTTATGGATGCCTTGATTCAAGTCAAGTTTTCAAACCACTTGATGAACGAACGCCAACGTCTTGTCATGCAGGCGCATGGAGTTTCTTTCTAATCCGTTCTTGACCTTCTTGATCGGCCCGATCCCATTCCTCAAAGAGGCCAAACCAATAGAGCTGCTCATTCATTGTCATCCCGCCAAGCCCATCAATGGCCTTGGCCTGAAAGCTCCGGGAATTCCTATAAGCAACCCCCCGGTTCGGTGTCCCTCGTTAGGAGTATTGTCTACGTCATATTCGAAGGATAGAATTGTTCCATTCCACTTCCAGGGAATGTTACAAAAAAGTTTCTGTCTCGGGAGTTTCCCTGCGCGAGAAGGTTCGGGTAGACTATAAAAATCAATCGCATGCAGAAAATTTCTAAGAAGGGATATTCTCCCCCCATTTTGGCCAGGGAATTGTACGACCAGTTAGGTGAGCGCGGTTATTTGGGCCCTTTCCGAGTGTTGTCGGAACAGGAGTGCAAGGAATTTCTGAAGGCAACGAGTGATGAGGGTAACCAGCCTCCGCTAGATTGGGGGAAAGGCCATGCCGCCAGTTCGCGGGCTTTCTACGAAATCGGGACGCACCCGAAAATGATCGATGTCGTGGCCTCGTTGCTTGGCAATGACGTCATGCTTTGGGGCGCCGGTATGGCGAAACGAAACCCGGGCGCAATCCACCCATGGCATACGGATATAGAGGCAACAGGCAATACGGGGCAGATAATTACTGTATGGATCGGCCTCGACCATACCACCCCGGAATCGTCCTTGGTGATTCTTCCCTACTCCCACCACTTCGGTGTCACGGTGCAGGAGGTTAGACATCGATTTGGCAAAGGGCGTGATGAGACGACCAACGATGACATTATTCGCTGGGGTCAGGAGCAGGACCAGCGAGCCCACTTATTGAGGCCGAAATTGACCAATGGGGAGGCCCTGTTTTTCGATGGCCGGCTCTGGCACTCTTCCCATAACCTTTTTCATAAGACCCGTCGGGCGCTGGTGCTCCAATATGCTACCCCAGACACCGTGATACGCATCCCGGATTCCAATTATCTGGATTGGCCTATTCGTTTACTCAAACTACCAAAACCTCCTTGCCTTATGGTGAGAGGATGCGACAAAGCTGGTGTCAACAGAATTGTTCCCCCACCTGTGCCAGTTAACGCAGGGTCGAGATCCCGTTTGACCAACCGAATTTACCCGCTGGAAATCCCGCTCCTGCCAGACAATGAAAAGGGCTGGAAACCTTATTCTATCTTTAAGGGCTCCACTGCGAATGCGCGAAGTCTGACTTGTCACGTCTCCGTGTTAAACCAGGATCATTGCCCCCATCCGCCGCATACGCATAAAGAGGAAGAACTCCTGCTGCTCCTGGCCGGAGAGGTTGACCTGATCCTTCCAGATGTGGAAGATCTCAATGGAGCGCACCGGAAACGTCTGAAGGCTGGTCAATTCGTCTACTACCCGGCCTATTTTGCCCATACGCTCCAGACCGTGAGCCAAGAGCCGGCAAATTATCTGATGTTTAAGTGGAACTCAGATCCGACAAATACTGACACGCCCCTGATGTTTGGGCATTATAATATGTCGGACTACCTAGCGGACTCAGATGGCAAGAAGGGATTTAAAACACGTCGAGTGTTTGAAGGACCGACTGCCTATTTTAGAAAACTTCAATGTCATACCTCGACAGTTACACCAGGAGCTGGTTACGATCCTCACATTGATGCTCACGACGTGGCTATCATTGTCCTGGAAGGTGAGGTGGAAACGCTCGGTGAACGTGTTGGAGCCCACAGCGTAATCTTTTACCCGGCGGGTGAACCTCATGGTTTGCGCAACCCTGGTAAGAGGATCGCGAAATACGTTGTATTTGAATTTCATGGTAGTCAAACAGGGCTGACTGACCATCTTCGCCATACTTATCGACGTCCCTCTCTGCTTGACCGTCTCACAGACCCGCAGTGCTGGAAAAGAAAACTAAAACACCTTTTAAGGGATTTCAGGGGCATTGGTGCATAATTCAAAAAGGCAGCCCGCTTTGTGAGCTGGCTCGCAGGCTTAATACATTCTCTCTGACACCTGCATACTTAACCTTACCATTCGATTCAGCACCAGGCACTTAATCCACCCTTCGGTTTGTTGACTATAAAACCGACTCACTCCCCTGAATCCCCTGAGGATTCCCCCCTACCCCACATCAACTCATAATCGAGAAGGCAGAATATTAATTTAGTTTCAAGAATCCAGATGAGAAAAAAGGGGAATGGCGTTAGGACGGGTGGATGAGCATACCTTATTTTTTCAGAAATCCCTCTGTTAGGGGACAGATTTTGAGAAAATATCTTGAATGCATAATCAGTCATAGGTCGGCATGTTTGACCGAAAAATACCAGCATTTTCATCTGCTGCAACGCACCAATGGACCGTCTCAAATTTTTCTACTGTGGAACATCGACATTCTAGTCCCGAATACGGACTAATTCGAAATGAAGCCGACTCTTCTAGACAATCCAATTAATTTTCGGAGGAGGGAGTAGAATAATTTTGTCAAGGGCAAGTGAAAATTCCGAGAACGGAAGCCAACATTCACCTCTAAAGGCCATAGGCCATCATTGTTTGTTACGGCAGCCTAGCATCTTTTTGATAAAATGTTATTAGCGTAAAACATTTTTGGTAAAGTACGTAAACCCCCTTTAGATGGTTAAACATCTAAAACACCCTTATTGACAATTCCCGAATCCAGACTGAGGGCATGACATGACCGCAAATGACCAGCGACCTCGGGCCATCGTGTTTGCCATTAAGTACACCTATGTGAATCCAATGGTAGAAGCCCGGTATGACATGTTAAGCCAGGTCTTCGACCTGTTCTTCTACGGCCCGGGGTATGTAGCGTGGGATGATCTCAAAACTGAGGCAGAGGAAATCTTTGACCAGCAAGGGCCATTTGATGCGATTTTCATTCAAGAATATTACTGGAATTTTGTCTCCATGGGGCCTCAAGCCCTGTTTGAAAATGTTAGAGAATTACTCGACTACTTAAAAAGGCGGCGCTATCTTCCCTTCGCTGGGGCGGAATGGATAAAACGGGCGCCAAAGGCTCCGCACAATATCGACCGGCTACCTGGTCCTAAATTCCTATTTCTACAAAAAGACCCCCACAAGTATACCGAAGAGTACGTCCGTGAGGTGGAAGCTTTTCCTGGGTTTATCATGACCATTTATCCCCTACAGGTCTTAAGCTCCATCCAACCTTCGATTGACCGAAATCCCAAACTCGGTGGTTTCATTGGCTATGATCTCTATCTCAATTTTTGTGCCAGAAATGCCAAGAGAATGATCCCCTTTACCCATCTTATTGGGAACGATGAATTTCGTTATGTCCCGATAGCCAAAAAGAAGAGGCTCGTGTGTGTACCGGGGGCACAGTATAAGGGACGACAAGAGGCGGTGGAATCCCTGCAGGCAGCCGGGGAAATAGCACCAGTGGCCGATCCGTTACAGCAAAGGGTGGAATTTCTTCTTAGCGGAGCCGGATCCTACCCACTCCTGCCACGCTCCAAGTGGGGCATTCAATTTATCCGATGGGGATTTACGCGTTTGATTTCTTCGTCTCTGCTCGCGTATACAGATGGGCACCATGTCGTTCGGTGGCCAGTTCGGAAGTTTTTTGAGATTCCCGCATTGGGGACTTTATTGGCAGCGACACCCTTCCGCGGGATGTACCACCTGGGGTTTGAAGATGGTGTCCACTATATCGCGTGTAGGCCATCCGAACTGCCGGACATAGTCAACCAGGCCGATCGTGAGAGGGACTGGGCAGGACGGATAATCCTCCAAGGACAGAACATGGTACGCGACCGTTATACCACCACGGCCTATGCCCAACGCTTCCGACTCCTGTGGCCAAGCCTTCTCGACGGAACCTATGCCGGTGCGGAATGGCGCCAGGGAGAACTCATTCATTATCGCCAGCAACCGACCAATTGTTGAGATAATCTATTCGGTTCAAACTTCCAAAAAAAAAAGCCAATCACTCTGGCGTAAGTCCAGGCTTCCCCGCATCATTCCACCCCAGGCATGCTTTCAATCGGCTACCCATATGGAATATGGTTCCTCGTGATTCACAACCGACTTGTCAATGGTGTTGCCTTTTTCATCTTTCACTTTCATCCCACGTTTTCCATTCCTGGGGTTCACTCCTGTTTTAGCTTCTCTTCACATTGAGCGGCTCTACCATAGTCCAAGGGTAAGGCCTTGCTACAGAAAGCCTTATGCATGCTGGGACCGCTGACTATCTATTAGCTGCTCTGACCTTTTGGGAGCTTTACATATATAGAAGTAGAACTAGAAAAAGGGAGACAAATCTGTTGTTGTGAAAAAGGCGGTCAGACTCGATTAATTTTTGACTTTTTCACTCACCCTTTAGGCGCTTCGAACCTTTAAGATTTCCTCAATTTTTTCCAGCGCCTACCCACCTAATACGTTCAAATGGGATCTCCATTCAATCCACGCTCTTTAGGCCAGTAGGGGGCGACGGAGGGGCACTATCTGAAGATGAGGAAGGTTCCACAATAGTTCCTTTGAGCATCGGTGGTGGATTGCTGGCTCGGCGTTTGGCCAACGTTTGATTAATGCAAAATTGAAGTTGCTTCAACCGTTCCCCTCCTAGGGAGTCAGGGTCTTCTTCATACTCCGATGCCAACTTTTGGCATTTTGACTGGGGGATCTCTCCTGTTTCTGCCAGTGCTAGACCAGAAGGTACGATCAGCCCAAAACATATTGCGAACAAAGCAGTTTTCATATGGCCACTCCCCCTTTTGGTTTGTAGAAAAAATTTTTCATGCCTCAGTGATTATACCATTGTCATACAGACAAAGAGTTGACGTCTGTGGTTGAGAATGTTGTGCGTCAAAAAAATCGGGACAGATGTATTTTGTCGTTACGTGTTTATTTTTTTGTGTATTCGTTTGAAGTGTACTGACCGGGCATGGCATTCACTGCCAGATGTGCCAGATTCGGCACACCAATTCGCGCGAAATCCTGCTTCGTGATACAGCCACATTTGCATTTCATGATCTTCGATCGTATCAGCTATCGACTCAAGCACTAATGCGCCAACATCACAATCACCAGCATATGGAATTTTGCCCGCACAATCATGAAATTGGGCGATGAGTTCCCTCCTATTTTCAGGAGATGTGCTGACGAGCTTCTCCCCTAAATTTTGTAAATGCTTCACTAACGATATATAGTCGTATTTCAGTTGAACGGTCTCCTGTTTTAACTCTGCAATCGAAATTTCAAGAGATGGCCATGCTGGATCCATTTACCTCACTCCCCTCAAGAAGTCGTATGGCCCTCATACTGTATCATCTTCTGCCCTGCAGGGTGGGATTCGGACCAGAAAATGAGGACACGACCGAGCGCCCTTGAAACCTCTAAAGTTGGAAGAACTCGAAATTCGGGAGAGCAGCCGGGATGATTGGGCTGCGATTGAAACACTCTATCCGGAAGTATTTCCTGAGGAGGATCTGCTTCCTCTTGTGCGATCCCTTTTGAACGATACCGCGGTCGTCGCTCTCTCGCTCATGGGGACGATTGATACGCAGATTGTCGGACACGTGATCTTCACAAAGTGTGGCTTGGTTGGACAGCACGTCAATGCTGCACTGCTTGGGCCACTTGCTGTTGCGGCAGCATGGCAACGAAAGGGCATCGGGAGTGCGTTGGTGCAAGACAGCTTGCGACGGTTGAGGGGATCAAAGATGAGCCGGGTCTTTGTTCTGGGTGACCCGGATTTTTACGGACGTTTCGGGTTTGTCCCGGAGACTTTGATTAAACCGCCATACCCCTTACCGCCCGAATGGGATGGCACCTGGCAGTCACAATGTTTGGCCGAAACTTCCCAACCAAACGCAGGCGCACTCTCCGTTCCCTCGCCGTGGCTTCAAAAAAGTTTATGGACTCCTTGAACCGGACCGATCCTTAGACAAATCTTTGACAGCAAGGGGTTCGTCGGTTTATCAATCTGATATTCTGGCACCCCCTTTACCATACTTGTCCCGTATCATTTATTTCACAATTCCTGTCCGGTTGCATTCTTGACTTTTAATATAAACTCTGTACTCTTGGCATGGACGATTACCGGTCCATTCGGATGGTTTACCATGATTAATGTTTAATTTTGAAAACCGCTTGAACCATAACTGAGTGGTCATGACCAGCGTTTTTACCTTTCCTATTTTTGTCTGTCTATCAATACTCCTGTTTTGTCTTCCTGCCATAGGACAAGAAACATCTTCTCCCCCGAAAAGGACTGTTGTGGTGGTCCCAGGCATCCTTGGTTCTGCCCTTTCTGACCCAAAGGGCAACTTGATATGGGGCGACCGATGGTCTTTCAAGCATTTTGATCGCCTTCTGATACCCAATGGGCCTGCGGATCCTGATGATGATCTCAAACCGAGCGGCCTCATTCAAACCGTCCAAATCTTAGGCCCTTGGAAGGCCAACGTGTACCATAAACTTCGCAAAACCTTTCAAGAGGATATGGGTTATACGTTGGGTGTCGACTATTTCGAATTCCCTTACGATTGGCGTCAAAGCAATTTCACCTCAGCCGCTCTCCTCCGAAAATGGGTAGACCAACACCTTGGGGAGCGCCCTTTTGACATCGTGGCCCACAGCATGGGTGGCTTGGTGTCGGAAATTTTCATCAAGCAACTAGACACCAAACTTCAGGTGCGACGGTTTATCACTATGGGAACGCCTTTTCAGGGTTCGGTGAATTCGGTGGCCGGGATAGATGAGGGTTGGGGGACAATACCTAATTGGCTGCTCGGTGGCCTCCAGCAGTTTCGCCTGACGGCCCTTTCTTTTCCCTCTTTTTACGAACTCCTTCCGGACTACCCGAATTGTTGTATTTTATTAAAAGAGGGAACTCGACCTGCTTCATACAATCCTCGGACCGAAAAGGGCTGGGAACACTTTGAATGGGATGTTCCTGAATACCAAAATTCTTCAGCGAAAAAACGGATCAGTCGTGTTCTCAAACGTGCTCAGGAGCTTACAAACCTGTTACGTAAAGCCATGCCCCCGTATTTAGAGCAAGTCAGCCATATTGCTGGTGAACATGTCGACACAAAGATGAAATTTTTTATTGAGGCGAAGACCAAAAAAATCACGAAATATCGACATGGTAACGGCGATGGCACTGTCCTTGTGACCAGTGCCGCCAAAGGTGTTGAAAACATCAACCAATCAGATGTCTCTTTTTCTAAGCATGTCGTCATTTTTGACGATGACGCCACCATCGCCCGCTTAAAACGGATTTTTAGACCGGATATTTACAATGAGCCCTATGATTATGCTTCAACTCAATTCGCATTTCGGACCTCGGAAGGTACAGCGATCCCCATGCAATCCATGGGACTCAACCTGGCTCCCTCTGTCGTCTCACCGGGTGCTTCTTTTTCGGTTCACGTGAGTCTTTCCAGTGATAAGGCCAAGCTTCCTCTAGAATCGGTACCGGTCAAGGCGGGCATGATTCCGGAAAATGCCACGCAGTCAACGCCCATTTCCTTGGGACCTCCGATCATAGAGGGTACGCGTCGGTTGCGGCGAGTAATCTATCAGGGAGAAGCCAAGGCTCCGGCAACGGCTACTTCCGTTCGAGTTGAAGTGTTAGCCGAAGGCATTCATAAACCGATCGTGGACTACCTTTTAGTCATCCAACCACCCCATCCCCAGGAAGAACAATGACACGTACCTACATTCTGCTCCAGGTTTTTGTTATTGCTGTCTTTGGCGTTTTTGGGTTAGGTACGGCAACGGCTGAAGAAAGATTTTCCTGTCCCGTCAGTCCCTCCGTAGTTCGAATTACGGTTGATGGAGACACCATTGCCCACGGTTCTGTTCGACAAGTCGGGACGGGTTTTATTGTGAGCCGGGAAGGCCACGTCATGACGGCCTTTCATGTGGTGAAAAAAGATCGCCCAAACGGGAATGTGGTGGATTGGGAAGATCACACGATCACGATTGAGTTTTTAGATCAGCACGGGAAGTTAGTTTCTGCCCCTGACCGCGCAGAGTATGTCTCGGGTGACCCCGAACATGATGTCGCGCTCTTGAAACTTCCCCCTAAAATTTTCCGCCCCGTTGTTTGCCGGGCCGCACGTCTCGGAGAAAACACCCCGGTCCAGGGGATTGGTTGGCGAGAAGGGAAAAACGTGTATGACCCGATTCGTGGCTTTGTCGCTCCGGGAGACCCTGGTGACATAGGAGATCGGTATCGTATTCAGGGAAATTCTCAATGGGGGCACAGTGGAGGTCCCATCTTTGATAAAGGAGGGCGAATCATCGCTGTCCTGACATCCGGTCGTACCGGTGTCACCCATACTTCCGGTGAGACGTATGCCACCCCGATTGAGAATGTCCTGTCCATGCTTCCTGCCACAAGCCTTTGCCGTCAAACGGCCTTACGGCGCGATACCAGCGTTGCCTGCCAGGCGATGTCTCCTGAAGATTGGACGACCGTCCTGAGAATGTCACATCTCCACCTTGGCAATCATGGGAAAAGCGTCAAGTTTCGCGAGCTCTTGGTTTCCGCCAACTTCAGTGAACAACCCCTCTATACGATCAGATGGGGTTCTCCGGATAAGGTGGGCAAATTTTCCCGCTATATGATTAATGCTCGAAGGCTCACTTTTTCAGAGTACGCAAAAGCCATAGCCACCATATCGGACGGATCCTCCATTGGAGACCCTGGAAGTGAACGACCCCGCTTTCAGGGAGTCGATCAAGCATTTCATGCCTTTTCTGAACTTGGTGAAGAGATTGGGTATTTGAACAAATCCGGGGACGAGGAGGTTAAGCGGGGCGACGCCGTCAGAATTCTCAGTTATACCGCAAGGGTTGAAGGCATTCCCGGGGGAATTGCTCCTAGCAATCCCGCTCTCCCTCAAGGCGAGATGGTGGCTGTTATGATCGAATGGGAATCCTCTCGTCACAACCCACCACCCCATGCAGATGACATGGGGATGGTCCAATTGTACGAAACCCAGCGAGCACTACTTCAGGTCACCGTGGATGACTCATTGGCATTTAATCCTGCAACGGTCAGCAAGAAATTTTTCCAAAAAACTGCCATACCACGTGATGTGACGGGAAGCCCTGTGCTGGAATCGACATCCCAGAAGATTGTCATGGATCTTATCGGACTGGAGCGTGAAACCAAGGTAAAGGTTGCCTGGGGCTGGAAAGATTCCTTAGGTCCTTAAATCATCCCATTCAATGGAGGAAATGCCATGCAGACATTGGAATTTTCCCAAAGTTATTTCAATGGACTTCCTACGATCGAAGACTGCTCAAAAAGTCTTGATGGAATCAGTCAAAAATTCAAGATTCTTCGAAATGTCTTCCGACGTCATAACGTTCAGAACACGTTTGGTCTCGCACTCCTTCACCGACACTTCACACTGGATTCAGGAGAACGAGTCGTCCATCATTTCTTAAATGGAAGGAGTGAGGCAAAGGTAGAGCGAAACCAAAAGGTTTTTCCCTGCCTCTGGCAACTTCAGGAAGGTACGGCAAGGCCTGTTGAATTCGCAAAGGGAGAAATTCAATCGCTTAATGTCCTTTCCCCTGACTTTCTCGAAGATCTTGAAATAGCCCTTCGATCCCTAAATTTGCATAACACCTTAGGGCTGACATCCTTGATTGGCACCTTTAAGGGTGACTCCGTATATGTGGAACACACGGATGTGCCTGCCCGCTGCTCCACAAGAGTGCAGGGCAATGGACCTCAAAAGGGTGTACCCACGTTATGGGCTTTCGACCACACGACGGATGACACTCCTCAACGGACCATCGTCATGTGTCCCGCCTGTCGCGACAAACCTTAGGCGAAGCAACAACGTCCACTCCGGGAACACTCTCGGTGTCTCCGCAGTGGCTTCAGCAAAATATGACAATTTCTCACCGCCCTGCAGTGGCATGGCAACCACTCAGTAGTTGAAGAATGTTTAGCGGCTGGAAGTTGTGGTGAGGTCAGACCTGAAATTGATGAGGCCAGGAGGTCTACTCTTCCTCGTGTACGACCGAGAACAACAACTGAATGCCCCCGTCCGCCGCTTCTACTGTGACAGTCGGATCTTCTGCCGTGTGACTCTTCAACTCGAGGGCAATCTCTTTAAATAACTGATCAGAGAGGTCTTTTGACCTGATGCTTAACCCTGCCTGTGAGTCTCGCTCCACGACTTGTATTTGAATACCTGACTCCAACTCGAGTTTGGAGAGCCGAGCCGCAACCATTGAAAGACAGGTGGAAACGAGTGCCACCCCCAAAGGGCGGGGCGTGGAAACCACGAGATCATCGGGCAGATCAGGCAAGAAGGCACCTCCAATAGGGGTAACCGCCCGGCGAGCTAATTCCCATCCCGAAACAGCCACTTCCGACAGTCGCGTAGAAGAGGACGGTGAAAGAATGTTCTCCAACGCTGACAAGGCGTCCCCTGCATCCCCAACACTGGTTTCAATTTCGTCAAAGTTATCCTGACAATCATCAAGAGCCTTTGTGGCGGCTTTCAGCGTCCGCTTGACGGTTGCATTAGGAGCCGTTCCGCCAGACAGCACATGTTGAACAAGGCGAAAATACGAGGCAATGGCCGAGAACGCCAGGAGTCCAGACTGAGCCCCTGCCTGAATAGGTATCAGGGCATCTCGAAGTTCTGCGAGGCCAGGAAAGGCTGCTTGAACCACAAGAGAAGCGCTGACCTGCTTCCGTTTATTGGCAAGCTTTTCGAGCCGTACATTCACTAGCTCGGAAAACTTTTTTAGTTTCTCACGTTCCGCCTTTACGAATTTTCGTTTTTTCGTGTCAATGATGCAAAGTGAGCCGAGTACCACGTCATTGGCCACAACCGGCATGCCAAGGTAGGACTTGATTCCGTATGTCTTGACGAGGTGTTGCGGCACGCGAGTGTCATGCTCAGCATCGGTCACTTCGAACGGTTGTCCATCGCGAACGACAAATTGACAGAAGGAAACGTTCCGTTCGGTGGCTCTTGTTACAGCGAGATCAGGAGGGAGGCCATGGTGTGCTTTGAAAAATTGAATATGATCCAGCACAAGATTCACCATCGCGATCGGGGCGTTCAAGTCAAGGGCTGCTTGATCGACGATGGCCTTCAGTTCATCGTCCTCCGCTTCCGCGAGCAGTTCACGTGTAAACACGACGTGTCGATCGGGCCGAGGACCCAATGCATCAATGCTGTCCATCATTGCTTCTCTGACTCGACTCCAAAAGCAGTACTTCCTAATTTTTTCAGCTTGACTGTAACCGCTTAAGCACCAATGGAAGGGAAGCGGCGTACGCTATGAGGTCAACACACCACGCTCCCCTTAGTAGACATTTTTTCTTCCGCTGTCAAGCGACCAATACTCAATGCCACTTGGACCAGGTAATATAGGAAACACGGGGTAGGGTCAATTGGCCTTATGATGCCACAGAACGTGGAGACAGATGTATTTTGTCGTTACGTGTTTATTTTTTTGTGTATTTGTTTGAAGTGTACTGACCTGGCATGGCATTCACTGCCAGATGTGGAAGATTCAGCACACCATTTCGCCCGAAATCCTGCTTCTTGATACAGCCACATTTGCATTTCATGATCTTCGATCGTATCAGCTATCGACTCAAGCACTAATGCGCCAACATCACAATCACCAGCATATGGAATTTTGCCCGCACAATCATGAAATTGGGCGATGGGTTCCCTCCTATTTTCAGGAGATGTGCTGACCAGGTTTTCCCCTACATTCTGCAAATGATTCACCAAAGAGACATAGCCGTATTTCGGTTGTACATTCTCCCCTTCTAATTCCGCAATCGCAATTTCAAGAGATGGCCATGATGTGTCCATAAGACTCACTCCCCTGGAAACGTCATGTGGCCCTCATACTGCATCATCTTTTCAGTTGAGAAATTTGAGAAAAATAAATTTTCTGATGAACGATTCGTTCCCACCCCTCCCCTTTCATTTAGCTGACCATGCCTCTTCTTGTCTTGTGGGTGTCGTCAATTGGGAAGGACTCATGTCCTGGAAGGCTTCTTTGCGTTTGTTCCATATGACGGCAGAAATTCCCCAAAAGACTTTTTGCGCGGCTTCGGACCACTGAGGGTCGAATGGTACTCCTCTGAAGGCTGCTTCTGCGGCTTTTTTTTCATCATACGTTAAGGGTCGATTATTCTTAGGCATCACACACCTCCTTTACCTTTCAAAAAATTCTGATACATGATTGGACATGCGATCGGTTTCAGTTAAGGGGAGGGGCTCATACATCAACGATTGCTGACCAACAGCTAACGCTTGTCCACAGTCGGAACAGCTCACGCCGGTCTCCGTATGACACACCAATCGAATATAATGGGTGCACCACCTGCAGTAGAGATACCCTGGGCCATTGAATCGAAAAGGATAGGTCGGATCCAGCTTTTCCCATTCAACGGTTTCAATGGGAAGTTTAAGGTAGGTGTCGGAAAGCATTGGGGCTCCTCATTTTTTGGGCAAGTGATATGTTTTGTTTCTTAGTCGTTCTCCGGCTGCTTTTGGTTCATGTGCCCCCCTTCCTATCACTCCACACAGCGGACTGCCCCGCTGGCAGCCTGCTATCCGCCTGATTTTGCAAAGGAATGGTGGGAAGCTAGGGCGAAGGAATTGGGGATACCAGAAAATTGGTGACAGGTTTTATTTTGGTGAGAATTTTTCGGATGGTCATGTCACCCATTCCGTTAGGGAGCCGGCCTCTTGATGACAACCCATCTCCGTCAACTCTACAATCACCAGCACCACAAATAGCCCTTTTTCCCCATGAATCGGATATCCCTCTGGGTCAATGTAGGTTTGGAGGCCTCCGAATGAGGTATTTACAAGTCAGCTCGAACTCTGATTACAATGCTCCAAATATCTTCTCTCGATACTGGGGACACTGGTGGGTGCATCTAAAAACTTGCAGCGACTGGGGAGGGGGGACTTGTTGCACCTGCATGAAATTCTATTAAAAGATTGTCGTCATTATTCTCTCTCTGAATGTGAGGATTGCGAAAGACCAAAAGAAGAATTGGCTCTAAGCGAATGAACCCTTCTTCTTTGTACACTTCATAGGTAAGGGATGCTTCCACAATAAAAATGGACGGCGTATATTATTCAAATGATTCGTTGTCTACTCTCCAAACTGAAGATTTCCGGCCCTTCTCTCTTCTGCCTCATGTTCCATCGAATCGCGGAAGTCAAGGATGATGAAATAGGTCCTTATCCGGCCATTTCCATCCCTCCTTCGACATTTGAGGCGATTATTGCTTTTTGCTCCGAACGGTTTCATGTGTTGGCCTTACCGGATGTCGTGGCGCATCTTGAGGCCGGTGAGCCTCTTCCTCCAAATTCATTTATCGTGACTTTTGATGATGGATTCTCGGATACCTTGGCAACTGCGCTGCCCATTCTGGAAACATATGAAGTGCCAGCCACGGTCTATGTGACCACGGGGTTTATGGATGAGGAGGTAACCCCATACGAATTTCAACTAGCGAATGCCATTTGTTCACAGGACAGAGTTCATTTTCAATGGCAGGATCGTGAATACTATTGGAAATTCCGTGAGAAACAGGATCGGGAACAGTGTTATCTGCAAATTAAACGAATGGGGAAATCCTACTCCTATCCCTTACGACAGGAATTGATGGTTACCGTCCTCGGAGATGATGCACGGCCAAAACCACAAAAACCCCTTTTTATGAATTGGCAGGAGGTTGTGGCATTGTCTCGATCCTCTTTAATCACGATTGGAGCACATACCCACCGGCATCTTCTTTTGCCATCTCTTGATCCAGAAGAGGCCAGGCAGGAAATCCAATCGAGCAAAACCTTACTCGAGTCAAACCTCGGACTTCCAGTTCATCACTTTTCTTACCCTTATGGTTCTTTGAACCCAAAAATAAAAACGATGGTCCAAATTTGTGGGTACAAAAGTGCCGTAGGCGGTCGACCAGGAGGAATCAATCCTGCTTCAGTCGATCGCTTTGCTATCCCACGTATTGAAATCAAACAACGGCCTTCACAACACCTTCAAACCATTCCCCAGATCGTCCAAGCATGCGTATCTTCGTAGGCACCCTCTACTCAGGTGAAAATGAGTTTGAGGAATGTGTGGCGTCTATCAATCGTCAGAAGGAGGTCGACTATCAACATTTTGTGTTCAAAAATTTAGGGGCCAAAGAAGGTGCGAATACCCTCTATCAAACATTTATGGACCATTCAAATGAGTTTGATCTTTTTGTGAAAATTGATGCCGATATGGTGCTATTGGATGACTTTTTGTTCGCCAAAATCAGTCAAACATTTTTAAAGCATGATTGGTTGGAGTTATTCGAAATTCAAATCCATGATTTTTTTACTAATCAACCCATTTGGGGATTAAATACGTTTCGCTCTACGGTTAAATGGGATTCTTTTAACGATGAGTTATTTGTCGATGACTTTCATCCGATTAAACACACTCACCGACTGAGGGATAAAAAAACCCTCGCCCCCGCCGCCATTCACTGCAAAAACCCATCTCCTTTTCAATCGTTTCACTATGGAGTCCACAAGGCCTTGAAAATGGTGCAAGCCGGAGTCCGGAGGAAAGTGGCCTCCAAAACCCATTCCAATTGGCTTAAGATTCAAAGGACCTATGAACATTTTTTGGCCAAACAAGATATTCGACTGGGTTTTGCCGTGCTTGGTGCCGAATTGGCGTTAAAGGGGATCTTCGCGACTGAGCACCTCAATTATACTCATCCTTATATGAAGGACGTTTTCAATCGCTATCGGAAATATTCTCTCGCTCAGATTAAATCCGAGATTTTCCGCCTTCGTTGTTTCAATTGGGGGTTCTTGCCCAATAGGATGCGTCGATTGGTTTTATGTCTGACCAAATAGGTAAAGATGAAAATCTTCTTGGTCCCATAGGTGAATGGTTTTGAGACAGACGTTACGTGAAAAGCTCATGAACGCTTGAGTATTCTTATGGACAACACCAACCCAAAGATATGTGAAGTGGTGGCTTCCTGGCCTCCCCACTCGTTTGTCCATCGGCATATTACCAGTATGTCTATTCTTGGGGATTCCTTTGCACCCGTTTCGTTCACCCCTGCTCACGACATACCTCATACGAGGAAAAATGAATTCACCGGAGAAACACAGAATGTCTCTATTGTGCCTCGGATGCGTCGCTCGTTCGGCCTCTCTTCCTTGCCAGGAATGAGGTCTTTCCTTTCTACGCCTTGGGGAAAGCGAGTCATACAATGGCGCAATGACGTCATGCAGTGGCGAGATGAACAGAAAATTTTTCGGCACTTTAAGAGAGTCCGTCCCGATCTCATCCATTTTCACTGGCTTCATCTTGCTCTGTCCTTACGGAGGTTCCCCGAGATTCTGGGTATACCCTATACGGTTAGCTTGCGAGGTTCGGAGGTCCGAGTACTTCCGCTAGCGTCGCCGGAGACAAATGAGCAAATACAACACACCTTAGAGCATGCTGCGGGAATTCATACGGTCAGCAAGGATCTTGGAAGAGATTTAGAGTATTATCCTTTTGGAGAGATTCCTTCTACCACCATTTATACGTGTGTGCCGTTCCCGGACATTCTCCCACCCTATCCAGCCATGGACAACGGGGTGCTGAAATTACTCACTGTGGGACGTTTGTACTGGACAAAGGCGTATTCAAATTTATTGCGAGCCCTCCAACCGTTGAAGAAATCCGGGCTTTCCTGGGAATTGACCATGGTTGGGGAGGGGCCTGAAAAGGAGAGAATCGAATTTTGGATTCGTCGGCTAGGGCTTCAGGGATCTGTTCGGATGGTTGGAAAATTAGACCCGACCGACGTTCAATCACTCTATCGGACACATCATGCTTTCTTACAGAGTTCCATCTCTGAAGGCCTAAGCAATTCCCTCACAGAATCTATGGCAAATGGGTGTCCTGTTTTTGCCACCAGGGTCGGGGGCACAACAGAAGTAATCCAAGATGGAAAAAATGGTTTTATTCTTCATCCCATGAAACCCGAATTATGGGGTGAAAAATTAAAACTTATACAGGATTCCTCGTTAATGATGAGAACTCGGGAGGCCGCGTATCTTATCGCGAAGACCATGTTCTCTGCGAACAACCATGCCAATCAGTTTAGCGCTTTCTATCAAAAGGCCATCACATCATTTCATTCTCACACCAATGCATTCCCCAAGAACATTCACAACGTCCACCAAGGACCTCCTCCACATGATGGGCTTCTGACGAATGTTCCCAAAATTCTTGTCTTAGGAAATTGGGAGTGGCAATGGGGAATCGATGGTATCATACCGCTAATCGGAGAAATCATTGATCGGGGGTTCAAAATCCAATGTAAAGTGATGGGGCATGGATCTCAAAAGCGCGAATTACTCTATCTCTGCAATTTCTTGGGCATTTTACAGTTTGTGGATTTAATAGAAATTTCGCAAGAGTATGAGGAAAGTCTGGTGGAAAAATGGAGAAGATGGGCCGATTGTATCATCCAGGTTCACAGCTATGAGAACGGATGGGTGACATCCGGGGCACAAGAGGTGAAATTCAAAACTTTTGAGGAATTGGAGGCTGTCCTCTCCTCTCATCTAATGTCTTTTGGTGAACCTCTAATTTGCAAGGCCACATAGGCCGGCCTTTCGTTTTTATGCTTCCTAAAACAGAGACTTATTAAGCAGATTATATCAGAAATCTCTCCGACTCCGGAACGGTTATCGTCGAAGGGTTTGGCCAAAGGGAAGAGGGTTCTTTTCACGTCAACTCACAGGCAAGTATGTTCACGTGGTTTCACCGGAAAGCTTCGCAACAAGACTCGGCAACCATTGTTATACCGCTGCTCGCCCAGAATCCAGGTTATCTGCGGCAATGCCTTGAATCCGCCGTCAATCAAACGGTCCATTGTGAGGTGATTGTCGTTACCGAGGGCGAGCTTCCTCACTCAAACTCCAAGATATTGGCAGAGTTTGCTCAGTCAATTCGCGTAATAACTCAATCACGTCCGGGTTTTCCTGCCGCTATCAATGAAGGCTTTTCCTTAGCCGCGGCCGACCGAATAGGATTGCTATTGAGTGATGATTGGCTGTCATACGACGCCGTGGAATGTACATTGAAATATCAAGCCGACATTGTGTCCACCGGCACGATTGTTTACAAAATGGATGGCGACACAGCGGTTGAATATTTGAGGAAAACACGAAACGCAAAAGAATATGCACAATTAGAAGAGGATGAGCGGCGAGCGAAATATCTCAGTCATTTCTTCCTGTTTGCTCGCTCAGCTATTAAAAAGAGTGTCGGGCTCGACGAAACCTTAGGGCAAAGTCCAGGTATCGATGATTATGATTTTATATGGACGTTACTCGAGCAGGGCGCAACTGTGGGGATCTGCGAAAAATATTTATACCACTATCGTGATCATTCTGGCCCACGACTGACACTCTCACCGAAAGAGGAGATGATCCAGACCATGCAAAAAATCTTAGAGAAACATCATGTTCCTCCGGAGAAAGCCAAGGCTCTCTTGGATAAAAAGAAGCGTTGGTTTGGGGAACCACCATATAAAATATTGGAGAAATCTAACTAAATTTCCCCTTCTTTATCTGCTGGTGGAAGCACGCCGCCTCAAACAAGCCCTCCCTATGTTCTATTGTTCAACCACCAATGAATTGAAACGTTTAGGATTAAGGCAACTCCAATGTATCCCACATGCCGTTTCGGTATTCAACAAAGCTTACCCCGACTCTCAATTGTTGCTTGAGAAGCGTGGATTCCAAGCCGAGCACATCGCCCCTAAGCAGTTTCGACAAATCAATTTGTGCTGCCTGCGTGATTTCAATCTGCCGAATAAACTTTATGTAAATAAGGCCTTGAATTGGCACCAACAGCAAATCGACGACCTCTTCCTCATAGCCAGCGCTGGAGTTTTCATCCACGGGGAGGGCGCCATTGTGACTGTTATGCAGTCAGATGTCCTCCAGCAATTATTTCGATGCCCTGATATAGGCAAAACAAAAAAAAATTACCTTGATGAACGCATGAAAGCTTGGCCTAAATTACTCGTGAACGCCTTATTAGATTTGGCGATCAAATCTGGGGTGCTGAAGCTGTTTATTCCTACTGCAGACTTAGTTGTCAAAACCTGCGCAAAAAAAATTAACCCCAAACTCTACCAACGAATCTATGATTTTGTCGTGAAGAAATATTCCGTTGAAAAAGTGAAGGTCATGAATGGCGACTATTGGTGTATCTCAATAGCAGAAAATGCCAAAAATATTGTTGCCTTGGAAGAAAAACTTTTGCCAAGGGCACCAAGGAGCCATCGTCCCTTGGTGAATATCTGCCACCTTCTCACCAACGAATCCCCAAGTATTCGTCAATTATTGGAGTTGCATGCAAGATACGATCTTCGAGAAACCTATGTTCTGTTCGCAGACGTATTTCGGGAAAGCTTTGATGTGGCTTGGGAACGCGACTCATGCGAAATTGCGATACCCTTAGCGTCAAATGCAAAAACGGCCAGAAAGCAACACAACCAACTTCAGGGTCTTTTCATTCACCGTGAAAAAGACTTATCTCTGGCTGACATGCAATATCACAACTTCGAATGGTGTGTATATTCCGCACCTCTACACGCAAAATCAGAATTGAAATCTGGAATTGTACTAATTCCTGCAGACTCTGATCCCGATTATTCACAGCTACTTGCAAATTTACAGCAAACGAAAACGGGAGAGACCTACAGCATCCTTCTTAAGCATACCAACGGACGGATAAACCCGGTTTACCTTGAATTATTAGGTTTGCGCGAAAAATTGGATTTTTTGCATGGGCGAGATATAAAAAATAATATCCATCAAGCTAATAGGAGTGCAGGCATCTTTTAATCATGATATAGCGGCCAATGAAGCCAGCAGGTTTCCTGGTCTGCAAAGATAGAATTCTTGAGAGAATGAACTTAACCATACACATGGCCAGACAACTCTCCATTTTTCCACCCAAGCCCCTCGCGCTTTGGAATTCGTTTTCATAGACTAGTAGTGGAATGGGGGACGCCACTCGCTTTGACGTCTACTCAAACCTCAAATTGCCTGAACAGATTGTCTCGTCTTGTTAGGCAGGCGCATGGAGCTTTCCTCTAATTCGTTCTTGACCGTGTTGATCCGCGCGATCCCATTCCTCAAAGAGCCCGAACCAATAGAGCCTTTCATTCATCGTCATCCCGCCAAGCCCATCAATGGCCTTGGCTTGAAAGCTCTGGAAATTCCTAAAAAATTCGTCTTGAAGTTCCTGGTTTACCAACCGGACATTTTCCTGCCATTTCACGATCAACTCCTCTAAATGATGGACGTCCGTACCATCTGATTTCCATTCCCTAATCACCTGCCTCAGGTTTGCTTTGGGTTGTTTTTCAGGAATTGACTCTACGAGTTCATCAATATTCATAGATTTGAAGTCCCGGGAACAAGGTTTGGCCAGGTTGTCTTTTTCACTGCCCAACGCTCCATTAGTTGGGCGAACACAATGGCTTCATGTGCACTAGGACTTCGTCCCACGTCAGACTACCCGGTAGCTCCTTTGACTGTACTATCTCAATAAATCCCCATTCTGTCTAATGTTTAAAAATTTTATATGTTTTAGTGAAATTATTTATTTGATTGAATGTTTGGTTTTCTTATTTAATGAAACAGAAGGATAAATCACATAACAATCAATCGGGCGACCAATCGAGAAAGTCGCCAAAAAGGAGAACACCATGACACGCAATCTCACAACAGCTAAATTGTACTTTTTTACCATCGCGTTAGCCGCCTTAGGATTATTGGCTCTGCCATTTGGTGGAACCTATAGCATCACTGGAGGACATGACCGTCTCGTCTCCAGCGAACAGGAGACACAGGAAGAGGAAGTGGATTGGACTCTGGCGAAGGAAGAGACTGATGAGGATGAAGTCGATTGGACACTGGCCAAGGAAGAAGTTGATGAGGATGAAACCGATTGGACTCTAGCCAAAGACAAGGCCGAAGAAGATGAGACCGACTGGACTTTGGCCTAACGCAGCTGCAGGGGAGAAGGGAAGTTTTCTTTCCTTCTCCCTGGGTTGTACCTCACCAATGTCTTCAATCATTTTACATCATGTGGAGTTCACGAAATTCCATACTTGAAACAAGGAGTTTTACCATGAAAATTTTCAATCATAATTATGATGATGCAACGGCTCACCCCCGCTGTTCCTCCCTTCCCCACCGAGCGCTGACGTTCATGAGCGCTCTCTTCATGGGCGCCATGCTAACAGGGTGCATGGGTGCGGCCCCCCTCCAGCTTCAGAATCATTTCCCCACGGAAGAGAAGTCTACTGATTCGATGATGACCAGGGTGGGCCCATCCTTTTCAGAGCCCATGACGGTGGGCATGGTCATCGTGCATCAACCCGAGTCATACGATTTTCCGGTGGAAGATGATGAGACCTGGATGAAGTTTGCCGGGAGGGTGAAGAGTCAAATGGAAGGAATGTCCTCTGTGGAAATGGATAAAGTCATGATGGTAAACAATCTTAACTCTGAAGAAAATCTCTCACGCATTCAACAGTTCGGAAAGGATGAGCAATATGATGCCATCATGGTGGTCTTCCCGTCCGGCAACGAAGTGGAAGGCCCTGCTCGCTTAGACCTGCTCCCCGAAGTCAGCTTGATGACCGGAAGTCAGATTGATCACTTTGCGACCATCGAGCTCGGGATGCTGGACATTCAATCGGGTAAGTTGTTCATGCAGGTACAGGGTCACTCCTATGCCACCCTGGAAAAACTGGACACCCCGATCAATTCCAATCGGTATCCCCGGGTGAGAGGGTCCGCGATGTCTTCCTACCTTTATCCCCAAGAAGACCAAGCCTTTGAAACTCTGCGAGCGGTAGCCTTGGATGAAGCCTTGGAGCAAGCGACCATAAAGCTTCAGGGACAATGGCCACAAACATAAGAGGGTGCACGTGATGGCCTAGGCCATTGACCTGAACACAATGAGTGGGTGGATGGGCACCACATTCAGGACCCGGAGATGTGCTTCCGGGTCCTGAACCCTCAGCAAGATGGACCCGATACGATATTGTTTCTCCCGCCAGGTTGACGGAATTCCGCCTTCCCTTTCCACTTTTCCCGAACACCGTCTCAAGACGACAGCCCTTTACGCTTTAATGACGCACCAAACACTCTTTTGGTAGCATCAACCGTATGTTTTTCATCGGAAAGGCTACGCTGTTGGCTAAAAATACCGAACGATCCTAACTGTTCACTACTGTCCACATAGGAGGAGGAAGCAATGAGGATGCTGCGTCTTTCTTTTGTCTTGTTGAGTATGGTTTGGCTGTTATCGGGATGTGCGCATGAAGTCGTGGAACTTACGCATGATGGTAAATTAGTGATGCGAATTGAACCTGATCAGGTAGAACAATGTAAATACCTTCATCAGGTGCAAGCATTTACCGGATCTGACGATGAAGAAAACTTAAACAATAGTCTTCGCAATGCGGTAGGAGCAGCAGGAGGAAATGCGTATGTCCAACTGTCTACATTCGATACGGACACGGAATTGGGTGCCAAAGCCGACGCCTATAAATGCCCTCCAAAATAGGGCTTGGCGACCATGAGGGATCAGCATAACGAGGAAGGGTCAACCAGGGTTGTAGTAGCCATAGACACGGTTTAAGACTTCGGACAGAATCGTTTCATGCTGTGACACCGCTTCATCCCAGGTGGAGCAGCGCAGGCACATTTGATCTAAGTCGCCCCCAAACACCATCGTTTCAAATAGAAGCGGGGGGCCATCGTAGAATTGATGATCGATGCCCAGGAATACCGTCGACACTTCCACGTCTCCGACCTGGCTTTTGCTTACCACCCGATCGGCCGTTTCTACCCATTCACCAAATTCCTTCGCGGTTGGGACGGACACGACCTTCTGATTCTGTAGGATATAATATCGCATCGTCAGCGCTTCCTATCCCATTCTAAGCTACCGCTATTTTCTTAGTAAAAAAGAGGACAGAGTTTTTTTCTGCCGTTGCGGGGATTAGGCCGAAACGAACGACACTCTCTTGTTCAGCTGGTTAGTGAGACATTTCGTTAATGTTTCGGATGGTCGTTCTCCAAAGAGCCGATGATATTCTTTGGCAAATTGACTCATATGCCAAAAGCCCCATTGTCTGGCTATCGAAACGATGCTATCCGCTTCGGGATCGGCCACTCGTAAGGCTTTGCGCACCCCATTCAGCCGAAGGGCCTGGAGGTATGCCTTTGGAGACACCCCATACCGTTCATAGAACGCATATTCCAAAGTACGCTCGCTGGCCTCGGCCACTCGACACAGCTCACGAACTGTATGGGGGTATGCGGGAAAGGCCTTCAGATACTCTTCAACACGTATCATGGCCTTGTGTCTCAATCGTGGTGAAGGAGAAGGGGGAGCCACAGCTTGTTGAAAGGCTAAACATTTCAACAGATGCCCAGGAAGTTCATGCTCAACTGCCTCGACAAGAGGCTCCAGTGGAGAAAACCTATTCCCATAGCTCGAATTTTGAACCACGTCTCGGAAAAACCTCTGTAACCATTGCCGAAGGAAATGAAGAGATGTGGGGTCCGGTGTAAGAACTTCAATGCCGGCGAACAGATTCTGTGATGACGGCAATTCCAGCCTCTCTATGGTTTCCTCCAAAATATCTTCGGTAAAGGAGAGCGTAAACACGTGAAACCCTGGTTGGGCGACCCCATCCAACTCTTGATCTTTCGGAAACAAGCACAGCTGGTCTCCCGTTACCTCCTTCCGTCGCCAGAGAAATTGCTGTTCGGGATCAGCCGGAATGGCAATCGTTCGAAGGTCTAAAGGGATAGCGCCCTTTTGGATCACTTGGCGATTATGGGTTAAATGGAGAAGACTAAACCGCTCGCCTACGAGTTGGGTCAGTTTACCTTCGAAGGAGCCACGACCCAGTTGCTGATATATGGGATTCCAGGTACGAATAATTTCTGTAAATTCATCAACATCATGGAAGTCGTGATGGACTCGGGCCCAATTTGTGGAGTCGTTCGGCATTCTGGCCTTACTGTTGGAAGGTTTGAGACGGAAAACCTTACAGAAAGTATACGTAAGTCATTGATATTAAACAAGAATGTTCAGAAAACATCCCCCATCCTCTTTTTACCTTTCTACTTCCCCCAAAATCCCCCCACCGAACATCTTGAAATTCTTAATGAAATATTCATTCCACTAACGCGTCCCATTGTAAAAAGACTTCTCCCCACATCGAAAATAGGCTATCGGCGAACCTGAAAAAAAATTTTGTAGTTTGCGGATTTTTGATACCCTAACCCAATTCACGGACCTAACATACCCGAAATACTTTAGGGATGTTCCCGAAGATTCACTCAATTCTTTATGAACCAGAGTACGTCTCCCAATTATAAGGATCGACTGACGAAGCCCTAGAAAGGATACCGTTTCGTGAACATCCCCCTCATCCTATTTTTCGGTGTCTTGCTCCTAAGCCCACCTGCCCTGGCTCAAGACGATCTCGCCAAACAATCCCAAAATCCTGTGGCCAACATGATTAGTGTGCCGTTCGAGAATAACGTCTACTTTGACGTGGGGCCGACGGAGAAATTGGCCAATGGGTTATTCGTGAAACCGGTGTATCCCCTCTCCTTGGGGAAGGTGAACCTCATCAATCGTCTTATCATCCCTGTGATTTATCTCGAAGGACAGGATTCCATTTCCGTGGAACCGGATGACGATCCGGTCTTAGGCAAAATCCAAGTCTTTCCGGGATCCAGCGATAAGTTCGGATTAGGAAACATTCAATACCAGGGATTTGTCTCCCCAGCGAATCCCGGACCCGTGATTTGGGGGCTTGGTCCGGCCTTTGAATTTCCGACGCATACCAACAATCGCCTGGGCACCGACACCTGGTCCGCCGGTCCTTCCTTGGTGGTGCTGAGCATGCCGGGGCCATGGGTATTAGGCCTTCTGGCACAGAACATCTGGGACTTCGCCGGTAAAAGCAGCGAGCCAAAGGTTAACCGCGCGACTATCCAACCCATCCTGAATTACAACATCGGCCAAGGGTGGTACCTGACGTCGACGCCGGTTCTCGGAATCAATTGGGAAGCGGATAGCGGGCAGAAATGGACGGTGCCCGTCGGAGGGGGGGCGGGCCGGTTGATGCGGTTCGGCAAACAACCCGTCGACTTCAAATTGGCCTCGTATTGGTATGCGGAGGCACCCCGGTTCGGCCCGGAGTGGAGCTTGCAGTTCACCGTCAAACTTTTGTTCCCCAAGAAGTAGCGCACAGTTATCCATGAACATGTCTAAAGAAGGCATTTGTGGTTGTTATCTATTTTTTACAAGAATCGTGATGAACAGTGAAAGGAGGCATATTATGAAACTTCGTATACCGACAGTATTCTTGGTGATTTTGATGATCTTGCCAGGGTTGGTTGAGGCCAATGACATCGTGCACGATCCCGAGTTTGTGCGAATGAAAAAAGAATTCGGGAAACAGTGGGGCGCCGATGATCAAGTGGTTCGACAGAAATTGGCTGCCTTGCAAAAAAAATTCGGAAAGAAACCCAACATTGTGTACATCCTGGCGGATGATGTGGGGTTAACCGAACTCGGGAGTTACGGCGGCGGCAAACTTCGCGGAGCCCCAACGACGAATCTGGACAAAATGGCCGCTCAAGGCATGCGTTTTTTGTATTTCTATTCCGAGGTGGAATGTTCGCCTTCGCGTGGAGCTGTCATGACCGGCCGCCATCCCATTCGCAATGGCCTCTATAACATCACCCTACCCGGGGAAGTTGGTTCTGGGTTGCATAAGGACGAGGTCACCACCGCTGAGGTTCTCTCAAAAGTGGGTTACTACACCGGGTTCTTCGGCAAATGGCATATGGGAGGCGAGGAAGATCACTATCCGATCAATCAGGGTTTCGATGAAGCCGAATGGTCGGAAGGTAACCCTCCATATTGGGTCGGCAGCAAACACGTGAAAGCCACTGACGATATCGGCGGCTTTAGTAACCGCGTGCTCATGCATTCACCAGGCCCTGAAGGCTTTCCGTACGACACGGGAGGCGTGATGCGCGGCAAAAAGGGCGGGAAAGCGGAACTGGTGTACGAATATACCATGGAGAAGTACAACACCTACGACTCCGAAGTCGCTGATCATGTGATCGACTTTATCAAGCGGCGTGCGAATACTGATCAACCCTTTTATGTCAATTTCTGGGGCAAGGGCAATCACTTCTGGGGTGCGCACCCCGATTTCAGAGACACCCCCGCAGGAACCAATACCTCGGCCCAAATGGTTGAGCATGACTACAACGTCGGCCGGGTGCTCAAGGCTCTGACAGATTTAGGGATTGCTGAAAATACGTTAGTGGTGTGGTCTTCGGATAATGGACCCATGTACACCGTCCATCCTCATGGCGGCTACTCGTTGTTACCGGGCGGTAAGGGTGAAACACTGGAAGGCGGCATCCATGTACCTTCTCTGGCCTGGTGGCCGGGCATGATCGAACCGGGTCAGGATCCCCTCGATTTTGTCCAAATCACCGACTGGTTTACGACGTTCGCGAGTGTTGCCGGGGCCCTGGATCACATTCCGACCGATCGCGTCATCGACGGTATCGATCAGACCGGCCTCTTGCTGCTCGGCGAGGGGAAAGGCCGACGAGATTATATCTTCCACTACAACCGGGCCAAGTTGGAAGCGGTGCGAAAAGATCAGATCAAGATCAACCTCAAACCCAGGAATCCCGGGTTCCACTTTTTTGAGGTGTACAACATCTATCATGATCCGGCTGAACGTTTCCCGAATGAAATTCAGAACGGGCTATGGTCAGGACCCGGTCTGACGAAAATGGTCCAGGATCATATGATCCAGATCAAGAAGTATCCGCACCGGATCGTCAAAGGGTATTACCGTGACTTTGACTACTCGTTCGACCCGCAACCCTCACCGGTTTACACACCCAAGAAGCAGGTTGATTGGTAGAAGACATGAACAGGTACACGACCAACCGACGCACCTTTCTCAAAACACTCGCCATGGGGGCCGCAGTAGGGCCCCTTGGTGTTTTGAGTGATCAGAAAAGCCTTGCGGGAAAAGAGAATGCGCTTCAAATCAACATCGCGGGCTACAATTATGATCGTGTCCGCGCCATCCAAGATGGACAGGTGGGCCTCGAAGGCACGGAGGTCAAATTTTACACCGAATCGATATATGCGGCCCTTCGTTATGCATTCGGCCCTGAACGGAAGTATGAGGTTACTGAAATCGGGCTGCTCCCTTTTATACGAAAGTATATCAACGAAGACTATCGGGCTTATACGCTCATCCCTGTCTTTATCTCGCGTATCTTCAGGCATCGCAATGTGTTCGTCCATGTAGATTCAGGGATCAAGAAACCGGAGGACCTTCGTGGCAAACGAGTCGGAACCCCCGGGTACGGATTCAGTGCCAACACATGGATTCGTGGGTTTTTGCTGGATGATTATGGTGTCAAAGCCGAGGACATGCAGTGGATTGAGACCACCGAGAGTTCCGATGGCGCCACATTGCCCAAGGCGTTAAATAGGCACTATCTCCCCGCTGATTTTCCTCTCGTAAAAGGACCTCCCGGTATCGATGAATCCGAGTTGCTCCTTTCGGGCGGCTGTGACGCTTTGATTACAGCCATCACCCCGCGAGCCTTTTTAGAAGGCCATCCAAAAATTAAACGATTGTTCCCCGATGTTCGTGCAGCAGAACAAGCCTACTATAAAAAAACCCGTCTCTTTCCGATCATGCATGCCGTCGCGATTCGTCGGGATGTGATCAAGGCGCACCCATGGTTGCCAAAAGCGGTATTCGACATGTACTGCCAGGCCAAACACCGTGCCTACGCCGACATGGAAACCACCACTGCCCTCAAGATCACCCTGCCGTGGGTGACTCAAGAATTTGAAGATACACGTCAACTCATGGGTCAGAACTTCTGGCCATACGGGATAGAGGCCAACCGGAAAGAGCTTGAACTGGTGATGCGGTACACCTATGAACAGGGACTCGTGAAGCATCGTCTGAAATTCGAAGAGCTATTCCATCCTTCGACATTAGATCTACAAGAAGAAACCGCATGAGGAGAAATTCAACATTCGTTGAACGTTAATTTGCCCCATAATAGGATCGCGGCATTCGTTGCCTGAGAGATTTTTTTGTGTCGAATCGTTGAGACTTGTTCTAAATCGATTGAGAGGAGTCAAGAGATGAAATCCAGAGAGGTCCTAATTGTTAGTGGTGTAATAATTGGTGCCATCATGGGTTATGTTGTGGCCAAGTCGACTACCCACTGGCCATCACCACCGGATCTACCCCGGATGGTCAATGCCATGACAATCCTTGGAGACAGTGAGGTGCAGGCAGCTGAAGGCAGGAAACCATCCCCTCACGCGGCAAACTACTCACGCACTGGCGACGTGAAAAACCGGACGGTGTATTACCCTGGAACCGAGGAACTGAAGCCAGACGAAATGCGGGTCATCGCTTGCGGTACGGGGATGCCTATTCCAAACCTCATGCAAGCCGCTGCCTGCTTCCTAGTTGAGCTGGGCAACGGAGATAAATTTATCTTCGACATGGGCACCGGTTCGACTGAACGGCTGATCTCGCTTGGCATCCCACTCGATTACATGAACAAAGTCTTCATCGGTCACCTGCACATGGACCATATGGGTGACCTGCCGGCTTTTTGGCTCTATGGTCCACAGAACAACCGAGCGGGACCGCTCAACGTCTGGGGGCCCGGGGGCGGGGGTACCAACCCGGAATGGGGCATGAAAGCCTCCATGGAACATCTGCGTGGGATGTGGGCCTGGATGCGAGGGACGCTCGTGGGTACGATCGATACCCGAGCGTTTCAATTAAACGTTCATGAATTCGATTGGTCCAAAGTCAACAATATCATCTACGAAAAGAACGGGGTCGTCATCAGGACGATTCCTGCCATTCACTTTGAGCAGTCGGTGAGCTTCATCCTGGAATGGAATGGGCTCAAATTCTCCTTCTCGAGTGATACCGTACCCAACAAATGGTGGGTCAAGTACACGAAAGATTCCGACCTGTCTATCCATGAGGCGTTTTTCCCGACACTGATGTGGAGCAAATACTATGGCTTCACTGCCCAAGAAGCCCTCAACGCCAGTACCCTCATCCACACTTCTGCGGAGATGTTCGGCAAAGTCATGTCATTAACCAAGCCTCGACGGGCCGTCGCGTACCATTTCAATAATGCCCCCGACACGATTCCCAAGATGGTGGAAGCTGTGCGCAAAACCTATGATGGTCCGGTAGACTTTGCGACGGATTTCATGGTGTGGAACGTCACCAAGGATGAAATTCGGACCCGCCTGGGTGTGGCCATCAAACACAACTATCCAGTTCCCCCGCTTCATGTGAAGGAAATGGCCAAGGTAGACAATCGTTACCAAACGCCCAAATGGGTCATACAAGGCTTGGAACCGGAACTCATGCCGGTTATCCAGAATATCTATGATGATTTCAATAAGGCACGGGGGACCAACATCCAGAATCCGTTGAAGAAGATGATGAAATAGAGTATCGCCTACAATTTGAAGGACTGAACGCATGTGAATCACTCAGCCATCGTACGTCTCCTTCTCCTGTCGGTGGTGCTATGCCTCAGCGGCATAGAATCTGCCGCGATCGCTTCATCTCCCCCAAAGAATTCTTGTTTCATTCCACCCTCCCTCACCCGCAGTCCTCCGGAGACACATGGCCAACCCATTCCCATCAAGATTGGGGTGTTGCTCATCGATGTGGTAGAAATCGATGATGTGACCGAAAGTTTTACAGCCGACTTCAAGGTTCGTATACGGTGGAAGGATCCACGTCTCTCTGCAGCAGCCCTGGGCTACTCCTTGGAATTGTGTAAAATTTCCGTTGAAGACATTTGGAACCCTGACATCCAACCGATTAATCAACGGGGGACGGTCCACCGGGCAAAGCTGCAATCACTCATCGCTTCAGATGGGACCATCTCCGTGGTGGCAAGAATATTCACCATTCTCTCCAATCCCCTCGATATGCACGACTTTCCTTTTGACACGCAACATTTACGGATCCAATTCGCCTCTATGAAATACAATCCAAACGAGGTGATGTTCCTCACAGACGAAGCCAGAACCGGACGATTAGAAGGACTTTCGATCCCCGGTTGGACGATTATCGACAATTACAGCGACGATACCGTCCAACCCTTACAGGGTGCCGTGCGCTCTCACCCTCGTTTCGACCACCTCGTCGTCATCGAACGGCAATCCAGTTACTATGTGTGGAAATTCATCGTTCCCCTTGGCTTTATCGTCCTCATGGCCTCTGGTGTGTTTTGGCTCAATCCCGCAGGAGTCCAGACTCAGGTTGGTGTCGGGACCGCATCGGTTTTTACCCTCATCGCTTTTCTTTTAGGATTGCGTACGGTGTTGCCCCGAGTCCCCTATCTAACTCGTATGGATCTCCTGGTCTTCTCCGCAACCGTCTTGGTCTTTCTGGCCCTCTTGGAAGTGATCGTCACGAGCCGGATGGTACAACAGGGTCACACCGAAAAAGCCAAAACCATCGACCGCTACGCCCGGTGGATGTACCCACTCGCGTTCATCGTCTTCCTGGTTTCCAGTCTCATGCTTTAAGTAAAGTTCCAGACAAAAAAAAGACAAGTCTCTTATCGTTTTTCGCCTGCCTGGCTCTATTCGAGGATGCTCTGTTCAGATAGGCAGCCATACTTTGCCTTCCAAACCTACATTCGCACCTATCGAACAGAGAGATAGGGCTCACCTATTGGACAAAGGTTTTGCCCGCTGCATACGAATCCAGGCTTTGTACGGGATGTTAGAAGGGGGGTTGCGACGGTACTTGCAGTCCTGTGTGTTATTGCTGAGAGGGGAGCCCGCGACGAAGGCCCCTTGCATGTATTGGCTGGGCGTGATGGTAAAGAGATACGTGCCCGCTTCGTCATGCCTACCGCCGCGCTCGCGACGTTCATCCGTATCTGGGCAGGGTTGGACTAAATCCCAGTTAGGGTCAATGCCTATTCCCCAACGACGGTCGCACTCGAGGGCATCGAGCCTCACCTGAAACACTTTTCCTTTTTCGATGACATATCTGTTTGGCAGACCGATTTGCCTTTTATCCCCATCTCGTAATTTTTGATTGCCACCGGTATTAAACCACCTGTAGTGAAACTTCCCGTTAGCGCCGAGCACTCCTGCTGTCTTTGCCACCCATTGCCATTCCCCCGGCCCACGATCATCACAGTCTTTGAGAATCTCAACGTGAAAGGTGAACATGAGTTCGTACCGTTCGGGTTCCGTTTTGGCGATGGCTTGATCAGGTACGACGACCTCCGCACAGGAAATAACCCGTAATGTCTCAGGCTCTTAAAGCATACGGGGGTACTCTGACAATCTTTCCACTATGCTCTCACTGTTCTATCCCCTGTTGTTCCTTCATTATGGTATAACAGAGTTTTTGCTAGCAGGGGTTTTCCCTCTCAGTATGTCGAAGCCACAAAGGAGATCGTTCATGCCCATATCAGAAAAATTCATCGTGATTTTTGTGCTTTGTATTCTGACAGGTTGTGCCACAACCCAACAGGCCAAAGATGTCGGCACATCAGGATTTTTGGATGACTATTCCATCCTTCGACCAGGATCGGGAAAAGATGAAGCCCTCCTCCGCTACGTGAATCCCATTGCCGACTGGAAAAGCTATACCAAGGTCCTGATCGATCCCGTCCAACTCTGGATGGGTCCAGGGTCTCCTCTCCACGGCGTTCCGAGAGAGGAGCGTGTCCGGTTAATCCGGCTTCTTTTTGCAAAAATACGGGACAGCCTCCTGCCGGATTACTCCATTGTTCTTGAGCCCGGGCCTCGTGTCTTGCGTATCAGTGTAGCTCTGACGGAAGCTGAGGCCTCCAATACGATGTTGGATTCAATCTCCAGTGTTCTTCCAACAGGCTATATCGTATCGGGCACCAAATCGATGGCCACCGGGACAGGAACCTACGTGGGAACCGCGAGTGTAGAAGCCAAAATTACCGATTCCAAACTGGGGACACTGTTAGCTGCCGGGGTCGATCGCCGCGGAGGGGCCAAAACCTTGTCAGGAGTCACATCGGAATGGGACGACGTCGAACAATCGTTCCAATACTGGGCCAGTCTTCTCCGTTATCGTCTCTGCCAATGGCGCAGTGGATACGGTTGCGCCAGACCAGAGGCTTAATCTCCATGATAGAGCTTGCTTTCTAAGGGAAATGGAGTACCTTGGCCTTCCTCTAGATACCGCTTCAGGCTTAAAAGATAGACGGTCCACTTTGTATTGAAATACGTGAGGGCATCGATATCCTGAGAATCGATATGACTGTGAGTGTGTGTCAGGAATATCTGAGCATCTCTCTCCTCAACCTCGTGGGTAAGGACCGTTCCCTGCCAAGCTTGGAATCCCTCGATACAGGTCAGGACTAATCTGTTTGGTTTTAGGATTTCGTCGTATCGAAATCTCAGGGTGGTCATCCCGGCAAAATCTAGTTCCAAGGTTTCTCCCACTTGAGGTACTCCTTTGGCCGAGCTGGCCCACCATTGCTCCAGTCCTTCAGGAGTCGAGATAGCCTGAAACATCGCCTGCTTGGTGGCCTTCGCCCCGATAATATGTCGTGTACTGTGCATGGGCAATTCTTCTTCACGCTCCCGTTCGAGAAGCTTCCAGGATGATGCCGATGGCGGATCGAAGGAACAAGGTGGCAATGAGAAGACCAATGACCAGATCCGGCCAGGGAGAGCCCAAAAGATACACCAGCAGGGCGGCCAACACGACCCCCACATTCCCAATCACATCGTTTCGAGAGCACACCCAAGCAGACCGCATATTGAGGTCATCGCCACGATGCTGCCAAAGAAGCCGGAGACAGATGAGGTTTGCCACAAGAGCGAGCAGGCCGACCACTCCCATCACTTCAGCAGTCGGCATGAATCCATAAATGGTTTTCACCACGACATGGGCGACCACACCTACCCCAAAGGCGGCCATCATCACTCCCTTCAAGAAAGCCGCCCGCGTCTGCCACACGGTCCCTCGGTCAATGACGTAAAGACTGAACCCATACACGAGGGCATCACCCGCCATATCCAAAGAGTCGGCCAGCAGTGCGGTCGAATGCGCCAGAATCCCCGACCAGGCCTCCACGAAAAACATGCCAAGATTAATCCAGAGTACCGTACGAAAGACACGACGTTGTCGTTCTGAAATCGATAGAGGCTTGCAACATTCATCCATGGGGCAATTCTAGCAATTCCCCATTCGATTCCGACATGACTTCTTGGGAATAGCCAAAACAAGATCAGTTTTTCTACCCGTTTGACTTCCTGGGGCTTGTCCAGTAGGTTGCTACGTGATCACTACTTTTGTATTCGTATGATCTTGAGTAGGAACACGCTCCTTTCCTGCACCTAGAACCATGGCACGCGCACTCGTCTTAACGGTCATCGGTAAAGATCGCCCCGGTCTCGTCGAAACGCTGGCAGATTGTATCGCCAAACACGAGGGCAATTGGGACGAGAGCCGTATGGCTCGTCTGGCCGGCCACTTTGCGGGGGTAGTGCAAATTCACCTTCCCGAAGACCAAGCCGCGGGGTTCATCGCCGCATTACCCACACTTTCAGACCAAGGGCTATCCATCAGCGTGGTGGACAGCGATTGGACCAAAGTGGAGGTCGATCATCACCACGCGGTCCAACTGGAATTGGTCGGACAGGACCGCCCAGGGATCGTGCGCGAGATTTCCAGTATATTGGCCTCCCTGGAGGTCAGCGTACAGGACCTTCGTACCGTCGTTGAGAGCGGCTCCATGTCAGGAGAACGGATGTTTCGGGCCGAGGCGGAGCTTGTCCTCCCGGATCCCAACCGTTTTGATCATATTCGTACCGCGCTTGAACAGCTCGCTGACGACATCATGATCGACATCTCCCTCAAATCCAACCAATAGCTTTATTCCTTCACAAGGCATTTCGGCCATACCAAAGAAGGCCAGTTTCAATGTGGCTGATCCGTTCTTTCAGCGACGTGAAGTCGGAGGTCGGGGAAGGAGAGAGGCCAGGCCGAAATCTATTACCCCGGATGGGGGTTGAGTTCCGGACCAAGGGGCTTCACCAAAATCAGTAAGGCCGCGAGCAGGGTCAGGTTACTGAGAAGTGCCACGATCATCGCGAATCCGGTTAACAACCCAAAATAGATGGTCGGGATAAAACTCGACAGGGCCAGGATGGAAAACCCGACCGCAATAGTGAGCGAAGTATAATACAACGCGATGCCGATACTCCCATGACAGGCTTCTACCGTCGCCAAATATTTGCCGTATTTGGGAAATTCCACCTGAAAGCGATGGACGTAATGGATCGTATCATCCACTCCAATCCCGATCGTGATCGCCGCGATGGTGATGGTCATCAGATCCAGGGGAATACCCAGCCACCCCATGAGGCCCAATACCATCCCCGCAGCCAGGAGATTCGGTAAGATAGCCAAACACGCAATCTTCACTCCCCGAAACAATACGATAAACATTGCCAGGATGCTCAGAAAGACCGCCCCAAGCGTCAAGATTTGAGATGTATAGAGACTTTGCAACAGGTTGTTATAGAGAAGGGCTAAGCCTGTCGGGTGAACCGTCTCCTCCGCCAATTCCATATCGTTGACTAAATAGGTTTTTATCTTCTGGATCAGCTCTTTTCGTTTCAACGTCGGAGCGGATTCGATCAAACGCATCGTGATTCGGGTTTGGTTCCCATCCTCTGAGAGGTAGGGGGCAATCAAGGCTTTTTTAACATCTTCAGGAACTCTCTTCCGAAGGACCGCCAATTCATAATCATCCGGGATACGCCCTCCGTTTAATTGAAGGAAGACCTTCAGCCCGGTGGCAATAGACAAGACCTTTCCGATTTCAGGAAGTTGCTCTAAATAATCATGAATTTTTTCGATCTTCTGTAGTCGATCACCATTAAACCAATAGGTCGTATCGGTGGACTCTTCGTCTTCCTCTGCAAAGGGATCCTCAAAAACATCTTCGGCTTCTTCCAACTCTTTCAGAGAGGCAAAAAACTCCTCATCGGCATCAAGGACAAAATCCAATGGAATCGTGCCTCCCAGCTGCGTGTCGATCAGCTCCATCCCTTGATAGATTTCCGTCGTGCTCTTGAAGTGATCGATAAAACGGTTCTCGACTTCTAACCGTGAAATGCCCAACACACCGACGAAAGCCAGCACCGCGCACAAGAGGACGATCGGTTTCGGATAGCGTTGCGTGAAAGACGCCACCTTGAGCGTGAACGTTTGATTGTGATCTCGGTGTGCCCTCAACTTTTCCGGGGAAAGAAAACTCAGGACGGCAGGAAAGAGGATAAAATTCAGCACGAAAGCAAAAGAGATGCCGATGGTCATCATCCAACCGAAATCGATGACCGGTCGTATATCGCTCACCACCAATGACGCAAAAGCCACGATGGTGGTGATGGCCGTATAAAAACAGGGTGTCGCCATCTTTCGCATCGTTTCCCAAATCAAGGTGTTTTGGTCGGCAGTGGGATTGTTGCCAATCTCGATACGGTACCGGACGATGAGATGGATGGTGAGCGACATCGTAATAATCAGTAACAGGGAGATAAAATTCGAGGAAATGACGGTGATTCGCCAATCTTGCCACCCAAGAAAGCCAATCATCACCGTAATCGACGTCAAACAACACAACAGAGGTATGGCCACCCACCGCAATCGTCTGAAAAAATACACCAACGCGACGACGAGAAACGCCACCACCCCGACTCCGAAGACGCGAATATCATGCCGGATAAAACTAATCATATCGGTCGTGATCATCCGTGCCCCACCTAAATGCATATCACCCTTGCCCCGATATTTCTCCATGATTCCCCGTATCGCTTGAATATCTTGCCGCTCCTGTTCCACGACCAGCGCATGATAGTCACTAAATTCTTTGGCTACCCTCGATAATTCATCAATCTCCTCTTTCGTGAGTCCGGTCGTGTCCTCCTTTTCTCTAAGGGTATTCCGCGTCTTTAATAACGAAAAAAACTTTTTGTCCCGTTTGAAATTCACGAGAATGGCGGTCGTCTGCCCGTTGGGACTCACCAGATTATTCCGGTAAATGGGGCTTTCCTGAAATTCTTTTCTTGCGAGTTCCTTATCAACCCCTGGTGTCTCGAGGGTTCTGACTTGTTCAGCATCCGCCAGCTCGGAAATACTTACTTTGGGACTGTTCAAGAGGGGCACATCCAGGATGGTAACGACCGAAGACACCCGCTCCATTTTCTTCAGGTCGTCCCGAAGAGCTTTAAGGTTTTCTAGAGAGGTGGGGGATAATAGATCGTCTTTCGGAGTGTAGGGAATGACGAGAAAGTCATCGGAGCCATAGACCTTACGAACGGCCCGATAGTACCGCAAATCCGGATCGTTCTCCAGGACGATAGATTCGGCTGAGGCATCCAGTTTCAAATGCTGGGCTTGAAAGCAAAAAAAGATCGTGAGGACCAAAAAGAGCAACAAGGTAAACCCTGGTCGCTCCAGGACCATTTTCCGGTAGGCGAGAAGAAACACCGCTTACTTCCTTTTTGGTGTGGGCATTGTGACAGAAACCGCTATCGGCCCGAGGGGACTTCCCATATTGGCGTGATGTTGTACCATGTCCCGAGCTCTCCATGCATCTTTCTCATGACTCCGGAAGTTTCCCGGCCGGACACGTACTCCCTTGCCATGGTTTTTTCTGTATTCGTCTCTCTTGTTACTTCCTTACTCAACATTCGCCATGAATGGTGTTCTGGATTCCTGAGTTGCTTATTTGCCTTAACCACGTATGATTTCAGAATTAATTTTGGAAGAATCTGGCTTGGTAGGTTTTTTCAACATCCCCAAAAACATATCGCCATGGGTAATCCCTGAATGACGAAACTTTTCTTCGGGAGCACTATAGCCTTCCACATAACGTCCCCTTAAGAATAGCTGCCCAGTGAGGAGAGAAGAAAACGCACGTGCTCCACATTCGTCCGACATGGGCATGTAATCATTTGGATAGATCCAGTAGGCTGACCATCCATAAGGCAAGCATCTTCTACCCGGTACGTGTGTGTTCAAAGACTGACAAGTGTTCTCCAGTCAGCTTGTAGGCTTTGCCGAACCCCATGACAAACTGTCCGCTCACCGGTTGAAGCTGAAATAAGATGAAATCCGGCAATTGCCGCAACATGCCCACCGTCTGACCATGACGACGTTCATAGTCATCTAACACCTCAGAATACTCAGGACTTTCTGGGTCGATCCGCTGTGCATGACACACATAATGGACTCGTGTCCTGGCGAAGATCTGCGAAGTGGACTGCTCATCGGCGATGATCATGATGGCAAGTGATGCATTGCCCAACAAATGTCGCGTATGTGCCGCCAATTGACTCACAAAAATATAAAAGTTCCCGGGGGGACGGTAGAGGAATGGGGTATAGCTACAATGGGGTTGGCCATCAGGCCCTACAGTGGATAACTGAAGGCTTCGCATCTCTTGAATGAGATTCCCACAAGCTTGTTCCGGTGACTCATCAGTCATACTATGGCTTCTCTCTTTTCTTGCCGTTTTCTATTCACGGCTTTCGGGTGTAGGTGATCTCCATCATTTTCATTTCCGGGCCTCCTTGGTGCGTTCCGTACATGACAAACGTTTGATGATTATCATCCATAATAGTCCAAACCGCACGGTGCTTCATCTGCCTCCCACCCGGAGCATCATGTGGCCTACCAGGGTAATGGTCTTCCCATCCGTACTGGCCGTGCCTTCCATTTTAAAGATACCGGTAGCCATGGAATCCATCCAGGTCGACACATACTTTTTCCCGATATTGTCGTAGCCGGTTGTCCCGATCCCACTGTACGGATGCCCCATCATGTTGCCTTGGCATTCTTGCTGAAGAAAACGTCCCTCCAACAATGTCTTCATCTCACAGGAACCAGCCGTTTCTCTTGGCGGCTTATTGGGTTCCATCCACTCTTTCGTCTGAGTCGACCAACTCCCTTCCAACTTGGCCAATTGTTGATGAGGAGCACCCGGAATGGCCGCCTTTTGATAAGCTTCCATCATCGCTTTCATATCCATCCCGTTCCGATGTCCTTGCTCTTTGGCTTCCCCAAATGAAGTGGCTACAATCAAACACAAACATGAAACAGTCATCAATGCGACTCGCATGGCGGCCTCCTTATAATATAGAAGGATTCAGGGGGGTCGGCTTTCGTCCTCGCCTGGTTTGATGTTCCAAGTCTTTTGGGGTCGATGGCTAAGATTCCATACTTGATACCCTTTCCCCTCATACATATCGGCGTACGTCAATGTACCACGTTCACTCGTTTTGGGCACCTTGGTCAAGACTCCTTGGATAAAAACAATTCCAACAGTGGAAATGAAGAATTGAAATAACTTATTTTTCGGCCATGAACCATTTAAAAAGTCTCTGCGACCTACTGAGAAAATCTGTAGACTTGAGCTTAAGAGTCCCATTACACTTTCTAGGTTTTCAACCATTACGATCACCATTTTTCCTGTTGAAGAAAGGAGTATTTATGCAGACCCCCTCGTTAATTTTCTGTATGCGAACCTTTTTCTTTATAGGTCTCAGCTTCTTGTTCTTGGCCCCTTCGCACTCCTGGGCTACAGCGACCATTCTCCTGGACCAAGCCGTTCATTTTACGTCGGCTGAGGGTAGCACTGTGGTTGTGGACCCGGCTGAATACACTATAGAACAAGCCGAAACATGGTTGCGCCTCACTCCCGTCGGAGGGAAAGAGGTCGATGCGTTTTTGTTAGAGGCCCACAGCGCCAAACATGAAGAAACCCTTAAGGAACCACGAGGACTATCGGCTCCAGGAACCTCTCCCGATGCCCATCATTTGGTCTTGCTGCTTCCCGATGGACGGCGTCTCGAAGCGGTGGGGAGTTATAGCGGAATTCGATCCCGGGGCCTCTCCCTCTATACCATGCAGCAATTAAGTTCACTGTCGAGTACGACCAATACGGAATTCAAGACTCCGCTCTTTGGTGGCAGTGGGGGCACCCGCTCTTACAATTTGGATTGTGGCAGTGGGGCTGTGCTGGTGGGGGCCATTTATAAATCAGGATCCTGGCTGGATGCGCTGGGGATTATTTGCCAACGGGTTGATTCGTCCACGGGGTCCTTGCGTTCAGAATTTACCCGCGGGCCTGTCGGGGGCACTGGAGGAACGGCCCGTATAAAACGGTGCAACCAGGGCAATGTGGTCACCAACCTCCGTGCGTTTTCAGGGCGATTCGTTAATGGTTTTTCGCTTTCTTGTGGTCAATGGGTGCCCTCTCGAAAAAGCGCAAGAACAGCAAGCGGTATCTGCGGTTCTTCCACGGATCAATGTCTTTCTGTGGGCAACACCAGTGTTACTTTTTTAGTAAAGGCCAGTGACGTCTTTAAATGCCCCTCGGGATTAGTGGGCAAGGCGTTTCGTGGGAAATATGGTTCCTATGTCGACAGTGCCCGCTTTGTCTGTGATTACTGGAATAAATAATATTGAAAATCCTCCTAGCCCCACCCCAATTGGGGTGGGGCTTTTTTACTCACTCATCAGGTCAAACGATTTATCATTCCTCGCATTTGCATTATCTTGACTGAGAATCATTTGAGTCTGCTCTCCCCTTTGAGATTCTCTTCTCCTTAATCTCTTTTCCTAGAGGTCATCATGCAAAAACTTTCACTCAGCTTGTGCATCCTCCTGCTGATAAGTGCGTGTTACTTCGGGACGGTTTCGACCCTTTGGGCATCCGCTACAACCGTAAGTCAACAGCTTGATGAAGCCCCCGTTACCACCCAGACAACAGGAGGCCCTCGATGCCTCACGAGTCAAAATTCGCGAGAAATATAAAGAGGAAAAGCAGGCTCTCTATGATCAGTATCAACAAGACCTCAAGGATCATCAAACTCACATGGTTGAGGAGAGGCAACAACTGCAGGACGACATTGAAGAAGATTATGCGGAAAAACGGGAATCCTTAAAAGAGCAACAACAGGCGGAGTTGCCAGACGCTAAGACCATTGAAGAAAAGCGCGCGATCAGCAAAAAGTACAAGAAGAATTACGATTGCTTTCCATAGCCAAAAACACAGAAAAAGTCAGCGCGAGGTATTTGTTAAGCCAAAAAAACAAGAAAAAAAGAAAGGCCCTGAAAGAACACTATCTCGAAGCTCGTGATAAGGCCTTCTATACTTTTCGGAGAAATATGCGCATGGGTACCCGCACCCCTGAATATCAGGAACTCATCAATACACACGAGTTCTGAGAACAAGGTTGATTTTAAAGGTCTTTCATAACCAAGGCCCTTGGCATACGGCACCTTGATAGCACCTCACTTTACGTATTAGAACACACCCTTCCTCGGGCTCGAATACCTCGAGTCCGAGGATTCTCCTCCTTCATTCCAATCCCGACTTCATTGACTTTTATCCCGGAATCCCTTTTGATGAGGTCTCCTAGCACCCAACCACTCCGATTACTCCTTGAACCCTTTTGATTGGTGAAACGACACATACAGAAAAGGTTTCCCTATCCACTTCTTTTTCACAGATATATGGATTGACCCAATGAGATTATTTCCCCTCAAGTACCAACTGCTGATTTGCTTTTGTGTTTCGAGCCATCTTCCAGCCTACGCTTCCGTGCCGAATGAGGCGACTCGTATCACGCTCGATCAATCCGTGCATTTCATCGGGACAGACGGCAGTGTGGTCATTGCCGCACCAGGTGACTATTCCGTCGAGGTAGCACAGGAATGGCTCAGACTCATTCCCGGCCAAGAGCGGCGTGACGCGTTGTTAGTGGAAGTGGAAGAAAGCACTCACGAAGTTAAGGTTGCCATCCCCATTGTTCTCTCCACTCCTGGCGGGGAACCCGACGAAATAGATCTTCACGTCGTCCAATGGCTCAACCCCGATGGAACAAGTCTCGTAGCCACGGGGACCTATAGCGGAATCCAATCTCGCGGATTCTTTAGAAACACTGCCAAAAAAGTCGCCGCCCGGGCCCGAGCCGCAGCAGAGAAGGCCCGCCGAGCAGCCATCAAGAAAGCTGCGGCAGCCAGAGCCGCCGCCTTAAAAGCCAAACGTGCCGCAGAGCGTGCCGCGCGTATAGCCGCCGCAAAAATTCGGGAGCGCTTTGAAGGCACTCGGGTCCCTAAAACCTTAGGTCCGAACGCCTTTACCCAAGTCTTTCAACCCAACGCCACTGGGTATAAACCGGGAAACGTGTACCTACTGACCTACTTGGCCACATTAATTTATCCCAACTTTTTGGACCAACTCTCGGGAGATCCCTTGACCGCAAATACATCCTATGTCAGAAAATTGCATAAAAATCCCCAAGCCTTTGTCGATGAATTTGCCAAGCACACGCGTCATCTTTTTTGGGACGCCAAAGGCCCAAAGAGCCCAACGAATCAACCTCCACAGTATGTCTGGCTTTGGGGGAGCCGTGGAGGGCAAGACCCCGAAGCCATGGTGATTTCCACTCCCCAGGCTGTATTTGTGGTGTTTCGAGGAACTGACCGTGTCGCTCAAGCAAAGAAAAAGTCAGGGTACACGTGGAATGAATGGATTCACACCAACTTTGCGGCACTTGGAGTACCCCCTAAGGTCAAGGGTTTATCCGGCCGTGTGCATGCGGGATTTTGGAAAAGTTTGACTGCACCCGCCAAACTTTTTGCTCCTGGCAAAGAAAAAGTCCCAAGTGGCATTGGCAACAATCGGCCTTTTCGGGATGCTGTACTAGCGGTGATCAAAGCGTTGGGAGGGAAACAGAAAAAAATTTGGGTGGTAGGCCATTCGTTAGGTGGCGCGCACGTCCAATTGTATGGGGCCTACCTCAAGGTCAAGGGCTATCCTCCACAGGGTGTGTATGCTATCGCGGCGCCTCATGTCGGAAATCGAACTTTTGTTCGTCAATTGGATAGTATGTTTCCGCACCATCGACTGCAACGATTCGAATTCGTCCAGGATCCCGTGACGAAAGTACCTCCAACGGCATCGATCCGCCAACCCGATGGTTCGACTATGAAGTATGCCCGTGCAGGAACTCGAGTGTATTTTGATGATCTCAAAAAGGTGAAATTTAATGCCCCAGAGCGTTCTTCAACCCTAGAAGCCGTTCGGTTAGCCGCATTCCTTGCCGGCGGGGGAGTCATCGGGGCTTACTTTGCTGTGTCCGAATTCTGCTTTCATTATCCCCAATGGTATTTAAAAGCCGCCTATCATCAACTTCCCAAAGGAACCGCCCCACGCGTACCGAGCCCTTTACCGACTCCGGTCATGAAGGGGAATATTTACAGTCAATTGTGCGGCCCGGTACAGATCTTACGAGGGAACAAAAAAGGATTATAACGATAGAGGCTAATTTTCGTGAGCCATGCGCTCTTTTAGGTCGTCAAGAAAGAATGGAAGCTTGCCCCCCTTGAATGAGGCCTTTTACCCCTCCAAGGCTCCCGAGCGGAGGGGAAATGGTAATTCTTTTTTCTCTTGTTTCTTTTCCGGTTTTCGAACGAGATCTGGCCTCGCCTTTAGGATCCATCGAACTGCTTGCTCATTATAGTTTCTGAGTTGGGTGTAGATGATCCACCGCATACTATGTACCGTATCAATGAAATCGTTAAACTGATCCTGAGTAATCACCTCCGGGGCCAACTTCAAGAGCGTAGGAAGCAGACAACTCTCACAACCCGAGGCTTGCTCTTGAAATGCCGGGTACACAAAATGACTGGCCAAATCGATCCGATGATATAAGATGCGTGCAAGCTGATTGTAATTGCGTTCCTTATCCTCCTTACCCGATACCCCCAGGATTTCTTCCCCGTAAAGATAAATCTTTTCCCAGGTAATCACGTACGGGGCCGTTTCCAGAAGCCTGTTCAATAACTGGGTATCGGTTCCCAATATCTGCTCGTCAAAGGCGGACGCCACCAGATGCCTCGCCATATCGGGTCGTTCCTCTAATAATTCAGTCATCCAGTTGAAACACTTTTCTTGGGTTTTTCGATCCAAATAATCGATGATGGTTTCGATAACCTTGGTATCTTCCCCATCAATAAGCTCTCGTGCTTTGCCCATGATGTTCTTGGCTTTTCGAACTCTTTTCCGAACAAGCTCGATCGTTGACCCCCCATTCAACATGTGGGAATTGTCATAATCGGCTCGTTTTTCTTCATGACTTAGGACGTCATAGGCTTCATTGATCTTCCACATGCGTTCTTTGGCGGCCTCTCGCTCCCAGACGGGCACGACGTCTTCGTGATTGTCTTTGACAAACTTACGCCAGGCACTCTGAATTTCCTGCAAGAGCGCATCCTCCGGCACACCCAGAATTTGATAGTAATTGATTCCGTCAATCATGATTGATACCTGCTCTCACCTGCGTGCCGAGATCGTTCCTCCAGACCTATCTTTCCACCCAGATGAAGATAAGGTGCCATGAGCTTCATAATGAATTCAATCCACCATTTTACCCATCAGCGTAAATAGCATGTGGCCTGGTGGTGTTCTTGAACCTTATTCATAGCGCAGACCCTCGGCGATCACTTCCCGACTGGCCCAGCGAGCAGGCCCCCACGCTCCGATGAGCGCGGCAAGGACCGCCACGCCCACAGCCATTCCCACTGGTGCCCACGGAAGACTGAATTGAATCGTCCAGCCAAAGGACTGTTTATTGATGACCATAATCAGGATAGACGAGAGCACGAAGCCAATGATTACTCCTATGGTTCCTCCCAGCCCGGCAATGTAGGTGGACTCCCAAAAGACCAAGCCCTGGATTTGCTTAGTACTGGCCCCCAGTGCGCGCATGGTGGCCAATTCTCTTCGGCGCTCCATGATGGCTGTCGTAAGCGTATTAATGATTCCCAATACCGCCACACACAACGCAATGAGCTCTAACACGTAGGTGACACGAAACGTTCGATCAAAGATTTCCAAAATTTCTTGTTTGAGTTCCCGATGGCTAATCGTGACGACCTTGGCATGAGGGGACACACGCACCTCCACCGCCCGTCTCACATCGGTCAGAGTTTGGCTCCCGTCGAGGTACAAGGCAAACACAGTAGCAGGAGCCGTTCCCCAATACTCCCGATATAACCTATCGTCCATCACCACTTTTCCCCCATCGGTCGCATAATCATAAAAAATTCCTGTGATGGGAAAAGCATGTGGACCTTTTGTGGTCTTTAATATGACGGATTCTCCAACGGATACATCCAACCGGCGGGCCAACACCTCTGAGACCACCACACCTTGATCTTGCTCAGCTTTCAAAAGAATGTCTTCAGAATTGCCCCGGAGAAAGAGATACTTTCCATGCAAAGCATGAACCCGGAAATCTCGGGAAACGACGGATACCGATTGCCCCGAAAGGTCAGCCGTGGATTCACGGTACAGGTCCAATGCTTCAACTCCGGGAAGTGCTGCCATGGTCGGCATGAGTGACAACGGTAACCCTTGTGGAGTGGAGTCGCTCGCCGGGTCTCCGATCCACGATACCGGCGCAACGATGATATCCGCTAACAGCGTCTGTTCGATCCATTGATCCACGGTCTCCCGAAAGCTTTGGATCATGATTCCCACCCCAACCATAATAGCGATGCCCACGATAATGGCCGCCATGGTCACACTGGTACGACCGGGATTCCGGCTGACCTGCTCTCCTGCCAGTGAGGGCAATAAGCTCCAATCTGCAGCCCCTCCACCCCATCGCTGGATCACTCGACAACACGACGGACCCAAGGCCGTTCCTCCGACCAATACCAGGAATACCGCCAGGTACCCACCAATGGGCAGGCCATCGATAGGAGGCCACTGGCTACACACCGCACTCCCCGCAAAGGCCAACAACGCTATCAGGAATGACCGATGACGGAATTGACGTTCCTCATCTGGAGTACCCATTCCATTCAATGCCTGCACCGGAGGGAGTGAGCTCGCTTCCCAAGAGGGCCGGAAAGCTCCAATAAGAGAGACGCATAATCCGACGGCGATTCCCTCAACCATGAATGCGCTCTTCAGGACTTCACCCCCATTCGTCACGACACCATATAATTCGCTCACACTATGCCCGATGAGCGTCATGAGCCATCCCGCTAACGCCATCCCCAACACGCACCCGATCCCACCCCCGATCAGCCCTAACACCCCAGCCTCGAGTAAAAATACGGTGGTGATCGCAGACCGTTCCATACCCAAAGCCCGAAGGATGCCGATTTCCCGTCGATGATGGGCAACCGAAAACGCCATGGTGTTGTACACGAGGAATATCCCCACGAGCAGACCGATTCCACTCAGCATCGTGAGATTTAGTTGGAACGCTCGTAACATCGACTCGACCTTGCGATTCCGTTTCGTCGATTGAGAAACCTGCACAACATCCGGGAGGCTATCTCGTAACGATTCAATCAGGCCTTCACTCGCTATCCCCGGGTCGGGGACGACCGCAATATGATGAAGACGGCCCAGCCATCCAAACTTCCATTGTGCGGCCGCAATATCCATGACGGCACGTGTACGGAGGATGGTCGTCTGAGATTCCTCCGATTGCAGAAACCCGGCTACAATCAATTCATGGGAGGCACCTTCTACCTGAATCCTCAACGTCTCATCACGTTGGACCCCCAATTCCTTGGCGAAGGAACGGTCTAAAAAAATCGACTGCGACGAGAGAAGACGATCCCATTCTTTTTCAGAGTTGGAGGATTCTGTCGTGTTCTTCCAATGAACCGAGTCCTGTGCTTGAATCAGGTCAACGCCCCAAATCACCATCGCACGACCTTGATGGGTGCCTTCATGAAATTGGGCATCAATTTTGACCAGAGGATTGGCAACTTTGACTCCCCGATGATGCTGAACAGCCCGAATGACCTCTTCATCGATTCCCTCGGCTCCACCATGGACCGTGATAGACGCCTCTCCAACCACCGTCCCCACCGATTGCTCGAAGGAGTGATAGACCTCCCCATTGGCCACACGAATGGCCAACCAGGCGGCGATACCAATGGCCACCCCGCCCACCGTTAACAGGGAGCGAAACGGACGATGCCGGAGATGATCCAGTATGAGAAAGAAGAAAATTCGCCACATATTGAGAGTTGTTCTCAGAAAGGTCTGTATGTTAAAACAACTAGGAAACGATGCGTGCGGCTTATTGAGGAATCGACTAAAGGAAACCCCGGGACATTGGACACGATTGAAGAATTTTCCGAGCCGAAATCTGAAGCACAAGCCTTAACCGCCCGCCAGAAAGAGATCCTGCGGCTGGTGGCTCAAGGGTATACGAATCGGGAAATCGGAGAACGGCTGGACATCAGCGTGCGCACGGTAGAAGTTCATCGTTTCAACCTGATGCGACGCTTGCGGGTCAGAAACGTGGCTCAACTCCTCCGGCAAGCAATTGCCCTTCGCATTATCCCCAAGGGTCCCTCCACCCCCGCATAGCCCTTTCAGTCAGACCCTCGACCATTCTTTATCCACGTTTTCTTTTTTACGGTATCTCTCGAAGTTTTCCCCGACAGGCCATAAGGGAGGCATACCCTTTTCGTTCCAAACAGGCCGCCAACTCCTTCTCGAGTCGGGCAAAGACTGAACATCCCTCTTCAACTAAAATCGTCCCGATTTGAACGGCCGAGGCTCCGCAGAGTACATGTTCGAAAATATCCACACCATTTTCGATGCCGCCGGTTCCGATGATCGGAATATCCTCTCCCCAAATTTTCCAGAATGCGCGGACATTGGCTAACGCCACCGGCTTGATCACCCTCCCCCCTAATCCCCCAAATCCCCCTTTGGGTTTGATCACCACCGTTTCTGTTTCAGGGTCGACCACCAGGGCATTGCCGACGGAATTGATCACATTCACGAAGGTCACCCGATGCTCTTGAAGCACCTCAGCCATTTTTTGGTGGTGGATAGGATCGAAATACGGGGGAAGTTTAACCCCGAACGGCTGGGATAACACGGAACGGACCGATTGGAGCAGACGTGCCGAGGACTCAAAGTCATACCCGATTTGTGGTTTCCCGGGGATATTGGGGCAAGACAGATTGACTTCGATGAGATCCGGTTGGGCTTCATTCAAGGCCTTGGCTCCCTCGAGGAAATCGTCTGGAGATAAACCCGCGAGGCTGGCGATGACTGGTTTTCCGAATGCTTTTAATCGCGGAATGATATTGACGTATTCGGGAAATCCCAGATTCGGAAGTCCCATGGAATTGATCGACCCGCCCTCAAACGCCACATACCGGGGTTCGGGATTTCCCTCACGGGCTAACGGCGTCATCGATTTGGTCACGATGGCTCCAGCGTGTGAAGCGCCCAACGCCTCGAGTTCGGGCAAGGTAACACACCGCGCCCCAGAGGCATTCATGATTCCAAGACGGAATGGCACACCCGCGATTGTCGTTGAAAGATCCATTGGCTTCCCTTCCTTATTCTCTCATCTTAGGCGTGCATTGTTTACGGCTTGGCCGATTCCCTCTCATCCAATTGCCCGTCACGTATATTGACGACACGGTCAGCTGACTGGGCTGCAGCTATCGAATGGGTGGCCAGGAGGACGGTTTGTCCGAGTTCCTTCGCACATTCGCCCAGTAGTGTGATAATCATCCCACCGGTAGGACCGTCAAGATTGCCCGTCGGCTCGTCCGCCACGATGAGCCGGGGACGATGAACAAAGGCCCGTGCCACCGCCACCCGTTGTTGTTCGCCTCCCGAGAGTTCATGGGAACGATGACCCAACCGATGTCGCATCCCTACCCGCTCAAGCATATCCAAGACTTGAAACCTGATTGTTTTGGGAGCTTCGCCTCGCAACCGGAGGGGAAGTGAGACATTATCCTCCACGGTCAACCCCGGGATGAGGTGAAACGCCTGGAAGACAACCCCGACATGGTCCCGCCGCCATTGCGTCCATTCACGATCCCCGAATGACCCACTCGAACGCCCATCCAGGAGAATCTCCCCAGCCGACACGACGTCCAATCCGGCGATTAGGTGCAGCAAGGTGCTCTTCCCACTTCCACTTGGCCCCATCAAGGCACAGAATTCTCCTTGCGGAACGGTTAGGCTCAAATCTCGGATGGCCACCACTTGGTGTGCCCCCCTTCGATACTCTTTTCTGACATGATTGAGCTGAATCATCTGACTAGATAGGACATTAATTGGTTGGGACCGACCCGTTTCACCTTGATGACAAATTTCCTGGCCTTCCTATATCATATTCCCTCGAAAGGGACAAAGCGGCCCCCTCTCTCCCCTCCACGACTTTCCCTCATTCATGACTGTTTTTCGATGCCCCAACACCGGTGGTGGAAGCATGCTCTTTCTCTTCTCCTCAACACCATCTTCCCGACTTCCTGCGCCACCTGCCAGACACCCTTACGAGACGATCCAGTCCCCTTCTTTTGCCGTACATGCTGGGACAGCCTTCGTCCACTCTCTTGCCCCTGCTGTCCCAAATGCGGTCGTCCATTCCGTTCCCCTGTCGCCTTAGCCTATAGCCCAACTCACCGATGTGGCTCCTGTCGTCTTCGACCATTGGCCTTTAATCGAACCTGGAGCCTCTATCCCTATGACTCCCCCATGAAGGAGGCCATTGGCCTGTTTAAATACCATGGAAAATTCGTGCTGGCCAACACCTTGGCCCGCACACTCATTCAAGCCTTGCCGAATTTTCCTCCCCTCGATGGACTGCTCGCCGTCCCGCTTCATCCCAGTCGACTGCGTGCCCGTGAATTCAACCAATCCTCCGTTCTGGCTCACCGACTCGGTCGCCATCTTCACCTGCCGTTGTTCCACTCCTGTCTGATTCGTGTGCGAGCCACTCCTCCTCAAACATCACTGAACAAAAAGGCCAGGCTCACGAATCTTCGCGGCGCCTTTTCGGTTCCACACCCCCACGTTATTCGAAGCAAGCGGCTCCTGCTCGTGGATGATGTGTTCACCACCGGGGCGACCTTGCATGAATGCGCGAAGACTCTCCGGCGTGCAGGGTCGGGACCCGTGTACGGGCTGACGCTGGCTCGGATGATCTGACCCATCCTCGCTTCACAATTTCCCCGATTTAGGATATATAATTCCAGGTTGTCGAGAAGAAACGGAATTCCAACCATGCCGATTTATGAATACCGATGCCAGGATTGCCAAAAACGCAATACCTATCTCTTGCTTTCCGCTCAGGCCCCCACGCCCTCTTGTAAATATTGCAAAAGTCCTCGTCTCGAACGCATCATGTCTCGCTTTGCCGCCCCAAAATCAGAAGAGGCTCGTTTAGAATCCATGACGGATCCCAGCAAATTGGGAGATGTGGATGAAAACGACCCTCACAGCATGGCGCGATTCATGAAAAAAATGGGAAAAGAGATGGGTGAAGATATGGGCGAGGATATCGACGAGGCTATTGAATCCATGGGTGAAGACGACATGGGAATGACTGTCCCCGACGATAATTAGCCTTGCTATATACGGGAAAAATCTTGACTTTTCTTGAACTTCGGGTAAGCTACTAGGACGATCAGAGTATTATGATCATATAAGTGAATTAGGATCATGTTCGCGGGTCAATATTACTGCAAAATTGATGAAAAAGGGCGCTTTGTCGTTCCCAGTCCTATCCGGGAGGAGTTAGAGGCTAATGGGAACAACTTGATGTTCCTGAAGGGGCAGGAAATGCCTGTCTCAGCCTATACCAAGGCCGAGTGGGACAAGATTCTCGAACGAGCCAAGGATTCCTTCGATGAAGACCAAAGCCGCCTGTTCATGCATTACATGGTTTCGGAAGCCTCTGCTTCTGAAATGGACCGCGCAGGAAGAATTCTGATTCCAGGACGCCTGCGGAAACTCATTCCCGTTGATGAAGACCAGGAAGTGGTCCTTGTCGGAATGTTTCATCGGCTGGAGATTTGGAATCCTTCTGAATGGCGACGGTTTGTTCATGCGAACGAAGAAACATTTGAACAAAATATGGGCAAAATCCTCAATTTGCTCCAATAACTAGACTCAGACGGAATCAACATAACCCTCAATCTCGTTCCTTGTGACAGTGAATTGAGACCCATCCGCATCCCCACCTTTTCTCCCAAGTCCGCACCCAGAGGGAAAGGGGGATTGGTCCTGCTCCAGGGCCGCACACGAAAAACCCGGACCGTCGATACTTGGACCGAATGGGCTAACTTGGGTGGAGATTCCTTACGTCCCCAGAAACTCTTCCTTGTCCTCCCCCTCCCCCCCAGTATCAATCATCAATACGCCACCGTGAACGGCCGTCGCGTGTTAGCATCCAAGGGTCGGCAATACAAGAAAGGGGTCGCACAGCATGTATTTGCTATACTGCGCGAAGCTCAACACCGCGAACCATTCCTGGACAATTTGCAAACGCATACCATCAGCCTCTCCTTGCGGTTTTTCTTTAAATCTGCCCTACGCCGTGACTTAGACGGCGGGCTCAAGATCGCACAAGACGCCATTTGCCAAGCTATTGGCCTCAACGACAATCGGATTACGGAAATCCATCTGATAAAGGATCTCGATTCCTGTCGTCCTCGGATGGAATGCACGCTTTCCGTCTCACACCCCACGAAAAAACCCCAAAAGCCACCCCAACGCGTCACTCCAGTCACTCGAACATAGTGACCTCCAGCCCGATACGATTCGGGAAGAGAAGACGAGGCTTCCGTCTTTGATGGAAAAAAACGCATGAACCGTTGGGTCAAGGAAACCGGACCGAGTCCTGAATGAGCAGGGAATGCTAACCGGCTAGATTGAACGTAACTTGGGAGAAGACACCACGCGGGAGAGTGATTGCAGGACTAACGAAAGAGGATGTTTCACTTTGCCTCGAGGATGCTCAAGTAAATCGTGGAAACAAAACCCGATTTTTCGTCCCATGGCATGCCGAACCTGCCCCGGCAGCCAAATACAATCTCCCAGATACTGGAGTTTGACTGAGACTTTCGCGTGTGTATGAACTGAGGGAATCTGACCTTTGGGGAATTCCACCAACATCCCGCTCGAACTCACGTTCACCACCCGCCCCTGCCAAACCTGTCCTTGACCACACCGAATCACAACCGGAAGGTGTTTGCCTGGGGCAACCACAATCCTCCGACTGCGTCGACGCTCTCGTCCGGCGGCGGGGGGCGCGACCCTTCCGGGACGCTCACCTCGTTGCATTTGAGTCATGTGGAAGATGGCTCCACTCTCGAATCCCAAGCCTCCAAAGCCTGAAGAGCCTCGGACTCGTTCGCGAACACGGGAATCCATTCATGAATCTCAGTCAGTTCCAAGATATCTCGCACAAACCCCAAGGGAGCGATAATACACATTTTCCCGCCAATCCGCTGAAACCGTCGTTGAGCAAGAACCAGCCACCCCAACGCGGCACTATCAATAAAGGTCACGGAAACCATGTTTAATATCACGAACCGAAACCCTTGTGTGAGGGCGTGGTCAATCCGCCATTTAAAATCCTGCCGTGCATGCTGGTCAAACTGACCGACAAAGGTCTCGATTACGATTTGGTCGTTAAGACTTCGTTCTGTTACCACAATCTTTGGCTCCTTCCCTGGGGATCGTTATCCGACAGTATGTGTATCGGTCCCGTTGATCACACTCTTGATCACAGGCCGGAAAAGGGGATCGTTGGGAAGGGAAGAACAGAGAGAACGGATTAAGGCTGGAATGCCACGAGGAGGTTATCGAGATATTGATAGGGCGCTTCTTGCTGAGGTTGGCTGACGAAGGGCCGCGTGACTCGCAATTGGACCACATGCTTTCCGGATTTGACGGGATGGAGGACCTGTAGATGATGACGAACAATCGCATGATTCTCGATAAGCCCTATATCATGGCTGACCACGACCTGCCCATCTACCATCCATTCGAACAAGCCTCCGGCCAGGTTCCGTGTTTTTGTTGCCGACTCATAAGCCACGGCCACGTGCACGGAAAGAGCTAATCGTCCCTCCTCGGTCTGAATCGTCAGACCCAAACCTGCCCCTTGTTGAGGTTCCTGATCAGGGTCATACCGAACTTGTCCAACTTTGAGCTGTAAGCAGAGCGAACGGAGGCCTTCGTCTTGCGTCTCAAAAAAGACGACCCGTGGCCACTCGTTTCCTCCGTCTGTCCCATTACTGGTGAAAAAGGGGGTCCAATCCGCCAACTCTTCTTTGTCGAAATCCACAGTGCTGAGGATTTCAGCCAGCGCAGGCTGGGGAAGCATCAGAGATACCATGCCGAACAGCACCGCTGTCATGAGCAAACGACGGACCCGTAAGACCATGAAGGTCATTCTCCTCATTTGTCTAACCTTTGAAATCATGGGTGTGATATCAGAATGACCATAGGGGGTTTTCTTGGATGATGAATACCGGTTATCATAAAATGACTTCGTTAGCGAGGGGATCGGAGTGAGGAAAGAGTGAGACACGCGTAGCAAGAGCCTGTATCCCCTCGATCATACCGAGCATTATTTCCCCACCAGTAATTCGAAGGTGGGGATTTTTCTGCCATGGAGTTTTCATAGGATTGTCTATGCTGACCAATTGCATTTTATACCGGCGACCTGAACAGGGAACCCTGTTCTCTCCCATCCTTGTTTCTTCACTGCTCACTCTAGGAATTCTGTTCACCCCCCTCCTCATGGAGGCCAAGCCTCCAGCACCACCAGTCGGGGATCCTCCCACCCTCGAGCATGCTCAAAAGCTTTCCCTGGAAGTCGTTGCTCTTACGGAACGTGGGGTCCAGGACTCCACTGAGCTTCACGATACCCTAAAATCTCGACTGATGGAAGTCGGGTATGACATCGTGTCGACAGACACCCCAACCGCTAATGTGCGGGTCCGCCTGAAATGTGAAGAACGAAAACGCTGGAGCGGACCCAGCAAATACCGGGTCGGCACACATACCGGGGTCGAAACCTCTCGGCTCTGGAAAGGTCCGGCCTGCCAGATTTCCTACCGGCATCCGAAGATCACCTCCACATGGAGCCGGGAAATTCATACCCCGTTTGAAGAAGCCGAAACCGCGGCCCGAAAAGCGGGAGTGAAAAAAGTTGGGCAGTATGCCTTGCAACAACTCAACGCTCAACTCCAAGTCGACCCATTCCCCCTCCATCTTGCGGCAGAATGGGGACAGGCCGAACGACTGGTGCAGATCCTTCAGCAATCGACCACGAATGAAACCACCAAACGTCTAATCGTGGAACTTCTTGGACCGCTTGACCACCCGTTGGCTTTTTCCACCCTGGAAGAATCCGTTTCTCAACCGGCATTGGCCGTGACCGCCCTCAGATCCCTCGGGCATCAAGGAGAGCGCGCGATTCCCGCATTGGCCTCCGTGTTGAAAGAGTCAAAAGACGAAGCCCAACGGCTAGCCGCGATCGAAAGCCTTGGAGAAATTGCCACGCACAACAAGACCCCTTCCCTGTTTGACCATTTTGTGCCCCTCCTCAACGAGCCCAATCACCGCATTCAAACGATCGCCGTGAAAAGTCTCGGCCGGTTGGGCGACCAGCGGGCCATCCCGCCATTGGAGGAACTGAATCTTAAGACCTGGACCAACACCTCCACTGACGCCGATATCAAAGAGTTGCGAGAGGCACTCAATTGGAGCCTTTGGCAATTAAACCCCGACGCGCATACCGGAGAATGACCCGAGGGTCCTCAGACCTCTCTGCTTCCAGCCTTCCTCTTTTTTCTTTGATCCTCTCAGATTTGCCGTCACTCAACGGCATCATCAAGCCGGGCTATGTGTTCGACTTTACTTTTACGAGGCGTTCGACATAGGCTTTCCCCAAGAATATCCCTCTCGAACTTGTGACGGATCCTCCATGAACCGAGCCGAACGACGCCAGCAATCCAAACACCGTCGAAAGGGGGGCCATGCCCAGCTTCCCCCCGAAGTCCATCGGTTGTTTCTTGAGGCCGTCGGGCATCATCAGGCCAAACGGTTTGCCGAAGCCGAACAACGCTATGCCTCCATCCTGGAACAATTCCCGAACCACCCCGACACCCTCCACCTTCGAGGCCTGCTCGCTTACCAACAAGGAGATAGCCCCCTCGCACTCTCTCTCATCGCTCAAGCCATTGCCGGCGACTCTTCCAAACCCCATTATTTTTTCAACCAAGCATTAGCATTCGAGAAAGTTCAACGGTGGGAAGAGGCCATCACCGCCTATGGCGAAGCCATACGAATAAATCCACACTATGTCGAAGCCCATAATAACTTAGGCAATGTATACCGGCAGCAACGCCGATGGGCTCAAGCCATGGCCTGTTACCAACACGCTCAATCCCTCAAACCCGACTCGGCAGATCTTTCCAACAATCTTGGTGTCGTGTGTCGAGAGCAAGGGGATCTTGAAACCGCCCTGACTCATTACGAGAAGGCCGTGAGCCTGAATCCCCGGCATGCGGAAGCCCACCACAACATGGGAGTCGCGCTCCAACATCAGGGACAGCTAGAGCAAGCCGCCGAATCATTCAACCGGGCCCTGGCGGTAAAACCCGGATACGCCCATGCTCACTATCATTTAGGGTTAAATCACTTGTGGCGCGAAGACCTTGAGCAGGCCATGGCGTGCTTCCAACGCTCCGCCGTCCTAACCTACCATCATCAACAGGGAGTAGCCCCTGCCTTCGTAACCAAGGCGCGCATCAAACATGACGATGAACAGATTCAATATCTTTTATCAAAAGGATACGAACGTTCCTGGTCTCTTGAATATGAAGAAACATTACCCACCGTCTCCCGACGCATGACAGAAGAAAACCCCGAATCAATTTTCGTACACCTCACGCCCGAAGAACAGGTGAACCTCGCCCCATCCTTCAATCAATTTGTCTTTCTTCAGTCGGCCGAGAGAATGTCCAGCCCGGCCATCAACCCGGCTTTAGATGTTGAGGCCATCGAAGCGCAATACTTTTCCACCAATCCAGAAGCCATGTATGTTGACCACCTGTTAACCCCACAGGCCCTCGATACCCTTCGAACGTTTTGCTTGGCCTCCACCATCTGGAAACGCGATTATCAAAATGGGTATATTGGGACCTTTATCGCGAACGGATTCGCCTGCCCACTGCTTCTTCAAATCTCCGAGGAACTCCGAACCAAGTTCCCCCGCATCTTTCAGGACCACAAACTCGTACAATCCTGGGCCTTCAAGCATGACAGTGCCATGCAAGGGCTGAACATGCACGCCGATGCTGCAGCCGTGAACGTGAACTTTTGGATCACTCCGGATGAGGCGAATCGCAATCAGGATTCGGGAGGATTAGTGGTGTGGGACAAGGAAGCCCCTGATGACTGGGATTTCGTGGAATATAATGATGATAAAAACCAACACAAAATTCATCAGTTTCTTCAAGACAGTGGGGCCCGACCTATCACCATCCCTCATCGGCAAAACCGGGCCATCATCTTCAATTCAAACTTGTTCCATGAAACCGATACGATCGAATTCCATGACACCTATGAGTCCCGCCGCATTAACGTGACACTCCTCTACGGCCACCGCCAAAAGGCTCGGAGAGGTTAATAAAAAGTCCTGTTTCATTTCCCTCACAACAAAAAGGGCCACCCTCGTGAAAGGGTGGCCCGATAAGCAGGATAAACAAACAACGTCGACTGGCTTGCCCGATTATCCTACGGGTTGTTCAACGTTGAGCTTGCCATTCGTTTCTTCATCATGGCCAGGAAGCCAGGTAATATCCTCAGCGAGTACTTCTTCGACGATCTGGCGTCCCTGTCTCATGGTGTGGATTTTCTGTTCCGCATCTTCCTTAATGATCTCAAGGAGATCTGGAATCCTCCCCAATGCGGCAATACGGGTATCCTGGGAACTTTCTAACAAGGGTTGTTCCATCTGATACAAGACTTTTCCTCGTTGCGAACCATTGTCCGCCTCGTCACCTTCAAACAGCTCTTCAGTGGTTTTCACTAATAATTGAGGCTTCTCACCATACTTTCCAAACCCCAATACCGTGAGAGTCCTTCCTTTACGGTCTTCCGCATCTTTCCAATGATGCGCCTGCAGGGGGGCATTCTCCACCCAGGCTAAAAGATTGGGACAAACCCGATTGAGTTTATCCTCAAACAAAGGGAGAAGTTGATTATTAATGTTTGACTCTTCGTGCAGAGTCTTGAGGGTATGAGATAATTGGGAAAAATTGGCCAAAACAGGCCTCCTTTCTCCTCTAAGAGGGGGTAGGTAAGAGTTGAATGAATGTTAAGAAAAGGCCCATCCGCTCTAATGGGCTATCCCTTGGTAGGACACAACCTCATGATGTAGATATGAGGCAAGTGGAATTTTTTATAATTACCACGAGATCAACATTGAGGCAAGGCACTTTTTGGGGATGCCCGAATATTTCACAAAACACTCGCCAAAGTCTGTGAAAGAATCTTTTTAGTTGGGGATCATGAACGAGACGGGATGAGAGCCATGAAATTGTAATGGGGTTAGGTGCACCGCCACAAATCTGACAACCCTGAATATCGTCTAAGGGGATATTCCAGAAAGCCAAAACCCGATCACTATTTCAAAAGAGTGTGAGGACAAGAGGACCGGGATAAGAATAAAGGGGAAATTCTTCTGAAGAAATATGGTGCGCCCGACAGGAGTCGAACCTGTAACCTCCTGATCCGTAGTCAGGTGCTCTATCCATTGAGCTACGGGCGCGAAGTATTGTTTATCAATGACTTCGGTGGGTTCGTAATTTGAGCAGAATGCGTTAGCGTCAAATAAGTGTCAAATCGAGAGGCAGCCTTTCGCAAATAGTTCCCTTTCAGGAAACTATTGTACCGTTTTAACACCCCGAATGTCTTGTGGCCGGTGATTTTCTTGATCGTCAGGTGCTCTATCCATACGGCGACAGACTTAAAATACCTCTGGCACCTCAGTCAGTAAAGGGAGTACATGTTTTCCAATATGATGATTACGGAAAACCTTCTGGCGAGTCTGGTAAACCTCGTACTTCGACTTTGAGGCGGAAGGGGCCCAGTCCTTAACAGGTTTCTACCTCGCTGCCTTTTTCCTTGGATCTTGCCTTAAGAAGTTTTCAGGTCAGAAATGAGGAGGTGCGGTATCGCTGAGGAAAGGCAGGGCCGGTCCGTTTTCGCAATCGTGTGACTCGATCCGGAAGCAGCCGGGCCTTGGTTCGCATGGCCCGGTAAGATGTTCTGTCCTTATAGAGGTACCCCATAAGGACAAACAGGCCAACCAGACCCAATTGCCAGAGCCACGAGAGGATGATTTCCACAGACATGAGATGCTGTCTCCTTCTTTCTTCATTCTAGGCCTCCGGTCTTCTCCTCACCATCCCTCTCATGAGGGGGATCTTCAAACCAAAAGTTTCCGCGCTGGTTCGATGAGTGGTTTTTTCTCATACCGACATATTGCCACTTGTTCTTCCACTTCTGCCCTCGTGATATCCTTGGCTCCTAAAACCTAGCCTTCGCCCATCGCCATAATACCCACACCCAAAACCATCAGCAGGACACCACTGAGCCGTTCCCGCGCATGCCCTTCCCGTAGGAACATGAATCCCCAGATGGAGGCGAACAAGATACTCGAGCGTTTGACGGCGATAACCGAGGGCACCGGGCCAATGCTCATCGCATGATTGTGTACGATCAGACCAATCCCCTGGAAAAGTCCGATCAGGAAAAGCATGCCAATGAAACGGGGGCCACCCGTGAAGGCAGTCGCCCCGCCAGTCAGCCATCGAAAGATGCCGAGGTAGCCCAGGGTCATAAACGTGGTGATGGCTAAAGCCCAGACCAGTGGAGAGGACTGCTGGACCCCGATCTTATCGAAGTTGGACGAGACACTATAGATCACCGCCACGAGCAGCATTCGTCTGGGACCGGCTTGTCGGGCGATAGCCTGAAACGGCGCCCATAAATGTTGATGGGCCAACCGAATATGTAACGTGTAGGCCCCACACACGATGCACAGAATTCCCAGAACATCCTGAAGCGTCGGCACGTCGCCCACTAATACCGGGGAGGTGGCCAACAGAAAAATGGGGGTGAAGGCAATAAAGGGAACCGAGACCGAAAGGTCGGAGTCCCGAAGCGCTCGCATGAACACATACAACGCCCAGACATTTAAGCTTCCACCGACTACCAAGGCCGGGAAAAAATTCGGTCCCAACGACGGTGAGCTCGGGCTGATAATGAGCCAGCCGAGCAATAAGGGAATCGGAATCGCACAGGCGGACAAGGCCACCCAATACGGGGAGACCTCCCGTAGACTCTGCTTACTCACCAGACTTTTGAAGGATTCACTGAGGGCCGCCAAAAGGGCGAATAGCAACCAGCTCATGAGAGACCATTCCCAAGCACCGTCACCGATCGCTCATGTGGTAACGGGCCATCAACCGGCATCTGTGTCGGATCTTTGCACCCTGTCAGGAAGGAAAGCACGGCAAATATGGCCAAGGTGTGTCAATCTGGGAAAACTATTAAGTCTCCAGCCAGAAACACCGATTGAGTACAAGTAATTAGAAGTTGGAGAAAGTCGGGTAAAGACTGGACAGACGCGATGGCCCCCTTAGTGCCGGGCCGGTCTTTGGACTTCCTCAGGTTAGGCCACGATCATCGCCCACCCTTGAAGCCTCCCGCGTATCTGTGTCCGGAATCTTTTCCCTGTTCAGTTTTCTCCCAACATTCGCCAGGCCCTCTTCTCACCGCGAGCGCCGGCAGATGAGCGTCGTGAACGCGACTCGAACACATTGTCCACTTTTCGCCGAAAGGAATGATGGTTCATGTATGCCGTAAAAAAGAATAATCCTGCCGGTCGCCTATATCATATTTTTCACACAGCCCAGACCAAAGCCGAAGCCAAAGATACGTTAGGTCAGGTGTGGGCCAAAGTGTTTTCGCTTAATATCGATGATACCGTGAAAATAGCAGAACACCGGCGACTGGTCATTCACTTGATCGATAATACCAGGAAACACATCAAAAAACGGACCGACCTGAATCATTCCTTATATCTGAGCAGTCTTCCGGATATTAAAAAAGTCATGGAAGACACCACCACCGAGTCTCCTTGGAGTACGCTCTCCAAAGCCCTCACGGATAAGGCAATGACTGAATTGTCATTCTGTTCCGATGCCTTGTCCCAAGCCGAAATCCCATTGAAGCTGGTTGATTTAGAAACGATCACGAAAAAAGTTGAGGGACTTCACCAAAAGACAGAGAAGCACGTCAGTTGCGATGAAGAAGTCGGAGAACTCATCTTCTCCTTATTAAGTGTGATTCGAAAAAGCATTCGAGATTATGAGGTCGTGGGCGCGGTTTCCCTTCAGGAAGCCCTGGCTGTCTGCATCGGACGATTATTCGTCATGCGCAGCCCCGGCTTTGCGGAGGAAAACGAGACGGTCTTGCTGTCCGAGATGAAGGATATTCTGTTCCACATCGACACCCAAATCGGAAAAGCCTTTAACTTTAAGAGCCAGTTTGAAACCCTAGCTCCTTTACTTCCCGGCGCCGCCCTCGTCACGGCAGGGTTCGGAGGAAACGGCGGGGCTCAATAGAGCTCCCTTTTCCAACGTCCGCAACAACATTCTCTAGCCCCGACCCCTCGTGCCATCGCCCCCTCTACCTTTGGCAACGGACTCGGGGCTCAGCAGCCTCCAACTCGATGTTCATCACAACTCTGGGAAACCACCTGTCGCCGAAGTCGAGTCCCAAACGGCCGACCGTCCCATCACATCGACCATCGCCATCCTTCTCCGTTTCTTCTTTACCTCTCCACCGGTTTTCCCTCTACTATTTTCCACGTAAGTGGCTTCATAGGGAATTTCCAATCTGGCCATTGGATCCCCCATACCCTTCTATCTCTTTTGTTGAACCCTTTATTGACTCCCTTCGACTCACTGGATAAGCTCATTTACCCTGGCCGCTTGATGGGTGATGGCCACAAGGTTTGTACGGTGATTGGCCTTCCATCTTGACGGCTTTCACTCATCCTTCAAGAAAGGAGTAGGTTATGCAGTCCACACCCCGAGTAATGATGACCAGTCTTTTGGCCGGAGTTTTGGTCGCTGCCTTTTCCCTGACGGGTCTTACAGGAAAGGCACAAGCTTCCTATTCTGCGACCGTGAGTCCGGTGGCCTCCCTGGACATGATCCTCAAATTCCCTCAGGCATCGGTTACGAGCCCAACCCTTGTTCAGGAAGAAGCAGGGACTCAATTGATCGCCAAGCAGGGCGGAAAAAAGAAAGCCACCAAGAAAAAGCGTGGCAATAAGGGAAAACATAAAGGCCAGACACAGGGCAAACGTAAAGGACACGAAAAAGCGAACAAAAAGAAAAAAGGCGGAAAAAAGAAACGGTAGATTAACCGATTGATCAGCTTATAAGGAAGATGGACGGCATCTCGATTACAGTAACCTTTCAGGGTCTAATCACCTCAAACAGGTTACTGTAATCATCCGTCCAAAGGATGGGCCTCGGAGATTCGGTGAGCCAGGGCGTAATAGACGAAACGAGCACCTCATCTTCGAGAAACTCCCGATTGCTGGTAACCAGGACCCAATCATTTCCATCTGTTCCCCACTCTTCCTCCGCAATTTCTTCATTGTCCTCTTCTTCCGGCTCTCCAAAATCTTCGATCCATACAGCCTGCTTTCCCATTTGTCTAGCCAACACGCGAATCACGGAACTCAGGTCCACATGATGATTGGAAATATTCAAGGCTAACACCCCATCAGGCTTTAGATGCTTCCAGTACAGCGCAAAGGCTTCCTTGGTTAAGAGATGAATGGGAACCGCATCGCTGGTAAACGCATCAACTGCGAGCACATCGAACTCCTGAATCTTCTGCCCTCTCAACTCCTCTTCAAGTGAGATCCTTCCATCTCCTATCACAATCTGCAACTCGCCGCGTGCATCCTCCCAATAGGTAAAATACTTTTGAGAGATCGACTCAATATTGGGATCGATCTCATAAAACCGATACCGGTCCCCGGGATTGGAAAAGGCTGCAAGCGTTCCAACACCCAACCCGATGATACCGACATGGAGACCATCGGTCTCCTCGGTGGTTCCTGGAATCCCCTTTCCCAACTGCCGAGGATACCGATTCAACGCCAGACTGATTCCACTGTGAGGACCATAATAGGTACGGGCATACCTTCGGCGAGCCGGATCCATGAATTGCGCTCCGTGACTGATCCGGCCATGATAGAGAGACCGAACCGCTTCTGAGGTGTCCGCATCGGTCTCATACACCCGTAACACCCCATAAAAATTTCGTTTTGTGACGATGCTCATGTCTTGTTGTTCTTGAATATGCCACCCCAAAAAAACCGTAAGAATTCCCACACTCGCGGCCCAAGCCACGCTCCAAGACAACCACATTCTCGTTGTGATAGCAGCCGTTCTGTTTCTCAACACACAGATACCTAACAGCACGAGCGTCCCAACCAGACTCGCATGAAATTCCCAATAGCCTTTAAAGAGCATCGGGGCAACCACATTGACCCCTAGACTGCCCAGGGCCCCACCGAGGGCAATCTTCAGGTAAAAGGTCGTCAAGAACTGAGGCGGAGGTTTCAATCGCACGAGCTCACCATGGCAGACCATGCAACAGGCAAAAAGCGCGGCTGAATAGATGCCGATTTGTATATAGATGTGCATTTCCTCTTCTCCGTAGTCTTGATGGAGGAGGTACACCACTGATGACAACGAGACCACAAGAACGGGTACCCACACCCGGCGGTCGTACCACCGGGAATGATCAAAGCACAGGATGAACGAGGCTAAATAGAGACTCAGGGGCAGGACCCACAGAAAGGGAATCACGGCCACATCCCGACAAATCTGATTGGTACTGGCCAGGAGCACGACAGAGCCACACGCGGGGAGCAAAACGGTAAGCCACCGGTCGGGTATGCCGGTGCCTCCCCTTGAGATGCTTGCGAAGGTATTGGAATATGAGATGACTCTGGGTATTGCCACAAGGGAATCGCGGCCCATGCACACAAACCGACATAGGCTCCATAGCCCCATGACCAGAACCAGGTTTGAGTGTCCAACCCCAATTCCGGTTCGATGAGAAACGGGTAGGACAGGAGTCCGAGTAGCGATCCAACATTCGAAAGGGCGTACAATCGGTAGGGGGATCGAGTCGGATGCGCCCGACTAAACCAGGACTGTAATAACGGACCAGAGGCCGAAATCAGCAAAAACGGAATACCGATCGTGACGGACAGCAGGGCCACGATCCGCCACATCGGATCCTCCGGACCCTCCCACTTCCAGGACTCATCCGGGATGATGGGCAAAAACCAGAGAGACCCCGTCAAGAACAGGAGATGCAGCATGACTTGCCGTCGTACCGACAGATAGCTCGCCAGGGCATGGGCGTAGGCATACCCACCCAACAAGAACACTTGAAAAAACAGCATGCAGGTTGTCCAAATGGCGGGGGTCCCGCCAAACCATGGGAGAATATATCGCGCGATAATCGGTTCGACTTGGAACAATAAGTATGCACTCAGAAAGATCGCGAGGATAAAGGGCAACAAGGGATGTTCAACGACAGGTGAGGACGCTCTCGAGAGGGGTGGCATCGGAAGAAACCCTCCTGTGGTTCACTTCAACATGTTAGGCCTAGTCATGTTTTTCTGCATCCCGACTTTTCCCAAGGACCATCAGGATTCTGACCATTACCATGATTCCTTGGGGAAAATCTCAGTACAAGCTAAATTTTCACCCCTTTCTTGTGAGGGGTTTTCAGGTTCAAACCTCGGGACGATGCTACTTGACGGACAAGAATGAGTCGATTGCGGTACGGAAAAGAAAAGGAAGAGAGAGAAATGGAAAGCTTAGGCTTGAGAAGGCTGGGTGACCATTTGTTCCAACGCTTCGAGGACTTTTTGGATTTCTTCGGGTTTCCCAAGACTGACTTGAAAGAAACTGGACATGTCCGGAATTCCCTCGGCTATCTGTTGCGCCACTTCTCTTACTCCGGATGGATCCAGGTCCAACACTTCCTGAGATTTAAGGAGCGCCCGTTGAATGGCCTCTTCGGTCTGGGATTCGCACCACATATCGGCAAAGATTCCCGATAATGCGACGCATTTCACGGTTAACTGATCCGCGTCACTCTCGCATGTCGCGAGGGAAGGGTCGTGACTGCCCCGAACGGCTTCCTGCAACAGTTCCGGCAATTGCCAGGTTTCCGCCAACCAGGCCCCGATTTCACAATGATCGGTCATCCACCGCTCACGCTCCAAGGTTTCCAACGCTTGATGATTCTGCGCCGCCTTTTGATACAGAATGCCATATTCATTCCCGAAGGCTTCGCTCATGACCAATATACCCAGATCCTGCAACAAACCAGCCAGGAAGATTTCTTCTTCATTCGTCACGCGAACCCGTTTGGCCAAAATCTTCGCCGCTAAACTCGCGAGGATACAACGATGCCAAAAATGCGTATGATCGAAGGCCCCTCCCCCTTTTTTTCGTAAATCTCGATAGAGAGAAAAACAAAAGGCTAGCGTGGCGATCGAATTCATGCCCAACAAGGTCACCGCATGAGTCACGGTGGTGACTTTATGGCGACTGCCTCCGTAAAAACTCGAGTTGGCAACATTCAGAAGTTTGGCGACGAAGGACGGATCCTTACTAATCACCTCCCCAACCTGCTGCGCGTTGGTCTTGTCATCCCGGCACATTTGAAGTACCTGAAGGGGCAGAGCCGGGATGGCCGGAAGGGTCTTACAGTTTTTAATGCGTTGGAGAATCTGTTGATCCATCGTTGTGCTCGTCTCTCACGACTATCCCTCCTTGGGTGGTCCCCTCAATCAGCAGTTGTTCTCTGCTCCTGAAGGAGTGTCATCAAGGAAAATGGGATAGGATTCTTGGCTCCATGCATGTCACACGTCGTGAAGATTCCCGCCGCAAGGCAAGCTTTCCCTCACGAGTGGCCTTCAGTACAACTTTTCGGACAATGAACTGGTGACTTGAGTGAAGGTTCCTGTGAGTTACTGCTCAATATTGAAACGGGTTTATACGTAACAAGGAAGGGAAAGCCTCAATTTTTTCCGCGTGAATAAGGAATGAGGAATGAGGATAATGTTGGAGGGACTAAAGAGTGCGCTGGGTTCAGGGACAAGAATCTGGAATCGACAAACCTACACGCAATGACTCCCATAAAGGGTGGAGGGGGAGGCATCCTGGATGTGAACGGCCACAAAATCTCCGGGGTGCCGAAGCTGGTCATCCTTGGGCCACACGACGGTGACGTTGTGTTCAGTATGCCCCATCCATTGCCCGTCTGATTTTTTCGCATCCCCTTCAATCATGACAGGGACGGTCGACCCAATGGCGGAAAGATTGGTCTGGAGAGATACCGCCTTTTGTAATTCAATGATCTGGTTCGCACGGGCGCCTTTGACGGACTCCGGAATGTCATCGGGATATTTTCGGGCGGCGATGGTATTTTTGCGTTCCGAATACTTAAAGACATAGGCCGCCTGATACCCCACGTCTTCCATAAGTCGGTAAGTATCCATGTACTCTGCTTCGGTTTCTCCGCAGAACCCGCAAATAATATCGGTGGTCAGAAAAATGGGGCCTTTTTGGCGAATCGCATGAACCAAGTCCATATACTCCCTTCGGGTATAACACCGCCCCATTCGTTCCAGGATGCGATCGTTCCCCGATTGAACCGGGAGATGAATGTGATTACAGATGCGTGGGTGCTGCGCGACCGCCTCCAATAGAGCAGGAGGAAAGTCTTTGGGATGAGGGGAAGTAAACCGTACGCGTTGAATTCCCGGCACCTCCGCGACGGCCACCAACAAACGGGCAAAATCCCATGCCTCATACCGGTAGGAATTCACGTTCTGACCTAAGACCGTGATTTGCTTGACCCCCTGCCCCGCCAAATACTGCGCTTCCTCCAGAATCCCTTTGGGGTCTCGGGATCGTTCACGGCCACGGGTATAGGGCACCACACAGAATGAACAGAAGTTGTCACAACCCCGCATGACGGCAATCCAGCCATTCACGCCCCCGGTCCGGTCTGGAAGGATGTGGCTGTAGGTCTCTACCTCGGATAGGTCCACGGCCACGCCCTGCCGTTGATGGTCCAGAGCATCCATCACGAGATCGGGCAACCGTCTATAGGCATCGGGTCCGGCAAGAACATCGATGAATGATCGTTTGTTCAGTAATTCCTGTTTGAGGTTTTGAGCCATACAGCCCAAGACCCCAATCACGATGCCCCGATCTTCTTTGATCGCCTTATACTTGGATAAATGCCCATAGAGCCGGTTATGTGCGTTCTCACGTATCGCACACGTGTTGAATAACACTACATCCGCCTGGTCTTCGGAGGCCGTAAAGGTAAAACCCCGGGATTTCATCAAGGATCGGACGAGTTCGGTATCATACTCGTTCATCTGACACCCAAAGGTTTCCACATAGACCTGATACCCACTGCTTGGTGCCGTGGGAAGGGATTCGGCATTCCGTGTGGGGACGACCAATGGCGTACTATTCATCCCTTTGCTCGCTCATACGAACGCCTCATGAGAAAGAGGGTCTCCCTTTTGGATCGTCAGAGGAACCCGAGGAACATCGGCTTGTTCCCCATCAATCACCCCAATCGCACGATCGGCCATCATTCCAGTAATTCGAACCGAAACCATCGTATTGTCAAGTGGCCTGGCAGAAGCAACCGCTACCCGAGCAAAGTTATCGGTCAACCCTATCCAATATCCTTCGCGTTCCTGGGTTTCAATTAACACATCCATCTTTTTTCCCATCATGCCTTGGTAAAACATCATCCGTTGCCGTTGCGAGATGTCCCGTAATTCCCGACTTCGATTTTTGATGACATCCTGAGGCACGGCTTGAGGTAATTTGACCGCAGCCGTTCCTGGCCTGGGAGAATAACTAAACACATGCATGTACGAAAAAGGCAAATCATGCGCACAGGCTCGGGTATTGGCAAACTCCCGTTCCCCCTCTCCCGGAAACCCTACCATCATATCCGTCCCGAAACAGACTTCGGGGACTTGTTTAAGAGCCCATTCCATCGCCTCCTGATACGATTGCCGCGTATACCGCCGGTTCATGGCCCGTAAGATGTTGTCATCGCCGCTTTGCATGGGCACATGGAGGAACCGACACAATTTGGTTGAATCCTGCATGTACTCCAACAATCCTTCGGGCAGGGTCGTGGGTTCAATCGAAGATATACGGATACGTGACAGGTTCTCGATGCGTTCCAAATGCTCCAACAAAACGAGCAAGTCCCGTCCGTGATCCTGATATTGACCGATATTCACTCCCGTCAAGACGAGTTCTTTATGCCCTTTGGCTACCAGGGCCTCCGCTTCCCGAACAGCATCCTCTAGGACCCGGCTCCGCTCTCGACCACGGGCGAAGGGAATTAAGCAAAAGGCACACATGAATTGACAGCCATCTTGAATTTTGAGGTTGGCGCGCGTAGTGGCATACTCCCCGACCCCTTCGAGCACAAAGTCTTCCGGTGCAATGCGTGCATGCTGGATCACCGGTCGGTCATGTTTTTGGCGTTGCGAGATAGGAGGCAAGATTTCCGGCAACTGCATTTTGAAGGTATTCCCTACAATAAGGTCGATCCCTTCAATATCCTGCAGAACAGCCAACCCGGTTTGCGCGTAACACCCGGTGACGGCCACGAAGGCTTGCGGAGATTGCCGGAGGGTTTGCCTGATGACCCGACGACAATCCGATTCAGCGCCTTCCGTAACCGAACAGGAATTCACGATTAAGATATCCGTCTGTTGGCCATACTCAACCGGGACGAATCCCCTTTGACGGAACCGGTCTTTCAGTAGAGCGGTTTCCGCCTGGTTGAGCCGGCATCCGACGGTATAAAAGGCAATCTTTGGAGAGTGCTCTGAACCCACACACATAGAACGGAAATTATAAAGCAGCCTCTACCACCTCACAAGGTTTTGGGAAGAAGTGTTCCCAATCCCCCATGAACATGTTAGTATTTTTCCTCATCACACCATGATTGCCCCAGACCGAGCCGTAGGCTCCACTTTGATCCCGCTTTTTTCGCCTCTTATTGATCTCAGACTTTTCGTCGCATCCTCGAATGTTCATTGCCCCGTTCAGGACGATCGATGTCCATTGATCCCTCAACACCATCTCCAACCCCGAGCCGTTAGGAACCCACATGAATGACATGAATACCGGACTGGGGCGGCTTTTGCTTTCTCGGTTTATGGGTTTTCGTCTGCTGCCGGGACAGGTCGTGGCTCTTGCCGCTATGGGACTCATTCTTCTCGGGGCCTGTTTATTGATGCTGCCCTTCGCGACACCACCGGGGACGGATTTAGGGTTTTTGGATGCGATGTTTACCGCAACATCAGCCGTGTGCGTCACCGGCCTGATCGTGATGGATACCCCACACGATTTCACCCTGTTCGGGCAGATTATTATTTTGCTGCTCATTCAGATAGGCGGCTTGGGGTATGCGCTTATGGCGACCTTGATCCTGCTCATGCTCGGACGCCGTCTTGGCCTCCGAGATCGCATGATGCTAACGGAGACGATGAACACCATGGACATGCAGGGCTTAGTCCGGTTCGTCAAACTGGTCACGTTGATCACGTTCGGCTTGGAGAGCTTGGGTGCCGTGTTTCTCTCGGTTCGTTTTGCTCAAGACCTTCCTTGGGACACAGCCATCTATTACGGCATTTTTCATTCCATATCCGCGTTTAACAATGCTGGCTTCGCTTTATTTTCCGATAGTCTTCTCTCGTTTCAAACGGATTGGACCATCAATGGCATCGTGACCGTCCTTGTCATTCTGGGAAGTATTGGTTTCCTGGTCTTTGAAGACTTACTGGACAACCTCCGAGGACAACGCTATCGGTTCCGCACCCATACCAAGGTCGTGGTGATCACGACAGCTCTGCTTATCTTGATCGGGACCATAGGCATTGCCCTCCTGGAATGGAATAATCCGAACACCTTCCAACAGGCCTCTCTCGGAGAAACGTTCACCGTTTCCTATTTTCATACCGTTTCACGTACGGCAGGGTTCACCACCATTGACCTCGGAGCCATGCGGGAACCCACCCTGTACTTTCTTCTTCTGCTCATGGCTATCGGCGGCTCACCCGGGAGCATGTCAGGTGGGATTAAAACGACGACGATCGCGATCGTGTTCCTCACGATCTGGAGTTTGCTTCGCCGGGACGATGACGTGGAAGTGTTTCACCGCAGGATTCCTCCCGACCTTGTCACCCGGGCCTTATGCCTCACGATCATCGCGTTGACTCTCATCACGGGAATGACTCTGCTGTTGGCCTCGACCGAGTCCCAACCCTTCCTGTCCTTGATGTTTGAGGTGACCTCGGCCATGGGCATCGTGGGCATGTCGCTGGGCGATGGCGAAGCCCATAGTCTGTCCGCTGCCCTCACGGACTTTGGCAAGCTGATGGTGATTCTTTCGATGCTCCTCGGACGCTTTGGTCCGCTCATGATCGGATTATTTGCCGTAAAAACTTCAGTACATAAACCCTACCGCTATGCTCAATCACGAGTGGTCATCGGGTAATCGAGTCAGGCGATCCGCCGTTGCAACAGTAAAATAAAAATTCCTAAGGTTGGAAGAGGGAGAATGACAAAAGGAAGCAACCATACCCACACATTCTTCCCCCTGACCCGAGCCTGATCAAACATCCAGACAAAAATCCATATCAATAATAAGAGATAATTGACGGTAATCCATTGAGTCGTTCGTATGTTCAATTGACTACCACCCCCTCCTCCCACTAGCAAAAAGATTCCCTGAAAGACCACGAAGGCAATCAACAACCCGAAAATTAAACGCTTGCTCCATACATACATCAGTTGACTCCTTTTTTAAATTTTCATCCTGGGATACTCGCCCATTCATGGCACATCGTCCTCTTCCTTTCGAACAGCAACGGTGACATAGGAACCGTGGGGAACGCAAAAGTGTTGAGGGCTTTTTTCGAAAATCCGTACCATTCCGGTTTTCCAAACTCATCCGACTGGGAATTCCCCATTCTTTAAAAAATGTGAACCGCATTGTAGGCCATCCATTAAAAAAAATTTCCTCTCATCCGCGACCCTTGTGCATAAACCATTTTTCCTCCTCCACCTCCTGTGGATAACTGTGGTAAACTAGAATAATAACCCCTTAGATAACGAGGCTTTTTCAACCCACAAGTTTTTCACAGAAATCCCCAAAGTCCAAACTTTCTCACAACATTTAGTATTGACAAATTTTTAGATCCTCTATAGATTGTGGTTCTTTGATTTTATCCATACTTTCTTCCATTCTCATCCTTTATGATGCTGCTTGGTATTTTTTGGAAATTGCTGGTTTCATCTGGAGTGGCTCACACGCCCCTCCCCCATTCACGAACAGATTGCATTACTCAGTAGATTCATTCGAAGGATTTCATTCTTTCGAATGCGTGAAACTATCATTGTTTCCAGGCAGCTCTTCATAAGCCCCTGACAGGGCTCTTACCAAGTTTGGAAGTTGGGAAAGTGGTTGAATACATACCTCACCGTTTTCGGATGTCCTCCAAAGGAGACCATTCATGAAAATTGAACGTCGTTTTACCAAAGCCGGGGAAAGCCCCTACCAGAACATCCCGTTTTCCACCCGTTCCTCAGAAATCCGGAACCCCGACGGGTCTGCGGTGTTCTATCAAGATAATATTTTAGCCCCCGAGCATTGGTCACAATTAGCCATCGATATCCTGGCTCAAAAGTACTTTAGAAAAGCCGGAGTCCCACAATGTGATGATCAGGGCAAGCCCCTCCTGAATGAAAAAGGCGCCCCCGTATTAGGTGGTGAACGGGATGCCCGTCAGGTGTTTCACCGGTTAGCGGGATGTTGGACCGAATGGGGAAAGACCCACCACTATTTTGATACCCCTGAAGATGCTCAAACCTTCGAAGATGAGTTGAGCTACATGTTGGCATGGCAAATGGCCGCGCCCAATTCCCCGCAATGGTTTAACACGGGCCTTCATTTTGCCTATGGCCTCTCGGGGCCACCCCAAGGCCATTATTATGTCGATCCCAATACCCATCGAGTTAAACAAGCCAAGAATGCCTACGAACGACCCCAAGTCCATGCCTGTTTCATTCAATCCATTTCGGATGATTTGGTGAATGAAGGGGGCATCATGGACCTGTGGGTGCGAGAAGCCAGGCTGTTCAAGTATGGATCAGGAACCGGCACGAACTTCTCCCGTCTACGCGCTGATAGTGAGCCCCTCTCTGGTGGAGGCCGCTCTTCCGGACTCATGTCCTTCCTTAAAATCGGAGATCGTGCGGCAGGGGCGATCAAATCTGGAGGTACGACGCGCCGAGCGGCCAAGATGGTCTGCCTCGATCTCGATCATCCTGACATTGAAGAATTTATCGATTGGAAAGTCATTGAAGAGCAGAAAGTGGCAGCCATGGTCACAGGTTCCACGATCTGTGCCCGGCATCTGAATAACGTCTTGAAAGCCTGCCATCTCTCCAAACCCGATGGGACGACCAAGGTAGAAATTAATCCTCGGGAAAACCAGTCATTACGCGAAGCCATTCAGGCCGCACGAGAGGTCGCCGTCCCGGAGCCCTATATTCAACGCATGTTCAACTATGCCCAAGAAGGGTTCACTCATTTTGTGTTCCATGAATACGACACGAATTGGGATAGTAAGGCCTATCAGACAGTATCCGGACAAAATTCCAACAACAGCATTCGTATCCCGAATGAATTTTTCGATGCCTTGAAATCCGGTGGGGATTGGCCCCTCACTCGGCGAACCGATGGATCGGTCTGTAAGACCATCCCGGCCCAAGAGTTATGGAATCGCATTGCCTGGGCTGCCTGGATCTGCGCGGATCCGGGGGTGCAATATGACACCACCATTAACGAATGGCATACCTGTCCTCAAGACGGGCGCATCAATGCCTCGAATCCCTGCAGCGAATACATGTTCTTGGATGATACCGCCTGCAACTTGGCATCCTTGAACCTAGGACGTTTTTTAAACGCCGAAGGGCAATTCGACATCGAGGGATTTCGACATGGGGTTCGCTTATGGACGATCGTCTTAGAGATCAGCGTCCTGATGGCGGGTTTCCCCAGCCGGGCCATCGCAGAGAAAAGCTTTTCTTTCCGGACCCTCGGATTGGGCTATGCCAATCTGGGCTCCATCCTGATGAAACTTGGTATCCCCTATGATTCTCCGCAGGCTCTGGCCTGGTGCGGCGCTATTACCGCATTGATGACGGGGGAATCCTATGCCACGTCAGCGGAATTGGCGAAAGAACTCGGCCCGTTCAATGCCTATCCTCGCAATGCGGAAGCTATGCTTCGTGTGATGCGAAATCATCAGCGTGCCGCCTATAACGCCCCCACGGACGAATATGAGGGGTTAACCATTCCTCCCGCCGGCATTCATCAGGAAGAATGCCCGCCCGACCTCCTCAAGGCCGCGCAAAAATCTTGGGACCGGGCCCTGGAACTCGGCGAACAATATGGATACCGGAATGCCCAATCGACCGTTATCGCTCCCACGGGAACGATCGGTCTGGTGATGGATTGCGATACCACGGGTATTGAGCCTGACTTTGCCCTCGTAAAGTTTAAAAAGTTAGCAGGAGGCGGGTACTTCAAAATCATTAACCAAAGTCTTCCTCCAGCTCTGCGGCACTTAGGGTATAGCTCCAGCCAAATTCAAGACATTATTACCTATGCCACCGGTACCCGAACCTTGAAAAATGCCCCCTTCCTTAACCATGACGCGTTAAAAGACAAAGGGTTCGACCGATCGACGATCGAACGGGTCGAGCATTCCTTGGATGGAGCATTTGATATCAATTTTGCCTTCAATAAATGGACACTCGGTGAAGAATTTTGTCAAACCACGTTGGGGCTATCGGAGACCGAGCTTCAAGACCCCCAATTGAATATCCTCACTCTCTTAGGGTTTACCCAAGAGGAAGTCCTCGCCGCCAACGATTATTGTTGCGGCACGATGACCGTCGAAGGCGCTCCACACCTGAAACCTGAACACCTTCCGATTTTTGACTGTGCTAATCGCTGCGGCCGGCTGGGACAACGCTTCATTTCCCCTCCTGCCCACATTCGTATGATGGCTGCGGCTCAGCCTTTCATCAGCGGAGCGATCAGCAAGACGATCAATATGCCATCCGATGCCTCTGTGGACTCAGTCAAGGAGGCCTACATGACCGGATGGACATCTATGCTCAAGGCTATCGCACTTTACCGGGATGGCTCCAAGCTCAGTCAACCGTTAAACAGTGTCAGTGATTGGGGAGAGCCGGCCACCGCCCAAAGCGATCAGGTGGCTTCAGCAGCCAAACACGCCGCCTCACGAGTCTTAGTTCGCTACCTGGCCAAACGGCGTCCCCTCCCCACCCGCCGTGGAGGCTATACCCAAAAAGCCATCGTCGGTGGACACAAAATATACTTACGAACCGGTGAATATGAGGATGGTACCCTTGGTGAAATTTTCCTGGATATGCACAAAGAAGGGGCAGCATTTCGAAGTTTAATGAATTGTTTTGCCATCGCCATTTCTTTGGGTCTCCAACATGGCGTGCCGTTGGAAGAATTCGTGGACGCCTTCCTCTTTACCCGGTTTGAACCCAATGGTGTCGTCGGTCTCAACAATCACATCAAAATGTCCACGTCCATCATCGATTATATTTTCCGTGAATTGGCCATTACCTATTTAGATAAGAATGAACTCAAACAGGTTAGTCCCGAAGATCTTCGTGTGGATGCCTTGAAAAAAGAGCCCGAACCTGAAGACGATGACGATGACGACTTGGTCGACCCCCGATCCGTTTCTTCAGGGTCAACCTCGATCAGCCCCGAAGTGTTTCCTTCACGAAAATCGACGGGAAATGGAGCTGGCAAAAATGGGGGTTCCCAAAAAGTTTCACGGGAGTTGAAAATTCAGCGAGAAACCGTGACGATGACGGAGGTTCAAGAAGCCCGCCAAAAAGGGTACGAAGGTGATCCTTGCCCAGAATGTAAGCAATTTAAGATGGTTCGGAATGGAACGTGCTTAAAATGTGATAATTGTGGAGCCACAAACGGGTGTAGTTAAACATTTTACTGGAAAAAGACACGAAGAAGCGGTATGCTAGCCGCTTCAAATTTTCCCTCTTAGGAATCCAGCCAACACAACAGATACTCAGGAATTCGGATATTCGAGAAATGACGGAACAGCCTCAACCCATCGAACGTGCGGAAGTGGCCAAAGACTGGCATGCCAGGGGCTTTTCCTGCGGACTATGGATTGATCACGCCGGTCGAGAATGGCAGAACCACACTTCCGAGAGTGAAGAGCTTTTTATGGTGATGTCTGGGGAATTAGAATTGGATATGGAAGGTCAAAAACAACGCCCGGCGGTGGGAGAGGAAATCCTCATCCCAGCCGGTGTTCCCCACACGATTCGAAACGTGGGAGGGAGAACCGCTCGGTGGCTCTATGGCAGGAAACGTTCGGAACCGTCCCTCCAACCGTTATCGCAAGAATCCAGTCCTCTTATGCACTCAAACCCGTGAAGGTTTGATGGCACCTGAACCATTTCAAGCTATTTCGCATCCTTCGCACATCGAAAGCCAGTGGTGAGGTCTTGATATTCAACCTCAGCCTTTGACCGGGCAGTGACACGCAGATTGACGGGTTGATCCTCCCATGACCCCCCTCTGAGAACTTTATATTCTCCTTCTTCCGGTCCTGGTGGGTTTTTCTCTGGACTGTCTTCATAGTAATACCGATCGTACCAGTCATTGACCCATTCGGTCGCATTGCCCGCCATGTGATACAGGCCGTAGAAGCTTTTTCCCCCTTCTTTGAGTCCGTGTCGAATACTCATCCCTCGGGTCCCACTAGTCACCGGAGCAAGAGTGATCTTATAGCTTACCCATCCCGTCGTTCCCTGATTATAATTGGCGATATCCACAAAGGGCTGCATATGCCCCCATGGGTATCGACGCCCATCCGTTCCTCGAGCGGCCTTTTCCCATTCCGCTTCGGTGGGCAACCGTTTTTTGACCCATTGGCAATACCGGTTTGCCGCAGTCCAGGTAATCCCGACTGCCGGACGGTTTCCGTTTTTTCCGACCGCGACACCATCATTCCACAAAGGTGGGGGTTCAATACTGTAATCTTCGTCTAAGAGCTTCTGGTATTCACTCATCGTGACTTCATAACGATCGATGTAATACGCCTTTAACCAGACCTTATGCTCCGGACGTTCATTCCGGGAACCATCATTATCTCCCATCATGAACTCCCCTTCGGGTATTAAAATCATCGACCCTAACGGGCCGTCATCCGTAACCGGCGCATCCAGCCACCCTTCTCCAGCCTTGGCGTCCTGCCCTCCTTCGAATTGGGCATAGGCCGGACTCAGACCCAGCGCCACCATCATTAGCATTATGACCAATACTCGTCTCATCGAAGCCCTCATAAGTAGAAAAAATGAAAGATGAATACTTGGTTTACCATATCTCATTTACAACCTCGTGTGAAGGAAAGTCCCGCTCTATCCCCTGAGACACCTATTTCAAAAAACAAAAGCCGCTGAATCGTAATTCAGCGGCTTGAATTTATGGTGTCCCCAACGGGATTTGAACCCGTGTTGCCGGCTTGAAAGGCCGGCGTCCTAGGCCTGACTAGACGATGGGGACAAGATGTATGAAAATGACGAACTTCAGACTTTTCTAGGACCGCTGAATGGACTAAACTCTCATTCTAGCAATGAGAAAAACCTCAGTCAAACCAATATTTTAGAAGATTTCCCTTCACAGGTGCGTTGAGACTTCCCCTACTCACCACCGTGGGCTTTGGGCTGGAAGAGTAAATGAGGTGGTGCGGCGCGCCTATAAGCCGGATTCTGTACCAATAACAAGGTTTCCCTTAATTGGCGGTGACCATTTCTCTGGAACCCAAGTTACCCTGGGCTTCAAGCAACCTACCCGGGAACATCGGTCGGGCCGACCTTTCATGATGAGACAGCCTGATGTTCATCTGGCCCCCCACCATCGCGCTCCCCTATTTGGTTTTGCTCCAGGTGACGCTTACCCTGCCACCTGTGTCACCACAGGCGCGGTGGGCTCTTACCCCACCTTTTCACCCTTACCTGACGAAAGCGAACTTTCATCATCGGCGGTATGTTTTCTGTGGCGCTGGTGTCAGATCGCTCTGCCTGGGCGTTACCCAGCACCTTGCCCTTTGGAGTCCGGACTTTCCTCTCACGACCATGGTCGCAAGCGGCCACCCGGCCCACCGACACCACCAATCCTCATACTAGAAGTCCTGATGAGAGAATGCAAGAGAGGGGAAGTAGAGAAGGGAAAACCAACTATTCGGTCGTTTCCACTTCTAAATGATGGGCCATGTATAAGATACGATGGCAATAGGAACAATCTAACAATTCATCGCCACGTTTGACTTCCGCGACCAGTTGCGGGGGAAGTTGCAAACGGCACCCCGAGCAAGCGCCCCCGTTCACTTGGGCCACCGCAAACCCCTTTCGCAGGGTTTTCAACCGGTTATAGCGATTCAACAGGGGCTTCTCGACGGAACTCGCAACCGTCGTTTGTTCGTGCGCAAGTTGTTCCATTTCCTCGGTCAGGCTGGCTAACTGAGATTCTAATCGAGTCTTTTCAACCTCGAATGTTTTATTCGCTTCCGTGATCTGTCCTTCTAATTCAGCGATGGCCTTTTCATTCTCTTCGACTTTTTCCATGATTTCCAGCACATTTTCTTCAAGAGAATCCTTTTTCTTCCTGGCCAGTTCAATTTCATACAGATGGGCCTGATATTCTTTGTTCGTTTTGAGTTCGGAAAGCCGACCCCGTACTTTTTGCAACAGCTCGTCCTGTACTGCAAGCTCCCGCTCGGCGCTGCGACGCTGAGCCACGAGCGTTTCCCCAGTATTTTTAAGGATTTGAAGTTGCTGGTTAATGTCTAAAAGAGGAGCTTCGGCTTGTTGGATTAGGTCTGGGATGGTGCGCTGTTGATCTTGTATCTGAAAAATTCGAAGATCAAATTTTTGTAATTCTATGAGAAATTGCAGTTGGGAATTCACGAAATCCTCAATTTCCTCCACGATAATTCGGTGTGAGACTGCCGGCCCCTTGATCAGAAAACCTGGTGGGCCCACCAGGACTTGAACCTGGGACCAACTGATTATGAGTCAGCCGCTCTAACCAACTGAGCTATGGGCCCGGGAACATTTACCATATACCGAACAATCATACACCAGACAAGAGGTTACAGTACGTTTTACCATAAGAGACCACTCTGGAAAAACTCTTTCAGGATTTTTCCTACCCTTTATACCCCAAATTCCTAGGAAGACACCATCAATGAGGCCTTCTTTCCCCGAAGATCATTAATCTGAGACACAAGGGCATCGATGACCTCTTGCCGGCCTTCACGTTCCGCCACTTTTAACTGACTAATGAGCTCATCGAGATTCTTTTGCAACCGTCGATTTTCCAAGACTCGAAAACATCCCTGAACATGATCTGGAAGGTTATCCACGTACAATTCCCACACACTGAGTTGGGTCATGACAGAACCGACAGAGGGATCTTGTCCGAAGGCTCCTCGAAATCTCTCCAAATCAACCTGGCCATTCTGATCACGAAACGTTAATGCCTGGCCCAAGATTTCCCGGTAAACGGGAACGGTGAGGGCTTTAGGATCCAATTTGTCCACCTGATCAGGCTCCAAACGGCCCTGGAGTAGGAGGATCAACAAATCCCGTTCCTCCGGTTTGCCCTTAGGAAGGGTCATCGAAGGAACAGACTTCCCTTTTGGATCGGAAGGTCGTCGGGACTCTACCCGGTATCGAACAGTCGAAAGCCGTTTTCGTAATAAGTCTTGGCGAATACCTAATCGTTCAGCCATCACCTTCAGGTACTCATCCTTTTCCAGCGGATTGGTGGTTCTCTGAAGAATGCGTAGAACATCATCGGCTCGTTTGACCCGGTCTTGGATGGAATCTTTTTGAACGCCCTCCAGGGCAGAGGTAATCGCAAAATCCAGTAACGTCGGAGATGCCTTCTCTAACTCCTGAAAGGCCTCAACACCCTGCGTTCGCACAAACGTGTCGGGATCCTCCCCTACGGGCAAACGCATGACTCGCACGTCCATTCCGGAATTCATGAATAAATCCAGGGAGCGAAGGGCAGCCGCTTTGCCAGCGACATCTCCATCAAAAATGAGCGTCACAGCTGGAACCAGACGCCGCAACACCTGGACGTGCTCTCCGGTCAGGGCCGTTCCCAAGGGGGCCACGGCATTTTCCAATCCCTGTTGGTGAAGGGCGATGACATCAAAATACCCTTCGACCAAAAAAAATCGCCCTTGGGCCGTCGCTGGTTGACGGGCTCGATGTAACCCATACAGCGATTTACCTTTCACAAACATCTCGGTTTCCGGAGAATTGAGATACTTGGGATTCAACTCAGGATTGATGACTCGACCCCCAAAGGCCACAGTCTGCCCTCGATGGTCATCGATCGGAAACATGATTCGGTCACGGAATCGATCATACGTGGAGACCCGGGTACTTCCCTCCTTGGTTTTTTGGACCACTAACCCTGTATAGACCAATTCTTGAATGGACACGGCATGTTGTTCCATCCAACCGGAAAGGCCATTCCATCCCTCTGGGGCAAACCCCAGCTGAAAGGTTTCCCAGATTTCCGGTGGAATGCCTCGTTGTCTCAGGTAGGCCCGGGCACCTTCACCGACAGAAGACTCCATCAAATTTCGGTGATACCACGATTTGGCAAGCTGACACAGATGAAGATACCGATCTCGAGAGACCTGCGATTTCCGCTGAGGCTGTGAGGAGCGACGTTCCGGAAGCGCAATCCCGGTCCGTTGGCTAAGCTCACGAAGAGCCTCAGGAAACGTCAGGCCTTCCTGCTTCATCAAAAACGTGAAGGCATCTCCCCCGGCCTGACACCCAAAGCAATGGAAAAACTGGCTCGTCGGATTAACGGAAAAGGAAGGGGTTTTTTCTGAATGGAACGGACAGAGGCCTTTATAATTTTGCCCAGCCTTTTTCAAGCTGACATAGGTGGAAATCAGGTCGACCAAGTCCACCCGTTCACGAATTTGCTGGATAATTTCTGAAGAGCCCTCACGTCGGTCATCGCTCATGGTCGCATCCCAGATCGGCCTCACCCTGGAGGCCACTGAAATGAACGCCCGCCTAAGACATGCACATGAAGATGAAACACCGTCTGGCCTGCTCCCTGTCCCGTATTCACGATCACCCGGTACCCACCTTCATGTAATTTTCGTTCACGTGCTATTTTGGTCGCGACCATGATCAACCGCCCCATCAACTCAGTGTCCTCTTCCTGGACTTCGGCCAACGAGGTGATACACTTTTTGGGAATGACCAACACATGGACCGGAGCCTGAGGATTGATATCGTCAAAGGCTATGACGGCGTCATCCTCAAAGCATTTGGTCGTCGGGATGGTACCCTGAACAATCTGACAAAAGATACAGTCACCCATCAGCCGCTTTCTCCTTTGGGGCACGAATACCCGATTTGCCAAACCGCTTTCCGAGCTCACGATAAATATCTTCAGGAGGAACCGAGAAATAACCCAAAAGAATCAGCGTATGAAACCATAGATCCGCGACCTCATAGACGATTTCGTCCCGATCACGATTTTTACCAGCCAGAACGACTTCCCCGGCTTCTTCTACGACTTTTTTTAAAATTCGGTCGACATCCTCTTGGAGCAACCCCGACACGTATGACCCCTCACGGGGGTTCGCCTGTCGATCTTGAACCATCTCGTACAATCTTCGGGAAATCCCACCCCAAGCGGTCCCCTCCTTCGAGAGAGATCGACTTTCTGCATCCAGGGGAGCAAAAAAACAAGTGCGTTCTCCGGTGTGACAGGTCGGACCCTGCGGCTGAGCTTTCACCAACACCGTATCGCGATCACAATCGACAAAGACCTCCTGCACAACCAATTCATTTCCTGAGGTCTCCCCCTTCTTCCATAATCGCTTGCGCGACCGACTCCAAAAATGGACTCGGCCACTTTGTTGAGTCGTCTGAAACGCCTCTTGATTCATAAATCCCACCATGAGCACAGTCCCGTCTATCCAATCCTGAACGATACAGGGTACAAGCCCTTGGCTATCAAATTGCAGTTCGGATGCGGCCCCTTCCTGTTTCATCAGGTCTTATCCAATCCCAACCGGAAGACTTCCCAACCGCATGGGTATCCCTCGTTCAGCCAGGAATGATTTGGCCTGCCCCAAGGAATAGGTTTGATAATGAAATATGGAAGCGGCGAGGACCGCGTCGGCTTTTCCTACCTGAAAGGCTTCGTACAGATGTTCGAGAGTGCCGGCTCCCCCGGAGGCAATGACCGGGATGGTCACCGCTTCAGAGATAGCCGCCGTCAACCCGAGATCGTATCCCTCTTGCCTTCCATCCTGATCCATACTGGTTAAAAGTATCTCCCCTGCTCCATACTCCATCATTCGTCGGGCCCACTCAATGGCATCAATCCCTGTCTCTTTTCTCCCTCCGTGCGTGAAAACCTCCCAGCCGGTGGATTCCCCTTCACAGGAACTGTGACATTTGGCGTCAATGGCCACCACGATGCACTGCGATCCGAATCGATTCGCGGCCGCCTTAACAAAATCGGGCTGTTGCACCGCTGCAGTATTGATACTCACTTTATCTGCACCCGCTTCCAAGAGGCGGCGAATATCCTCAAGGGTACGAATCCCCCCTCCAACGGTCAACGGCATAAACACTTGCTCAGCCGTCCGAATGACCACATCCAAAATCGTATCCCGTTTTTCGTGGGATGCGGTGATATCCAAGAAACACAACTCGTCCGCCCCTTCCTTATCATAGACCTGCGCCACATGCACAGGATCCCCGGCATCTCGAAGGTTCACGAAGGACACCCCTTTGACCACCCGTCCATCCTTCACGTCCAAACAGGGAATGATCCGTTTGGTTAACATGCTGATCGAGCCTCACCGGAAGATTGGACGAATTCAAGAGCGGCTCGAAAATCCAGTGTGCCTTCATACAGCGCCTTCCCGACAATAATTCCGGAAATTTTTGGCCCAAGATCCTGAATAGCTTGAATATCCGATAGTGATGTGACCCCTCCCGAGGCGATAAGGGGAAAGGGAGAGGTTGTGGCCGCTTCCCGTAAGGCCGGAATATTGGGACCAACCAACATGCCATCTCGCGAAATATCGGTGAAGACCAATCCGCCTAAAGGAAGATCCTGAATCATGGCAAACACCTGCTCTGGAGTCAGCGTAGAAACGGAGGTCCATCCTTGCACAGCGACATACCCGTTTTTGACATCAATGCCGACGAGAATTTTTTTCGGAAACGATTTCGCGGCCTGTGCGAGAAACTCAGCATTTTCTAAGGCTGCCGTTCCGACGACAACCCGATCCACTCCATTCTCAAGATAGTCCTGTACCGCTTTCAGGTTTCGGATGCCGCCACCGACTTGAATCGGGATCGAAAGCCGTTCGGCGATTCCCCGGATTTGTGAGACATGCCGTGGCATACCATCCACAGCTCCGTCCAGATCGACCACATGCAAGTATTCGGCTCCCCGACTTTGCCATTGTTCCGCCATGCCGACGGGATCGTCCGAATACTGGGTCTCCTGATCCATTTCGCCTTGTCGCAACCGAACACATTTTCCGTTTTTTAGGTCAATTGCCGGTATTAATACCATCGTCCCTCTTTCATGCTTAATCGGGAGCACACCGTCTATGTTCTCCCATCCAACCCTACTGGAAATTGCTTCATGACCTTTCGCACGCCCAACTCCGCCAGTTCCTCAGCTGTGACGAATCCCCCGCTTTTTTCGATAAACCCCAAAAAGTCTTCATTCAGGGGTTTTTGCTCCTCGTAAAACTCCCCTTTCCACAATACCACCCCATCGGTCGGCTGGACGAGAAACACTTCAAAGCCCACGGCGGCGGGTATCGCGCCTAATTTCGATCCCTCACGCTGACGGTACGTTCGAACTAACCCCATAATCACCCCATCAACCTTCCAGCGTTTTCCGGCTTCCCGGGCCTGCTGCGCGTAGGAATCCGCATTCTCTTCATCTGGCGGAACGGGTTCCTCTGAGGGTTTCGGGGGAACGACGACCCGTAAGCCTGGACGGTGCTCCAGGGCAGAAATCACCATCGATGTAATTCGTTGGGCTGCCGTTGCCGACACTTCATACCGCGCTTTTTTTTCATGGGCCGCCCCGTATTGGTCCGTTCCTGGCAAGCGGAATTGAGTCCGAATTTCCTCTGGATCCTTGAGCCCTCGAAGACTCTGACCTCGTGACCATTGAGGTGTTTTAAGCGTATGGAAAGGGAGAACGGCCACGCTGGTGATCGCGACAGGATTAAATTGTCTGGCTGAGCGAACCTTAACTTTGTCAGGCACACATCCCCAGGACAGGCCGCCGAGAATCACCAGGACACTTAGGCCATATCCGTGGAAGAAGCGAGAGCATTGTTGTCCCAGTGCCTTCTGGTTCATTGCCAGTCACCAAAGTTCTTTAACACCCGCAATCCGTTTGATTGGCTTTTCTCGGGATGAAATTGTGTCGCAAAGATTTTATTCTTCCAAATGCTACTGGGAAACGTCACCCCATATTCAGTTTTTGAACTGACCAACGATTCATCATCCGTTTCTACGTAGAATGAATGCACAAAATACGCGTAAGCCCCGGACTCCACACCCTGCAAGGGGGGAATGTCATGCTGAATCTGCAGCGTGTTCCATCCCATATGGGGAATTTTGTACGATGACCCGTGCTCCTTATCCGGAAGAAAGGCTTTGACCCTTCCCGGGAGAATTCCCAGACCTTCATGTCGGCCGAATTCTTCACTTTCGGCAAAGAGTAATTGAAACCCGACACAAATACCCAGAAACGGTTTTCCTGACTCGACAGTCTCATAGATGGAGTCCGTCAACCCGTACCGCTTCAGGTTGTGCATACAATCCCCGAATGCCCCCACACCCGGGAGGACGACATGGCTTGCCTCTGCGATTTGGCGAGGGTCTCGAGTGATCCGTGCCTCATGCCCAACCGCTTCGAATCCTTTTTGGACACTTCGGAGATTTCCCATTTCATAATCGATAATGGCAATCATCAGCGTTTCGCGTTCACCCCATTCCTCATGATCACCGTTACAAGGTGCCCTTGGTGGATAACACGCCTTGAATTCGATCATCAAACCGGGTGGCCTGATCTAACGCTTTGGCGAAGGCCTTAAAAATGGCCTCCATAATATGGTGGGGATTTCGCCCATACGGGACATTGATATGAAGATTCAACCCACCCTGACTCACAAAGGCCTGGAAAAAATCCTCGAATAATCCCAAGTCAAAGGCTTTGATGTAGCGAGTGGGTAGGGACACGTTATACACCAGGTACGGACGGCCACTCAGGTCAACGGTGACTTGTGCCAGCGTTTCATCCAGTGGCACTGCCGCCCATCCAAAACGAATAATGCCCTCCTTATTGCCCAAGGCTTGATTCAAAACCTGCCCCATCACGATTCCGATATCTTCCACCGTATGATGCTCATCGATTTCGATATCCCCCTTGGCCTGCACATTCAAGTCAAAAAACCCGTGCTTTCCAAAAAGGTTGAGCATATGATCCAAGAAAGGAATAGAGGTGTCCACCTCATTTTTTCCATTCCCATCAAGAACCCAGTTCACACGAATAGCGGTTTCGGCCGTCTTTCGTTCTTGAGAAGCAGTACGCGGGACTATGTGGTTACTCATGTCAGTCGGCTCTCCATCGATCGTCCATGGGCATCAAGCCCCTCAAGCGTGGCCAACCGGACCACGGGTTTTTGGGCTTTGCGCAATGCCTGTGGTGAATAAAATACGACATTACTGGCTTTCACATAATCATCGACTCCTAAGCAGGAAAAAAACTTGGCGCTCCCACCGGTCGGGAGGACATGATTCGGACCCGCCACATAGTCCGCAACGGCCGGGGGGGTAGACCGTCCGACAAAAATCGCCCCCGCATGCCGAACCCTGGGGACATAGTCAAACGCTCCCTTGAGGTTTAATGACAAATGTTCAGGAGCGATGCGATTGGCAATCTCAAACCCCTGGCTCAAATTCTTTACCACAAAGACGACGCCATACGTGCGAATCGCCTGTGTGGCGATGGATTGACGCCCAAGTTTCTTGAGCTGCCGTTGAACCTCGGCGACTACGTTTCGAGCTAATCCCTGAGATGTGGTCACCAGAAATACCTGTGCCTCTTCATCATGCTCGGCCTCACACAACAAATCGGCCGCAACATGTCTCGGATTGCTCGTCGAGTCGGCGAGGACTAACAGTTCACTCGGCCCGGCCACCATGTCGATATCGACTTGTCCATACACGAGTCGCTTCGCGGTCGCGACATACATATTCCCAGGTCCCACGATTTTATCAACAGGAAGAATCGTCGATGTCCCATACGCTAAGGCCCCGATGGCTTGCACGCCACCCACACGGTAAATCTCATCGACGCCCGCCAAATCCGCAGCTACCAACAGGGCCGGATGAATAGATCCGCCCGGGGTGGGTGTACACATGACGATACGCCCGACACCGGCAACTTTGGCGGGTATGGCATTCATCAGAACCGATGAAGGGTACAAGGCTTTTCCTCCAGGAACATAGACCCCCACGGCATCTAAGGGCACAAACCGTTGACCTAACCGAACACCACGATCGCGATGCATCCAGGTTTTCCGACGCTGTCGTCGATGAAAAGCCCGTATCCGCCGTGCGGCATAGGTCAGGGCTTTCACATCCTGTCGAGGGAGTGCTTCATAGGCTCGTTGAATGTCTTCTGATTGCACTCCAAACTCACGAGGGGGAATTTGAATCTTGTCAAACTGTCGAGTATATCGTTGAACCGCACGATCACCATCTTTCCGGACACCGTCCAAGATCGTTCTGACCACCTGCTCCACCTTGGAGTTCTGTTGAGCCCCTCGACGGCAGACTCGATCCAGTGCACGAGTGAATCCAGCCTCTTTGTACGAAATCACCTTCATGTTTTCAGATTCACTCCCCGTGACCGTGGAATGTGTTTTTTCATGTCCGAGATCAAGCTAGTAATCAGTGTATGTTTCAACTTCATGCTGGCACGATTCACGATCAATCGTGCAGAGGACCATGCGATCACATCTTCCTCGACCAAATTATTGGCTTTGAGCGTATTCCCGGTTTCCACTAAATCCACGATGCGATCAGCCAGGCCCACTAAGGGAGCCAATTCAATGGAGCCATACAATTTGATCATCTCGATGGGCAGGCCTTTCTGATTAAACCAGCGTTCCGTAATATTCGGAAATTTTGTGGCCACCCGCAGCTTGGAGGAGAGGCGTTGTATAGGTTTTTGCCCTTTTGGCTTGGCCACCACCAACCGGCATTGACCCAAACCGAGATCCAAGGGTTCATAGACATCCAAATGCTGTTCCATGAGCACATCTTTTCCCACCACCCCGACATCAGCCGCTCCATATTCCACATACGAAGGGACATCGCTGGCACGGACGATGAGCACGCGGTGATTATGGACCGGAAAGTCTAAAATGAGTCGCCGATCGTCATTATTCACATGGTAACTGGAAAAACCTGCCTTCCGGAATAAGGCCAGGGTGGGACTTAAGAGCTTTCCTTTGGAAAGCGCAATGGTCAAATCAGGAGTCATGCGACCTGACGAATCCGTTCCACTTGGCCTCCTAAGGCCTGGAATTTTTCTTCCATTCGTTCATACCCTCGATCCAAATGGTACACGCGTGAGACCACCGTTTCCCCTTCGGCGGCCAACCCGGCCAAGATCAACCCGGCACTGGCTCGAAGGTCCGAAGCCATCACCTGAGCGCCCGTTAAACCTGACGCGCCCTTGATAATAGCATGAGGTCCATCCACCTCAATCATCGCACCCATGCGGTGCAACTCGGGAATATGAAGAAACCGTCCCTCGAAAATCGTTTCCGTCATGATGCTCGTTCCCTCCGCCACCGACATCAGGGCGATCATTTGCGCCTGCAAATCGGTGGGGAAACCCGGGAAAGGGAGGGTCTTCACATCGACCGCCTGAAGCGTACCCGATCGCCGCACTCGTAAACCCTGGGAATCATCCGCAAACGTCACCCCCATTTCCTGGAGTTTCTTCAGGACGTTTCCCAAATGATCGGGCACACAACCTTTTACTAGCACATCTCCTCCAGTAATCGCACCTGCCATAAGGTAGGTTCCAGCCTCTACCCGATCAGCAATCACCCGGTGAGTGGTCCCATGAAGCTCCCTAACTCCCTCAATGACAATCGTATCCGTACCAGCTCCATGGATTTTAGCTCCACGCATGCTGAGAAATTGGCAAAAATCTGTGATTTCCGGCTCGCGGGCCACATTATGTAAACTCGTCGTTCCATCCGCGAGACAGGCTGCCATGATCAAATTTTCGGTCCCGGTGACGGTAGGGAAATCCAAATCAATCCTCGCCCCTTTTAACCGTTTGGCCTTGGCATGGATATACCCATGTTCCACCTGAATCTCGGCTCCCATCATGGTTAAACCTTTGAGATGAAGGTTTACCGGGCGTGTCCCAATCGCACAACCTCCAGGAAGCGACACTTTCGCTTCCCCCAGGCGGGTCAAAAGAGGTCCTAACGCCAAAATGGATGCTCTCATGGTTTTGACCAATTCATACGGCGCTTCAACGGAGAATACCGTATCAGCTTTTAGTTGGATCCGTGATCCATCCTCCCGAACGTGAACACCCAGAAGGGCTAACAGTTTCAACATCGTCACCACATCCCGGACGCGGGGAATATTGTCGATGACACATTCACCCCCTCCGAGAAGAGAGGCAGCCAAAATGGGCAGAGCCGCATTCTTCGCGCCACTGATTTCTACCGTTCCCTGCAAAGAATGACCACCGATGATGCGAATTTGATCCATTCGGTCTTTTTCGTTTTTACGCTATTCGTTGAGTACAAACCACACGTGGAATTCCCTGGGCGTCCTCTTGGACAGTTGGTCGCTCAAAGCGTCCCTGGGCCTCCACGATCGTAGACAATGTTTCAGCCTGGCCGACTCCGATTTCCATGCAGAGCCACCCCTTGGTTCGCAAGAGCGCAGGGGCCTGCCCCACAAGCCTCCGATAGACAGACAACCCATCTGGCCCCCCGTCCAGCGCCAGACGCGGTTCATACTCTTTCACATCGAGAGGAAGATCATCCCATTCGCTATGGGAGATATACGGAAGGTTCGCGATAATGGCTCCCACTTTACCTTCCAGGTGCGGGGATAACAAGGGAGAAAGGAGGTCACCCACTACCCAGCGAATCTGCGGGGAAACCTGATATCGTTCCGCATTGACACGAGCCATGTGAAGGGCCTCCGCACTCCGATCACTCCCGATGACGATGGCTTCGGGGAGTTCAGCCGCAACCGTCACAGCCAAACATCCTGAACCTGTCCCGACATCGATCACCAGCGGAGACGGCTCCGCCCCGAAATGGTTCCGTATATGTTCTATCAATAATTCGGACTCGGGCCTTGGGATCAATACCTCAGGTCCGACCATCATCTCCCGACCGTAAAATTCTTGTGACCCTAAAAGATATTGTAACGGTTCTCTCGCTTCCCGTCGCGCGACTAAGCTGACCGCCATTTCCACACGGTCTGAATCCGGGACAGCATGGGGATTCACCTTCAGATCCAAGGAACTGACCCCCAGTGCATGTTCCAGAATCCACAGCGCTTCTCGTTGGGCATTGGCAAGGCCAGCTGCCTGTAACCGATTCACCGAATCACGCCACAATTGCGAATAGGTGATCCTAACGGACATGCATTCCCTTTGAGAGGTTTCCATTACTGAAGACATGTGAATGATTCAAACAAAACGTGGGAAAAATTATTGGGCTTTGAGGGCAGCAACCAAATCATCCAAGTCCCCCTCCATCACACGATCGAGCTTGTGGAGGGTCATCCCGACTCGATGATCGGTCACCCGATTTTGAGGGAAATTATAGGTCCGGATCTTCTCACTCCGTTCCCCTGTTCCCACTTGTGACCGACGTTGTTCGGCAAGTGAAGCTTCTTGCTTCTCACGCTCAATATCTGCGATTCGGGTTCTGAGGGTGCGCATCGCCTTCGCGCGATTCTTTAACTGGGATCGTTCATCTTGACAGGTCACTACGAGCCCCGTGGGAATATGCGTGATTCTCACGGCTGAATAGGTTGTGTTGACACTCTGGCCACCAGCTCCAGAGGAACAATAGGTGTCGATTCTGAGGTCTTTGGGATCAATCTGGACATCGACCTCCTCTACCTCCGGCATGACCGCGACCGTAGCCGTTGACGTATGAATACGCCCATTGGCCTCCGTCGTCGGAACACGCTGTACCCGATGAACGCCGCTTTCATACTTAAAATTCCCATAGGCCCCCTTGCCCTCCACGAGTAATACGGCTTCCTTGATTCCTCCGATCCCCGTTTCATTGGATTCGATCAGCTCCGCATGCAATCCCTTGGCCTCGGCAAATTTGGTATACATCCGGAGAAGGTCACCCGCAAATAACGCAGCCTCACTCCCACCCGTTCCTGCTCGAATTTCGATGAACGAGTTTTTATTATTCCCTTCGTCCTCAGGACACAGCAGGATCACCGCCTGATCCTCCAACTCCTCTCGACGGACTTCCAGTTGCTCCAATTCCTCTCCAGCTAACCGACGCATCTCGTGATCCAACCCCTGATCTTCAACCATGGGGCGTGTTTCGGCAATCTCCTGCAAGAGCCTTTGGTATTCCTGGAATAAGTAGGCCGTCTGTTCCAATTCCGCCCGTTCTTTGTTGAGAGAAACCAAAAGCGTAGGCTGTGCCAATACCGACGGATCGGTGAGCTGATCGTTCAGCGTGTCGTACTTATTGGCCACGGCTTCCCACTTACTCAGGAGGCCAGTTTCTTTGAAATCAGTTTTAGTCGTTTCCGGCACAGAACACCACTCCAAGTCAGGCTTGGCGAGAAAATGTTTACGGATTATCGAAAAGTAACGAGGATGGGCGGGAGCTACGACTTGGCCTTGCTCTTGGCTTTTGTCGCTTTGGCGTATTTTTTATTGAACCGTTCTACTCGCCCTTCAGAGTCGACAATTTTTTGGGTCCCCGTGAAAAACGGGTGGCAACTGGAACAGATATCCACTTTGAGGTCGCCCACCGTCGTTCGGGTTTGAAAGGTCATACCACACGCACAACTCACAGTGGCATATGCATAGGTTGGGTGAATGCCTTGTTTCATACTGTATTCCTTACCACTCCGGCCCTACTTTTGGCAACTGAAATTTTTGGGTTACGCAGAATCCCGATACCCTTTAGCGGTTCATCGATTGCAGGAATTCGTTATTATCTTTGGTCCCACCGATTTTGTCCATCAGAAATTCCATGGCTTCCATGGTTCCCAAAGGACTCAAGACCTTACGCAAAATCCACATTTTGTTCAATCGATCCCGGTCGACGAGTAATTCTTCTTTTCGGGTGCCGGATTGACTGATATCGATAGCAGGGAATAAGCGTTTATCCGCCAACCGGCGATCCAGATGCACTTCCATATTGCCGGTTCCCTTAAATTCCTCAAAAATCACATCATCCATGCGACTACCCGTATCGACCAAGGCCGTCGCCAGGATGGTCAAACTTCCCCCGTTTTCGATATTTCTGGCCGATCCGAAGAATCGCTTCGGACGTTGGAGGGCATTGGAATCGAGCCCACCAGACAAGACCTTCCCACTCGGGGGGGAAATCGTATTGTACGCGCGGGCCAGCCGGGTAATACTATCCAATAAAATTACGACATCCCGCTTATGCTCGACTAGTCGTTTGGCCTTTTCCATCACAATCTCGGCTACCTGGGCATGACGTTGTGCCGGTTCGTCGAAGGTGGAACTGATCACTTCCGCCGCTTTCACCTGTCGTTGCCAGTCGGTAACCTCTTCCGGTCGTTCATCGATGAGCAGCACGATCAGGATGATATCCGGATGGTTGGTAATGATCGAACGGGCCACCGCCTGCAACAGCATGGTCTTGCCGGTACGGGGAGCGGCCACGATGAGTCCCCGTTGGCCCTTGCCGATGGGCGTGGTGAGCTCCATGACCCGGGTACAGTATTCTTCACTGTCAAACTCTAATTGAATCCGTTCTTCCGGATAGAGCGGCGTCAGGTTGTCAAAGAGAATTTTGTCTCGTTGCACTTCAGGTTGGTCATAATTGATTTTTTCGACCTTTAAGAGTGCGAAATACCGTTCTCCGTCCTTGGGGGGCCGGATCTGACCGGAAACAATGTCCCCGGTTCTGAGGTTGAACCGACGTATTTGAGATGGAGAAATATAAATATCGTCGGGCCCCGGAAGATAGTTGGAATCCGGCGCTCTCAAGAATCCAAATCCATCTGAAAGCGTCTCGAGGACGCCCTCTCCGAAGATAATGCCATTTTTATCGCTTTGTCCCTGAAGAATCGAAAAAATGAGTTCTTGTTTCCGAAGATTTGGCGCACCATCGATTTTCAATTCACGGGCAATATCATTGAGTTCTCCGATGGACTTCTGCTTGAGTTCGGCAAGATGCATAAGGTTACTCCAATCGTTGGCAGGAAGGATGGTCTAATGGAAGAGATGCACAATCATGATTCGGCCAGGAAACGTGAGCCTTTATGTGGTTGGCAAAAAATTTCACTCTGAATCTTATCGTGAGGGTCTCCGAGAAACATTTCCTGATTCCGCCCCACAACACGCTTGCTCTGTTATTGACGAACCAAGAAGTGGATTAAGGGATACTCAAAGACGGAACGTGTTTACTGTCGCTGTGATGTCCTATTTACGAATTGGGTTAAAACCTGTAGATCCGGGAAGTTACTGTGGCGGACTAACGTTTACAATATTGGGTAGGTTTAATTTACTATGTATCCTAGACCTTCCTATCTTGTCAATAGTTTTTATCTCGGAAGTTTGGACAAAAAACTCAAGGGTGGAACGTGGTGATCATAAAATTATTCAGTAGGTAGCCTATGCAGTTGGCAGGCTTCTCTCAGTTATGGTAAACCATCCCGTACCTTATTCCTACCCTAATTTTTCCGGATTCGCTCCCTATGTTTGAATCAGGTTCATCCTTTTCTAGCGAACGAATTTTTACGCTTTCTGAAGCCAATGCCCTTATTCCTGAACTCGAGGGGCTGTGGACAACCATCAAAGATGGGAAAAAGACTCTCGTTCAAACACGGAGTGAAGTTGAAAAAGCGACAGCAAAAGCTTCCCTGGGGGGCGGCACCCATATGGGGGTGCAATACATCAAGGGCCTACAAGATATCAACGGAAGTTTGCAAGCCATACAACAGCTTGGGGTTATCGTCAAAGATGTGGAAATGGGGCTCTGTGACTTTCCCCATATGTTAGATGACCGACTGGTATTCTTATGCTGGAAATCCGGAGAGGAACAAATTCGCTGGTGGCACGATATTGATAGTGGGTATGCCAATCGTCAACCCATAGACGATTCGTAGGGTCGGCCACTTTTTTCGAGAGGCGACACACTCATCCATTCATCAAACAATCTGGGATGGCCTTCTTCAGGACTGTGTCGGGGAGGAGTGCTCCCCCGACGAAATTCACCGGACTCTACGCACATGCATTTTGTGATCATCGGCAAAGATGGACCTGAGGGCCAACAAAAACGACTTCTCCATCGGGAGGCCCATCTCAAGCGACTGGCTGAAAAGGATCAACAAGGGAAGGTCATTTTGGCTGGTCCCCTGACGGACAAAACCGGGAGCCTCATCGTGTTGAAGGCTGACTCACTCGAAGAAGCCCAGACCTTCGCGAATGAGGATCCCTACACAATCTTTGGGGTGTTTGAGACCGTCACGGTCCATCCTTTCCGCCAGGTATTCCCTCCCCTATCGGACAATCCATAACACCCGCTGGGCAAATAAGGGGAGAGCCGGCTACCCCGGATTCAAGCAACTGTTCAAGCACCTCGAAACGATACGGCGCGTTTGATGAGGGTATGCCATTCCTGGGGCCGAACGGGTTGGACAGAAAGACGAGAGCCTTTGCGAAGAAGCTCCATGTTTTCCAGAGCCTTAATATTCCTGAGGAACTCCAAGGGTAAGCCCTCGGAAAACTTCTCCTGCAATTTCACGTCGACCATGAACCACCGGGGAGATTCCTTCGTACTTTTGGCATCAAAATATTGACTGGTCGGATCAAGAGCATAGGGATCAGGATAGGCGGCTTTCACGACTTTCACAGTACCCACGATGCTCGAGGGATCAGCATTACTATGATAAAAGAAACCCAGATCACCGACTTCCATGGATTTCAGAAAGTTCCGAGCTTGGTAGTTTCGTACCCCTTCCCAACATGTGGTTTGCTTGGGTGATCGCGCCAAGTCATCGATCGAAAACGTCGAAGGCTCTGATTTGAATAACCAGTACTGTGGCATTCTTCATTTCCTATTCATAAAGAGAACGGTATGATTGGATTCACACGAGCTTTGTTCGCATTCATCATACCCCTCCTCAACCAGGAATGACTACAGACCTCTTCCGACAGAGTATCCAGACTTGACGACCCCATCATGATTCAGGAAATCATCCAATGGGCTGAATCAATCGTTCCCGCTGAGGTATGGATTGGGACCTTCGTCTTTTCTATCGTGGCGTTCGTGGGTACTCTTTTGGCTATTCCAGCCATTCTTATTCGGCTTCCTCCCGATTACTTTCAAAATCACCATCATAAGCCCTGGTTTGCCAATCACCACCCACTCATCCGTGCAGGCGGCCTGCTGATCAAGAACATCGTGGCGATCATTTTTATCATCGCCGGCATTGCGATGCTCGTCCTCCCCGGCCAAGGGCTCTTGACCATGTTACTCGGCATCCTGTTCTTAGACTTCCCTGGAAAACATCGCATTGAATCCAGACTCATCCAACATCCCCAAATATTGAAGGCCATCAATGCTCTCCGGGAAAAAACAGGTAAGCCACCCTTCACCTTCCATGACACCTGAAGCATCGGGCTCACGATTTCGTTTCATGAATGGCTCCGATTCGGTTTACAGGTTTCAATCCCATTGCTAGGATGCTGAGCATGAACACGTACGAAAAGACCCCTTAAATCATACAGAAGTTATTGACTGTGACGGCACCAATCTCCCAGCCGGACCTTGTTGTTAGCTGACCCTTTTCACGTTCACACACAGAAAGGCAGGTTATGGCCAGCACGTATTCATTCGACGTCGTTTCTCGAATCGACATGCAAGAAATGAAAAATGTCGTGGATCAAACACAAAAGGAAATCGGGCAACGATTTGATTTCAAAGGGTCCAAAACGGAACTCGATCTAAAGGAGAAAGAACGAGAGTTGATCGTCGTCTCGGATGACAATTATAAATTGAATGCTGTCATGGATATCTTGAAAGGAAAATGCGTCAAGCGGAATGTCTCGCTCAAGGGTTTGACATTCGGAAAGATCGAAGACGCGTTAGGAGGAACCGTGCGACAACCCATCACCATTCAGAGCGGGCTACCTGAAGACAAGGCCAAGGCCATCACCAAATCCATTAAGGATGGCAAGTTTAAAGCGCAAGGCCAAATTCAGGGGGAGCAAGTTCGCGTGCAGAGTAAAAGTAAAGACGAGCTGCAAGCCGTGATGAAGTACTTAAAGGACCAAGATTTCGGGATTGACCTTCAATTCGAAAATTACCGATAGGCCAAGCAACCCCCAAAAAGATTTTTCTTTTTACGTTTCCGCTGAAGTTCCCCCGCACCATTGCCCAAATTTCTGCAGAGATTGATCGAGAGCTTGTTGGGCCGCCTGGGCTCGTAGAATGGCTAACGACTCCTCTTTAGAAAGTTGTTGATCTCCAAGGGGAGCGTCGATCATGTCCAAAGTTTCTCGTGCTTGGTCAGATAGATCGATGAGCAAGCGACTATCCGCTACTCGCAAAAGACCGACTTCCGCTAAGGCCGAATTCTCAACGGCTATGCCTCTAATTTGCGTCATCATTCGCGCTTCTCCAACAGTGGTCGGACCAGTCTTTTCCGTACTCGAGAACACGACAAGCAGAACATGGGAGAGCCCCTGTTCGTTTTCACCAAGCTGAAGGACATTCGTGGTTTTCTCGCCCAACGACTCTCGCTCAACAACCGAGAACTCGACAGGAACAACAGAGTCCATCCCACATCGTTGAATGAGCATTCGCTCGATCCGTTGACCTAAAGTATCGAGATATGTCGCGGAAATAGCCGGAGCAGATTCTGGCCCGGTTGAATCGGAATGAACCAAAAGACCAATCTGGTGAATTTGAGGCCATATGGGTTGCACCTTAGAAGATTTTGACACACCCTCCCCTAAAAGGTCAGGAAGGCGGGGCTGAGGGTTTCCCCCACACCCGCCAAGAAATACCATCACACTCAAACACCAGAGGGGACAAAGAAGAACTCGTCCCATCTCAGGCCGCCCCTTTCACTTTCCAGTCTGCACTCAAATGCATGACCGCTTGATCGATCGCATCCTGTCCGGAAACCCACCGCAAGGTTTCAAAGGCATCGCCTTCTTTTCCTGGAAAAATAGGGGGGTCCGTTAATGCCCTTCGTACCACCGGGTACAGGTTGGATTCGAGTGGCACCGCCAATCGATGCAGGATAGCCCAGGCCTGCCCATCCGTCGTTAACACGACCTTTCCGGTTTGGACTTCGACGAGGGCCAATTCTACCCGAGAATAATTCTCAGCCCGATAGCCCACTAATCCACTCCCCCTTGCCCCTGTTGGTTGGATCATGCCGTTTAAGGGTAAACGATCAGGCACCTCCCATTCGGTTCCCGATAGAACCGCCAGGACCACGTAGGGCACACTCAATTCCTCCCCGAGTTCCTTCAGTCGATCAAACGAGTGAGGGGGAGTCATATCCTCTGGGAGAACCATGCCATTCAACGTCATCGGTACGTGTTTCTGAATTTCAGCTTGAAGATATCCACCTAAACTCTGCAAGGTTTCCTTTCGCAATTCAGGAGCGGACCGGGGAAACCCCGTATCATTGACGATGATCAAGGTGCCGGTCATCGATGAAGAGGTCAAGGCGTTTTTCACGATGGTTGCATCGTTCTCTACGGCCTGTGGTTCCAGGTAGGAGGGAAGTCGTTGGGGAGTATTCTCTAACGCCGCGCAACCAAAAAAATTCAGGACGACGAGGCTACTAAGACCCAGAAAAATTTGTCGCCACATAGTGAAGCCTCCCTTGGTAAATGGTAATATCCAGATCAATGCTGTATTTTCCACCCTGGCTTTCTTCACGGTCAAGAAACAGCGATTTTTCTCATGAATTTAAAGGGTTTCCATCTATTCGACATTGGAAAATTTTGGCTCTGTCAGGAATGTTTTATTCTTGGACCTTGACTGCAGGCTGTGTCATTGGCCCCTCCCCCTACCTTCCTCCAAACTGGAAAGGTGAAACGGTTGATGCCGTTGATCATAATCCTGGACTCTCGCAACCCCGGCTCCAAGTCTTCATCATGTACAGCGGCCTGACCTCAAGCCATTCGGCATTGAGAATCCTGAAGGCCGACGGCACGCAGACATTTTGGGACCCGGCGGGGGAATTCGCCCGATCGGATTATCCCTCCACGTATGATCGGGTTCCCCCTTCCGCCAGACCGCGACGGGTTCGCGACATCATCGTGGAAAATCCGCCAGACCTCTCAACCTTTCTCCAATGGCGCTGGGAAGTCGCCGATACGAGTGTCGAGGTGTTTGAATGGCACATCACCCCACAGCAAGCCGAGCGGTTAAGCAGAGTCCTCTTAACGGGAAAGCCTGAACCTGAGGCAGAGAAACAATTTTCTTCCTCAACCTGGCCGGCCTTTTGCACCGTCGCCACCAGTGAATTCCTGGAACGATTTGCTGATCCAGAAATTCATCTTTCCGATTGGTATTTTTTCCCACACAGTTTGGCCAAGACGCTCTACACCCAATCACCCGATCGAGTACTAGTGTTTGCCCCAAACACTCATGCCAGACTCTACCGTCCTCCATCGATGATTTCTGTCCAGCAAGCACACTGATACAGATTCATGCAGAACAAGATTCCCTCCAAACACTTGTACATATCCACACTTTCCTTTTTCGTAATGGCCTCAAACCATCCTTCAAAGAAATTTATGCCTCACCTTGCAACTCGTTTTGTCATGGGGTAGGGTAGGGCTGTGTGTCTAAATCTTCGCTATCCCTTCCACCCACTCATTTTTTTCTCCATTGCCTTCGTGCTCGTCGGTTGCGATCAGATATCCATGCCACGGATGAGTTTTGACTCCGAACCGAATCCCCTTCTTCCGGTCACCGTGACCTATGCCTTTCCCGAACAATTGGTGAATTACACGAAAACCGTCGACGGCTGTGGGTTGCCACATACCATCCCCGTCGGACAAATCATCGCCAAAACCTTTTTACAGGTCGGAATTAACCGGTTCCATGGCGTTCGGGCCGAACCCCCCATGGGTGAGGCAAAGGGGGCTTCCCCCGGGGGATACCGGGTGGTCCTGGAACTGCAAAAATTCGAGTGGGATCCGGCCGAACGCACAGGAGAGGAAGATCGGTATACCGCGTTCGTCAGCATGAACATGCAAGCCACGTATGAAGATTCTCGGGGGATACCATTGGCCAAATCCCCGTTAACCTTTTTCGATCAAATGGGTGTGTATACCCCCGCTCTCACCAGCACTTCCACCTCATGTGAAACGACGCAAATCGATGGAACCGTCGTATCGGCCGCAGAAGTCCTGGCGGAAAAAATGGTGAGCGTGATGCCACAGCTCGCCCAGGGGTCCTCGCCTGCCACTCCCGTGGGCCAGCCCACACAACCGCCGGCAGGAACCCCCGGTTTCGGCACTCCAGCTCCTCCTACCCCTCCGGTGCCCGCGCAGTCACCAGCCAGTGCTTCCGTTCAATTCCGGACCAAGCTCATTGACGCCAATAAAAACTTGATTCTGGAGGGTGGCGAAGTCATCGTCTTGCTCGTCGAAACCACGAACACCAGCCAGGCTTCCATTCCTTCGGCCTACGTCGAACTGGGTGGAACACCCCAGATCATCAAGGCCTTTGAACGGGTTGCCCCCCTCCCGGTTCCTATCGGGGCCCTGAAACCGGGGCAAAAACGAACGACAGAGATCCGGGGGCGGTTATCGAACATTTCCCGTGAAACGCCAGGAGAGCTGACGATAGGCATCATCCTCTCCGAAGGCCTCCCACCCGGGAGGCACACGGTTCGAGTAACCCTTTCCCCACCCCTTAAACGTTCCCGGCCAAAAGGATAAGTTTAAAAGATGACTTCTTTCAATTGACGATTGGATTGATTGTGGCTAGAATTAGTCTAGTCTAGTCTAGTTTAGTCTAATACAAAAGTTCATTGAGCAACCATGAAACCTTCCATTGTCAATATCCACGAAGCCAAAACACACTTATCTCGCCTGGTTGAAGAAGCCTGTAAGGGGAAAGAACTGATCCTGGCAAAAGCCGGAAAGCCACTGGTCAAACTCGTTCCGATTGCCACATCAAAGGAGCCCCGAAAACCCGGTTTTCTTAAGGGAAAAATAAAAATTTCAAAAAACTTTGACGACCCCCTTCCACAAAATTGGTTAAAGGAATTTGAAACACCGGAAAAACCCCTTTGAGAATTCTCTTAGATACCCAAATTTTTCTGTGGTTTTTATCGGACTCCCCCAAACTTTCTTCAAAAGCCAAAACCCATATCCAGTCCGCTGAGGAAGTTTTCATCAGTGCGGCATCCATCTGGGAAGCTGGGATTAAAATCAGTTTGGGCCGATTGGAAGTTTCCATCGAAAAACTCCTAGAGGGCATACCAGCCAGCGGATTCAGGGAATTGCCCATTCAAGCCAAACAATGCACACTCATACCCCAGCTCCCCTTCCATCATCGTGATCCGTTTGATCGGTTGCTTATCGCCCAAGCGATTCATGAACCGTTACGACTCCTTACCGCTGATTCCACACTTCAACCGTATTCCAGTCTCATCGAACTCGTATAAGGAACAAACCCTTCTGAGGGTTGCCCGAGGAAGACACACCAATCGGGCTATCCTCTCTCCCCCATTCAAAAAACAACGCTCTTCCCGGCAACCACCGCTGACCGTTCAGATGAATGGTTCCATTGATATCGACCCTTTGTTCATGCCTGCAAAGCCTGCCCCTGCGGCTAATGGCAGGGGCCAGGCCTCCAGGAATCTTTCCGAAAATCTGGATTGCCGTTTTCACGTCTTCGCATAGAAGCACGTTAGTGCGAAAGCGGGGGAATGACAAACAATAAACCTCTACGGGCTTACGTCCGTAGTATCTTTCCTAGAATTTCAACCTTCGGTTGTCCGCCCTTGGCGGAACAACTTCATCCACAAGCTTACGCGTGTGGCATTGCGGAGGTTTGGTAAATGACAAAGAAAAAGCCCCTTGCGGTAGAAACCGCAAGGGGCTTTTCAGGATAACGGGGAGGTATATCCCCTATTGAGTTAGGTACTACGTATGCTTAGAAGTTAATCCACAACTGGGTGTAGCCCCAATTCTGGTCAGCATCGCTGGAAAAGGCACCGGTACCTTTGCTGTCTTTATTCTTCGAGATGTAATCCCCGGTGAAGAAATGGCCGTAGCCAATCTGCCAACCGACCTTGTTCCCCTGGAAGAAGAGGGTATAGACCACATCGATTTCACCACCCAACGATTTTTCATCATTGCCCGCACCGGCATTTCGGAAGACCGCTTGGTTTGCTCCATACCAAGCATCCCCTTTGTCGGCCAGCCGAAGGATATGTCCGGCGATCTCAAAGTGGCTGTTGGGGGTGGGACGCAATTGCAGGTTCCCGCCGTAGGTGAGCATGTTCTGCCAGGACATCAAGTCCATGTAGCCGAAATGAATATGGTTCGTCGGGAATAACTGACTGAAGGTATTTCCGCAACCAGAGGCATTCCCGGTAGACGTACAATTCGAATCACCCGTGGCATAGTTGATTTCCGCCCCGATACGAGGCTGCATGGGAACGGGAAGGGTCACACCCGCGTCCAAGTGCCCGGCTAGCGCATTGATCCGTTCCGAGCGATCGGTACTAGTAAACACGTCTTGAGAACCCCATTGCCAGTACCCTTCCGCCGTCACGTCCACGATGCCTTTCTTGGTGGCAATTCGTCCACCGATCGTATGGCGAGATTGATTCGTAATTTGACCGCCAGGGCCATTATTATTAGTTCTCGAACCTTGATCCTCGTAGATCCAGGCCGGTTCGATCGCGATCCCGGCAACCTTCATGGGGGAGCGCACGAACAGGATATTCCCATCGCCAGCGTCAGAAGCACCCGTGGCAATTCCGCAACCCCCCGCATTCGACCCGCAATTGCCTTCACTCACGACCAGCCAACCAAACTCGACCGGGACTTTGGCATGGTTGTACCGGAATGTCAGACCGTCGAAGGCCCACCCAACATTATTCCAGTCAAAGTGTCCGAACATTCGGTGGTTTCCCCACACCACCAACTGTCGCCCGGCTTTCAGGGTCAAGTTGGGAACCAGGAAATTCCTGACCAACATAAACCCTTGCCTCAAGTAGAGGTCCGACGCGGTTGTATTGGGATCTCCCGCTCCTCCGGTGCTTCCCCCCGTACCCCAATTGTGTGTCACCTGCGGTTGGAGGAAGAACACCACGTCCGGTGAAATGGCGTAATGGAATCCCATACGTATCCATTGCTGGGTAAAGAATCGATTGTCCTTGGAATCGAAACCCACGCTCGCGTTGTTCCGGAATTCCGGGCGAACCCGGAGGTCACCGGTAATCGTAAGCTTGCTGATGTCGAACATTCCTGTTCCCGCGGGTGGGTCAAACTTGTGATAGGGCACCAAGTCCGGGATGGCCCGTGGCACCGCCGGTACGTTGGTGTTTTTGTCCGTCGCCGGAGTGGTTTTGGCAGCAAAACCAGGCGCAGCGGACATGGCCACGATCACGGCCGCGGCTGTCAACCTTGTAAAGGTTCGATAAAAAGTCCTCATTGCACTCCTCCTGTTAGTGAAAACCCTTTGGACCGACGATCTCTCAGTTCTCAAAACCTGTATTTTCTTAGTTTTGAGTTGATGATCCGATCGGTCCCCCTTTTTTTTGATAAGTAATCCGTGCCTTCTCTGGCACGGGCTTTTTAACTCCCCTTTCCGGCTGACCCCAAAGATTTTTGGGACTAGGCCGTCGGGAGAATATCTGCTAATTAGATGCCAAATGCAGAATAATACCTTAAATTATTGATAATTAATGTTTTTTAAAAGATAACCCTCCGAGAATCTGCATGATGTTCATCGCCAGAATGCTACGATAGTTGCAAAAAACCAACTCTAACCAACTCAAATCCTCTGAAATTTAGACTATTGGTCTTTTTCCAGCCTTCAAGAGGCTCGTGAGACCTCTTTCAGACCGGGCGATTTCCTCCGGGTTCGTTGACTTGGTCCGTCACCCCCTTGATCTGCTCTTCCGCCTCCTTCACCGAGGACTCCAAGTCCTGTTCGACGGCTTTCAACTCTTGGGTAATCATGTTGATTTCGGGTTCCACCGATTGCCGAAGATCATCCGTGGTCTCTTTAAACCCTTTGACGGCCTTTCCCATCTGCCTGCCAATTTCTGGCAATTCCTTGGGGCCGAACAAGAGGAAGGCAATGACCAAGATGATCATGATTTCCATGGCTCCTAGACCAAACATGACGCCACTCCCTTACACATGAAGACCATGATCGTTGCAAAGGCTGTTGGAGATTCTGGGTTGGTTGGAATCCACGTTGTCTGTCACAGGGATTTGCGGTTCTCACCGTGGATGAGTCCCCTAGACCTTATCCTTGCTTGGTTTGCGTTGACTCAACCGGTTCTGAGGCTCCTTGAGTCGGAGGGGGAGCCTGCACGGTCTGCGACGGATTACTCAATTGCTCGGGCTGCGGGGCTTGAGCGGTCATGTCCTCTTCATTGGGGGTCACATCAAGGGCATCTGCTTCGGCTACAGATTTCTTAAACCCCTTGATCGCCTTCCCGAGGCCTTCCCCTAATTGTGGAATCTTGCCCGCACCGAAAATGATGAGCACGATGATCAGGATGAGCAGAAGCTCCATCCACCCGAATGATCCAAACACTTCAGAACCTCAATTGGTTAAACGTAGGACGTAGGACCCTGAGAAATCGGCGAAGTATACACAACCCCAGGCCAAAAATCTACTTCTAAATCTCCTCATTTCCAAAGATTTTCCTCTACTTTTTCAGCCTGCAGCATGGGGTCGAAAATTAAAATGAGTATAGTCCACCGGTTGCGGCGGCATCTGCAGAACCATCTTCATGCCCTCATCTTCGTAGCCCATCTTTCGGAGTTCAGGCATCGCCTTCCAAATTTCCTCTTCCGTCAGGTACGCGATGGTGTCCGGCACCCCCTCCTTGTGTAACGCCTTCACGAGTTGCGTCAGTTCTCCCCGTTCCTTTTCCGGGATCGTCTCGGCAATCGGGTAATTGATTTCTCGCTCATAGGGACTGTGATAAGTGCGATTGATCGCTCCCAACGTTTGAAGAATGAAGCGATCCACCTGCCAAGAATCTCCTTGGGGTGGATAGGGATGGGAGGCTAAGACATCCATCACACTCAAGACATTCGTTCCAAGGCTCCGCCCGACAAATTCCCGTTGGGTCTCCTGATGGACGGATGAAATCCCCAGATGCTTGGCGATCTCTCCGATGAGCTGAAAGTTCACCATAAAGCTGAACTGCCCCCCTTGGACGGTATAGCAAGGCTTTTCGGGGTCGTTTAACACGCGGGGATCAGCGGTCCCTGCATCAAAACAACTGAACCCGATGGCATCCGGAGCAAGGATTCGCATGGCTTCTTTCACACTCTGACAGGCCCCCACGTTAAACGGAACGAGCACTTCTTCGTCGATCGCCTTGAGGACTTCGGCAACGGTCTTTCGAAACGGGAAGGCTTTGGAGTCAATCGGATGAAACTCGCGTTCCCATACCAAGTCTTCAAGAAATTGCGGGAGCGTGCGTAAGGTTTCCACATCCTGATTCGAAAATGCTTCGATGAAGGCAGGCCAATCGGGAAAATCCGTTAATCTCGACTCCGTGAGATTGGGACGAAGGTGTTCCTCCTTGAGATCACTCTCTTTCCGTAGAATAAGTTTGGTCGGCAATTCACTCCAGAGTTCATTGCAGATAATTCGATCCACGCTGCCATCCGCCACTTCTGCCAAATCTTCCACGGATCCCAGCGTAAACGTCACGCGATCTGCATGTTTCTTTAAATCCGTATTGGCTTGTGCCTGAGCCATGACGGTGGGCTCGCTCTCCACACAGACATAACGAACCCGATCGTAGAACTGATTGTCCTTATCTCGTGCTTGCAGACGGTCCAGAAAACATGCAGCCAAATTACCATTACCGGATCCCCACTCCATCACGGTCAATGTCTCAGGATTTCCGTTGGATGGTTGAGCGTTCGCTCGCTTTTGACATTGTTGCCAATAGTCGTCGGCCAGGGCATAGGCCAAACGATAATCGGCCACGGCGAACGTCTGATAAAATTCCCGAATTCGGCTGCCCCGCAGGGCGTAAAACAGTCGGTTGATATGCCCCTGCCACTCATCGACCGGCTTGAAATCCCCGACCAGTTGGGGAAGTGCATCAGGATCTTTTGTCGTTTGCGTACTCATATGCCTATCCTATTGTGTTTTGTCCTTCAGAAAAATCTTCCGGAGATTTTCAGGGTTTTTATAAAAAGAGATTAAATAGATGAAAATGCGTATGCCGGGCAAATTTTAACAAACCACCCTTGAGCCTGCCAAGGTAATCCCTGGCATCCTTCCCTCAACGTGTTTGATCAACGGTCCTCTGCCACAAATGGGCGACAGAGAGATACGAGAGAATCTATTATCTTCTTCTGACACATGCAGACTCACATCGGCCCTTGTCAACGGGAATCCATCGATGGTAGGTCTCTGGTATGCGGGCATTACAACACACGTGTGGAGCGCTGGCTCTGGTTTTCATAGTTGTTCTCTTCGAGGCCCCTCTTCTTTTCGCTGAGGAGGTCCCCACTCCCGAGAATGCCTCTCCCGTCTTTCAACCCAATGAAACCCGCCACGGATTTGCCGAATATGATTCGGTCCCCGATTTTTTTGGTGACGAAGTGCCAGCCCCGTATGATACCTATTCTGATTCACCCACTATCCCTTCGATGGACCAAAAGCCTGAAGGGTTATTTCACAATCTGCAATTCGCAGAAGACGTCGATTTAGATAAGACGATTCGAAAAGGCCATATTCATATTCCGGTGAACCCCACGGAAACCTTTCCTACGGATGCCAAAGGGATCTATCTGGTGTTCTCTGTGTTCAAACATTACTCACCTTACGAAATCATCGGGAGAGTCTTCCCTGAACATGTCGAAGGAGCTGACCCGTTACAATGGATCGATGAGGATCGGGCGGCATTGGCGACCGAAGATGAAAGTGGCTATTTGAAATTTTTCGCCGCAGCGGGAAATTGGAAACCGGGACGGTATCGTGTGGATATTTATGTGGGATATATGGTGAATACCCAGAATAAGATGGGAACCATGCGGTTCACAGTTCAAGGCCCGGGTGTCTCACCGCCAAAATCCTAAGGATCACTTTTTCCTTTTTCTGCCACAGATTTCCCGAACAACCACTTTGGTTGGATTCCTTGACTGATCCCCGGCATTCTTGTAAATTCTAATTAATCATTAGCAATTTACCCTAGGCATAACTTCCCTTATACGGGCGCACACATTCTCTGAGTTCTCTTTCAACGCTTGTGACCCTCTCATCAACCTATCCCCACGACACTCGAGGCCCACGGTGATAAAAAAAAGTGGCGGGTATCTTCTCCTGTTTATTTTTATCGGAGGGCTTCTGGGAAGCGTGTTGGGGGAAATTCTTCAAATCGTCACCTCTCCGGGTACCGTACAGTCCATCTTTGCAGAGGCGTTGCATTTAGGTTTGGATCCACCGGTGACGGTAAACCTGGTGCTCTTGAAATTTACGATCGGGTTTCTCATCAAAATCAACCTGCTGAGCGTCCTTGGGATGCTGCTCGGCGCCTACCTGTACAAGCACATTTAAATCCTAAATCCCGACTTGCAGAACTTTTTGCCGTAACGCTTTAATCGTATCCCGCAGCTTCGCCGCCCGCTCAAATTCCAATTCTTTGGCGGCGATTTTCATCTCTTTCTCCAATGCCGTGATGCGTTTTTCCAAATCCCCCTCCGCCTCATACGTCTCTTCTTCCTCCGCGGCTACAGAGAGTTCCACATAATCCGCTTCGGCCAAATCATACTCCAGATCATGAATCCGTTTTTTCACGGTTTCGGGGGTAATCCCATGTTCTTCGTTGTACGCCAACTGCAGAGAGCGACGACGTTCGGTTTCGTCCAAGGCCGACCGCATCGAATCCGTGATCACATCTCCATAGAGAATCACCGTGCCTTCACTGTTGCGCGCTGCACGTCCTGCCGTTTGCACCAGGGCCCGATAGCCCCGCAGAAACCCTTCTTTATCGGCATCCAGCACAGCCACCAGACTGACTTCGGGTAGATCGAGCCCTTCCCGTAAGAGATTGATACCGACCAGCACATCGAACACGCCGCGACGAAGGTCACGAATAATTTCGGCCCGCTCCAGCGTTTTGATATCGGAGTGAAGGTATCGCACCTTCAGACCCTGTTCATGATAATACTCCGTGAGATCTTCGGCCATTCGTTTGGTCAGAGTCGTGACTAGAACCCGGTGGCCATTGGTGACTCGTTGACGAATTTCTTGTAAGAGATGCTCCACCTGTCCTTTGGCCGGCCGCACTTCCATAATCGGATCGATTAACCCTGTTGGCCGGATAATCTGCTCCACCGGTGGCGTTCCGGCATGCTTCAATTCATACGGACCAGGCGTCGCTGACACATACACCACCTGATGCATACACCGTTCGAACTCAGGAAATTTCAATGGCCGATTATCCATGGCCGATGGGAGCCGAAAGCCATAGTCCACCAGCGTCTTCTTTCGAGAATGATCGCCTTCATACATCCCACCGAACTGCGGAATGGTCGCATGGGATTCATCCACGATGAGAAGAAAATCTTTCGGGAAATAATCCAACAACGTGGGAGGCGGTTCGCCTGGCTGACGTCCGCTCAAATGCCGTGAATAATTTTCGATCCCGTGGCAATAGCCCATCGTGCGAATCATCTCCAGATCGAATCGAGTGCGTTGTTCAATCCGCTGCGCTTCTAGCAATTGATTGGTGCGTTCAAAATAGGCGATACGCTCCTCCAATTCCTCCTCGATCCCCTTGATGGCATCCTGGTACCGGTCGGGCGCGATGACGTAATGGCTTTTAGGGTAGACCGCAATCTTCGGAAGCTTTCGCAACGACGTGCCAGTCAGCGGATCGATCTCATAAATGCCTTCCACTTCATCACCGAATAACTCAATGCGGACCGTATTGGAGTCGGAAGAGGCCGGATATACCTCGATCACATCGCCACGCGCGCGAAACGTCCCGCGCTGCAACTCGACATCGTTGCGGGAATACTGGATGTTGACCAGCTTGGCCAGAATGCGATCCCGAGACATCTCCATGCCCGGCTCTAGGAATAGCACCATGTCATGATAGACCTCGGGAGAGCCCAATCCGTAAATACAAGACACCGACGCGACGATGATAATGTCGTTCCGTTGCAGCAAGGCGGTCGTGGCCGCATGGCGCATCTGATCGATCGTGTCATTGATCGACGCATCTTTCGCGATATAGGTATCGGTGGTGGGAATGTAGGCTTCAGGCTGGTAGTAATCGTAATAGCTCACGAAATATTCGACGGGATTGTCGGGGAAAAAGGATTTGAATTCCTGGTAGAGCTGCGCGGCGAGGGTTTTGTTGTGGACGACGACCAAAGTGGGCTTCTGTACCTTGGCGATGACGTTGGCCATCGTGAAGGTCTTGCCAGAACCGGTAACACCCAACAGCACCTGATGTTGCAGACCCCGCTCGACCCCGGCTGTCAGAGCATCGATCGCCTTACCCTGATCCCCTTGAGGCTTGTAGTCGGATTGGAGAGAAAAGGTACTCATCACTGGACCTAAGGAAATGTACCATAGACCAATCGGCAGAGGAATGAAGGTGGAGTTGTCCCAAATTTATCAAGCTAAAAGTAAAAGGGGACGCTTTTAAAAGTAAAAGGGTAAGTAAAAGGGGACGCTACCCTTTTTGCTAAAGATTTCATTCATTAAGTAAAAGGGGACGCTACCCTTTTTGCTAAAGATTTCATTCATTACTTGGGCGCCCTTGGGGTCGGTAGCGCAGAACTCTTCCGACCCGTTGTTCCAACTTTTTTAAAAAGGATTCGCTCCCACACGGTACCCCTTTTTCGATATTGCGCCGAATTACCGTGAGCTTTTCGGGTTCATCCCCCTCCGCCAACCAGGCTGACCAATCGTCTATGGCCTGAAATTGTTTCCACCACTTAACTTTCCCCGTGAGTATGGAATCATCTCGTTCCCCACAATGGGCAGCGGCGCTAGACCAACGATAACGTTCTGCTTTTCGTACAAGACCCGCCCGTACAGGATTCCGGTCCACATACCGGAGGGTAGCCCAGAGATAGGCTTCATCGAGGGCGGCCGAAAAGTAACGCCCCTGCCAGACATGGCCTTGAAGCCCATGTTGACGATTGAAACGTTGGGCGTACCGCATATGTAAGGGCTTGAGTACCCGGTGTAATCCCTCATCGGTGGCGGGAACGGCTACCAGATGCACATGATTATCCATCAGACAATAACCGAGGAGATCCACCGCATGGCGCTGACAATAGTAGGCCAACCAGGCGAGGTACACCTGCCGATCTTCGTCAGTCACAAAGATCTCTTCCCCCCGGTTCCCTCGTTGAGTTATGTGGTGAGGCACATGAGGAAAGACCGTTCGAGCGAGCCGTGGCATCCCAGAAACATAACAAATCTCCCTAGAAAAGGGTAGCGTCCCCTTTTAATTCGTCCCCTTTTAATCCCTTTTAACGCATTATTAACCTAATGCGCATTATTGACGCATATACTATATGGGGGTACCATACCGATATATTTGCTGTTATTGGACCCCTTTCTATGAATTCCCCTCTTAAACATGAATCAGGGAAACGCCGGCCCGTGAACCTCACCATAAGAGATGATGTGATGAAAGAAGCGAAATCGCTCAACATCAATGCTTCAAAGGCTGCCGAAAAAGGGATTTTGGAAGCGATTCGAATAGCTCGTGAGGAAGAATGGATACAGAACAACAAGCTGGCCATGCAGGCCCATAATACTCGGATCGAAAAAAGTGGCCCTCTTCTTCCTCCTGAATGGGCAGAAGAGTAATGGCAAGATTTGACGTGCACATCTTAACCAGAGGAACGGTCCCCTTCGTTCTGGATGTTCAAGCCGACCTTCTCAGGGATTTTAAAACCCGTGTAGTCATTCCCCTCGTTCCAGAGTCCCGGGCAAAAAAAGAAATCGTTTCCCCACTCAAACCCGTCTTAAAGATAAAAGGAAAAAACTACGTCCTGATGACGACCGATATTGGGACTTTACGGACGAGAGATCTAGGTGAGGTGACCACAAACTTAAAAAACCACCGCTCGAAAATCACCGCCGCCATCGACTTCCTGTTTCAAGGTTTTTAAATTTTTCCAAAAAATTCGACGATTAAAACAGACCTACGATGTGGCCGTCGTCATCCACGCCGATTTCTTCGGCGGCAGGAATGCGCGGCAGGCCGGGCATCGTCATGATATCGCCCGTCATGGCGACGACAAACTCTGCCCCCATGGCCAGGCGCACTTCTCGCACGGGAACCGTAAATCCGTTCGGGGCCCCTTTCTTTGTGGGATCAGTGGAAAAACTATACTGCGTTTTGGCCATACAGACCGGAAAATGTCCATACCCATTCTTTTCCAATTCCGTTAACCGCGCCTGAACCGTCTTAGGAATCTCCACGTCATCGGCACGATAGATTTTTTGTGCGATCGTCCTGATTTTTTCTGCCAGGGGCAGATTATCGGGATAGAGGACTGAAAAGTTAGACGTATTGGAGTCAGCTAGCTTCTTAACCGCTTCGGCCAAATTGACCGCTCCTGCCCCACCCTGTGCCCAATGATTGGCCAGCACCATATTCACACCTTGTTCGCGGCAGACTTTCTCAACCAGTTCTAATTCTGCCTTGGTATCGCTGGTGAATTGATTGATCGCGACGACCGCAGGCACTCCGAAGGTTTTCAGGTTTTCCAAATGCCGAAGCAAATTGGGCAGCCCTCCTTTTACAGCCTCAAGATCTTCCTGATGTAAATCCTTCTCTTCGGCTCCCCCATGAAGCTTGAGAGCCTTCACCGTGGCCACCAGCACGGCACAAGCCGGGGTCAATCCAGCCTGGCGGCATTTGATGTTAAAGAATTTTTCGGCACCGAGGTCCGCTCCGAACCCAGCTTCAGTCACCACATAGTCAGCAAGCTTGAGCGCCATCTTGCTGGCCACGATAGAATTGCACCCATGGGCAATGTTGCCGAACGGTCCGCCATGCACCAATGCCGGATTATGCTCCAGCGTTTGCACGAGATTGGGGTTGAAGGCGTCCTTAAGTAAGGCCGTCATGGCCCCCTCCGCTTTGATATCTCGAGCAAAGACCATGGTTTTATCGGCAGTTCTTCCAACCTTGATATTACCCAACCGCCGTTCCAAATCTTGAAGGTCAGCAGCCAGGCACAGAATGGCCATGACTTCCGAGGCCGCCGTAATATCGAAACGGCCTTCACGCGCATAACCATTGGCCTTGCCCCCCAACCCAGTCACAATATTGCGAAGCGATCGGTCATTCACATCTTGCACCCGGCCCCATGTCACTCGCCGCGGATCAATCAATGGCTTGTGTCCCCAATGCAGGTGGTTGGAGACCATGGCCGCGAGCAAGTTATGCGCAGCGGTAATGGCATGAAAATCCCCGGTGAAGTGCAGGTTGATATCGGTCATCGGCCCGACTTGGGCATACCCACCACCGCAGGCCCCACCCTTCATTCCGAAACATGGGCCTAAACTCGGTTCTCGTATGGCCACAATTGCTTGTGCCCCTATGTGATTCAACCCATCGGTTAATCCAATTGACGTGGTCGTTTTCCCTTCCCCGGCCTTAGTCGGAGAAATGGCCGTGACGAGGATGAGTTTTCCGTCGGGTTGTTCTTGAATGTGCGTAAGAGCATCAGAAGAAAGTTTGGCTTTGAATTTTCCATGCACTTCCAACTGATGATCATCGAGACCTAATTTCTCCTTGGCCACTTGTTGAATGGGCCACAGTGTTGTCTTATTCGCAATATCCAGATTGACCGATGAGTGGCTCATTACAATTCTCCATTTCTGCTGATCGTAAATTCTTTAAAATCAGAAAAACGATAGGGTACTTTTCAAAAAAATTGAGTTCCCTCGTCATGCTCGCGAAAGCGTGCATCCAGAATGCCCCAAAACCCTGGATTCCCGTCTTCACGGGAATGACTGGAACAGGAGGCTTTCTCACATATTAGCAGTTCCTGGGCTGCCCATTCCTCATCCATCACTTCGTCCTCCCCTTTTCAGTTGGTATTCCCTGAAAGATTCTGGTAATTAGGTACTATGTGGCAATTCACACGCAACTCATTTCTCGTCTTTGTTTTTCTAGTCTTCACTCCCCCATTTAATTGGGCACATGATTTTCAAATTGGGAATCACATCGTCCTTAAGGCCAAAAAACCGGTTGGTGTTCCACTCCATCGAGAACCCAAACCCAGTTACGTACGGCATGTTCCAGACCAGACAACCGGCACTATCAAAGCCATTGCCAAAGACCCCCATTGGCTCAACATCCGATTAGGATCCGGAGAGACCGGCTGGGTCCATTCCAAATACGTTCAATTGAGTTCAGTTCAAAAATCCCAGCCCCTACAAAAGCCTTTGCCTCAACATACTTCCCTGACCACAGGTGGGGAAGATGCCGTATGGTCGGGTCAGACCGGATGCGCAACCGCTCTTGCCCGAGGAAAGCGGATGGCCCTTCCTTCCTCATCCACACTCCGTGTCGGCACCTGGAACGTGCGATGGTTTCCGGTCGGATCCGCTCCAGACGACAAACAGCGTCGGAGTGAGCCGACCAATAGGGACTGGCTCATATGCGCCCTCACCTGGATGTCGCTGGATATGGTGGCCGTACAAGAAAGTCTCGGAACCCCGGAAGCGAGCAAAGCGTGGGATTCGATGGTCGCCAGTCTTTCAGATAACACCGGAGATACATGGAAATGGTACCGGCAGCCCTGCGGGCGCCCCGAGGATCATCACATCGCCATCTTATGGAATGACAGCCGGGTCGCATTATCGAATTTTGAAAGCTTATGGCAATTTAATGCCAAAGCCGATTCACCAAAGAAGCCCTGCACGTATGGATTGCGCCCCGGACAGTACGTCAGAGTTCAATCTCGAGAACAGGGGGGAGCTGATTTTCATCTGATCGCGGTTCATCTCAAATCCGGGCCGACGGTGTTTGCGTTGGAAGAGAGGCAGAAAGCGTTGAATCGGATTGACCGAACGGTTCAACCTCTACTGGAGGCTGACCAGGATGTCATCATTCTCGGAGATTTTAATACGATGGGGGCAGGCGATTGGCATTCTCAACGTTCGGAACTGAAATATGTTCGCCGGATGGTCGGAAAAGAACAGCCAGGGTTTCATGACCTCCCCCTTACCCCGCAATGCTCACATTATTTTCGCGGTCGTGGAGGTTGGCTGGACCATGTCTTAGTCACAAAATCGATGAAAGAGGCGAAGGCCTCCAAAGCCCAGGTGACCGGGTATTGCGCCCTATCAGATTGCCAACGCATTAAAGGGGATTACCCCCTCGCCTACCGATCATTGTCCGATCATTGCCCCGTCATCGTCGAAATCGACAATCAGGACCAGGACTGACACATCCAGACGTTCGATTTTACTCCTCTTTTTCGTTCCCTTCGATTGATGAAGATTCTTTCATCGCGACAGCTTTTTCGGACCAGGCTTCCGCCTCGACGAATACACGCTGAACCAGGGGATGTCGAGTTTTAATTTCTCGGTCCAACCGAGCCACGGTTGCCTCCAATCTTTCAGAGGTAATCCCATCTTTGAAGTCCACGCTGATATTGACGAGGATAAACTCCGGACCCATATGCATGGTGAGCACTTCATTCACATGGAGTACTTCATCCAATTGGTCGGTCAAGGCCTCAATACTTTTCACCACCTCTGGATTCGCCCGCTCTCCGATTAAGAGGCCTTTGGTTTCATATGCCAGCCACACGGCCGTCCCGGCGAGGATCAATCCGATGATGAGGGTCGCGATTCCGTCAAAATAAGGGACACCCGTTACTTGGCCTAACCAGATTCCCAAAAATGCGACGATCAAACCCAACATTGCCGCCGAATCCTCGAATAACACCATGAATATCGTCGGGTCTTTTCCCCGCTTGACGGCTTGCATGGTCGACCATTTGCCTTTTGCCCGTGAAAATTCCCTAAAGGCAAAAAACCAGGCAGCTCCTTCAAACAACATGGCTAACCCCAACACCACATAGTTCACCATGGGATCCGTGACGGGTACCGGTTGAAGAATATGGATCACTCCCTCATACAAGGAAATCCCGGCCCCTAACGCGAAAATGAGGATCGCCACCACGAAACTCCAAAAGTACACTTCTTTTCCGTGTCCAAACGGAAACTTTTCATCGGGTGGCCGTTTCGCCCTATGGAGCCCATACAGCAAAAGGACTTGGTTGCCGGTATCCACGACAGAATGGATGCCCTCAGCCAACATAGCCGAGCTTCCCGTATATATGGAGGCGGCAAATTTGGTGACGGCAATCAGGGCATTCCCGATGAGGGCTGCATAAATGACTTTTTTGGATGAGGAAGCCATGGATGGTGCTCTGTCCCTTTTTGAAAAGGTCGAGTCCTTGATCTTAAATGACGAGTATCGCCTTTCGTCGTATTGCCAGACCTGACTTTACACGCACTTGCCTATTCGCAACGTTTTCCACACAGGATTCAGGACGTTTTCGGATCTTTGGGGCTAAATTTTTACGCTTCTTGGGAGAGGGCGCCACACTCCAACATCTCAAATCCACCATTCTTCAGAATATACCCTTAGTTGTTCTTCATTGACACTAAATATTGTATTACTTTATATTTATACTACATATATGTTGGATTGATTATCACTTCCTCCATGATTCTTCCTATTTACTAAAATCTAGGCCTTATCATTTAAGTGTTTTTGGGTTTGTCTCGGATTTCTAGTTGAAGGAGGAAATGTGATGCCCACTCAATCCCAATCCAACACGGATATCGCCATTTACAAAAAGGGCCGGAAGAAAGGCTTCGAACAATGGTTTGTTGAAGTCTCCTGCAATGTTCTTCCACCTCGAACCTATGGTCCCTTTCCTACGAAAGATGAAGCACTGCGGTTTCGAGAGGGGGCTGAATTTGAGTTGCGAAAATTGTTGGACTTTGAATTACGAATTCGATCGGGCAGTTACGGACTGGGGGTGCCCCAAAGGGGGTAAAAGTCCTAGGATGACTTCCGTCTCTCCTCAAGAGTAAAATCTCTCCACAGACAGTTTTCATTCCCCCAAAAATGAATCATCAGTGTAAAGCCCAAGGTGATTCCTTTCAATGTTTTTTTCGTTTATCCGTCGGTTGGACGCATCCTGAATGTAGTAGATTTTCTTTTTTTTCAGTCGACAAAAATTCTTGACATGCTGTTGGTGTGGTTTGCCGATACCCACTTGGATTTGTTACCAATCGCCGAGCACATGTCACTATACAGGGAGCAGTCCTGCCCTGTGCCCAACTGGGATCCTGACGTTACACCAAATAAATAAACCCCATTAAAGTCACGACCGTTTACCATCATGGCCCCGACTAACAACCCAGGATTTTCAAGTGGACGAACGGTCAAGGCAGGGAAGCTCCATTATATTCCCCGCCAGGCGGATGAAGAACTCCTTCAACTCTGTCTTTCCTCCACTCCTGCTTGCATTCTTCATGCTCCCCAAATGGGAAAATCCAGTCTCTTAGCCAAGACAGCTGAGCGACTCTCCGAACGATCCCATCAGACGATTCTTATCGATTTCAGTCAATTTCCCATTCCTCCTCACGAAGAGGAATGGTTTCAGAAAATTCTCGTCCTTTTGGAAGATGGGCTAGACCTGTCAACTGACGCCCTTCCTTGGTGGACCACCCACCAATCTCTTGCTCCTCCGGAACGCCTCCTACAATTCTTCCAGGAGGTGGTGTTACCGGAGACCCAAAGACCTCTCACCCTTTTTCTCGACGAGATTGAACAAACCCTGGAAAACGGTTTTGGATTTTCGATTTTTCGCTGGTTGGATTTGATGCATGGCATGCGAAAGACTGACCCCGATTTTGCCCGTTTCTCTTTCGTCCTTTGTGGAGTAACCCGTCCCGAACGATTGATTCCCGAGGGAAGTCCGACTCCCTTTTCCTATTGCACGGAAGTGCGATTATCCGATTTTACCCTGGAGGAGACGAAACCACTTGCCGCTGGACTCAGCCTTCCTTCTGCCTTGGCACAGGACGTCTTAGGGTGGATCTTTGAATGGACACAGGGGCATCCGTATTTGACACAACTCTGTTGTCGGGTCATTGAGGAACAACATCGCAGCACGTGGTCTGCCCCGGAGGTGGATGAATGCCTTCGATATTTTCTGGCCAGCCCCCAAGGACAACAAGACCGAAACTTTCAACTCGTCCGAAGTGCCTTGACTGAGGCCGATTCGACAGGGCAGGTCCTGCTGCCCACTTACCTGAAAGTGTTAGAAGGCCAAAATCTGCGAACCCAATACGATCAGGCATCGATCGATCAGCTGCATTTGAGCGGGGTCATTCGAGAGCTCGACGGACATCTTGTTATCCGCAATCAGATCTATGCCGAATTGTTTACCCCGTCCTGGGCCAAACGCCACTTACCTTCCCCGGATAGCCCTCATCATCGCACATACTTTATCGCAGCAAGCCTCGCTCTTCTGGGAATGGGTTTTCTGTTCTGGCAGTTTCACGCTGATTCCCCTCCCTCCCCTTTGGCTCACACCTCGCCCTCTTCACCAACAGCTATTGCTCTTTCCCCCGTTCCTCCAAAGGCCGGGACGCCGACCGGTCAAACGACACAAAAGATTCAGGAACTGGAATCGACCATTGAACGGTACCAACAGCTTGGCCATGAAGAAGTCGAAGCCTTGAAGAAACAGCGAACCCGTTTAGAGAATCAACTCTCACAAAGCCAGGATAACCAAGAAAACGCTCGTCAACAGATTGCCGAACTCAAGAACGCCCTCACCGATACGCAAAACCTCTTGCAACAAGAGCGCACGGCCTTTCAGCAAGACCAGGCCCAACACCAAAAAGAGACCAAGGATTTGACCGAAAACTTGGAGTCGGCTAAGGAGGAATTAACCGTACTGCAACAGGCGCTCTTAGCACGGTCATCCCTGACACCTTCTGAAACCAAACAACTCCTGTCAGATCGGACCCATTTAGAAGAACGGTTGCAGACAACCACTCGCAGGCTGAAAGAGTCCCACTCCACAATCCAGAATTTAGAAACCCGGTTGGCTCAACAACAACAAACGGCGGAATCGGCCTCCTTACGTGCCCAACAAGACCATACGCGTATCACCGAAAAATTACAGCTCCTCCAAACTGAACTCATCACCGCCAAGGATCAGGTCGCGACCACAGAACGTCAAGCCAATGAGCATCGCCAACTGGCGCAACAGGAGTTGAGAAGACTCCAACGAGAGCGTGAAGACTTAGTCCAAGAGCTGGCTTCGAGCCAGCAATCCTTACAAGAGCTACAATCCTCGCTCACGACGCAGACACAGGCCCTTCACGAGGCGGATCAAGAACACAATTCCTTAATGACGAAAATTCAACAGCTCCAAGACCAACACAACCAAGCCGATACCCTCATCCAACAATTACAGGCCAGCGCCTACGAAGATCGGCAATCACTGGAGAAAGCCAGAGAACAACAACGGTCCCTCACCACGCAACTCGAGATTCTTCGAGCAGAAAAAACCGACACGGATTCCCAATTAGCCGAGTTAAAGACCAGAGTCGATGAATCCTTACTCGCGTCACAGCAGGCGGAAAGGACCGCGTCCTCGCTCTCGGACCAGATACGGGTATTGGAAAACGAAAAAGCTCAGGCCCTCGACCGCGTGGCCCAGTTACAGCGGGAACTCTCAGAGCAACAGGAAGCAACCCAACAGATGGTTCAATCCCTGAAAACCCAGTTGACTCAGAAGGAAACGCAGGTGGCGGATCAGCAGGCTGCCATCCAAAGTATCCATACCTCTTCGTCCGAACGCGTTCAACGAACGGAAAACGATCTTACAGCGCTGACCAAGGTCCAAACCCAATTGGAGCAGCGCTTGCAAGAAAAAGAACAGGCCCTGACTCAGGCCCAAACCCGTATTACTCAATTAGAGGCGGAATCCACACGACTCGCATCTCTCCGACAGGATCTCGCCCACCTGACCCAAACGAACGAACGATTGAAGGGTGAATTGAACCAGACCGAACAGGCCTTACAACTCCTCCAAGAGGCGTCCAAAGCCCAAGCGTCCTCGCTCTCCTCTCCCCCCATCACAAAGTCTCCGTTAACCGGCATGAATCACAAGTCGGAACCTTTTCAAACCGTGAAAAAGCTACTGCCTGTATTGACCTCCCAAGCCGTTCAGCCTACTCATCAAGCCAACAACGGCTCCGCGCGCCTACTCTGGGCCCGTCAGGCTTACCTCTTCAGCCGACACTACAATGGGATGGGTTGGGCCAGTATTGACCAGGCCCTTCGAACAGCCCTCCATGCGTCACCCATTCGGCTGAAAGTACCCAAAGGTCGTATTAACGACTTGACCTTCGACAAATCTGGACGGCATCTCCTGGGTGGCAATAGCACCGGGCAACTTCTCGTCTGGGACTTAGAACATCCGTCCAAACCTCCCAGAACCCTTTCCGGACATACCGCTCCAATCTTGAACATCTCCAAAAGTCCTAATGGACTGCTCCTCGCAAGCGGAAGCCAGGATTCCACGATTCGGTTATGGAATATGTCCAATTTGTCTGCCCCTCCAAAGATTCTTCAAGGGCATATCAAAGGCATTACCTCATTGGCGTTTAGCCCCGATGACAAGACATTAGCCTCGGGAAGTCAGGATCACACCATTAGGCTATGGGACCTTTCACAGGCCTCGCCAACGAACCGAACGGTAGGAAGTCATGCCGGCTGGGTCAATTCTATGGTGTTTTCACCAGACAGCCGATTTTTGATTTCAGCAGGAAATGACTTGACCATTCAGATGTGGAATCTCACCCGTCCGGGTACTCCACCTCAAATTCTGCGTGGGCATACTCAATCGATTACCAACCTCGCCCTTCATCCTTCTGGCTCCATGCTGGCCTCCGCGAGCCGGGGAACGCAAATCGCGCTTTGGAATCTTCGTGCCACCAATCCTACACCCAACTTTTTAACCGGTCATACGAGCCGAGTATCCCACGTGGCCTTTAGTCCTGACGGCCATACACTCCTGTCTGTGGGATTGGACGAAACCACGAGATTATGGAATTGGCAAAAAACCACTGAACCGCCAGTGGTCCTTCCTTCCAAACAGGGCAGTTTACGTTCCATTGCCATGACCCCGGATGGGTTGACCTTTGCGGTGGGAGGAACCGGCAGAGAAGTCGTCCTATGGGCCTCAACCGACAACCTTGCCCATGCGGTCTGTGATACGGTTGATCAAAATCTTTCTTTTCAAGAATGGCAGGAGTTAGTCGGCCCTCACCTCCCGTACGAACGGACCTGTCCCAATCTACCTCTCCATCCAACCTTTATCGAAGAAGGAAAGCGTTTAGTCCGAGAGGGAAAACCGAAACAGGCTAAATTAATTTTCCAGCGAGCCAAGGAATTGGATCCCTTCTTGGAATTTGATCCGCAACAAGAGGTCGAACGGTTATCCGCCAAGTCCTCCTGATACCAGGACACTCCTGGGTTTCTTACCCAAGGCCAGGGGGAACTTCATACACCAAGTTCTCAAAACTTTTCTTGAGAGAGGCTGTTGGGGAAAGGTTTACAGCAGGGCTGAGGTTACGCTTTGGATTGCGAAACCTGAAATCTTTTCATGGACCAAAGTCCCAACAATCCCGATCCAAGGAGGAGGAAGGTCGCGGGTTCCGGAATCGGTGTTTGTCCGTTGCTCCCATCCAAATCAGCCTTGTCAGAGTCAGTGTGGCTCTGTTCAGCAAAGATGACTTTATCGGTGTCCACGGCAAAATTGAGAGTACCTCCGGAAGCTAACCCATTATTCAATACAATCTGGAGTTCTCCAAATAAATCTGAAGCCCCATCAACCGGCTGTAAATAGGTAGGCAGAATATTGGGATCATTCCCACCGAATGGGGTAAAAGGAGTCCCAAAGCCAGACTTTTCTGTCACTTTCATATCCTTGACCACATCAAAAAGAATATTACCGGGAACACCATTCACGTTCAGCTTTGTCAGGGTTTTCCCTGTCGAGTTCGATAAAAGCCAATTAAACGCCGCGGGATCAGCAAGATCTAAATCACCGCTCAAGTCACCGGTGAAAGTATTGCCCGCTTGCGATAAAAACCAATTCGTCCCAATAGCTCCTCCAGCTATACCACTCTGCACGGTCCAGGGTATGGTCTCGGAAGTCCCACCCTCAAACATGGCCGTCACTTGCATCCCTTCCATTTCTGCTCCCGTCACTTCAATAGACACAATGTCAGTTACAACCAGTCCCATACTCCAAGCCGGCGTCAACAAGCCAGCTGTCACGATCCACATTGCTGCAATTAATCGAATGAGAGCCATGGGAGTTTTCCTGAAAAGTTCCCTTCTACCGATCATTTCTCGATCTAGTTCTTGACCACCCATTGTATCCCCAATCTTGAATCGGCTGCAATCACAAGCCTTTCCCTCAACCAAAACCTTGATATCTGTACCATTTTTGGCATGCCCATTCCCATGGATACATCACCCTACAAGTCTACTTACTGTATCTGAATCGTTCCTCCGGATTGGACTTCTAACACGGCAGACCCTTCCGTAATATTCAGGGTATTGACACTTCCGTCCGAGAAGGTACCCACATCCAAAAATGGCGTATACCCTGGAGGCGCAGAAAAGTTTGCCGCATCTCCCGCCACCTGCCAGGCAGGATTATCAAAGGGCGCAAAACACCCTCCCCCATTACAGAGATTATTGGAAATATTCACATTATTGATTCCACGACCAAAGTCGACGAGCGTGGCCCCTCCCGCGAGTGAGAAGATTGAGTCAGCTCCGACACTGACCAAAACCCCTCCCTGGATGGTGGCATTGCCATTTCCAGTTACAGACAAAAGGCTTCCACCATTGAGCATCAATTGGCCCCCACCGGTAACGGTAAAAAGATTTCCATTCACCATAAAGGAACTCGCATCAACTCGAACAAGGGCATCACCTAAATCAAGGTTAGCCAACAGTTTGGCATTTTGACCGGAAATCGTTCCAAAATCCCCAGCCGAAGCAAAGGTCGATTGGAGCATTCCCAATAAGGGCGCCGATGCGTTCAGAAGAGCTTGGTCCAAGGGTCCCGTTTGGCTGCTCGTGGCGGAGGAACTCAGGATAAACCCGGCATCGATTTGTACATCCGAGTCAATAATTTCAATGAGCGGTGGAATATCAGGTCTGATGATCGGCGCTCCACTTCCATCGGTCCCAATGGTGGGTGATTCATCAGGTCCATGTAAGGTCCCATCCATGATTGATACCAAAGACCTGGTGTCCCCGGGGATTGGACCGACCGGCTGGATAGCACTCCCCTCTAAAATCGCTAACGCCCGATCCTCGATTGACAGGATAGCGGGTTCCCCGGGCACCCCTTTCACTGAAATAAAGGACATGCCTTCTGGAACGCCGACAACAGAGTTGGCGATCACCACACCACTTTTCAGGGTGACTTCCCGGCTGGCACCAGGGAATCCAAGAAAAGGATCAAACGTCGAAGAACTCCGCACCACGATCGCCCCATCAATGCCACCATCAGGATCTGGATTATCGAACGTTCCTTGTTTCCCAAGGGCTAGAATAATCTCAAAACATTCAATCAACGCCTGACAGGGTTCGGCCGCTCCACCTTCAGGAACAGAGGCAAGGATATTGTTGGGGTTTATCCCGGAAGAGCGGGCGAATTGACTGAGCTGTTGAGCTTGGTCCTCTCGATCCCCACTTTCTGTTCCCAATTGCACAGGGGCCGATAGCACGAGATTGAAGCTTTCGAAAAATAACGGGATGTTTTCATTGGATGGGATTGGGCTATTCGGAGTTAACCCACTCACGACCAGGGTATTTTGAGGTGCCGTACCTAGATGCGGAGCCCCGGCCCGAAATCCACTGTCGGATTCAATGAGTGGTGTCCCGACCATGAAGTTACTCTCCAAGAAGGTGAGTAAGCCTGGTCCACCCGGTAGCCCCTCTGGCAACAACACGCCAATAGTCTGAACATTCCCAGGAACCGGAGTGTCTCCTCCTCCCCCACCACCAGCGATTGGTGGTGGCGTCCCACCCAGGTTCAAATCAGGCGCAGCACAATCCTGCGAATTTCCGGTACAAGGCAAGATAATCCCGTCCCCGGGGCCTAAGCTGGGCCCTTGTCCGTTATTGGCGGAAGCCAGCAGGCCCCCAGTTGTGGCCAGAATGACTTGTTCATCGACTTCCCCATCTTCGGTTTCGGATCCAGTCAACGCACGTTCCAAAGCTAAAGCCTGACCCATTTGTTTTTTCGCAATCAGTTCATTGGCTCCATCAGGAATGTCACAATGATGACCGACGACACACACACTCCTCCAATCAATAATTTCCGCGAGGGTACCAAGTGGTTGCCTTTTCCCGTTGGTAAACCGTGAACATTCTCCTGCCTCCAGCTTCACCTTCTCCACCCCTCCTGCTGTGGCCAGTGGCTGGACATCGAGTTCTCCTTCCATCACACAATATCGTTCAAGGATTCTCAAATTCGCGGGTGGATTAAACGTAGAAGGATACTTGGTGCGAACCAAAAACGCTGAACCCGGTTGGGAATCGGGCCGAAAGACGGCCCCATCTATGGTTGACTGGACTTCTACGGTCACTAAGCCCCCCAAAGTCCGAGCTTTGGTATAGGGTGTTCGGAGAATGAGCGCTGAATTTCCTTGCTTACCCTGAAGGGGTGAAGAAATTTCGGCGACTCCCACATTCACCGTAACCTGTAGATTTCCCCCTTCTTGAGCCGTCACCATGGCCTCAGTTAATTCTTGCAACGTCACGAGGCCATGACCAAGAGCCAAAACTTCTACCACCGATTCTTCACCAGTGGTAATAAGATCCCCCTCGCGTAAGGGACTTCGAAATTGAGGAACATGCCCCTCCTTTCCATTTTGAAAAGGCGTCACGGTGACTTCACCCTTTAAACCAGCGATCAAGGCTGTTGGACGTTCAGGACGGGAATCATCCAATTGGGCTTGAACCGCAGACCCACTCCACACGAGACCCATCACCTGAAGGAGAATCAACGACCACATGAACCTTTTGGCCATCTCAAACGTTTTCATCCTCATCCCGCCATTAAGAGAATACGTTGCAATGTATTCGCTACTCAACGATTTCACTCACTTCTAACATGACTCTCAGAGTTTCTATCAAATCTGCAAAGTTTTTGTCTATTACACCATAGGGGGACAGGTCTTTGGATGATGAGGTTCGATATCGGGAATCGGAAGAGTTTCGGTATCAATAGCAACACTATTCTGTCATTTCTTTTTCAATGTTTGATTTTTTTACAATTTCCTCGTTGTTTCTGTTTCCTACACAAAACTCCTGGGATATTTCCTGGTCAACAGGACCACGCCTTTAATTTGCCCCGTCCGTCTACCGAAAAACTCCTTCAGGCACTTCATCCCAAAAATTGATGTGTGCGGACCGTATTCATTCTGACATCCGGAATTTTCCGTTTCTTGGCTATGATCATCCACCCAACCTGGCTACAAGGACTCGTAGGCTTGGCCTTGCTGGTCACGCTCACAAGTTGTTCCGCACCCGTCCGTTACGAGGAGACCTATGATGTCACCAACTTGCGCATCGTCTTTATGGACGAACAAAGTTTGCAAGAACGCTGGGAGGTCAGGACCGGAAGGGGTGGGATTCAGTTCCAGCCGTGGCTGAATGGAAATCTCGCTTCGATCAAAACCATCAAAGGATTTTACGACCCTGCAACTCGTACCCTGTACTGCCCCAAATGGGACTATGATGTCTGTGGACATGAACTGCATCACGTAGCATTAGGTCAGTTCCATGCTCCACACTAAACACAGCACGACAACCCATTCTTGCCGTATCGCCCCATCACCTTCTCGTCTTTTCAATAGTCGGGTCGTCTGCCTGCCTAAGCACAAGTCAATCTCTTCACACAAGAACGTTGCCGTTACGCAACCGAAAACTTGACGACTCAGGAAGATGACAGTGAGGGGGAAGTTTCTTTAAGAAAAGGCTTGAGATCTGTATAGGCCTTTCTCAATACGGCCGAATCCCGTTCCCAAGATTCCATAAAAACGGCAAACCTGGCCTTGTCATAGGTGCCGGGCATCCATCCCATGGCAAACAGGTTCCCCTCATCTGACCAGAACACCTGCATAACGGACATCTTCTTTTGAAGCGTGTTGGTCACTTTAAAGCGGGATCCGACATCGGAATAGATGGGATTGCCTGGAAACCCGGTTTGCAGGCGAATGCCCCCAAACGCATAGGTGATATACAGGTGAATCTTGGAAAAATGCTTAGCCCGAATCCCTGCCTCTACCCGGTCACACTCATAACCCAAAAACTCTAAATGCTGAACAAGTGGATCCTGAGACAGTTCGCTCTCCGCTTGAACCAACGCGGGAACATTTTGAGAGGTGAACACGAGTAGACCGAACATGACTATTCTGACCCAAGATTGTCGCTCCTGTTCCATCGGTGTTCCTTTACCAAAAAATTTCAGATTGTTTTTCCTCATGCCTTTACCTTGCCTTTTTAAGGGAAGATTGACAAATTCTCCCTTTTCTGGGTACATCCTTTCAGGCTATTCTATGTATTACGGTATTCATAAGTAAATTTTTCAGCCTAAGACGATTACCACGCCCCCTCAAGAGGATATCTCCACGATCTCTCCCTTCTCCAATTGTGTTGCTTCTTGAGATAGTAGACTCAGAAAAATGAGAACGACGATTACCCTATTCCCCATTGCCTTCTTTACCTGTTTCAGTCTTATCTTCTTTGGTAGCACCCCAGAGACCTGGGCTCAACGGGCCAAGGCGAATGTGCTCGTCGCCAATGCCAGTTTGGCATATGATGACAAACGATACGAGGAGGCTCTTTCCCTTATCGGTCAGGCATTACAATTAGAACCACAACACGAACGCGGACTGTTTTATCAAGGGTTAGTCTACCTCGCGCAACAACGCCCCAAAGATGCCATTCCTCCCTTGGAAACCGTTCATGGTCTCCGGCCTGAGGATCTTGACGTTCGACATCACTTAGGCATCGCCTACTTTTCGGTAGGAGCCTACGATAAAGCGATGCCTCTTTTAGAGGGGGTATATCAACAGAATCCCTCTCTTGAAAATCTCGGGTACTATGTGGGCTTTTTGCGATACCGGGAAAAGCAATATGGCCAAGCGGTAGAAGCCTTCGACAGCAATGTGAGTCAAGACCCTGACTTACGACAATTGAATGGGTTTTATCGGGGATTGGCTCTCGGAGTCTTGGGGCTCCCGAGTGAAGCGCTCACGGAATTAGAAGAGGTCCAACGCACCCAAACCATTTCCCCATTGACACAGGCATCGGTCCGCATTCGGGAAGCCCTCACAGCCGGCCAAATGTTTGAGAGCCAAAAACGGTTCCGGTTTCAGATTAGCCTCGGGGGGTTTTATGACGACAATGTCAAAATAAACCCAGACCCCGTAGGGACCATCCCCATCCGCAATCCCCCGATCGATCCCAACATTCCGATCAATAACCTTCGGAGCCGGGACACCACAGCCCCAGGGCTACTCACCACCGTTCGGGCTGATTATTCATTCCTCCGGGAAGGCCCATTTGAAGCCACGGCGACCTATACGTTCTTTCAAACCCTTCACGGTGAAGGGATGGACGAATTTAACATTCAAGATCACCTGGTAGGCATTTCCGGATTTTATCGTGGTGTCGTCTTCGATCTTCCCTTTCAATTGGGCGCACAGTATACCTACGATTACTTATTCTTGGATATGAGTGGATTTCTAGCGCGACACACTCCCACACTCAGCGCCACCCTAATCGGGCCCACTTTTTCCGCACCCGGAATGGGAGTCGTCGGCAACCTCACCACCCTCTTGTATCGATATCAAATTAAAACCTTTTTCCAAGATCCGGGAAGTAATGACGCGCGGTTTGCCGGAGACCAACGGGATGGGTACAACAACATGGTGGGGTTGATTCATGCCTTTCGGCTAGCCAGCGATCAATTTATTGTTCGCATCGGCTATCAATATGACAATGAAAGTACCGATGGCGTGGCCTTTTCCTACTGGGGAAACCGCCTCCTCACCGGAGGACAATGGCAGCTCCCTTGGGGAGACATGACGCTCCGGTATGACTATGACATTCACTGGCGGAATTATAAAAATCAACAGACCACCGTCTTCTTTACCGACCGAGATGGCAGATTAGTCCGGCGTGATGACACGCAACATAACCATTTAGCCCAGCTGACTAAGCCCTTACCCAACAATTTCTCCCTCACCGCTCAATATCAACGAATCCGCAACAAATCGGACGTCCCCATTTATGACTACACCAAAAATGTCTGGAGCCTCATCGTCACTTGGACCTATTAATGAAGAGCCGAGGATGAGCCCCTGCTTCCTGCGCCGCCTGGGGATTCTTGAGTCATCGACGTTGGAAAACAGGGAATTTCTTGTACACCCAAAGCCCTCCGAGCCACACCCCCACGGGAATACCAACCCAAATCAACTCACTCATTAGAACACCCAATCCCCAGGAAGAGAAAAAGGGCCCGATCCCAATGGGAGGGACCCTCAAGGGCCTCCAAGGAAAAAAGTACCGGGTCGAGTCAAGCGGAGCAAAAAATGCGATACCCAATCCCCCATCAGTACATGCATCCAGTACTCCATGGGACATCGTAACGCAGGAGAAAAATACCACGAGCTTCCAATAGGGATAGCCGGGGGATACCTCAAGCGGGACCGCGAACCTGGGAACGATGAGTCCGATGACCAGCGCGAACAAGACAGAATGAGTCAGCCCTCGATGGCCCAACATATGCTCATAGGGAACTCCAATCACAAAACCTATGATATCCAGGTCGGGAAGGATGGAACAGAAACACGCCCACAGCCAAAACCGAGGGGAATGGATGACGGATGAGAGCGTTTTGCCCATCGCCCAAGATACCGCCGCATGTGCAAATGCCGAAGCCATACCTAGACCTCTGGCGCTTTACAGAAACGACGATTTGGCAGACAATCTGGTTCATGAAGCGGATTAACTATCTGCAATCCTTGACTCATTGATTTCCTTCGTCTTGCCAGGGCCTTACTTATGGCTTCTTGAACCTCGTCAGTATCCTTATGATCTTCAACCAACTTCATACAATCTTTTCTTCCACATGTAATTTTCTCATTCTAGGGGTACTTTCTTTCTCCCTTCTCCTGGGGGGAGGGTGTCAGGGGAGAGGTTCTCGAGTATCCTCTGCACAAGCTGACGAAGCCTCTGACCAGCACCCAACGCAATTTTATCGAACATCCCAGTATCTCACGATGCGAGATGGGGTCAAGATTGCTATCGACGTCTACCTGCCCGATCCCTTACCCCACAATCGAACGTTCCCTACGCTCTTACACCAGACCCGCTACTGGCGAGCGATCGATTATCGCTGGCTGGCCTCCCTTTTTAAGGACGACCTTCCCCGCGGGCTCATCGGTGCCTATGCTCAATATTTTCTCCGGCATGGCTATGCCTGGGTGGACGTCGATGTCCGGGGCTCCGGAGCTTCATTTGGTACACGCCCGGTCGCCTACTCACAGGCGGAAATTCAAGATGGCGGGGAAATCGTGGACTGGATCGTTTCCCAACCGTGGTCCAACGGCGCAGTCGGTTCCATGGGTATTTCCTACAGCGGGGGAACGGCCGAATTGCTCCTGGTCAATCGCCATCCCGCGGTCAAAGCCATAGCGCCGATGTTTTCCGGGTACGACCTCTATTCCGAGATTGCGTTCCCAGGGGGCATTCATCTGTCCTCTTTTACCAAGACTTGGACATGGATCAACCATCAATTAGATCACAACCGATTACCGACCCGCGGATGGATGGGGAATCTTTTCGCCCGCGGTGTTCGGCCGGTGGATGGACCTTCAAAATATGAACAACTCGACCAAGCACTTCAAGAGCACGAAACCAATTGGAGTCCGTATCGAGAAGCTTCCGGAATCATTTTTCGTGACGACCCACCCCCATCTGGGCAAGCTCCCAACATCGATGCGATTAGCCCCCAAACCTATTCAAAGGCAATCAAGGAATCAGGGGCAGCCATCTATAGTTACAGCGGATGGTTTGATGGAGGGTACCAATTAGCGGCCATTCAGCGATTCCAGGACCATCGCCGACCGGAACATCGCCTCCGCATCGGGCCCTGGGATCATGGAGGAAAGCGCCGGATTAGTCCCAATCATCTTGGCCCGGCTTCATTCGATCATTTTTCCGAATTATTGGGCTTTTTCGATGCACACTTAAAGAAAAGCGAGACCGCAACCCCGACGCCACCCCCTATTCATTATTTCACCATGGGGGAGGAGAAATGGAAAACCACAGACCGATGGCCCCCGCCATCGACTCGCACCCCGTTGTATTTTCAGAAAAACAACCGTCTCTCCTTTGAGAAAGGTACGCCCAACAGCCTTCCCGATCGCTATCAAGTCGATCCCACGACCGGGACCGGACACCATACCCGGTGGAATACACTAGTCGGTATTCCTTTACCGAATCCCTACCCCAATCGTTCGGAACGGGACCAGAAATTATTGGTGTACACCTCACCACCGTTAGAACAACCCGTCGAGGTCACGGGACAACCCCTCCTTCATGTATTCCTCGCCTCAACCACGCCGGACACCACCCTCTTCGTCTACCTTGAAGACGTGACTCCTGACGGAACAGTCCATTACATCACAGAGGGGGAACTGCGGGCGTTGCACAGAAAATGGCAACCATCGGAAGACAGTCAGGGTGCAGGGCGTTCTTCTCTCATTCGGAGCTTTCGTCGGCAAGATGCGCAGCCCCTCAACCCAGGAGAAGTGACCCTGATCGACATTCCTCTCCTCCCGACTTCCTACCAATTTCAAAAAGGCCATCGCATTCGGGTGGCACTGGCCGGGGCAGATGCCGATCACTTTGAAGCACTCGTCGACCCCTCCCCTATCTGGACCGTGTGGCATACCCCGGACCGGCCCTCACGAATTGTTCTCCCGATCGTCCCTTAGGGACCCAATCGGAACAGGTCTTCTCCCTCCCCCCTCACGCTTTTCACTCTCTAAAGCATACCCCACTCAATCCAAAATTCTGGCTTAGAGTTTTTTTGGGGTATAGTAAAACTATGCCGGCACGAACAGCACGACAACGAAAAAAACGGAGGAGCCAATCAAGACGGCAACGAACCGGAACGCTAAGAAGACTCGTCCATCGTTCATTTCGTGGGGGACTGTGGGCTTCTCGCCTTATCTTCCAGACCGTTCGGGCCTCACCACGCGGAGTGCAGATCGTCCTGATCCCTATTCTTGTCCTGTTGGTCGGACTCGGCATCAACTGGGCGTACCACACATTCCATAAACCCACTGAAGTGTTCTTCCCGTTTGACCACACGCTCGCCAAACAGCCAAAAGAAACATGGCAACAGTATCAATCGCTCTTTCACGAGCATGCGACCAAGACCATCACACCGGAATTTCTGGCTGCGTTAGCGCAAGCCGAAAGTGACGGCAATCCAGTCGCGCGCACATATTGGCGGTGGCAATGGTCCTGGAATCCCCTGGACTGGTACCGACCTTCATCGAGCGCGGTCGGCATGTTTCAGATGACGGATGGAACGTTTCTTGAAGCCTCTCGGCTCTGCATTCACAACCATAAGGTTATAGAGGACGGACCCTGGCATGACTGGGAGTCCTGCTGGTTCACTTCCTTCTACACACGAGTCCTACCCAGCCATGCCATCGAACTGACGGCAGCCTGGCTCGACCGTGGCGTGGAACAAATCCTTCTCTCACGAAAGGGTATCAACCCTACCATGAAACAGAAACACAATTTAGCCGCCGTGATTCATCTCTGTGGGATAAGGATCGGCCGAGCCTACGTAGCCAGAAATTTTCATACCACTCCTCACCAACGGTGTGGGGACCATACCGTACAACCCTATCTTACCCGGATCAATAACTTGAAATATGGCTTCCTGAAACCCTGGGCAAAACCCCAGACCATCAACAAGGCCCCTTAGTATCATGTCTCATTCGCCTTCAAAACCTTCCCTGTATAGCACTTATCTGCCGATGCGTGAGCGGAATTCGGTGTGATAACCAATACCCCATCCCGGAGAGGAAGCAGGACAGCCGACACCCGGGGCTCTGCATGAACGACTCGATTCAGCTCCTGGATGGCGGCCGTATTGGAATCCGGGGGCGAACTGTTGATGACATCCCCACCCCACAATACGTTATCGATGAGAATGACTCCCGTCGGAGAAAGCAGGTCCATGGCTCGATAAAAATATTTCACGTAGTTGGCCTTGTCGGCATCGATAAAAATGAGATCGAAGGATCCTGACAGCCCCTGCAAGGTCTCCAAGGCTGGCCCAAGTTTCAGCTGAATTTTTCTTCCATGGGGGCTTTCAGCCCAAAAGCGCTTAGCCATCGCCGTCGACTCCGAATCGATGTCACAGGTCACCACCTCCCCATCATCAGGAAGGCTTTCCGCAAAACAGAGAGCGCTATAGCCCGTAAACGTTCCGATCTCTAACACCCGTCTTGCCCCCGTGCTTTTCGTCATCACCTTTAAAAAAGCCCCTTCCAACGCTCCAACGACCATCTGCGGCAACTCCATAGCTCGATACGTTTCTTCGCGAAGCTGCCGGCAGATATCCGATTCTTCCATGGAATGTGCTTCCGCATAGGCCTCGATTTCCGGCGCAACCAATTCCTTCATACACGACTCCTTTCATTCCTTTCCTGAACCTTTTGACCAATCTGACTACTCACTTCTATGTCATTGCAAATTCAAGGACCGCTCCCTTACAGTTCACGGATAAAACGGTTCTTCCCATTTTCGCCAAAGGATATCCATTTATGCCAACAGAAAATTCGCTTGAGCAACTGAAGAATAAATTGCGTGAGATTCACCACCTGCACGATGCGGCCTCCGTTCTCTCTTGGGACCAGGAAACCTACATGCCTCCAGGCGGAGGAAGGATACGCGCAGAGCAACTCGCCACATTGCAGACACTGGCCCATAATCAACTGGTGTCTCCCGAGATGGAAACGCTTTTAGGAAATTTCATTGACCTAGAGACCGGGACGGTCATTTCGGATGATGATTCTTCCCCGTCACAGGCCACCACCCCGGCACTTCTTCGCGAGACCTGGCGAGATTTCTCGCGCGCAAAGAAACTGCCTTCTGCCTTCGTGACAGAATTGGAACGGGAATGTTCGTTAGCGCAACAGGTTTGGATAGAAGCCAAAAACACGAATGACTTTCAATTGTTTCTTCCCAAACTGCAAAAATTGATCAGGCTCAAACGTCGCGAAGCGGACTACCTCGGATACACCGACTCCCCCTATAACGCCCTTCTCGATACATTTGAACCCGGATCAACAGTCGCTCAACTCCGCCCCCTGTTTTCCACCCTACGCACACATCTGATTCGACTGCTTGATCAGGTACGCCAATCGCCCGTTCAACCCAATACCACACTCCTGACCCAATCGTTCGATTCGGATAACCAAATGGCCTTCGGAAGGTTGGTCCTCGAGCATATGGGTTACGATTTCAAACGGGGACGGCTTGATCTGTCGGCTCACCCGTTTACCACGTCTTTTCATCCGACGGATGTACGCGTCACGACTCGGGTGTTCGAACAGGATCTCCCCTCCTGTGTATTCAGTTGCATTCATGAGGGCGGACACGGTCTCTACGATCAGGGACTGCCCTCCAAACATTACGGGACGCCTTTAGGCGAATCCATTTCATTAGGTATTCATGAAAGCCAATCCCGTTTGTGGGAGAATTCCGTTGGCCGGTCTTTTGCCTTTTGGAAATTTTTCTATCCCAAACTTCAAGAGATGTTCCCCGCACAATTGGGGGCGGCGGAGCTTCAGGAGTTTTACTTGGCCATCAATCGGGTTGTTCCGTCCCTGATTCGGGTCGAAGCGGATGAATTGACCTACAACCTCCATATCATGCTGCGTTTTGAGATTGAGATGGACGTCATTGAAGAACGCGTCGAGGTCGACGAACTACCAGAGTTATGGAATGCGAAAATGCAGGAATACCTGGGCGTGACTCCTTCAAGTGATGCGGAAGGGGTGCTTCAAGATGTCCATTGGTCCTTTGGCGCCTTCGGTTATTTTCCCACCTATACCCTGGGCAATCTCTACGCAGCCATGTTGTTTGATCAGGCTTGCAGAGATATACCAACCCTGCACCAAGACATCGAACAGGGAAACCTGGTGCCATTGAAAAAATGGTTGAATGACCGCGTTCACCGGTGGGGGCGTCAGCACTCTGCGCAAACACTCATTCGACAAATAACCGGCCACGACCTCACCCCTGATCCCTTTATTTCCAGTCTTGAAAAAAAACTGGGAGACTTGTACCAATTTCCTAACGAGCCACGATGAAAATTGTGACATTTGGCATACTTTTTTATCGGATTATTATATCCAGCCTAAATAAAACTTTTCAGGATCTTGCGGTTATTCATCGCTTGTCTTAGGGTAGATCTTCGTTCATCTTCCTCACCCCAAACGCCTATCCCCCTGCGACAGGGTTCAGGACTTATCCTTTCTTTCTTCCCTCACAAAAGGAGGAGGTGCTATGCGTACCTCACCATCATCTCGTCTTTCCACATGGTTCCTTACCTGCATTCTGGCCTTGAGTGTGTTGGTTCCCCTATCCGAGGTTGTAGGGGCCGAGAAAAAAGTTAACATTAATACGGCCAGCATGGAGCAATTACTCGCCGTTCAGGGAATAGGCCAAAGCACCGCTGAAAATATCCTGGCCTATATTAAGAAACATGGCCCGTTTCACAGCATCGAGGATGTTCAAGAGGTGAAGGGGATCGGGAAAGCCCGGGTCGAGACACTGAAGAAGACGTTCACGGCCAAACCTCCCGATAAAAAGAAATAGTTGCTCAAAGCACAAGGGCCCTTCTGTTTTCAGAGGGGCCCTCAGTCATCAAAGAATACCCATCAGTACCCCATCGCGGCATTCAGCTTTTTCACTTGGGCAGGAGTCATGGTCAGCGCCCCTGTGGTTTCCACACGAGAGGGGACCAACATGATGGTATGAAACGAAATATCTCGTATCGCTAACTTTTGCTCGGGATTATCTGCAGGGCAAAGTTCCACAGCTTCGACGGCTTTCATCAAGGCACTGGTATCATGAGGTCCATATTGTTCTATCAGGGACCGGACGATCTCGAAGATCGGGTGATTACCTTCGTCCCCTTGTTCAATGTGCTCTAAAAGGCTGACCACCTGTGTCGCCTCCTCGGTCAAATCAAAATTCTCCAACCGTTCTTTCCGCCGGAGAAACAGGAGGTCATTATCCACATCTTTACTGAATGCCCCGTAGGGGAAACGCACAAACTCGAAATGCAATCCCCGTAAGCCCTTCCCTAACATCTGCAATTCACACAGAAAGAGCAACTGTTGAAGTTTGACGTCACTCATCAAACCCATGGACTCCGTTAAATGCAAGACATACAGCACCAGAGCCCTATCACTCGTCACTTCACTGGGTTTCCGCATCTTTCACTCCCGTACGTCTCAAAGGATCGCAAAATATCCTTGACCAAATGAATAGGTTGGGGTTTAATACCCCCTTTCAAGACAAAGGGTACCACTCCTCATGCCAAAGCCCGTCAAAGAACTCGAAGTCTTAAAAAATCACCTCACGAAAAACAGCTTAAAGCTCACTCGTCAGCGTGAATTGATTCTGACGACCTTTCTCAAAATGGAGCATGTCACCGCCGAGCAGTTATATCATATTCTGGCCAAGAAAGACCCTCATATCGGCTTGGCGACCATTTACCGGACGTTAAAATTGTTTTGCGATACAGGCCTGGCCCAAGAACGCCACTTCGGCACGCAAACCCAGTTCGACAACGTTGCACATAAGGGCCACCATGACCATTTGATTTGTACCTCCTGCGGAAAGATTATCGAGTTCAACAATTGCCAAATCGAAGATTTACAGGAAGAGGTCGCGAGGAAAAATGGGTTTACCATCCAAACGCATAAATTAGAGCTCTACGGCCTCTGCGCAAATTGCACTCCTACCTAAAACCATCTCTTTTCACTGTTATTGTCTTCAGCAAACTTGCTCCCCCGGAAGCGTCCATAGTAAGGTGTGTATAATGAAAATGATTATTCAAATCGTTCGTCCGTGCACAAAACCCTCTTCAATATTGAGGGCTTGCCTCCTTTCATTGTTTTGCTTCATGGTCTTTGGCGGACAAAACCTTTTTGCCGGTGATTCCGTCGTGGTGTATTCGGGACGGGCTGAACGCCTGATCAAGCCCGTGTTGGATCACTTCCAAGACACGACGGGCATCACAGTCCAACTCCTGACGGCCGGAAGCACGGAATTGGTGAATCGGCTGCGTGCGGAAAAGGCCAGGACTCCAGCCGATGTTTTTATCACCAACGAAGCCGGAGCCTTGGAATTAGCACGCACACTCAAGCTTCTTCAGCCGATTGGAAACCCTGATATTGAGTCCGCGGTTCCGCCTGCCTTCCGAGCCCCGGACAATAGCTGGGTTGGCATTTCAGGACGCATTTGGATGGTGGTCTACAACACCGCCCGCGTCGATCCGACCACGATTCATTCTCTGCTTGATTTATCCAAACCGGCCTGGAAGGGAAAATTGGCCATTCCCATGGCGACCAGCGAATACTTGCAAGCCGGAGCCTCGATGATCCTGGCCTCCAAGGGTCCACACAGCACCGAAGCCTTCCTGACAGGTATTCGGGATAATGCCGGCAATGAGGTGTACGGGAAGAATCGTCAGATCGTGGATGCGGTGGCCAAAGGCAAGGCCGACGTGGGTATCGTGAACCATTACTATATTTTTCGGCATTTGGCCAAAGATCCCAAGGCTCCCATCGCCCCATTGATCACGGATCAAGCGGAAGGCGGAATGGGCGCGATCATGAACGCGGCAGGTGTGGGGTTCACCACTCATGCAAAACATCCCTCAGAAGCCCTTCGCCTTATTGGGTTTCTCACCTCTCCCGAAGGCCAGGCGATGTTCGCTAACGTCAATAAGGAATACCCGGTGAATCCAAAGGTCGATGCCGATCCGGTGCTCCCTCCCTCCTCGTCCTTCCGCCCTTCCTCCATTCCCTTAACGAAGCTAGCCGAATTCCGAGAACCCATCATCCAGCTTATCCAGCGGTTAGGTCTCCGGTAAGAGTCCGGACAGCGTTATGACCAGGGTCACTCCCCTTACCCTCGTCGCCGTGGTTATTGCCGCTATCCTTGTCTTTCCCTTGGTGTACGTGACGTATTCTGCCGTGACAGGGGATTTGTCCCAAGCACAGAGTTTATGGACCACCCGTATTCCGGAACTCCTGACCAACACCGTGTCCTTGGCGTTGGGGGTGGCCATTTGCACCCTGACCCTCGGTATTTCAACCGCTTGGGTCATCACGCGTTACCAATTTTGGGGACGGGGATTCTGGGATTGGGGTTTCGTTTTGCCGCTCGCCATTCCAAGCTTCGTCCTGGCGTATGTGTATTCGTATCTCCTGGATACCTCGGGGCCCGTGGAGGAACTATGGCAATGGATTACCAATTCTGAAACAACAATCCCCTCGCCCTATAGTTTTTCGGGTGCCCTTGTGGTCATGACATTGAACACCTTTCCCTATGTGTATCTTCTGGCTCGTGCGGCGTTTCAAAATTTCAACCTTTCCTTCGAAGAAGCAGCACAAGCCACCGGCGCCACTCGTTGGGAGACCTTTTATCGCGTATCACTTCCTCTCATCCGACCTGCGCTGGTCGCCAGCATGTTTCTCGTCGTGCTCTATGTCATTTCAGATTTTGGGGCTGTATCCTTACTTCGTTTTCAGACCTTTACCTATGCCATTTATCAACAAATCACCGGACGGTTCGATTATCAATCGGCTTCGCTGTTAAGCCTGCTCTTGGTCGGGTTTGCTCTCTTGTTTTTATTCGCCGAACGATGGTTCCGGGAACAAAGTCGTTTTTATCAAACCTCGGGACGGGTACGGAGAGCGACTCCCAAGCCTTGTTCCTTTCTCAAATCCATGATGATCAACGCCACATTTGTTGTCGTGTTTGCTGCGGCGTTTGGCGTACCGGTCTTGTTGCTTCTCCAATGGACCGTCTCAGCTTTCATGAATAACCAGGTCGGAATATCATTCGGGACGTACATCCTGAATAGCCTGGTGCTTTCCGCTTCGGCTGCAACCCTGGCCTTAGCTATCGGAACCCCCTTGGCCTACTTAGCCTGTCGCATACCCTCCAAACTCCACCTGGCCTGCTTACAGGGAGCGTATATTGGGTATGTACTCCCAGGTCCAGTGGCAGCCCTCGCCCTTCTCATGGTGTTTACCGACACGATTCCATTCTTGTATGGGACCGCCTTCGTCCTCATTCTGGCCTACTTGGTTCACTATTTACCTGCGGGCCTCCAGGCCATGGAATCCGCACTCCAACAAGTCAATCCCAATCTTGAAGAAGCGGCGAGAAATTTGGGGGCAAAGTCCCTGCGAACATTTTTCCAGGTCACGTTTCCCCTTGTCCGGAAAGGATTTTTTGCCGCCTGGATCTTAATGTTCCTGCTCTGCATGAAAGAACTGCCTGCGACCCTGTTATTACGTCCCATCGGGTTCGATACGCTGGCCGTGAGAATCTGGCTGGAAGCCAGCGAGGAACTGTACCAACTGGCCGCCCCGCCGGCACTACTCATTGTCCTCCTCACCATTCCGGCTGTTTTTCTCTTATCCAAAAAGAATTGGCAGGCAAGTTAAGGCTGGGTACAATACCCCAGATAGTTCCATTGAGTTTGAATAGACAAACTTGGGGCCACCGTGTCTCGGCCCGATCTAAGCCGATGCCAAACGATTCACATTCCAGGCCAGCCATTGACACTCCCATTCTGGAACTTCGTGACATCGTCTGCGGATATTCCCCCAACACCCCGACCGTCAATGGTGTTTCCCTCACGCTCCAATCCGGACAAATCCTGTGTTTGTTGGGCCCGTCCGGATGCGGCAAGACCACCACCCTCCGAGCAATCGCGGGGTTTGAAAAAATTACCACTGGGGAGATTCTCCTCAAAGGCCAGACCCTTTCTTCCCCATCGATGCACATTCCTCCCGAAAAGCGGCGAATCGGCATGGTGTTCCAGGAATACGCCCTCTTTCCACACTTGCGAGTCTCAGACAACATCGCCTTCGGTCTCTATCACTGGTCGGGAACGGATCAAAAGGCTCGCGTTCAGGAAATGCTGGAGCTGGTTGGGCTACACGACTTAGGCAATCGTTTTCCTCATGAATTATCGGGCGGGCAACAACAACGGGTCGCCATGGCTCGGGCACTGGCACCAAACCCGATCATCATACTTTTAGATGAACCCTTCAGTAATTTAGACCCGGATATGACGATCAAAATGCGAAAGGAGTTGTTCCAGCTCCTTCGAAAAACCCAGACCACGGCTATCCTTGTGACACATGACCATGAAGAAGCCTTTGCCATGGCCGACCAAGTAGCCGTGATGGAACAAGGGGTCTTGGTACAATGTGACACACCGGAGGCCATTTATCAGACTCCCTCTTGTCCGTTCGTGGCAGAATTTATCGGACAGGCCAATTCGATTCCCGGAGTCGTGAAGAATGGGCAAGTCGAAACCGAACTTGGCGTCTTTCCCAATCACGACCAACTCCAAGGGTCTACCCAGGTTTTGGTCATGGTCCGTCCCACCGATATCCGATTACACCCATCAGAATCGGGACGAGGACGGATCGAAAGCCGCCAATTTCAGGGCTCCCAAACCCTGTATGGCGTGCGTTTAGGGTCCGGACAGGTCATCCACTGCTGCATGTCCCCCGTTCCCGTGTATAATATAGATACCCTTGTGGAATTACAGATCACCACAACCCACACGATACTTTTTCAACATTAGACTCTTTCGTAGAGTGAAAGGAGGCTCCTGACATGACACCTCGAAACGGTACGCGGACTTCATGGTACATTCCCCTTGTCATCGGTCTTATCTCATTGGTTTTTGGCGTTCCTAGCTCCTCGTTAGCCACCGGGTATGGTGCCCATGGTGACGGGCATCACGGAACCGGCATGATGTCTCCCCATCATGGAAAGGGCCACCATGGGTCCGGGGTGAAAGGACACGGAAAAAGCCACCACGCAAGTGGGATGCACAAAGGGTACGGAAAGGCCAAAGGCATGATGGGAGGCCATGGCCACCACCAAAGTGCTTCCCGGTTCATCGATCACATTCTCAAATTTAAAGACCCCATGGCCATCACGGATGATCAAGCCGCCAGACTTCGTTCGATCAAAGTTGACTTCGAAAAAACCAAAATTCGTATGAAGGCAGACATTCAACTCACGAGTGTCGATCTGCATGAACTGCTTCGGGATGACCAAGGATCTTTGAACGAAGTCAGTGCCAAGCTCAAAAGCCTCTACGACAAAAAAGCTGACATGTACCTGGCCTCAGTTAAGGCTAGTCGGGATGCCAAGGCGGTCCTCACAGCAGAACAACGCTCTCGAATGAAAGCCGTCCATGACCGCATCAAGAACTATAAAGGCGGCATGCATAAAGGACATCCGGGTGGCTATAAACATCACGGGAAAGAAAAGAAAAGTTAAGACAGCCTTACAAGAATAGCTGGTAGCAAAAAAGGGGCCCTTGGGGGCCCCTTTTTTTGTCCAAATCTGAGAGGCATCATTATTTGGCTGGCCAAAAACTTTGTATGGGCAGGTATTCATCGATTTCGTGTGAGGCTGGAGAGACCATCAACTCCAAAGGCCCGGAACAACTCGCAGGGATGGGGTTATTTTCCAGATCACGCACGACCGTCAACTGCGGCCAGAAGCCCGGAGGATTCTGAACCACGACCGCAGGATCGTCGAACAAGGGGGTCATATGACCGATCCAAATATCAGCCCGGTCATCCCCTTTCTTCCGATGGGTACAATAATTGGCAATCCCGATATTCACTTGCAGGGAAACTGCACAGGACTGCGATTTGAACCGGGGAAAGGACGCATCAAAAGGGATTAACCCCACATGCTCGTCCTCCAAGTGGCCTTTGGTATACACCAAACCTCTCACTCCTTCCCCGACTCCATTCCCAACATGATTGACTTCCCCTTTTCTCACCCCACTCTTTCGAAAAATGTCCCGGTCCTGAATGGGATGGACATTGATGGTCGCCCCGATGACGTGTTCCTCCAACTCGACGTCCTCCTGCGTAACTTTATTTTTTGCCACCGAATCAACACCGTTGGGAAAGACCACCCCCATCGCTCGAACCGGTTGGCCATTACATCCATGGGGAATACGGATATGATTTAAGATTCCACCAGTCCCCTCTCGCTCATTTCGTACCGCAAAATGTTCGGGGGTATTTTTGGGCCCAATGGTCGTATGCGGATCTGCAAATGCTGTCGACGTCATTCCCGCGACAATCAGGCTTGCTAGGCCTAATACCGACAAACTGCCAGACACACCTACATGTAACATTCCAAACTTCATAAAACCTCCTTGCTTAGAAATTCCCACTTTTTTCGTGGGCTTCTGTGTCACAATTGATGAATGAATAAGAGGGATTTTCAATAACAAAGGGTATAAAACGAACGAAGATAATTTTCTACTTCTCCCTGCCAATGGTTACTCATCTGTGCAACACTTATTTTTTTAGTGTGGAAAATATGAAAAAATTCAGGAGGAAATCAAAAGAGGAAACGGGTTGGACTTCTCATCAAAAAGGCCTAACCCACCAACACGAGAACCCTTTTCTCAGCGGGAATCACGAGGAGACACGCCTATGAACACCATCTCAATTTATATTCTGTCTGCCGTCGCGGAAATTAGTGGGTGTTTTGCTTTTTGGGCCTGGCTCCGCCTAGACCGTTCCCCGTTGTGGGGAATCCTTGGGACGATGAGTCTCGTCTTCTTCGGTGTATTGTTGACCCGTTCGGAGGCAGTCTTCGCTGGGCGCGCTTACGCGGCGTATGGCGGGGTGTATATCGCCGCATCCCTTGCGTGGCTCTTGGTGGTAGAACGTACGGTCCCTGACCGATGGGATGTGATCGGCACGTTGATATGCTTGGTTGGTGCGGGAGTGATTTTATGGGGGCCTCGCCCTCTCCCCCACTTATAATGCAGCCGTCACGTAGATCGTTATTGGATCAACTGCAGACGGGATTGAAGACCAGATGAAACCATTATTTCTCCTGTCTCTTTCACGATGACCCCTTCCACATCCGGCAACGTTTCGATCAAGTCCATGCCTTTTTCCGGACCCATCACAAAAATTCCCGTGTCTAACCCATCGGCCATCACCCCGTCCTTGGCCACGATAGTCACACTTTGACACCCACGAGCCGGCTGTAGGGTCTTTGGGTCCAAAATATGGTGATACCGAATGCCGTCTTTCATGAAAAACCGTTGATAGTCTCCCGCAGTAGAGACAGCCTCATTTTCCAGTTCCATATGCCCGAGGATGTGTCCCTGTTCCTTCCGCGGATGCTGAATCCCGAATACGAATCGTTCTTGATCCGGCATTCGTCCGAAGGTCTTAATATCCCCCGACAATGCGACGACCCCCGCGGTGGCTCCCGCCGACTTCATGACCTCGACGACCAGATCGGCGGCAAAGCCTTTACCGATTCCTCCGACATCCACAAACATCCCCTTCTTGGTAAGAAAGACCGTCTTGGCCTTGTTATCGATGGAAATATTCGACAACGACACGAGGGGCCTCACGGCAGCTAATGCCTCTTGCGAGGGGACCCTCCCTTCCTGACTCACATTCCAGGCGTTCACCGCCGGCCCGACGGCAATATTGAATCCTCCCTCCGTCATAGCCGCAATCCGAAGTGAGATATTAAGGAGCACCAAATTTTCACTTCCGACGGATACGGGTTGGGTACCAGCTGCAGCGTTGACCCGAGACAATTCACTCGTCGGAATCCATGTACTCATCAGGCGTTCTAATCGTTTAATTTCGGCCAAGCCCTCTGCCACGGCGGTCTTCGCCACCTGCTCATCGGGAGCCACCCCAGTCACAAACACAATCGTCCCCATCAAGTATTGGCTGCGCTTAATCAATGCCTCCTTACCTGCAACCTCTTCCGCACTAGGCATCCCCAACAGAAAAGCAAACAACACCGGAACCTTCATGATGCAAGACCATGGTTTTTTAAAGATCTCCAACTTCATTCTTTTTCCCAATTCAGATAGCTCCTGTTGAAGGTACGCGAAAGGCCATTCAGAGACAGAGTTTTGAGCTTCCCGGTTTACGATCAGGCAGGCATTATCTTCGACGAAAATATTTCGAACGCGGTTGGACCGGCGCTACTGAAAAAAGACGAACCTGATTGGTGATGGGTTGAAGCAAGGACACGACCACAGGCTTCTTTCCAAGTTCAGGATGCGCATCCAACATCGCATCCCACTCGGGAACCTCCGTCATGACATCGATCTTGACCATCCGGACTGTCTTGGGTGGGTCCAATCGCATTCGCCAAATGCCAAGGTACGTCACTTTGTCGGTAAACACATCAAAGGTCATCTCCAGATGCGATTCAGAGCGAAAGGGACCTTCCCCAATCTGCATACGAAATAATTCATAGGAGCCAGGCTCTAAATCAGTGACAAATCTCTCTCCGTTGTCCGTAAGCAGCACACGAGTGCGCTCATCAGTCTGGGTATTCACCACATCGAAAAACCGCACCTGAGCTTCGGCTTGGTGAGCCCGGAAAAATGGCCCTTTGGGTTGCAATTGAATAAACCCGACCACCGTTGACTTGCCCACGACCTTCTCAGGGGCGTTAACTTTCCCATTCGTGGCACAGCCAGTAAAAAAGACCCCCAAAAAACTAAGAATTCCACTTATTGTCCAAAAATAATAGGGCTGATTTTTCATGATGGGTAATTCCAACAACTTCTTTAAGGCCATTCTACCTGGTACGGGGAATCTATGGCGACTGACCTATTGCAGCGCTTTTTTAAATATTTATACTTAACAGACGGTCCCTCAAAAGTCATTGGAAAATTTCATCTTTTTTACCTTTAAAAAGGCGATTGATCAAAAAGAAGTCTACGTGACGGCCCTAGCTGTCAGGTTGACAAACTGAAGACAATTTCATTATTAATAATGGTTATCAATTTCAAGAAGGCCAGAAATCATAATCATTCTCAAAACATTTATTATTAGTTTTACGGTTCGGTGGAAACAAATCAGCATCAGACAGCTATTAAGGAGTGCGCATCCGATCCTCTCGAGGCCAGGTGTGAATGTGGGCAGTTGGTCGCAAAGCTTGGAGCTAATGGAGTTGAGTTGAAATGTAAGCGTTGCAAACGTCTTGTTTCCATACCCTTTTCTAAACTCCTCAACTCCGAAGTCAACTTCCAGCTCTGCTCCTCACCCCAGTCTTCAGGAATCGGATCTTAAGAAATACGTAGTCAACAAATTTTTAGGCTGAGAGGACCTTTGAGTCCCATACATCCATTAACCTTAGAGGACCTGATGAGTCCCAAACAATTCAATGGGAGTACATACCATGAGTGTTCGTTTCTTGTTTGGGGCTCTTGGAGCTCTTGCGTTTTTTATGGGCACCCTTAGTGTCGACGGCATGGCGAATGCCGCAAGTAGGGGGGAGATGGATTCCGCATCCCCTGTGACCACCATATCTTCCGAAGAGCTCAAAGAAATGGTGGATCAAAGCGTGAAGGAAGAATTAGACAAAATCATGAACAGGCAGCCACAGGGACCAACCGACTTTTCTCAGCCACCTACCGGCACTGCCGACGTAAACATCAGAGGATTGGGGCAAACCAATCAGTCCCAACAACGGATCCGGCAGGGAGCCGGAGACTGGGTAACCGGTGGGAGCGTGCTCGAGGGGGGGCGCACGGTGTATGCCAAGCCCTTCGTCCGTGCCCCAAAGACCATCGTCGGGGGATACATTGATTTCACGATCTCCGATTGCAATAACGCCAATGCACGAGATTGTCGGGAAGGCTTGGAATTCGACCAAGAGCGATTCGTGCCATTCTTCTATTCACAAGTCACGGACCGGTTAAGTGTGGCGGCTGAAGTCGAAATCGAACATGGAGGGCCTCAAGGCAACCAAGATGATGGGGATGTCAAGATCGAGTTCGCGACCATGGACTACCGATTTACCGATTGGCTCAACCTTCGAGGCGGGATCATTTTGATTCCCATGGGTCGCTTTAACCTCATCCATGACTCTCCGTTAAACGATCTTCCACTTCGTCCCATGGTTTCTCGATTGATTATTCCCTCCACCTTAGGAGAATCGGGTATCGGGTTTTTCGGGACGTTCTACCCCACCCAACTATCAAAAGTAGACTACGAAATCTATGTGACCCAAGGATTTAAAGGGGAAAACTCTGATGGCTCCACATCCATCACAGAAGGGAGCGGCCTTCGAAGTGCTCGAGGAAGTATTCAAACGGACAATAACGAAAATAAAGCGATCGTGAGTAGGATTTCCGTCAGTCCCCTCCTGGGAATAGAGGTGGCCGGTTCGGTCCACCACGGGAAATGGGACAATGATGGAGATTGCACGATGACGATCTGGGCAGTAGACGGACTTCTCCAACGAGGACCTTTTGAACTCCAGGGGGAGGCCGCATGGGTCAAGGTACGTGGCGGCCATAACCCACCGGACACAGGCAACGGAGTTCCCCCTGAAAAGATGGCCGGCTATTACGTGCAAGGCAATTATCATTTCATGCCGGATTTTCTGCGACAAGCGGCCCCGTCTTTCTTCGGTGAATCTTCAACGTTCACCGGAGTCATCCGATGGGGAGAAGCCGATACGAACACCCAAAGTAGCGATAACGTGAATGATCTCTCGCGTTTAACTCTAGGCATCAATTTCCGGCCCGTTGAAGATTCGGTGATCAAATTTGCGTATACCTGGAATGATCACGAGGATAGCCCGGGATCCAGGAACGGTTGGCAATTTAATATGTCGACCTACTTCTAAGAAAATGAATCAATCTTTTCACTTGGTTTTGGGGCTCATGGTGTTTGCCACGGGGTGCGTCAGCTGGACTGACGCACCGCGGGTAGCCACCACCTGTTTGCCGGATGATACCTGGGCTGTCGCCTTATCCAGCTTGCAGGAATTTGAACTGCGCCGTATCGACAAATCGAGTGGGGTCATCGAAACCGATTGGATCCAAGTCTATAACCCTTCAAAATCTCGTAGTGGGATCTTTCAACGGGAGTTGAACGAAGAACGGGCCCGGTTTGTCGTCACCGTGGAGCCGGGCAAGGAAGGCAGTATCGTGTCAGTCAAACAAGTCCGGGAATTCTGGTCGCCCCAGGGGGTGCAATCACGCTCCTGGCGTCAGATCCCACCACATGAAGAGCAAGAACGGCAGCTCGCCGGTCGCATTCAAAACCGATTAAAGAGGAAAGCATGTTAAGGTCTCATTTTTCATCCATCCAAAAACTTTGTCTTGTTGGATTATTTTCGTTGACTTCTTCAATCGCCTTTATCCCGGTCCAAGCTGCTGAGCCCTTAAAGGAACGAATTTGGGATCATGAACTCCAACGCTGGCTTAACGCAGAAGAACTGGGACATTTAGAAATTTATTATTCCCCAGAGGAGGCGGCGAAGTTGATGTTCCCCGATTCGGACACCATACGCCCGGAAACCCTTCAACTGACCCCCAACCAAAAAGCTATCATAGAAGAACGTATCGGTTGGAAATTCCCTGAAACCTCTTTTGATGTCTTCATCGGAGAAACCAAAGGGAAGGTGGACGGCTATGCCATCGTCCAGAATACGATCGGGAAACATCGACCCATCACCTACATGGTCGGCGTGAATGCTGAAGGCGAATGTATGAATTTTGAGGTGCTGGTGTACCGAGAGGCCAGGGGTAACGAAATCGCCACCAAACGGTTTAACTATCAATATCAAGGTAAGGATGTTCGGGATCCCATTCGCATCAACCGGGATATCATCAATATCTCAGGCGCGACGATGTCAGTCCGTTCTGCCAGTGCCGGGGTGAAACGAACCCTGGTTTTAGTAGATGAGCTATACCTCAAACCCCTCGGCTTGAGCAGTCATACAATCATGGCCGGAAGTTCCGAAAAAGGCTTTTTCGAGTCCCTGCTCGGATTTTGAGTCGTTTATGACCCTTCATGCGAAATTTTAATGCGCGATTTCGCTTACGTGATACCGATCGCCAGATCCGATTGGTCTACACCTGGTTCCTGCTCTTGATGCTCACCGGGTTTGTCTTCACCTTCGTGTGGGCCCACGACATGACACAACTCACTCCGAAAGGGATCGCCGCCCATTATCGGGGCTCCGATGCCAACTTCGGGGAACCCATGTCCTTCGGACAATTATCCGAAACCACCCATTTCCATCTCTTTACAATGCCCGTGGTATTTATGATTATGGTTCATGTCTTGTACTTGACGATGGCCAGCCCATTCATCAAGGTCATGACCACGTGGGTTTCGTTTCTTGGGGTGACCCTAGATTTAGTTTCCCCCTGGCTCATTACGTACGTCTCTCCTTTGTTCGTCCTCACCATGCTGGGCGGAGATCTCTTGATGGTCATCGGATTTCTGATCATGTTCTGGATTCCTATGAAGGAGATGTGGTGGCACAAGGCGGCCTTGATGGCGGCTGACTCAGACGACTAGAGAGTCCTCAGAGACCCAACCTACAGCCTATAGGCCAGAGACTGTTCGTACAGATCCCCTGCGCGTTGAAACGCAACGCCCAGGGGCTTTTTTTATCGGGAACAGAGGAGGTTTCACGGATCTCTCTGGTGCGAGGCGGAGAATTTCCTCCTGTTTTCTCCGCCACCACACCCTTTCCGTTTCCAGACCCAAGATTGATTGAAACCAAGGCCGGTTCATCTATCTCCTATTTATCATTTTATTGTGGAGGTTTTTTTATGAAGTATGGCCCAACCAAATCAAAAACTCGGATGACGGCTGGCTTAGTCATCCCTCTTTTCACCCTTGTACTGGGTTGAGTCGGGCCACTTCCCCCTGCCCTCGCAGAGGAGGAGGAAGAAAATCCACCTGTAATCACTAACGGGAAACGGTTGTTTCTCAAAACTCGTTTCGTTCATTTTTACATGCCCCGACACAGACAACATTGACAATCAGATTCTGCTAACCGGATCAATTAAGGAACCAGGCATGAGAAAGATACTCAAAAAGTTTTTCAATTATATTGATAATGAAAATCAATAATAGGTATTTAATCCTAAATAAAAACATTTACTTGTCCGAGATAAATTGATAGGATTTCTTAAGCTAGGGATGTGAACATTTTCTCAACAAGGAAGGAGGCCGGATATGAAAGCCAAACAAGGGGTCGTCAATCTATTGAATAAAATTCTCACTGAAGAACTGACGGTCATTAATCAATATTTTCTCCATTCAAAAATGTGTGCCGATTGGGGTTATGAACGCTTAGAAGAAAAGGTACGAGCGCGAAGTTTCAGCGAGATGAAAGATGCTGACAAAATAATCGAACATATCCTCTACCTTGAAGGCATGCCCAATGTTCAACGGTTAGGGACCGTGAAAATTGGGGAGAACGTCCCAGAACAATTGAAGTCCGATCTGGCCAAGGAAAAGGCGATGGTCACATTACTCACCGAGGCCATCCAACATTGCACGAAAGTGGGAGACTTTACCACCCGCCACATGCTGGAGGACATGGTCACCGATGAGGATAGCCATATCGATTGGATTGAGACGCAACTGGAAACCATTAAACAAGTGGGCTTGGAAAATTATTTAAGCGAACAAATGCACGACTAATCGTCACGTAAGATAAGGAGGCTGCCATGAAAGCCAAAAAAGGTGTCATCGAGCATCTCAACAATATTCTCACAGCGGAATTGACCGCAGGGCATCAATACATTGCCAATGCGGCCATGTGTAAAAACTGGGGCTATGAGCGGTTACACCATGAGGTTCATGAACGGGCCATTGAGGAGATTTCTCATTCGGAATCCATCGTCGGCCACATCCTCTACCTTGAGGGAACGCCAAATCTTCAGAGATTGGGTACGGTGAAAGTCGGAAAAAGCGTTGTGGATCAATTCAAGAACGATCTGGCTTTGGAAATGAAAGATCTGGAATTAATCCGAAAAGCGATTACCCATTGTAGTTCAGTAGGAGATTTCACCACCCGTCATAAATTGGAAGAAATGAGCGTGGATACAGACGGACACATTGATTGGCTGGAAACCCAGTTGGAGACCATCAAACAAGTCGGGCTCGAAAATTATCTGAGTGAACAGATGAAAAAGTCGGAATAGGTCTGTTCCCCTTTTTTCACAAGACGAAGCCGGTCAATCCGGAACATTGTTGACGACAGGCAGGAAATTAATGTCCGACGACTTTTCCGGTCAGCGCATCGATGTGCACCTCTCGAATGGTGCCATCCGTGGTCACCACTTCAATATCCCACATCAAAGAGCCATGCTCATTCTCTAATTCCGCCTCAATAATAGTCCCCGGCAATTCCTTCAACGCGCTTGCACTCGCCTCCTCAACACTCACCTTGGCTTTCTTGGCCATCTCATTTTTTTCCTGATCATGACTCCCATCCGCAAAACCCACCCCGGCGCCCAGTAAAAAACACAGACCACTCATCAGGAATACACTTGCCAGCATCATTACCGTTCTCATCGGCCTACCTCTTTTCTATTTATAACCACGTTTCTTGGGACCCACCATTCTAGTGTTTTAATAACGACGTTTGCAGCGCTTGACAATACCTAAAATAATTGATATTGATAATAATAATCAATACCATTTTTACTTTATTTACTAGCATCGAACCATACTTTCAACCAACAGAACAGGAATTTTCCCGAAAATGGACGACACCCCATCCACCCCACTCAGTTATGACCTTCGCTGCCATTGCGGAAGATTGATTGCCAAAAGGACTCCTCAGGGCATCGAGGTCCGATGTCACCGCTGCAAACGAACCTGGATATTCACACCGCCCCCATCCATTCCTTTTTCACAGAATTAGGGGCCCAGCGACAATCAACAGGGAAGGAAAACCCTCATGAACAAACTGTTCAATGCTAAACACAATCCAAGAGCTCAAAGACGGGGGCGCTCCCGCGGTCCCCTGGCTTCCCCACCCACCCCCAAACCCGAATTTACGCCCTGGGCTCCGGCTACCTGTTCAAAATGTTCCGGCTATCTGATCGGGGAATACACCTCTCAGGTTCATTCATCAGCTTTTATGGTCAAATGCATGAATTGCGGAGCTATCCTGTACCATCCCTTACATTCACATTGTCCCACTTCGCCAACACGACACTTGCCTCAATGAAACTTATAGGTTTACGAATACCTTTCAAGTTATCCGTGGGGAGAACTCCTGGCCTCTCCCCTAGAAACCAGGGGACCTGGCCCAGCACTCCTCCCCGGGTCCCCTGGTTCTTTTTTCACATTAATCAGGTGTAATAGTCCCTTTATGCGACGATTTGCCAATCCACGATAGAAAGGAGCTACCATGTCATTCCCACACTGCCCACACTGTCAAAGCGCCACCTTTGCCCCAACGGGAGCTTTCTGGTTATGCACAGATTGCGGGCTGGCCATCACTTCGCAAGCCTTCTCCACCTTACGAATATCCCCAAAGAAGAAAAGGAAGGGTGAGGGATATTTCCGTATGTGAGCCTCGTGGAAGCGACCTACGCACTAGCAGGAATCTGGGAAGCGATACAGGAAGGGAGGGGAGATTATTTTTTGAGGGTTTTTGGTCTTCGTCTCGTGCCCTTTGAATTGCTCGTTTTTCCTCGCAAAGCCACGTCATAGGCTTTTGGGGCCCATTCACAGAGAGCTTCTGACGAATCGAGCGCATCTTCTGGCACTTGATAATAGGACATAGCTACTTTCTTTCCCTTTTTCTCATAGACAAAGGGACCGAGCCCCTGCTCTTCATAATCTGGAATCGTGTTCTGATCGGCCTTGAAATAGAGAATGTCCTCTGCCACTAGTCCGAACATGAGATCCCCCTTGAAGATCCCATATCCGCCAAACATTTTTCTTGCTCGAACTCCGTTTATCGGACCCAGAAGTTCCAGCACATATCGGACAAACTCGCTCATGAAGGGGAGAGAAATACGAAGGGAAGGCACCCAGCTTACCAGGTGTCTTGGCACTTAGGAAGAAGCCGGTCCTTTTCCATCTAAAAATTGTTCAACGGCCTGATGAAGGGTCGAGCGAATCTCTTCGACTCTTTCTTTAGAGGAGATTTTCTTCCCCTCTGCATCAGTCACATAAAAGACATCCACCACTTGATCTAACCGTGTCCCAATCCTGGCCATATGGATAGAAAGGCCCAACTCGACCAGGCCTTCGGCGACCGCAAATAACAGTCCGGGCTTGTCATCGGCAAAGACCTCGATCACCGTGTATGAATCCGAGGCCTCGTTATGCAATTGCACTTCCGTCGGATGTCGCCCCGTCGGAAATTTTCTTCCGAACGTCCTTCGGCGACGCCGTTCGAAGACCTGGGAAACCGAGCAATCCTCTTGGACGACCGCTTGAATTTCCTGAGCGACTTCACGAAATCGATAATCAGAGGGTTGGCCTTGCAGATCAGTTTCGTTGACCGAGAAAATATCCAACACGGTTCCATCTTCCAGAGTCATGATTTGGGCATTCAACACTTCTAAGCCTAAGGCCGCCAAAACCCCAGTGACTTGCATAAAGAGGCCGGGCTTCGCTTGCTCACGAGTGATCAAGACATATTCCGAAATCCCCAACTCGTTGTTGTACCGACCTTCTACATGGGTCGGACGATCGGATAAATTGTGGATCGCGAGGAGGTGTTCGGTTAATTGCTCCACCGGTGTCGTCGATAGATACCAATCGGGGAACAGTTGAGCTTGGGAATCAACCCAATTCGGCCATCCTTCTTCAGGCTCTGGTATGGTCGATTCATACTTGGCCAGCGCCGCTAACAGGGGGGTGCGAACATCCGATGAAAGCTTCGACTTCCCAATGGGAGCATTCTCCCCTTGGTCTCCTTCCACCATTACTTCCAACGTCCGGGAATATAATTCATTCAACAATGATTCCTTCCATTTCGTCATGACCTCTGGGCCCACCGCTGAGATATCGGCTACCGTCAGGACAAACATTTTTTGAAGGACATCGACGGTCTTCATCTTTTGCGCAAACGTGGAAATAATCTTGGGATCATTCAAATCTCGTCGAAAAGCCGTATGAGACATGACAAGATGATGAAACACGAGGAACGCCAGCACTTCACGATCATGTTCGGTTAATTCCAAGCGATCGGCGGTTTTGTGAGCAATGTCTTGGCCAATTTTACTATGATCGCCCTCACGGCCCTTCCCTAAATCATGAAGCAACAGGGCCAAATGCAGGAGGTCCTTATCGGGGATTTGTCGGTAGACTTCTCCGACCAAGCCTTGATCGTCCTGTAGCCTTTCGGCTTCTTTCACCGCCAAAAGACTATGCTCATCGACGGTATACTTATGATATTGATTAAACTGCATGAGACCTCGGACCCGAGCAAACGCCGGAACCAACTTTTCCAGGAGACTGGCTTTATGCATGGCTTCCAGGGTCTGACCAATCCGTCCCGGTCGGCTCAGAATCTTCCGAAACACTTGACTGACCTCTTCCGTATGAAACCGTTCATTGGGTACGGTGGTCAGATGCTGAGAGAGTTCGTTGAGAATCCTGGAATCGATCGGAATTCCACGGTCGTGGGAAATTTCAAATAATCGTACGAGACTGACAGGACTTTCCAGCACCCCCATTAATGTTTCTGGTGGGATGGTCAGCCGATGGTCTTCAATTCGAAAATTCTCTTCAATTAACGGGTTCGGCCACCACTTTCGCATACGATCGACCCACGATTGTTCCTGCGCTTGCTCCAAAAACCGTACGCTCCGGTCGTACAAACCGGTTGTGTGCTGAAAATATTGCTGCATAAACTGCTCGACCGCCAACAAGTTCGGGCGATCGGACAACTGAAAAAACTCCGCCAGACGGACTTGATCCTCAAAGGTCAGAATATCTTGTGCTCGTCCAGCCTCAAAATGGAGAAAGGCTCGAACCCGCCAAAGAAATTCCTGTGCTTCCTGCAAGACTTGATAATCGGGGAATGCCAGGATTCCTCGGTTCGCGAGTTCTTGAATCGTTCCTGCTCCATATCGCGCTTGTCCAACCCACTGCACCACATGGAGGTCACGCAACCCGCCTTTACTTTTTTTCAGGTTCGGTTCCAGTAAAAACAGGGTTTCTCCAAATTTCACGTATTCTTGGCGTCGCTCCTCGATTTTGTCTTGGATAAACCGCTTGGCTCGCCACTTGAGAATTCGCCGCTCGAATTTTTTCTTGAACGTTTGGAACACCGACGCATTGCCTCCCAGAAAGCGGGATTCCATCAAGGATGTACAGGCAGGGAGATCCGATTCGGCGATCAACACCGCTTCCATGATCGATCGCACACTATGCCCCACTTGGAATCCTAAATCCCACAAATGATGAAACACGCCTTTGGAGATCGTCTCGCCCAACCCGCTTTGATTCCCATCGGTTAACACCATCACGTCAATGTCGGAATATGGGGCCAACTCTCGACGTCCATATCCTCCAAGTGCGACCAAACAACACTGCTGCCAGCTCGCATGAATTTCTGGACTCCCCTGCTGAATCACCTCACGAAACCGGGCAATCAGGAGAGCATCCATAAAATCGGAAAACGCTAAGAGGATTTCTCCTCCTGTCGCACCATCCTGTAACCGTTGCTGTAACAGATTTCGTTGGTCTTGAAGCCCTTCGGCACTCGTAGGGAATTCGTTGGGATGCCCTGTCACATGAAGGACTGTAGGTTTCTCCGTCGCCATAGTTACGCTTTATGCTTATCCCGGTGTTAGGACCGATGAGATACAAAACGGTTTGTAATCGGCATCCGGCGATCTTTCCCCAATGCCCGAGCCGTGATTTTAATCCCAAGGGGTGCTTGCCTTCGTTTATATTCACTGAGGTCTACCATTCGAATCACTCGCTCCACAACTTTGGCGTTGAAACCTGCCTTGGCAATTTTTTCTTTGGACCAATTATCTTCTACATACGATTGAAGGATCGCATCAAGTTCGGGATACGGAGGCAAGGTATCCTGATCCGTCTGGTCGGGCTTTAATTCGGCCGAAGGCACACGAGTTTGGATACTCTTGGGAATTTTCATTGCTCCAAGGTCCCCCCCTTGATATTCACTTCGCCATTTGGCTAACCGAAAGACTCGTGTTTTAGGAAGATCCTTAATCACGGCAAATCCACCAGCCATGTCTCCATACAGGGTCGCGTATCCCACACTCATCTCGCTCTTATTGCCTGTCGTTAACACGAGATATCCAAATTTATTGGACAAGGCCATGACGAGCGTGCCTCTGATCCTGGCCTGAAGATTTTCCTCGGTCGTATCAGCAGGTCGACCCCGAAAGGTCGGTTCCAACAGCTTTAGGAACGTGCGAAAGAGTTGGGTAATCGAGAGGGTTTCAATAGGAAATCCCAAGTTTTTTGAGAGAGCCTTGGCATCTCGTCGGCTGAGGGAAGATGTGTAGGGGGAAGGCATGAAGATGCCGACAACATTGGAAGCTCCGATGGCATCGCAGGCAATAGCTGCCGTCAAAGCCGAATCAATCCCCCCGCTAATCCCTATCAGAACTTTTTCAAACCGGTTTTTCCTGACGTAATCGGACACACCCAACACGAGGGCACGGTAGATCTCTTCATCTTGGGTAATGGGATGTTCCATTCGAGGGACACAAGGCTTCCTTTTGGTCAATTTGGCGGGTTTCCATCCGGAAGAGATACAGGGCACCTTGGGATGAGAGAGGCCTTTTCCCCCAATTGAACTTTTGGTTGTGCTCCTTCGTTCACTCAACTCAATGTCCGTGAGCAGCATATCCTCCTGGAACGCTTTCGCATGGGCGATGATCTCTCCCGAAGGATCGAATACCAGGCTGTTACCATCAAAGACTAATTCATCCTGACCGCCAACCATATTGGTGTAACCCAGAAACACCCCATAGTCTCTTGCCCTCTGTGCCAGCAATGCCTTCCGTTCCTCTGTTTTCCCCACATGAAAGGGAGAGGCATTCAGATTCACTAACAATCCCACGTGACCCAGACGAATTTGATTCCGAGCTGGACCATCCTTAAACCAAATGTCTTCACAAATATTTATTCCTAAGCGAAGAGACCCCATCTGGAATATCGGAGTCACGGTCCCAGGTTGAAAGTATCGTTCCTCATCGAATACCCCATAGTTGGGAAGTTTGCACTTATGGTATTCGCCGCGCAGTTTTCCATTTCCAAACACCCAGGCTGAATTAAACGGCTTTTGGTCGGTTTCCGTATTTGGCTTCGATCGTCCAGTCTCAACCTTTGCTTCCGAGACTCCACCGACAACGGCCACGATTCCCTGGGTAACCTTAGCCAGAGGCTGTTGCCTGCGACGAATTTCTTGAAGAAATTGAGGCATCAGCAGGAGATCCTCAGGAGGATACCCTGACACGGCCAATTCTGGAAATACCACGATATCGGCCTTGGCTTTTTTCGCCTCGCGAATCCATCTCTGTATGGCACGGGTATTGTGATCAATATCCCCAACCACCGCATTCATCTGTACCATGGCCAATCGAATGATGCTCATAAAAAAAACGTCCTCAGTTCTGAAGAACGGAGGACGCCCTTGTCCATCGGTCTGTGTCTCACCTCTTGAGACGCCATTGTCTCGGAAACAGTCTATTATACCGGCCGGTCCCCACTCATTCAAACCTTCGTCCCGGTGAAACCTTTTGATTTTCAACAGTTAATGGTCGTTGGTGGCCCGTTGAAGTTCCTCTGCCAGAATAATGGCCTCTGCAATCTCTCTCATGGATTTTCGCAAATTCATGCTCTGGCGCTGAATGAGCCGGAATGCCTCGGATTCCGACAGTCCTTTGGAGGCCATCAAAAACCCTTTTGCCCGTTCGACGAGCTTTCGCACTTCCAACGCTTCCTGCATCTCGAAGGATTTTTCCATGAGTCGTGTATGTTCGATTGACACCGCCGATTGATTGGCGATGGTTTGCAATGTCTGGACTTCTTCCTCTGAAAAGACATGATACGTTGAGGTATACACATTAATAACTCCGATCGCTTGCTCTTTCATGAGCATCGGGACAGAGAGAAGGGACTGCAACCCTTCTTGCTTAGCCAAATCCCGATAAAAATACCCTCCCTCGGAGGTCACATCAGGAACATAGATCGGTTGTTGATCCTGAACGGCACGGCCACTCATACTCTGCCCGATTTTTAATGATGGTTTTCGCCGATACGCATCGCTCAAGCTTTGCGTCGCCGCGATGCGGAGCTCACCCGATGCGTCATCCACCAACATGATAGAACAGATTTTCGAATTCATGAGCTGCGCCGTCATGGTCACGATCAGCTGCAACACATCCTCGAGCAAACGGTTGGACGTGACGGTCTCAGATACTTGAGACAAGGTTTCCAAGCGTCTGGCTTTTTGACGCATTTCGTCATACAGCCGCGCGTTCGCGATCGCTCCCCCAACCTGATTGGCGATGGTCGTGAGGAGTGCCAACGTCTCCTGAGTGTACCGCTTTGACCGTTTATGCTGAACATTGATGACCCCAATAATTTCCCCTTTGTTCATGATGGGAACCGACACAAAGGCCTGGTAGCGATCTTCGGGCAATCGATGGAAAAATTTATACCGGGCATCTTCAGCCGCATTCCGTGGAATCACGACTGGGACTTTTTCACGAGCCACCCAACCCGTAATCCCTTCCCCCATTCCTATCGAAATCCGCCCGATTAACCGCGGATGGGGGTTCTTGGACGCACGTAAAATTAACTCATCGTGTTTCTCGGAAAGGAGATACAGCAAACAGGCATCGGCTTTCGTGACTTCTACGACCACTTCCACGATCTGCTTTAGAACCGTTTCTAATTCCAGGGAACCACTGATCGATTCACTAATCCGATGGAGAATCTGTACCTCGCGAGTTCGTTCTCGAACACGTTGCTTGAGTTCATCCGCAGACGCTTTTCGTGAGGAGGCCATCTTATCGTCTCCTGGACCGAGAGGGAGTTTTCGTGCCTGACGGAGTTAAAGAATTTCGATGATGCGTGGAAAACCACTGACGAATAGCAGAACGTTTCAGGGGAATCACTTGAACTTTACCGATTCTTTGAGGAATCACACAGTGAATATTCCCTTTTTGCACTTTTTTATCATGTAACATACCGTCCCACAAATCGGAGAACGTCATCTCAGGAAGGTCAATCGGAAGTCCGACTTCCTGAATCAGGGCTTGCTGACGATCCACAACTCCCTTTCCACACATTCCCAGAAAGTTCCCGATAGACGCTTCCTGCGCCATGCCAATCCCCACGGCTTCTCCATGGATCCATTTTCGGTATTTACCCAGCGCTTCCAAGACATGCCCGACGGTGTGCCCGTAGTTCAGGATTCGCCGACGACCAGATTCTCGTTCGTCTTCTGCTACCACTTCAGCTTTTATTTCACAGCACCGTTGTATGACTCGCGACACCACATCCTGGTCCTGAGTTCGCAATCCCTCAAGATTTTTTTCTAAATACTCAAAAAAGGCTCGATCCGCGATCACCCCATATTTGATGACTTCCGCAAGGCCTGCGACCCATTCACGGGCAGGCAGCGATCGTAACGATAACGGATCGATCCCAACGAATTTCGGCTGATAGAAGGCCCCAATCAGATTCTTGCCGAGCGGATGATTGACTCCCGTTTTCCCCCCCACACTCGAATCAACTTGTGACACAAGGGTAGTCGGAACCTGCACGAACGGAATGCCACGAAGATACACCGACGCCGCAAACCCCGCGGCATCCCCCACAACCCCTCCCCCCAATGCCAACAAACAATCCTGACGCTCAAACCGGTTGGCCACCAATTCATCGAGGATCTTCGACAACCACCGTATCGACTTTGCACGTTCTCCATCAGGAATCATGATGACGTGGGAGGCAAAGCCGGCACGCTTTAAGGCACGATGGACGGTTCGCCCATACAGTTTCGCAACTTTCTCATTCGTAACAATGGCTACGCGACCCGATAATCCAACACGGGCCATGTGATCACCAAGGTTTGAAAAGAGCCCTGACTGAATCAGGATGTCGTAACTGCGATCTCCTAAAGGGAGGGAGACCTGGCGGAGATCTGAACTCTCCGTCATGACCGCGGGCTTCTCCTGCGCTGGAGAGAGGAATGGGAAGAAGAATAGATAGGTTTGTGGTTCATTCGAAGGGTCAGACCAAGCCCGGCTTTCTAAAAGGATCGCACATGCTCTTGATAGGCTTCAAAGTTCTTTTTCATTTCTTCCATACTATCTCCCCCAAATTTTTCTATAAGGGCATTGGCCATTTCATAAGCAATAACCGCCTCCCCGACCACCCCGGCGGCCGGAACCGTACAGATATCCGATCGTTCGACCGTCGCTTCGAAGGGTTCTTTCGTTGCAATATCCACACTATCCTTAGGACTGTACAAGGTGGCAATCGGTTTCATGGCCACACGAAGGACGATATTCTGTCCATTAGTGATCCCACCTTCTAACCCTCCAGCATTATTGGTCTTTCTGATAAACTCTTGTTGATCATCGTCAAAATAAATATCATCGTGGACTTCTGAACCGAATCGACGGGCTGACTCGAACCCCATTCCAATTTCAACCCCTTTCATAGCCTGAATACTCATGGCTGCCATCGCGAGGCGCGCACTGAGTCTCCGATCCCATTGCGCGTAAGTCCCTAACCCAATGGGGGGATTCGTCACGACGACCTCAAAGATCCCACCCAGTGAATCTCCCTTATGCTTTGCTCCCCGAATATGCTCAATCATTTTTTGGGAAGTATCAGAGTCGTGACATCGTACTTCTGATTGCTCCGCCTGCTCGTAGGCAGCCAGTGGGTCCTCTGGCTTGGGTGCCGTCACACCACCGATATCCATGGTATAACTCACGACCCGCATATTAAACTGTGCCAACAACGCCTTCCCGACTCCGCCAATGGCGACTCGTATGGCGGTTTCCCTTGCACTGGCCTTCTCCAAGACATTCCGAATATCCCGGTGATTATATTTTATCGCCCCAACCAGGTCCGCATGCCCAGGACGAGGCCGAGTCACCACTCGTTCAGTGGGCGGAGGTCCAGGCTCGGAGGCCATGATTTCTTTCCAATTTTCCCAATCCTTGTTCCAAATCAATAGGCCCAGAGGATTGCCCAACGTCTTCCCTTTTCTCACACCACAAATGAACTCAATACGATCTTTTTCAATTCGCATTCGCCCCCCACGACCATAGCCTCCCTGACGCCGGGTAAGATCCGTATTAATTTCATCCGCTGTGATCGGTAATCCTGAAGGCACCCCTTCGACGACGGCCATGAGGCCACGACCATGGGATTCTCCCGCATTCAAATATCGCAACATGAGTTTTCTTGACTCCTTGGACGTAATAGGCGCGAATTTCCGGTGAGAGTAGATAAGGGAAAACCCCCGTCGGTTCTCATAGGCCGACGAGTAAGGTAGGAAGCGTCCCTCACCCAAACCCTAGATTATGAAGGTTTTTTCAGGCTTTCTCAACAGGAAAAACAGGTTAGGCGGCAGGAAGTGGGGAAAACCGAAGAATTCGCTCTTGGGCACCATCCCCTTCGGCTGAAGAATGGGTCAAAGGGGTCAAGACGACCCGATCTTCATGGACGGATTGTACCACCCACCCTAATCGATCAAGCACCGTTCCAGCCTTTACGAAAATTCGTTTGGCATCACCAAAATCAATGATGGCATATTGGTCATATTGGCCATGCATCACCCCCATGAGCTTCCACTTCGACGCTTCCTGTGCATAGATGGCCTTTGTTATTTTCTGCACGTTTCGCTTGCTCACGGGTTTTCGCTTCCTCGCTGTCTTTGGCTTGCTCGCCGGTTTTAACTTTCGCTTTTGAATGGTCAATGGGATAAAAGGGTTGCGACGCGGAGACCAGTTTTTTTTGAAGGTGGTTGCCTGTCCATCATCTTTGACTGACCTTCCAGATTGGATTGTGCTTTTCTCGATGATGTTTCCCGCTATCGTGGAGTCGAACAAAACGGCAAAGATCAAACCGGCTGTGATCATTCCCCAAAGAAGCCAAATTTTTCGTTCTCGGATGTTCATATCTCAAGCTTCAATTTTCTTTTTGGATCACGTGGCCAAATGGAAGTTCATATCCTTCAGGAACTCAGGTGAGACACCATGCAGATTCATGTCCACCGAAATGATTCCTCTTTCTTCCTGGAGAGCCTTCGAAGTTATGACCACTGAATCAATCCGCTTCACCCAGTCTAACTCAGAAAGGCGGTCGAAAAATTCCATAGTCTGGGGAAAATCCCCTTCAATCCTCAGATCGATCGATACGCCCATTTCTTCTGATGCCCCTACATCATTTCCACTCTTTTCTTCCCAAAGACGAAACACCACCTTCGATTCCTGAGCCACCCTCGCCATATCCTGTCGAAGAGATTGTACTTCTTTTACTTTTTGGACTCGATCCGGAGAAAGGCGTTTTCTTAATGTGTGAATTTTGGCCTCTACCGCATTGAGCTCCTTTACTTGATTCACCTTGGCTTGATAGGAGGTCGTGAGTGTGGTGATCTCGCTCTCCAACTTCATGACAGATTCTTGTAAGGGACTCCAAAGAAATACCTGAAGACATAATACAGACAGCACCACCACGACTCCTGCAAGAAGAAGTCGTTGATTCCTTGGGGTTTGATACCAGGCGTCACTCATGTCAATGCTCGAGGATTGACGGCGAAACGGATGCGAAAGGCATACAGGCCTCTCTTCCCTTCTTGAACATCACGAATTTCAACAAACGGGACCCCTTCGATTATTTGGCTTTCCTCTAAAACATCAAGAAATTTTCCGACATCATTCATTTTGAGGGATTGGCCCAAAATTTCTACGGTGTCCCCTTGAACCTCAACCCGTTTGAGCCAAATCCGAAGTTCATCAAGCCCTCGACTCATTTCATCCATGAGCATGAGGGGCCAGCCCGTGTTTTTAACCCCGTACATCTCCTGAGCGACCTGGAGATACCGGTTATACCTGTCCATTTCCCCCTCTCGACCTTCCAATTGTTGTCCAATGTTATTGAGGTCCGCGGCTATCACCTGCTTGTCTTCCTGCAATTCGCCCACCCTAGCCTGCAGAGAATCGGTCCACCACCAGCTTCCGCCTCCCAAGCAGAACACGAGTAACCCAATCAGAACGTATAGCCCAGCCTCTGTGGTCTTTCTTCCTGAAGGCTTCTCCGCTTGAAGCTGTCGGGCGAGATTAATTCGAATCATGTGGTAACGCCTCACGGATAGCCACTCCGGCAGCAATACTCAGCAGGGGAAGGGCTCGCTGAAATAATGGTGCTTCTCGCATATCTTCGGATACCGTCATATGCCGAAAGGGATCAATATATTCGACCGAACTCTCAAAAGCTCCCGATATCTGTTCTTTGAGACCGTTGACTCTGGCATATCCTCCGGATAAGAGAATTTTTCCTAAGGACATTTCTCGATATTCATCAGGGATTTCCTGCACCATCTCTCCAATTTGATCCGTAATATCCTCAACGAATTTATCCAGCAATACGCGTTCGGAGGATTCACTGCTATAGTCCTGCAGGTCTTCCCTTTTTTGAGAAAAGACTTGCTCAACGACCTCCCCATACCACTCGACCTCAAAGGGAACTTCTTGGATGTGGCAGGGTTCTCCTTGAAAAAGGGCGACAAGCAACATCCCAGACGGCCCAATATGCACCACAATACAGGATTCACTCTGACCATAGCTCTTGGTGACCATATTCACCAAAGCAAACGGAGCCACGTCCACAAATTTCACCGGTATCTCACATTCTTGCCACTGCTGAATCTGAGATTTCATGAAAGGGGCTTTCGCCACGACAAGAAAATGGGATTGTTGACCTGGCTCTGTTGCAAGATTCTTTTCACTGGTATAGAGATCCCACACGACTTCTTCTCCAGGGCAGGAGATATAGCGATCAAGTTCCCAATGAAAGTGGGTTCGACATTCCTCTTCACTCATCATAGGGAGAGACAATGATCGGATAAAGGTCGAAGGACCGGAAACAGCTATTCCGATTCCCTGTTTTAAGCAATCGTCGCCCCGACAGACGAGGGAAAGAAGCTGGTTCTGCTCCAGGATCGGATGCTTCTGTTCTCCAGGAGTATGTTCTGCCAACGGCAAAAGGACAAAATCATGAAGGAAAAGACCTCTGGGTTCACTCTTCAGCACCACCATCTTGGCGCATCGTGACCCCACATCCAAACCGATCGAATAGGATACCTTGCTAAACAGACGAAGCCTTCGAAACAGACCCCATGCTGAAGACCACTGTCCCTTCTTTCCTGTCATCACGTTCATAGTCTCTCCCAGTTTCCTCATAGCGCAACGGGAATGCATTCGGCTATCCCTCGATATGATGCCGTATTTCTACCTAGGATCATGAGCTTTTTAATTTATTGCCAATTCCCAGTATACAGGCCATTCAGAGGGGAGGTACGAAACAAGGGGTTTGGGTGCAGAAAATCCAGGGATTTGCCTATCCCTTTGGTCTAAGAAAAGTATTGGTAAACGGTATCGGTTACCTAGCACAGAGGGGACGGGCAGAAGGGACGGGGGAAGGCATATGGAGACACAGAGGGAACCACGTCATGTTTTCACAAATTGCTTCTGACTATCAATTTCCCGATGCCGGATGGTGACATCGTATCCCATTTTTTCTAGCATATCCTTTGTATGGAGGGAAATCGCCACAGACCGATGCTGGCCTCCGGTACACCCAAAGGCGAGCGTGAAATAGCTTCGTTGCTCACGTTCGAATAACGGAAGGAGAAAAGAGCACAGCTCTCTCACATGATGGAGAAAGACCTGAGCCTCCTTTGATTGTAATACATAATGTTGAATGTCTGGATGTTCGCCCGTTAAGGGTTGAAGTTCCGGTATAAAGTAGGGATTTTTGAGAAATCGCACATCGAATACCACATCGACATCAAATGGTACCCCATATTTATACCCAAAACTCACCACACTGATTTTCAGAGGTTGTCCATCCCCCCGTTCGCGATAATGCTGAATCATCCAAGCCTTGAGGTCATGCACGGAAAATTCAGAGGTATTGATGACTCGGTGAGCTTTGCGACGCAGTTGCTCTAAGCGTTCCCGTTCCAACTGAATCCCTTCCAACACAGGGCGTTGAGGCAAGAGTGGATGGGGACGCCGGGATTCAGAAAATCGGCGGACGAGCACGTCGTCATTTGCCTCAAAAAACAACAGTTCCACCTGACATCCATCGCCCTGTAAGGCCTCTAAGCTGCTAAACACATCATCAAAAAATCCACGTTCCCGTATATCGATGCCCAAGGCAACTTTTCTGACATCCTTGCCCGGTTGAGTGCAGAGCTCGGCAAACTTTTGGAAAAGGGCTGGCGGCAAATTATCAACACAAAAAAATCCCAAATCTTCCAAACACTTCAAGGCTTGCGTTTTTCCGGACCCAGATGTTCCGGTGACCACGATCAAACGGAGGGAAAGTTCTGACTGGCTTTCAGAAAGCGGGGTGGGATGTCGTTCCACGAATTCCTCTTTTCCAGATACCCAACAGTTTGCTGAATGATCGAAAAGAAGTAAAGGTCCTCAATGAGCCAGGCCATGCGTTCTAAAAAGAGGGGAAGCGATCACAGCCACGGAAGGCACTCTTTCGTGCCATTTTTCATTCTTCCTAAGCTTATGTAGGAATTCGTTTTCGTTGACTGGCCGAGGCGATATGGAGTTCGGCTCGGTATTTGGCGACGGTCCGTCGCGCAATCATGATATTTTTCTTCCGAAGCTGTGAGACAATTTCCTGATCTTTTAAGGGACTCGCAGAATCTTCCTGCGCGACCATTTCTCGGATCATTTCCTGAACCGTGACAGAGGATAAGTCCTCACCACGATTATCCGCCCTCTGAATACCGGCGTTAAAGAAAAATTTCAGTTCTAAAATTCCCTGTGGGCAATGCATATATTTGTTCGTCGTCACCCGACTAATGGTGGACTCATGCATCCCCACATCTTCAGCCACCTGCTTTAAGACCAAGGGCCGGAGATAATGAATGCCTTTTTCTAGAAATGCTTCCTGAAATTTCACTAAACTCGTCACGACCTTGACGATCGTTTTATTCCGCTGATCGATACTCCGGATAATCCACTGAGCCCCTTTCAGTTTTTCTTCAAGATAGGTCTTGGTACTTCCGGATTCTTCGCTGGAATTTGTGAGGAGTCGTCGATAGTAGGGGCTAATTCGCAACCGTGGCAACCCATCATCATTGAGTAAGACCACCCATTCCCCTTCATGCTTAATGACATACACATCCGGTATGATGATGGAATTACTATCCGTAAAGTAAGGACGGCCCGGCTTCGGCTCTAAACTCTCGATCACCCGGACGGCTTCGTAGACTTCTTCCAAAGTAATTCCCAGACTTTTGGCAACGGCTGGATAGCGTTTCTTTTGTAAATCGACCAAATGATCTTTGAGGATGGCGGCGACGACTTCCTGAGCGACCGTGGCTGAACAATGCTGGGTTAATCCGGCTTCCTCTTTTTGAAAATAATTGAGTTGAATCAGCAAACATTCCTGAAGATCCCTTGCTCCCACTCCAATCGGATCAAACGTTTGAATGTGCTTGAGCACATGTTCGATTTTGTCTGAGGAACACCCCGCGTCGGTCGCCAGTTCGTCTAATGAAACACGTAAATAGCCATCTTCATCTAAATTACCGATGATCATTCGCCCAATATCGCGATCTTGTCCTTCCAAAGAAGACAATCGCAGTTGCCATTCTAAGTGGTCCTCGAGAGAGGTCGGCTTCGTCAGGGTTTGTTCATAGGAAGGGAACTCATCATCCCCACCTTGGAGTTCCTCTCTTGAGGTTGGGCGCCAATCGGTTCCCAATAAATTGTCCCATTCTTCTGCAGAGAGAGGCTCACTCTCCTTTTCAGAACTTTCACCCTCGTTCGAGGTCGCCGCAGCTTCAGCCTGCCCATCTTGGTCCTTAATTCGATCTGCGCCCTCCTCTCCCGTCGTGGTTTCTTCTTCCTGTGTTTCTAACGCGAGGTCTTCTAACAAGGGATTTTCGACGAGATGCTGCGATAAGGTTTGTTGAAGCTCTAACCGGGAAAGTTGCAGAAGCTTAATCGCTTGCTGCAGCTGGGGCGTCATCACCAGCTTTTGTGAGAGGCGAAGATCTAACCGAAGATCCATAGTGACGACCTGGTTCTCCCCTTAGGACATTTTGAAGCGTTCACCCAAGTACACGGCCTTGGCCTTTGGGCTATTCACGATCACTTCCGGGGGCCCGCTCTCCAGAATAGCCCCCTCGTTTATTATATAAGCTCGATCAGTAATGGAAAGAGTATCCTGAACATTGTGATCCGTGATCAAAATCCCGATGTTTTTTTTCTTTAGACTCGTCAAAATATCCTGAATGTCCCCCACGGCAATCGGGTCAATACCGGCAAACGGCTCATCCAGGAGAAGAAATTTTGGCTTAGTGGCCAAAGCTCGGGTAATTTCCAATCTCCGGCGCTCTCCACCAGAAAGCGTGTAGGATCCATGATTTCGCAGATGGGTCAAATTCAATTCTTCCAATAAGCTGTCGAGCCGTTTTTTTTGTTTGGTTTTTGGGAGATCCAGGGTTTCTAGAACAGCCAATACATTGTCTTCTACGGAAAGGCGACGAAAAATTGAGGCCTCTTGGGGAAGGTACCCCAACCCATGACGCGCTCGTTTATACATCGGCAATTGCGTAATATCTTGTTCATTTAGAAAGATTTTTCCCTTATCTGGTTGGCACAGCCCGACCACCATATCAAAAATCGTCGTTTTCCCTGCCCCATTGGGCCCTAACAGACCAACGACTTCCCCACCAACCAATTCTACACTGACTCCGCGGACAACTTGCCTCCCCTTATAACTCTTTTTCAAGTCTTTAGCCAAAATTCGGTGACAAGAATGCCCAGGTTCACGATTCATGAATTCACAAATACCCTTTTACCTGGCCTTGGCCCAACGACCTTCCTGTTTTTTCCGAGCCTGGAACACGGTGAATTGTTCTTTCCCTCCAAGTTGCCAGCACCGCCTTACTATCTGAAGTTATATTTCTCCGAATCCCCGACTATTCTGGCGGCTGTTCAATGATAACTTTGGTGCCCCCTTCAACCACGCTCCGATTCTCTTTAAGGTACATGGTCATTTTTGGCCCACTAATTCGCGTTCCCTCCTGCCAAGCAACAGGAGAACCTTGCAAGACGACTTTTTCTTCATCTTTAAAATATAAAGCCCGTTTGGCGATCGCCCGGCTCTCTCCTTTGGCGATTCTCACCCGCCCCTTGGCCTCGATCACTTTAATTTCTTTGGATTGGCTTTCCGAATTCGAAGCGGGTTTTCCTCGAGGCTTTTTGTCCTTGAAATACACGATCATCATATCGGAAAGAACCACGAGTTCATCCTGAACCATTCTGACAGACCCTTTAAACACCGCTTTATTACTCTCATCACTTGCTGTCAACGTTTTCGAGGTAATAATGGTGGTGGTTTTGGAAGGCTCTGCCCCTCCGCTGGCCGAAGACCCGGCCAGTACCACCGCCATGATCATCCAACAGGCATAAATCCGGAATAAGAATCTTATGGCGACACCATTTCTGCTCGAACATTATTGAGTAACCGAAACTCATTGGCTTTTGCATCTCCGACCAACCCGGTACCCGTAATGGTGAGCCCTTCTCCTTGAATGAGAACCGAATCCGGCGTATGAAGTTGACGGGATTCTTCCCTCCAACTTAGCTGGTCAGAGAAGACCTGCAAACCTGACTCGAACGTTATGACGGTTTTTTTGTCTTGACTCCGAAGATCAAAGTCATTGTTGAGGGTATTCATAATCCCCTCTTCAGAAAGAATATGCATTTGCTCATTCTGGAATTCTTTATCGAATAATTGTATCTTGACCTTTTGTAAGCGGGCCTCGTGTTTCTCTTCAAACACTTTAGCTTGATTGGCCGTCACAACCCATTTAGTCGCACCGGACTGGGTTTGTTGGTACGAGAATCCCTGGATCCAAGCATCAGCTCCTTGTTCTTGACTTTTTGGGGCTGTCTCCTTGACTAATCGGTTCTCCTCCATATGTGTCATCACTCGTTGGCCGATAAATCCTACCATCGCCAGAATTATGAGTGTTAACAAACTCCTCAAGCCAATATTTTTCATGGGTCAAATTTCCTCTCACCGAGGAGAAAACCCCAATTAAAAGGATAACATAGGGTCTAGGGCAAGTAAACGAACTACGCAATTTCAAAGGGAAAAAGACGCATGGGAGCGGGCATTCCGTTCCAAAATGCTGACACGAGGTAGGGAAGAAAACGTTTGGGATATTTTAGGAGTCAGAAGAGCTTGGAGACTCTTGGGGTTCCGATTCCTCTGTTTTTTCGACAAATTCAATCGCCACGAGTTTTGCGGCATCACCAGGTCGCTGGCGGGTCTTAATTATTCTCGTATAGCCACCCTTTCGAGCAGAAAACCGTTTGGCGACATCATTAAATAACTTTTCAACGGTCGACTTGGTTTGAAGCACTTGGAGCGCGGCCCGCCTGGAGTGGAGAGATCCCTCTTTTCCTAACGTAACCAATTTATCCGTGATCCCCCGCAATTCCTTTGCCTTGGCCTCTGTGGTTTCAATTCGCTCATGTTCCACGAGGGAAGTGGCCAAGTTTCTAAACAGCGCTTTTCGATGCTTGGTATTGCGCCCTAATTGTCTTCCTTGTTTCCGATGCCGCACGATACACGTCCTTTGAGAATTATGTTAGGAATGGGTTTCCGTTACCTCGGTCACCTTACTTCCAAGTTCCAGTCCCATCTCCGCCAAGACTTCCTTAATTTCGTTCAACGATTTTTTTCCGAAATTTTTGGTTTTCAACATCTCATTTTCACTCTTCTGCACTAAATCACCGATTGTCTTAATATTGGCATTCTTCAGACAATTCGCCGCTCGCACAGAAAGCTCCAGTTCATTCACACTGCGGAACAGATGTTGATTGATTTGAGCCTTCCCGTCTTCATCACTTTCCTCCTGGGCAGGCTCATCCTTTTCTTCAGATGGCAAGCAAATATTCAAATGATCACGGAGGATACCAGCAGCTTTCGTCACCGCTTCTTGTGGGAGGATACTCCCATCGGTCCATACCTCCAAGAGCAACTTATCATAATCGGTGATCCGACCGACCCGAGCACTTTCTACGTGAAAATTGACTCGTTTGATCGGCGAAAACACTGAATCCACGGGAATAACGCCGATGGGTAAACCCTCTTCTTTATTTCGCTCTGCCGGCACATACCCTCTGCCAGGTTTCACGATGAGTTCGATATCTAATACCCCATCTTTATCCAAGGTGGCGATATGCAGATCGGGGTTCAGAATCGTGACATCCGCATCGACAGATAAGTCTCCCGCCTTGACTTCCCCAGGCCCTTTTTTCTTCAGGCGGATGGCCTTGGCCTTATCGGAATACAGCCGTAGTCTGAGGGCTTTAATGTTTAAAATGAGGATGGTAACATCCTCTGTCACTCCTGGAATCGTTGAAAATTCGTGAAACACCCCCTCAATCTTTACGGAGGTAACCGCGGAACCTGGAAGTGAGGACAACAACACTCGCCGCAACGCATTTCCCATCGTGGTGCCGAATCCTCGCTCAAAGGGCTCAGCGATAAATTTCCCATACGTGGATGTAGAAGTATCCTTCTCGAGTTCCAGCTTCGTGGGCAGTTGGAAATCCTTCGTGCCTGTAATCATAAGGACAGCGTCTCCCTTGGTTGATCCCCGGACCGGGCTGACTTCCCCAGTCTCCTCTTAACAACGAATGTCAGTTGACTCCATGGATGCTTCTATCGTGAATACAACTCCACAACGACCTGTTCATTAACCAGGACGTCGATATCTTGTTTGGTAGGAACTGCTTGCACCGATCCTTTAAATTGCGCCTTTTCAAGGTCTAACCAGCCAGGCACTCCTCTGCCCTCTGCAACTTCCAATGAGGCTTGAATCGGCACGACTTGACGACTTTTTTCACGAACCTCTACCACGTCTCCAACATGTAACGTCATAGAGGGAATCGTCACCTTTTTGCCGTTGACGATAAAATGCCCATGATTCACGAGTTGCCGAGCTTGCGCACGGGAGGAAGCAAACCCGAGCCGATAGACCACGTTATCCAAACGTCGTTCCAGGAGACTCAACAGGTTGTCACCAGTAACTCCCTTTCCTCGAACCGCTTGGTGGTAGGTTTTCAGAAATTGTCGTTCTTGCATCCCATATACACGTCGTAACTTTTGCTTTTCCCGCAATTGGGTCCCGTATTCGGTCGTACGCGTTCGACGGGATTGTCCATGCTGCCCCGGTGGGTAACTTCGCCGCTCGATGGCACACTTTTCCGTCATACATCGAGTTCCCTTTAAAAACAACTTGACCCCTTCCCGCCGACACAAGCGGCAAACAGGACCGGAATATTTTGCCATGTTATCCCTCCCCTCGAACCTTTCTTCTCGGACACAATGATTTCGTCATACCCATTTTCTCCCCCTACACCCGCCGACGTTTTGGCGGACGGCATCCATTATGAGGAATAGGCGTAACATCCCGAATCAGGTTGACACGTAACCCGGCCGATTGCAGGGCCCTGACTGCAGCCTCACGTCCCGAACCTGGTCCGTTCACGTAGACATCGACTTGCCGAAGTCCAAACTCCATGGCCTTTTTGGCGGCCACTTCTCCGGCCCGGGTGGCCGCAAACGGCGTGCTTTTCCTTGACCCCTTAAACCCCTGACTTCCAGCGGTCGCCCAAGAGACGGTCCCACCCGACATATCGGTAATGGTGACAATCGTATTATTAAAGGAGGCCTGAATATGGACAATGCCGACTTGGACAACTTTTTTCTCTTTTTTCTTGCCTTTTTTCACACTCATAAACCAGATCCTCTACAACAAGTTATTTCTTGGATTTCCCGCCGCCAATGGAACCCCTTCGCCCCTTCCGAGTTCGTCCGTTGGTTTTGGTCCTCTGCCCTCTCACCGGAAGCCCGCGACGATGCCGAAGGCCACGGTAGGTTCCGATATCCATCAATCGTTTGATTCCCATGGTGACTTCTTTACGAAGATCCCCCTCGACTTCATATTCTTTATCGATGACTTCCCGCAATTTCACGATTTCATCTTCACGGAGATCTTTCACCCGGGTGTCCGGAAGAACGCCGGTTTTCTCCAATATTTCTCGTGAAATGGCCGGGCCAATCCCATAAATATACCGGAGGCCAATATCAATTCGTTTGCCAACTGGTAAATCTACACCTGCGATACGAGCCATGGGTTAGTATCCTTTTCCGTTCTTGATTCCCATTGTTACGAAACCCAAGGGTTACCCCTGGCGCTGTTTGTGCCGTGGGTTCGTGCAGAGGACCCGCACCACTCCTCGACGCCTAATCACTTTACATTTCGCACAAATGGGTTTGACCGATGATTTAACTTTCATGTCCTTACTTTCTTTACTTGAACCGATAGGTAATTCGTCCTCGGGTCAAATCATAGGGAGACAGTTCCACTGTCACCTTGTCTCCTGGAAGAATTCGAATGAAGTGCATCCGCATTTTTCCTGAAATATGGGCTAAAATCATGTGCTTATTCTCTAATTCCACACGAAACATGGCATTCGGTAACGTTTCCGTGACCACTCCTTGAACCTCAATGACATCTTCTTTTCCCATAGTGGTCTAAATGGCGATCAAGCACATGCCGTGAGAATCCTGGGAGGGCCTGTTTCCTGGATTGACACCGTATGTTCAAAATGTGCCGATAGAGACCCATCACTTGTGACAGCCGTCCATCCATCATCTAAAACCTTGACTCCAAAATCACCCACATTGACCATCGGTTCGATGGCTAGGGCCATTCCGGGCTTTAACCGAGGACCCTGTCCCGGCCTTCCATAATTGGGAACCTGCGGTTCTTCGTGAAGTTTGCGCCCGATGCCATGGCCCACAAAATCCCTCACGATAGAGTATCCATGTTTTTCCACATGTGCTTGGATAGCCGAAGAAATATCTGACAGACGGTTTCCCACAATAGCCTGCTCTAATCCCTTCAAGAGCCCCTCTTCCGTCACATCAATCAGTTTTTGGACAGAACCGGGGATCTCTCCTACTGGAACGGTGACCGCTCCATCTCCATAAAATCCTTCGACAATGGCCCCAATATCCAACCCAATGATATCTCCATCCTTCAGGACCCGCTTGGACGGAATCCCATGCACCACCTCCTCGTTCACGGAGGCACACAGGCTATTAGGAAAATTCATATATCCCTTAAAGGCCGGGATAGCTCCAGCGTCCCGAATATATTCCTCCGTCATCACATCTAATTCCAATGTGGTCATCCCGGGTTTAAGCTCACGAACCAACAATTTTTGGCATCCAGCTACGATTCGACCAGCCTGAGCGATCAGTTCAATTTCCTCAGAAGTTTTTAAAATAATCATTCTACCTGATGTTGAGGCAAAAGCGCGATCAATCGCTTTTCCACATCCTCAACCAATCCAGCCCCGTCCAATTCAGCGAGCACCCCCTCCTTCGAATAATAATCGATCAATGGAGCCGTTTGTTCTTGATACACCGATAGACGTGCCTCTATGGTCTCCGGTTTATCGTCATTTCGCTGAACAAGGTTGGCCCCACATTCATCACAGATCCCTTCCCGCTTTGAGGGAATCGACTCAATATGGTAAACCGCCTTACACTTCGGACAGGTCCGTCTTCCGCTGATTCGCCTCACGATTTCAGAGTTCGGTAAGGTAAAATACACTACCCGATCCAGCTTGCCCCCTTGAGAATCCAGGATTTTCGCCAGTTGGTCGGCCTGGGCCACCGTTCGGGGAAAACCATCAAGCAGAAACCCTTGCTGGCAATCAGGAGATAATAATTTTTCCCTCACGAGCCCAATTACCACCTCATCCGGCACAAGCTCACCACGCTCCATGAACCCTTTCGCTTCCTTCCCTAAAGAGGTCTGGTTAGCCACGCTTTCACGGAGCAAATCCCCCGTGGAAAGCTTGGGAATACCAAATTTCTGAGAGACAACATCAGCCTGTGTTCCCTTTCCCACACCAGGAGCCCCTAGAAAAATCACGCGCATGACACTGTTAACCGCTTCGACCCTTTAATGGGCCTTTGCCTAAAAATCCTTCGTAATTCCTCATCAACATGTGATTTTCGATCTGCTGGGCGGTATCTAAGCCGACTCCGATCACGATCAGCAAAGACGTTCCTCCAAAATAAAACGGCATATTCAATCGGTAAATCAAAAGCTCCGGAATGACGCAGACAATCGCTAAATATATAGCTCCAGCAAATGTCACTCTTGTTAACACCTTATAGATAAAATCAGCTGTTCTCTGTCCTGGTCGAATTCCGGGAATAAATCCCCCATACTTTTTCATATTATCTGCCATATCCACCGGATTCAGGACCACAGCAGTGTAAAAGAAACAAAAGAAAATAATAAGGCTGACATAGAGCAACGTATACAAAACCGACCCCGGGGCCAATTGATTTCCGATGGCTTGTACCCAGGGGACCTGTATAAAACTCGTGATAGTCGCCGGGAATGCAATGATAGAGGAAGCAAAAATCGGAGGGATAACCCCAGCCGTGTTAATCTTCAAAGGAATATGAGTGTTCTGTCCTCCATAGACCTTGCGCCCGACTACCCGTTTTGCATACTGAACCGCGATCTTTCTTCTGGCACTCTCCAAGAACACGATGGCCCCGATCACCCCTAACATCACCACTCCAAGGATAAGAAGGAGAGGAAGACTTAACTGTCCAACCTTATAGAGTTCGAAGGTTTGGACGATGGCACTGGGTAGGTTGGCGACAATTCCAGAGAAAATGATAAGCGAGATTCCGTTCCCCACGCCTCTTTCCGTGATTTGCTCTCCAACCCACATGAGGAAAGCCGTCCCAGCTACCAGAGTGATCACGGTCATTAACCGGAATGGCCAACCTGGCTCGAGCACAAAAGCTCCTTGATTCATTCCTTCCAGGCCAATCGCGATCCCAAACCCTTGAATGACCGCAATGAGAATGGTCCCATACCGTGTATATTGGATGATGGTTTTTCTTCCTCGTTCACCCTCCTTCGCAAGCTTTGAAAGATGCGGGACAACGACCGTCAACAGCTGAAGAATGATCGACGCACTGATGTAGGGCATGATGCCCAATGCAAAGATCGTTAGCCTGGATAATGCCCCTCCCGAAAAGATGTCCAGGAAGCCCATGAGGGCTCCACCACGCTCTGTAAGAAATTTAAAAAGCTCTTCATTGTTAATCCCAGGGGTCGGGATATGGGCCCCAACCCGGTACACAGCCAGCATCGCCAGGGTAAACAACACCCGACTACGCAACTCTGGAATTTTAAAAATGTTTTGAAGGCTCGTCAGGAGCCGTTCAAGCACGGCCGATCACCTTGGCTTGCCCACCGGCATTTTCAATCTTTTGCCTGGCTGAATCACTAAACTTATGTGCTTCAACCACAATGGGTCGGTTAATTTCTCCAGAGCCGAGTACCTTCACCAAAGGCTGCCGACCCTTAATGACTTTGAGTTCTCTAAGGGTTTGAGGGTTGACGTTGTCGACGTTTTCCAACTTCGCCAACGTCTGAATATTCACGATGGCATATTCCACACGAAAAATATTCGTAAATCCACGCTTGGGTAAGCGGCGAGCCAAGGGCATCTGACCACCTTCAAACCCAATCTGATTGGCCCGTCCGGAACGAGCCAAGAGCCCTTTATGGCCTTTCCCAGCCGTTTTCCCTAACCCAGATCCTGGTCCTCGCCCAAGTCGCTTTTTCTTGGTTTTCGACCCAGGAGCCGGTTGAATATCGTGCAATTTCATGTGTGTGAAACCTCAATCAAGTGGCGAACTTTGTTAATCAAGCCACGAACTTGTGGCGTATCTGGTCGGCTTACCGTCTGACCAATTCTCCGTAGACCCAGTCCCATTAACCTCAATCGCATCTTTTGAGGATGCCCAATGGGGCTTTTTCGCAAGGTAATTGAAAGCGTTGATGTTTTTGTCATGACACGTTGCCTGCTTGACTATACGATAAAATGTTAGTCGTCCAACCCCACGACACTTCGTCGCATCTCTCTTACTTCAAAGGGATCACGGAGTTGCTTTAAACCTTGAATAGTGGCACGAACCGCATTAAACGGATTACCCCGTCCCAAAGTTTTTGCCACGATGTTTTGAGTCCCTGCCACTTCCAACAATGCCCGAACGGCCCCGCCGGCAATAATGCCTGTCCCCTGCTTTGCGGGTCGCAATAAAATATGTTCTCCACCAAAATATCCATGGACCTCATGCGGAATAGTGTTGGCCCTCAGCGGGATCTTGATGAGGTTTTTCTTGGCATGCTCTACCGCTTTCGAGATGGCTGATGGAACTTCAGCGGCTTTTCCCTTTCCGATACCAACCCACCCTTCTCCATCTCCAACGACGACTAATGCGGAGAAGGAAAAGCGTTTCCCCCCTTTGACCACTTTGGCCACACGATTAATGGCGACTGGTTTATCTTTCAGATTGAGTTCGTCAACGTTTACCCTCACCACCCTCTATTCCTTCCCTTGGCTATCATGTCCCTGGTTGATGAATGATTCGTTAAAATTTCAAACCACCTTCTCGAGCCGCATCAGCCAGGGCCTTGACCCGACCATGAAACAGACGACCGCCGCGATCAAAGACAACCGCTTCCACGGGTATGGCCTTGGCTCGTTCAGCGAGGGCCTGACCCACAACTTTCGCCGCGTCCTTGTTCCCACCTGATTTGATTTGAGCTTTCAGACCAGGATCACAAGAGGAGGCGGCAACCAGAGTCCTCCCGGTCGTATCATCGATAATCTGAGCATAAATATGGGCATTACTCCGGAAAACACTGAGTCGGGGCTTTTGAGACCCTCCAACAATTCGCAACCGGACCCGGCGCTTACGCTGACGAAATCGTTTTTGCTTTTCAAAAATATTCACGAATTTCCCCTATTATTTCCCTGCTTTGCCAGCTTTTTTCCGGAGTGTCTCATCCGCATACTTAATACCTTTTTGTTTGTAAACATCCGGTATTTTCAACCCACGAATTTGCGCGGCCATCTGAGACACTTTTCGCTTATCAATGCCCTTGAGAGATATCTGCGTTTGTTTTTCAACCGCGGCTTCTACTCCATCAGGGAGGGAGACCGTTACCGGATGGGCGTACCCCACCGAAAAACTGAGCTCTTTCCCTTGAAGTTGTGCCCGATACCCCACCCCCATCACCTCTAAATTCCTCTGATACCCTTCTTTGACACCAGTGATCTGATTCGCGATCTCGGCCCGAGTTAATCCATGCATGGCCTTCAATTTTGGGGCATTACCATTCCGCGAGACCCGAATCGCTCCATCTTCGACCTTTGCCTCGATTCCCGGAGCTAAATTCCATTCTAATTGTCCCAGAGGGCCCTTCACTCGAACCTGCCCCCCCTCAATCTTCACGTCTACGCCACTTGGGACCGAAATGGGTTTGTATCCTATTCTTGACATAGCACCCTTTTATTCATTGAAAAATCAGCAGGATGGACTTACCAAATATGGCAGAGCACTTCTCCCCCGACTTTCATGGTTCGACATTGTTCATCAGTAAGTAGCCCACGATCAGTCGTGATGATGGCAACCCCGAGGCCTCGCATCACACGAGGAATCTCATTTTGACCGGCATAAACCCGACACCCAGGCTTACTGATTCTCTTAATACCGGTGATAAAGGATTGCTTCTGTCTGCCGGGAATATACCGTAGGTCTACCTCTAACATTGGATGATTATCCACGGTCACGGTCCGATAATCCTTAATGTATCCCTCTTCCTTAAAAATTCGAAGAACTTCTTTCTTTAATGCGGACGAAGGAATTTTCACCTGCTCGTGAGCCCGACCTCCGGCATTCTTAATTCGCACGAATAAATCAGCTAAAGGATCCGTCATCGACATAACTTACACCCTATTCTCACGTTTCAACGTGGTCACCAGCTAGACTTCGTGACGCCCGGAATATCTCCTTTGAGGCTTAAAAACCGGAAACAAATCCGGCACATCTGAAAACGTCGCAAAAACCCTCTGACCCTACCACAGAGGGGACACCGGTTATATTTACGAACAGAAAATTTCGGCTCTCGTTTAGACTTGTTTTTGAGTGCTAACCGCGACACAACCTCTCCTTTCCCACTTACGATTTTCTAAAAGGCATTCCCAAATGGGTTAAAAGGGCCTTGGCCTCGTCATTACGTCGAGCCGTCGTCACAAAAGTAATATCCATCCCATGAATGGATGCCACATCATCATATTTAATCTCTGGAAACGTGAGTTGCTCCTTCAACCCCAGAGTATAATTCCCACGCCCATCAAAACCCTTTGTAGAAATTCCCCGGAAATCCCGGATTCTTGGCAAGGCCACGGAAACCAGACGATCCATGAATTCATGCATGCGATTTCCACGAAGCGTGACCTTCGTCCCAACAGGCACACCCTGGCGGAGCTTAAAGCCGGCAATAGCCTTTTTCGCGCGAGTTAGGACCGGCTTTTGCCCGGTGATTTGCTCCAGTTCCGAAGCCGCACTTTCAAGCAACTTCACATTTTGTACCGCTTCCCCCATTCCCACATTTAACACCACACGCTCGACTTTAGGGACTTGCATGGGGTTTGTATAGCTAAATTCCTTCATCATGGTCGGAACGACTTTTTCCTTATAGACAAGCTTCAACCGAGGCACATAGCCTTCAGGAGCCGGAACCCCTGATCCAGACTTTGCCCCCTTCTTGGATTCACTCTTCACCGCTTCATCTTTCTTGGAGGTTTTTGCTTTCATCACCGCTTATCCAATACTTCGGTTGGGGCTTTCTGGTATATCCGGACTTTTCTTCCATCATCAAACGTTTTCATCCTGATACGTGAAGGCCTTTGGGCCGATTCGCAATAGGGCATGACATTGGAAATCGCCATAGGTCCCTCACGCTCCAAAATTCCGCCCTGTTTGTTTTTATTATTCGGCTTAGTATGTCGTTTAATCATATTTAATTTTTCCACGATCACCCGTCCGGCGGAGGCATGGATTTCTAACACCTTTCCGGTTTTCCCACGCTCTTTTCCGGCAATGACCATCACCATATCGCCTTTTTTTATCCGCGAAGCTTTTCCCATAACCAATAATTCCTAAATAACCTCAGGGGCCAATGAAATGATTTTCATGTATTTTTTCTTCCGGAGTTCTCGGGCGACCGGACCAAAAATTCTGGTCCCGACCGGATCCCCTTGGGCATTCACTAACACACAGGCATTTCGATCGAACCGAATATGAGACCCATCCTCCCGCCTTCGGCCTTTTTTCGTTCGGACGATCACCGCTTTCATCACGTCCCCTTTTTTGACCGACGCTTTAGGAATCGCCTCTCGCACCGACACCACGATGAGGTCTCCCAAGGATCCGTAACGTCGACGCGTCCCTCCCAAGACATGGAAGCACCGAACACTCTTGGCTCCGGAATTATCTGCGACATCTAGGTAGGAATAATTTTGAATCATGGATCTATCTCAACAATCTTTTTCTCAAATTCGTGTGTTTTGTTCAGAATGAATAATCTGACGTGTCCTTATCGTTCCCTTGCCTACTACCCTCGCTTGGCATGGACAGAAGAAACGCGCCAATGTTTATCTTTGCTCAATGGCCTTGAATGGACGATGGTCACTTGATCTCCCAATTGACAACCATTATTTTCATCATGGGCTTTCAGTTTCGTTTTCCGTCGAACAACCTTTCCGTATAACCCATGACGTTCCAATCTGACAACTTCCACCACGACCGTTTTCTGCATCTTATTACTCACCACTGTGCCAACAAAGGAACGGGGAACGGGTCTCGATTGTGCCATGGCTTATTGGTTTTCCTTTACGGTCATAACGTCCCCTTTTCTTTTTGTCGCAGAATGGTATTCACACGAGCAATATCTCGTCTGGTTTGTCGAATTCTCATAGGATTTTCAATTCGACCCATCGCCAACTGGCTTCGAAAATGAAACAATTCATTCTTTAACTTGGCAATTTTTTCTACCAACTCTGATTGCTCCAATTCTTTTAACGCATCAAGATCCATGACTATCCTTTATAATGCCGGAATTTCACCACGGACGACGAATTTCGTTGCCATCGGCAATTTATGGCCGGCCAAGCGCAAGGCCTCCTCAGCCACGGGGCGAGCCACGTCATCCATCTCAAACAGAATTCTGCCCGACTTGATAATCGCTACCCAAAATTCCGGATTCCCTTTTCCTTTTCCCATCCGGACTTCGGCAGGTTTCTTCGTAATCGGCTTATCAGGGAAAATCCTCGTCCAAATACGGCCACCTCTTTTCACATGACGGGTCATGGCGATCCGGGCGGCTTCAATCTGCCTTGCCGTAATCCTGCCAGGCTCCAGAGCTTTCAATCCAAATTGCCCAAAGGACACTTCTCCACCGCGATAGGCCTTTCCCCGCATCCGACCTTTTTGCACTTTCCGAAATTTTATCCGCTTCGGCGCTAACATGGTTATCTCATTCTCCTACCGTAAAAACGTCAGACCCTTTACAGAAACCCTAGGGAAGGTTCAGCATTTTCCAATGAAGGAATTTTGGCATCCCCCTTGAAGATCCAGGTTTTCACCCCAATTTGCCCCATGGCCGTTTTAGCCTCGGCAAATCCATATTCCACATCCGCCCGCAAGGTATGGAGCGGCACTCGCCCCTCACGGTACCATTCCGTACGGGCAATCTCATGCCCTCCCAGACGCCCGGCGCAGTACACTTTAATGCCCAAAGCTCCCAATCGAAGAGCGGAAGCCACGCTTCGCTTTAAGGCGCGACGAAAGGAAACCCGTTTTTCTAATTGAGTAGCAATATTCTCGGCAACCAATTGAGCATCGAGTTCAGGCTTTTTGATTTCCTTGACGGTCACGAAGACTTCGTTGCCGTATTCTTTCTCCAGAGACGCTTTGAGTTTATCGACCTCTGCTCCTTTTCTTCCGATAATGATGCCAGGCCTGGCTGTATGAATGATCAACTTCAGTTGATTCCCCGACCGTTCAATTTCTACGCTCGAAATACCGGCATGGTAGAGGCCTTTCTTCACAAGGCCTCGAATAGCTAAATCTTGATGAAGAAGGGTGGCGTAATCTCTTTTAGCAAACCAGCGGGATCGCCATGTTCTCGTGTACCCCAAGCGAAAACCATAGGGGTGTGTTTTCTGACCCATGAAAGCTTTCTCCTCTGTCTAGATCCGCATCAACACTTACTCAAAACCAACTGGACAACCGCCTCATCCCGACTGCCCCACCACAATCGTGATGTGACTCGTTCGTTTTTGAATAGGATTGGCACGCCCCATTGATCGAGGACGGAACCGCTTATAGATCGGTCCTCCATCCACAAACGCCCGGATGACCTTCAAGTTCTCTGGCTCACCCAGTTCTTTCTGCCCCGCATTGGCAACAGCCGAGCCAAGAAGTTGTTCGACCACACGAGCCGCAGCTTGAGGCATATATTTTAGTATCGCGAGGGCTTCTGCCGCATTCCGCCCCCTGACCATGTCAATGATCAACCGCACTTTTCTGGGAGCCATTCGGACATATCGCACAACAGCTCTTGCTTCAGCCATGCCTAGTTTTTTTCACCTTTCATACACAGAATCGAGATTTCATTGAAGTCGGAAATCTATGATTATTTTAATGCCACGCCTTTTTCAGATTTTGCAGCCCCATGACCTTTAAAGAATCGGGTTGGAGCGAATTCTCCAAGTTTATGTCCCACCATATTGTCGGTGATAAACACCGGAATAAACTTCTTTCCATTATGAACCGCAAAGGTCAAGCCGATCATATCGGGAACGATCGTCGACCGCCTAGACCAAGTCTTGATGACTTTCGACTCTCGAGTTTCCCTGGCCTTCTCAACCTTCTTGGCCAAATGTTCATCCACAAAAGGACCTTTTCTGACCGACCTTGGCATGCCTTCCTCCAGACTTAACGGGACTTTTTCTTCCTACGGGCAATGATAAAACGGGATGATTGGTTGCGCGGCTTCCTGGTTTTATACCCTTTAGTCGGTTGCCCCCAGGGAGATACAGGATGAGGATTGCCTTGCCCAGCCTTCCCTTCCCCTCCACCATGTGGATGGTCAACAGGGTTCATGACGACCCCTCGCACATGAGGTCTTTTCCCCATCCAGCGCGACCGGCCAGCTTTTCCAATATTGATATTATTATGATCGAGGTTCCCCACTTGACCGACAGTCGCACGACAGGTTCCAAGAATTCTCCGCATCTCTCCAGATCCTAAGCGAACCTGCACATACGCACCATCCCGACCCATCACCTGAGCCGAGGCGCCAGCGCTTCTGACTAACTGGCCCCCTTTTCCTGGCTTGAGTTCAATGTTGTGAATCACGATCCCTAAAGGCATCTCCATAAGCGGCATAGAATTGCCAGCCTTGACATCGACTTGGGACCCAGCCTGCACCACATCTCCCACTGCCAGACCTTGCGGAGCCAAAATATATCGTTTCTCCCCATCAACATAATGCAATAACGCGATTCGGGCAGACCGATTGGGATCATATTCTATTTGGGCCACTTTTGCGGGAACCCCAACCTTATCTCGTTTAAAATCAATCTTTCGATATTTTCGTTTATGCCCTCCACCCCGAAACCGCACGGTGATACGGCCGGAATTATTCCGCCCACCCGACTTGGAGAAAGAGTCCACTAAGCGTTTTTCTGGTTTGTTCGGCGCCAATCCATCATTGGTCACCGCAGACATGCCTCGACGCCCAGGAGAAGTGGGATTATATTTTTTTATACCCATTGTTGACGCTTTTCCTTATCAATCATCACGCAAAAAAGCCCCTCACGCGCTTTCATACAATTCGATTTTTTCACCTTCACGCAGCGTCACGAAGGCCTTCCTCCAATGAGACCGCCTGCCGACATATCGTCCTTGACGCTTGGGTTTCCCTTTTGCATTCATCACATTGACGGTTTTCACTTTGACGTTAAACACTTTTTCAACGGCACTCCGAATTTCCACCTTGGTGGCTTTAGGATGAACCACGAAGGCCACACCATTTTTGACTTCTTGGATTCCGGTGATTTTTTCGGTCAGCAACGGCCGAATGAGCACATCATGATGGTCCACGTTTTACCCCCAATACTCTTCGATTCGTTGCATTTCAGGTTGGGTAATGACCAATTTATCGCACCAGAGCACATCATACACATTTAAATCTTTGGCATGGAGAACTTTCAGGTTTTTGACATTTTTCCCCAAACGAATGAAATCACTCTTACTTTCCTCCACTACCAACACAGTCTTTCCCTCAACCCCAAACTGCTTCAAGGCTTTAACCAACAGCCGCGTTTTGGGTTCCGCCAATGCGAGATCAGCAACCACAGTCAAATCTTCTGAAGCGACTTTCGCAGCCAACGCACTACTCAGTGCACCACGGTACATTTTTTTTGGCAGGTCAGACGAATAAGACCTTGGCTTCGGCCCAAATACTGTTCCACCATGTCTCCAGATTGGAGAACGAGTCGAACCCGCACGAGCCCGCCCAGTATGCTTTTGCTTCCAGGGTTTTTTCCCTCCACCTCGCACCTCGCCACGCCCTCGGGTTGAGGCGGTCCCTTGACGTTCGCTGGCCTGCTGCATGACGACCGCTCGATGAACGAGATGAGGTTTGACTTCGGCGGAAAACACCCCTTCGTTCGCTTCCACACTATCTACCTGCTTATGATTCTCATCGAATACTGGAATTCCCATTTTCTCAGCCAACCTTTTTCACGATCACCATCCCACCATTTGGGCCAGGAACGGACCCGCTAACCAAAAGAAGACGCTCTTCAGCTTTGACATCAAAAACTTTCAATCCTTTGACCGTGACCTGTTTATTCCCCATTTGACCGGGCAACGCTTTATTTTTAAACACCCGCGCTGGATAGGAGGCTTGCCCTATTGACCCAGGAGCTCGATGGAACATTGAGCCATGAGAAGCCGGGCCCCCAGCGTAATTATGGCGCTTGATCACCCCCTGAAACCCTTTTCCCTTCGAGGTCCCCTGCACGTTCACGGCATCACCCTTCGAAAACATTTCAACCGTGATGGCAGAGCCGGGCTCAACCGCCTCAGAACCCTTGAACTCTTTTAATGTCCCCCACAGTTTGGTGCCCCCTTTTTTCAGGTGACCAATTTGGGGTTTGGTTAATTTTCGTTCTGGTGATTCGAAAAATCCAACCTGAACCGCGTCGTATCCATCCCGGCTTTTTTCTTTCACTTGCACCACTCCACCAGGATTCGCTTCGATAACCGTGACCGGCACCAAACGACGATCTTCGTCGTACACCTGAATCATTCCAACTTTTTTGCCTACGATTCCATTCACCATATGTTCAAGCGTCCTAATTACAACTTAATTTCCACATCTACCCCGGCTGCGAGATTCAATTTCATTAACGCATCCATGGTCTCCGGTGTGGGTTCCATGATATCCAACAACCGCTTATGCGTTCGAATCTCAAATTGCTCACGCGACTTTTTATCGACATGGGTAGAACGTTGGACCGTCCATTTTTCAATCCGAGTCGGCAAGGGAACTGGCCCAGCAATGATCGCTCCACTTCGACGAACGGTATCAACAATTTCCTTCACGGATTGATCCAAAATGCGATAATCAAACCCTTTTAACCGAATGCGAATTCTTCGATCTCGATCCACGAAATCTACCCTTTCCCTTCACCAATCCTTACTCGTCTACTGATTAGCTCTGTCATATCATTGTCTATGCCAGGATTTCGGTGACGACGCCGGCACCCACGGTCCGGCCGCCTTCGCGCACCGCAAACCGCACCCCTTGCTCCATCGCGATCGGCGAGATCAATTCTCCCGTAAACGACACATTGTCCCCCGGCATTACCATCTCCACCCCGGCCTCTAACTCCACAATCCCCGTCACATCCGTCGTCCGGAAGTAAAACTGCGGCCGATACCCCTTGAAAAACGGCGTATGCCGGCCCCCTTCCTCCTTCGTCAAGATATACACCTCCGCCTTAAACTTCGTATGCGGCGTGATACTCTTCGGCTTCGCCAACACCATCCCGCGCTCCACTTCCTCTTTCTTCGTCCCGCGCAATAACGCCCCGATGTTGTCACCCGCCTGCCCTTCATCCAACACCTTCCGGAACATCTCCACGCCCGTCACCGTCGTCGTTTGCGTCTCCCGCAAGCCCACGATCTCGATCTCATCCCCCACCTTCACTTGGCCACGCTCTACCCGGCCCGTCACCACCGTCCCACGCCCACTGATCGTAAACACATCCTCAATCGGCATCAAAAACGGCTTGTCGATCGCCCGCTCCGGCGTCGGGATGTACGTATCCACCGCCTCCAATAACTTCATGATCGACGGCACCCCGATCTCACTCTGATCCCCTTCAATCGCCTTGATCGCCGAGCCAATCACCACCGGCACATCATCGCCCGGGAACCCATACTTACTCAGCAACTCCCGCACCTCTAATTCCACCAACTCCAACAACTCCTTATCTTCCACCTTATCCGCTTTATTCAAAAACACCACGATGTACGGCACCCCCACCTGCCGCGCCAGCAGAATATGTTCCCGCGTCTGCGGCATCGGCCCATCCGCCGCACTCACCACCAGGATCGCCCCATCCATCTGCGCCGCCCCGGTGATCATATTCTTCACATAGTCCGCGTGCCCCGGACAATCCACGTGCGCATAGTGCCGATTGTCCGTCTCATACTCCACGTGGGAGATCGCGATCGTCAGAATCTTCGTCGGGTCCCGTCGCCCTTGGCTCTCACTGGCTTTGGCCACATCGTCATACGACACAAACGTCGCTTTACCTTGATCCCCCATCACTTTCGTCAGGGCGGACGTTAACGTCGTCTTGCCATGGTCCACATGCCCAATCGTCCCCACATTCAAGTGCGGCTTCTTTCTCTCAAATTTCGCCTTCGCCATCCCAACCTCCCATAAAGGTCAACATCAATTCATTTCCAGCATGAATGCCAAGAAGGACTTCCCTGTTTATCCACCTTGATTCTTCTTTACGATCTCTTGGGCCAATTGCTTTGGCACAACTTCATAGGACTCAAATTCCATACTGTAGGTGGCCCGCCCTTGGGTTTTTGAACGAAGATCGGTTGAATACCCAAACATTTCACTCAATGGGACAGCAGCATCGACAGCCTGAGAATTACCACGAGCTCGCATCCCATGGATTTTTCCACGGCGGCCATTCAAATCCCCGATCACATCTCCCATAAAGTCCTGGGGAACCAAAACCTCAACCTTCATAATTGGCTCAAGGAGGACCAAATCAGCTTTCTGACAGGCATCAACTAATGCCATAGATCCTGCAATTTTAAAGGCCATCTCACTGGAATCGACTTCATGATAAGAACCATCGAAAAGGGTAACCTGAATGTCTCTCAGGGGATATCCGGCAAGGATTCCCCCTTCCATCCGCTCACGGACACCCTTTTCAACGGCAGGGATGTATTCCCTGGGAATAGCCCCCCCGACAATTTTATTGATGAATTCCAGCCCGACCCCAGATTCGGCCGGCTCAACACGTAAGAGCACATGGCCATATTGCCCACGGCCACCAGTCTGCTTCACGTACTTCGCCTCGGCCTGGGAGGATCCCCGAATCGTTTCTCTATAGGCTACCTGAGGCTTTCCGACGTTGGCCTGCACCTTAAATTCTCGAAGGAGTCGATCGACGATGATCTCCAAATGCAACTCCCCCATACCAGAAATAATGGTCTGCCCGGTCTCTTCGTCCGATTGAACCTGGAAAGAGGGATCTTCCTGCGCCAACTTTTCAAGGGAATACCCTAATTTATCAAGGTCCTGCTTTGTCTTGGGCTCTACCGCGAGTGAAATCACCGGCTCTGGAAATTTAATGACCTCCAGCAGGATTGGCTGCTTTTCATCACAAAGCGTATCCCCGGTCCGAGTTTCCTTGAGTCCCACCGCCGCGGCGATATCACCGGCAGAAACTTCACTGATTTCTTCCCGCTTATTCGCATGCATTTTCAATAACCGACCAATCCGTTCTTTTTTTCCTTTGGCCACGTTATAAACATACGACCCTGTAGTGAGCTTCCCGGAATACACACGAAAATAGGTCAATTGCCCAGAAAAGGGGTCGGACATAATTTTAAAGGCCAGAGCCGAAAACGGGTCACCCTCTTCTGGCTTACGTGAAATTTCTTTTTCCGTTTTTGGATCCATCCCCACAATAGGAGGAAGATCTACCGGTGACGGCAAATACTCGATTACCGCATCCAAAAGGGGTTGAACTCCCTTATTCTTAAAGGCCGTGCCACACAACACAGGGGTAATCTTCAGATCCAGGGTCCCTAAACGAATGGCACGCTTGACTTCCTCATTGGAGAGGGTTTCCCCTTCCAAATACCGCTCCATCAAGGGTTCATCAAATTCCACCACAGCATCCAACAATTTTTCACGATACTCATTGGCTTGCGCCAACAATTCATCAGGAATTTCCGTGGTCTCGTAATCTGCTCCGAGGGTCTCATTGTCAAAGACCAGGGCTTTCATAGATACAAGATCAATCACCCCTCGGAATTCGTCCTCTTTCCCGTATGGCAGCTGAACAGGAACAGGCTTAGCCCCAAGACGATCGATAAGCGATTGCACGCTTGCGTAGAAGTCCGCCCCAACCCGGTCCATTTTGTTCATAAACGCAATTCGAGGAACTTGATATTTATCGGCCTGTCGCCAAACCGTCTCAGACTGCGGCTCCACTCCCTGAACCGAATCAAACACCGCAACCGCCCCATCTAGCACACGAAGCGATCGCTCCACTTCAATCGTGAAATCAACATGGCCAGGAGTATCAATGATATTGATTCGATTATCATTCCAAAAACAGGTGGTTGCCGCTGAAGTAATGGTTATCCCCCGCTCACGCTCCTGTTCCATCCAATCCATCTGTGCCGCACCTTCATGCACCTCTCCAATCTTATGGGAGACCCCCGTGTAATACAGAACACGCTCAGTGGTCGTGGTTTTCCCTGCATCAATGTGCGCCATGATGCCGATATTTCTGGTCTTACTTAGCGGATAATCTGAAACCACACATTCCTCACGCAACAATGCTGCAAGGGGTCAGTCCATCTTCTCAACAGACTACAGCCTGAATCCTGCCGAGAACCAATCCCCTACAGCACAACCATCTTCATTTCACCATCGATAATGCGCAAAGGCTCGATTTGCCTCGGCCATCCGATGGGTTTCATCACGCTTCTTGACAGCCGCCCCATTATTCTGAGCGGCATCCAAAATTTCGGCAGCGAGCTTCTCTCTCATGCTTTTCCCCGACCTTGAAAGAGAACTCTGCTTGATCCACCGCAACGCCAGTGCGATTTGACGAACCGGACGAATCTCGACCGGCACCTGATAAGAGGCCCCGCCCACTCTCCGGGATTTAACTTCAACCATTGGCTTCACGTTATTGAGCGCATCATGAAACACTTTCAATGGATCATTTCCGGTTTTTTCTTGGACGATATCAAAGGCACCATAGCACAGTCGCTCTGCCGTGCTTTTCTTCCCATCTTTCATAAGAATATTCAGAAACCTTCCGACAACCATGTCGTTATACCGCGAATCATTCACAACTCTTTGACGTAAAACGAGAGGCCGACGTGGCATAGCGTAATATCCTTACAAACCGTTCAAATGTTAATCAGAGTTATGCGTTTACACTCAACCGTTATTTGGGGCGCTTCGCTCCATATTTGGACCGACCCTGCTTTCGGTTCGCGACCCCCGCGGCATCCAAGGCTCCACGAACCATGTGATACCGCACCCCAGGAAGGTCCTTGACTCTCCCTCCCCGGACTAAGACAATTGAGTGCTCCTGCAGGTTGTGTTGCATCCCCGGAATATACGCTGTGACCTCCAACCCGGTCGTCAACCGAACCCGTGCCACCTTACGAAGGGCAGAATTGGGCTTTTTCGGGGTCGTGGTATACACCCGGAGACACACCCCACGCCGTTGGGGACAATTATTTAAGGCGGGACTCTTACTCTTGGTGGTAATCGCCTTCCGACCTTTACGCACTAGTTGATTCACTGTTGGCATACGCCTTCTCAACCCCCAAATCGTTGATGTTCATCACCCCCTGACGGTTCAGGAGGGGAACCAGCCGATACTATAGATTCATTAATTGACTGTCAAGGTATCGCAAGGGTTAAAAAATCCTTACCCCCTCGCCAACTGGGCACTCTCCGGATTTTCTGTTTCCTCTATCACTTCCTCTTCCTCTTCTGGTTTAGGGACAAATGTTTCCCGGTACTCACCCCACCCTGTCCCCGCAGGGATCAACCGTCCCACGATGACATTTTCCTTCAACCCACGGAGCTCATCCGTTCGCCCATTAATCGCAGCCTCAGTCAGGACCCGAGTGGTTTCCTGGAAGGAAGCGCCAGAAATAAAGCTATCCGTACTCAAAGAGGCCTTCGTAATTCCTAGCAGGACGGGTTTCCCCAAAGCTGGTTGCCCCCCCTCTGCCATGACCCGCTCATTCTCATCATCGAACACAAACTTATTCACTTGGGTTCCGGGCAAGAATGACGTATCCCCGGCATCTTCGATTCGGATTTTCTTCAACATTTGCCGGGTGATGACCTCAATATGCTTATCGTTAATGACCACACCCTGAAGCCGATAGACCTCCTGAACCTCATTGACCAGATACTTCTGCAATTCTCGAGGCCCTAACACGCTCAAAATGTCATGGGGGTTGGCCGATCCATCCATGAGGGCCTCACCGGCTCGAACCCAATCCCCTTCATGCACGTTGACATGGCGACCTCTGGGGATAAAGTATTCCTTCACATCCCCAATCTTGTTGTCCACTACGACTTTTCGAAGCCCCTTCACGAATCCACCAAAAGACACTTCTCCATCGATTTCACTGACCACGGCATGCTCTTTCGGCTTACGGGCTTCAAAGAGTTCAGCAACTCGGGGCAACCCTCCCGTAATATCTTTTGTCTTGGTCGTTTCCCTTGGAATTTTGGCCAGCACGTCTCCCGGATGAACCGTTGAACCCTTTTCGACAAAAATATGCGCTCCAACCGGCAACAAATATCGGGCCGGAGATCCAGAACTTAACTTTGCGGTTTTCCCTGAAGCATCTTTAACTGACAAGCGTGGCCGCAAATTGGTTCCCGCCTGCTCAATAACTACTCGACGTGACAATCCGGTGATTTCATCAACCTCTTCCTTCATCGTCACACCTTCAGAGATATCCCCAAAGGCAATTTTTCCACCAACTTCCGTCAAAATCGTCAAGGAGTACGGATCCCATTCGACAAACTTCTGGCCGATTTCTACCTTCCCCCCATCAGGGAGTTTCACCTTCGCTCCATACACCACGGAATACTTTTCTCGCTCACGCCCGGTTTCATCGCAAATAGCAATTTTGGCATTCCGTACCATGACCACCCAATCACCTTGCTGGGTTTTCACCGCCATAGAAGCATTGTGATAGTCAGAATTCTTCTTGGCATCGAAGCTGAGGAATTTCAAGAAACCAGCATGCTTGGCTTCCAGGACCGTTTGCTCCACCACCTTACTCGCAGTCCCTCCGATATGGAAGGTCCTCATGGTGAGCTGGGTTCCGGGCTCACCGATGGATTGGGCGGCAATCACCCCTACGGGTTCACCCTTTTCCACCAATCGCCCACGTGCAAGATCCCGCCCATAGCATTTCGCACAGACTCCCCATCGGGACTGGCAGGTCAAGACCGAGCGAATTTTCACATGGTCGATTCCTGCTTCAACGATGACCTTACAGAGATCTTCATTGAGTTCTTCATTGGCCTGAACAATCACTTCCTGGGTTACAGGGTCATGAACCTCTTCGGCCGTCAACCTCCCAAGAATCCGTTCATCCAACGATTGAATAACCTCGCCACCTTCGACCAGGGCAGAAACCACGATCCCGTTAGTGGTGTGACAGTCCGGCTCACTCACGATGACATCCTGAGCAATATCGACGAGTCGCCGGGTCAAATAACCTGAATTGGCCGTCTTGAGCGCAGTATCGGCCAATCCTTTTCGTGCTCCATGAGTGGAGATAAAATACTGCAAGACCGTGAGTCCTTCACGGAAATTCGCGGTTATCGGCGTTTCAATAATTTCGCCTGACGGCTTGGCCATCAACCCCCGCATTCCACCCAACTGACGGATTTGCTGTGAACTCCCCCTTGCTCCAGAATCAGCCATCATATAGATAGGGTTGGGACCTTCGGTTTCGCCTCGGCCACCTCCCTCACTGATTTCTTTCATCATTTCATTGGCCACCTGCTCACTCACATGGGCCCAAATATCGATCACCTTATTGTAGCGTTCCCCGTTCGTGATCAATCCTTCACTATATTGCTGCTGAACACGGAACACATCTGCTTGCGCTCGATCGATCAGGTCCACCTTTCGTGATGGAATGTGCATATTGTCGATACAAATCGACACCCCGGCATTCGTGGCATAGGAAAATCCAAGATCTTTCAACCGATCAAGCATCACGACGACTTCATGCAACCCTGTCTGTCGATAGACCCGATCCACCAACTTGGTCAACTCCTTCTTGGTCATGAGCTGATTGACATGGGAAAAGTTCAGCTGACTCGGAAGAATTTCTGACAAAATAACCCGACCGACGGTCGTATCGACCAACTCATCTTCGATGCGCACCTTAATCCGTGCCTGTTCTTCGACCTCTTGAGCATCGTAAGCAATACGCACCTCTTCAGGAGAGGAAAAGACCTTTCCTTCACCCTTTGCACCGTCACGATCGTTCGTAAGCCAATAACAACCCAACACCATATCCTGAGAAGGGATGGATAACGGCCGGCCATTGGCGGGGGAGAGAACATTATTGGCCGACATCATTAAGACCCTCGCCTCGATCTGCGCTTCGACCGAGAGTGGGACATGAACAGCCATCTGGTCGCCGTCAAAGTCTGCGTTGAACGCGGCACAAACCAAAGGATGCAGACGAATGGCCTTCCCCTCGACCAAGATGGGATCGAAGGCTTGAATCCCGAGTCGATGAAGGGTTGGTGCACGATTCAACATAACCGGATGCTCTCGAATCACCTCATCAAGCACGTCCCACACCTCTGGGCGCTCTTTTTCAACCAGCCGCTTGGCACTTTTAATCGTCGTCGCGGCTCCTCGCTCCTCCAGCTTGTGAAAAATAAAGGGCTTGAACAACTCCAAGGCCATCTTCTTGGGCAACCCACACTGGTTGAGACGTAATTCCGGACCCACCACGATCACCGAACGTCCCGAATAATCAACCCGCTTTCCGAGCAAATTCTGTCGAAACCGTCCTTGTTTACCCTTGAGCATGTCGCTCAACGATTTTAATGGCCGCTTATTGGCTCCACGAATCACCCGACCTCGCCGACCATTATCAAATAACGCGTCGACAGCTTCCTGGAGCATACGCATTTCATTCCTGATGATGACTCCCGGGGCCTTCAATTCAACGAGCCGCTTCAAACGGTTGTTTCGGTTGATGACCCGACGATAGAGATCATTCAGATCAGAGGTCGCAAAACGCCCACCATCCAAGGGAACCAGAGGTCGCAACTCGGGAGGGAGAACAGGAATGGCATCCATGATCATCCATTCAGGATCGTTCCCTGACTTATGAAAAGCCTCGATAACCTTGAGACGCTTGGTCAATTTCTTCCCGACCGCAACAGAAGTCGTACTCTTTATCTTGACATGCCGTTCATCCCATAACGCCTGGATATCAACTTTTCGAAGAAGCTCCCGAATGGCTTCTGCGCCAATGCCCACCTTGAAGGAGGAATGACCATATTGATCAACACATTCCCGGTATTTTTCCTCAGTCAGCAATTCTCGTTCACGTAAATCCGTATTGCCGGGATCCAAGACCACATAGGCCTCGAAATACAACACCTTTTCCAATTGCTTTAAACTCATATCCAAAAGGATGCCAATACGACTGGGCACCCCTTTCAAAAACCAGATATGGGCCACCGGCGCGGCCAATTCAATGTGGCCCATCCGTTCACGTCTGACCTTAGATTGGATGACTTCCACTCCGCATTTATCACACACAATCCCTCTGTGCTTCATGCGTTTATATTTTCCGCAATTACATTCCCAATCCTTGGTCGGACCAAAAATCTTGGCACAGAACAGACCATCCCGCTCCGGCTTGAATGACCGGTAGTTGATGGTTTCAGGCTTTTTGACTTCTCCGTAAGACCACGACCGAATTTTCTCCGGCGATGCAATTTTGATTCGCATCGCATCGAACGATACTGAGTCTCGCGGTTTTTCAAAGAGCGAATAGATACTTTCCAAGTGTATGCCTCCGTAGGTGGAAGGGTAGATAGGTTTTGGATATTCCTCGATTAATCAGCAGACTTAATCAACTCCACATCCAACCCCAAACTCTGCAATTCCTTCACGAGCACGTTAAAGGATTCTGGAAGGCCAGGCTCCAAGAAATTCTCCCCCTTTACGATCGCCTCATACATGCGCGAACGACCGGGAACGTCATCCGATTTCACGGTTAAAAATTCCTGAAGGGTGGAGGCAGCACCATAGGCCTGAAGGGCCCAGACTTCCATTTCACCCAATCGTTGACCCCCAAATTGCGCTTTCCCACCGAGCGGTTGCTGAGTGACGAGTGAATAGGGACCAATGGATCGAGCGTGAATTTTGTCGTCCACCAAATGGTGAAGTTTCAGCATATACATGTAGCCCACAGTGACAGGGCTCTTGAATGGTTCGCCTGTCCGTCCATCGTAGACCACGGACTGTCCCGATTCTGGCAATTCGGCTTTCTTGAGGAGCGCTTTGATTTCCTCCTCAGAAGCTCCATCAAACACTGGAGTCTCAACCTTGAGACCTAAGGCCTTTGCGGCCCAACCCAAATGGGTCTCCAAAATCTGCCCCACATTCATTCGAGAGGGCACGCCCAAGGGATTGAGCACCACTTCTACAGGGGTTCCATCCGGGAGATAGGGCATATCTTCCTCTGGCATGACTCGAGAAACGACACCTTTATTCCCATGGCGACCAGCCATCTTGTCACCCACCGCGATTTTCCGTTTAATCGCGAGGTAGACTTTCACCAGCTTGATCACCCCAGGAGGCAATTCATCCCCCCTTCGCAATCGGCCAACCTTCTCATCGTATTCGGTCTGAAGAATTTCAATCTGGTCTTTGGCCTCCCGTTCAATCTCGTCTAATTTCTTCTGCTCTTCCGCGTCGGCCAAAATCACTCGACGTGCATCATCATCAGTCAACTTGCGCAACACTTCGGCGGTGATCCGCCCCTTCTTCTTCAGAATCACTTCCCCGCTATCAGGGTCCATGAGGTCTCGTCCGACAAACTGACCGAGAAGCAGCTTTCGGATTTTCCGGTTTCGCTCTTCTTCGATGATCCTCAGCTCCTCCTGATAGTCGCGTTCAACCTTCACCCGATCATCTGTTTCAATCGTGCGGGACCGTTCGTCCTTATCCACGCCTTTTCTCGAAAAAATCTTGACATCAACGACAATACCCTCGATTCCGGGCGGGACCTGAAGGGACGTATCCTTAACGTCTCCGGCCTTTTCTCCAAAAATGGCCCGCAACAACTTCTCCTCCGGCGTTAATTGGGTTTCACCTTTCGGAGTCACCTTCCCTACCAGGATATCTCCGGGTTTTACTTCTGCGCCGATACGCACGATTCCACTCTCATCTAGATTCCGAAGGGCTTCCTCACCAAGATTAGGAATATCTCTCGTAATTTCTTCCTTCCCAAGTTTTGTATCCCTGGCTTCAACCTCAAACTCTTCGATATGGATCGAGGTAAACGTATCTTCACGAACAAGCTTTTCACTCAACAAAATCGCGTCTTCAAAGTTGTACCCACCCCAAGGCATAAAGGCCACCAACACATTCTTCCCTAAGGCCAATTCTCCTCGATCCATGGCGGGACCATCGGCCAAGACCTGCCCTTTCTTCACTGGCTGACCAGTTCGGACGATCGGCGTTTGGGTAATACATGTGTTTTGGTTCGTTCGTTGAAATTTCACCAGATCATAGGTGTCGAGGATTCGGGAACCTTTCTTCTTTTCCCCCTTGTCCTTTAAACCCGTTCGAACGACGATCCTCCTTGCATCCACCGACTCGACGATTCCGTCATGTTGGGCGATTGCTAAATATCCTGAGTCCCTCGCCACTACCGCTTCCATCCCAGTTCCCACCAGTGGTGATTCACTTTTCACCGTGGGAACGGCTTGGCGTTGCATATTCGACCCCATCAACGCCCTGTTCGCATCATCGTGCTCTAAGAAGGGAATCAGAGCAGTTGCGACACTGACAACCTGCTTTGGGGAGACATCCAAGTAGTCAACCTTATCCGGGGTGGTGGTAACAAACTCACCAGCTTCTCGCGCGGTAATAGATTCGGAAAGCAAGGCGCCGTCTTTCGCCATTTCCGAATTGGCCTGGGCGATGACAACCTGGTCTCCATCTAACGGTGAGAGAAATTCCACATCACTGGAAACTTTGCCCTTTCGTACTTTTCGAAATGGCGCTTCGATAAACCCGAATTCATTAATGCGGGCATACGTAGCCAAAGAGGTGATCAACCCAATATTCGGACCTTCAGGCGTTTCGATGGGACATATGCGACTGTAATGAGAAGGGTGTACGTCCCTGACCTCAAACCCGGCCCGCTCTCGAGTTAATCCCCCAGGGCCCAAGGCCGACAAACGCCTTTTGTGAGTTATTTCCGCCAACGGGTTCGTTTGATCCATAAACTGGGAGAGCTGACTGCCCGCGAAGAATTCTTTAATGGCAGCCACGATGGGCTTAGCATTGATCAGATCATGAGGGAGCACCGTCTCCATATCCAGCAGGTTCATACGCTCCTTGATGCTTCGCTCCATACGCGCCAACCCGATGCGAATCTGATTTTCCAACAACTCACCAACGGACCGAACCCGACGATTCCCCAAATGGTCAATATCATCGACCTCTCCCTTTCCACCCTTTAAGTCCACCAAACATCGGACCACTTCTACGATATCCTGCGCGGAGAGGGTTCGTTGATCCAGGGGCAAATCAAGCCTAAACCGCTTGTTCATTTTTAAGCGCCCAACTGGCGAAAGATCATATCGCTTGGGGTTCAGGAACAAGTTTTCGAATAAGAGTTTGGCAGAATCGATGGAAGGCATTTCACCAGGTCGAAGACGCTTGTAAATTTCAACCCACGCCTCCTCCTTTGAAGTCGTTCGCTCGGCTTCCAACGTGTCCAAGATCACCGGACTGTTGGTAGGACTATCCAAATAAATCACCTTAAAACTCTCTACGCCACTTTCTAGAATTCTTTCGAGCACGGGCGGAGTCAACCGCTGGTTTTTCTCCAAGATCACATCTCCGGAAGAGGGATCGACCAGTTCCGTCAACACCGCCCTCCCGACAATATCATCAGGCTTCAGAGGAATTTCTTTGATCCCAGCAGAGCGAACTCGGCCCATCAACACCTTGTTGAGTTTAATGCCTTCCTTAACCAAGGGTTCCTTCGCCCCCTTCTCAAACAGATCCACCGGAGCTCGCAATCCTGTATGCAGATCAGGGTCTAACTTACGAAGGAGTGTCCCATTCGCCACCCGAACGTCTTCAACGGGGTAGTACATTTTCAACAAATCATCTGTACTAAAGCCGAAAGCCTTCAGCAAAATCGTCGCGGGCATTTTCCGACGACGGTCGATTCGGACATACAAAATATCCTTGGCATCGTATTCAAAATCCAACCAAGACCCTCGATAGGGAATAATGCGACCAGAGAAAAGGACTTTTCCGCTGGAATGAGTTCGGCCCTTATCGTGGCCAAATGATGGTCCCGGCGAACGATGCAGCTGGCTCACCGCCACTCGTTCGGTTCCATTCACGATAAAGGTTCCGCGGTCGGTCATCAGGGGCAACTCCCCCACGTATACTTCCTGCTCCCGCACATCCAGTACACGATTTTTGACGGTCTTGTCCTGCTGATCGAACACCACCAACCGCACACGGAGCTTAAGGGGAGCCGCAAACGTCATCCCCTGCTCGACACATTCTCGAATATCATACTTTGGAGTACCTAAGGAGTAACTGGAGAACTCCAAAATGGCCGAGTTATTGTAGTCCATGATGGGAAAGACACTCTTAAACGCCGCGTGCAATCCCTTATCATCACGACGGTCCGGCAGGGATTCTGCCTGAAGAAATTCTTCATAAGACCGACGCTGAACCTCTACGAGATCCGGAATAGCGATATGTGTGTGAATTTTTGAAAAACTATGTCGTTGAACACTGCCCTCGAAGGCTTGTTGTCCCATTCATGTCTCCTTAAGGATTAGGGCTACCCCAAAGCATTCATTTATCCGAACCATCCATTGTCCGGGAGGTTGGCGAAAACGTTCCTGAGCTGACTCAGCCTATTTCAACTCAACGGTCGCACCCACATCCTGAAGCTTCTTTTGAATCGTTTCCGATTCTTCTTTGGAGACGCCTTCCTTTACAGGCTTGGGAACACCTTCAACCAGATCCTTGGCTTCCTTCAATCCCAATCCAGTAATCTCGCGGACAACCTTAATGACCTGGATCTTTTTATCCGCAGGCGCGGCGGCCAAGACCACATCAAATTCGGTCTTTTCTTCCGCGGCTGGGGCAGCAGCACCCGCCCCGGGAGCTGCAACCGCCACTCCAACGGGAGCTGCAGCCGTAACCCCAAACTTTTCTTCAAGGTCTTTGACCAATTCTGAAAGCTCCAGCACACTCAAGCTTTCTATGGCCTTAATGAAATCTTCTTTTGACATCTTGGCTTCTGTCGCACTCATCTCCCCTTCTCCTTTCTGGGTTTTGTTTTCCTGTATGGCGGCAAGGACCGCGACAATACTTCTGACTATCTGACCCAATGCTCCAACGAATCCTCTAATAGGACCCTGGATACCCGACAACAACATCGCTAACAGTTCTGGCTTGGAGGGCAAATCCGCCACCGACTTGAGCCGGGGAGCATCAAGAGCCTCTCCGTCAAGCACCCCACCCTTGATTTGTAACTTTTCTTCGCATTTTTCGGTTTTAATAAAATCTCTCAAGACTTTAGTCGGAAGCACCGGATCGTCATACCCGACGACCAAAGCCGACTGGCCCTTCAAGAGTGGCTCGAGCGGCAGAAGAGAGGTTCCATCCAACGCTCGAATGGCCAGCGTGTTCTTGACCACATGCATTTTGGCTTGAGCCTCCCGCAATTTTTTCCTGAGATCATTAACCTGATTGACGGGCAGACCTGCGCATTCGGTCACTATCGCAATCCGAGCACGACCAAATCGTTCGTGCAACGTCGCGACCGCCTCTGCTTTATCATTCTTTTTCATACTGACAACTCACTTCGTTAAGAATAAAAATGATTACCCAATCTGCTTAGAAATCCCCGCACCATCCAAGGGAATTCCCGGCCCCATCGTACTCGACAAGGTCGCGCTCTTAATGTATTTTCCCTTACTCGATGAGGGTTTGGCTTTGACTACGGAATCAAAGACGGCTTGAGCATTTTCTTTTATCTGCCTAGCATCAAATGAAATCTTTCCGACTGGCACATGAACATTCCCAGCCTTATCGACTTTATATTCCACCCGACCCTTTCGAATTTCCTCGATAGCCTTCCCGACCTCAAAGGTGACGGTTCCGGTTTTGGGATTCGGCATCAACCCCCTAGGCCCAAGCACCTTCCCCATCTTGCCGACGGCCCCCATCATATCCGGCGTGGCAATGACCGAATCGAAATCCAACCACCCTTCCTGAATTTTTTTCAGCAAATCATCGCCACCCACAAAGTCAGCACCCGCCTGCTTGGCCTCTTGCTCTTTTTCTCCTTTGGCAATAACTAAGATCCGGATTTTCTTTCCCGTGCCATGAGGAAGGACCGTCGTGCCTCGAACCATCTGGTCAGCACGCTTTGGATCGACCCCCAATCGCAGAGACACCTCAACCGTTTCATCAAACTTCGCGAAGGCAGCTGCCTTCACTAAATCACTCGCCTCTTCTAGCGAATGCATTGATTTTGTCACCTTGGCCTGAGCAGCCGAAAATTTCTTTCCCACGACGTTCACCCTTTGCTCAAACGAAAAATAGATTATCCTTCAACCTTAATGCCCATGCTCCTGGCAGTCCCAGCAATGATCTTCATGGCCGCCGGCACATCTCCAGCATTGAGATCCTCAACCTTAATCTTCGCAATGTCCTCTAATTGCCCTTGAGTAATGGAACCAACTTTATTTTTATGAGGCACACCGGAACCCTTGATGATTCCTGCCGCTTTTTTCAACAGATCAGAAGCCGGGGGCGTTTTGGTGATAAAGGTAAAACTCCGGTCCTTATACACCGAGATGACCACCGGGATAATACTGCCCTCCTGCTTCTGTGTTCTGGCATTGAAGGCCTTACAAAATTCCATGATATTCACCCCGTGTTGACCCAGGGAGGGACCGACGGGGGGAGCCGGATTCGCTTTACCGGCCGGAATTTGCAACTTAATTTGACTCATGACTTCTTTTGCCATTGACCCACCTACCTTTTGTATTCTCTCAATCCATTCACAAGAAACTATTTGATTTCAACATTTCTTTAGGCACGCTCTACTTGAGCAAACGCCAATTCGACGGGGGTTGAGCGTCCAAAAATACTCACCAGGGCTTTCACTCTCCCATGATCCTGATCCACCTCATCAACGAGCCCATTAAACCCAAGAAATGGACCATCGACGATTCGCACACTATCCCCTTTGGAAAAATGAACCAACTCCCGAGGAGCGGACACCCCTGATTCTAGCTGCTTGAGTAGTGTATTCACTTCTTCAGGGTCTAGTGGAATAGGACGAGTCCCACCCCCGACAAACCCCGTCACCTTCGGAGTCTCTTTAATCATGGTCATCACTTCGTCATTCAGAGGCCCATTTGATTCCAAGAGCACATATCCCGGGAAGAACTTCCTCTTTGATGCCCTCCGCTTGCCTTCCTTGAATTCAACGACATCCTCAGTGGGGACCAAGACTTGCTCCACATATTCAGACATTCCCAATTGATTCGCTCGCTCCATGATTCCCGTCTTCACCCGACCTTCATACCCGGCATAGGTGTGGATGACATACCAATGACTTGCCATGAGTCCCCTTCTTTTTCGCTAAATGACGCGGCTAATCAACCAAACGAGAAAAGAGTCTACCACTGAAAGATACACAGACATTATCAAGGAAAACAGGAGAACCACGGTGGTGGAACCGATCGTCTCCGACTTGGTTGGATACGAGATTTTCTTCAACTCGCTCCGCACGTCAGATAAAAATTCTACGATTGAAGTCCAGAGTTTCTTAAACATCAGTTGTCCTTTACACGTCTGGCAGGGGCACCAGGATTCGAACCCGGACTTTCGGTTTTGGAGACCGACGTGCTAGCCGTTGACACTATGCCCCTCCACTTATCAGGAACCCTACTCAACAGGTCCGTGGCATCCACACCTATTTCACTTCTTTATGAGGGACATGCTTTCGACAAAACCGACAGTACTTTTTGACTTCCAGCCGATCGGGATCATTCTTTTTGTTTTTCATCGTGGAATAATTGCGACGTTTGCAATCTCCACAAGCCAGGGAAATAATTACTCGCATGGTTTAACCTCAGCATTTACGCACATGACTCACACGACTTTCTCTGTTATGCCAGGATTTCGGTGACGACGCCGGCACCCACGGTCCGGCCGCCTTCGCGCACCGCAAACCGCACCCCTTGCTCCATCGCGATCGGCGAGATCAATTCTCCCGTAAACGACACATTGTCCCCCGGCATTACCATCTCCACCCCGGCCTCTAACTCCACAATCCCCGTCACATCCGTCGTCCGGAAGTAAAACTGCGGCCGATACCCCTTGAAAAACGGCGTATGCCGGCCCCCTTCCTCCTTCGTCAAGATATACACCTCCGCCTTAAACTTCGTATGCGGCGTGATACTCTTCGGCTTCGCCAACACCATCCCGCGCTCCACTTCCTCTTTCTTCGTCCCGCGCAATAACGCCCCGATGTTGTCACCCGCCTGCCCTTCATCCAACACCTTCCGGAACATCTCCACGCCCGTCACCGTCGTCGTTTGCGTCTCCCGCAAGCCCACGATCTCGATCTCATCCCCCACCTTCACTTGGCCACGCTCTACCCGGCCCGTCACCACCGTCCCACGCCCACTGATCGTAAACACATCCTCAATCGGCATCAAAAACGGCTTGTCGATCGCCCGCTCCGGCGTCGGGATGTACGTATCCACCGCCTCCAATAACTTCATGATCGACGGCACCCCGATCTCACTCTGATCCCCTTCAATCGCCTTGATCGCCGAGCCAATCACCACCGGCACATCATCGCCCGGGAACCCATACTTACTCAGCAACTCCCGCACCTCTAATTCCACCAACTCCAACAACTCCTTATCTTCCACCTTATCCGCTTTATTCAAAAACACCACGATGTACGGCACCCCCACCTGCCGCGCCAGCAGAATATGTTCCCGCGTCTGCGGCATCGGCCCATCCGCCGCACTCACCACCAGGATCGCCCCATCCATCTGCGCCGCCCCGGTGATCATATTCTTCACATAGTCCGCGTGCCCCGGACAATCCACGTGCGCATAGTGCCGATTGTCCGTCTCATACTCCACGTGGGAGATCGCGATCGTCAGAATCTTCGTCGGGTCCCGTCGCCCTTGGCTCTCACTGGCTTTGGCCACATCGTCATACGACACAAACGTCGCTTTACCTTGATCCCCCATCACTTTCGTCAGGGCGGACGTTAACGTCGTCTTGCCATGGTCCACATGCCCAATCGTCCCCACATTCAAGTGCGGCTTCTTTCTCTCAAATTTCGCCTTCGCCATAACCCTCTCTCCTTAACAATTTTTAAATGAAGCCAATTTCATGTATGCCATGATGGAGCCCACGACGCGAATCGAACGCGTGACCTCGTCCTTACCAAGGACGTGCTCTACCGACTGAGCTACATGGGCTCAAGGTCTGCCAAATAGCAAGGGCCGAAGCCTCGCCCCCTTCATCATGCTTAGCCACCCTCAAAAAAACTCCGATTAACCCCACTCAAATATATTTGGAGCGGGGGACGGGATTTGAACCCGCGACAGCCAGCTTGGAAGGCTGGAACTCTACCACTGAGCTACCCCCGCAGAATTCTTCCGAGCCTCATTTCATTGAGGTTTCAGTAATCCTCCGCCCTTAGAAGTTTTCATAATTCCTTAAAAATGAATAATTGCCTCGGAGATTTTCCTGTAACATTTCAACGGTCACTGGTGGGCAGGCAAGGGTTCGAACCTTGGAAGCCGATGGCAGCAGATTTACAGTCTGCCCCCTTTGACCGCTTGGGTACCTGCCCATTATCCGTGAATGGGGCCCTCTTATAACCCGTCTTCAATTTATCTCATGGAATACGGAGAATTCGCCTAATGAGCAATGGAAAGGCGAGACGCCAATTCCCCATTAGACAGACTTAGACATTCACATTTACCTAGTGTTTAACCATTAATGGTGTGAGCAGAACAAACTTCCCCTATCTGTAAACTGGTCATTATAAGTTCCAGAAAACTTTGGGTCAAGCCCTGACTTTTCAACAAATCCATTATGGATTTTTACTTGATCTGCATACAGACCATTGACAACTCAACGCACACCGGGCCACATTCCTGAATTCGGGCATCACTTCGGCATCAAAATGAAAACCACAAAACATCAATCAGACATTGATTCAAGCCAAAAATGCCTTTGGATCGTTGTCACGATCCTCATCTGCGTATTTGGGGGAGGATGTCCAGTTGTCTTGGGACAAAATCAAGAAGACCTAACATATCCCTTCGGAGGCGGAGCCGGGTTAGCCACGATTTCTACTCCAAATGGTAAAACCATCTACGCTGAAATCGCTGATACCCCCGACAAACGAGCTCAAGGCTTGATGTTCAGAACTTCCATGGCTCCCGACCATGGCATGATATTCAAATTTCCCGAATTAGGCCATTGGACCTTTTGGATGAAAAATACAAAAATGCCCTTGGATATCATTTGGATAGGAGAAAAAGGCCACATTATTCACATTGAACCTGAGGTCCCCATCTGCACCAGAACCGATGATGGGTGCCCACGCTATTACTCCCACAAGAAGTCTCGGTATGTGTTAGAGATTAAGGCTGGAATGGCTCATAAATTGGGACTAAAGCCTGAGGCCTTGTTGACTCTTACCTTCCCAAAAGGGACACGGCCTTTTTGACGAAAAGGGATTCCTTACCACCCCCGAACCCGTTTAGCCGAAAGGATTCCTTCAATACGATGAATTTCTTGAAGGATCTGCTCCAGGTGTGTGGTATTTTTCACTTCAATCACAAAATCTAATACGGCCTTTCGATCCTCACGGGTGGAAATCTCGGCTCTGGTGATATTGGCCTGGGCCTGGGAAATACTGGCCGACACTTTGGCCAGAACACCTGGCCGGTCCAAGGTCAAGACCGAGACATCGACAGAATATTTTCCCTCCCCATCCGTATCCCATTCCACATCGACTACACGATTATGATCCCATTCCAATGAAAGGAAATTCGGGCAATCGATTGAATGAATAGTCAGCCCTCGACCACGAGTAATATACCCCCGAATGAGTTCTCCGGGAACCGGACGGCAACACTTTGATAATTGCATGAGAACATCCTGCACACCCTTGAATTTAACGGAGCCTTCGGCCCAGCTCCTCCCCACGGATTTCTGGGAAGTCAAGGTATCAGGCTTGGATCCTTCTCCTTGCTTAACAAGTTCTCCTTTTACTTCAAAATGGCTGACGATCTGATCGGGGGCGATTCGACCAAACCCCACCAATCGAATCAGTTCTTCAACACTCTCACACCCTTTGGTTTTTGCCATCGATAACATGCGATCAGACTTCAGTGTTTGTGCAACAGGCAAATGATGCTTTCGCAACTCTTGCTCCAGAAGTCGACGGCCCAGCTCTAAAGCTTGTTTTTGCTCTTCAACTTTGAACCAATGTTTGATTTTTGTTCGAGCCCGTGAGGTCCTGACATACTTCAACCATCCCCGATGAGGCACCTGAGAGGGAGAGGTCAGAATCTCCACCATATCCCCACTCTTCAATTGATAACGAAGCGGTTCGAGCTTTCCGTTAATCTTGGCTCCCACACAATGATCGCCAATTTCTGTATGGATCGCATAGGCCAAATCAACCGGCGTCGATCCGACAGGAACCTCTCGAACCTCACCCTTGGGGGTAAACACAAATACGACATCATGGAAAAGATCTAATTTGACAGAATCCATGAACTGTCGGTTATCGGTAAGATCCTTATGCCATTCCACGAATTGTCGCAACCAACTAAACACCTCTTCATCCCGGCCGCCCATGATTACCGGCTCTTTATAACGCCAATGTGCGGCCACTCCATACTCGTTGATTCGATGCATGTCGGCTGTGCGAATCTGAAACTCCACATATTCACCCTGCGGCCCTACGACGGTCGTGTGCAAAGATTGGTAGAGATTTAAACGGGGAGTGGCAATGTAGTCCTTAAACCGTCCTGGGACCGGGGGCCAAATCGAATGAATCAACCCCAAAATGGCATAACAATTCATTTTTGTATCCGTGACGATTCGAATCGCCGTCAAGTCGTAAATTTCATCGAAGGAGACAGACCGGCGCTCCATTTTTTGATAGATGCTGAATAAATGCTTGGGGCGTCCTTCGATCTGACCGGGCAAACCCGCTTCCTCCAGCTTTTGTTCAGCCAAGCAAATCAGCTGTTCCATATAAGCCTGACGTTCTTCATCTTTTTTGGCCAAACGGACCTTCAATAACGCATGGGCATCCGGCTGAAGATACTGGAAGCACAAATCCTCCAATTCCTGCTTCATCCAACTCATCCCCAGACGATTCGCCAACGGAGCGTATATTTCCATCGTCTCTTGGGCAATCTTTTTTCGCTTGGCATCAGACAACGCTTCGAGGGTTTGCATGTTATGAAGGCGGTCGGCCAACTTAATAAACACCACCCGGATATCATCGGCCATGGACAGGACCATTTTTCGGAAGTTTTCTGCTTGTTTTTCCTCGTACGTTTTAAATGGAATCTGCCCTATTTTTGTCACCCCTTCTACCAAGCGGGCGACATCTTCTCCAAACTCATTTTCCAGGTCACTCTTGGTTGCGACAGTATCTTCCAGTGTGTCATGAAGTAGGCCCGCGACGATCGCCGGCACATCCAATTTCAGGTCACTTAAAATTCCCGCCACGGCCAGAGGATGATGAACATATGGCTCCCCTGTTTGACGAGTTTGTCCATCATGGGCTTTGGCCGAATATTCATACGCCCGGCGAATGATATTCGTATCCGCCTCGGGGTTATAGGCGATCACCTCGTGAAGCAGATCGTCGATATCCCTCACACTTTCAGTATTCATGTCCCTCCACCAACTGGTCTTGTGCCTCTCATGGTGAAAATCTTACCAAAAAAATTTGCGGTCTGCCTTTTCCCTTCCTCCTCACTCGCACATCTTTCACCAGGAATCTGTTTGATCGAAGATTGGCCGAATGGCAGTGGATCTAGGAAATTTCCTTCCAGAAGAAGATCACTCATCATTATTAGCTTGAGAAGGAATAGGGTAAGGGAGGAAGAAATCGGGAGGAAAGAACTAAGAGGACTATCGGAAGTTCGCGTTACTGTCCTCCTTTTTGAACATAATTTTTTACGAATTCGGCAGCATTTTCTTCGAGCACTTTGTCAATTTCATCCACTAAATCATCCATTTCTTCCTTCAGTTTTTGCCCAGCTTCGGCAACTTCAGGATCAGCCTGGACCTCTTCGGATTCGTGGACAGGTTCGCCTTTTCGGGATTGAGTTTTTCGATCTTGTTTATCCATCTTCTACCCCTTGACTATAGTGGATGAACTAGATGTTTTCAGCCTACTCCACCCTTTCCTATACCGTCAAGATAACAACAACAGTCCGGCCTACGTTTCATTGCTCCCCTGCTAGCATTGTGATAAATTCATGGGGTTGGGCGATTAGCTCAGTGGGAGAGCGCTGCCTTCACACGGCAGAGGCCACTGGTTCGATCCCAGTATCGCCCACCATGGGAAACATGCCATGATTGCCTGCCTGCCTCACCTTTTCCCTGGACATTCTGGTCATCAACGGAAAACACTGAAACGAGCACTCATCCAGAGTTGTTTCTTCATACTTTTTTTTTAGCAGGATTTTTACCGATTGCAAGACGATCTTCACTCCTATGAGCTTTCTTCAACGCGGCTCTTCTAGACATACCCGACAGCCTCCCATGTCTTGGTGGCTTCCCTTGCTTCTGGGCTTAACCTTAGCGGCATGCAGCCATTCACCACCTCCTAATCCTCTTCCACCATCTGAAAGCGATTTAACATTATTGGGGAAGGAGAAATTGTGCGATACCAAAAAGACCGCCGAGTCAACGTGGTTAACTCGTGGGATCAATGAAGTACCATGGGGTAGTGGGACTGAAGTGTTTCAAGAAGTGTTCTCACCAGACAAGCAGGGACAATGGTTTATGTTTAATGAAGACGGCGTACTTGTGGGAGTCATCACGGCCTTTCCTCATGGCCTGGACCTTGCCCCCTACCCGAAACTGAGGGATACCCTGTCACAACTTCCTCCCGCTCGAGAATTTTATTTCAACTCGTCTGAACTTCTTAAGGGAAAAGCCCCTGACTCTGCCACGCTCTACCGTACGGGAGAAAAGACCACGACCCATCAGTATTTCATCCGCCACACAGAAGGGCAGGAAGAGCATTTGGTCATCGCAGTCTTTCTCCTCGATCCTTATGAACCGCTCCTCGATGGCGCTCATCCTAAATTTCTTTCTTACGTTGATCCGACCTCTTCCCCTTCCTCAACAAAGAAAGATCCTCGCGCACTCTCGACGCCATCAAAGGAGTTTTTAGGGGTACAGCAATTCGCCCGTGGTGAAATTGCGTTATTCAGTTCCTGTGGAAAGAAGGAGCCTCACATTGCTCTTCAAGCGTATCAAAAAGCCATCAATTACGGACTCCCAACTCCCAAACAAACAGCCGAAGCGTATCATCGCCTAGGACTCGCTTTTCGGTTAGTTGGAAAGTTGCCTCAAGCTCAATCCAATATCGAACACGCACTCTCCCTTGAGCCATATTCGGCGACGATGTTAAATAGCCTCGGGAGCGTGCTCATTCAACAGGAGAAGTATGAAAAAGCGGTGGACACCATCGAACGGGCTCTCGCATTGCAACCGAATAATGTCCAAGCTCGGTTCAACCTAGCCAAAGCCCTTGAACCCCTCAATCCAAAGCGAGCCAAGCAAGAATATGAAACATTTTTAGTTTTGGCAGAAAACAACCCCAAGTACTCAGCCAATATTATCGAGGCTAACGCCAGGATCGAAATCCTACAAGGCGGTCGAGCCCCCTAACGTTCTACCCACTCAATTCCGAACAAGCCACGAGAAAAAACGTAAACGCTCAACGGTGCCGACTCACGAATCTCCACTGAAAAACAAGGCTGACTCGACGATGAAATATTACGCCGTTCGCCATGGTCGATCCCCTGGCATCTATACCTCCTGGGAGGAATGTCGAAACCAGGTGTACCGATACCCAGGTGCGGAATACAAAGCGTTTCCTACCCGCGAAGAGGCTGAGACGTTCCTCCAGTCCTCCCGATCTGAATCGAAAACTTGCTCCCCATCAAACCCCGCGACAACCCCGATCCAGATTTGGGTGGATGGTTCTTGCCTGGCACATCCTGATGGCACCCTTCGATTAGGCTGGGGGATGTTAGTCAAGAAAGATGGGAAAGAAATTCATCGAGCCTTTGGCAACGAGATTCCTTCCGAAGCGATTGAGCATCGAAACGTGGCAGGGGAAATTTTTGCTGTTAAAAAAGCTTTAGAATGGTGTCGCAAGACAGGAATTGCTGAAGTGACACTCTATTATGACTATCAAGGATTAGAAAAATGGGTAACGGGAAAATGGAAGACGAAACTTCCCTTTACCCAAGCCTACGCTCAAGCCGTCCATCAATCGAACATCACAATCCATTGGGTCAAGGTCCTCGCTCACTCGGGAAATCCCGAAAACGAATTGGTGGATCAGTTGGCAAAAATGGGAGCCCAGGGAATCGAAGAGGGTTGAGTGGAAAAAGGAGGGCAGGCTGGACAGAAGAAAAAACGGAAACGTCTTAAAGCTTCCCTTCTCCCTTTAAATAATTCCTGAAACGGGTCATGAGTTCTTCCCCTAACACCCCAACATCCGGTTTGGTCTTCATGTAATCTCGAATTTCTTCCAAGCGATGTTCCGCTTGTTCATTTCCCTTTAACCGCTTCACTTTGTGCATCGCATCGCCAAAGGCATCAAAGGTCAGTTCTTTATACCCGAAACTTCGAATACGCTTGACCGCCTTCATCATCGCTTCATTGCGAAAAACCGTCAGATGTTGAGAGTCGATTTCTTGTAATCCGAGTTTTCTGGCTCGACGCTCGGCAGCTTTTCGAATACCACTGCGAACAAAATCAGGAGAGGTATTCAGACGTTTCCATGCTTCATCCGTCCAAGCCACCTGAGTGGGAGGCGCCTCCCACAGACGGGTGAGGGTTTCCGCATCGATCACTTCAACACCTTGCTCGCGGGCCAAATCTTCAGCATCTCGCCTTAACATGTCTGTGACGAACTCCAGAGCCATCGGAGGAGATTTTTCAAGACGTTTATCCAATAGCGCTACGGCATCCGGTGTCCACTCCAAGGGGGCTTCCACTTCAGCAGGCAGATCCCCAAGGGCTTCGACCTTTTCAAAGAGATCGACATTGACTTCCATATGACCACGCTCCCTGGCCACGTCTTCAGCAATCCGCCCGATCATGCTTCGCATAAATTCCGGAACGGCCTCTAACCGTTTTCGGGCCTCTGCGGTCCACGGCAGATTTCCTTGCTCCATCGACTCCGCGGCTTCTGCCAATCCGGCTTCACCACCCATTTGCCCCATCATTTGTTGTTTAAATTGATCAAGGATTTCAGCGGTAATTTGTGTATAGCCTAATTCCTTGGCTTTTTTATCGGCCAATCGACGCACCATGCCTCGCAGAAACAGGGGGGCTTTTTCCAAACGAGCCAAAGCTTCCTCAGTCCAAGGAAGGTTTTCCAACGCTGATGAGGGTTCAGTCATAACATCACGCCCAATTACGGAGTGGGAGTCGAAACACTCTCCGGGTTCAATAACTCTTTTATCTCCTTGCCTGCCTTAAAAAATGGCATCCGTTTCTCCGGGACGGAAACCGCCTCACCGGTTTTGGGATTTCGACCCTCTTTTGTCTGGCGGTGCCGGAGTCGAAAACTCCCAAACCCCCGAATTTCAGTCTTTTCTCCTCGTTTGAGGGAGTCCCGGATGGAATCAAAAATGGTGTTAACCACAAGTTCAGCCTGGCGTCGACTTAATTGGGGTGCCTTTTCGGCCAACTTCTCGATGAGATCCGCTTTTGTCATCCAACCCTCCTTCTTTGAATAAACAAATGGCCCTTCATCCGTTTTCGTATGTCGCGCACCACCTCTTGCCCATTACCTGATTATGCCACCCACAGGTATAACAACGGAGTCCAGGACGGTAGAACATTCAGGGAACCCACCCCACCAAATATTTTACTTTCAAGAAAGTCCCTGAATGAAAAGGGCTTGGTAGTTTCTACCACTCGAGGCTCTCCTTCGATGCCGCCCAATTCTCCAGCCAGCTTGATGGCATCCTGTAAATCACCAAGATCATCGACTAGCAAAATTGACTTGGCTTGTTGGCCAGTAAACACCCGTCCATCAGCAAACTGCTCAACCTCTGAGGCCTCAAGGGAACGACCATCAGCCACTGCTTCAATAAATTGCCGATGCACGTCCTCCATCACCGATTTCAACAATTCACGTTCTTCATCGCGCATGGATCGAAAGGGAGATCCTACATCTTTGAACTTTCCACTTTTAATGACGATGTTTTTGACCCCAACTTTTTCCAAGAGTTCCTGAAAATTCGCCAGCTGCATGATGACGCCGATACTCCCAGTCAGCGTCCCCGGATTAGCCAAAATACGATCCGTGGCAACGGCAATGTAGTACCCACCAGAGGCCGCCACCGTACCCATGGAGGCGACGACGGCCTTATTTTGTTCCTTTCTGATCCGTTTGACCGCATTATAAATTTCCTGAGAAGGAGCCACTCCCCCTCCTGGACTATCGATGCGCACGACAATGGCTTTAATCAGGGGATCGGTACCGAAGGATTTGAGCTCCTCGACAGTCTGATGGGAATCAAGGATTGGGCCCTCGACCCGAACGATGGCCACTCCTTCTTTGGCAGCTTCCAGAAAATCTGGGACCAGGGCTTTTCCGATGAGAAAGACCAAAAATCCCCCCACGAACATCCAGAAGACTCGCTTCCAGCGAGGGTATGAATCCCGTCTCATGCTTGACCATCCCTAGAAGATTGGTGAACCAAACGTTGTCCTCCTATGAGGGGCACCCAGTTAGACCTCTCCTTCCTCAGGTTTTTTTTCTGACTCTTCGGGATCTTTATCCTGCACCACTCGCCCCAGGCTCTGGTCGACACTTCCCTGAGTGGTATTAAATTCCTCAACCTCAGTCTGTTCCATATCCTTTAAATGCTCCCAGAGACTTAAGGCTATCTTTCGATCTTCGCAATCCACCTTCACGATCTTAGCCACAACTTCTTGTCCCGGGATAAACTTCTCTTCCAGGCGATCTTGCACATCAGGACCAATTTCGCTCACGTGGATGAGGCCCTCTACTCCTCCTTCCAACTCAACAAAGACACCAAAATCTGCCACCTTAGAAACCTGGCCTGTGGCGGTCTCACCGACATGGTATCGTTGAGGAATTTCTGAAGCCCAGGGGTCAGAAACTAATTGCTTATAACCCAAAGAAAGCCGCTCTTTTTCCTTGTCGATCTTCAAGATTACCGCTTGAACCGACTGGCCTTTTTTGAATAACTCAGAAGGATGCTTGATGTGTTTGGTCCAAGACATATCCGAAATATGAATCAACCCATCCACTCCCTCATCCAACCCGACAAACGCCCCAAAGTCGGTCACACTCTTAACTTTCCCTTCAATTTGAGTTCCTTCTGGGTATTTTTCTTCAATAATGTCCCAAGGGTTGGCCGCTGTCTGTTTCATGCCAAGAGAGATCTTTCGACTATTCTGGTCAACATGAAGGACCTGCGCTTCAATGGTTTCTCCCCCTGATACCACTTTCGAAGGATGGCGAACTTCGTGGGTCCATGACATTTCCGAAACATGGACCAGACCCTCAACACCGGGCTCCAATTCCACGAAGGCTCCATAATCGGTCAAACTCACCACCTTCCCTTTCACCCGGCTTCCCTCAGGATATTTCTCTTCAACTTGAGTCCAAGGATCTGGAGTTTTTTGTTTGACTCCCAATGAAATTCGGCCCGTTTCCCGATCGTACTTCAAGACCAAGACCTCAACGCGATCTCCGATGGAAAACATATCGGATGGGTGGCCAACACGCCCCCATGAAATATCGGTAATGTGTAAAAGCCCATCGATTCCACCAAGGTCAAGGAAAGCCCCATAGTCCGTAATATTCTTCACGGTTCCTTCAATTAATTGTCCTTCAGCCAGAGTGGATAAGGTTGTTTGCCTTCGTTTATCCCTTGTCTCTTCAAGCAAGGCTCTCCGTGAGACGACGACATTCCCACGCCGGTGATTGATTTTAATGATCTTAAAATTAAAGGTTTTCCCCACGAGCCCGTCCAAATCTCGAACGGGGGTCAAATCAATTTGCGACCCGGGAAGGAACGCCTTCACACCAATATCCACGATCATCCCACCCTTGATTCGAGAAATGACCTTACCCTGAACTTGTTTTTCTTCCTTGTGGGCAACCTCCAAGTCTTCCCACACCTTCATTTTGTCCGCTTTTTCTTTGGAAAGGAGCAAATTTCCGTCCGCATCCTCACATTGTTCAATGTAGACCTGCACGGGATCATTCACCGATAACCCTTCCAATTCCTCAGTGGAAAATTGATCGGCGGGAATCATCCCTTCCGATTTGTACCCGATATCGACTACGACACGGTCTCGTTGAATGTCTACGACTCGACCTTCTGTGATCGTACCTTCTTCGATATTTTTAAATGTTTCATCGTACAACGCCGCGAGGGTTTGTCGATCTATGGGTTCAGGTGGTGTGGTAAGGGTAGTCATCCGAAATTCATACCTCCGAAAAAATACAACTGGGTTAAAGGGTGATTATAAGGCTTGAGAATGCTCCTGCTTGTCTTGAGAGAGCTGCGAGACCGAAGATTCTTGTAACCGAGCAATATGGTCCATCACTGAATGAGAGACTTTTTCATAAAACACCTTAGAATTGGACAAATCTTCTTTAAATTCATGAACAAAATCTATGGGTTTCCCCATACACACTCCCACGGGAAAACGCCGAGGCCATTTAGCTCGCACGGGCAGAACCTTAAAGGTACCAGAAATAAACAAAGGAATCACCTGGCATTTAGATTCAGCCACTAAATATCCAATCCCCGGACGACCTTCTTGCAACATCCCATCGACCGTCCGGCTTCCCTCAGGAAAAATAACTACGGGATTACCCTTTTTTAAGTGTGAAAGAGCGATTCCAAACGCTTTTCGATCCAATCGGTGTGTTTTTAGGGGAATCCACCCGAGTTTTTGTAATGCCCACCCCAATAGAGGGTAAGGAAATAAATTTGCCCTTCCTAAAAAAAACACCCGCCTGGTAATCGCACAACCCACCAATGGGATATCCAGGTAGCTGGCATGGTTAGCCACAACGATGACACCCCCAGACTTTGGGAAATGTTCTTCTCCCCTAACACGAAAGCCGAAGAAGAGTCGGGCTATACCATTAAACAATACCCATAAACATCCATAGATCAACCCACTCACGCAAGTTCCCTGATCTTGGAGAGCATTGAACCCACCACTTCTTCTATTGTCTGGTGAGACGTATCAATAATGTTCGCTTCGGGTGCGGGGCGCAAAGGATCTACGGTCCGATTCCTATCCCTCTTATCTCGAATTTCCATTTCCTTTTGCACAGATGGTAGATCAAGCGATTCTCCTTTTTGGACTTGTTCTTTATGCCGCCGACGGGCTCTCACCTCCAGCTCGGCATCTAAAAAGAATTTGACATCGGCCTTCGGAAATACCCTTGTGCCCATATCCCGTCCCTCGGCAACAATCTTCCCTACCCTGCCAACCTTCTGCTGAATGGGTAGCAGCCAGGCCCGAACAGAAGGAAGGGAAGCCACTGAAGAGGCCAATTGGCTTATAATGGGGGAACGTAGATGTTCTTGGGCAACGGCCTGGCCATCAATCCTTACCAATAAGCCATCCGGCCCGTGGACCAAATCCATGTTGGTCCGTGAAAGGAGATCTTCGACCTGAGAGGTATGTTGAGGGTCAATCTGCTCTTGATGAATTTTCCATGCAAGGGCCCGATACAAGGCTCCGGTGTCCAGGTACGCGTACCCTAAACGTTTAGCGAGACATTTCGAAACCGTACTCTTCCCGACACCAGCTGGACCATCAATGGTAATCAACAATGAATGAAATACAGCCCTTTCTTCCAATTTCTCTCGTGAATTGACGTTATTATAATATTCAACCTGAAATTGTCAATAAATCCAATAGTTTACCTTGAAAACCCGGAAAGGAAGTCTCAACACACTGGACGTCCTTGATCGTTGTCGGGGCCTGCCCCCTGAGGGCGGCTACGGCAAGTGACATGACGACTCGATGGTCTCCATAGCTCTCACAGACCCCACCGGTGAGATTGGCATTTCCTTCAATGAGTAAGCCATCAGGATGTTCTTCGATTCCCACATTAAGTTTCTTCAATTCTGTTGCCATTGCCTTGATTCGATCTGTTTCCTTCACACGTAGCTCCTGAGCACCCGTAATCTGGGTGCTCCCTTTGGCAAAAGCGGCTGCCACACACAGAATGGGGAACTCATCGATGGTTTTGGGGACCATGTTCGGCTCGATCGTTAATCCCGTTAGAGAAGCTGATCGAACCCTCATGTCCCCCACCGGTTCGCCGGCTTCTTCATGAGCATTCGAAACCGTGATGTCCGCTCCCATTCTGAGAAGAATCTCTAAAATTCCCGTTCTTTCAGGATTCAAACCCACGTTAGGAATCAGGACGTCTGATCCAGGGATGAGCGTTGCCGCCACCATAAAAAACGCCGCGGCTGAAATATCACCAGGCACAGACAAGGGACGCCCTTGAAAGGTCTGCTTGCCTTGTATTTTTGTAGAACGATCAGCAACCTCAATGGGAAGCCCTAAATACTGAAGCATTCGTTCGGTATGATCCCGGGAGCGACTTGGTTCTTCGACCACCGTCTGGCCCTTGGCGAATAATCCAGCTAACAACACACAGGATTTGACCTGAGCACTGGCAACAGGGGACTGATACTGCATCCCCTGTAAATCCCCTCCAATTATGGCCAGGGGTGCGAATTCCCCACCCTGTCTTCCTGAAATTTGAGCACCCATCTTTCGTAAAGGCGCAACCACTCGCCTCATTGGTCGGCTCCGCAAAGACGAGTCACCCGTTAACACGGTAAAAAAGTTCTGTCCTGCCAACACGCCTGCGAGAAGGCGAAGGCCCGTCCCGGAATTCCCACAATCCAAAATCGCATCGGGCTCCTTTAACCCATACAACCCCTTACCGTGAACGATCAAACTGCTCCCATCTTCTACTACCTGAACCCCTAACTGCCGAATCACCTTCAGAGTATTGAGGCAGTCTTCTCCCTGACTATAGCCTGTGATCCTGGTTTCCCCCTCAGCCAGAGCCCCAAGGATCAAGGCCCGGTGCGTGATCGACTTATCCCCGGGGACCACTACGGTTCCTTGAAGAGGATGTTGTGCGGGAGAAATGGTGAGTTGACTCATGTCAACCGTTCCCGGGCTTGCTTTGCCCGATCGATGGCGGCGTAAAGTTCCTCAGAATTTTGTTTTTCAATTGAGGCTTTGAGGTTTTGCAGATGATGAATATACTGATCGATCATCTCCGATAGGTTTTTAGAATTTGCCAAACAGATATCCCGCCACATTTCTGGTGAACTCGCCGCAATTCGAGTGGTATCCCTCAAGCCCCCACCAGAAAACGCCAGGAGTTCTTGGCTCTCTGGGTTATTTTTTTGGAGAGCTTCCAGAGTCTCCATCAAAGCAAACGCCACCACATGGGGCAGATGGCTCACAGCCCCTAAAATATAGTCATGAACCATCGGATCCATACTGATCACCTCTGACCCGGTCGCCTCCCACAATCCCCGAACTCGCTCCAATGCTTGGGCATTGGTCCGAGAAGTCGGTGTGAGGATACACCGAGATCCATTGAACAAACTGGATTCGGCATAGGCCACTCCTGATTTTTCTTTTCCAGCGATGGGGTGTGCGCCGACGAAAAAGGCGGAGGGCGGAATGAGGGACTCCAGATCCAAAACCATTTGCCCTTTGACACTTCCCACATCACTCACGATCGCACCTGGGGAGAGTTCCTTTCCCCATGCCTGAAGATGGGTGCTATAGGTATCGACGGGAGTGGCCAGCACGATGAGATCCGATTGCCCGACAACCTCATTGGGATCGGAAACAAATCGGTCGATGGCTCCGAGCTCTAAAGCTAACTCAAGATTTTGGACACGCCGCCCTACTCCTATGACGGTTCGGGCGAGTTGCTTTTCTCTCAAGAGTAATCCCAGAGACCCCCCCAATAACCCAACTCCAATAATTGTGACTTGTTCAAACATAGAAAGTGGGGAAGGAACAGACATGGCAAGAAGTAAGGAAGACTTCTAGACGGGCGGGATTCAGAGTTCTCGACCCACAGCGTTGGCGACCTTCTTTAACTCCTCCATCAAATCCTGAAACCGACTGGGCTTGAGAGATTCCTCTCCATCGCATAGAGCGCATTCGGGGTCCGAATGTACCTCGATCAACAGCCCGTCGGCTCCCGCTGCAACAGCCGCTTTGGCCATGGGTGCAACAAGCTTCCAATTTCCAGTGGCATGGCTGGGATCGACAATGACCGGTAAATGGGACATGTCTTTAAGCACGGGCACCGCACTTAAATCGAGGGTATTTCGATACTGCGGCTCAAAGGTGCGAATGCCTCGCTCACAGAGCATGACATTTTGATTGCCTCTCGACATGATATATTCAGCCGACAGGAGAAATTCTTTAATCGTGGCCGAAAGTCCCCGTTTCAACAAGACGGGTTTATCATACGCCCCCACTTCTTTGAGCAATTCAAAATTTTGCATGTTGCGAGCCCCGATTTGGATGATGTCAGCTTTTTCCAGGAAGTACCCAATATCCCGGGCATCTAAAATTTCACTCACCACCGGCAAACCGGTCTCCCTTCTGGCTTCAACCAAAAATTCAAGCCCTTCCTGGCCCAAACCCTGGAATGAATACGGAGAAGTCCTGGGTTTATAGGCTCCTCCCCGCAAGATGGTGGCCCCACTCTTAGCGACTTCTTTCGCGATTCCAACCGTGATTTCTAATTTTTCGACTGCGCAGGGCCCCGCCATCACCGCCAGATGTTTTCCTCCCACCTTTACCCCGGACACATCTATGACGGAGTCATGTTGTTGAAATTCTCGGCTCACCAACTTCCAGGGAGCCAAAATAGGGGTGACACTCTCAACTCCTGGAAACACACTCAACGGTTGATTTTGTAGGATCCGCTCGTCCCCAATGACTCCGACGACCGTCCGTTCTTCACCTTTGGTAACTTGGGATTTCAACCCGAGGGACCGAAGACGAGCGACCAAATGGTCGATATCTTGTTCTGTGGCATCCGGCTTGAGAACGATGATCATCAGGAAATTCCGATTACACAGGTGGCTTGATCGATAGACGAGAGAGAACAATTTCCAGAGCTTCCAAGAACCGACGATTTTCGGTCGGTTGCCCAACCGTAACCCGAATCATATTTCCCCGAATATGGCGAACGATGACACCCTCACGAAGCAATCCCTCATATACCGATCTCCCATCTGTCCCAACATCCATGTACAGAAAATTGGCTTGGCTCGGAACCGGTGCCAGTCCTAACTGAGACAGGCCTTCTTCTAGGAATGCCATTTCGGCCTCGTTCATGGCTCGACTTTTTGCGACATGTTCTTCATCAGCCAAGGCTGCCCGGGCGGCAGCTTGCGCGAGACTATTCACGTTAAAGGGTGGCCGTACCCGATTGACGATTCCCGCGATCTCGCCGGTCGTCAGACCGTATCCCACACGTAATCCGGCCAATCCGTAGATTTTTGAGAACGTCCGCAATACCACGACGGGTCTTCCCTCGTGAATATACTCAAGGCTGTCCGGGTAGTCTGCACTTCGGACATATTCATAATAGGCCTCATCGAAGACCACGATCACATCTTCTGGAATGCGGGAAAACATTTTCCGTATTTCCTGAGATGTTAGAATCGTTCCCGAAGGATTGTTGGGATTGCAGAGAAACAGCAACCGGGTCCGATCCGTGATAGCATCAGCCATGGCATCCAAGTCATGCGTCCAATCCTTCAAGGGGACTTCCACCGGAACGCCATGGCCGGCTAACAAGGAAAGCCGGTACATCACAAAAGTCGGATTCGCCATGACTGCCTCATCCCCTGGGGAGATAAAGGCCTTAATCAGCAGGCTGATGATTTCATCCGACCCATTGCCGATGAGGACCTGCTCACTCGGAATTTTCCATCGTTCGGCTAATGTCTGTCTCAGGTAATGGCCACCACCATCCGGATACCGGTTGAGAGTGGCGGAGGTTTCCTGAAGGACCTGAAGAGCTTTTTCAGAGGGCCCCCAGGGGTTTTCGTTCGAGGCCAGCTTTACGGCCTGGACGATACCCAACTCCCGCTCCAATTCCTCGATCGGTTTTCCGGGAGAATAGGGTTGGAGAGAAGCAATGGTCGGGTGTACTGGTAATGGCATCAGGTTTCCAAGTTCTCAAATTGAGTATATCGTCATCCCTATCGAGCCCCACAAGTCGTGAGGCGTATGATGAGCTTCCTGAACTCCACACGCCTGAAAGGTTTTGGATCTCTGAAGCAGAAGAGAAAATCAGGGCATTATTGATGAGCAGGGTATGACCCCAAAACCTTTAGGAATAGACAACGAGATTTTACCTCATCCAATGCCTTTTTGACACGGTCATCATCCTGATGCCCTTCAAGGTCCATAAAGAAAAGATATTCCCAGACTTTACGCCTTGTCGGGCGGGATTCAATCTTGGTCATGTTAATCCCATGAGATGAGAATGGCCGAATTAAATCGTATAAGGCTCCAACCCGATCTTTTGCGGAAACGATGATCGAGGTTTTATCTCGCCCCGTTTGTTCAGCCCCACGCTGAGAGAGTACGAGAAATCGGGTAAAGTTTTGGGTATTGTCCTCAATACGGGACCGCAAGACGGACAATCCATACAATTGAGCGGCCAATTCTGACGCAATAGCCCCAGCCGTCGGATCATTCACGCATCGTTCAGCGGCCCGAGCCGTACTGGGTTCTTCTGCCAAAGCAATCGATGGCAGGTGAGTCTCAAGCCAATTGCGACATTGAGCCAAGGCATGGGGATGAGAATAGATGATTTTGATATCCTCAAGGTTCTTGGCCTTTGAAAGAAAGTGATGGGATATTTCTAACAATAACTCCCCGTAAATGAGTAGGGGTGAATCGACAAACAAGTCTAAGGTGTGATTCACCACACCTTCAGTGGTATTTTCAATCGGGACAACCCCAAATCGCATTCGACCCCGTTCAACCTCATCAAACACCGCCTTAATACTATTCACCGGAACATATTCGGCCGATTCCCCAAATTTTTGCATGGCCGCCAAATGGGTAAACGTGGCAGGAGGCCCCAGATAGGCCACCGTTTGCTTCCCTTCCAGGGAAAGCGAGGCGGACATAATTTCACGATACACGGGGCGAAGGGCTTGACTCGGAAAGGGGCCCGGGTTGTTTTTCATCAACCGTTCCACGATCGCCACTTCCCGCCCTTGGGTATGAAGATGGGCTGAGGAATCCTTTTCCTTTTTTAAGTGCCCGATTTGAATCACATACTGAGATCGTTCATTTAACAATGCCAGAATCTGATCATCAATTCGATCGATCCCTTCCCGACATTTATCCATATCTTTGGGGATGTCCATCACGAGTTCCTATGAATGACCCTTAAATTTGTGCCTTCCCGACACCTAGTCAGGAGGATACTAGGAATACCCTTCTGTGGCAAGCCGATGTGAAGGCCGAGGAGGGCCTCTCCCCCTCCTTTAAGAAAACCGAGGAAACTGAGGATCGGACGTTCCGTCAATCTTTAGGCAAGAAATCAAATAGCGCTTTTTGTGCCTCGGAAAATTTTGTCTTGATGAGGGGAAACAACGAGCGGCCTCTTACCAGCTGACCGTCTAGAGCCAATTGTTCCATCTCCCACGCCGTCTGAGATAAGGAGGTCAGTCCCATATTTTTTGTCATCCCCTTCAACCCATGTGCCGCTTCTTGTATGTCTTCAAAATTCTGAGTGTCTAACGCCTTCTCGAGTTTTTCCACACAAACCGTCGCATCCTGGACAAACTGCTGAACTAACTGGGCGAGAAATGATCTTCCACCCGTGTCTTCCCAATCTTGCAAAATTTGCCTGTTCAGAGAAGCCGGGGAGCCTGCCTCACTCACGGTTTCCCTTATGGGAGGGGGATTCGTCGCTCGATCCAGGGGAGCCATCACAGAGGAAGCCCCCTCTGGATCTTCTGATTCATAGGTACACTCACGTTCGTGTCCAGGAAGCCATTTTTGCAAAAGAGCCTCTAGACTTTCTCGTTTAATCGGCTTACTCAGATAATCGTCCATACCCGCTTCCAAACATTTTTCCCTATCACCGGGCATCGCATTTGCGGTCATCGCCACAATGATGAGGTGTTGGTCATAACTGAAAAAAGGATTTAGGCTTTGATCTTCGCCTGAAAGCTGTTCTTGATTATTTGGCAGAAGCTCTTCTCGTCTCCGGATTTCTTCGGTCGCCTGGTATCCATCCATCTCGGGCATATGACAATCCATGAACACGATGTCATAAGGGGTCTGCCCTATCGCTTCCAAGGCTTCTTTTCCGTTTCCCACGACATCGACTTGATGGCCAAAGGTTTCCAGCATTAATTTGGCTAATTGTTGGTTCACACCATGGTCGTCCACAACCAGCAACCGCCCCATTCGCTTTCCAGATAATGAGAGGTGGGGGGAAGAGGGTGTTGCCCTGGACGGGAGAAATGCATCCGCAGAATGGGGTTGAATCCGACCCAGGATCAACCCAATACACTGATGCAAATCCCGTTTTCGTATCGGCTTGGTCAAAAAGGCGTCAAACCCCACAATCTTGGCCAAATCCCTATCGCCATGAAGCCCGATAGAGGTCAGCATGACCAATTTCATATTGGATAACACCGGATCGGCTTTAATGGCCTTGGCCAAATCGATCCCACTCATCTCAGGCATGTGCATGTCCAGGATAGCCAAATCACAGGTCCGGCCTTGTTGAGCATGATCTGCCAATATGTTCAACGCCTCCGAGCCGCTTTCCACCATTATGGCCTCCATGCCCCAATCTTTGGTGTACTCATAGAGTAAAAGACGGTTCGTTTCATTATCATCCACACAACACACCCGCAACCCCCGCAGGTCCACCTGAGAGGAGGAAAGAACAGTTGTCGCTACCGTTTTTTTCAACCGGACGGTAAACCAAAAGCAACTTCCCTCACCGACTTCGCTCGACACCCCCATGCCTCCACCCATACACGCCACGATTTGCTTGCAGATAGCCAACCCTAAACCCGTTCCACCAAATTTTCTCGTCGTTGAGCTGTCCGCTTGCGTAAAGGCCTCGAATAACTCGGAATGTTTCTCCGATGGAATACCAATCCCGGTATCAATGACTTCAAACCTCAATCGCACCTCAGGCCCTGCATCCTCTTCCACTAAAACTTTGACACTCACATCTCCTGTTTCAGTAAATTTTATGGCATTGCCGACAAGATTCATCAATACTTGCCTCAGCCGCCCCGGATCTCCCTCTATCTGGATCGGCACCGAAGGGTAGACCAAACTCGTGAGTTCCAGGCCCTTGGAAATCGCCCGCTCACTGAGCAACTCCACGACTTCTTCGACACAAACCTGCAGATCAAAGGGGACACACTCCAGTTCGAATTTCCCTGCATCCATCTTTGAAAAATCGAGAATATCATTGATAATCGTCAACAAGGCTTCACCGGACGTTCGGACAGCCCAGGTTAACTTGTATTGTTCGGGAGTGAGCGTGGTCTCTAACAATAAACCCGTCATGCCTATCACCCCATTCATCGGCGTTCGAATTTCATGGCTCATCGTCGCCAGAAATTCTGTTTTCGCCTTTCCTGCCAGCACCGCTTCATCCCGAGCCTGAGCCAATTCCATATTTTTTTGTTCTAATTTGTAGGCCGTTTCCCGAACATGTTCTTCAGCATGTTTGCGTTTCGTCATATCATGAAGGTAGAGGCGAATCACTTGACTATCGGCCAAATAAGAAATGCAGGCTTCAAATATCTTGGTGCCGCACCGCAATTCGCGTATGATCGTCGCATCTTGGTTATTTTTGACGATGTCCTGAAATTCCTTGACTCCCTGAAACAGTTCATGTTGCACCCCTTTTTCCTTCAAATCCGGGAACAAGGTGTTGGCCTGCGGATTCACATAGGTAAGGCGATGATCGGCATCTAATTCCAACACCGGACTGGGGTTGAGCTCAGGGAATGAGGCCAAACGAGCCAACTCTCGATTCTTTTGTTCGATCGCCTGCATCATTTCCTCTAACTCCACCGTACGGGACTTCAACAAATCGACGGATTGGTTCGCGACTCCGGCTAACTTCTCTAATTCGCCTCCCGTCTTGGTATCTGGAGCTTGCATGACCTGTTGGTGGGGAAGCCCTTGTTCGACTAATCGAAGCTGGGTCTCGGTCCCGACTTTCTCAAGTTTGTTGACGACCCCACGCAAAATAGGAAGCATTTGTCGAATACCCATTCGGATACCCAGGGTGCTGATCAGACCGAGCAAAAGGGCGACCACGATAAGGATGGTTAAAAATCGTCGTTCCTGCAGGTGAACACGTTCCAACGAAAACCCCACTCGGACCCAGGCAATGATTTCGTCCTCCTCCCACAATGGCTTGATAATGACGAGGGCCTGACTCTGTCGGGAAGCTGGTGCCATGATGACCTGTTCCTCTTGATCCATTTTGATCTTTTGCCATCCTGTCGTTGCCACCACGGTGCCAATTTTGTTCGGATGAAGAGCGGCGACAATCATCCCATCTTCATCGATCACTTCTAATTGAATCAAATCAGGGTCCTGGGCATAGTGAATCATGGCCTCTTGAATACGAAAAAGATTATCTAATATGGCCGCAGCTCCGATGGTCGAAAAGGTCCGGGCCACCGCAAGCCCTTTTTCTTGAAAGGCTTGTTGCAGGTTCTGATTCAGAATATATCCTATGAGGAAGGCCCAGGTTAAAAGGGTAATGCCCGTGCAAAATACCAAAACCGTGATCACCCGAAAGATGGCACTTCCTTTCCAACGGGAAACGAGCCGAGCGACAAGCTGTGATGATTGCGTGATCACTTTGGACTCCACAGACTATTCAAACGCACCCTCAGGACTGGAATAAAAGAAACCCGTAACCCCTGAAGAAGAACTTCACGGTGTTCCCACTTAGGGCCAGGAAATCTCGACGCGTGTTGGAGTCTCGGGTAAAACTTGGATGGATTGTTCATACGAGCCGAGGGTTTCATGCCAAACCCGTATTCGATGATGGCCCACAGGAACTGCTTGAATCTCAAAGGTTCCGGTTTCATCTGAAAGAGAAAAAAATGGGTGCGGAAATACCCAGAGGTGAGCCTTCATAAACGTATGCTTATCGCATTGCACAGCATACATCCCTTTTTTACGGATTCGTTTAACGATGGGGCGATTATTCGGCAACTGTGCCACATTGAGGAACGTTCGCCTTCCCAGAGAAATATGGGTGTTGTGCAAAATGGGATCGTGATTGAAGATCTCAAGAGTATCCCCTTTCATTGCAACGAGAATACGTGGACTGAAGGCACAACGGACATTGGTAATCTGATGCCTCCGCTTGAAACCTGAAATAACTGTTTGAGAATAGGAACCATCCAGATACACAAGGGCATCCTGCAAGGCCTTGTCTGCACCAACAACCGAGACTGCCTGAATCGCAATTTTGTTCCCACAGTACTCTCTATCTTCCCTGATGGTATGCAATTTCGGCGAGGGCGTCTTATTCGGCAAATATATTGTCCCCCGTATGACCCCGACGGGTTCTTTTCCGAAAACCACACCGGTGTCTCCAACCAACAGCCCTAGGCACATCAACGGAAGCACCAACACCAAAATGGGATAGTGGTTTAAGGGAATCAGAAATGAGGAACGAGGGTCCGGACGTACGAAAAAAGAAAGGAACCACCGACGATCATCCACGTCACTTCTCCTGAGACAACGACAGCAGGTAATTGACCAAATGCCAGGCGTCGGCTTCCTGGCCCTCAAATTGGACCGCATAGGATGGCATCGGCGTTCCATCTAATCCCGTCCACAAGGTTCGTAACACGTCTTGTGGGTGAGACCCGTTTCGAAATTCTGATCGAAACCGAAAGTCCGGCGATCGGGTCGGAAACCCTTCGGTATCCATGAGCTCCTTCCCGAGCTCACCTTTCCCATCACCTTGCACCCCATGGCAGGACTGGCAATCCAAAGCCATATAGACTTCCCGTCCTCGACCAATACTGGTACTACTGGAAGGAATTTGTGGCTCGGGGAGAGCCACCACGCTTTTCTCCACGGTATTCTCAATCCCAGAGGCAAGGGTCTTGATATACGCCACCACCTTCCGAAGGTCTGTTTCCGACAGCCCTCGGAAAGCGGGCATCACCCCTGGAATACCCTGGACCAGCACGCGGATGAGATCTTGATCGGTAGGAAATTCACCCGATTCCGTGGATCGATACTTATAATTTCCGACCGTGAAGTCACTCGGTCGTGCCCCCGAAAGTCCGGAATTGAAAAACGCGGCCGGGCCATCACCCTTTCCCCGATTACCATGACAAGCCATACAGGAGCGCTCATAGATCCTTCGCCCTTCGAACACGAGAGGGTCGGGGTCGGGAGGAGTCGCCGCCATCCCTGTCAGTATTGAACAGAATAGTGAAAACCCACAACCGACAACGTATATGATTTGCCGCTTCCTCATTGGCCTTTTTTAAAACACGATACTGATCCCCACATTAAACACATTACGCAAATTCCTAGTCGCATGGGTCCCGCCTTCTTTCGCCCGAAGATTGATATCGTCCCGAATCGTGAACGCAATATTTGATCGAAGATAATATTTCATCTGGAGTGTCAGGAAGGTAGCGCTTTTTCGGTTGGCCAATACCCCCCCCGCATCCAGGTGGTTATATCTGACTCCTAACAGTAACCGGTCGGTTGCCAGGGCCTGCGCCTCCACCGTCAAGCCGGTGGCGGTATCGTCAAACGTCTTGTCCATCCCCTTGGGCAGATCACGAACCTTATCCAAGGTAAATGCCCCATACACATCTAACCATCGGTACCGAAGTCGGGAAGCCACCCCATACCGGTGACGACTGATATCTTCCCCAGTCAGCACTTTGGCATTGTGATTCCCCACATAGGCAAAGCCGGAAAGACTCGCGGAGAACAGATGGGATTGGGCATAATCCAGCCGGGCCATCACAAACCAATCCTTCGAGTTATTCGAATCTCCGGCCCGCTCGTTGCCCCCATTGAGTACCCCGACCTGGTACAAAAACCAGTCCCCGAATGGACGGCCATGCACGTCTATCGCAACCTCTTCATCCGAGTTAAACAATGTTTGTTCGAACGGATGAATCACATCCCCTTCCCGATCAAAAATGCCGTAAAATTTCGAAGCGAAGGCACTCGGGGTCAGTGCCCAAAGGGTTTGGGTGGGACCATAGGGTCCGAACGGCGGACCGAAGTCCGGTCCAGTGGGAACTATTTGCGGGCGCCCGGTCGGGAAGGAAAAAAACGCAGAGGGATCCAGTCGGCCGATACGGAGATGAGCCCAATTCTGGCCTCCGAGGTTATTGAGGGTGAGATACGCCCGACCCAACTCCACATCATTTGAACGCCCGACAATCGAAGTTATATCCGCATAATACCCAACATTGGAAGTAACCGTTCCAGCGGTAAACAACCGGAAAATGGCCGGAGTGGCGAATTCCGTTTGATCCCCAACCCCCTCAATTTCTTGATCGAGGTCTACATGTTGCACCACATCCGTGGCGAATAACACACTGAAATAGTTGGATACCTGATCGAGGGTAAGATCTCCGAGTTTGGCTTTGCCAATCAGGCCCCCATCCTCAGTTCCAGGGAGTTGAAACCCATTTTCCAGAAATTGCTCACCAAAGGAGTTTAATCGTGGTTGCCGGGTATGACACACTTGGCAATTGACTTCGTATTTCCTGGCAAAACCTGGCAAGGCGTTCGATTCTTGGATCGGTCCAACAAACACCATGAAACACATAAAACTTAATAAAAACAGTATTCTGTATATCATTACTTTCTTGGTTCGAATGACATTAGCCATGAAACCCCTCAGAAAATTCTAAAATTGCTTAGATATTTATATTTATTTTAGATGATTTTAGTCTATGTTTATCCTTAAATATACTGTTTTCGGAGAAAATATTTGTTTCTTTAAAACCTTAATTTTATTATTTTTATAATTTACGTAAAAATTTGTATTTTTATTAACAGACAATGTGGGATCATGGGCAATGACCACCAAAGTGCTTCATGGGAGCAACAAGGCTAGAACCAGCCATGGATCTCAAACATGACACCTTTGCTCCACCCCCAGGGCTCTGAACCTGATTTTCTCGGGAAAAGGCAAAACCGGTTGGACGAGTAAAATGAAAAGGCAAACAAGAAAAGGCGGGACAGGACACCCGGAATGGAGAAGAATGCCTGTTATGATCCTGTCGTGTCTTTTAGGATATGCCTGCAGCCCTCCACCAGACCTGGACCGGACAATCCTAGACCAGCCGACTCAAGCCGTGGGCCTGGAAGTCACCTACCGCCCGGGTTCGGAGGAGTTCGCTCATCCGGCCGAGGTGGGCCCCGAAAAAATTCGGGAGGCCCTTCAATCCATTCAAGCCTATCCTTCTTCACTCATTCCCCGTGTGATGAAGCGATTTCATGACCCACATCCGGCATTCTCTGAAACACAAATCCAGGTCCTAACACAGACCTTGTCTCAAGCCCTGAGGCAAGCCACAGCCCTTGAGACTGCCACGTTTTTTTGGGTCCACCCACGGGAAAACGGCATTCAGGAAATCACATCAGGGGGGATGTACGCAGAAGAACACCAACTCCACCTCATTTTGGCCAATTATCGCTATACGATCACCGACCGATCAGCCATTCCTTCTCTTAAGAAACAACCCCTTCGAGTCCTCGGAGATCCACTCTACCGATTGGAGGCCCTCTCACCTTCTCAAATAGTCAACCCCAAATTGACTGCACTCCTCTGGGCTCCAAACTCGCAGCATTTTCTTTACCCCCGTCAAGGCAGTCCCACTCTTCAAAAGTCTGAAGAGGCTGTCGGAACGTCTCTCCCCTCCAAACCCTCGGCGAAAGAACGCCTCAACCATCTTCGTGAGTTATACCGAGAAGGGTTGATTACCGACGGAGAATATCAAGAGAAACGAAAGGAAATTTTGGATGGCCTGTAATACGGGTAAGGAGTAAAGAAAGGATTCACCGTTCAATGATAACTTTCATCGTCAGTAGGAAATTTTCCATTTTCGATTTCTTCTCGAAAGCGTCGAAGCGCCTGGAGGGCATCAGCTTTGAGGTGAGCATACGGTTTGACGAATTTGGGGACAAAGTCATCAAATAGTCCGAGCAGATCGTATAAAACTAAAACTTGGCCATCACAATCCGGTCCGGCACCGATCCCAATAGTCGGGATAGAGAGTGCTTCCGTAATGTCTTTGGCAAGCTTTGCTGGTATGCATTCAAGCACCACAGCAAACACCCCGGCTTCCTCCAAAGACTTTGCTTGCTCGATAAGCTGATGAGCATCTCGCGTCTCTCTTCCTTGTACGGAATACCCCCCAAACTGATGAACCGATTGAGGAGTCATCCCGAGATGGCCCATCACGGGAATGCCAAATTGGGTCATCGCCCGTACTCGATCGAGTACGGGGAGGCCACCCTCGATTTTCACGGCTGCCGCTCCTGCTTGAAGCAATCGACCTGCATTCCGTACAGCTTCCTCTACACTGACTTGAAAAGAAAGGAACGGCATGTCACAAATAATGAAAGCTGATTCAGCCGCTCGAGCCACGAGACCAGTGTGATAGAGCATATCTTCCATCGACACGGTTAAGGTATTGGATTTTCCCTGAACGACCATTCCCAGGGAATCTCCTACCAGAATTACTTCAATTCCTGTCTGTTCGACAATTTTTGCAAACAGGGCATCATACGCGGTGACGACCGTCAGCTTTTTCCCCTGTTTTTTATACTCTTGAAATTTTGAAATGTTCATGGACGCCCTATGGAACAGCTATACCGGCTAGCCCTTCTGTTTGGCGGACTCCAAGGTATTCTGCAGGAGCATAGCAATGGTCATGGGCCCAACTCCGCCAGGCACTGGTGTGATCCATCCGGCTTTATCTTGAACACCAGAAAAATCTACATCACCCACTAATTTTCCATCGGATAACCGGTTGATACCCACATCGATGATCAATGCCCCATCTTTGACCATATCCGAAGTGACAAAATGAGGCTTTCCGATGGCCGCGACGATGATATCAGCCTCCCGAACAACACCGGGGAGATCTTTCGTACGAGAATGACAAATCGTAACCGTCGCATGTCGGTGAAGCAATAGCATGGCCACAGGCTTCCCAACGATATTACTCCGACCAATAATGACCGCACGCTTTCCGGATATGTCCTGCCCGGTTGAATCGATGAGGTGAATGATCCCCTTGGGCGTACAGGGAACAAACATGGGGTCTCCCTCAACCAAACGTCCGATGCTCAAGGGATGAAACCCATCAACGTCCTTATTGGGAGAGACCGCCTGCAAGATCACCTTACTATCGATATGGGGCGGCAAGGGTAACTGCACCAGAATCCCATGAATACGTGGATTCCCATTCAACTGTTCAACGAGCCGTAATAATTCTTCCTGACTCGTGGAAGCCGGGAGGCGATGTTCCTCGGGATATAACCCAGCTTTCTCACACGCCAACCGTTTATTCTTGACGTACACCGCGGAAGCCGGATCATCTCCTACGAGTACCGCTGCCAACCCGGGTTGAATCCCTGATGTTTCGCCCAGAGTGGTGACCTCTTTTGCGATCTGCTCCCTGAGGGCTAACGCCAACGCCTTGCCATCAATAATGTTCGCCGCCACGTCCTTCCTCCATCTATTCGAAGGTGATACTTACTGGTTCATGGTGGTTCACGATATCAAGGGCTCAAAAAGTTCGTCAATGAAAATCCCTAAGAGCATTCTTGACACCCCAAGAAACCCTCACATACCATGGGTTGAGGCTCATGCAGGCTTAATTGAGATCATTATCCCAGCTGATCCGACCTTTTCTCCATACGCCATCCATGTCATTATTTTCCTTCTCATTCTTAAAGGGTGTTCTCATCTGGATTAGCCTGATTTGTTTTCTTTCCAGCCCGATCCACGCAGAACAAATTACTAACCTTGGATTCCCGCAATGCATGATCGCGGATGGATCAGGAACCTATTATATCGCCAATGCGAATGGCGATCCTGGAACGAGGGACAATAAAGGATTCATTAGCAAGGCCAACCAACAGGGAAAGGTCACGGACCTCCACTTCATTCAGGGTGGGAAAAATTCGGTAACATTACATTCCCCGCGAGGTATGGCTATCGTCGGATCAGTGCTCTATGTCGCTGACCTGGATGTCATTCGGGGATTTTCAAAGGACACCGGAGAACCCCAAGTGACTATTGCCTTCACACGCTTTCACAGTCGATCCCTTACCGGCCTGACCGCGGATGCTGAGGGTATTCTCTACGTGTCCGATGCAGAATCAAACACCATTTTCCGAATCGATCCAACCCAGGACCATACGGTGACCATTTACGCCCAACATGCCAGCCTTTCCCAACCCCATGGATTAGCCGTCCATCCTCGGAACGGCCATATCGTGGGGGTTGGCTGGGAAGACGGGAAAATATTCGAGATTGATGAGAAGGGCTCGATTCACGAGCTATTCGTGAATTCCTTCTTCCGCGGCGGCTTCTATAATTTAGACGGCATCGATTTTGACCGCTACGGCACGATGTATGTATCTGATATGACTGCCGGAAAAGTCTGGCGAATTCGAGCTAACTTGAAAAAAGAAGTGATTGCGGAATTCCTCATCTCTCCCGCAGGAATCGGAGTGGATCGTGCCAACCATGTCATTCTGGTTCCATATTTGTACGCCAATGGTGCAGAAATCAATGGACTTGAACGACCCTCTAACGATAGTCCCAATAAGAAACCGCGAACCTGGGCCGATTACGGTTTCAATTGGTTCAAGAAAGATTCTCCTGATGAGTAAATGTGCCTACTGTCACCAACGAAAAGGCAAACGATCCTGCCCAGCCCTGGCGGGGATGATTTGTAGTGCCTGTTGTGGCAGTCACCGCCTCACGCAAATTTCTTGTCCGGCCTCTTGCGTCTTTCTCGAATCCAACGATGACTATCAACAGAAACGGACCGGAAGCCAGTTCGAACTCTATCGACGAACATTCTACCGGCAGCTTCTCGAATTCGGAGGAGAACGAGCCACGGAAATCTTTTATGTGTTTGAAGCCTTAACGTACCGGTATTTCCAGGATCGGCGTGAGGCGCAAGACACCGAAGTGTTGGAAGGCATCCAATCGCTGAGGCGAAGCTTTAGTCTGATTCAAGTTCCTGAAGCTGGCCTCCCAGCTTTTGGAGAAGAACTACGGAAGGAATTCAAAGTGTTTGGGGAACGCCAATCATTAGAACCCACCATGGTCACTGAGGTTCTTGACCGAGCCCAAGAATTTATCGGTGAATTTAGCGGTGGGGGACTTCGCTCTAACCGATTTTTACGAGGCCTGTTAGGATATGTCCGGGAACGTCATCCCGATGTGGCAGAACAATTGGCCCGGCAAACAGGTGCCGGAGGTCGAATCATCATTCCAAGCGGGTTCGATGTTCAGACCCAAGAGACATCTTCCTGATATCTCTTGAGCCCTCATTGACCGTCTACTCCATAACCTCAATCGTCATCTCAATACGTTCGAGTGGGTTGTCACGTAAATCACGCGGCTGACTGACGATCGTATCAGCGACCTCAATCCCTTTAACCACCTCCCCAAATACCGTGTACTGATTATCCAAATGAGGCGCTTTCGCGACCATGATAAAAAACTGTGACCCCGCACTATTGGGATCAGCCGTTCGCGCGGCCGACAAAATGCCTTTTTCATGGGGAACCCGACTGAATTCGGCCGGAAGAGTATAGCCTGGGCCACCCGTACCGAAACGACCTCGATTCGCGGGGTCCTTCGTCAACGGATCACCCCCCTGGATCATGAAACCGGGAATAACCCGATGAAAGATGGTCCCGTTAAAAAATCCCGATTTGGACAGCTTCAGAAAGCTTTCCACGTGCTTGGGAGCTAAGTCGGGAAACAACACGATTTCCATCTCACCAAACTTGGTTTTCAACATCACGTGAGGTGCTTCACCTCCCTCTTTACTCTCCGAGCTCTTCTCTGCGGCCATACCGGGAGCCGTCAGAAGCAGCACTCCCAGAAAGAGAGCACTCGCCCATCGTAGGCTTCCAGATTGCCGTTCAATCCCACGCCAGTCGTTCATACACCACCCCTCCATAAGTTATCCTCCTCTTTGACGAAGTCATTATTGATTATCCGATACCTGAAGAACGCCAACTTGCTGCAAGGCCTTCTCTGCCGCACGTTGTTCGGCTTCTTTTTTGGTCCGACCGGTCCCTCGCCCCATGGGGGCATTCTTCATATGAACCACAACTTCAAAGATCTTTTGATGATCGGGTCCTGATTCCTGTATCAACTCATAGCGGGGAACAGACCCGATATGTTTGTGAGACCACTCCTGCAACTGACTTTTACTATCCCCGAAGAACGATCTCGCTTCTTCGTTCTGAAGACTGGAAAATTCCTGCACAAGAATAGAATCGATGAATGTCCTTACCGCACCCAATCCTCCATCAAGATACACGGCTCCGATCACGGCTTCAAGGGCATCAGCCAACAACGAGCTTTTTTCTCTCCCCCGCGTGACTTCCTCTCCCTTTCCGAGTCTTAACCATCGGCCCAAATCCAGCCGTTTAGCCACTTTGGCCAGAGTGGCTCGACTGATAAGACTGGCTCGGACTTTTGACAGCTCTCCCTCTGAAAAGTTCGGAAAAATATGGGCAACCCGTTCACTCACGATTAACCCCAACACCGCATCACCCAAAAATTCCAGCCTTTCATTATTACGAGGACTTCCTGCTTGAGGAGAGGGAGAAAACGATCGGTGTGTCAGGGCTTCCTCAAGCAGGTCTTCATTTTCAAACTCATAAGGAAGCATTGGCATAAGATTCTCGGACACAGCGCAAAAAGCTTCTGGCAGTTTAGCCATCAGAGCGACCTGAAACATCGACATGCGGAACAATATGAGCCATGATTGCAGGTTTAACAATACAGTGTATCATATCCCGGAAGACGCCCATGGCATGCCAGTTATACGGGAAGATTAGGGCAGAACCTCGGAGGAAAATACGACATTGCAGAAGACGAGGGGAAGATTATTCGCCCGTATCACACCTCCACTTATTGAAGACTAAACAGGCATTCACCCCTCCAAATCCAAACGCATTGGATATCGCCACGTCAATCGGCACCGATCGAGATTGTTTCGGTACATAGTCTAAATCGCATTCAGGATCAGGGTGATCAAGATTGATGGTCGGTGGAATTGTTCCATGATGCAAGGCCAACACCGAGAAGACCGCTTCAATTCCTCCAGCCCCTCCTAACAGATGACCGGTCATAGACTTGGTAGACGAAACAGGGATGGAGTACGCCAGCTGTCCAAACACGGTCTTGATCACATCCGTCTCAACCCGATCAGCAAAGGTAGAGGTCCCATGGGCATTAATATATCCCACAGATTCTTTTGAAATCCCCGCGTCATGAATAGCAGCCTCCATACAGGCACGCGCTCCTTCGCCCTCATCCGGAGGAGCCGTAATATGAAAGGCATCACAATTCATGGCATACCCGATCAGCTCTGCATAAATTCTGGCTCCTCGAGCTTTGGCATGCTCCAATTCCTCTAAGACCAAGATACCTGCTCCTTCTCCAATCACAAAACCATCTCGATCCTTATCAAATGGACGGCTGGCGGCTTGGGGTTCGTCATTCCGTCTCGAAAGAGCCTTGGCAGCGGAAAAACCTGCGATGGCTGTGGGGCAAATCGTCGATTCTGTTCCGCCCACGATCATGGCATCGGCTTCACCCCGTTGGATAATGCGAAACCCATCACCAATACAATGATTCCCCGTCGCACAGGCCGTCACCGTGCATGCATTCGGTCCCTTGGCGCCGAAACGAATCGCCACTTGTCCAGAGGCAAGATTGATAATCACCATGGGGATAAAAAACGGAGACACGCGATCTGGGCCCCGATCAAGCACAACTTTGTGGTAATGCTCAATGGCCGGTAGACCTCCGATGCCGGCACCGATATATACCCCAACCCGATCGGCTTGATCAGGCATGACTTCAAATTTGGCATCATCCATCGCTTCTTGACTGGCTGCCACAGCCAAATGGATAAACCGATCCATCTTTTTTATTTCTTTTTTTTCAATAAAATCGGCAGGATCAAAATTGGTGACTTCTCCGGCAATTTTGACTGAATACTGAGCGGGATCGAACCGAGTAATGGGACCAATGCCAGATTGTCCCCCACAAAGCTTCTCCCAGGTTCGAGGAACGCCAACGTCGAGGGGAGTGACAAGGCCTAATCCCGTGACCACGACACGTCGATAAGGGAAATTCATTCGGGCCTATCCTTTTCCATGACTCCAACTCATATCGTTCCCTCTGCGGGCTGGACCTACTGGTTGGCTCACATCTCGGTTGTTCACGAATGCCAACACAGGCATCCGTGTGGGTCGTACCTGAAACTACACCTTATCGTTAATGAAAGCGACCGCAGCAGAAACGGTCAAGATTTTTTCGGCCTCTTCATCGGGAATTTCGATTTCAAATTCTTCTTCCAGGGCCATCACCAACTCTACGGTGTCGAGCGAATCAGCCCCAAGGTCTTCGACAAACTTGGCATCGGGGACCACATCGTCTTCCTCCACCCCTAATTGTTCAGCGATGATCTTTTTTACACGTTCTTCAACAGCCATCGTTGGCACCTCCTCCTTACAATGTTTATCAAAGAGAACCCATACAGTTTCCCGGCAGGCAATCCCGCTTAGGCCATGTACATTCCACCATTCACATGCAGAATATGGCCGGTAATGTATCCGGCTTTATCCGAACAGAGAAACCCCACGGCTTCAGCAACATCTTGAGGCTGCCCTAATCGTTTAGCAGGAATCTGATTTAACAGAGCTTCCTTCACGTCCGTTGAAAGTTGCTGCGTCATGGCCGTGTCGATAAAGCCGGGAGCGACCGCATTCACGGTGATCCCTCGACTCGCATACTCCCGGGCAATGGTCTTGGTGAGTCCCATCACCGCAGCTTTTGAAGCGGCATAGTTCGCTTGCCCAACGTTCCCAATCGCTCCCACGATTGAGGCAATATTGACGATACGTCCGCTTCGCTGTTTGCTCATCGTCGGCAATACGGCTTTCGCACAATTAAACGTCCCGGTTAAATTCACTTGTAAGACCGCATTCCAATCTTCTTCCTTCATGCGCATCAACAGCCCATCACGAGTGATCCCGGCGTTGTTCACGAGGATGTCAATCTTTCCCCAATCTTTCAGAATGGCATCGACCGTGCTTTTGGCCTGGGTCCAGTCCCCGACATTCATCGCAACAGCCATGGCCCGTGTCCCAGCCTCATTCACCAATTGTACCGTCTCTTGGCATGCCTGCGCGTCCAAATCCGCAACAACGACATCTGCTCCTTCGTTGGCTAGCCCAACAGCGATAGCCTGACCAATACCCCGTGCCGCACCCGTGACCACAGCAATCTTTCCTGTTAGTGACATGGATTCCCTCGTCGCTCCTTCCGCAATAAATTATGAAAGGTTACCCTAATTCCTTGACCACATGTTCATAGGAGGCTTCATCTGTCACATTCCAGGTGCGAACGTCCGGATCAATTCGCTTCACCAACCCCGTTAACACTTTTCCAGGACCGATCTCAATAAAATGTCGAATGCCTGAATCCCTCATAGCCAGGATGGACTCCTCCCACCTGACGGATGAAGGTAATTGTCGAAACAATGAATCACGAATATCTTCGGCACGTTCAAGGAGTTTGGCTTCGACGTTGTTCACGAGTGGAACCCGTAAATCCGTCCAGGTCAATCGGTCAATATCACCCTTGAGGCGTTCAGCAGCCACCTGCATCAGGGGCGTATGAACCGGTACACTCACAGGGAGAGATTTCACGCGTCTCGCCCCTCGATCTTTGGCGATTTCTCCTGCCCGTTCGACAGCCGCCTTTTCACCGGCAATGACGGTTTGACCCGGAGAATTGAAATTGGCGGGTGCGACCACGCCCACGGTTTGGGCTTCCCGGCACACTTGACTGACCTCTGAAGCTGAGAGACCAAGAATAGCTGAAACCAGAGTCGTTCCGGGAACCACCGCTTCCCCCATGTATCGTGCACGGTTCCGCACCAAACTCACCGCGTCCTTAAACCCGAGTGCCCCTGCGGCAACCAGGGCCGTATATTCACCCAAGCTGTGCCCCGCTACCAATCCTGGGGAAAGAGGGCCGTTTTTGACGAGTTCAAATGCCGCCAAGCTCGTGACTAAAAGAGCAGGTTGCGTATACTCCGTTCGATTCAGTTGATCTGCTGGGCCCTCAAAACACAGCGTTTCAAGATCATAGCCTAAAATTTCTGACGCTTCTCGGTAGAGTGGAGGGACGCTGGAAACAGCATGAAAAAGATCCCTTCCCATTCCCACTGATTGGGATCCTTGCCCAGGGAATAAAAAGGCAATATCAGAATTCATGGGTCAAGACTTTCCGCTCCTCGTCCCCGACAATTCGAATACCCTCACACCCCTTTTCCACGCAATAGCCGCATCAATCAACGATGAATTCTCCACCATCGACACAAATAACATTTCCCGTAATCCAATGGGCTTTCGGATGACTGAGCAACCCTAGGGCCTCAGCCACATCTTGAGGTGTCGTGAGTCGATTGGAGGGATTTTTTCGTTTCGCCATACTGATCATCTCATCCGAACCAGGAATTTTTCGTAGAGCGGGCGTATCAGTGACTCCAGCCATGAGTGAATTGACCGTAATACCGAGCGGCGCCAACTCCAAGGCTAATTGTCTCGTATGAGATTCGAGAGCCGACTTCGCCGCGGAGACGGCACCGTAGGTTCGCCACACTCGAGCGCCTCCCGCACTCGTCATGGAAAAGATCCGACTACCTTTCCCAAGAAGATGATGAGCCAATAAGTCTTGAGTCCAATAGACAAGGCTATTGGCCATGACGTCAATCGTCATATCCATCTGAGGTTTGGAAATAGCCTGTGCAGCAGAATCAGCGATATAGGGCTTGAGGGTTCCAAAGGCTAAAGAATGCAGAAGGACCTTGATACGCACGGGCTTCCCGGTTTCCGTCTGACGTTGGGTGATCGACTGAAGAATTTCCTGCCGTTTTTCCTGGTCGGCAGCATTGGCATTAAAAAATATCGCCTCACGACCCTTTTCCCGAATCGCCTTCATAATGCGTTCGGCATTAGGAAGGGTCGATTTGCGGTCCAAATGAACCCCAAGAATATTCAATCCCAAATCGGCCAATTCCATGGCCGCAGCCTCACCAAACCCACTCGAAGCTCCGAGAATCAGGGCCCAATCCTGTTCATCCCAGATTGCGTGTTCAGACATAATCCCCCTTATCTGTTGACGTCGGTCTCTCGAGTCAATGTCTTTCTATATTGGTCTCTGGATCCGATTCTCACAAATGGAACACCTTACCATCTGACAACCGCAGAAGCCCAGGTCAAACCCGCTCCGAATGCAGCAAACAACACCAGATCGCCCTTGTGAATTCTTCCTTCCTGCACAGCTTGATTCAGCGCTAACGGGATAGAAGCCGCTGAGGTATTACCAAATTGCTGAAGATTTATCATCAATTTTTCTCGAGATAAATTCAATCGTTGACTCACAGCATGCAAAATTCGAATGTTGGCTTGATGGGGAATAAACAGTTTCACATCATCGATCTCCAGTTTATTCGCCTCTAAGGCTTCCTTGACCGATTCTTCCATCGATTTGACGGCAATTTTAAAGGTTTCATTGCCTTTCATTTTAATCGAGCACCGCTTATCCTGAAGAACTTGATCCGAGGCCGGCTCCCGCGAGCCTCCACCAGGAACGTGTATCATATCAAAAAATTTCCCATTGGCATGCAAATGCGTCGAGAGAATTCCCGATTCATCATCACTCCGACCGATCACCACCGCGCCAGCTCCATCACCGAACAACACACACGTATTGCGATCAGTCCAATCAACAATACTGGACATGACCTCTGCACCAATCACTAACACATGCCTCATACCGCTTTTAATGTAAGCATTAGCGATCGCCACAGCATAAATAAAGCCACAGCACGCCGCTGAAATATCACATGCGGCGGCCCGTTTGGCCCCGATACCATGCTGTATGAGACATGCAGTGGACGGGAGAGGACTATCACCCGTACAGGTCGCAAGAAGAATAAGGTCAAGGTCAGTTGGAGAAACATCAGCGGTCTGCAAAGCCCGCTGAGCAGCCTCGATACCGAGATCTGAACAGGCTTGACCTGAGTTCACCAATCGACGTTCACGAATACCGGTTCGTTCGATGATCCAGGAGTCGGATGTATCCACCATCCGTTCAAGATCTTCATTGGTGAGGATTCGATCCGGGACATACGCCCCTGTCCCCAGAATGGTGCTATTCACTCCCCACACTGACCCTATCCACAACCATGGGCAATATCATCCCGAATTTTTTCGATCAACCCACCTTCGGCCAATGCGCGTGCACGTAAAATGGCATTCTTAATGGCTTTGGAAGAAGAACGCCCGTGGCAAATCATGCTGATACCATCAACCCCTAACAGTGGCGCTCCCCCAAATTCCGCATAATCAGTTTTTCGTCGTAAACGGAGAAGGGGACCAGCCATGAATAAATAGGAAAAACGGCCGAGGGTCGATTGAGAAATTTCTTTCATCAACATCTTTTTAATGGCATCAGCCAACCCCTCAGAAATCTTTAAGGCCACATTGCCGATAAACCCATCAGACACGATGACATCGGCACTTCCACTGTAGACATCACGCCCCTCCACATTCCCGATAAATTGGATATGGCTGTCCTTTAACAGCTTAAAGGCCTCTTTGGTCACTTCATTGCCCTTCGTGTCTTCTTCCCCAATACTGAGGAGGCCGACTCGTGGACGTTCGACCTCCAATAGATGTTTGCCATATTCATGCCCCATGATCCCAAACTGGTAGAGTTGCCGCGCCGTACAATCTACCGTTGCTCCAACATCCAACATAATCGCTTTGCCCTGCCGAGTTGGTAACGTGGCAGCAATGGCCGGGCGCTCGATACCCTTAATCGACCCCAGTAAAAGAAAAGCGGCCACCATGGTGGCACCGGTGTTCCCGGCACTCACCACGGCATCGGCCTGTTGAGTTTTCACGAGTTGGGTGGACTTCCAAATTGAGGAATCCCGTTTTTTTCGAGCGACTAACGCAGGCGATTCATGCATACCTACCGTTTGGGTCGCATGGTGAATTTCGATGTGGGGTTTATTTCCCCCCAATCGATCTAATTGGGCTTTAAGGGTCGGTTCATCTCCCACCAAAATGATAGAAAGTGAGGCTTCTCGGGTAGCCTGAAGGGCGCCTTCGACGTTGGGAGATACACCATGATCCCCCCCCATCGCATCCACGGCTATTTTCATGGAAGTGTTTTGGAAATACCCTTGAGGAAGAGGGACGAACCGTTACCCCTCTTCAACAGCAATAATCGCCGTTCCCTTATACATGCCACAATTCAGGCAGGTGACATGCGGCGGCTTGGGTTCATGACATTGCGGACAGAGAGACAAATTGGGAGGCGTCACCCGCAAATGGGAACGCCGTTTATCTCTTCGGGCTCGGGAAATTTTGTGTTTAGGATTTGCCATAGTATGCCTACGATTGGTTAGTGAACGTGAAAAAAAATCCGATTTGTGGCCGATGCGTGGACCAAGAAAGCGTTTGCAACTTCCTTTTCATAAAGAGATTTTTGAAAGAACACTCATCCGAGGATCTAATGGGCCTGCGGAACACCCACACGTTTCCTCATTTAAATTGACACCACATTGCTGACACAGCCCTAGGCACTGCTCGTGACACAAGGGTTGAATCGGAGTGGCGAGGATGACTTGCTCCCGAACCACAGGAAGGAGATCGACATGGTGATCCACGATGGGAAACGCTTCCTCTTCATCGGAATCTTCTTCCAGGTCACCTTCCTCAATTTTCCTCCTCTGGGAACGAGGTTTTTGGGTCTCCGTCCCACTGGAAGACGGGCGGAACATGGCTTCGAAACTCGCGTCTAATGTGTCTTGAAAGGAAGAAAGACAGCGAACACACTCTCGGAGAACCATCCCCCAAATCCGCCCTTGAAAAGCCACACACCTGCTATCAGCTGGCATGAGGACTCCCGCACATTGCAACATGCCAAGAATATCCCCTTCCTCAGAGGAAAGATCTAATTGTGCAGGCTCAACCTCCTGAGAAACCTGTACCCCTTCCTTTGGAAGATCCGCTATGGAAATCAATAGACTCATAACCCAATAGCTTTGGAGAATAATCCTGTGAATGCGCTCCGGTTTTGTTCAACACCTGCTACCCAGAGAGGTTTAATGCTCTTCAGCAAATGAAAGGATGGCAATATGCCGAGCCCGCTTAATCGCTTGGGTCAAGCGTCTCTGGTGCCGAAGACAATTGCCCGAGGTTCGCCTAGGAATAATACGACCACGCTCGGTCAAGAAATTGCGAAGCAAACCGGCATCTTTGTAATCCAAGGGGGTTTTATCGAAACAAAAGCGGCATACTCGTTTTCTTTGAAATAACCGTCCTTTTTCCACTGAACACTCTCCTCAAGCTAAAAAAATTATTGCATGGGTTCGGAGTAAAAATCTTCAGATTCGTAAGCTGGCTCCTCTCCCATTCCTCCGCCACCCGATACAGATGATGACTTTTTTGGCAAAAAGGTCACGGTTTGAGCCACGACTTCATGTTTGCTCCGTTTTTGTCCCTCGTCTGTCTCCCACCGCCTCTGTTGCAGACGACCATCTACGATCGCCCCATCGCCCTTGTTGAGATATTGCCCGCAATGTTCAGCCTGTCTGCCAAACACAACGATATCAACATAACATACATCTTCTTTTTGGTCATCGGCTTGACGATATCGACGGTTGACGGCCAAGGGAAAATTCACGACCGGGGTCCCGCTAGGGGTATAGCGCAACTCTGGATCTCGGGTCAGGTTTCCGATCAGGATAACTTTATTGAACCCCACCATCGGTCTGATCCTCTCCTTCAGTCTTCTCAACCGCAGCTAAATCAGCAGGATTGAGGCGTACGGTCATAAATTTCATCACTTGGTCTTCCATTCGTTGAAAGCGTTCCAATTCCTGGACCGCCTCCGAAGAGCCTTCAAATTGAACCGTGATAAATGTGCCTTTGCGCTCATGTTTGATGTCATAGGCCAGCTTTTTCTTCCCACTATTATCCAATTTCAGAATATTGGCCCCGGTTTTCGCGAGAACCTCGCGAATTTTTTCCACGACCCCTTCTTCGTCAGTCTCGACCTGGCCGGGTCGGAGAATACACATGGACTCATACAATCTCATCATTCTGGTTTCCTCTCCATATTTTCACCTAATTGTCTAGGCACACTCTTTGCCTTATACCACAAAAGGGAATCGAAGTTATCATAGGGTGAAATCAGCTGTCAAACCAGGGAAAAGGACGAATAAGACCCGAAGAAACCCTTTTACTAACAGGGGTTTGGCCAGGTCCCCCTTCAAACCTCTGAGCGATCCTCCGTTTCCCTATCCCCCTCATTTGGCTGGGGATTTAAGGGACGATGAAACCGATTCATGGCCTCCGTCACCCCGGAACTCATCAGACACTCCAACGCGTCTGCGACCCTTGGCAACGCCTGCTCTATCGTTTGTTGCTCTTCCGTGGTAAAGGGGGATAACACATAATCGGATGGGTCCTCTTCATTTCCAGGACGCCCGATCCCTATTTTTATCCTGAAGAACTCTTCAAACCCCAGACACATAATGAGGGAGCGAAGCCCATTGTGCCCACCGGGTCCTCCGCGAACTTTAATCCTCAACACTCCCAGAGGAAGATCCAAGTCATCATAGATTACGATGAGTTTCGGAGAATTCGACTGGTAGGCGCTCAGAAGAGCCTGGACGACGAAACCCGTTTGGTTCATCCAAGCCAAAGGAAGGGCCAGAGTGACCGCCTGCCCCCTGAATTGAGTCTGACCTTGGTAGGCCTCACCTGTCTGAGTAAGGCCAATTCCCCACCGCGAAGCCACATGCTCGATGGCCATCCACCCGAGATTATGCCTGGTATGTTGATACCGAGACCCCGGATTACCTAGGCCAACGACCAAAAACAAGGATTATTTCTTACCCTCTTTCTCTTTACTTTCTGCTGCTGGCGCCGCCGCTTCCGTTTTGGCCTTCTCCTCGGTCGCTGGAGCAGCCGACGTGCCTTCCTCAGTTTCCCGGGTCAAGAGGGACTCTAGTTTGGCTTCGGAGATTTTTGTCGCGACATGGACGACCATCGAATCTTGATCATCCAGGATTTTGACCCCAGACGGTGCTTCCAAGTCTTTAACATGAATGCCTTGACCCACTCCCAATTCTGTGGCCGTCACCTCAATATGGTCCGGGATTTGGGCAGGCAGACACTCGATATGCAATTCCCGCATGGGCTGATGCAAGATTCCCCCATCTTTGACGCCAAGGGGGACTTCTCCCACCACAGCCACGGGAACCCGAACACGAATGGGTTTATCCATGGAAACCTCAAACAAATCCACATGCAAGAGAGCTCCGGTGATGGGATCCAGTTGATGATCCTGCAACACCGCCACGCGGTCTTTCTCTCCAGGAATTTTTACCGTCAGAAGTCCGGTATGTCCTTCTTGTGATAAAACTAGCTTTCGCGCGACATTATGCTCCATCGCCAAAAACTCTGATTTTCCTCCACCATACAAGACCCCGGGAATTTTTCCCGCACGACGCAGTTGACGGGCTACGCCCTTCCCAGCCGCGTCTCGTTTTTCTACTTCGAGATCATATTGCATAATCTTACCCTTTAATTAAAGAAACGAATGAGAAGAGGCCCGGCCTCTCATTATCACACAAACAGTGAGGTAACAGATTCTTCTCGGTGAATACGTAATATCGCCTCTCCCAAGAGAGGCGCCACGGAAAGAGACTTGAGCTTGGTACATTCTTCATTTTTGCCATTTAGGGGAATGGTATTCGTGACTACAACCTCCCGTAAGCCCGATGCCTGTAATCGTTCAAGGGCTGGCCCAGAAAGAACCGGATGGGTACAACCCGCCCACGCAGAGATGGCCCCATTGTCCAGACAGGTTTGGGCTGTTTGCACGATCGTCCCTGCCGTATCGATCATATCATCAAAAAGAAGCGCATGCTTGTTTTTGACCTCCCCGATGATATTCATAATTTCCGCTTGATTGGCCGATTCCCGACGTTTATCGATGATCGCCAAGGAAGAATTCAAGCGTTTGGCAAAAGCCCGTGCCCGTTCCACCCCTCCCGCATCGGGAGACACAACGACCATATCGGAAATATTTTGCTTTTTTATATAGTCTAATAGAACCGGCATCGCATACAGATGATCGACGGGAATATCGAAAAACCCCTGGATGGGGCCGGCATGCAAATCCATCGTGAGAATACGGTTGGCCCCAGCAACCGTCAGAAGGTCGGCGATCAACTTGGCACTAATGGGCACCCGAGGTTGATCTTTTCGATCTTGACGTCCGTAGCCATAATAGGGAATGACTGCGGTAATCCTGGATGCCGATGACCGTTTAACGGCATCGATGAGGAGAAGTAACTCCATGATGGACGTATTCACCGGATGACAACAGGATTGAATCAGAAAGACATCTCCCCCCCGAACATTTTCGTCCACCCTCACACGGATCTCCCCATCACTAAATGTACTAACCATGACTTGACTCAGCTCTTGCCCGATATATTGGGCAATTTCCCGAGCGAGAGTCGGATTGGAATTTCCGGTAAATAATTTTAATTCTTTGGTCATAGGGAAAAAGACCCGGGTTTCCGGCCTATTCACGTATTATGAAATTATAGATAAGTTTTGCCCTCGATAGAACCAGGCAAAGGTAATTCTACGTTCTTTTGGTTGTCAACTCAAATCCTGAAAATAGCACCCATCTTCCCCGGGCACGCCGAGAATCACGAAATGGGCCTATGTGGTAAAGCCGTGGTACCAAAAGGACCAACGAAGACATGCCATTGGGTATCCTGCCGGAGGGTTCCGGCAGCATGGTCGGCGCCTTCCTGAGATTGAAAAATTCCAAAAATCGTCGCTCCACTGCCGGATAACAACGCGGCCTGGGCACCGAGAGAAAGAAGTTTCTCTTTAATAAAGCCCAATATGGGGTATTGAGGAAATAAAGCCGACTCAAAGTCGTTGTCCATCTTGGCAAGAATGTCATCCCACGAAAGAGAAGAGCAGGGTTCAATGCCAATGGACCGGTCATCTAAACGGAAGGGGAAGGTCCGTTGAGTATCTATTTGGTCATAAGCCCATTTTGTGGAAATGGCAAACCCCGGATTCACGAGTACGGCCCAGCGCTCCCCTGAAACCCGACAACTCTCCACACGCTGGCCCCATCCATGAACCTGCGCGCTGGGGGCCAGGAAGAAAAATGGGATATCGCTCCCGAGACGACTTCCCATCTCCGTAAACTCCAAGATCCCCCAATCCAATTTAAGCAATTCGGCCAAACCAAAGATCGTCGCTGCGGCGTTACTGCTTCCACCCCCCAAACCAGAGGCGACCGGAATAACTTTTTGCAATTCAATATCCACTCCAACTTTGGCATTAACTTGTTCCATAACCAATTTCGCAGCTCGATAAACCAGGTTCCGACCATCAACCGGCAAGGATGTTTGATCACAAACGAGGGTAATATTTTCGTGTTGAGGGTTGGTCCGAAGGTAAATCCGGTCAAAGACATCGACAGTATGCATGAGGGTCTGGATTTCATGATATCCATTTGGCAACCCTTCACCAACATGAATCATTAAATTCACTTTAGCGGGAGCCCGTACAAGCATGGCACCGGAGGTCGAAAGGGAGGCTTCAGTCATAAATTGTCGATCTTCCGTTAAGGAGTCCCCTTAATCCAATAGGGAACCCATCGAGAATATGGGAAGGTACATGGCAATCACGACGAGTGCAATCCCTGATCCCACAAAAAGAATCACCGCTGGCTCCAACAAGGAGGTCAACCCGGAAACCGTACGATCAACCTCCTGCTCGAACAAATCAGCGATCTTATGCAGCATGGCATCCATTGCTCCTGTCGATTCTCCCACTCGGACCATTTGACTCACCAGGGGAGGAAAAGCCTCCGAGCCCTGCAAGGTCAAGGAAAGTGGGACGCCTTCTTGCACTTGTTGACTGGAAATTCGGAGGTGCTCCCGAAAGACTGCATTCCCGGTGACGGCACTCGATACACCCAGGGCCGTGATAAGAGAGACTCCCCGTTGGAGCAAAAATCCTAACGTTCGAGTAAACCGAACAACCGCAGCCTTCCGGAATACCTCGCCAAGTAAGGGCAATTTCAAGAGTAGGTGATCGATGAAGGTTCGTCCCGCTGGATTGCCCCAAAGAACCCGCAGCCCCATGATGCTCCCAAATATCAAGAGTCCCGTTTGCCATAAATGAGCTCGCAGTCCCTGGGCCAGAGCAATCACCATCTCAGTTAGCCAAGGAAGTGTTTGGCCCATTTCCTTAAATAACCCTGAAAACATCGGGACGACCCAGACCAATAAAAAAACCAGAACGACCAGGGCCACCCCAACAAGCAGGGCAGGATAGGCCAACCCTGAAACGATTCTCGATCGCAACCGTGCCTGTTTTTCAAGATATTGTGCTAACTGATTCAGACTGTCATCCAGTTGACCGGTCGCTTCCCCTACCTCAATCATATTCAGATAAAAGGCTGGAAACACCGCTGGAAATTTCCCGAAGGATTCCACCAGTGTGGACCCACCCTCGACGGCATCCCTGATTTGAATAACCAGACTCTGAAATGTGGGATTCTCCCCTTGGGAGGAAAGAATGTCCAAGCACTCGACTAGCGGCACCCCGGCCTGAAGCAAGGTCGCTAATTGATGGGTGAAGGCCACAAGTTCTTTTTGAGCAACCCCCTTAAACATGTGCCAACGTCCCAACGTGCCAGAGACCTTCTTGTCCAGCTTCCGCTCGCTCAGATGCGTCAATAACATGTCTTGCTCTCGAAGGACCTGGATCACTTCTTGGTGAGTAGCAGCCGAAATGTCCCCATGGACAGTCCTGCCGTCCACATCTTTGGCAACATAGTCAAAAGTGGGCATAGGGCAATCCCTCTTTGAAAAGGTAGGAACCTCAGGACCTCAAATCATTTCGACCGCAGACGAGCTAAGGACATGGAAGAAGGACGATCGCGACCGCTTCTCTGCAACAACTTCTGTAATTCATCGGGAAACGGAGAAAGTGATAACGCCATATCCCGATCGACAACCCCCTGACCGGCCAAATCTGCCAGGGCCTGATTCATCGTCTGCATGCCGTATTGAGCTTGCCCGGTTTGCATCATGGAGTACATTTGATGGATTTTGTCCTCCCGAATTAAATTACGAATGGCCGGAGAGGGGGCTAATATTTCCAAGGCCAAAACCCGTCCTTTGGCCTGCAACCGTGGAAGGAGGCGTTGAGACAACACACCCTCGAGGACCATGGATAATTGAAGGCGAATTTCTGGTTGTTGATGAGGAGGAAAAACCGAGATCAGCCGGGTCAGAGTCTGAATGGCAGAATTGGTATGTAAAGTTGCCAGAGTCAGATGACCGGTTTCGGCCAGAGTGAGGGCAGCTTGAATCGTCGCCAGGTCCCGTAATTCACCTAAAAAAACTACGTCAGGATCCTGCCGAAGAATGGTGCGTAACGCCATATGATAGTCGGAGACATCAGAGCCAACTTCCATTTGAGAGACCAGGCTTTTCTTATCAGGATGAACGACCTCGATCGGATCTTCTAACGTCACGATGTGACATGGCCGCGCTCGGTTAATGCAATCAAGCAAAACCGCCAACGTCGTACTTTTTCCTGACCCCGTCGGGCCAGTGACCAGGATAAGCCCCTGCGGTTTACTGATGAATTGCTCAACGATCGGAGGAAGTCCTAACTCTTCACGGCTGGGAAGAACAGACACAATTCTTCTGATAGCAATCGCTGGAAATCCCTGTTGAAAATGAAGATGAAACCGGAAACGACCCAAATTCGGAAATTCGAAAGCCCCATCACATTCCCTGGCTGTTTCCAGTCGCTGACGTTGAGTCCCCGTCAAAAGAGGTTCCGCCATTTCCCAAACCTGGGGACCAGTAAGGGCTGGACCTTCTAGGGGTTTCAATTGCCCATCCACACGAAGGCGAGGAACGCTTCCCACGACTACATGCAAGTCAGACCCCTCTTGGTCGAATAGTTTCTGCAAAAAATCCTGTAACATCATGGTCCCAACCCCTTATCGTTAGCCGTGGATTGACCTCTTCAGTCGGCCTTTGTCTCCGTCAAAATTTCACTGAGCGTCGTGACCCCTTGCCTCACAGCAGATATTCCGGCCTGCCGCAATGTGCGAAACCCATGATCCAATGCCCAAGACTTTATCTCATTCATCGAAGCTCTGGCCAAAATCATCTCATGGAGAGTTTCCCCGACGACCAAGGTTTCAAATAATGGCCACCGACCCTTGTATCCGGTGGAATGGCAGGTCGTACAGCCCCTTCCTTGCAAAGGAGTAGAGACGGAGGTATCCACTCCCCAATCCTGTAAGCGAGTTATGGCCTCCTGATCGGGTTCGGCACATTGGGAACACACTTTTCTGACTAACCGTTGGGCTACAATTAAAGAAACCGCGGAAGAGACTAAAAAGGGCTCAATCCCCATATCCAGCAACCGGGTGATCGCACCCGGAGCATTGGTGGTATGAAGCGTCGACAACACCCGGTGCCCAGTCAGGGCAGCCTGGACGGCAATTTGAGCAGTTTCATGATCGCGGATTTCCCCGACCATCATAATATCCGGATCTTGCCTGAGAAAGGCGCGCAGACCAGCGGCAAAAGTCAGCCCAATTTCCTCATGGATTTGCAATTGGTTAATCCCTTGTATCTGATACTCGACGGGATCCTCTACTGTGACAATATTACGATGGGGTGTGTTGAGGAACTGAAGAGCACTGTACAGGGTGGTAGTTTTCCCACTTCCCGTGGGGCCGGTCACCAACACCATGCCATACGGGTTTTCCAAGGCCTCAGTCACACGATCTAAATCCTGAGCCTCGAGCCCCACATTGGTTAAATGAAAGGCCAAACGAGATTGATGGAGCACTCGAAGAACGACTTTTTCGCCATAGAGACAGGGAAGAACCGCAATTCGTAGATCGACTTCCGGATGGGTCTCTATTTTCATCCGGCCATCTTGAGGCAACCGTCTTTCTGCAATATCGAGGTTAGAGAGTATTTTGACTCGGGCAACGAATCCTTGTTGGAGATCTTTAGGAATATTGGTGATCGGTCGCAAGACCCCATCCAAGCGAAATCGGATCCGAACCATGTTTTCCAGCGGCTCTACATGGACATCACTGGCATCCATCGCAATGGCCTGAGCTATGACTCGATTCACGGCCTCCACGGCCGTCATATCTTTCCCAGAAAAACCCTCAATATCCTCAGGGCAAGAAGAAAAGGAGGAGGGAAAAGACTTTGACTTGGGTGTATGAGATGAAGAGTACGATCCGGTCTTCACAAAGGTGGTCGAGGGTCTTTCGCAAGTTTGCCGAATCGCCACTTGTAGGTCGGATTCACTCGCGACCATGGGAATGATGTGAAGCCCAGTCCGGAAACGCAGCTCTTCCAGCAAGGCCACATTGGAAGGATCAGCCATAGCCAACGTCAGACGAGAAGCCGTCTTTTTCACCGGAAAAACCAAATGCTGTTGCATCATTTCAAGTGGGACTAAATTGCCAAGGGATGTATCTGGAACACACGTAGACAGCTCGACGGTAGGCACGCCATACCGCTGGCTCAAAAATTCCAAAAGCGTGGAGTCTGAGAGCACCCCCAAACGAACGAGAATACTCCCCAGTCGTCCCCCTTCTCGTTGTTGGATAGTTAAGGCTTGGGACAGGTCGGCCGACGAAATCACATTCGCCTTCACCAACTGATGTCCAACCTGCTCTCGTGTTGGCAATCCAGCCCTCGCTGGAGCATCACGTGTTGCCAGAAGTATTCAGGTATTGAATGCCCCGGTACAAATAATGCCCCCCAGACCCAATGGTTAACCCGACCATGGCACCTAACACAGGGGTCACGACCAGAGAGGGCACCCAGTCCATGGCAAACATGACCACCACGAGAACATAGGATATCTGGGTGAAGGTTGTGCCTTTACCTAAAACCGTCGGAGAAATATCGATATCTGTCTCCGTGAGGTTGGCGACCATCGTACCAATCAACAAGATCGCATCACGGCTCACGACAATAATCACAGCCCAGAGGGGAATGAAATGTAATACCGATAAGGTCACGAATGCGGACATGAGCATGATCTTATCGGCGAGGGGGTCGAGGTATTCGCCCAGGCGGGTACGTTGGTTAGTCCGGCGGGCAATGGCCCCATCCAACCCATCGGTTAAAGCGGCGGCAATAAACGTGACTAAAGCCAACCCATAGTACCCATACAGTAAAAGTCCAACAAAAACAGGCACTAACAGAATTCGAAGGACCGTCAGACTGTTAGGAACATTGATGGGGAGGTCACCCACCAGAGACTCACGCGCCATATCATCTCGAATCTTTTCCACCACGGTAGTCAGGCCTAGGCGTGGGAAAGAGTACGTGGGGGTTCAGATTGAAGTCAACCAGGCTTGCAGCCCTATTCCATGCACCCTATAATCCTCTTCTGACGGAAATTCGTCAACACTTGGAATAGACTACGAATGGAGCCATAACTGATGACGACACTGCCCTTATCGTTCCGTGTTCGAAATGCGGTAATCGAGAAACATCAATTAGAAGGAACGGACCCCAGCGACCGGTACTTCAACCGACTCATTCCGATAAAACGGGTAGAAGGAGGTTATTCGGGGAGTGTCATGTACGAAGCCCTGACCGTTGAGTCCAAAATTCACCGCACGGTGCAAGGAGCGCTCACGGATATCGTAGACCAGCTCAGAGACCTTGGCTTCGTCACGATGAGGACCCGCCTGAACTTTAAAGGCCAAAAATATCTAGCCGAAAAAGAATCCTGGATCGACTACTCGGACACATGATTGGTTAAGACCGTTTTCCTTTCCCCTCCCAAACATCAATTCGCACTGCTCCGCTTTTCATAGCGTCATTTCCTTTCACAGAGCCCTCTTTTCTCATAGGGGATCGGATAGGTGCAGGGATACATCTCAGACCGCCATTCCCCGACCGGCATGTTTGGGTATATTTCCGCTGAGATAATGATAATGACCTTTTATGAAGATCTTGGTATGGTAGCCCAATCCGGAGGCCGCCTCTTCGTGACCCAATCCTCACCCCAATCTTTTCAACTTATCCTCATTAAACCCTCCCATTATGACGAGGACGGGTATGTGGTTCAGTGGGTTCGTTCCTCGATTCCCTCTAATTCTATGGCTGCCATATACGGATTAGCCCTGGATTGTGAGGAAAGAAAAATATTGGGCAAGGACGTTGCCCTACAGATTACCGCCATTGATGAATCAAATGCTCGCGTAAAACCCAAAACGCTGTGTCGGATGATCAAAGGGGCCAAGGGCTTAATCGCATTTGTGGGGGTCCAGTCCAATCAATTTCCGCGAGCTATGGATTTAGCTCGCCAATTTCGACAGAGGGGTCTGCCCGTATGTATAGGAGGGTTCCATGTGAGCGGTTGTGTGGCGATGCTGCCTTCTATGCCACCTGATTTACAAGAAGCGATGAATGAGGGCATCACGCTATTTGCCGGTGAGGCAGAGGGAAATTTCGAGAAGATTGTGTTGGATGCTTACCATAACCAATTAAAGCCCTTGTACAACATGATGAAAGATCTTCCCGGGCTTGAGGGACAGCCCGTTCCCTATTTACCGGCTCACTTGATTCGACGAATGTCTGGGAATCGGAGTAGCTTCGATGCCGGTCGGGGTTGCCCGTTTTTATGCAGTTTTTGCACGATTATCAACGTTCAGGGGCGAAAATCTCGTTACCGAACTCCGGATGATATAGAACGATTGGTCAGACTCAACAGGAGCCAGGGCATCAATAAGTTCCTCATTACTGATGATAACTTCGCACGGAATAAAGACTGGGAAGGGATCTTTGATCGATTGATTTATTTGCGTGAGAAAAAAAGGTTGAAGTGTCATATTACCATTCAAGTTGACGCCCTTTGTCATAAAATTCCCGGATTTATTGAAAAAGCCGGGCGGGCGGGCGTGGACCGAGTCTATATTGGGCTGGAAAGTATCAATCCTGAATCATTGAGCGGTTCAAGAAAACATCAAAACCGCATCACCGAATACCGGGGCATGCTTCAGGCCTGGCATCAAGTTCATGCCTTGATCCTTGCAGGAATGATCGTGGGATTTCCTAACGATACGCGTGAGAGCATTCTGCGGGACATTGGGATAATTCAGCGAGAACTCCCGATCGATCTGCTGTACTTTTTTATTCTCACCCCGCTTCCAGGGTCCCAGGATCACAAGGAGTTATATGAACAAGGAGCGCCCTTGGAACCGGATATGAATCTGTACGACGCCGTCCATGTGACAACCCCCCATCCGCGAATGTCCAAACAAGAACTGATGGACGTGTACCAAGAAGCGTGGGATGCGTATTATACTCCTGAACACGTGGAACGAGTGTTACGAAGATCAAAACGCTGGAAGTATAGCACCAGTAAATTACGATGGATGATGTTTTCCTTTTATTGTGCTGCCAAAATTGAACAGGTCCACCCGCTTGATGGTGGCGCCTTCAGGAGAAAAATCCGGCGGGATCGTCGAAGCGGATTGCCCAAAGAAAATGTCGTCCTGTTTTATACTAAGTATCTCAAAGAGATCCTCATCAAACATTGGAAATTTTTCATGCACTATCTCATCTATCAGCAGGTCTATAATCGGGTCCTGAAGGACCCCGATCCCTTGGATGATGATGTGGCCATGAAGCCAGTAGACTGGGGTGAATTAGACCAGTTGGAACTCTACACCAATAATCAGTCCTCGCTCCTGATTGTGGAAAAAGTGAAGCAAAAGGCCTTGAAAAAACAAAAGGCCGAGGTTCCTTAGAGTCTTCATCTGAGCTTTTATCCCAAAACATTCGTGTAACATCCTCAGGCAAAAACGATCTGAGGAATACTCATCTCCTTGCGACAGAGCATCTCGAGAGGGTTCTCGGCCTAGCCCCATTCCCATTTTCTCGTTTTGTTGGAACATTTTCGATCCTAAAGAAGTTGCCCCTCACAAACCCTTCACAATCACGTCGTGCAACCGAGGACGGAAAGATTTAATGCCGTCATTCTTTGGGTCGGGATGCACACGGTTTGAGAGAACAATGACTTCTAATTCCTTGGTTGGATCGATCCAGATGGAGGTTCCCGTAAACCCTAGGTGGCCGAATGATTCAGATGAAAAATAGTGGCCAGAGGAAGATGGCTTTGAAGGGGTATCCCATCCTAAGGCCCAACTCTCTCCTTTTTGCGGAGTCACAAATGTTCTGACCAACTCCGGGTCAAACAGTCCCGGTTTTCCCAGATAGCCGTCCAACCAGGCTTTCGTAACTTGGCCCACACTTTTAGCCGTTCCAAACAAGCCCGCATGCCCTGCCATCCCTCCTAAGGCCCAGGCATTGGCATCGTCTACTTCTCCTTGAAGACATGTTCCCCTCCAGGAATCTTCTTGAGTGGGAGCCATAGCAGCTTTTTCAGATCTCCTTGTGTCATTTGGATCCACGAAAAATAGGGGACTGGCATGAAGGAGGCTAAATAATCGTTGTTGGCAGAACTTCCCAAGAGATTGCTTCATGAGGCGTTCGACCACCACACCCAATAGGATGTAGCCTAGGTCGCTATAGACAGAGCCAAATGGGGAAGGTTCCTCCTTTGATTCCTGAATGATAAACTGTACATAGGCCTGTATCCGTTCTTGGCGAACAGAAGAGTCCGCCAACTGTGTACCCGAAAAACGCTGATAATACGGTCGCCAGGCTGGCAACCCACTTTGATGACAGAGTAAATCCTTTATTGAAACGGTTCCCCACGGTAATCCTTTCGCCTCTTCCAGCACCTCATCAAGAGATTGCGAAAGATCCAACGTTTTTTCCTGGACTAAAAGGAGAATCGACGAAACGGTCGCGAGGGGTTTGGTCAGGGAGGCAAGATCGTATAGGGTCTGAGTAGAAACGGAAGGAGAATGAGAATCATACGTCAGGCGTCCGACTCCTTCATGGAACAGAACCTTTCCCCTCTGTCGGACAAACAGGACCGCACCCGGATACACCCGTTCCTGTAACCCTGTTTGAAGAAGAGAACGAATAGGATCAGACCGATCCACGAAGGACACGCCACACGCCGGATAGGTTACCCGGCTTCGCGGTGAGTCGAAGCTTCTTCAGGGAGGAGCGACTCTTCTTGTTCATCGAAGGCAGGATCGGGTTGCTCTTCGATCTCGACCAGTCGATAAAAGGCTTGGATGGTGGCACGCAACCGCTCAAGCACCAGAGTACGTTGCCGCTTCAGGTCGGAGATATGCCTCCGAATTTCTACTAATTCGGTTCGGCTTTGGGAAAGAATTTCCTCTGCTTTTAACTCCGCTTCCTTTACGACCAAATCCGCGTCCCGTTGGGCCCCACGCTTGAGTTGATCGACGAAAGATTGAGTAGAAAGCAATGTACTGGTGAGGGTGGATTCCGCCCGTTTCAGTTGACCCAATTCCTCATCCTTAGCCGTCAACTTCTCTTTCTGAATCACATTTTCTTTAGTGAGTTCTTCGACGGATTCGGCAATTTCTTCCAAGAATTGGTCAACCTGGGCACGGTTATAGCCCCGCATTTGCGTGTCAAAAACCTTATGCTGAATGTCCAGAGGTGTGATTTTCATCAGAACGTCCTTTCTCGGCACCGCTAATGTAATCGAATCGCGAGATCTTTCAGGGACCCAACCACCGCAATCTGAAGGAACATGATTATTAGGATAGCAATGATGGGAGAAAAATCAAATCCCATGCCCCCGATCCCAATTCTTTTACGTATTTGGTATAGGACAGGCTCCGTCACTCGATCTAAAAATTGAACGATAGGATTCCAGGGATCGGGATTAACCCAGGAAATCAGGGCCCGAATGATAATGACCCACATATAGATCCACAGGATGGTATCCAGAATTGTCGCAATTCCTTGTAAAACATTCCCGGCAATAAACATGAAGCTCCTTTATGTCGAATGAATGTCCCTTGATGAAGTGTTCAAAACCCTTATGCCCTCGGCCCAAAAATCGCACTGCCTACCCTCACCATGGTCGCCCCTTCTTCCACGGCCACTCGATAATCATGCGACATACCCATGGATAGTTCATTCAGAGAGATATGGTCCCAGGATGAACGGCTCAGATCCGCCTTCAGACCTGCCAATTGGGTGAAATAGGGCCTGGCACCCTCAGGATCGGACGTCGCAGGTGGAATGGTCATCAGACCTTGGATAGCCAAGTTGGGCAACCGATCCAATCGCGGAATCTGCTCTTTCAGCTCCGCAACCGAGAACCCTCCTTTACTGGACTCCTCACCAACGTTGACTTCAAGGAGTATGGGTTGTTGGATGCCCTGTTGAGCTGCCAAGGTATCGATAGTTTGGGCTTGTTCCAGACTTTCCACCGAATGCAGCATCGCAAAATTCCCGAGGATGGCCTTTAATTTTCGCCGCTGCATTCTTCCGATAAAATGCCACACCAACCCGTTGAGGTGCCCGACGTGCCCAATCTTTTCCTGGGCTTCTTGAAGGCGATTCTCTCCAAAATGGCGGATACCGGCTTCATAGGCTTCCACCACCCGGCTGGCCGATACGGTCTTGCTGGCGGCGATTAGACGAATACCACTGGGGTCACGACCAACCCGGTTCGCCGCGGCTTGGATATTGTCCCAAATCTGCCGAACTCGATCATCAATAGTTCCCGTTGCGTGAAAATCTGCCAAGGAAACCATCATTTCATCATAAGCCTTATTCTTATTGTAAACAGGAATACCGCTTGAGTCATTAGAGAGAGCGTGAGGGAATTAGGGCAGAGTATCCAATCCGCACACGAGTTGCCCCCGATTAACCCCCGGGAAGCATAATCCCGCTCATCATGGTCCCATTCACTCGTCCCTCACGACGGTAAGAATAATACAGGTCTGATCGACAAGCCGTACAATGATCAACCAACGAGATGTGGTCATCAGGAATTCCCATATCCGTCAATTTCCGGAAAATGAGTGTCTTCAAATCCAGATGGGCATGCGACTCTCGACTAGGGCGCAACACGTCCTCCCAATACTTACAGCCCTGCCGTAAAGGCCGCATGACAGCTTCATCAATTTCATAACAACAGAGACCGATGGAGGGACCGATCATGGCTCGGACCTTCGACACGTTCAGGGGAAATCGATCAACCGCCTCCTTGAATGTGTGTTCAACGATACCGTCCACCGTCCCACGCCAGCCGGCATGAATGGCACCAACAACTTTGGACGTCAGCTCAGAAAACAGGATAGGAACGCAGTCAGCAGTTCGGACCACCAGTAAGATGCCCGGGTGATTCGTCAATAAGGCATCTCCCTCCGGTGAATCTAAGGGAATCGACACCGCTGTTGGGGGAACCGCCACCACACGGGTACTGTGAATCTGCTTCAAGGCCGCAATGAAGGGATAGCGGGACGTCCCAGCGGTGACCGAACCGAGCCGGACATGATCTCCCACACCTTCTATGTCGCGGCGCGTGCCAAAAAAATGGGGGACAGGGATGTGAGGACCGGTCAGGACAGGCTCAACCAATCATCCTCCTCGGCTCCAAGATAGCATGAGTTGCATGCGAACACTCCCCTATTCTGATTTTTTGCGCAAAAAGGTCGGCACATCCCAATCATCATCCACCAGCATATTGCCATTATCTGATCCATTTTGCGCAGCAGTCTGACGGCGGAGATAGGTAGGACGATCCATATCCTCATGCCCATGATCATTCCCGTTTTCAGCGGCCACGGAGACAAGGGCAGGAGCTTTGACCGGTTCTACAACCAATGTCGGTTGTTGCCCCGCTGGGAAGCGGAGGGTGTTCTCATTTTGCTCAAACCCAGTCGCGATCACCGTGACGGTCATTTCATCTCCCATGTCAGGATTGATGACCTGCCCCACGATTATGTTGGCTTGTGGATCAGCGGCTTCTCTGGCGATATTCGACGCTTCATGAATTTCATGCAACGTGAGGCTGGGACCACCCGTGATATTCAACAACACCCCACGCGCTCCCTCGACGCTGCCATCTTCCAAAAGCGGGCTCGCAATGGCTTGGCGGGCGGCTTCCTCGGCACGAGTCGGACCCCGTCCGGTACCCATTCCCATCACGGCTCGGCCCGAATACCCCATGACCGTTCGGACATCGGCAAAGTCGACATTGACCAACCCCGGGGTCGTAATTACGTCTGAGATGCCTTGGATCGCCTGCCGCAACACATCATCGGCAATCTTGAAGGCTTCTAAGAGTGGTGTGTTTTTGTCGACCAACCCCAAGAGTTTCTGGTTGGGAATGATCAAGAGGGAGTCTACGTGTTTTTTGAGTTCGCGAATACCTTCCTCGGCGAAGCTCGAACGGCGATTGCCTTCGTACTGAAACGGTTTCGTCACCACCCCAACCGTCAAGATGCCCAATTCTCTTGCGATCTTGGCGGCGATCGGCGCTCCACCCGTTCCAGTCCCACCACCCATACCAGCCGTGACGAATACCATATCGGCTCCTTCCAAGGAGTCCCGAATCTGGGTTTCGCTTTCCAGCGCCGATTCCTTTCCGACATCAGGGCGCGCTCCAGCACCTAATCCCCGGGCACGCTCGGGGCCCAATTGAATTTTGTAGGATGCCATCGAGCGCGCAAGGGCTTGAAGGTCCGTATTGGCGACCACAAACTCTACCCGATTCAACCCGGCTTCGATCATGGTATTGACCGCATTACAGCCGGCACCTCCCACGCCCATGACCTTGATGTTGATGACTGATGGTTGTTCCTCAGAAATTGAAAACATACGCCCCCTCCTCTCTGCCATGATCTTGGCAGAACGTGACTCTCCGTGATTGATCAAACGTGGTGACTCCTGACGCGTACACGGATCCTCCTCCTTTCCCTTCATGGCTTAAAAAAAGTTCATAACCCAACTTTTCATTTTATTGACCATCGACCCCATCAATTTCCCCGATGACCGGCCTTTTCCGGCTCCTGCTCCCACTAATTCCAATTCCGTATCCTGATTCACTGAATGCACGATGAGACCCACTGCCGTAGAGTATTGGGGGTTATTCACGATATCCCGTAAGCCCCCGACTCCAATGGGTTGCCCCAACCGCACGGATAGATTCAGGACTCGTTCAGCCACGTCGGCCATGCCGGGTAATAGCGAAGTTCCCCCCGTCAACACTGCCCCAGCCACCAACATGCCATCGTACCCAGCCCTGCGAATTTCCCGACGAACGAGGTCGAACATTTCCTCCACTCGCGGAGAAAGAATTTGCGCGAGGACATGCTGCTCGATCACCCTTGGAGGCCGCCCTCCCACGCTCGGGACCTCGATCCCTTCATCTTCGGGAAGAATGTCCGTGCTCGCGACCCCATACCGCAATTTAATTTTTTCCGCATCTTCTGGGGCAGTCCGCAACCCAATGGCTAAATCTGAGGTTAAATGTTGTCCTCCCATCGGGATCACCGCCGAATGTCGGATACAACCCTCCACGAAGATGGCCACATCGGTCGTTCCACCACCAATATCCACCATCACCACGCCTAATTCCTTTTCCTCCGGGGCCAGAACGGCACAACTGGAGGCCAGGGGCTGAAGGACAATATCCACCACATCCAAACCAGAACGGCTCACACACCGGGCTAAATTCTGTGCCGAAGTCACGGCACCAGTCACGACATGGACGTCCACTTCTAGTCGTGAACCGGCAATGCCCAAGGGATCTCGAATCCCTTCCTGATCATCGACGATAAACTCTCGAGGCAAGACGTGGAGGATTTGCCGATCCGGTGGAGGCACGGCACATCCCCTGGCGGAATCGATCGCTCGCTTGATATCGCCCTTGGTCACTTCGCGTTTTTTTAAGGCGACCACCCCTTGCGTGCTCTCACTGGAAATATGGCTCCCGGCAATCCCCGTATACACCGAATTGATCTGGACGGCCGCCATGAGCTCAGCTTCTTCCACGGCCCGCTTGATCGACTCCACCGTACTGTCCATGTTGACAACCATGCCCTTACGAAGGCCTGTAGATCGATGAGACCCAATCCCAATGACATTGACCGTGCGATCCTCTAACACTTCCCCGACGACCGCACAGATTTTTGTGGTCCCAATATCCAACCCAACGACAATGTGTTCTTTTTTTGGCATGGATTAACCTGTTCTCTTTCGAAGAATGACTTTTTGCGAAAATCGCAAATCCACTTCTTGCGATTGCCGTTCCATTTCTTTTTTGATCGTGGGATACAAGACGAGAAAACGTTCCCATTGACGCTCAACTTCTTGCCCAAACTGAAATCGTACATGCGGAAGATCCACGATGGTTGTATGCGCGTTCGAAACATCGACTCGAGGCTGTCCGGGAAACTCCTTCCCCAACAACTCTGCGATATGGATGCCCTGCTTGGCCCGACGTTGTCCTTCGGATTGCTCTTTCAGGAAAAATTGCTCGGTCCTCCCCTGAACAATCGGCAATCGCGGCTCACCTTCGCTCTTGTCCTTTGGCAATAACACCCCTTCCACGTCGAAATAAAATGAAGACGGTGGGTCCCCTAACACAGCGGCAGGCCGACGTTCATCGACCTGCACCACCAAAGAATGGGGAAAGACACGGTCAAACGTCACCGATCCGATCCATGGATGGGATTCGACTCGCCCAGCCAGCTCCGTGATTTCCAGAGTCAAAAGACTTTGTGATGAAGGCAACTGCAACCGTTCGAGCACTTCTTCCCGAGTCACACGATCCAACCCAAGAACGGTGATTTGCTGTAATTCCGTCCATGCGTTCACCCGCCCCAATATCGACGGTCCTTCAAGAAGACCCACAACCAACCCACAGGCCACCACACTACCGACTACCACTCTCCGCAAGGGAGATTTCTTTCGCCTCTTGGAAATTGGTTGATACTCTCGCCTTGACTTCAACATGCGATTCTTTCTCGGGCTTGTTGAGGACCACCAATTTTTAAACATCAGGATGTTCCTTTCCGAGAAACGCTTCGCCCGAGTGTTTTTCGCTGGAAGGATCGTGGAAGAGCGTCTTTCAATATGCGTTCCACTAAATCGTCATAGCCCACCCCAGCCTTTGCGGCAGCCATAGGCAATAAGCTTCGTTCAGTCATGCCGGGAATGGTATTCAGTTCAAGCACATAGGGACGACCATTCCGATGAATCCGGAAATCCACTCTGGCGGCCCCTCGGCACCCTATGGCCTCATAGGCTTTTAAGCTATACGTTCGAAGAGAGGAGGCCTGTTTGGGAGACAAATCTGCTGGACAAACATACTGAGTGGCCGCTTTCTCATACTTAGCGGAAAAATCATAGAATCCTTTTGGGGCGATCACCTCCACCACGGGGAACGTCTCCCCTTCAAAGACACTGACAGCCATCTCTCTCCCAGGTATAAATTTTTCAATTACGGCTTCCTCTCCGTACCGATAGGCTTCCATTAAGGCCCGCTTCCATTGCGATCGCGTTCTGACGATTGACACCCCAATCGTCGATCCTTGAAAAGAAGGCTTCACCACCACAGGAAGGCCGAGCTCGGGAAACGGGTGGGAGGGTACATGCCTTCCACGAAGAATCCTTCCCGGTGGCACGGGGACTTTTTCAGCTTGGAGGACCATGCGGCTTAATCCTTTATCCATCCCGACAGCACTCGCCTGAACTCCTGAACCCGTGTAGGGAATATTCATCACTTCCAACAAGCCTTGGACCGTCCCATCCTCACCACCGGGTCCGTGTAACGCCAAAAATGCCACATGAATGTTCTTTCGTTTCAGTTGTGCCGGCAGGTCCTGACCCACGTCGATGGGAATGCGGGTATATCCTCGCCGACCCAGAGCTTCGCAAATCGCCTTGCCCGTCTTTAGTGAAATCTGTCGTTCAGCCGAGGCCCCACCCATCAGAACCCCAACCCGAAACGATCGACGCGATCTCTTGGTTGTTACGCCCACGTCAATGTCCCTTCTGCCTTCCGCCTGTCACCCCGAAAAGGCGCAATCACGAATCTATTCACTAGACTTCTCCCAACACTTTCAATTCCAACTGAAGACGAATTCCAAACTTTTCAAAAACTACTCGCCGAACCCTTCGGATGACCCGTAAGACCTCAGAGGCCGTGGCCCCACCCCGATTGACGATAAAATTCCCATGTTTTTTCGATACCTCTGCACCTCCAACTCCAAACCCCTTTAACCCCGCTGCCTCAACCAATCGTCCAGCAGAATCTCCAGGCGGATTGACGAACACGGATCCCGCATTCGGTTGAGTCAATGGTTGTGTGTCCTTGCGATAACGAAGATACCGTTTAGTCACGCTTTCAATCTCTTGTCGAGTGGCAGACCGCAATTGCATCCAAGCCCCGACGACCACCCCTTTGGGCAACTTCGTTTTGCGGTACTGAAAGACCAACCTGCCCGCTTCGATCCGCATTCGGATCCCCTTGGGATTCACCAGATCAACGGCCGAAAGCACATCCTGCATCTCGCCTAATCGAGTCCCCGCATTCATCACGACCGCCCCTCCTACCGTCCCGGGGATTCCTGCAGCCCATTCCATGCCCGCAAGCCGGCGCCCCAAAGCAAATTGCATCAGCCGAGGAAGACGGATTCCGGCCTCGGAATACACGACGTGATGACCTTCTTCAGACATTTTGGTCAGGTTGGCTAATTGAATCACGATGCCTCGAATTCCTTTATCGCGAATCACCACATTGGTCCCACCCAATACCGTAAATTTCACTCCATGGGTTCTGGCCCCTTGAACCACCCGAATCACATCCTCGACATCGGATGGGATGACAAGCACATCGGCGGGGCCTCCCACCTGAAGCGATGTATGGACGGCCAAGGGTTCTCCCCACAGGGTCTTCCCTTTGAACTGTCTCAAAGCACGTCGCAGGGGCTGTAGGGCAAGATGACCTCGAGAGGTTGTCATCCTTGGCACGCTCCATTCCTCTTACCCTATAACGTCTCCAAGATGTGGGTTCCGATTTTCCACACATCCCCGGCACCGAGGGTGAGCAACACATCCCCTTCTTGCAGGGTCTTTTTCAATTGATCAGGGAAATCGGAATTCCCATCGACCCAATGAACGGACGGGTGTCCCGTTGAGCGAATTTGTTCAACGATGGCTTCCCCGGTCACGCCAGGGATGGGACTTTCACCGGCCGGATAAATATCCATCACGAACACTTCATCCGCCTGTTCAAAGGCGCCCGCAAACTCCTTGAGCAATTCTTGTGTTCTGGAGTACCGATGGGGTTGGAATACCACAACGACCCTTCTGGACCAGGTCGTCTTTGCCGCAGCAAGAGTAGCCCGTATTTCGGTCGGATGATGCCCATAATCATCGACCACCACGACTCCGCTTTTCTCCCCTCGAATTTGAAACCGCCGTTCAACGCCCGAAAAGGCGGCCAACCCCGAGCGAATGAGATCCACCGGGACTTCCAATTCCAACGCCACTCCAATCGCGGCTAAGGCATTAGAGACGTTGTGAACACCAGGGATCCGGATTCGGAACGGGCCGAGTTTTTGACCGAGGTAATGGCCACGAAAATCTACACCCAGAGCCTTCGGTTCAATATCCGTCGCCGACAAATCCGCCGTCAGCACACCGGAATAATCGTTCATACCATAGGTCTGGTATCGCTTCACCACACGTGGCAGCATCCCGCGAATCCAGGGATCATCGGTACAGAGAATGGCAGAACCATAGAACGGCACTTTATTGACAAACTCTAAAAAGGCTTCTTGAAGTCCTTCCATACTCCCATAATGATCTAAATGCTCTCGGTCCATGTTGGTCACGACCACCAAAGAGGGAGATAACCGCAAAAAGGAACCATCACTCTCATCAGCTTCCGCGATTAAGAGATCACTCCGACCCAACCGGGCATGAGTCCCCATCGCATTGACTTTTCCCCCAACCACAAACGTAGGATCAAGGCCGGCTTGCGCTAAAATGGAGGCCACCATGGAGGTCGTCGTGGTCTTCCCATGAGCTCCGGCAATGGCAATCCCGAACTTCAACCGCATTAATTCCGCAAGCATCTCCGCCCGTGGGATGACCGGAATCACCCTGGCCCGGGCAGCCCGAATTTCGGGATTAGAGTGCGCGATCGCTGATGAAACCACGACAACCTGTGCCCCTTCTACATTGGACTCTTGGTGGCCAATGAACACCGTGCCTCCCATTTGTTCCAGCCGGCGAATACTGTCCGAGTGACCGACATCCGATCCGGTAACCTTATACCCAAGGGTGAGCAGCACTTCCGCAATGCCGCTCATACCACTCCCACCAATACCCACGAGATGAATGTGTTGAATTTTTCGAAACATAATCAGCTTGAGACACAAGAACCATGAAAGAATCCAGGAGACATGAACACACCACCGACCGAAAAATTGCTGTGGGAAGAGGACCGGTATTTTTTATCCTACAGTTCAGGAATTGAATCGGAAAAAAGTCTTTACGTTGTCGATAACCATACACCATCGTGTGAACCCTCATCTCCACTTACAGTCTCCGAATTCTGCCATCCGTATTCCTGTATGCGTCCCTCCTCTGAAAAAGGTTTAAACACGTATCGTGGTAATCTAGGACGTTCTTCGTCGTTTATTCCCCAGAAGACCCAGGAACGAGCTCCAAACATTCCCGGACCATAGTTTCGGTCGCATTCACCGTTCTGAGACTCCAACTGTTTGCGCTCATCTTTTGCAACTCGGAGATATCCTTCATCAAGGCTTCCACCTCGTGCATCAAACGGGTTCCCCCGAGTTCAGACTGAATAAGGACCTTGGCGGCCCCAGCTTTTTCCAACACTCGAGCATTTTTTTCCTGGTGGTTATGAGTCGCGTGCGCAAAAGGCACCAGTAAGGCTGCTTTCCCCAATGCCGTCAGTTCTGCCAGCGTACTCGCTCCGGCACGACAAATGACAAAATCGGCCTTGCGTAGTTCTTCTGCCATATTAAAAATAAAGGGATGGACCGTGGCCTTGACCGCCAGACTTTCATAGGCCTGTTGTACCCTGGAAACATCGTCCTCGCCGGTTTGGTGAATAATCGTTAATTCATCCCGCATGAGTTGGGATTCCCCCAAAGCCTCCAACATGGCGGTATTGATCGCTCGAGCACCCTGTGATCCACCAAAGACCAGGAGGCGAGAAAATCGTTGAGGCAATTCCGGTTGATGGGTCAGGATAAAATCTTTTCGTATGGGCGTACCGATGACCGACACCGTTGATGATGAAAAAAATTTTTTGGCCTCTTCAAAAGCCACCAACACCTTATTCGCCAGGGGACCCAACAACCGATTGGCGAGTCCTGGCATCGCATTGGGCTCGAGGAGGATTCGTGGAATGCGTAACAGCCACGCGGCAACGACGACTGGAGGACTAAAATATCCTCCAGTTCCGATCACCAAATCCGGACGATGGGATCGTAGAATACCCAATGCCTGTCCCACCGCTCCCGGTAGAAGCAACAGAGACCGGATTTTGTCGAGTAATCGACGACCGATGAGTCCCTCAATACGAATCGAGGCCGTCTGAAAGCCCTCTTGTTGAAGAATCGTGTGTTCCAATGACTTCCCTGTCCCGATAAACACGATCGTGCCGGTTGGGTCCTGACGCTGAAACTCTTTGGCATAGGCGATGGCGGGATACATGTGCCCACCGGTGCCCCCTGCCGCGATCACGACCCTCATGGGCTGGGCTCCCCTTACCTAAGGACTCGACCGACTTTGCCGGGCGACATTCAATAAAATTCCGATCGCCAGCATCGTGGTCAAAAGAGAAGACCCCCCATAACTCACCAACGGTAGCGTTAAACCCTTTGTCGGTAACATGCCACACACCACACCGGCATTGATCAGAGCTTGAATACCCAGCAACATGGTAATGCCCAATGCTAGAAATCGACCAAACACATCCGGCGCCAAGGCCGCCACCCGAAACCCCTTAAAGACCAGAATGGCAAATAAGGCCAGCAGTCCTGTGGTCCCGATCAAGCCGAGTTCTTCGCCCACTAACGCCAAAACAAAATCGGTGTGCCCTTCGGGTAAATACAATAATTTCTGTTTCCCTTGCCCAAGGCCAACGCCAAAAATTCCGCCGTTTTCCAACGCCAATAAAGACTGGACTAATTGATAACCCGCACCCTCTCGGTCACTCCACGGATTGAGGAAGGTCATCAAGCGTTCCATACGCTCAGGGTTGGTCCAGATCAACAGTCCAAATGCCGCGAGCAGGGGGACACCTAACCCCAGAAGATGGAGGATGCGAGCCCCGGCCAGGTACATCATTCCGACAAAGACCAGACTTAAGACAATCGTACTCCCGAGATCCGGCTCAATGACCACTAAGCCGCAAATCACACCGGTAATGGCCGCTGGAGGAAGAAAACCCCGACGCCAATCCGTTACCCGACGAGAGGGGCCAGAAAGGAACGCCGCTAGATAGAGCACCACAGCGAGCTTGGCCATTTCCGTTGGCTGAATGGAGAAGGCCCAGAGTGAAAGCCAACGATGGGCTCCGTTGATTTCCGGGCCCACAAACAGAACGAGCACCAAGCCACCAATACACCCAGCGATAATATGAGGAATCCAGGCTCTCCATTTTTCGTAGGGGAAATGTGCCCCGAAGACGAGCAGGAAAAACCCCAGAAGCATCCACACAATCTGCCGCTGCAGATAATAAGTTGACTCTGTAAACTTGGCTTCCGCCATCACTCCACTCGCGCTAAACACCATGACCAAGCCCCCAAGGGACAGTGCCAGCGTAATCCCCAGAATCAGTGGGTCGATTCTTGCTTGAACCATCCCGCCCGGCTGGGGAAACAAATCAGCCCAGGCTCGGGAATCTCGATGGGCATTTTTCCTTCTGAGGAGCATTTCCGATGACCTTTATTGAAGCTCGGTGACGATGCGCTTAAATTCCATCCCTCGATGTCGATAATTTCGAAACATATCGAAGCTGGCACAGGAAGGAGAAAACAGGACGACATCACCTGCCTCAGCGATTCGGGCCGCCTCTTTCACGGCAGCCTCGAGAGTTTCAGCCCTTGTGAGCGAAACAGACCCGCCTAAACTTTCCGCGATGGTATTGGAGGCCTCTCCAATTACGATGACGCCTCTGGTCTGCTTTTGAAGGTAGCCTGTTAATTGAGAAAAGTCTCCACCTTTATCCTGACCTCCGAGAATCAAGACCAGCGGTTCCTGAAAACTTTGTATGGCCTTGATGGTCGCATCCACATTGGTTCCCTTTGAATCATTGATAAAGGTAATTCCACGCCACTCACGGACGGGTTCCAGCACATGCTCAACCGGAGAATACTGTTGCAGGGCTTCTCCAATGCTTTCTTGTGAACACCCACAAAGAAGGCTGACCCCTATAGCCGCCAAAACATTTTCCACATTATGGCCTCCGCGCAAAGGAACTTGAGAGTCATCAAAGAGGTGATACTCACGACCACCCACTATCGCTCGCACCTCACGATTGGCCACAAAGGCTCCTGACTCCACTGGATGATGGCGGCTAAACGTCATCCGTGAACCTCCAGTGGAGACCACACACGATTGTACGAGAGGATCATCAGCGTTCACCAAAGACCAATCAGTGGATGTCTGGTTCTCAAATATTCGTCGTTTGGCCGAAACGTACTGTTCTTCTGTTTTGTGGCGATCAAGGTGATCCGGCGTGATGTTTAAGAGAACCGCGATCCATGGATGAAAATGATGAATCGTTTCTAATTGAAAACTTGACACCTCCACGACCACATAGTCATAAACGTTTTCTTTAGAAGTGTTGATGGGCCGTTGAATGGCCTCGCATAAGGGAATGCCCAGATTGCCACCGACAAAAATGTGTTTTCCCGATTGTTGAAGCATCTCGCCAATAAGACGGACCGTCGTGCTTTTTCCATTCGTCCCGGTGACGGCAATAACCGGGTCATGGATAAACCAACTGGCTAGCTCCAGTTCTCCAATAACGGGGATCTTTCGATGAACAAGCTGTTGGACTAGCGCATGATCTTTTGAAACACCTGGACTGACCACCAAGAGTTCAGGCACCTCTTTCGTCTCCTGATACTCTCCACCAAAGACAATTTTTGCCCCCCGCTGTGAAAACGCTTCAGCAGTAGAGAGTAATTCCGGAGTAGATTGTTCTTCGACAATCGTCACATTCGCGCCAAGGTCTAAAAGAAGTCTTGCCGCTGACTGTCCACTCTGTCCGAACCCCAACACCAAGACCATTTTCCCCTGCCATTGGGTAACGGGCAGGATCGGTGCAGTGTTCACGAAAGGAATAACTCCAGGAGGCCATGTGCCCCAAATTGGTTATCGAAGTTTTAATGTACTGATGCTGAGTAATCCGAGAATGATCGCGATAATCCAGAGTCGAACGACCACTTTGGGTTCTTCCCACCCCTTCATCTCAAAATGATGGTGTAATGGGGCCATCAGAAAAATTCGCTTTCCCCGTGATTTAAACGACAGGACTTGAAAGATCACCGACACCGCTTCCATCACGAACACACCCCCGACGAGAACTAATAACAATTCATGCTTGCACACCACGGCGACCGTCCCCAGCGCAGCCCCTAAGGGAAGAGACCCGACATCTCCCATGAATACCGATGCCGGATACGTGTTAAACCAGAGAAACCCTAACCCAGAGCCGATGATGGAAGCCGTCAACACAGCCAATTCCCCGGCCCCTTCAATATGAGGAATGAGAAGATATTCGGATACCAGTTTATTCCCAACGGCCCAGGCCACCACCGTATATGCCATGGCGGCGATGATGATCGGACCGACCGCTAACCCATCTAACCCATCCGTCAGGTTCACGGCATTGGAACAACCCACGATCACGAGAATGGCAAATGGAATGTACAACATGCCTAAGTCAGGGGTGAAATTTTTGAAAAACGGCACGCTGAGTTCAGTGGAATACGCCGGAGAAAGGTAGATAAACATTCCAATGCCCAGGGCCACACCCAATTGGCCCAAGAATTTTTGACCGGCCGTCAATCCCAGGGATTGTCCTCGTAAAATTTTGATGTAATCATCCACAAAACCGATGAGTCCAAATCCGACGATAGATAACAACACCAGCCAGACATAAAAAACCGAAATATCGGCCCATAACAAAGTCGCCAATAAGACAGAAAATAGAATTAAGACCCCTCCCATCGTAGGCGTCCCAGATTTCCCGAGATGGCTCTGAGGTCCATCCGTCCGAATCTTCTGCCCCAAACCCAAGGTTTGAAGTCGCTTGATAACTGGGGGAGCAAGGAAAAACACGATCAGAAAGGCCGTGATCGCGGCATAAATCATCCGGAAACTGAGGTATCGAAATACGTTAAAAATGGCAAAGTCAGTATGAAGAGGGTACAACCAAAGATACAGCATGTGCGCCTTTAACCAACGTAAAAAATACAACGAGGTTTATGATTCATGGAACTCAGAATCTCAATTGCCGATCCTGCTTACACAGCCTCCAAGACCCGCTCCATCCGCATCCCCCTGGAAGCCTTGATCAGCACGATATCTCCGCGCTTCACCAATCGCTTAAGCGCACGGCCGGCGCCAGTGGCATTTTTAACCACTGTCACTCCGGTTTGGCTTCGACGAGCGGTTGCAGCCCCCTCGCCTATCAGAGGACCAAATGTTCCGCACGCAATCACATGCGTGACGTGTTTGTCAGCCGCGTATTTTCCTATTTCTTCATGAAAGGCCTGCTCTTGTGGACCCAATTCCAGCATGTCCCCCAAGATCGCGATGGTGCGCCGAGCAGGATCCACACTCACGAGTAATTCTAGGGCAGCCTTCACGGAAGCAGGATTCGCGTTGTAACAATCATAAATATAAGTCACCCCCCCCTTTCGGAGGACTTCAGATCGCATCGATGCCGGTCGAAATTTGCCCAACCCCTTAATAATATTCTCAGCCGACAACCCCAGGGCATGGCCCACTCCCGCTCCAGCAAGGGCATTGGACACGTTGTGCGAACCCATGACCGACAGGCTGACATTTCGCCCTCTTTTTCGTGAGGGGAGACCTAGTTTGAACGTTGTTTTCCGACCATTCCACTGATAATCCGTCGCAGAAACATCCGCATCGGGAGAAAACCCAAAGGACACGACTGGACTTGTTGCCTGTCGGACAAAACGCGAATAATACTGATCATCAGCATTTAACACTGCTGTTCCATCTTGAGGAATCCACTTCAAGAGTTCCGCTTTTGAAGTGGCTGACCTAGCCATGGTTCGATAAAACTCCAAATGATCGGGACCGACGTTGGTGATCACGCCGACCGTAGGACGAGCGATTTCACATAATCGATCTGTTTGCCCTACCTGATCTACGCCCATCTCAATGACTGCAGCCTGATGAGTGTTACGGATCCCCAAGACCGTCTGCGGCACACCAATCGCATTATTAAAATTTTCTGGAGTTTTGTGGACACGCCATGTGGTGGAAAGTATCTGACTGACCATTTCTTTGGTTGTCGTCTTCCCATTACTCCCCGTAATCGCGATCACAGGAATGGAAAATTTCGAACGATGGAACCTCGCTAATTCTTGATAGGCTCGAAGAGTATTCTTCACTCCAATCACCAAGGGACGAGGCCTGAAAGCCGACCCTTGTCGTGAGAGAATTCCGGGAGCTCGAGATTCTTCGATACATACACCGTAGGCACCACTCTCCCAGGCTTGGAGAAGATAATCATGGCCATCAAAATTGGGACCCTGCAAAGCCAGGAACAAATCACCCGTTTTGACTTTTCGAGAATCCGTCTGGATTCTCTTGAAACCCTTTCGCCGGCTTTCTCTAACAACCAACGCCCCCCCGGTAGCGTGAAGTACCTCTTCCACCTCAAACAGCAACATGAGGGATTCCGACATCAACCGGGAGGATCAAGCTGGACAATGGCCTTCCTCACCTCTTCCCGATCATCAAAATGGACTTTCTCCGTCCCGATAATTTGGTAATCTTCATGACCTTTACCGGCAACCAGAACCAGATCGTCTGGACGAGCTGCCTGAATCGCATACCGAATGGCCTTCGCTCGATCGGGGATCACCTCATAGGAGCTTCGTTCGTCGGAGGGAATCTCCTGAATCCCGGCTTCAATTTCTCGAATGATCTCTCGTGGATTTTCAGTGCGGGGATTATCAGACGTCAGAACCACCAAGTCACTCAGGCTGACAGCCACTTTCCCCATCTTGGGTCGTTTTCCCGAATCACGATCTCCCCCACAGCCAAACACCGTTACAATTCGTCCAGTCTTTATGGCTTGTGCGGCCGTCAAGAGACGGCACAACGCATCATCCGTATGGGCATAGTCGACGACCACAGAAAAGGGTTGTCCTTCATCGATGCATTCAAAACGCCCAGGGACACTCCTGACAGCATGTAACGCCTCTTGGATGTTGGCAGGTGTCATCCCCATCTCCAATCCAATTCCGATTGCCGCTAACATATTCGAGACATTGTGCTCCCCCACCAGATGGCTGGTGATGTGAAATGAACCATGGGGACTCTTGACCCAAAAGGTCGTCCCATCCACAGACAAGCGAATCTCCTCCGCTTGAATATCTGCCGGAGCGGTTACTCCAAAGGTCCAGTTAGGAATCGTGCAATACTTCAGGATATCTTTGGCGTGAGGATCATCCGCATTCACAATGGCCCGTTTGGGCAGGGACTTTTGCTTGGATCCCACATAGTCGGTAAATAATCGAAGTTTGGCACGAAAATATTCATCCATCGTTTCATGAAAATCGAGATGGTCTTGAGTCAGATTGGTGAATACCACAATGTCAAACTCGCATCCGGCCACCCGATCCAATGCCAGGGCATGAGAGGAAACTTCCAGAACCGCGACATCCATTTCCGCCTGAACCATTTGTGCGAGCATATCTTGTAGTTGAACCGAACCTGGGGTCGTATGCGACGCTTCCTGATGTTGTGTCCCAAAAACATAGCCCACAGTCCCTAACAGACCCACATGCAAGCCCTCTGTCTCCAATAAGGACTTTGCCAGATGGGTGACTGTGGTTTTTCCGTTCGTGCCGGTCACCCCAATCATCCGAAGCTGTTGAGAAGGGACACCCTTTAATCTGGCCGCTAATAATCCTAACGCTTCACGCGTATTCTTTACTCCAACAACGGGTCCTGAGGAAGTGTCCCAGGACGCCACCTTTAATTCCGGAGATTCGGTTTGAATCACCACCCCAACTGCCCCCTGTGCCTGAGCCTGAGGAAGAAAGTGATGTCCATCTTGCCGTTCGCCTTTGATGGCCACGAACAACGTTCCCGGTCCCACGTTTCGCGAATCCTCGGTAATAGCCTGAACATCAACCGAAAGCTCCCCCGAAGTCATCACCGTATCTAACGGACGTAGCAACTCTTGAAGAATCACGGCTTAATGTACGACTGAAGGCGATGGAGTAGCAGGCCTAGAAGGCCCCGCCGTCCGAATAATCTGTGAGCCTCCAGGAAGCACCCCTAAATGCGGCAACACACGTTCCGCGACTTTCCGAAAAACTGGGGCGGCCACTTCTCCACCCCAATTACCCTTTTGAGGTTCATCCAGCACCACCAGCATAGCTAAGCGAGGATGCTCGACCGGGGCAAAACCCACAAAAGAGGCGATCACGTTCGTCGAAGAATAGCGACCCGTCTGTGAATCAAACTTTTGTGCGGTTCCGGTCTTTCCGGCTGCCCGATAACCGGTCAATCTTGCGCGTTTTCCGGTTCCCACTTCCACGGTCGCTTCCAATATCTGGCTGACCGACTGAGCGGTAGCCTCAGAAAGAGGTTGCCGTTTTCGTGAAGATTCATTCATCAACACGGTCGTTCCACGCGAATCGACCACCGAGGAAACCACGAACGGTTTCATTAACCACCCCCCATTGGCAATGACAGCCATGGCCGTCACCATTTGAATCGGGGTGACAGCAATCTCATGCCCCATCGCGATCGAAGGAAGACTTCTTCCACTCCATTGACTCAACTCCCGAAGAATTCCGGAAGATTCTCCAGGAAGATCAATACCGGTTTTTTCCCCAAAGCCAAAAGCTTGAAGGTAATCGAGGAGCTTCTGCTCTCCTAACTCCACCGCCATTTTAATCGCCCCGACATTACTGGACTTGACCACCGCCTCAGAAAACGTCAACCAACTCGCCCGAGACGGGTCATGCACGACGGTCCCAGCCACTGTGATTTGACCCTCCCCCCCGTAAATCAGGGTATCAGGATTCATCAAGCCTTCTTCCAAGGCCGCGGCAGCGACCACGATTTTCAACGTCGATCCCGGTTCATACGAATCCGTCACCAAACGGTTCCGCCATGCCCCAGGAGAAAATTCAGAAAATCGGTTAGGGTCGAATGTCGGATTGAGTGCCCAAGCTAAAATCGCTCCGGTGAGAGGATCCATGATGATAATGTTGCCGGATTTCGCTCCCGCCTTTTTCACGGCTTGAGTCAACTCATCTTGAGCGATGTATTGAATCACTTCATCGATCGTGAGCGTAAGATGAAACCCTAACTGATGGCCGGAGGCTTGCGGAATTGAGGAAGAAGCGATTTTTCTTCCAAGGGCATCACGTTGGTACTGAATAAGATTGTTCTCTCCCCTGAGAAAGGATTCATACTGAAACTCGACTCCCTCTAACCCCTGGCTATCCACGCCAGCAAATCCCAGGACGTGAGAAACCAGTTCCCCTTTTGGATAAAACCGTTGCGGTTCTTTCGTCAAAAAGATCCCTGGGATTTCGAGAGTAGAAAACTGATTAGCCTGATCGTCAGAGAGATGCCGCTTGATCCACACATACGGTTGGTCTCGGGAAAGAAGAGCCTTGAGCTTTCGACGCGGGATCTCCAGTGGTCGCGCGAGTGTTTTGGCGACTTGTGCTGGCTTGGAGATTAAAGAAGGACGAGCATAGAGCGAAGAAACCTCGACATTCAGCGCTAAGGGGTGCCCCATTCGATCGACGATCACCCCTCGATCGGGTTTGACCAACACCGTCTGTTGATGTTGGCGCTTGACTTGATGGGCACCAGCCGCAGCTTGAAAGACCTGAAGGTACACCAAACGCATCCCGATGAGAGAAAAACCAATCAGAAACAGAAAGCACAACAGTCCGCTTCGTAATTTGCAAACCGGGTGGATCTCCGGCATGGAAGACTTCATCACCGAGTTCCTCGAGTGGCCGAAAATTCCCTGGCGAGCTTGACGGGAATCGTCGAATCAGAAAGACCCTCAGGAAACATATCAAGTGAGATCATCACCACTTGCCCCTCCTGAGGCACCATAAACCCCAATTGCTGTTGAGCCCGCTTGGCAATTCTTTGCGGATCCATCAGGGCGGAGAGCTTGCCCTGAAGGTCTTCTTGCTGTCGCACCAATTCGGTACGCTGCTCTTGCAATTCCTCTATTTCATACCCCAGCCTCCACATATCGATTTTGATTCCCACATAAAAAAGGCACCACACCCCTAGCACAACCATCACCCCGAGAAAAAAGTTTTTCCTCATTCGATTGCTCCCACAGCCAGACGTTGAGCGACACGTAATTTTGCGCTTCGGGCCCGAGGGTTACTGATCACCTCTTCACGGGTTGGACGAATGGGTTTTTTCGTCAATACAGAGATCGCAGGGGTTTCTCCACGGGAAAGTTTTCGGAAAAAGTGCTTCACGATCCGATCTTCCAAGGAATGAAACGACACCACCGCGACCTTTCCCCCTTGCTTGAGGAGTGAAATGGCATCGGCCAACGCTCCTTCAAGAACCTCCAACTCACGATTGACCTTGAGCCGAAGTGCCTGAAACGTTCTGGTCGCAAAATGCAATCGCCCTCGTTTATAGGCCAAGGGCAAGGCGTGACTCAGGACCTGGACCAGGGCCTGTGTCGTGACGATCTGTTCATGTTCTCGCGATTCGACGATCGCACGGGCAATGCGCCGTGAGTAGCGCTCTTCACCATAGACAAAGATCATGTCTGCAAGCTCTTTTTCCGGTAATTCGTTCACCAAATTAGCTGCACTGGTAACCTGCCTCTGATCCATTCGCATATCCAGAGGCCCTGGGAGCTGAAAACTGAAACCACGGTGAGGTTGATCCAACTGCATCGATGAAACCCCAAGATCGAACACCACTCCATCCACCAGCGTAACGCCTACCGATTGCACGAAGGTCTTAAGGTGGGAAAAATTCCCATGAAAATAGTCGACCGATTGAGCATGGCCTTTTAATGTCGCTTTCGCAAAATCCAAGGCCTCACTATCACAATCCAAACCAAGAATATGAGCATGATTACCGGTTTTTTCGAGAATTTTTAAAGAAAGCCCTCCATGACCCAGAGTACAATCTACATAGACCCCACCAGGTCTTGGATCCAGAAATTCACAAATTTCCTCAGTGAGTACCGATTTATGCACATTTTTTATGCAAATTTATGAATTTTTTACCCCAATTTAACCCACTTTTTACCACCAATCCAGTATACAGTTGCGGAAAAAGATGTCAAGCTTTTCGAGCCTTTAATAAAGGGAAAGAAAAATGAGGGATTTTCCGGCTACCAAGGGTAGCTATCTGAGTCAATCAACCGGGTGGGAAGATCTTCACCTTCATCAGGGATAGAGCGTATATAACATTCTTGGAAAGGGTATGGTTTCCCTCACATGGTCAAGACCGCAAACCCAGGCGACTACCCGCTCAATTCCCATTCCAAACCCGGCATGTGGCACCGTACCGAACCTGCGTAGGTCCACATACCATTTAAACGTATCCTCGGAAAGGTCATGGTGGCGAATTTGCTCCTGCAGGGCTTCCAATTCATGAATGCGTTGCCCCCCTCCAATAATTTCTCCATACCCTTCGGGAGCCAGGACATCCATACACAGTGCCAACTCAGGCCGGTCTGGATCTTTGGCCATATAAAACGCTTTGGCACTGGCAGGGTAACGATGAACGACCACCGGTCGATCAAATTCCTGCGATAACACCGTTTCATCTTCAGCTCCAAAATCATCTCCAAATTGAATTGCCCTTCCCATGTTTCGCAAACGCTCCACGGCCTCTTCATACGTCAAACGAGGAAAGGGGGGAAGCATACGTTCCAACTTGTCGATATCTCGCTCCAATGACTCCAATTCAGATCTTCGGTTCTTCAAGACTTGAGACAGAATGTCACACAGAAAATCCTCAGCCAATTGCATCACGTCAGGCAATTCTGCGAACGCAATTTCAGGCTCCACCATCCAAAATTCCATAAGATGGCGGCGAGTCTTAGACTTTTCGGCTCTAAAGGTTGGACCAAAGCAATAAATCTTTCCGAAGGCGGCAGCCGCGGCTTCCCCGTATAACTGTCCACTTTGAGCTAAATAGGCCACTTGGTCGAAATAGTCCGTCTGAAATAAGGTGGTCGTCCCTTCACAGGCATTGGGAGTGAAGATCGGGGTATCGATCAACGTAAACCCCCGTTCGTCGAAGAAATTACGGCAGGCCCGGATAATCTCATGTCGAACCCGAATAATGGCATGCTGTCGCCTAGAACGAAGCCATAGGTGCCGGTGCTCCATGAGAAAACCGATCCCGTGCTCCTTCGGCTGGATCGGAAAGGGATCGGCCACTTGCAAGACTTGAAGGTGCCTCACATCCAATTCGTATCCACCGGGAGCGCGATCATCTTTTTTCGGTTGGCCAGTGAGCATGACTGAGGACTCTTGAGTCAGCTTTCCGCATAATCCGAACTGTTCCTCCCCAACACTATTCTTGGCCACAATAGCCTGCAGATCCCCGGTGCCATCTCGTACCGTAAGAAAACTCAACTTTCCACTCGACCGTCGATGACGGATCCACCCCTTAATGAGAATGTCTTGGCCTTCATACCCGGCAATCTCTTGTATCATCACATGAACAGGCTTACTCATAGAATTCTTCCTTAGTTTTCAAGAATAAATTGACACCCTGAAAATTCAGTCGCTATGATGATTCCTCCAAAAACCCCAATGGCCATTTGTGCGAGGAGGATAGATTGATGAGTTATACGATTACCGTACGAGACCTCAAGGAACGCATGGATAAGGGAGAGACCGTATTCCTCTTAGATGTGCGTGAGCCTCATGAATACTCACTGGCAAAAATCGATGGATCCGTCTTAATCCCTCTCGGTCAGCTCCCCACCTCCCTGGATCAATTGGATAGGGACAGTGAAATCGTGGCCTACTGCCATAAAGGCATGCGAAGTGCGGATGCCGTTGGGTTTTTACTCCAACAGGGATTCCCTAACGTGAAAAATCTCATTGGAGGAATTGAGGCCTGGTCCATCGAGATCGATCCTTCGGTCCCTCGGTATTGATCGCGTTCCAATCCTTGCTCTATCGATCCAGACGGCATGTTTCCTTACGCGTTATCGCGAAAGGCGTCAACGGTGATTCGCAGGCCTTCCTCTAACGAAACCTGGGGATCCCAACCAAAGGTTTCCTTGATCTTATTGACATCTAACACACTTCGAAACTGTTCTCCTTTTTTGGCGGCACCAAAAATATCCTTACACGTACTCTGGGTCAGCGATTTAATGATGGCATAGCACTCATTAATCGAAGTCTCTTGCCCGGTCCCCACATTAAATGTACCTTGGATTTGTTCGTCCAAGGTCACCATAATACTTTCGACCACATCATCCACAAAGATAAAATCCCTGGTTTGTTTTCCTGTACCATTGATGATCGGCTGTTCGCCAGTCAGCATTTTCTTCGAAAAAATCGCCACCACTCCGGCTTCCCCTTCGGAATCTTGCCGAGGCCCATACACATTGGCAAATCTGAGGGCCACAACTCGAAGACCCGTGTTGAGCGCAAAATACGACAGATATTTTTCTCCGGCTAATTTACTGATGCCATAAGGCGAGACGGGCTCGGTTTTGTGTGTTTCGGCTGCAGGGAAAATTTCTTGTTCCCCATACACCGCTCCACCTGAGGAAGCGAAGGAAACCTTCCGAACACCGTTTCGCACGGCACAGTCTAAAACATTTAACGTACCTAAAATATTCACTTCCGCATCGAACATGGGATCTTCAGTAGAGTGCCGGACATTCATTTGAGCTGCCAAATGTACCAGGACTAAGGGACGTTCATTTCGAATGATCCGATCTAACCGTTTGGCTTGAACATCAGTCCGATAAAATTGTGCTTTCCGGTTCACCTGACGTTTTTTCCCGGTAGAAAGGTTATCGACCACGACGACCTCATTGCCTTCCTGAATTAAGCGATCGACTAGATGGGAGCCGATAAATCCCGCTCCCCCGGTCACTAATACCTTCGTTCCCATACAACCTTTCTTTGACGTCAGCCGATTGGAGTGCGACCTATCCGTCAATACGCCAGACGATTCCCCGCCTGACTTCATTCATGATGTTTGTAAGGCGACCAAGAATTCCTTATTTCCCTTTTTCCCCAACACCGGAGAGTCCATCACCCCAAGTGGTGATAACCCGATAGACTGAGCAAAGCCCAAGAATGTTTCCTTCACTTCCATCCGCAACGCTTCATCACGTATGACACCTCCCTTTCCCACTTGCCCCTTTCCTACCTCAAATTGAGGTTTCACTAACACGACAACATAACCGTTTGGGGTTACCAATTTCAGAACGGGCGGCAAGACCAGCTTGAGGGAAATAAATGACACGTCGGCGACAACGAAATCGATACGTTCCGGAACATCCTCAGGGGAAATATATCGAATATTCTGACGATCCATGACCACCACACGAGGGTCCTCTCGCAGCCGTTGATCGAGTTGGCCATAGCCCACATCCACGGCATACACCCGCCGTGCACCCCGTTGAAGCACGCAATCGGTGAATCCCCCGGTCGACGCACCGACATCCATCACCGCTAATCCTGTGCACGACAAGGAAAAATGGTCAAGAGCAGCGGCCAACTTCTCTCCTCCCCGACTGACAAAAGGAGGTTTGCTCTCGAGGAGGTCTAATATGATATCAGCTTTGACGTATTTTCCGGGCTTATCGAGAATGCAGCCATTCACTCGGACGTGGCCAGCTAAGATCAGTCGATTGGCCTGTTCCCGGCTGGTCGCTATTCCACGGCGGACTAACAGGGCATCCAGACGTTCTTTTGATGGTCCAGGTGTCTCCAGGGCCGGCACACAACCACCTCAAGTTCTTCAAAGTTAGGATGAAAGATTCAAGGAATCAAACCCTTATCATTCAAAGAGTTCAGGATTCCTGCGATGTGGGTTCATCAAGAGAAAAGGCTTGAATCCGCTTTCTGCCATCGGTATCTTGAACGAGTATTTCTACTTTTTGCTCGGCTTCATCCAATATCTTCAAACACGTTTTAGACAGCTTGACCCCTTCTTCAAAAATCTTCAGAGAGTCATCCAAAGAAAGTTCTCCCCGCTCAAGCTCAGTAACGATCGTTTCGAGACGCGCAAGGGCTTTTTCAAATTTTACGGCAGCCACAGAAACCGTCCCTCTCCCGAATTACACCTCATCATTTTCCACGGAGATCAAAGATCCGGCCAACACCTTTTAAACATTATAACGAGTGGAGGCACCCAATCAAAAGGGACCCTTATGACTCCACCCGATCGACTGAACACAGTACTTCTCCCTTGGATAACCGAGCCCTGACCGCTTCACCCACTGTAATGTCTTTTGATTGTTTGAGAATTTTTCCGTCCTTCACCCTTTGGATAATACTATATCCCCGCCCCAAGACGTTCAGGGGACTTAATTGATGCAGTTGAGAGGCTTTGAGCTCAAGACTGTGCTTCTTTCGACGATAATGGGCAGACAGATTTCCCGCTAAGCGACCATTCAGATCCTGAATGTACTGGGTTTGGCGACGAATTTCAAAGGCCGGGTTATTTCCCCAGACCTGGCTTTGATATTGCACAAGGCTGACGCAAACCTCCTTCAACCTTTTCCGGATGTTCTCGATCAGTCTTCGTTCCAAATCATCGATTCGCTGAATAAATTGGCCCATGACCAAGCGAGGTTCGGGAAGCCGAAGACTGAGGGCATGGACATGATTCAAATAGCGTGAGAGGATTCCCCGTAGGGACCGCTCCAACCGGGCTTCACAATGTTCCAGATGCTGTCGAACTCCCTGAGAATCCGGCACCACGTCTTTTCCTGCCGCGGAAGGGGTGGGAGCACGCCAATCAGCCACCAGATCAGCCAGTGTCACATCAGTTTCATGTCCTACCGCCGAGATGATAGGCACACGAGAAGCCGCAATGGCCCTGACAACCGGTTCCTCATTGAACGCCCATAAATCCTCCAAAGACCCCCCACCCCGCCCAACCACGATCACCTGAAGGGATCGTTGTCCATTCAGATTTTTGATCGCGGAGGAAATTTCTTGAGCCGCCTCCTGCCCCTGTACGGCAGCCGGGGCCACGAGAATGCGAGCTAGGGGCCATCGTGTCTTGACGACGGTTAAAAAGTCATGGACCGCGGCACCTGAAGGAGACGTGACCAAACCGATCCGTTCGGGGAAAACCGGTAAGGGACGTTTCCGACTAACGTCAAACAATCCTTCCGCTTCGAATTGGGCCTTACGCTGCTTGAAGGCCAGTTGCAATTCCCCGATGCCTTTGGGTTCCACACCCTCCAGAATAAGCTGATACTCGCCGCGTGGTTCATACACGGAGATACGACCCCGCACCAACACCTCTAAACCATCCTCAAGCTTAAAGGTCAATCGTGCAGCCTGGCCTCTGAATAACACCGCTCGGATTTGGCTCTGATCATCTTTGAGGGTCAAGTAATAATGGCCGGATGAAGGCCGACGAAGGTTGGAAATTTCCCCCTCTACCCAGAGAGCCGAAAACTGCCCTTCAAGATGACGCCGAATGTGCTTGGTAAGATCTGAAACCGAAAAGATGGGAATGGTCAATTCGTCCATCAACATGAACTTATTCGACCAGACGCAATCGGGAAATCGCCTTCGTTTTCCCCGTGGCGGAGTCAATCTCGACCACCGCAGCACAGAGAACTGATGGCCCAGACGCCACCTCAAACCTTCGAGGCATTTGGGTGAGAAATTTCTGTATCACTAAATTTGGCTTCATCCCGATCACTGATTGAATTGGCCCGGTCATCCCCGCATCGGTGAGGTAGCCAGTGCCCTGTGGAAGCACTTGTTCATCGGCCGTCTGAACATGAGTATGCGTACCAATGACGGCAGAGACTTTGCCGTCGAGAAAATACGCCATGGCCATTTTTTCTGACGTGGTTTCGGCATGCATATCGACGAGAATACAAGAGCTTTGCGTGCTCCAATAGGCTAATTCTTTTTCCGCAACCCGAAAAGGACAGTCGACCATCGGCATAAACACACGGCCCATGAGCTGCAAAACCACGAGTCGTTCCCCGTGAACCGTCTCGAGCACACACGCACCTTTTCCAGGAACCCCTTCCGGGTAATTGGCGGGACGAACGATACGTGGGTCCTTCTCAATATACCCGACGGCTTCGCGCTTATCCCATGCATGATTCCCCAGCGTAATGGCGGACAGACCGAAATCAAAGAGTTCCTCAGCGATATCTTGGGTAATCCCAAACCCCCCGGCTGAGTTCTCGCCATTGCCAACCACAAGGTCAATGGCTTGTTCCTGAATGAGGTTGCCGAGATGTTTCAGGAGAACCCGACGCCCGGGCTCCCCCATAATATCCCCGATAAAGAGCACCTTCATGACATGAGATATGTATGCACGGATTACCGAGCGAATTCGATAAATCGATTTTCTCGAATGACGGTGACTTTAATCTGGCCCGGATAGGTCAGTTCTTGTTCGATCTTTTTGGCAAGGTCCCGGGAAAGGGCAAAACTTTCTGAATCATTGAGTTCTCCCTGTCGGATGATCACCCGGATTTCACGACCAGCTTGGATCGCATACGCCTTTTCCACACCCGAGAATCCCGTTGCCAGCGATTCCAGTTTTTCCAGACGTTTAACGTATGCTTCCAGGGTTTCCCGCCTGGCCCCCGGGCGGGCCGCCGATAACGCTTCGGCGGCAGCAACCAAAACTGATTCAGGACAGATGGGATCGACTTGTTCATGATGGGCCGCAATGGCATTCACGATTTCCTCGGATTCTCCATATTTTTTGGCCATCTCTGCCCCAAGCATGGCATGGGTCCCTTCTTCCTCATGACTGACTACCTTGCCAATATCGTGTAGGAGGGCTCCGCGTTTGGCTAACTTCACATCCAGACCTAATTCGGACGCCATGATCCCGCAAATATAAGAAGCCTCCCTGGCATGGTACAGATTATTCTGTCCATAACTGGTCCGGTACTTCAGCCGACCCAACATTTTGATGATTTCCGGATGAAAGTCCGAGAGTCCGACTTCAAAGATGACTTTCTCCGCTTCATCACGCATCAACTTGTCCAAATCCCCCTTGACCTTTTCTACCACCTCTTCAATCCGTGTCGGGTGAATTCGCCCATCTTGCATAAGACGCTCTAAGGCAATCTTCGCAACCTCCCGACGAAGAGGGTCAAACCCTGACACGATCACCGCTTCTGGCGTTTCATCGATGATCAAATCCACGCCTGTGGCCGCTTCCAAAGCACGGATATTTCTCCCTTCCCGTCCGATAATTCGTCCTTTCATCCCATCATTGGCCAAAGGAACGACCGAGATCGTTGCCTCGTTCACATAATCTCGGGTAATTCGTTGAATGGAACGCGTCACAATCTCTCTGGCCTCACGTTCGGCGATCTCTTTGGATTCGTCCAGGATTCGCTTGCTGAGGAGTGCGGCATCCATACGGGCCTCACTCTCGATTTCACTCAAGAGGTGTCGCTTGGCCTCCTCGGCCGTGATGCCGGCGACTTGTTCAAGGGCGAGACGGTGCTCTTTAATCGCTTGCTCACACTCGGTCCGTTTATTCGCAAGCGACTCTTCCTTATCCTTTAAGTGGATCTCTTTTTTGCGGAGCTCCTCATCTCGCTTTTCAAACTGACTCAGCTTCCGATCATACGCCTCTTCCCGTTGGTTTAGTTTCCTCTCGGCCGATTGCAGTTCGTTTCGACGCTCTTTTTCTTTCTTTTCAATTTCTGCCTTGGATTGAAAGAGCAAGTCCTTAGCTTCAATCTTGGCTTCTTTGAGAATATTCTCTGCTTCACGCTGAGCCCCTTGCGTGACTTGAAGGGCTTGATCTTTGGCCTCAGCGTATCGTTTGGCATCCAAATGCTGTTGGATGAACTTAAAAACCACCATCCCAATAAGTAATCCGACAACACCGGCGATTATGGGAACCATCGTTTCCATGGGTTGCTCCTATTCCTGGCCTTGCCCATCCCTAGGAGGCCATATCACATATTCCACAGGACGGAAGACTCGGCTCCCGCCAATCCAGGAAACCCTTAGTTGTTAGAGGAATGAGAGGAAAACCGGGAACACCTTACCGGAAAAAACCGGCAGGCTGAGACCGGGAAGAGAGCAACGCCTTTTGGGTCACACGCACAGGACAAACCTGGGAAGGGATTGATGGCCCCCACCCATTCCAGGGGACAACATACTCCATCATTCTCGTGGTCATGAGCACAACACTTTGGTTATTCATCCACTTATTCTGATTTTGTTTGCGACTGAATTTCATGTCAGAGACCAATACCACATTCCCCTGTTTCTTCATTTCATCCCGCATGTTCCATACTGCAGAAAATTCAAGAGTGCGCATTCTCCCCTGTTCAAAAAGGCGTCCTAAAAACCCGGCTATGGCCAATACCGTCCACATCATACAATGGGTTTTCCAGTCAATTCCCTTTCCTAAGGGTCATTTCCTTTCTTTCTTTGAATATCAACAACTTATGACCTTAAATTATCAGAGTTCTCTACCTTATTTCAATCAGGATCTTTTAATGAATTAGGAAATTTTACTTATATTAGACGCCAATCTAAGGTTCCCTAAAATGTTAAATAATTGTTTTTTTTGAAATTATAGGGGAGCTGGGAAAAACCAACCCAGCTGAGGAAAACCGAAGGGCTTAATTGGGATGGGCGGTCAGGTGCTTTTCGATGGTTTCCAGCAGATGCTGGGCTCGACGATCGATCTCTGCGTCACCAGATTGCTGCTGATGCTCTTTTTTAAAAAGCTGATCTGCGATATTGATGGCCGCAAGAATGGCTAAGGTCGTGGGGGTACTGGTCTTGGATTGCTGGGCCAGGGTTCGCATCTGCTCATCCACAAAACCCGCAATTTTATGAAAATACTCTTCTTCTCCTTCCCCCTGCAACGAAAATCGTTGACCAAAGACTTCAACCTCAATGGTCTTCGTCATACGGATGACCTCGAATTACTCGTTAGAATGCTCTAAAAACTCTAGCTCACCCAAGACTTTCTCGATCCGATCCCGAATTATCGTTCGCTCTTCTTCCCATCCATCTGATAACTCTTCATGTTTGGCTAATCGTTCCCGCGTGACTTCCAACTCCTGCTCAAGATGGGATTTATGTTCTCGCAATTCCACCACGAGATCCAACAATTTTTTTACCCGGATTTCTAGGGTATCGAGCTTTTCCACACTCACGGACCAACCTCCTGATCTACCTTCCTGCCTAGCGTGCCGGACTATAGTTCCTTCAACAAAACCTGTCAAGGGAGGGGGTGGTACAGGAATTTTCGAATACCATTCGATAGATTCGATAACTACGAATCACACGTTTGACATATCCACGAGTCTCCCGATAACCGATTAATTCAACGAACTCTTCAGCCGGGTGCCTGCCATGCTTGGTGATCCACTGCTGTACGGCTTTCGGTCCTGCGTTATAGGCCGCCACGGAGTAGATGAGGTTATCCTGAAATTGCCCCAACAACGTTCCTAAATAGTGGACACCGAGTTGAATATTATGTTCAGGCTCAAAAAGTCCCTGTCTTACAAAAAATGTGGGATCCAACCCTAAACGTTTTCCCACCCGTTTGGCCGTGTAGGGCATGAGTTGCATTAGACCCAGGGCCCCTACCCGGGAAACGGCCTGCGCCTGGTATAAACTTTCCTCTCTGATCAGCCCAGAGACCAAATACGGGTCGAGCCGTTCAGGGGCATAACGTTGAATAACGTCTTGGTAGGGAAGGGGGTACGCCACAGCCCACATCTTGGAGGAAGACGGAACCGTGCCTTGACGAAAATCTTTCCCATAGTGACGAATGGCGAGTCGAATCCCAATATCGAACGCCCCTATTCGATGAGAAAGGGATATGAGAGGGAGAAGAACCTTCTCGCTACCTCCGTGGTGTTTGTAGAGATAACCCAATTCTTCCCTGGCATCACTAATAAGTTCCGATTGAGCAAGTTGGACGGCCTTACGATAGTGCCGCAAATCAAGAACGGTCGAAGATCGCTCCCTCTTCGCATCTGCAGCTACACGCAAAGCTGAGTCTGCCACCGACACCGGCTCACCGAGTTGAAAGGTCGCGAGAAGGCCATAATAGGTAAAGGGAAATGACGTCTGCAATTCCTCGAACTGCCGTATGGCTTCCTTGTGTTGTCCTAATTGGGCTTTTGACCGGCCCAACCAATAGGCCGCACGCGTATGGTCTTCGACCATACGTGTAGAACGAGGATTGGTGGCACCGATGATATCGTGAAAATTCTCTATGGCCTTGGCAAACTCATGTCGTCGATAGTGCAACCACCCCGCATGCCAGAGTAGCGTTAAACGAGTCTTTGGACCCTGAGCGAATTGAAGGCCCCGTTGGTACATCGCATGGGCTTTCTCCCAGTTTTCTTGCCCTTCCAAAAAAATCCCGTAATATCGAAATAGTTGAGCTCGTTGATTGTTCGTGACCTTGGGAGGAATGTCCCTTGAGACCAGTCGTGCTAGATCCTCCTCCTTCTTCTGACGAAAATACAGTTTCCCGAGCCAAACCCACGCGTCATCAGATCGCGTTGAATCCTCTTTTATCAGAGTGGCCAGAACGGGTTCCGCTCGTTCGTAATTTTTCATTCGTACATACGACCTTGCCAAACGATATTGAGCCTCCGTCACCTCGGCAACGGGGAGCTTGGATGACAAGAGGCCCTCAAACGCTTCGATAGCCTTGGCATGTGCCCCTTTCTCATACAGGTTGACGGCTCGATGGTATCGGTCTTCAGGTGCAAGAACAAACCTTTTATTATTGGGGCGTGAAAACCAGGCTTCTATTTGCTGAGCCTCTGGAGATTGGGGAAAATTTATCCAGAGACGGCGAAAAAACCGAAACGCTTTTTGGGTATCCCCTGCTTGCTCGGCACAATCCCCAAGGACAGAGATCCCCCAAGCCGCTCTTTTATGACTCGGATCCTCATCCAAAGCTTGCAAGAGTTTTTTTGACGCTTGTTGACACGCCTTCTGACGACTTAACCCTTCAGCGGTAAAATACAACACCTCTGGTCTTAACAAGGAATCTTTTTCCTTTGAAAGGAATGCTTCGAATACCTGAACAGACTCCTCCCAATGTTGGCTGTAGAGATAGCTCTGACCTATCCACATTCGTATATAATCCGCAAGATCAGGAAAGACATTGAGTACTTCTCCCAATAATTCCCTTGCCTGCTCAGGCAGGACTTCCCGGATTTGGTATCCGACATACAATTTGGTCCGAGCCATCCATAGTGACTTTCCATGGGTTTGATCCAACAGTGGCAATAGTTCCTGTAATTGGTCTTGCCAGGTCGCCTTGAGGTCTTGAGTGTTCTGCAGGGCACTCACGACAAACACGAAACAATCCTTTTCACCCGCACATGGCAGAGAGGAGGCATGAAGATCACTCCCTACAATCGGCAAGCACGCCATGCTCAAAAAAAGGATCAGGAAAAATCGTGCCATCACTCGAAAAATATTATTCCTTTTAGCTTCAATGGTACATTTTGAAAAAAAGATCATTTATGAAGCCTATGTAACAACATCAACTGCCTCTTCCCCATGAAAATTGAGGCAGCATAGAGATTATGTTGATTGAGCTAAAAAATCAAAAAGGAAGAATCATCCGGACAGGCAAACTGTTTCAAGATATTCCATTGACATACCACCACACTAATCATACTGACAGCGTCCAATAAGGACAACGGAGGAACTCAATAGGTGATCCGAATGATCTAGACACACTCTACTGAAATCGAATGTATCCAGTTTTGCCAAATGGGAAGCCGATTCCACAAGCCAAGCTTCCGAAGATAGTGTTCTCCTTCTACTCCGATCGTGCCATCTCCATCATGAGGGATTCCTCCCCCATCCAATAGGTTCGCGACATAGATGGCCGTCAAAGGCGAAAAACACCAATAAGGAAGGAGAAATGGCTCATCGTGAAACTCGACCATCTCCCTGAAGACTTCGCTGATACCCCATCGCTTGAGGAGAAAGGTCCCCGCTTCCCCATGATTGACCCCCAAGAGATGTTTTTCCACACAAGAAATACTGTTCCCTTTTTTTCGTGTGATGTCCACGACACGTTCAAACACATCGGGATGTTGCGTCAAAAAAACCACATGGCCAAGATCATGAATGATTCCTCCCACGAACGCCTCCCAAGCCATCGGCGACTGACCGACATAACTCTTGACGATAAGCGCGGCCAACAACCCTGTTCGCAGGCTGTGACCCCAGAGTCCGATAAACCGATAGGGTGTACCCTGACAACCCTCCGCCAAGGTAAACGTCTCCAACCCCATGGTCAAAACTTCCTCACACTCGGCTGGCATGTTTCCTAGATGCGGCATCAGGGCTAGAAGAATCGCTTCAATATCTTCTTCTACCTTTCCAAGAGCGCAAGTAGGAGCACCTAATCCTTCGTGGTCGTTCTGAGTATCGATCATTTCCTCTCGTCTCCCGTGGTTCATGAAGAGCCGGAGGGATGCGAAAGATAATAGTTCATCGGGCACTTCGGAAAATTGCCGACTTGATAATTCCCAAGGATCCTCACGGTGATGAAAGGAATCAAGTGGTATCATGTTAGGACGATTGGCAGATTGAGGAATGAACAGAAAGGGAACAACTCGACTTAGGCATCCTGCTCGAAGTTCTCGGTCGAGGTAATGGGGTACTTAAATCACCCAGAGGGTAAGGAGGAGAGAACGAAAAGAAAAAAGCGGGATGAGCACAAACTCAAAGAAAGTGCAGCTGAGTGAAAAGGGGTTTCCTGAATCTTCAGGATATGATCAAGAGACACGCTTACAATTCGGGATAATGAAAGTTGCCAGGAAGATCAAGAGAAAAAAGCGCTCCACATCCTCTCCCTCCACTATCGGCCTTAAGAGCCCCTCCTAAATTTTTTGCGACCAGGGCTCCTGTATGAAGACTTGAACCTCTTCCCAGCTCTTTGGTGGTAAATCCTTGCCCAAATATCCGGGTGAGGTCTTCCTGGAGAATGCCTATTCCCGTATCCTGAACTTCAATCCTCGCCGAATCAGGGGGACCATTAATCTGACGGATTCGGAGGATCAACTCTCGTACTTCAGTGGTTTCCATAGCCTGGCAGGCATTCTCGATCACATCGGCCACCACTTCCAAAACTTGGCGCTTATCAAGAAACACCCGGGGAAGGTCCTGAAACTCTCGCATGACCGATATATGCGATTTCTCAATCAGGGCCTGATGTCTCGACACAGCCTCTTCCACGAGCTCGGTCAGGGAAATCGATTCTGTCAACTCGTTCGGTTTGGCCAATTCCTGCTGAGCGGTGACGCAATGTTGGGCCTGGGCCGTATTCTCCCGTAAACGGTGAAGTTCCGATAACGCAAGGCGCTGCTCCTCGAGGAGCTGTTCTGCGAGCGATTTCAAAAAACCAGCAACTTGTGTGCCTTTGGGATTGGTGGAAAAAAAACTCCCGAGGTCATCTCCATGTTTTTCAAGCAATTGGGAGATTCGTTTAACATCGGTTACCAGAGATTTCGCGACGATGTCCGAGACGACTCCTATTGAAACATTGATACTGTTCAACACATTCCCAACATTGTGAAGAACATCGGATGCCACTTCAGCCATTCCTAACTGTCGAGAGGTATCAAGCAGCTGCTCATGCAACTTCTGTTTTTCCTCCTCCATACGCTTCCGTTCTGAAATATCCTGTGCCACACAAACCATGCCCTGGAATTGCCCCTGCTCATCCTGGATGATCGATCCCGAGACTGAAACCGGAATGGTCTGCCCTTCCCTGGTAAGAAAACTCGACTCAACTCCACCGACCGATCCCTGGAGCATTAATTGCTCAATGATGGCACCCCGAGCAAACTCCTCACCAAAAACCATGCCAGGAGATTCCCCAATGAGGTCTTCTTCTTGATAGCCCAATAGTTCAAGCAAAGCCGGATTAGCAGCTCCGATGGCCATATCAGCAGTGATCACCATTAAAGAATCAGCCATCGAGCGGAGAATATTGTTCACATACGTTGTAGAAGATGCGAGTTCCTCTCGTGCGATTTCTAAACTGTCCTGAGCTTCCTCCACCCCTTCCCCATCATTTCGCCCAATAGAAGTAGCCGGAAGGAACCCCACCGATTCCGTTCCTGGCTCTTTGCCAGACCATCGAGCATGTTTGATCCAGTTTCCGGCCCATATCCATACCAACTGGATTAATTCCTCTTCCACAAATGGAGACCGCAACATCATCCACTGAAACGGACGGCTTAAGGAAAGGGGAGAAGGCCAGGTCTGAGAGTCCTGTGGCAGGCAACAGACCCAATGCAGCGAAGCATCAATTTCCCAAAGATCTTCTATTTTACGTTGAGTGTGCTCCCAATCCTCGACTCCAATTTCCACCACGGCTAAGGCAAATGGGAGCTGCGCCTCATTGCCCTCGACAATTTTCTTTTCGGCTTCCTGCCAATCTATGGCATGCACCAACTCAATAAGCTGTGGATCAGCCGCATTCATTCCTAGCCCTTGAGCTAACAGGGCTGCATACAGTGGGTTGCGGCAAAAGGCCTGTTGAATACGTTCAAACCAGGCGTTGTTCGCATTCACAAACAAGATGCGATACGTATCTGGAGCCGTTATAGTGGGGAAAGAGTTTTGCATTTTCCTGATTCTTGCCTTGAAGATGACGCAAATTGACTCACGACGCAGTACGAAGCACCAGTCCATTCAAGAAACCGTGAAGTTCCTTCTTATTTCCTAGGTTCAACACACTGTCCCTCCATGGGTAACGTGACGAAAAAAGTGGACCCTTCTCCTACCCTTGATGTCACAGAAATGTGGCCTCCAAGGCGTTCGACCACCTTTTTACACAGAGCAAGCCCCAACCCCACTCCTTCATAGTGCTCATCACGCTGAAGTCGTTTACACATACCAAATATTTTTTCAAGATGTTCTTCGGGAATCCCTACCCCCCAATCTTGCACGCGGATCTGGCAGAGGGACTGTCCATTCCGGCCAGTGGCCTTTCGTCGCTCCGAAAAGACATGGGCTGAAATTTTTATTTTGGGGTTTTGGTCTTCTGGTTTATGAAAGGTCAGGGCATTGACGATCAAATTCTGTAAAACCTGACGAAGGCAGATCGGATCTCCTGAGATTTTGGGTAATTCCCCCACCTCCACACAGGCCCGTTTCTCACGAATCATACCTTCCAGATCTTCCAATATTTCCCCGACGACCTCCTTGAGACATACGTCTGCTTGTAATGTGGCCGATTCTTGTACCCTCGAATACACTAACAAGCCTTGGATAAGTTTCTGTAATCTGGCAGCCCCCTTTTTGGCTTTATTCACATAACGGAAGGCCTTTTCGTTGAGTTCCTTTCCGTGTTTCACCTCCAAGAGGTCTAAATACACGAGGATGGTGTGGAGTGGCTCCCGTAAATCATGCGCTGCACAAGAAGCGAATTGCTCCAATTCTCGATTCGATCTCGCCAATTCCTCAGTCTGCTTATCCAATTGCCTATCTAGAGACTCCCATTCAGACCCTTTGTCGTGCTGTAATGGTAAGTCGAGATCTTCTGCCGAACAGGGCACCGATCGGTTCTCTTCCTCAGATTGAACTAAGGCCAGTCGTTTCCAATAGCGCAGGCGGGCAAGGATAGTGATTGCCTGTTGAATTTCTTCTGGGTCACAGGATCTGCGTATGCACAACATCTGCTCCGGATAGGTACATGCCTTTACGATCTTTCCCAAGGAAAATCTGACCTCCTCCACATACAAAATCACCTGGATATCAGGGTCGGCTTGCCACATGCGTTGAACCACAAACAAGACGTCTTCGATTGAAGTAGAAGGAATGTCCACAATCACAACGGCATAGTCTTGCCCACAGAAAAGGGCGCCCTGGATAGATTCCCATTCGAATCGGGTTGTGTTCAGATACGTAATGTCGAACGCATTCAAACCCTCCAATGAGCCTTGATCTTCTTCAAATCCCTCAAAGCCACTCCTTAATCGTTGCGGCAAACTCCCCCCTGAGGGAGAGGCAGGACCCGAATGCTCTTCCGGTTCCCTTTCTGTAATGAAAAGGCAACGATGTCTCAGGGCGACTTCCACACTCATGTCGGTTTGGCTCCACGGTCGACAGGAAACCGTAGCGTAAAGACGGCACCGCATCCCACTCCATTACTCCACACTTCCATATCACCGCCCATGTTTTTCATCGTCAAAGCCGAACTATGCAACCCAATCCCATTACCGTCTTTTTTTGTCGTAAATCCCCGAGAAAACATCTTTGAGAGATGTTCCGGAGCAATCCCCGTTCCTGAATCCTGAATAGTCAGGCGAACCAAAAGTGGTTCATGGTCTTGTTCATCGATTCGAATAGTCAGGGTATGCTCATCGGACGGTTGAGCTTGCATAGCCTGCTTGGCGTTCCGGAGTAAGTTGACGAGTATCTGTAAGACCTGATGTCGATCGACGGCAATCTGCGGAGTGATGGAAAACTGACGGTGTATCGTGACCCAATTGGCGTCTCTTGGTTGAAAGCTTAAATCCAAGGCTTGCTCCAGAAGATCCGGCAATGAGATAGGCTCCACAAGACCCTGAGACTTCGCCATTGTCTGATGGGAAGAAATGATATGCTTGACATGATCGATATTTCGCATGAGCACTTGTATTTCTTTGAGGATAGTTTGTCGTTCCTCAACAAGATGAGGGGCCAGCTTTCGGATGGCAGCCGGGATACGCCGTCCCTTCGGATCCTCCGTTAAAAACTGGTTTAGTGACTGTTCTTGTTCGGCCAAAAGGTCAGCGATACGGTTGACGAGTACGATCGATGAGTCATTCACACAAGATTCCACAACACCGGCGGCCACGTTGACGCTATTCAAGACATTTCCGACATTATGTAAGACCGTGGATGCCACTTCGGCCATTTCATTCTTGTAGGAGGCTTCCTTGAGTCGATTCTGAAGCCTCGTTTGCTCAAGAACCATTCGTTTCCGCTCTAATTGTTGGTCAATCAGCCATGGCAACAACGTAGGCAAGGATTCCATTTCCACGAGGAGGAATCTCCCAGTGAACGTCACATCCTCACCTTGTTCAAAATCTCGCACTGACTCGACTAGACCAAGAATTACAATATGGGAATTCCCGTTCTGGAATCTTTCCATACTTTGGGAATCGAAATGCGGCTGTCGGCAATCGATAACAACCAGGTCATATCGCTTTTCATTTTGGAAGGATTCGGGCCTGAGGGATTCACCATCCATCCATTCCACCCGAATAGGACATGTATTGAGAGTGCTGTGAGTCTGAAAAGAAAAAGGAATTTGATCTTCCCGAATGCCAATTAGGGATACCCGAAATTCTTGAGTCTCCAAGAATGCCTGATATTCGAGAGATGACATGAGAATGATATCGGGAAACGGCGATAGTCAAGACGCGGAACTACCCTTGATCGGTCAGCCCATAGCGCATTCCCATTGTGAAAGAGAAAGAGGAATTAAAAGACTTCTAATACAGAAAGTCACAAACCGTCGCCTAGTTGGCCTTTACCGTCTCTTCCGCACGTTCTTCAGCCCACTTGGCCAATAACTCCAATTGCGACTTCGCTTGCCGTGATTCAGCCCATCGTTTGGTCAAAGAATTTGCCAATTGCCAGACCTCAATGTTGTCAAATGGTTTTCTCAAGATGAGCAACTGATCATTCTTATTTAATCGTTGAATCACATCCTCCCACGCATGGTCGGAAAATGCGGTACAAATGACGATTTGTAAATCCGGATCTTCCATCCAGAGGTGTTCGACTGTCTCCACGCCATCCCATCCAGGCGGCATTCGCATATCGACAAAGGCCACGGCATAGGGACATTCTTTTTTCATGGCTTCTTGCACCATTCGATAGCCCATTTGACCTTGATCTGCACATTCGACCTCGAACTTTTCCACCACCGCCTCTTTTTCCACATCATCAAACAGTTCGGCGCGAACCTCTTGGAGCAATGAAGTGTCTACTGAGCGCTCTAGTATCTTTCGAAAATCATCATGAATGGCTACGTTATCATCAATAACCAAAATTCGACGGTTGACTTGTTCTGCATCCATTACACATCTCCCTCCATATGAATAACTGGTAGATCAAGAGTGAACATCGCTCCCTGATGAAATCCGTGGCTCCATACCCTTAGTGACCCTCCCAGTTCTTTGGCCGCAACGGCACTGGAATGGAGATTAGGTAAAGAGGATGCCTCATCTTCTCGCGATTGGGGTGAAAAAATTTTCGTTAGACATTCCGTAGGAATACCTTTCCCGGTGTCTTCTACTTGCAACCGAACAAACGCTTCCCGATCAGGACAGGGCAACACATACAGTGTCAAGCGATGATTCCGGTCCGACACCTCTCTCATCGAATTGATCGCATTTCGAATAAGGTTGACGAGAATTGGGGTTAATTTTGCTGTTTCGAGTATCCCGTTCCCCACAGGATGATACTCCCGAATCACATGAACCCCCATCCGAAAGAGTTCATCATCGTGCTGCGAGACCGCCTCATCCATCACCCGTGAAAATTCAATCGTCTCTTTGAAACCTCCTGCCCGTTCCGGGGTATGACCAACCGTCAACAAGAATTCCAGTTGATCCAGATTGTCGTTCAGGGCCGTGAGTTCTGTCAGAGCCACTATGTGTCTCTCATGGAATTCCTGACTCAATTGGCCAAGAAATTCAGGAATCTTTTTTCCTTTTGGGTCCTGAGTGAGGTACCAGCCGAGGTTCGTATGATGCGCCTCCAACATGTCTGCAATCCGTCCCACATCATCCACATGAAAATCACGGAGTTGTTGGTTGATTAAGCCAGCGGAAACATGAACGCTGTTCAACACATTTCTCATTTTATGAAAGACAGACTCCCCACCATTTTTTTTCATACCGGGACCGATTGATGTTTCGATCGTATTGAGCATCGTCATACCAGAGGGTCTCAAGCCATATCCGCCAGACTGTTCACTGAGGAAACGTTCTCGTCCACATTATTTCGTGCCCACATCCTCAAATGTTCAGCATCCTCATGAAATGAATAGAAAAATCTCTGTATGTATCAATTATCGCTTTGCTGTAAACTGTAGATATGGATCGGTTCCTTCCTTAGGAACCTTGAGACACAAATCGTTCGGTAGCAAGCAGAAAACTACTGCACTAACAGGCATATACGGCGACGAATCAACCCTAAGTGACGGAATGAACCCTATCGGGTTTTTCTCATTCGAACCTTCAGCTTCGTGACAAGAACTCGTCTAGAAATTCAAGGCAAACATGCTACAATTCAGTGATCCTCAACATCCAGGTGCTCTTGATGCACTCGCTGTCCTTAGGGGCCCGGAATGGATCAAGAAGACATCGGAGGATGTTCAGGGAATACACCCTTCCCTTTTTACTCTTCTTATCCATGACCGGCGATACCGAACCAATCGATTCTCCTATGACTTCCGGCTCTCATCCCACTCCTAACCAGCCATCGCCCCAACCTCTACGTGGGCTTTTGGTGGCACAATTTTTCGGTGCCTTTAACGATAACGCCTGGAAACTTATGGTGGCCTTGTTGGCCATAAAACAGTTAACCGATACCAGCGGATTGTCTGGTCTTGAACTTGAAACAGCCGCTCAAGCGACGACCACTCAAGCATTTGTCATTTTTACGCTCCCCCTAGTAGGAATTTCAGCTCTGGCAGGCGTGTTCTCCGACAGACTCAGCAAGCGAACCGTGATCGTCGTGATGAAGGCTTTGGAAATTTTGCTGATGGGTGCAGGTACCGTCGCGCTATTCATCAACCCTGCCGGCGGGGCCCTTCCCCTCTTGGTCCTGGCAGGCATGGGGGCTCAAAGTGCCCTTTTCAGTCCATCCAAGTATGGGATTTTGCCCGAACTTCTCCCGCATCACCGTCTCTCATGGGCCAATGGCCAATTAGAAATGTGGACATTTTTCGCCATCATTGGAGGGACAGCGCTGGCAGGGCCCCTATTGGACTTCACGACTCAAGCCCCATGGATGGCGGGAATGGTCCTGATTGTTTGCTCCGTGATTGGCTTTTTAGCATCTTTACAGATTCCACGGGTCCCGGCCGCCAGACCGGAAGGTGGGGTCCGAGAGACATGGCAGGTGGCCTTAGAAACTCTCAAAACTCAGCGAACCCTACGATTGGGAGTGTTAGGAAACTTCGCCTTTTGGACCTTGGCGAGTTTAGTTGGACAAGATATTCTGATTTACGCCAAAGCCGCCCTCGGACTTTCCGACTCCCTTTCAGGTCTCCCCCTCGCGGCCTTTGGAGTGGGAATCGGCCTTGGAGCCATGCTGGCTGGAAAATGGTCGGGGGCAAAGGTCGAACTAGGGTATTTACCCCTAGGGGGATTGGGCATCTCCCTGTGTTTAGTGTTTTTAGGAATTGGCACTCCACTCCTGACCAACACTCTGATCGCCATGACCCTGCTCGGGCTGGCCAGTGGCTTTGTGGTCGTCCCGATTAATTCGCTCATCCAGTGGCGATCGCCTTCGGATCGGCGTGGAGCCATTATCGCTTCCTCTAACACACTCGCCTTTGCAGGGGTACTGGGTGGCTCTCTTGGGTCAGGCTTTCTCGCCTATCTCGGTCTGAGCGCCAGTACGATACTCTTGGTCTCGGGAATTGGCAGTATTGCCCTGACGCTTTGGGCTCTATGGATCCTTCCCGAAGTGTTTCTTCGATTCATCCTTACCCTCTTCACGCATTCACTCTATCGATTGACTATCATCGGGCAACATCGGATTCCTCAGGAGGGAGGTGCCCTCCTGGTCCCAAATCATGTTTCCTTCATCGACGGATTCCTTCTTCTCGCCTTGACCGATCGCCCCATCCGTTTCTTGGTCGACCAAGCGTATTATGCACATCCGATTTTGAAACCGTTGGCCAAAACCATGGGCGCCATTCCCATTTCATCAACGGGATCACCAAGAGAAATACTTCGCGCCATCCGGGAAGCTGGTCAGTGTTTGGATAAAGGAGAATTGGTCTGTATCTTCCCGGAAGGTCAGATCACCCGAACTGGAAATCTCCTGCCCTTTCGCTCTGGGTTCACTCGCATCGTGAAGGGCAGGAATTGTCCCATTATTCCTATTCACCTTGATCGAGTATGGGGAAGTATTTTCAGTTATATCGGGGGACGTTTTCTCACCAAATGGCCTTCTCGTATTCCCTATCCAATTACGATATCTGTGGGTAACCCTTTATCCTCAGATTCCTCTCCCGAGAAACTTCGGCAAGCCATTCAGGAATTGGGGGAAGCAGCCTGGCAAGTCCGCAAACCTCATCGGCGCCCCCTTCACCATTCCCTTATCCGTACCATGCGGAAACATCCCTTTCGATTTGCCTTTGGAGATTTCACTCGACCACGAGTCTCGTGCCTCCAAGCCCTCACTGGTGCCGTGGTATTGGCCAGAGCCTTACGACCCCATTGGGAAGGGCAACATACCGTTGGACTTCTTTTACCCCCCAGCGTGGGAGGAGCCCTCACGAATATTGCCGCGACCCTCTCTAGTCGAACATCGGTAAACCTTAACTATACGGCTGGAGTCAAAGGCCTTGAATCTGTTTCGACTCAATCAGGGCTCATGACCGTCGTCACAAGCCGTATCTTTTTGGAAAAAGCCAACATTCAATACCCTAAAACCCTCACCCCGATCTTTTTGGAAGACATTCGCAAACATATCAATAGCCAGGACAAATTTTTGGCCCTTCTCTTGGCGCTCTTCGCCCCGATCCGCATGTTGGAGCGACGGTGCGGAGCTATGACCCAACCAACAGTGGACGATTTGGCTACTATCATTTTTAGCAGTGGAAGCACTGGGGAGCCCAAGGGAGTCATGTTGAGTCATTTCAACCTTGATTCCAACGTGGAGGCCGTTGCCCAAGTCCTCCACGTTGATAAACACGACCGCCTCCTAGGCATCCTGCCTTTTTTTCATTCTTTCGGATACTTGGGAGCCTTATGGTTTCCGGCTATTCACGGTGCGGGGGTGTTTTTTCATCCTTCACCCCTGGATGCGCCAGCCATCGGAGAGCTCGTTCATCGACATGACATCACCATCTTGGTCACGACCCCCACTTTCCTTCAGTTGTATACTCGTCGATGTACTCCTGAGCAATTTGGATCCCTCCGTGTAGTGTTAACCGGCGCAGAAAAATTGCCGGATCGACTCTCAGATGCCTTCGAAGAACGATTTGGCATTCGCCCGATTGAAGGGTACGGTGTAACCGAATGTGCACCGGTGATTGCCGTAAACTGCCCCGACTTTCGAGCCGCGGGCTTTTATCAACCTGCCTCACGAAAAGGGACGGTTGGGCAACCCCTTCCGGGTCTCAGCGTGAGGATTGTCGATCCGGATACTCATGAGCCTCTGCCAACGGGAGAGCCGGGTCTCCTGTTGGTTAAAGGGCCTAATGTCATGGAAGGATACCTTGGCCGGAAGGATTTGACCGAACAGGTCCTGAAAGATGGGTGGTATATCACGGGAGACATTGCGAAATTGGATGAGGACGGATTCCTGAGCATTACCGATCGATTGTCCCGCTTCTCCAAGATCGGTGGGGAAATGGTTCCTCATGGGCGAGTCGAAGAAGCCCTGCATCACGCTTTGGGGACGGAGGAGCGAATCTTCGCGGTCACGGGCATCCCAGATGAACGAAAAGGGGAACAACTCATAGTCCTTCACACGACCGAGGACTCAGCCATAAGCGGTTTATTAGATATCCTCGGTACGAGCGGCCTGCCGAATTTATTCATTCCACGTCGAGATAACTTCATCAAAGTCGACCACCTTCCCATTTTAGGAACAGGGAAGTTGGACTTACGTGGAGTCAAGCAAGTTGCCATGGACAAAAAATCACATCCACAACCAGCCCCCTAACATCAGGAGATCAACGACACCCATGAATCGGCCTCGCCCCAAATCGCTCATTGATTGTCATGTACACCTGGCGGCTCTTCCTGAACGAGGGAACGGGTGCTTCATCACCCCAAAAATCCTGAAAAGCCCGCTGTTCAGATATCTACTATGGAAACATCAACTGTCTCCCAACGATCCCCAATCCGCCAACAAAAAATACATCCAAGACCTCCTGAACGAATTACGAGCATCACATTATGTGAAAAAAGCCGTTCTCCTCGCTATGGATGGAACCTACACCACGGATGGTCGTTTGGATCAACATGCCACCGACTTTCTCATCGGGAACGATTACGTCCTCAAACAAGCCAAGGATTATCCGAATGAGTTTCTGGCAGGGGTCTCCATTAATCCCCAACGAATAGACGCTATCGAAGAACTGCACCGATGCGCGGAGGCCGGAGCAGTGTTGGTTAAGGTCCTACCTAACTCCCAACAATTCGATCCCGGACATTACCGGTACCGCAAGTTTTATCGGACTCTCGCATCGTTAGGAATGCCCTTACTGAGTCACGTGGGCTACGAATTCAGTCTGATTGGGAAAGACCAATCGGTTGGAGATCCCAATCGGTTGCGTACAGCACTTGATGAGGGTGCTACGGTGATCGCCGCGCATGCCTGTAGTTATGGCCTGATGTTGTATGAAAAGTTTTATCCAACATTGTTGGAGTTTGTGAGTCAATATCCCAACTTCTTTACAGATGTTTCAGCTTTAACCCTTCCTAATCGCCTGAAAATGCTCCTCAAACTTCGTCATCATCCTGAGGTGTTCGATCGATTGCTGTTCGGGACCGATTATCCTCTTTCAGTTTTTCACCTTCCCCTATGGGGCATGGTGAAACCCTCAAGCGTGCGAAAAGCCATGAAGACGACCAATCGATTTGATCGCCAGTTATTCGTCTGTGAAAGTCTCGGATTACACTGTGGCTCCTTCCAAAAAGTCATGGAACATTCCTCAAGCCATTCTCACTAAGCAAAGACCGACCCTAACCATTCCCTAGAGCTGGGAAAAGCCACGAGTCCCTATTCTGGTCTTCATCAAGAATTCTCCTTGATATTCCGAAAGAATTCCTAAATTTACCCGCTAATGGGTTGGGAAGAAACCTCAACCATTTCTCGGCAATGGAATGGGCACCAAACCATTCCTCTTGACGCCTTCTCTAACCCACATGAACCCATTGTGCACGTTCCAGGGCCACGAATGAACCATTAGCCCAATACTTAGGTATGCAAGAGCAATCCCCCATTCCCCACGCCCATCAAATATTAAATTGTATTCCCCAGGGCATCCTTCTATTCCGGAAGGATGGAACCGTCGTGTTTTGGAATTCCGCACTGGAGGACATGACAGACTCTTCAAAGAAACCGAGGCCCAACAATCAAAAAAGAGAATGGCCCAATCGGTTGGGTCCCTCATCGCTCCTCTCTGCGATTGAATCTGTCTTCACTGGCGGTCCACCACTCATCTTCTCAAGACACCTTCATCCCGGGTTATTCAACGACATCCAACCTATCATTCCCTTCCAAATTCAAGGACTTAAGGTCAATGGATTTTCCGATCAGAAGTACGATGAACTCCTTGCCCTTGTCCTATTTTTTGAGGATGGCACGGAATTACACACAGACCAGTCAACCGAACACTCAAATGGGAATCACAGAAAGGGGCAAGATCACTTGAAGGATCTCCCAGATTTTGAGATGGCTCTCCGAACAAATGAGGAACGAGGCAACCCTGATAACTCCAGCATCAAAGAAACCCAACAGCAATTACATGACAACCAAACCTTTCTCTCCTCCCTCATCGAAAACATTCCCGATATGATTTTTGTCAAAGACGCCAAAGATCTTCGATTTCATAAATTCAACAAGGCAGGAGAAGACCTCCTTGGGCTTAGCCGTGAAACGTTACTTGGAAAGTCCGACTACGATTTATTCCCAAAAGAGGAAGCCGATTTTTTTACGAGGAAGGACAGAGAAGTCTTGGAAGGTGGACGGTTAGTCGACATACCGGAAGAGACCATCCATACCCATAATCAAGGGGTGAAATATCTACATACCAAAAAGATCCCCCTTCTTGATGAATCAGGTGAACCGCGTTATCTCCTGGGAATCTCCCAAGACATCACCGATCGGAAACATGCCGAATTGGAAAGGGATCAACGGGAATCGTTGTTAAACCTCATCTTTGAAACCGGGCCCGGATGCATTAAGCGAGTGGCCGCGGATGGCACACTTCTTCATATGAATCCCGCGGGCCTGTCCCTCGTCGAAGCTGATGATGAGAAAGAAGCCATCGGGCTATGCGTCTTTGACCTGGTGACGCCAGAACATCGAGAGGCCTTTGAACGAATGCACCAGGAAGTGATCGATGGACGATCTCGATTTCTTCAATTTGAGATTCAGGGCATGAAGGGTACCCGACGCTGGATGGAAACCTACGCAGTCCCTTTTGTTAATCCCATCACCACCCACACGGAACACCTGGCAGTCACCCATGACATTACCGAACGGAAGAAAGACGAGGTCAGGATCCAACAACTCCACCAGAAAAACCAACTTATCCTTTCATCGGCCGGAGAAGGCATTTATGGACTCGATCTAGAGGGGAAAACCACATTTGTGAATCCATCCGCTGCCAAAATGCTGGGGTATGATCCCGAAGAACTGATTGGTTCCCCTATGCATGATACCGTGCACCATTCCAAAGCTGACGGATCCCCCTATCCCAAGGAAGAGTGCCCCATGTATGCGGCCTTCAAAAGTGGAGAACTCCAGCATGTGGACTACGAATATCTTTGGCGGAAAGATGGCAGTTCCTTTCCTGTTGAATACACCAGCACGTCGATTCAAAATGACCAAGGTGAAGTCATTGGAGCGGTCGTGACCTTCAAAGATATTACGGAACGAAAGAAATCGGAAGAGGTCATCGCTCAAGCAGCCTATGCGGTCAAACAAAAAAACCTGGAACTCGCCCTCGCCCGCGACGAAGCATTAGCTGCCGCACGGTCAAAATCCGAATTTTTAGCAACGATGAGCCATGAGATCCGAACACCTCTGAATGGCATTAGCGGTATGGCGGAAGTGTTGTTAACGACGGAGATTACTTCCGAGCAAAAGGATATGTTGAATACGATAAACAATTGCTGTTCCAGTTTAATGGGCTTGATCAACGATATCCTTGACTCCTCGAAAATGGAAGCTGGGAAACTGCAACTGGAATGCATTCCATTCGATCTCCGCACTCTGATCGAGGAAGTGCTGGACGTGTGTTCTAGCCCTGCCGCATTAAAGCACCTAGAACTCGTCGGCCTCATTCATGGAAATGTGCCTACAGCCCTGGAAGGCGACCCCACACGCCTTCGCCAAATTCTCACGAACCTCTTAGGCAATGCGATTAAATTTACCGAAAAGGGCGAAGTCAGCCTACATATTACGACACTGTCGAAACAAGCTGACACCGTCATTATCAAAGCAGCGGTACGGGATACAGGAATTGGAATTGAGGAGAAGACATGCGAATTCCTTTTCGATCCATTTCAACAAGCTGACTCAAGCATGTCACGGAAATATGGAGGAACCGGGTTAGGGTTAACCATCTGCCAACAACTCGCCCTGCTGATGAAAGGGGATATCGGAGTGGAAAGTACTCCTGGAGTGGGAAGTTGTTTTTGGGTAACTTTACCATTCAAGTGCCGAAGTGAGAGTGCCCAGCCTTCTTTCATACCTTCACTGCAAGGATTGCGTGCTTGTGTGGTCGATGACAATCCCACCCATCTCCGATTATTAATCCATTATATGCAATCCTGGGGAATCACGTGTCTTACCGCTTCCAATGGCAAGGAGGCATTGGACCTCCTGATCCAAACAAGTCAACAAGGAAATCGTTGTGACATTGCCATCCTCGACCATTCACTCCCCGACATGGATGTCTGGTCTTTGGGACAAACCATCAAGACCCACCCTGAACTCTCGGATATTCCACTCGTCCTACTCACCGCGATAGGTGAACGGGGAGACGCCCGTCAAGCCCAGGCCCATGGGTTTGTCGCATACTTAAGCAAACCCATTCGTTATCATCATTTTCAGAAATGCCTAACCCTCGCACTTGAAAAATCCGAAAAACCGGAACACGGTGACCATGACCAACTCCCCTCAATTATCACGAAACATACCGCTCAGGAGTTGGAGCAGCAATCTCGAGTACAAATTCTCTTAGCCGAGGATAATCAGGTAAACCAAAAGGTAACCATACGAATGCTGGCTTCGTTTGGGCTAAGAGCTGATGTCGTTGAGAACGGTCGAGAAGCCATTAAGGCGCTTCAGGCCAAGCCCTACCAATTAGTATTCATGGATTGTCAAATGCCGGAGATGGATGGACTTGCCGCTACCGCGGAAATCCGAGAAACGTTAGACCCAGACCATCACATTCCCATTATCGCCCTCACCGCTAATACCCTTCCCGAGGACCAGGAGCGATGCGAACAGGTGGGGATGGATGCCTTTTTGGAAAAACCTCTTTCGCGAAAAGACCTGCACACCCTTCTCAAAAAATGGGTCCCTGGTTTTAACACGGAAAAAAGTGAAACCGCTCACCAGACGGAGAGTATATCCATTGAAGCCACGCACAGAGACGTTGCGCCTTTACCGGACCTTTCTACAAAACGCCCATCATTAGATCCCAATACCATACAGGAATTACGAACTTTGGGGGGCATGGAAGATCCGGAATTTTTCATGAGTGTGATCGATCAATTTCTGGATGACCTCCCTCGTCATCTTGAAGCCATATATCAGGCTTTAGACCAACACGATGCAGAAGCCTTGATTAAAGCCGCACATACCTGTAAGGGTTCCTGTCGGTCTATTGGAGCCATCCTGTTGGCGGAGGCCAGTTACCAACTGGAAAGACATGGTCGGGAAGGAGATACCGTTGCAGCCAAAGAATCCTGGGAACACTGGCTGAAGGAAAAAGAGCGAACCATCGAGGCCTTAAGCCAACAACGACCAGGAAGACCCTCTTAGGTTCATCCCCAGCACATCATTCGATCTGACGGTCTTGAGATTCAAGCTGTGCTGGGTGAATTCTGAACCGGACTTCATCGATCTGAGTCGAGGCCGCAATCGTATCACCCATGAAGAGATCGACCCGGTACAGCCCTGGAACCCATCCTCCATCTGGCGGCGTCAGAAGGAAATACCCTGATTGCTCATTCGTCCCGGAAATTACTTGATCAGAAGACACTGGATGGCCGTCAGAAGAATCCATGGTCTCCTCCAGATAACATTCAGCACTTAATTGAATTTCATCATAGGAGGCCAATGCCAACCCAAAGACCAAATAAACTTCCTGATGGCCCTCCCTAAAGGTATCTCCGGGGGACAAGGGCAGAAATTCATGAGCCCCTGCTTGCAAATCATCCCGAATGGCATACCCAGCCGGAATCACATACCGAAACCAACTAAAATCAGAATCCCGACCCATCAAGGCAATCCGCGAAGAAAATCCAGGAGTTTGAAACGAGTTGAAAAACCCTTCATCCTTTGAAGAAGTCGACGTGGTCGTTTGATCCGAAGATATGGGACGAACGACAGGAAGGGATGAAGGGGAGGCAGGAAGAGGGGAAACATGCTGTTTCGCCTTCGACAACCATTCCGTCACCTGTGTTTCATGCGGGAAATTCATGGCATAGGTGGATTCCCGACGCCAATCGGCAATACGCTCTAACTCGATAAAATATGGATAGGCATCATCCCATCGGTTCAAATTTCCCAAACATTGCCCAATCCGGAATATGGAATCAGGATACACCGCCGCATCAGGACTGAGTCGGATGCCTTCAGAGAAGGATTCGATAGCTTGCTCAAATTGTTCTAATGCCATGAAGGTTTTTCCTAAATCATACGCGGCGCGATGATCGCGAGGTCGCAACTTGCGAATCTTCTGAAGGACAGACTTCGCCTGTTCATATTGACCTTCCCTCATATATTGCCAAGCTTCCTCCCGCAGGAGGGCCCACGTTTTTCCATCAACAGCTGATTTTTGAGCATTGGGAAAAGGCTGACTCCTACGACCCTTATCCGTTGTATGGCCATACACCACCCCATGTAAATTCCGTGCCGCGATTTCAAGCCTCGATCCCTTTTTGGCGTATTGTAGGACCCGATCCACTTCCTTTTGCGCAGCCTCATACTCCAGGACATCATACAAGGCTCGAGACAAAAATAATCGCCACCCCACGATCCGAGGCGCGAGTTGGACGGCTTCCCGAAAATGCCGTAACGCCTCCTCCAATCGGTCAAGTTTTCGTAGTTCACGTGCTAACCGTAAATGAAGGAGGGGATTGTTTACGTCGATTTGTTGAAGTTGCCGTAATTCCTGAACGGCCAAATCCAGATTTCCCTGACGTGCCAACAAGGTCCATCTTGCCCATCTGGCCTTCAACGATTGGGGAGATTTACGAAGGGCAGTTTCGTAGGAGTCTAAGGCTCGTTCACTTTTTCGAAGGGACGCATAAATTTCACCCTCTAATACATACAGCTTCGTGGAATCCGGAAATCGGCCAAGACCTTCTCGCACAATGGCCAGAGCTTGCTGTGGATTGCCCTCAGCCACAAGAGTCTGAGCCTGGCCCCAAATGACTTCTGCCTCATTGGGACGCACATGCCCTTCTACGATTAGAGCGCTACCGAAAATCCATCCCAGACAAAATAGGAAAAGATAAAAGACCCAAGGAAGTCCCGGCCACCTTCTACGCAGGTTCAAATGGGAGAAAAGCATAATTTCCGAGTAAGAAAAGAAACTTCAAGGCGTCATTGAGTGAATAGTGGAGTAAAGACCTTTGGTCTGAAAGAGGCGTTTCACCATTTGGCAATCAGGGTGTGGAGAATCATGATTTTGGGATTATGGGTATTCTGAGGGACACAAGGATAGAAATTGTAAGCATTTGTTCGTCCCCTGTCGAGCAAAAAAAAGGGCAACCTCCGAGGAGGTTGCCCCATAAACACGAGTTTGGGTGCCTACCAAGGTTTGGCTTTTGCTCCACCTTCAGATCCAGCCTTGACCGTGGACCGCTTGGTAATTTTGGGAATTTTAGGAAGGTCCATATCAGCAAAGGCCGTATTGCGCTTATTGGCAATGGCTGTGGCAATGCCTAAATACACTTTGCGAGCGGCTTCCGACCATTTGGGATCAAAAGGAATTCCCCGAAATGCCGCTTCTGCAGCCTTTTTTTCATCATGCGTTAAAGGCCTGACGTTCTTCACCATCTCTCATCTTCCTCCATGTAAAAATAATACCGTAAGACTTAATGAACGAGTGGACGGGGTTCTCTTTCAGCTTGCGTTCTTTTTCCACAATTTAAGCACACAAAATACAAAAGACTGAGCCCAACCTCCAAGTCAACAGCTCTTTCCATGATCATCGAACCCTGACATTTTTCACAAGTTTTCATAATCCTCCTCATCATGCATTCATGTACCAGGGTTTACTAGAGCAAAGGGCATGCCTACCAATTTCAGCACCCTTAATCGTAAAACATCTCACGCGAACCTGCCGTAATGCACAAGAAAAACGAGAGAAAAATGGAAGAAAATACTGATTATTTTTGAGAGCGGGGATTCAGATTGTTAAGTCACCTGACAAAACTCAATGGTTTTCTTTAAACCTGAATGAAAGATGATGCGTATTACGGGAAGGTTATTTGTTATTGAAGAAAGCCGTTTTCGTAAAGATTCCTGACAGAATCCAACAGTGGATAACACTCAAAAGGAATCAATAAAGATAGGCAGAGATAAGCACGAACTCGCAGAAATACACAGGAGGAATGATCGAAAATTGCTAGATCAGACCAATACGTGAGGAATGAGGAAAGGCGTAATGAGATTTCCGAGGGTCATACAACAATCAGTTCGACACATAACCCGGCAACTCATAAAGGTCAGCCTATCGGGAAGACTTTCCCATACTGAGACGGCCATTGAACATTCCGCCAGTTTCGACCGACAACTGTGGGGTATTTAAGGTCCCGTCGATAAACCCCGGGGAAAGCAGTTTTATCGTATTCTCGGCAACCACATCACCCTCGATTTTTCCCTTACATACGACGGTTCCCGCATCAATGGTGGCTTTCAGCACTGCGCGATCCCCCACAACCAAGGTCCCCTTGGTATGCACCACCCCCTCAAGCCGGCCTTCAATCTGAACATGGCCTTCATACCAAATTTCCCCCCTACATTCGACGCCGGGGCCAAAATACGCCACAACCTCTGATTGCCCTTCAACCACAGGTACCGGCACATGGAAGGACTTTTGGACTCCCAATGAAGGCGTTTTAGGAAGGGGCCGGGCAGGAATTTCAAGTTCAGTGGTTGGGGACATACAATGATCCTCCTAATTGGTTGATACAGGATAGGAACACAGCAGCGCTTTGGACGGCGGCTTCTCTCACATGGTGTATGAGGAGTGAGAAGATCTTCGCCTCTCACGTTGATCCTAGCTTACCGAAATTCCAGCTTAAGGCAACCGCATTCACCCAAGCCTTGGGTGAAGAGAGACCGTTTTTTTGATTCATGGCAACGCAGCTTGGCCGAAAATCTTCGATCCGACAACTCGGCCGAGTCCTGAGAAGAGAAAATTGAAAAATTTGGCCGAAAGAAAAGGCTGGATTTATTGACTTGCTGTAATAGGAGAAATATTTCTTACGAGAGGCTTTGAATCTATAATCCGGAACCGTACTTCATCCGCTTGAGTGTAAGCGGTCGCTTCACTGCCAACGAAAAGACCGCAACGATAAAGCCCAGGACGCCAACCTTGGTCCGGACGAGAAAACAAAAAATATCCCGACTGCTCACTCATCGCCATGATTACCTGATCTTGGACGACTGGAAGTTGACCTGAAGTCAACTCTGAGGTTTCATAAAAACATTGGGCCGATAAGGGCACTTCATCATAAGAGGAAGTCACGAGAGCAAAAACCAATACAATTTCCTCATCCTCAACGGAAAAGGACACATTGGGATTCACGGCAATGTATTCATGGGTTCCCACATTCAGGTCATCCCGGATAACTTTCTCCGCAGGCATCACAAATCGAAACCAGCTGAAGTCAGCATCCCGGCCCATTAAGGAGGCCCCAGTCCGCAAGGGATCATCGGATTTAAATCTTTTAGCGGCCATATCAGTATAGTAAGTCTGAGAAGGTTCAGACGAAACAGGGGCCGGGATGGATTGATTGAGATCAACCGCAGGCTTTTCCGGCCGATTCACATGGGGCTCCACTTTCTTGACCCAGAAAGCCAGCGTCTCAGCGTCGATGACTTTTCCGCTTTGAGTCACGGCGGTGGCTTCCATGCTCACTTCGGCTTCCCGTTCCCGGGAAATTGGTCCATCGTCTCTTGAATCTGAACTTTTGGGGTTTGGAGGTGGAACGGTGGCGATTTCCTGAAGAATTTCAAAATGCAGCATCGCTTCTTCCCATTGCTCAAGAGCTGTGAGACACTGCCCAATACGAAAGATCGAATCTAAGAACACTTCGCTCATTTCGTCACTAGCCGGACCCAATTCTATTCCCTTTTGCAAGAAAGTGATCGCTTCCTCATATTGGTCCAATTCCATCAGGGTACTTCCCAATTCATAATTGGTGCGGTAATCGGTGGGCTTGAGCACAAGAGCTTCCCGAAGAATAGGCTCGGCTTCTCGGTACCGACCCGTAGAAAACAACTGCCAGGCTTTGGGACGAATCATCGCCCATCGCTTACGATCAGCAGCGCTCCCTACCGGACTGAATATCGGTTGAAAGCGCCGCCCCCGCTCTTTCGTCGCTCCATAGACGACCATCAAAAGATTGCGGGCAGCCAATCCCACCGGGGAACCGCGCTGGACATTTTTTAACACCCCTTGAACCTCTTTGCGCGCTTCATCATACTGCAGGACATCGAACAAGGTCCTGGCAAGGGATAGTCTCCACCCCTGCAACTCGGGAACGAGAGCGATCGCTAGACGGAACGAATCAATCGATTCCTCTAACCGATCTAATTTTCGAAGTTCCTGGGCTAGCAGTAGGTGAATTAACGGATTGGTCGACTCTTGACCAGCTATGTCCTGCAACTCTTCGACTGCTAACTCAGCCTGACCTAAACGGGTTAGCACCCCCCATTTGGCCCACCGAACATCAAGATACTGAGGATGTTCTTTAAGAATGTCCTCATACGCTTCCAAGGCTTCCTGAGGTCGACGCGTGGCACTGAAGATATCGGCACGCATCTTTTTTAGGGTAAGAGCCCGAGGATATGTTGAAATTCCCCTCTCAAGAAGGGCTAACGCCTGGGGAAAGGCCCCATCCATCCAGGCCTCTTCAGCCTCCTGTTCAATAGCCTGTTGCGTTTCCGAGGAAAGGGATTTTCCAAAAGCCACCGCACCAATTCCCCCCGACAATACGAGGCCCACCATGACACAAACAAGAACTCTAAAGCTTAATGTTCTACGAAGATTGCATTTCATCGATTGACCAGAGAGCCAGGGAGAAACATCCCAAAAAATTTGTGGTTGAGCGAAACACCAGACCATCTATCCTAATTCCTGAGAAAGTCCTTACACAATACCAATTGTACCATAGAGATACGGGGGCCCTTCTCTTATGGTGGCCCCAGAATGGCCTCTTCACAATATGGCCATAACGCCACAATGGCGTAGGTAGCCAAAAGACATTCCAAAAACTCTTCAAGAGCCATAACCGCCATAATGTTCTCGGGGGATACCCCCAAATCAGGAAGCACATAAGGACCGATTTTATCCAACACAAGACAAAGCCCTAATAGAAGAACGGCTACCATCATGTGACCGATCCACCCCTCACCTCGAGACCACCCCGGAAGAAACTTTTTCCAAACTTGCATACATCCAATTCCGGCTACAAATACAGAGGGAATCACAAACAATCCTATGGCCATGATCCGTTCATGCAACGGATAGGTCGGGTTCCAATAATTGGCCATTTTATCCAGGTTCCAACCGGTGATCCAAATATGCGCATCTAATTCCCGTAACCCTAAAAGCAGCATAAAAAACGTCAAAGTCAACCAGTCAAGTCTATTGGTTACCGAGATGATGGCTGAGGCTCCACACCACACCATTCCCATAAACCACAGGGCGGCACTGATTCGTTCGACTGGGGCATATTCCGCTGCAATCACCTCCTTCCACTCCGTCACCCCCGTTCCCCAATTCGTGAGGATGACGACGGACCCGACTAACAGGATTGCCTGTAGAAGAAGGGTAAATCGGTAGGGTTTATGAAAAGAAGTGTTCCCCCCATATGGCTTGCTATGATCGCAACAAAAGTCACTCATGTTCCAGCGGGTTGCACACTATGCGTGAACTCCATTAAAGCCAGGTAGCACCCAATCAACCCCATAGCCAGACCGATCCCCATCATGCCAATTTTAAGAGCACGCCGCCGCGTCTCCAAATTTGATCGACAACTCAACCCTCCTAGAATCACCCCGTATAGTCCTAAACTGACTAACCCAAAAGACAGATACAACAGAACCAACGCCATTCCACCCCAATCATACCAATGGGGCATCCATTGATGATAAAAGGGCATGTTAGGGAGAATCCAAATCGCACAAGCCACCACAATACCTACCCACCAAACCCATGACCTGAACCACCACATTCTATGCCTCCTTTTTCCGGATTCAATCTATCCCTTCACAAATATGGAATGGGTTCCTGACATTTCCTTTTTTACTGAAATCTATTTTCGTTTCATTGCAAATTACAATCAAGGTTGGACTGGAAAATCTATACACGACGGCACGATACTTCCTGCACATTTTGAATCTGATTGTAATACGGGTTGACGAATGCCTGTCGCGAGATACTGAACCCTTGCCCCAAAAGGGCAAAGAAGCAAGGATACGTATCCCGAACAATAGAAAGAAATGGAGCCGGCGAGTGGGATTGAACCACCGACCTACGGTTTACGAAACCGTTGCTCTACCACTGAGCTACGCCGGCTTGGAGGAGTCTATGTATGAAAAAACCAGGACCCACTCAATACCCACAGAGAAGGTCAGAGTGAACCACTAACTTGGGACCCGTTTATACCTTCCCATTGGGAGAGCCGTCAACTTCATGGCCAAAGGCTTCTATGAATAGGCAGCCCTCTTCTGAAATGTTTCTATCTATCATCCAACCTCTTTTGGTCCAATTTCTTCCCAATGATTGACAAGTACGGGTGTTTACCTTAATTTCTTGATCTACCAGGGAGGGCGGTCATTCGTGATGATAAGGTTATGGCACAATGGGTTCTACTATGGGTTGATGATGGCGGGATTAGCACTCCTCCCTATGCCGGTAAGAGCTCAGGCGGATTTTGTCGTCCAGAAAGTGGTGTTTTCAAAGAGTATCCACAATAAGAATCCGGAAGGCATCTTTACCCCTCCCGCCTACTGCGAGAAAGATAAAAATGGGCAAGCCTCTATCCCAGTCATTCAGGCCTCCCAAGCCTCGGAAGTGTTCCTGTGGGTAAAGGTTGAAGCCAACGTCACAGGGAAACTTCGCCATTCCTGGCATTTCCAAACCGAAGGAACCTGGACCAAAGTCTCTGAAGTCAACCTATCCGTCCGCCCATCACCGGGCTATCGAACCTGGAGTAAAAAGAGGCTCCGCCCTGAAGGACACATCGGCGATTGGATGGTCGTGATTTCTCCTTCCGAGGAACCGGAACGCGTACTCTGCATCACACGGTTTTCGGTTAAGTAACCTGTTGAATCTCATCAACCCTCCCATGGGTGCGGAATGTCCTAATCACCTCCCCGGATAACACCTGCATATTCCATTCTATGGGCAACAATCTCCCTAGTTCTCAGGGTCAGCATGAAAACAACACCCCTACCGCTCAACCCTTAGCCTTCGCTCAACTCATCAGACTGTTTAATCAAAGCGGCACCATTTTACTTCTTTTTCCAACTCTGTGGTCCCTGTTCCTCGCCTCACGTGGTTGGCCAAATTTCGACCTCTTGCTGATTTTCATCCTCGGCTCCTTCCTGATGCGTAGCGCCGGCGTGATCATGAATGACCTGGCGGATCAACGCTTCGATCGGCAGGTTCAACGAACCCGACATCGTCCCCTCGCTTCTGGCCAGCTGACCTCTCGACAGGCCTTGGGGTTCCTCTCCGTTCTCTTACTCCTCGCGGCCAGTCTGTTATGGTTGCTGACTCCCCTAGCGATCCTCTTAAGCCCCATCGCACTATTACTGGCAGGAATGTATCCGTTCTGCAAACGGGTGATGCATATCCCACAATTGGTGTTAGGGGTTGCGTTCGGATGGGGCGGAGTGATGGCCTGGGCAGCCGTGGAAAACTCTCTCAGTCCCTCCGCATGGTGCTTGTTCGGAGCCACCATTTGTTGGGCCATCGCCTATGACACCATCTATGCCATTCAAGATATGGAGGACGATAGAAAAATCGGAGTGAAATCCTCTGCCCTGTTATTCGGACACCATACCTGGTTAGGCGTGGGAATAGCGGCAGCCGGGATGTTGTTGTTTCTCTCTTTTGTCGGCCAACTAAACCAGCTCACCATAGTTTATTGGTTGGCTGTTTCCGGAGTCGCGTTGATACTGGCCTACCAAATTACAGTGATTCGCGACTCAATTTCACCGGAAAAAGCGTTTGCCCTGTTCAAACAACATTCCTGGGTTGGTGCCCTTATCCTTATGGGGATTGGGGGAGGCCAATAAATTCCTGAAGAAATTTCAGGAGGTCTGTGGAAAGAGTTCTGGTTTTTGATGCTGGCGATTCAGTCTACGAGGAAACGGATGACTCCCTGAACCGGGTCAAAGGAAATACGCTCTCAAGACAAAGAGAACGTATTATTCAGAGAGAGGAATGGGATTCTCTGGCCTTGGAGCCCGAAGGGTGTCCAAATAATAGGTAAGAGCCTTGGCATCCGCGTCCGATACCCCAAGATTGGGCATCCGGGTGTGCTTTTTAAAGGACTGAGGGTTCTTAATCCAGCGATAAATCCAGGTTCCGTTCAATCGGAACCCTGCTCGATCCAAGGCCGGGCCGACCAACCCCCCGACATCATTCAGGCTATGGCATCCATTACAGCCGTATTTGTCGACATAGAGCCGTTTGCCGAGCTCTGCTTGCTTAGCCTTTTCCTCGTCAGAAATTGAAAGGTCGGGTCTGGCAACTTGGGTCCTTTTGGGACGCTTTGAGAAATTCTCTAACGCAGTTTTGGCTTTTTCATACTTTTCATTGGCTGCCAGGAAGGCTGCTTCCTCCGGAAGCTCGATGTCTTCTGGCTCATAGTCCTCAAGTTGTTCATCAGTCAACGTTTCTTCATAAGCTGCTTGCTCAGCCTCAGCCTTTTCCGTGGCAGCTTCATAAGCCGCTTTGGCCGCTTCCATTTCCGGTTGCGCGGCCTGCAAGGCCGCTTCTAATTCTTGCTTTCGACCTGTCAAATCATAAGTCAACGACATCCCATGCAGCGTTCGCACATACCCGACGATACCCCAAATCTCTTCCTCGGAAAGGGTGTATTTAAAGGTCGGCATCGTGGAGACCCCAAAATAATCCATGTCATCAAGGACGGCCTGATCGGCGGTATCCCGCATATCCCGATACACGGTATCGAAAATTTCTTTATCGCTAAACGTGGACATTTCCGCCTCAGAAGCGAGATTTTTCGGACGTGGGTCAGGCATCCGTTCCCAGTTAAATCCTTCTCCCTGTTGTCCCGACTCCCCGTGGCAATGGCTACAATAATGATTGTAGAGTTTCTTGCCTTTAGCCGTGCGTTCATCTCCCGCACAACCAAACAAGAGGACACCTGCGGCAACCCCTATACCGATCATAGGGAGAATGGTCGTTCTGAACATGTTTCCAGCCCCCGGCTTCATGCGGATTGACCTTTTTTCAATTTCCGGACCACGACGAATTCGAAAGCAGCTGCCAGTGCGAGACCAAAGATCACCCACCCATAAATGGAATTATCCGCACTCGGTTCGGCCCGGATATACCACCAAGACGACACCGCTTTTTGACTACCCTTTTCTTTCACGAGCCCATCGACGACGGCTCCATTCCAAAAGGCAAACGCGACGCTTCGCCATTCACCCGGTTCGATTTGGACGTCTTTTTCGTCTTCGGTTTTGAGAGAACGGGTAAACACCACCCGCCAGGTTCCTCCCGCCCAGGCACCAGTCGCTTGGACATTTTGCTTGTCCTGGGTGGAGAGGGTTTTAAATCCTTTAGCACTCATATCCAGAGCTTTGCCATTTTCTTTCTTCCAGTACCAGATGTTGACGGGCCCCCCTTCCACCTGGAGCATTTCCTGGCCATGGGCAAAATGCGCTTTTTTGTCTCCAACCATGAACTCAAGAGCCGCAGCATCTTTATCGTCCTCCGTCGGATCTTCATATTCAACACGGATGGCCAGATTCTGCCCGTCGTGAAGTCCCTTCACCTTAACCGACTTCACCGTGGCCTCCTGGATACGGGCGGGCCAATGCACCTGGGGAGCCAATTTAAACTCGGACTCAGGGACGGAGTCCCATTGTGCGGAATTCGGATCTTCGCCGGGGAGGCTTCCCTCAACCTGATACAAACGGACGGACACGCTTCCAACCGCTTCATCGGCCGGAGGGGGATCACTCGCGAATCCCACAGAATAACCGAGTATCCCCAGTCCTCCCACAAACATGATTGTCGAGAGGAATCTCAGTTTGTTCAGCATGATAGGTTCTCCAGAAAACACACGCGACAAAAGAATTGCCCGTCTTCCCGCTTACTCTTCTTCTTCCCAGGTTCGAGGGGATTGATGCGCGCCATCATATTCCCCCATGATAATTTTCCAGATGAATTCGTCAGGCAATTCCACTTCCCATCTTGGCATCGCTGACTTCCACGGCATTCCCTCAACAGGCAATCCAACTCCACCTTTTTTAATACGCCAGAACAAGTAGGATTCCTGAAGCTGAGCAATCGTCCCCGGGTCGCTGAAATTTGCCGGTGGAGGATTAAAACCAGGGGCTGCAGGACCCTTTCCATCATAATTAGCCCCATGACAGGGAGAACAATACGCGGCATACAGCCCTTTCCCCATATTGATATTGGCTTCGTTCTTGGGATAGGGATTTGAGAGTCCCACAAACTCTCCTGGAGGCGCGGGATGAATCGTCCGGTTCTCAGCTGGAGGTAAATCGCTTGGAGCCAATCTCGTATACGTTTGCCAACCGACCAACAGGGGAAATAGCACAAGAACGGCGAGTCTAGCCATTTGTCCGACCCCCGATTGCCCTTCTCCTGAAAGAAATCTCCAGACGGGTCCCATTAACGCCTCGAGGGATCCAGCACTGATGGTGCCAAATATCATCACTCCACTGAGGGTGAGCGCAATGTATAGATAAATCAAACTATTCGGAAGTGGCGCCGTAAACATGGGAAGAATAAACTTCAAAAAAATAAACATCCCAACTAACAGGATTGCCCCACTGGCGATTGGACCTTTCATATCGTTCCTCCTGCGTTCCCCTTGAGAGTTCTAAGGTGTTTGGGACTCCGGGCCTGGAATATCATTCGAAGGAGTTCGAGGGTTGACAGCAGCCACTTCCACCGATTCCTCTTCTTGACTTTCCATCACATCTTCAACCTTCACGCTAATCGGTTCCCCACTCATTTTTTGCAGGAAAGCGATGACGGAATAGATCTCAGGCTTACTCAAGCCAATGGGATCTTTATTGATGTACGGCATCCTCGCGGGATATTCCTCTGGCTTGGTTCCATGGCGGAAGTCTAAATAAATATAAGCCTGAGGCTGCGTCAAACTTTCATAGATGAACTCTGGAGCTAATTTGGCACCAATGCCTTTGAGGTCAGGACACCGAGCGGATTCGCTAGGCCCGATTGAATGACAAAGGGCACATTGCCCTTTACTGAAAAAGATTTTTTGTCCGATCGCCGCAAGGTCATCCGGGCTTTTCACCGTGGCCAAATCAAAGGTTTCAATAGCCGGAGGCAAGGAGGCCATTTGGGGAACACCAAGAGCGATAAGACTAAAGGTCCCCAGAACCATGGCCACAAACCCCACCACACGGGTAAACATGCTCTTAATGAACAGGAGAATGAGGATCCCTGTTCCAACAACGCACAACCCTATAATCTGTAGCAATGCGACTTCACTCATGACGCCTCACTTGTGATTTTCAGGGGTCCCAATCTCAATGGTTTCACCGGAACTAGGGGCACCACCAGCCATGGCTGGAGCGGCACCAGAAACATCAGAAGCGGCGGCTTTGGCTTGTTGAGCCTTGGCCTTATCTCCCAAGGTCGCCACCCAAAAGATGAAAGCGACCAAGAGACAGAACACGAAGGTATTCAGGGACATGAAGGCTGCCGCATAACCCAAGGCCGGTGAGTAAGCATGGTCCGAAGTATCACGCATGACCCCGTAAATATGCCAATGCACCCGTGAAGAGGACCGTGCATACCCCATCAAGGACATGAGGAGGATAACCATGACCGCATTCAGGACAAGACTATACCCGGCACGGATAGGCATCTGTCCCCACACCATCTCAGTCGTGGTTTTCGCACTCTTCATCAAAAGTGCGGTCAACGGCGTAAACGTCACCATGATGAACAGCACGATCAACACCTGGGCCACGGAGAAATAGTTAATCCGTATAATGGCCGGGACAAAGTACCCCCAGACACCGAGAACAATCACGGCAATTCCCGCCACCACCAGAAGAGCCCCCATTAAGGCTTTTGCCGCTTTTGCCCATCCAGCAGTTTCCTGCTTACCGGCACGCCAATACATAATAAAGCTCATGAATGTGACAAGAATCATGAGATTCGAGACGGTCATCTTAGCCGACATCACCCCAAACACCCCGAGCAAGGGATGGTGAGTCCCTCCCATCTTTCTGGCTTCTTCCAAGCTGGCCACGAGAGAATGCGGAGTCATCCAGACCCCGAGGCATAACAACAAGACCACGAGCATGGCCATGATCGGTTTCTTATATTGATTCTCGGACCCTGGAATTCGATAGGTAATCCCCATCCAAAAATAATAGTTGGCTCCTAGGAACAGGACACCGATGAGCATGGCCTGGAGGATGAACAACCAGGCAAGGAATCCGCCCATCAGGGTGATACCCATTTGCTGGTTGTATTGATACACCTCGCGCATGAGCCAATACCCGGCAAAGGGCAATGGGAGCATCCCGAACACACCGATGAAGTTCCCCACGTACCCCATCCAATCGTAATGTTCCCGTTCTTCCCGATTGGCGGCGAGCAAATACCGGATACCCGCATAGGCTCCGACGATAAATCCGCCCAAGACCACGTTGGCGATCAGACGATGAATGTTCACCGGCCACCATGTGGGGTTTTGCATGGCCGCCATGGCTCTGGTCCATGCATCGCCATCGGCCACGACCACGGGGCTGGCCTGGAACGTTGCCCACGAATTTGGGACGATCATGATCCCAATCGCAAAAAGATTTAAAAGAAATCCCAAAAACAGGTGGAAGGCTTTTTTATTGCCTTGCATGTAATCCCACCCATACCAATACATGTAGAGGGTGGCAGTCTCCGCCAAGAACAAAAGACAGTAGATGATAAAAGACGGAAAGAACATATCGGTCAAGTACGCCATGAGCTTGGGATACAGACCGATCAGCAGGAACAGGAGAATACCGCCAAAGAGCGCGGTTGTCGCGTAGGCGGACGTGAGGAGCTTCGTAAATTCTTTCGCTAATTTGTCATAACGCGCTTCCTTGGTTTTCCATCCAACCAGCTCACACACCCACGCAAAAATCGGAACCCCAAGGACGAATCCAGCTAAGAGCAGATGTTGTTGAGCGACGACCCAAATGAGATTCCGGCTTCCCACCCAGGGGATATCCCGATACTCCACGGACATCGCTTTGGTTTCCGCCCCGCCCGCCAGAGCCAACGTCGGCAACAAGAGGACAGAAAGAAAACTCGCCCATTTCAAGATGGAAGGTGCGTTGTCGACGAACCGTTGGAGGACGGGTCGAGGTATGTGGGTTGCCGATTTCATGACGAGGCCCCCTTCACTCATTCAATAGTACGCCACCAGCTAAATTTGGATAGTTATACCGCATGCTGTCGGCTTCCCGCTAGTTGGGAAAGCATCACTCCACCACTTTTTTTCACTTTCCCTTTTCGGATTCTACTTGTGCCGGAGCGTCTTTTTTCTTTTCCACGTCTTTTTTCGGTTCAGACTTCTCAGTGCTTTTGTCTTCCCCACTTTTTTCTTCTTCAAGTTTTTTGACAACCGCTTCGGCTTTCGCCAGGACCTTTTCGGTCTCCTTTAAGACATCTTTGGGTACAATTTTGGGGGCTTTTTCTTGACGCTCGATAAACTCGTACTCCTCGTGGGGGTGTGGAGTCGAAACCGGAATTAAGCCCCAAAACACAAAGGCTAAGACGACCCCGGTTCCGGTAAAGGCGGTGAGGAGTAAGGGTTGATCTTTGGGAATACGGAGGGCATCCCAGAAGTTTGTGCGTTCTTCCACATCGCCTTCGAGGGTCCGACCATTCCTGACAAACGGTTGGGCCAACCACCCTAATCCATATAGCCATCCAAGAATTCCCAGGATCAAGACTATGGATGAAACGCTTCCCCACATGACGAGTTCCAGGGTGATCTGTTCCGCCACGGGAATTTCCCACACATTGTCCTTGATGGCATGAACAATACTCGTGGTGACCGACTTCCCCACTCCGGTGACACCCGACACGATTAACTTTATGAGGGGGACGGCAATCGCGGAAAATACCGCCCAGCGGACCCAAAGGTTTGGACCAAACCCCGGTTGGGGGTCCACTCCCAACCGTTCAATCATGACGGTCCGGGCACACAAGCCCAAAGCCCAAATATCGATAGGAATAGAAATGAGCATCATCAAGAATAGCCCGGATCCCTCCCAGGGATGCATGTGGGCCGCCAACATCAAAAAACCAAACACTAATTTGATGGGAAATGCCGTCCAAAAGGCCGGCCAGAAAATCAGGAGCCCTAGTTTGATATTAGACATACTCATTATTCGCAAATGGCGTATATGGCGTTAATGGAGGAACTCACGATTCAATATGGCCGACACCGTAAATATGAGAATCCCGACCATGATCACGATCCAACCGATGAGGGCCATCGGTCGCTTGAAGATATTCCGCTCGGGATTCGTGTCGATAAAGGGCAAGGCAGCGAGAAACGCCATAAACGCCCCCGGTATGGCAATGGCCCCAAGAAATTGCCCAAACTCTCCACCGAATATTTTCAGACGCAAGAGTTGGAACAGGAACAAGAAATACCATTCCGGTTCCGGATGATAGTCGCCTGGGTCCGGGGTGGCTTGCTCTAACAACACCACCGGCTCGATAAACGCCAGGGAACAGATGATAAGGAAGACCGTGGCCATACCCACGATATCTTTCCAAATCTGGCGAGGGAAGAAGTAGTCGGTCTTGGCTTTGAGCTCTTCCGGTGTTCCCCTAAACGGCCCGGCCGGGCCCGCCTTTCTAAACAGGAAAATATGAAGACCTGCCAAACCAGCCAAGGCCGCCGGCAATACCATGACATGTATCACGAAAAAACGGCTGAGCGTCATCTGTCCAGGAGTCGGGCCGCCTTTCAAAAACCTGGCCATAAAGTCACCAAGGATGGGGGTTTTATCCATGATTTCCACCCCTACGACCGTGGCCCAATAGGCTCGTTGATCCCAAGGCAATAAGTATCCCGTGAACCCAAAGGCCATCACGATCCCGAACAGGGCTAATCCCACCAACCAGATAAGCTCACGAGGTTTTTTATACGCACCCCAGAGGAAGACCTGCGACATATGGGCAAACACCATCACCACCATCGCGGATGATCCCCAGAAATGATAGCTCAGCAAAAACCAGCCATAATCCACTTCATGGATAATGTACTGCGTACTGGCATAGGCATGGTCGGTACTCGGGACGTAGTAAAACATCAACAGAATCCCGGTGACGACCTGGAGGATAAAAATAAACAGGAGAATGGACCCGAAGGCATAGGCCCACCGTGAACCGCCAGGAATGGGTTCATTGAGCATTTTGGCCTGAATTTGCTTCAGACCGACCCGCTCATCAACGAATTCTACGACTTTTTCGAATGGATTCGGTTGGTTGACGGGCTGAGATTCTTGCTGCATGAAGAGTAATTCCTCGCTATGTCGAAACTTTTACAGAAGTCGGATCTGATTTTTGACGCCGGCCTTGTACTCCACATCTATAATCTTTATTTCTCCGGCAGCATCGACATTCATAGGCAGGACATCGAGGCCACGGGGAGCTGGACCATCGATGACTTTTCCTGCTTCATCGTAGATACTCAGATGGCAAGGACAAAGAAACACCCCATCCGGGAAATTTTTCGTCCGTCGCCATTTATACCCACACCCTAAATGGGGACACTTCCCGGAAAATCCAATATACGGAGAATTCGCCTTATTCACATGGAGAAGGTCGCCTTTATTATCATGAAACTTTGCGTCTTTCCCGCCATACACCGCTTTTTGCACCTCCGGCGTGGCCTTTACGACCCAAATATTTTTCTCAATCATCTGTTCTGGCATAAAGGCTTCTTTGAACCCGCGGGTAAATTTGAACTGAAACCCGATATTTTCTTTTTTAATCTTTTTGACATTCCCGACCGAAAACCATTGGTTGTCGAACGGCTTGTACATGGGTTTCATCAAATACTTCAACACCGGAAAGACCAACGGCAAGGCTATCAGGGTTCCGATCGCATGCGTCATGTTGTTAAAGAAGGTTCTTCGAGGGACACCTTGCTCAAGACGAGGCAATGGAACCAGCACCTCCCCAGGCTCGACATGCAGGTGATCTTCCAAATGAGCAATTTCAACTTCATGGATGGATACATACTGATCCCGTTCAATGGACGGAAATTGCGAAAACTCCTCAGGGGTGCACCCGAGGATGATTTCTTCCTCGTTGGCCACCTGTTGGACCTGCCCGATTGGCAATTGCCGATGACTCCCTTGCACTCCGTTCTCTTGCACCACGACATGGCTAATCTCGTGGGAAATGGGATCAACAATGACCTTGGAAATCTTTCCGACTTCCTGTCCACCGCAGAGCGCTTTTGCCGTAAGTTTTGGTTGCATAGGGTTTAAAAATTCTTAGTACATCTTAATGGGCTTTGGTGTGTTCACTGATGCATCCTTCAAGGAGGCAAGGAAAGCCACCAACGCGTCGATTTCTTCGTCAAACATCAAGTCTCGATATTTATCCGGCATTTTTCCTTTTTTGTATTGTTTATCGAATCCTTCGGCCTTCCATTTTTTGGGATAGAGTATCTTCTCTCTCAGTTGCTCCGGAGTCATAAGGTTTCCAATGTTATCCATCTCAGGGCCCCGCTTTTTCCCACCCTGTCCGAATAATTTATGGCAGTTATAGCATTCCTGAAGCTCCCACTGTTCTTTTCCCAGCGCCACCAGGTCCCCCGAAGCGGCCCCACCACCAGTGGTTTCCTTCACTACCTCAACCTTCGCCGCACCACCAAGACTCGCTAACTGTTTGGTGATCGCCTTCGCCCGTTCATCTAGTGCCTTGGCCCTCGCAATAAGTTCTTCAGCCTTCCCTTTCTCTGATGCCGCCTTTCGCCTCTTGAGAAGCTTTTCAATTTTTCCGGCTTCGATACTCGGGTCGAATTGAGGCAGAAGACTCGCCCCCGCGATGTAGAGGCCAGAAATCAACACATAAAACACCACCAATGCTACAACAGCCTTGAACCCTTCCAACCGTGTCATGGATGGAGCATCCAACAGGATGAATACCAAAGCACCGAGAATGGCATAAATGAAGAACATCACCTGAAAGACAAACGGGAAATGGGTCATTTGTGCGACGACTACTAAAATCACCCCAATAATGATCCCGATGGTCATTTTCTTGAACACGGTCTTCATGAAGCTTTGATTAGCCATAAGTTTCCTTTTCCTTCAATTCCCTATTATTTGGCTTCTGCCGGTACGGCTGACCCCGATGACTCTGCGGCTTTTGAGGAACCTGGACGCAAAGTCACAAGTATGGCAAAGCTCACCACGACATAGAAGACAATCGTCACCCCGGTGATCCACCATGCCGAATACGCCAAAGTAGGCGTAAAGGCTTCGGGAGTGAAATCAGGAACTAAGTTATAGACATGGAAATATTTACGGGTCAGTGATCGGACAGTCCCCATCAGCCCCATGGTCCAAATGGCACTAAATGCTAAGAAAATGAGGACGAACTGGGAAGCAAAGTCGATTTTCCCCCAAATAATCGTTCCGCGTTTAATCGCTCGGTTATACATGATGTAGTTCACGACCGTAAGAAAGACCAGGGTAAAGGCCGCGGCATTTTTGGCCGGCATGAGAGCTAGCTCCTGGGCCCATTCCGGCAATTCAAGATCATGAGTGGCGAGAGCTTGTGTGGGGACAAACCCGTGGGGTGTCATCCAAATGGCATCAGCCACCACGATCATGAGGAACCCGACTTTAATCATCGTAAAGGCTGAAACCGTGAACTTACTCAAACCCGGGACCTTTCCTAAAATGCCCGGAATGATGGCGATGGCCGCCAGGAATAGCAATGACTGCCATTCGGGCGGAGGAAACATTTTCCAGGCAAATCCCATAACCGCTGGCATGAGAAGAACGGCTAAAGCCACAAATCCAGATATCCGTATCTCTTCAACCCCCTCGATGCGTTTAAGACTGAGCCAAATATAGTAATTGCTCGCTAGAAAGATGAGCCCGATCATGGCCCCCTGCATCTCGAAGAACATCGACAGTTGGTCAGCCATCATATAGGGACAAATCGAAGCGTCATAATCGCAGAGTTCATAGGCCAACAAATATCCCATGAACGGAAGGAGCAACAATGCTCCCACCCCGATCATGTTGCCCACAAACCCCATCCAGTCATAATACGAACGCTCTTCATCGGTCTTGGAACCCATATACATATAGGCCGCAATCAGACCGGCGATAAATCCACCGAAGGTCACGTTCCCAACTAACCGGTGAAGGTTGAGGGGCATCCAGCTATAGTTGGCGATTTTATCCCACAGGCCAGCATTGGCCACGAATTCAACAAGGGAGACCCCTTCTGCGGCTTTGGCCGGCGTATTCATGAACGCCGTCGGACCGTCGATCACAAACAGGGTCACCGTTCCCACGATATTGAGGAGGACCCCCAAAGCAATATGACGGCCCTTTTTGGAGCCTTTCATCGAGTCCCAGGAATAGAAGTAGGTATAGAGGATGATCGTCTCCAGGATAAAGAGCAGGGGATAGATGACCGCAAAAACCAGGAAGAAATGCTGAATGAGCCAAGTAGAGAAATCTGGGTAGGTGGCCAGCAGCACAAAGATAAAGAGGCCGCCAGTGAGCGCGGTCATACTATAGAGGATGACGGTGACTTTGATCACTTCCTTGGCTAATCGATCGTACTTGGGATCGTTATTCTTATACCCGAGCCACTCGGCCACCACGGCAAAGATCGGGGCACCGAGAATAAAGGCCGCGAATAAAATATGCAGGTTTGCCACGACCCACACACCCGTCCGATTTCCCGCATAGGGAAAATTCACCGGAGGCGCTTCGGGTACCTGGCCATAGGCCAGCGCCGTACCACCCAGAACTAAGCCAAGGATCATCCATATACTTCGATGTAAAGTAATCAAGGGTCCTACCCCTCCTTTTATCTTTCTTCCCGTACCTGGGGATTACGTGGTGGCTTGGTTAATGGGCCGCATCTCCTTCGGGAGCATCCGCCGCAGGAGCATCAGCCGCCGGTGCCGCTGGGGCAGAGCCAGCCGTTCCCTGTGGAACCCATTTTTTGGCGGCCACGTCCCACTCCTTGCCCTTCAGTCCAAACGTCGCTTCATAGGCGATGACTTTCCAGATTTCATCTTCCGAGAGCTTACTCTTCCAGGCTTTCATTTTCGTGCCCTTCACACCCTCATTCACACGCCAAAACCACACGGAATCTGAATAGAGTTCCATTTGCTCTGTCCGTCGAAAGTCTCTGGCGCCAGCTTTCACCGGCTTCCCATTCTTCCCATGACAACTGGCACAGTTCACATCAATGTTTTGTTGTCCGGTAAAAATGGCTTTGCCTTCTTCCAGGATTGCCGGATTATTCCAATAACCTTCTGGCATATGCTTGTCGGCATATTCAGGCGGAGCAGGTGGGGGGGGCTTGGGTGGACCTTCACCACCGCCGCCGCAGGCTGATAAGGAAACCCCAACTATGGCTAAACCCAACACCAACAGTTTCCGGACATTTCGGTATTCGTTCATTCGTTCCCCCTCGTTAACGTGATTCCTGTTTTCTGGTCACCAACCTATCACTGATTGAGGCTCCCACATTCTTTTGGGAAAGATGGAGCCACCTTATGACTTCATTTCCCCCTTCGCTTCTTAAAGAAGAATAGTTACCCCTTTCCCTCGCTCATGTCTTTTGCACCGAAGACGACCCACCAGAGGAAACAGGTGCTGATCTAGCGACGCATAGACAGTTCTGAAGGGAAAACGGCAAGGAGGAGATGAAGGGCAAAAATGACGAAACAAAAGAGGGTGCTCAAGAGGCGCACGCCAAACACTCTTCAGGTTTCGCAATCCTTCACATTTCTTTGGAGTAGCGTCCCTTAGCGACCACCTCAACCCTACCAAAACTCTCCTAGGCCCCATGGGTCTCTGGGCCCAAAAAGTTCAGGGTTTCTAGCACAGTCCAGAGTCAACCGTCAATAAATCTTTGGCCTTGGACCCGCCATAATTAACCATCCGGAAAGATGGCTGTATTTTGGGGTATTTTGAATGGTGGAGGGCCCAAGAACCCTCCGATTATTTATCCAAATTGAATGAAGGATTTGGGAGGTCATTTTTGAGGGAAAAGCCATAATTTTCCACACATAAAAGATACGCAGGGTCATGCAGGCGAGGTATCAGGGGTTTGGGGCGAAGGACCTGGTGAGTGACGGGGTCAGGGTTCACGGATCTTGTTTGGAAGTCGACTTTTTCCACTTCTGGAGCCAATCTTCCCATGATCGGCCAAATGCCGTATCTTCTCCAGAAAAAACAATAGCTTGTATCTCTTTATATGGGACAGTTCGGGGTTGATCATCATGGGCCACATACAATCTCACAGATGGCTCGAGGGTTTTTTCTTTTCGATCAAAAATATATCCTTCCACCTCTTCCCCTGACTTTAACCGAATCGTCACATCTCCACGGTAATCAAAAGCTCGATTTATGGCTTCACAGGTCTCCGAGAAATTCGAAGGGCGGAATTCCTGACCTTCCCAACTTGAAGAACTCGGTGGTTGGGAAGGAGGGTCACCACTCATGGAACATAACTGGTTGAGATTTCGATGGAATGAATGAGCGGAAGGACTAGGATGGTGAGAGATCCACACACACAGGGTTTACACCGCGTTGGGAAATAACGTGGCCCGGACGGTTCCCATGAACCCATTCAAGGAACTAAATGTATCTTTGACGGCCGAGGCTTCATAGCCACAATGGACCATACAGTCCCGGCATTGTTCATGGCGCCCGGTTCCATACCGGTCCCACTCGGTTTCTTCCATTAATTCCCGGTACGTTGTCGCATAGCCATCCTGCAAGAGATAGCAGGGCCGCTGCCACCCGAAGATATTGTAGGTGGGGTTGCCCCATGGCGTGCAGTCATACTCACGTTTCCCCATCAAAAACTCTAAAAATAAGGGAGACTGATTAAACTGCCATTGGCGTTTCCGTTGACTCAACAATTGTGAAAATAATGAGCGCGTGCGATCCCGTTTCAGAAAGCTTTGTTGATCAGGCGCCTTTTCATAGCTATACCCGGGCGAAATCATCATTCCTTCTACTCCGAGCGCCATCATCTCATCGAAAAACCGCCTGACCCGCTGAGGATTCGCATCATCGAATAGAGTGGTATTGGTCGTCACCCGAAACCCCTTAGCCAGTGCAGCGCGAATGGCCTTTACCGCCACGTCGTAGACACCTTGTCGACAAACCGCGTGATCATGGTCTTCTTTCAAGCCATCCATGTGAATACTAAATGTCAGGTACTTTGAAGGGGTGTACTCCGCCAGTTTGCGCTCAAGCAGTATCGCGTTGGTGCACAAATACACATACTTTTTCATCCGAACCAACCCTTCGATGATTTGTGGCATTTCTGGATGAATAAGCGGTTCCCCCCCCGGAATACTCACCACTGGAGCCCCGCATTCGGCAGCAGCCTCCCAGCATTGCTCTGGACTCAAACGACGGTCCAGGACATGATCCGGATATTGAATCTTTCCACATCCCGCACATTCCAAATTACATCGAAACAGGGGCTCCAGCATAAGAACAAGCGGGTATCGTTTCACACCTTTCAGGTGTTGGCCCAAAGCATAAGACGCCACGGTATACATTTGTGAGATCGGTACAGCCATTTTTCGTCGAATTCCTGGTTCGCTCTGTAATTTTCTATATCTTACATGGAAGAGGCAATTGGAGGCGCCGAGCGGGATCGAACCGCTGAATCGCAGTTTTGCAGACTGCTCCCTTAGCCACTTGGGTACGGCGCCAATGGATTCCCATTATAAGGAGTCTATTTTCTGTTGTACAAGGGAGCCCCGACCTTAGACATTAGTCACAATTCGGGCTAAAACATTACGTGGCTGGTAGGACGGGAATTTCTCGAGTCTGGGAATCCAGAGATTGTTTCGACAAAGGTCCGGAAGAGTTGATCTCGACTGAAGGCTTTCCAGAGCCATCCTCCACCCCTTGTTCTTTCACCATGGCTTCGACTTCTTCGATGAGCGTATCCAGCAATTCTTCTTCTCGAACCCGCTTATAGAGTTTCCCTTTTTTAAAGATAATGCCAACTCCCTGGCCACCGGCAATCCCGATATCCGCTTCCTTCCCCTCTCCGATTCCATTCACGACACACCCCAACACCGATACGGTTATGGGGGATCGAATGTGCCCCAACCGTTGCTCCAATTCATTGGCCATTTTCACAACATCGATTTCCACCCGTCCGCATGTTGGACAGGCAATGACATTGACTCCTCGATGTCGCAATTCCAATGACTTCAGAATCTCAAATCCGACTTTGACTTCTTCAACCGGGTCGGCTGCCAAAGAAACCCGGAGCGTATCCCCAATTCCCTGCGACAACAACCATCCCAGGCCAATGGCCGATTTTACGGCACCGGTCATCGCTGTTCCTGCCTCTGTGATTCCGATGTGCAGAGGAAAGTTGGATTGCTGAGCAAATAACCAATAGGCATCGATGGCCATATGCACGTCCGAGGCTTTCAACGACACTTTCATATTCGTAAATCCCACATCTTCCAAAGCGTGGACAGCATTGAGAGCCGACTCCGCCAACGCCTCAGCCGTTGGATACCCGTACTTTTCAAGGAGGGGCTTTTCCAGTGATCCCCCATTGACCCCCACACGAATAGGGATCCCATTGTCGTTCACGGCCTTGATGACCTCTTCGGTTTTCCACCAAGGTCCAATGTTGCCTGGGTTGATTCTGACGCAATCCACGACCTTCGCTGCCTGCAACGCCAAACGATGATCAAAATGGATATCGGCGATCAAGGGAACCGTCATTCGCGACTTGATCTTAGGAAGGGCATCGGCAGCCTCCTGATCAGGAACGGCTACCCGGATAAGCTCACACCCAGCTTCCTCCAACCGACGGACTTGCTCTAGCGTCCCCTCAACATCGCTAGGATGCGGAATGGTCATGGATTGGACAGAAATGGGGGCACCGCCCCCGATTTTGACGGTGCCAACCTGAATTTGTCTTGTTTGTCGTCGAGAAATGTGCACAGGAGATACTAACGTAAGACAGCTTGAAGGGAAACCCGTTCATACAGCGCTTTAGCCTGTTGGAAAATACCATCGGCTGTTAACCCGTACTTTTCGCGTAGGAGATCTTGTGGCCCCTGTTCAATGTACCAGTCGGGCAATCCCAAGACCTTAGTCGGAAGGTCCCAACATTCTTCCTCAGATAGGAATTCTAGCACCGCAGAGCCCAATCCACCCATTCGACAGCCCTCCTCCACGGTCACCAAGCACTTGACGGATTTGGCCACTTCACGAATGAGATCTTTATCCAAAGGTTTTACGAACCGAGCGTTCACTACCGTTGCGGAGACTCCCTCCTCCTTTAACCGCTCAGCAGCCTTTACCGCCTCTGAGACCGTCACACCGATGGCAATGATTCCCACATCCCTGCCCTGCGCAACCAACTCGGCTTTTCCAACTGGAAGGGGAATGGGATCGGTGTCCAATGGGACACCAAGACTACTTCCTCGTGGGTATCGAACCGCAATGGGTCCATCATATTGCAAGGCCGTTTGGACCATATGCTGCAGTTCGTTTTCGTCTTTGGGTGCCATGATTACCATATTGGGTATGTGTCGAAGGTAGGCAAAATCGAATGCCCCGTGATGGGTCGTTCCATCCTCCGCGACGAGCCCCCCCCGATCAATACAAAAAATGACTGGGAGATTTTGGGTGGCCACGTCATGGACAACTTGGTCATACGCACGTTGCAAGAAGGTGGAATACATGCAGACCACAGGTTTCATGCCCTCGGCCGCCAACCCGGCAGCATAGGTCACGGCATGTTGCTCGGCGATTCCTACGTCAATCAGCCTTTCTGGGAATTCTTTCTGGAAATCGGAAAGTCCCGTCCCCTCACACATGGCCGCGGTGATCGCAATCACTCGCTTATCTCGTTTGGCCTGTCGTACGAGAGTTTTCACGGCTATGGAGCTATAGGAAGGAAATCCGGATTTCTTCAACGGTTGTCCAGTTTGGGCATCAAATGGAGAACAGGCATGAAACCAGACACGATTATTCATGGCGGGCTCATACCCCAAACCCTTTTTCGTGATCACATGCAACAACGTGGGCCCCTTGAGTTTCAGCACATTCTCGAGTGTTGGCAAGAGATGCTCAAAATTATGTCCATCGATGGGCCCCACATAGCGAAAGCCCAGCTCCTCAAACAGCAGGCCTGGCAGCAGGAATCCTTTGGCCAACTCCTCTGCCCGAATTGCCATACGTTTGACCGGTTCTCCGATTTGAGGAATCGTCCCCAATAGCTGGGAGGTTTCCTCCCGAAGCCGAGTATAAAACTCGCCTGTAAAGGTTCGATTCAGGTACGCAGAAATAGCTCCAACATTCTGAGAAATGGACATTTGATTATCATTGAGGATCACACACAGGTCTCGAGCCATGGCCCCTGCATGCTGCAACCCTTCCAACGTCATTCCCGATGTTAAGGCCCCATCGCCCACCACACACACTACCTTGTTGGACTTTTCAAGTTGATCGCGTGCTTCCACAAATCCCACGGCCGCGGATACCCCTGTTCCGGCATGCCCGGCATTAAAGGTATCAAAAATACTCTCCTCCCGTTTGCAGAAACCGCTCATCCCACCAAATTGGCGAATGGTATGAAATTGCTCACGACGCCCGGTTAACAATTTATGGGTGTACGCTTGATTGCTGGTATCCCAAACAATTTTGTCCTGTGGAGTATTGAGGAGATAGTGAAGGGCGACCGTCAATTCCACCACCCCGAGATTTGACGCCAGGTGTCCACCAACCTGAGAGATGACCTGAACGATGAGTTGCCGAATTTCCTGACACAATTCAGGGAATTGCTCGGGGGAAAGTTTTTTTAAGTCGACGGGATTTTCAATCCTCTGTAGTAAGGACATGGGGTTTCCTTTCGCGATCTTCCTAAAGGATTACGGAATTAAAAATTCAGGCAGGAAGGCAGTAATTATACATATTCGTTTAGAAGTCTCCCATAGAGGAAAAACACTGTCAAGCATTCTATGGGGACGAATCAGGGGACATCGTTAGGGAATCACCCGTCCTGGGATAGGGTCAACGAAGTTGCTCGAGTAATGCCTCGGCTTCTGGCCGATGCCGAAGGCGCCAAATCCATCGTTTATGCTGAGGAGGGGTCGCCATCACCTCCTTAAGCTGGGCTCTCGCCATGTCCGTTTTCCCCTGCTTCAAATACCACCGGGCGAGATCCAGGCGTCCAGGAGCATATCCCCCGTCCAACGTGACGGCCTTCTTGAGATGTTTGGCGGCTTCGGCGGAATCCCCGCCCAAAAACCACGGCAATTCTTCATACAACCGACCTAACATATGGTGCCCTTGGACATGATTGGGATCCAATTCCAACGTTCGATGTACTTGATCTTTAAGTTCTTGAAGGGTCATGGCGGAGGAAACCAAGCCCTCCAACTCTGCCGCACTCCCAAGATTAGCCGCGTATAAAAAATGGGCTTCCGCAGAATCCTGGGATTCCAGGGCCTTTTTGGCCAATCGGGCCCCTTCACGGAACGCGGTCAATTTTTTCTCTTTTTCCACGTATACTCCATACCCCAAATCTAGGTATACACTCGCCAATCCCAACAGATCTTTGGGATCTTCTGATGTGGCTGCTCCATTCTGGATCATGGCATGTAGTTCACCCTCCAACTGAGGCAAAATATTTTGGCCATCTCGTTCCTGGGCTAACCCAATAGAGGAGGAACCAGGGAGGCCGACGACCATGCCTACCAAAAAACTAAAGGAAAAAAGCCGTACCACTAACCTCATCTGAAAGGCCTCAAGCATGAAATTTTCCAGTTTCCAACATTCATGAAGACGGCACGCATCGGCTTAAAAGGGATAGTGCAATCCGGCAAAAACCGCTCCCCCTTCTTTGCTGTACCCCCAATCGACGCGACTCACCAAATTGGGGCGTACAATCCCCCGAAAACCGATACCTGGCGTCACTTCCCAATCATCAAACTGTCGGTATTTAAAGTTCCGGTACGTCCGTCCCATATCGACAAAGGGCGCGACCTCCATCTCAATTCTGACATTGAACATCTTAAACCCAAAGACATGTATCCGCTCCTCGGCATTGAACGCGATCATATGCTTATCGATAAATCGGTCCCGACCATATCCTCTCAGATTTTCTTCCCCTCCTAAAGAACTTTGTTCATAAAAGGGAATCCCATCACCAATGCTCACTTGCACCATGGCCCGACCCGCAAAAATAAACCGTTTGGAGGAGCTGGGTATTAACCGACGAATATCAAACCCAAAACGTCCATAGTTTTTATCTTGAAAATCATCGCGATCAAAATTTTGCGCAATTTCTCCAAACATTTCTAAGTACGTCCCAATAGTCGGAGCCACCAAGCCATCTCGCGAATCAAATTGAAAAATCAACCGATGGGCCAGGATTGTCGCTCCATCCACCCCGGGGGCTCCTCCAAAGACATCTTTGGTATAGGGTTCATCGTCCACCCCACCCTCTTGAACGTCTACATCACGGAACCGTTGCTGGATGGCCAGACGGGTCACATCATTGAGATGAATGCCAAATTTCCAATCCAGTTGATATTCTCGACCCGTGTAATTGGATTCGTCATCCTCCGAACTGTCTTGTCCCAAACCATAGAATCGCTTCGTGGCATTCTTAAAAAACTGAGACCCAATATCGATAAAAAAGAGACCTTCGATAAAACCCGGATTTTGATACCGAAACTTCAGTTTGCGCTCGATTTCTTCGGTGATCGACCCCACAGCTTCTAGCCTTCGGCCACCAGACCAATACTGGTAATAATTCAGAGTTCCTCGTACTCCCAGGAAAGAATTATGAATGACCATGGGAGCCAATATGGATTGAAGGTTCCCCTCCTCATCCGATTGAAGGACGGGGACGATCAACCCAAAATCCTGACCATCATTTTTAGACGTCGAAATGGCTGGAACAACAAAGAAGGAACGATCGGCAAAGACCTCAGAAGAGAAGTATGTGGCTGTCAAAACCAGGCCCAACAAGGCGCTCCGGCACAGACAGCGACACACGATCACACAAGGGATCCTTAGGATTTCTTTCCTTGCTTAGCTTTCGAACGAAGCTTCTCAAGAAGATCATCGAAGGAGGAGGTTTTCAGGATCCGGGCAAATTGACCACGATAGTTCTTCATTAAACTGACACCATCGACCACCACATCATACACCCGCCACGTCCCGTTTTTCTTCAGGAGACGGTAATCGAGGGGAATTTGAACCTTAGGAGAAACCACTTTAGTCTGAACTTCGGCAAATGTCCCCTTTTCACGTTCCTTGATATATTCGACCTGTTCTCCTGAATACCCTTCGACGTTTCCCGCATAAGAATTCGCCAGAAATTTTTGGAAGACAGCCACAAACTCTTTTTTCGAATCCGAGTCCAAAGATTTCCATCGTTTGGCCAACGTCCGTTTAGCCATTTCTTCATAGTCAAACCGCTTACCGATGATGTCTTCGAGCTTGGCTCTTCGCTCCGCAATTTTCGATTCATCCTTCAGGTCTTGATCATTCAAGACCACAAGGACCTGATCAATCGTTTGCTTGACGGCAGCAGTCGGGGTCGTTTCCCCCCAGGAAGAAGACAGCAGCAACGACCCCAAAGACCAAACGGAAAAAAATACGAAAATGAATGTTTTCAACATGGACTTCACGGGACACCTTTTGGCTAACGATTAATAATGATCAAAGCATGGAGAGCGAGTAACTCAGCCCTCTCAAGCTATTCTCCTCGGATTCATATTTGTGAAGGAGGTTCATTCAACGTTTCCATGAATAAATTGACTGATCACGGCTTCCAAGTCTATTCCCGACTCGGTATCAACGATAGTCCCACCAGGGCTTAACGGTTCCCCACCCCCACCTGGGGACAGTTCCATGAACTTTTCTCCGATGATCCCTCGAGTTTTAATCGAGGCAATCGCATCGTTATACACCGGGATACCGTCTTGGATGGCTAGGACGACGGTGGCTTGATCTTCCTTGAGCCCGATGGTTTTCACTCGGCCAACTTCGACACCGGCTATTTCAACCGAAGCGCCTTTCTTCAACCCCGAGGTGGAGGAAAATTCGGCCTGCAATTCATAATAATTTCCCCCGACCAGCTCTAATTTCCCGAGTTTGATCGCCAAATACCCCAGGCACACAATCCCAATGAGAACAAAAATTCCAACGACGAATTCTAGTTTTCCACGTTCCATGCGAAGCTCACCTTGATACAGTATCGAGAATAGGGACTTTCATTACATTACTTTCACACTGGGCTTATGGCTAATGAATAGTCTGCAACGGACCTTGATTGACCGAAATAAATTCTTGTACGAGAGGATCCGGAAGCTTTTGAAATTCGGCCGATGGTTTCATAGCCAGAATTTTACCATGCTTCAGCATAGCAACCCAGTCTGAAATCGGAAAGATCTCAGGAATCTCATGACTCACCATGACTCCTGTGAATCCAAACGTTCGATGCATCGACAAGATGAGATCATGAATGGAATGCGCCATGAGTGGGTCCAAACCCGTCGTGGGTTCGTCGAACAGAATGATCTCCGGCCCCATGACTAAGGCCCGGGCCAACCCAGCTCGCTTCTTCATACCCCCACTTAATTCAGCCGGAAATTTATGCCCCATATCCTTTAGGCCCACACGCTCGAGCATTTCAGGCACCCATTTGAGGATCTGTTCTTCCCCCATCATCCGTTTTTCACGTAATGGAAAAGCCACATTCTCGAAGACCGTCATTGAATCGAACAACGCGGCCGATTGAAAAAGCATGGCAAACTTTTTTCGTACCTCGTTAAGCTCATGATCATTGATCCCGGTCAAGTCGATACCGTCCACGAGGACCTTTCCCGAGTCCGGACGGATAAGCCCGATCATGTGTTTTAACATGACACTCTTGCCTTCTCCGCTAGGCCCAATGATTGTGGTAATTTTCCCCTTTGGCACATCCAGATTGACTCCCCTGAGAACCGGTTGTCCACCGAGAGTTTTCTCAACACCTTCCAATTTGATGGCATGCGGGAAATTTGAGGACATGATTATGTGGTTATAACAAGACCGACGTCAGAAAATAGTCCCAGACTAATATGAGGACCGAAGCCAGAACCACAGATTCCGTCGTGGCTTTTCCCAACCCCTCAGCACTCATCCGGGTAAAGTACCCTTTGTAACAACAAATCCAGCTCACGATGAGACCAAAACTGATGGATTTCAGGATGCCCCCGTACACATCTTTCCATTCCACCGCCGACTCAATAGAACTCCAGTACGACCCACCACTGACCCCGAGCAATTTCACCCCGACTAGATAGCCACCGCCAATACCCACAACATCAAAAAGCGCCACCAATAACGGAACGGAGATTAGCGAGGCCACGACCTTGGGCGTGATCAGATACTGCAGAGAATTAATGGCCATGGTTTCCATGGCGTCAATTTGCTCGGTAATCCTCATGATACCAATTTCCGCGGTCATGGCTGAGCCTGCCCTTGCCGTGACCATCAATGACGCCAGCACCGGCCCCAGTTCTCGAATCATGCTCAACGCGACCGCAGACCCCAATAAGCCCTCAGAGCCAAATTTTCGCAGGGAATAATATCCTTGGAGAGCTAAAACCATCCCAGTAAATAGGGCGGTCAGAATCACCACAAACGTCGATTTATACCCGACGAAATGAATTTGTTTGATGATTTGAAAGAGACGAAGCGGCGGTCGAAACAACCATCCGAATGTCCGCAGCAAGAACAGGAACATGGCACCCATTTCCTCGATGATCGACAGAACCTTGGCACCAATTCGCTGAACCATGATCATCGATTCAAGAACCTTCTGCCCCTATGCCTTGTCTACATTCCACGTGTTCAAGCGTGGAAAAGAATGATGAAAAGAACTCTGAGATGGAATATGCGGCCCGTTGTGATTGACGGGAAAGACGAACAAAACCCTTCCAAGAAGTCGGGGACATCAACACTCGCCCCACACCCCCGACCCAACCATACGGCCGCAGAAATCGATTAAAGTCTATCGGTAAATCTTCATTTACTGTATCAGAAATGGAACGAATTACCAGAAATGGCACATGATAATTGGCAGCAACCTCACCAATAGCCAAACTCTCCATATCCACCGCATCCGCTCCCGTTGCCATTCGTAATTCCCGTTTTTCCTGTCCTGACGTCAGAATTCGAGGAACCGACACAAAACGAACGACTTTGGCCTTCTGTTGGCATTGAGTGGCAATCGTGTGAGCCCGTTGAACCCAAACAGGGTCACAAGCCACAGGAGAAGAGTGCGCACATTCATCCAACGATTCATCCTGGACTTCCCGACCGATCAACACCATTCCAACCGGAAGGTCCCCCAATCCCCCAGCAAATCCTGCGGATATCACCAAATCCCACGCCTGATCTTTCAAGAGTTGAGTCATCACTTCTGTCGCCCGCGCAGGACCGATTCCCGTTTGCACAACAAGGATATCACTCGTTGACATGTGGCTCTCAGCACAGGTCTGCCCTTGAATGGAAACCGAGCGGGGGTTGAGAAGTTTACGTCTAACAGCCCGAAATTCAAACCGTGTCGCGGTTAGTATGGCGATTTTAGCCAGATAGAGCTCCTACTTTTTGAAAAAGGGGAGCAGGTGAGACTTTCAAAGAAGAGGACGTCCGATTATACCAATTTTTTTTGACGCCTTGCGGTTTGCGCAGCTTTGCGTAACTGATCCCCGCGAGATTCTCCAGAGATTTTAACCTGGCGATACATCCCCAAAGCCCAGACAGGGAAATACTTAAAGTACCCATGATACCGCAAATAAAACACTCGAGGGAAACCGGTTCCAGTATGGAAGGGTTCGTCCCACCCTCCATCATCCCGTTGGTGGCGAATGAGCCAATTAATACCTCGAACGACACTCAAGGAGTCCGCTTCTCCAGCCTGAAGAAGAGCCATGACGGCCCAAGCCGTTTGAGAGGCCGCGCTTGATCCGCACCCGGCTTGCTCAAGATTGGCATACGATTCACAGGATTCTCCCCATCCCCCATCAGAATTTTGAACAGATTCCAACCATACCACCGCCTGCCTGATCCAGGAGGCCGTCATATCCACGCCAATGGCCCGGAGCCCTGAAAGCACACACCATGTGCCGTAGATATAATTGACTCCCCACCGACCATACCAACTGCCATTAGGCTCCTGTTCTTTCCTGAGAAATTCTAAGGCTGGCCCCACTGCCGGGTGAGAAGGGTCATACCCTAATGCCCCAAGCATTTCGAGGCAGCGTCCCGTTAAATCAGCGGTACTGGGATCTAAAAGGGCTTGATGATCCGCAAAAGGGATCTTATTAAAAATTAGCTTATTATTATCTTTATCGTATGCGCCCCATCCTCCGTCAGTTCCTTGCATGCCTATAGCCCACCGAAATCCCCTCCCAATCACCTCATCTTGATCAGCCAGCTCCTCTGGGGAGATCTTTGCCAGAGCGACAATCACCGCGGACGTATCATCCACGTCTGGATACCAATCGTTTTCAAACTGAAACGCCCACCCACCCGGTTGTGCGGTAGGGGAAGAAACCCTCCAGTCACCGATTTTCAAACTTTGCCGGGATCGGATCCAATCGCTAGCGTCTTTCAAGGCCGGATGCTGTAAAGGCAATCCAACCTCGATTAAGGTATTCATGGTCAGAGCCGTATCCCAGACCGGGGAATGGCACGGCTGTAAATGCATCATGGCAGGACATTGCGAATGCCCCGAGGGAGTGTGAATTTCCAATTCTTCGATTTCCCCCAAGGCTTTTTGAATCAAGGGATGATCGGTGGAATATCCCAAAGCCCGAAGGGCGAAGATTGAATAGGCCATGGCCGGATAGATGGCTCCAAGGCCACCAGAGCCCTCCATATGTTCGATCATCCAATTTTGGGCTTTGGTTAAAGCTGCCTTGCGCAGAGACCCAACCGGATAGGATTCATACAACCGAAGGAGGGCATCAACCCATACGAAAAAGTTTCGCCAACTAAAAAATGTGGAATCCCGATGTAAGGGTGGAATAGAAGAATAATCGATCTCAGAAATGGGCTGGACGAACAACTCCGACACCCCGTGCTCGGCTGGGATTCGGCAGAGAGGCCGATGGGCAAAAATGATGAGCAGCGGGATTATGCAGGCACGAGACCAATAGGAAATGGCATACAAATTAAAATAGAACCATTGGGGAGCCAGCATAATTTCCGGGGGCATACAGGGAATTCCCTTCCATTCATACTGACCGAAAAGGGCGAGGATAATTTTAGTAAAGACATTGGTCCTCTCCACCCCTCCTTTAGCAAGGATGTGCTTGCGGGCCTTTTCCATAAAGGGTTCATCCGGTGAGACTCCAGCCAATTTGAGGGCAAAATAGGCTTTTACCGAAGCACTGATGTCCCCTGCCCCCCCATGGAATATCGGCCACCCTCCATCCTCCAACTGGGTATGGATGAGGTACCGCATGGCCTTGCGTTCCCGTTCGGGATCGACCATGTCCAGGAATCTTCGTAACATGACATACTCTGAGGTCAGAGTAGTGTCGGCCTCGAGCTCTTCCACCCAATACCCTTTATCCGGATTTTGTCTGGCCAGCAAAAAACGCTCCCCCTTTTGCAGGGAAGATTCCAACGCTTCCAAATGCCCGACGTGCGCTGTCTTTTGGTGGAATGATTCCTGGGTGGGCACCGGGTGCAAATTCCGGGAAACCACCTTCAGGGAAGGAGGATTTTTCCCGCTTCCAGGAACACGGAGTTTTGGCGCAACTTGCCCGAAAAAATTCCCAGATAAGCGGACAAAAATCTGTTTAAGCATTTTCATGGATATTGGTCTTTAAAGCCTTGCGAATTTCTGGTGATCGAGTTGAAGGGAAAAACACACACGCCAGTACGGCACGTCAAAACCGTGGGAGGAACTGGTTAATCTTGGCCTTATACCGAAACACGTGGAGGGTGTCAAGGAAAAAACGCTCTAAAAACAGAGGTCTAAGCGAAAAATGGCGAGGGCAACGGATCACGTGGATAGCAAGGCAATGCGCTCTCGATGCTCCTTGACGTGTTTGGTCCCATTCCGGGTATCAAACACAAACGGGGAATGGTCGACAATATGCTGATAATCAAACGCCGAATGCGCGGTGAGTATTAACGCACACGCACTCTTAGTCAATTGTTCATCTGTGACAGGTACGGATTTATATTGTTGCCCTTGGATAACAAGAGCCGAGGTGTACGGATCAGAATATTGCAACACCGCACCTTCCTTCTGAAGCAATTCCATGACCTTCGTGGCTGGGGACTCCCGAGGATCTTCAATATCCGCCTTATACGTCACCCCTAGGACAAAAATCGTGGAATCTTTCAAGCACCGGCCATGGGCATTGAGCAGTTTTTGGAGTTTATTGACGACAAAATAGGGCATATTTTCATTAATCTCTCCCGCCAGCTCGATGAACCGGGTATGGACATCGTATTCCTTGGACTTCCAGGCCAGGTAATAGGGATCAAGGGGTATACAATGTCCCCCAACACCTGGCCCCGGATAAAAAGGCATGAATCCAAAATTTTTTGTCGCCGCCGCATCGATCACTTCATACACATTAATATCCATTCGTTCACACAACAGGGTCAGTTCGTTGACCAAAGCAATATTGACGGAACGAAAAACATTCTCAAAAACCTTTGCCATCTCAGCGACACGAGGAGAGCTTAATGGAAAAATTTTTACGATGGACTGCTCATAGAAGGTCTTGGCAACTTCTCGGCAAGACTCCGTGACTCCCCCGACCAATTTGAAGGTATTATGAGTCTTAAAATCCTCATTCCCGGGATCAACTCGTTCAGGCGAAAAGGCCACGAATAAATCTTCTCCAACCGTCAGACCTTTAGCCGTTAAAGCCGGCATGATGACTTCCTCCGTCGTTCCTGGATAGGTCGTACTTTCCAGCACCACCAACATATGAGGATGGGCATGAGTGGCCAGATGTCCGACCACTTTTTCGATGGCCGAGATATCTGGTTCCTTATTGCGGGTAAGAGGGGTGGGCACGCAAATGAGGATGACGTCACATTGAGCCAAAATTGAGAAATCTGTCGTGGCCTCAAGCCGTTTTTGATGAACGACTTCACGCAATTCTTCATCGACCACGTCCAAGATATAGTTATTACCCTGGTTTACCATCTCGACTTTCTGAGGGACTTCATCGATGCCATAGACCGTAAAGCCGGTTTTGGCTTGTAACACCGCCAGGGGCAGGCCAACATACCCCAGTCCGACTACCCCAATCTTGGCTGTCCGATTCTCAATCTTTTCTAGGATGTTCACGAATACCCTCCTCTACCAAACAGCCCACTATCATTACGCTCATGGCTTCTGATGTGACTTAATGCTCTCCCGATTTTGCATTTTGTGATAAAGACTGCTCATTGACAGGTCAAGAGACCAGATCGTCACTAGGATGAAACATCGTTCGTGACATTTTTTAAGACCTTTTTCTCGGTTATCGTCCAGACATCACACGTGGCATCTCCATCGATGTTCCCGATGGCCACTGCCGTGAATGCGGTGGGACTGATGGCATCAAGGGAGGAAGCCGTACAGCCTTGCGGCAACGTCCCAAGGGTGGCAGATCCCAGTTCATAATAATACCGTTGCGAAGCTCCACTGATACCGAATCCGATGGCATTAAAATCGTCGATATAGCCATTGTTCTCTGCAAAATACGCTATCTGCGCCGTATGGAGCGCCACCAAATTGGTTTTGGCTTCGGTTTGTTTGGCTTTGGCTTGATATTGCAAAAATTTCGGGATGGCGAGGGTGGCCAAAATACCGATAATGGCCACAACGATCATTAACTCGGTCAGACTGAACCCTTTTTGATTGGACATGGCCAAATTCCGTCTCATTCGATTCACTCCTTCAAGGAGGGTAGGATAAATTGATAAGAAATCCATTAAATATACAGAATCCTACACCGCCTAAAATTAAGAATCTAGAGTGTGTTTTGAACTATACGATTCTACTCATTCCATGAAGACTACAAGATTTCGTTGGCTCCAATCCCTTCGAAGCCATACCGCCAAATTCAGATTATCTAGAATAATTTCAATGGCTTAGATAGCGAGCCTTTTGCAAACCCTTAGGATATTCTTCGTCAAAATTCCGTGAAAACTTAACAAAAAGAACAGAGAAACAATGGCTGCGAGTCCCATACTACGGGTGCAACCCGCTTTTCAAACCATCTATCCTACGTTTTTAAGGGAAGATTAAGGGGAAGGTGTAGATTTCTGAGAAAGATTGGGAATAGGTTCCCCAAAGCCAACTTCTTGAAAACGTTTTTTCAAGGATTCGTTCGTAGAATCCAGCTGCAAAGAATGCAACCAGACTTCTCGGGCTTTGTCACGCTCATTTTGCAACAAATAAATTTCCCCTAAGTGCTCATAGATAACCGGATCATCCTTGACCAACGCTACAGCGCGCTGGATGGTCTCCAAAGCCTCGTCCACTCGACCGAGTTTATAGAGAGCCCAAGCCAAGCTATCGACGTAATATCCGTTATGTGGCTTTAATTCAACAGCCCGTTGAGTTAGTTTGAGGGCTTTTTCCACATTAATACCCCGATCTGCATAACTATACCCGAGGTAATTCAACGCATCTGCATGATCGGGATTGAGCTTTAGGGTTTCTTCCATTTCTCTGACGACCTCATCAAAGCGATCTAACTTGTCCCAGGCCGTTCCCAGATTAAAATGCAGTTCCGCGTTTGTGGGATCCTGCTGAAGTCCCTCTTCCAATTTCGCTTTGGCCGCTTGATAGTCTTTCATCTGAAAATACGTCAGACCGAGCAGCAGGTATGGTTCTGGACGCTTGGGATTCAACTCGACGCCGTTTTGTAAATACTTCAGTGCCTCCTCGTTGCGCTTAAGCCGATAGTTGACGAAACCCAGATGGAGGACACTATCGAAAAAGGTGGGATCAATCTTCAGGTTTTCTTCATACGCTTGAATCGCCAGAGGATAATCCTTGGTCTCTTCGTATAACAGACCCAAAAAATCTCGCACCCTCAGTTCATTGGGCCGGACCTTTAAGATAGCCTTAAGCTCCTCGATGGCTTCAGGGAATTTTCCGACTTCGCCGAAGATTTGGGCTTTGCGAACCTGGGCATGTAAGTCGTTGGGATTACGCTTTAACAATTCATTTAAATGCTTCAGCCCCTTTTCAGGCTCCTTGGCTTCTACATAGAGTCGGACTAATCGAAGGGTAAACTCGCGACTTTGCCCATCGACCCGCTCAAGGTATGTTTCAGAAACTTCGATGGCTTTTTGAAGATCGCCCTCTTCTTCTAGTACTCCGACCAATTTCATATAAGCACGTTCGTAGGTCGTATTTAACGCAATGGCTTTCTCGAAATGTTGAATGGCCAGGGCAGAGTCCTCCTGCCTGATCGCAACGAGTCCGAGGTAATAATGAGCTTCTTCGGATTTGGGATTTTGCTGGAGCAAGGCCTCAAAAACGGCTTGAGCCTCAGAATATTTCTTTTTTCCCAAGAGCAGGTTGCCATGGGCTAAATACACCGATTCCTGTTCTGGGAAACGGCTCTCGGCTACCGTGAGTGCCTCAATCGCCCGATCATGTTCTTCTGACCCCGTGAAAATCTTGGCGAGGCCCAGAATCATCCGAATATTGTCCAATTCTTGGAGAGAAATTTGTTTGGCGATATCCACTGCGGCCGTTTTCTGTCCAGTAGCAAAATAGAGTTTGGCCAGGCGGTATTTTAAAAAGTTCGAATCTTGATCGAGATCCAATCCCGCTTGGTACTCCTGGATCGACCGTTCCGCATCATTGTGTAATTCATAGAGAGCCCCACGTAAAAAATGATAATACGCCCGGGGGTGAGTGATTTCGGATGCCTTGGGTGCCGATGGGGAGGTGGAAAGATGAGGTTGAGGAGCGGTTCCACAAGAGACAAAAAGGAGGGGGACCCCTAAAAGAATCGCTTTCAAAGAACCAAACCAATGATATACGGATGTCTGCGAACGAATGGCCATGATCGCTCCAGTATACAAGTTCACCGCCGCTTCTAAAATAACACCTTTCGCGTATTTACACTATACCAGATCGCATCTCCAAATTATTAAACTTGGCATAACGGTCATGAAACTGTAGGTCGACTTCACCAATCGGTCCATTTCGATGTTTACGAACGAGGATTTTGGCGATCCCTTTCTCTTCAGTATCGGGTTCATACACTTCCTCACGATAGATAAACATCACCACATCCGCATCTTGTTCAATGGCCCCAGACTCTCGTAGATCGGCCAGGACAGGAATCGGAGGCTTTCGATTTTCAACGGCTCGACTTAACTGTGAAAGAGCCACAATCGGGATATCCAATTCCTTCGCTAATCCTTTTAAGGCTCGTGAGATATCGGAAATTTCTTGCTGCCTCGACTCGGAAGTTGACCGCCCCTCCATTAGCTGCAAATAATCGATGATCAAAAAATCCAACCCATGCTCAGATTTCAGCCTTCTCGCTTTTCCACGCATTTGCTGAACCGTAAGCGCTCCCGAGTCATCGATAAAAATCTTTGCTTGTTCTAGCCGGCTGGCGGCTCCCGTCAAGGCGACCCAATCATGCTGCTTGAGTTGGCCGGTTCGAACAGCATGGGAATCGAGGCGGGCCTGGGAACTCAGCATACGTAACACGAGTTGAGCTCGGGACATTTCCAGACTAAAAATTCCCACGACGGCCTGCTTTTCTATAGCCGCATATTCGGCCATCCCAAGAGCCAAACTCGTCTTCCCCATACTCGGTCTGCCTGCCACAATGATTAAGTCAGAAGCTTGAAGCCCGGCCAATAAATCATCCAAATCGGTAAATCCGGTCGGGACCCCAGTAATTTTCTCACTTCGCGCATACAACCGATCGACAATCTCGATACTTTCCTGAAGAATGGTGCTCACCGGGGCAAATGTCGCACCCAAATGACCTTGGGCCAACCGGAAAATTTCCCTTTCGGCGAATTCTAATAATTCGTCCGTTTGAGTCATCCCTTCATACCCACGCCTGACGACGTCTGTCGCAGTCTGAACCAGCCCTCGAAGAAGAGATTTTTCCCGGACGATCTTACTGTGATACCGAATATTCGCCGCACTCGGCACGACTTGAACCAATTCCGCAATATAGGAAGCTCCCCCAACCTGCTCCAACTCTCCGGTTCCCCGCAAATGGTCGGTCAAGGTAATTTGGTCAACAGGTTGATTGTGATCAGAAAGTTGAATCATGCCCCGATAGATCACTCGATTGGCGGTCCGATAAAAATCATCTTCCGTGATGACCTCCATGGCTCGGTTTAAGGCCGCATTATCTAACAGAACCGCACCCAATACCGATTGCTCTGCTTCAAGATTTTGTGGAGGGACTCGAATTCCAGTTTCTTCAGAGAGAGCCATGGTCAAGAATCCTTCACCTGCTGTAACAATCCGGAGAATGGCATACGTGATTGCCGGGGTTTTTTGGAATTCGAGGTAAACTCCAAATAGAGGACAAAATTGGGAGAAGGGCTCCGACCCTCAGGGATCACCACTCTCGAGATTCCCCGCTCGGAAGCGACTTTTGTTGCCCAGGAGAGCGGAGTGGTTCCTCGAGCCTCCACCATTTCATCAATGACGCAGATACCCTGTTCCCGCAATTGTTGGGCAAGGGCATACGCCCCTTGCTTTTGTGTAGACCTGAAGACCATCAGCAAAGAATCAGGCCCGTTCATCGCTCCATTGCTGGTTAATTCCACGGAAGAAAATAGGCGATCGAGATCTAAGCCAAACCCTATGGCTGGAAGATCTCGCCCAAACCGACCCACTAAATGATCGTACCGGCCGCCGCCGCCTAACTCACGCCCCCGTCCAGAGGTAAAGACATCAAAGACTAATCCGTCATAGTAATCAAATCCACGAAATTCACCGAGGTCAAACAGAACGTGGTCAAGACCGCCGGTTTGATCCAAATGTTGGTAGACCTTAGAAAGACGGGTTAAGGGGCTCAACAGCTGAGGATTTTTCCCCGCAACTTTCTTTCCCCATTCCAACACCTCATACCCCCCGCATCGTTCCGGCACTCGAAGAATATTTCGAATTTTCGATTGGGGCACACGCTCTTGGCGTAAGATCTGTTCCAACTGAGGAAGGTCCTTACGTGCAGCCGCATGTTCCGCCTGCTTCCGCGCTACCAGCGAGAGTCCCGACTGCTCTAAGAGAGCAGTAAAAAATCCAACATGTCCCAAAGAAATGGTCCAATCTCGCAATCCCACACTTTCCAACAATCCATTCAAGATTACGATCAGCTCGGCATCTCTTGAGGGGGAATCCTGCCCAATCAGTTCTATGCCGACCTGAAAAACTTCTCGATCACGGCCCTGATGTTCCGGCTCATACCGAAAAACGGTGGTCCGATACGATAACCGCACAGGCAAAGCATCTCCTCCAAGCCCCATGGCCACCATCCTGGCTATTTGTGCGGTCGCATCAGGACGGAGAACGAGGGTACGCCCAGAAGTCCAATCCTGGAATTTGTAGCACTTCTCGATAATCTCTTTGGAAAGACCCACCGACAGAACGTCTAAATATTCGAAGGTGGGGAGAATAATCTCCTGGTAGCCCCAGGTCGAAAAATACCCCAGCACTTGATCTTCCAACCTCCGAACGCTTTGAGCGGTCAACGGAAGGAGAGTTGCCGTACCGATGGGAATGAGAGAGCGGGCTGGTTTCATGAGCGATCGTGATGAAAATCCAGCGTCAGCATCGAACCCCGACCTTGCGAGGGCCCGAAGGGAGGAAAGTCGCTAGCCCAGATCAACAAGACGAACCGATAACAAATCCTTTTCCTTTTTCAACAAATCTACCACATCGGAAGAAAGGGGGCTATCCAATCCGATGATGAGAAGAGCAGATTCCCCTCGTTCGATTCGCGAACATTGCATCTGAGCGATATTCACGCCATGTTCACCTAAAATTTTTCCGACCATTCCGATGACCCCTGGACGGTCCACGTTATCGATGAGAATCATGTGGCCTTCCGAAACGACCTCGACCTGGAATTGATTAATTTCCACGATCCTGGGGTCCTGTTTGTGGAACAGGGTCCCGGCCAGGGTATGGGTCTTCTGACCCGCATCCACCTTAATGCGAATAAGACTGGTAAAATCTCCGGCATCACTACTCTTCACTTCTTTGACCTCAATCCCCCGTTCCTTCGCCACGATCGGAGCATTCACGAAGTTAATGACGTCTTCCAAAATGGGGGATAAGAGCCCTTTGAGCACGGCCACCGTCACGGGTGCCACGGCTAACTGAGCCACCTCGCCGGAATATTCAACCGTCACCGCTTTGACTCCACCCTCCAAAAGTTGGGCTTGAAAACGTCCCATCCGTTCTGCCAGGAGCAGATAGGGTTTCAACTGCGGCAACACTTCAGGAGCCACCGAAGGCACATTGACCGCCCCGCGAGACAACCCACGCTTAAAATAATCCACAAACTGTTCGGCGATCCCGATGGCCACATTTTCCTGGGCCTCTTCCGTCGAAGCACCGATATGCGGGGTGCAGACAAAATTCTCCAATGCCAATAGGGGGTTGTCAGGACTCACGGGCTCTTGTTCAAACACATCAAAGGCCGCGGAGGCCACCTTCCCCGACTGAAGCGCTTCCGCTAAATCCTTTTCGTCGATAATTCCCCCTCGTGCACAGTTCACGATCATCACTCCATCCTTCATCTTGGCGAGGGTATCCCGATTGATCAGTCCACGAGTCTCATTGGTCAGGGGGGTATGCACCGAAATGACATCGGACCTCGTAAAAATTTCCTCAAGTTCTACCACTTCAATTCCCATCTGCCGAGCTCGATCTTCGGCCAGGTAGGGATCAAATCCGATAACATTCATGGACCAGCCCTGAGCCAGTTTTGCCACATACGACCCTATTTGGCCGAGTCCGACCAACCCCAGGGTTTTATTATAGAGTTCCGTGCCCATAAATTTACTTTTTTCCCACTTCCCCGAACGGGTAGAGGCCGTAGCCTGTGGGATCTTCCGACTCATGGAGGCAATCATCGACATTGCATGCTCGGCTGTGGTGATCGTATTCCCACCCGGCGTATTCATCACAACGATCCCACGACGAGTCGCCGCATCGGTATCCACATTGTCGAGCCCCGTCCCAGCGCGACCGACAATGCGCAACCGAGTTCCAGCGGCAATCACCTCTTTCGTCACCTTCGTGGCTGAGCGAACGACCAATCCTTCGTAATTGGGGATTTCCTTGAGGAGTTCCTCCTTGGGCAACTTGGTCTTCACGTCAACGGAAAATCCGGCACGTTCCAACACTTCAACCCCTTTAGGGGAAAGACTATCGCTAACGAGAATTTTCATAATCAGACTCCATGAGGGCGACGGCCGGTTTCTCGTGCCCCCCCTCGTGATTCAGTTGAATATTCGTTGCGGGCAACCTCATTCCCCCAAATGGGGCAATCAGGAACTGAATATCGCAAAATTATTACGCCTTACGTTTCTCGAAATTGGCCATGTAATCGATTAAGGCATCAACGCCCGCTTCAGGCATGGCATTGTAAATACTGGCACGCATCCCACCGACCGATCGATGCCCCTTAAGGGTGGTGAGTCCCGCTTCCGTGGCCCCAGATAAGAATTCCTTATCTAATTCCGCATTGGCCAACACGAACGGGACGTTCATCCACGAACGCGAAGATTTCTCAACCGGATTACTATAAAAACTCGAATGATCGATCGCATCATAGAGTTTCTTGGCCTTCCGGGCATTGACTTCGGCCATGGCAGTCAAACCACCCTGTGCCTTTAACCATTTAAACACCAAACCCGCGATATAAATGCCATACGTAGGCGGGGTATTCAGCATTGAATCCGCTTCGGCTTGCTGCGCATAATCAAACACGCTGGGAGTTCCTGGTAAAACTTCGCCGATTAAATCATCCCGAACGATGACTAAAGTGACTCCCGAGGGGCCGATGTTTTTCTGGGCTCCGGCATAGATCAGGCCAAAACGACTCACATCGAGTGGTCGTGAAAAGATCGTCGAGGAGAAATCCCCCACCAGCGGTACATCACCAGTCTCAGGAATCCAATGAAATTCCACTCCCCCGATGGTCTCGTTGGGAGTGTAATGAACAAACGCGGCATCCTGCTGGAGTGCCCAGCTTTCCTTCGGAGGAATACTGCAAAAACTGTCTTTCTCGGAAGAAGCCGCAACATTCACCGAACAAAACTTCTTGGCCTCACTAATCGCTTTTTTGCCCCATGCCCCTGTCCAGATATAATCAGCTGTCTTTTTGCCCCTCAACAGATTCATGGGAATCGTGGCAAATTGGGCGGTGGCTCCTCCCTGTAAAAACAAGACCTTATAGTTTCCCGGGACGTTTAGAAGATCACGGACATCCTGTTCAGCTTCGGCATGCACCGAGACGAATTCCTTACCCCGGTGACTCATTTCCATAATGGAGGCACCCGCTCCATGCCAATCCAGGAGTTCGGTTTGGGCTTGCTTCAAGACCGACTCAGGCAACATGGCCGGACCAGCACTAAAGTTATAGATTCGAGACACGAATGATTTCCTTTGTGTGAAAATGGCTAGGTAAATGAACGCCAAACGACCAATGCGGCATGGCCAAAAGGAGGCTACGCTATCATAGGGTCCCTACCCAGTCAAGATAAGTCCATGACCTTGTCAATTCAAATACTGATGCCCTACAATGCGGCAAATTTTCAGAAAACTTGTCTGAAATTTCAATAGCTTGGAGTCTTCAGTGGAACACAAAACAGGTCTTCGCTTCGAAAAGCGGGGGGAAGGAAATTACTATAAAGTCATCCTCCACTTTGGAAGTACGCTGATTCCCATCAGTGACGAAATTCTTGATGAATTACGAGCGAGTGCCGCCATGAGCCCCAATCAGTTTTTTACATTTTTCTTGGATAAGGTTGGCTATTCTTCCTATCTTCGTGAGCAAATCCAACAAGTCGTAGAACAAGCTGGGGATCTCAACTCCCAGATGACGACTATCCAGCAATTCCTGCGACAGGAATAATTCCAAACCATACTCTCTCCCACCCTCCTTAAGGGGATACCTGTGCCCATTCATGAATGGGTAATGAGCCAATCAGTTTGTGTGAGAAAATTGAGCACTTCAGGCGTTTCCTCTCTTTTTTTGCTATTTCCCACATTACCCAGTCTTCCTTTCCGGGATTTTCCCAAATTCTGAAATCACGTCCTCAAAAATTTATGCTTTCTGACCGATAAGTCCCACGATCGTTGGTCTCCCCTCACCAAAAACCACGACTCACGGCAATACCTTAGTGTTTTCACGAAGTTGGCTGGGAAACTTCAACAGAGGATTAGTGAGAGTCAGCATACACCCCCAGCATTTTCAATCTATCAGGAAGGAGACAGAGGATATGTTCACGAAGATTCGCCTTTCAAGCTCAATATTTTTAGGGGTACTGTTGATACTTCCCGGTTGTGCAGAAAACGACCCCTACAGAAATACCAAAATCGGTGCTGCAATCGGAGGCGTTCTTGGAGCCGGAACGGGCGCGGCTATCGACAAGAAAAATCGTGGTCGCGGAGCCGCCATCGGTGCCGCCGTCGGGGTGCTGGCGGGAGGAGGGGTTGGTCTCTACATGGATAAGCAGGCTAAAGATATCGAAACCGCCCTTGCCGAAGAACTGGCGAGCCATGAAGTGGAGCTCCGGAAACACCCGGATAATTCCATCGAGGTCGACTTGAAAGGCGAAGCCACCTTCGCGACGAACAGCACCTCGGTCAAACCAGGGTTTCAAAACGCCTTAGGCAAATTAGGGAATGTGATGTCCGAGTATGACAGCACCATCATCCATGTCATCGGTCATACGGACGACCAAGGCACCCACAGTTACAATCAACAATTATCCGAAAAACGTGCAATGTCGGTGGCCAATCTCCTGAATACCTCAGGCGTCCATTCAACACGGTTGCTCACAGACGGGCGGGGTGAGGTCCAGCCGCGCGCCAGCAACACCACAGCCGAAGGCCGCAGCATCAACCGCCGGGTGGAGATTTACCTGAAACCGGTAGTGGAAGGCCAGGAGGCTGAAGCGTTACAAAGCCCGAGCTAACGCCAAGTTTCCCCACCAGTTGCTCCCCAAGATAGTTTTCGAAACACGAAAAAGGCTGGAAGGGGAGAGAAAGAGAAATGGGTGACCGGCGAATCCGGTCACCCGAAAATCCTATCCATAAAATTGATGATCCGAAGTTTGCGATCGGGATCTTTCTCCAAGGACAGGGCTTTTTGATAATGTTCGACGGCAAGCTGAGGCTTACGCTTCTCTTCATAAATCCGCCCGACCCCAAACGTGGCATGGGCATCTTCGGGATCAGCCTTGAGGGCCTGACTGAAAAAATCCAAGGCATAATCATGTTGACCTTTGTCGAACAAAAACCAACCAATAGCCGTAGCCGCAGGAGCAAAGTTGGGGTTCAGCCGGAGCGCTTCCTCATATTCCCGCTTGGCCATGTCCTGTCTCCCACGTTGTTCATAGATTCCCCCTAAGGCAAAATGCACTTCAGGATCTTGAGGCTGGATCCTCAAAGATTTTTTATATTCTTCGATAGCCAACTCTAATTTGCCTTGTTCTCCGAGCGCACAGGCCAAATTGGTATGTCCGACGGGGTCATTGGGACGGAGTTTCAAAACTTCCCGGTATTGAGGAATAGCCATTTCTAATTGGCCCTGTTCTTGATAAGCCACACCCAAGTTGACACGGGCGGCCACATATCCGGGGTCTCGCTTAATTGCCTCGCGGTAGGACTTAATCGCCCGATCCATATACCCTTTTCGTTGATGAATCTGTGCGAGGAAAAAATGAGGATAGGGCGTATTGGGATCAAGGTGCGCCGCTCGTTCGTACGAGGTGATAGAAGCTTCGGAGCTCCCCGATTGGGCAAGGAACAGTCCCTCAACCAGGCAGACATTAGACTCCTCGGGGAAGCGTTCTCTAATGTGCTGAATCCAATCACGAACCACCTGAATATCTGCTTCCTCTTGTAGGGCTTTGGGGTAAACTTTCCACGCCTGCGCAAAATCTCCTCGCAGAAGAGACACCGCATTGACAGCGAAATACGGAATGGGACCGGACTCCGCCACCTCCAGCCATTGGCTGGCTTCGTTCAACACTTGATCCCACTCTCCAGCCTTAATCTGCGTGGCAATCTCTGAAAGTGGGGCCGTATCGTAAGGCAGACTCATATCCTTGGTTGGCTCCTTACACACCCCATCATCGAGTTAAGGAATCCTCAACATCGGGTGGCGTCGCATGAATCAAATTTCCTAAATAGGGATAGCGTTCCATCACCCGTTGCTTCATCTCCCAGGCGACAGTCCGGTACGACCAATGGCCTTTCACACCAGAACGAAGCTTGGAAATATATTCCACTTCAGCGAAATCCATCTTAAACAGACAACGGACTTTAAACCCAAACGGGATGGCATAAATCGCCGCCTCTTGATTTTTCCCGCGCAGCTGGTCGATATCCTGCCATACCGCATCCATAGCCTGCCGGTATTCCTTCTCCACCCCCGCATCCCGCAAGATAGACGGCACATCGTAGCCATGAATCGTCGTGAAATTTTGTTGAACTTGTTGGCACCGGCGATGGCGGTGCATATCACGCCATCCCCCGATATCCATCAACACATCAAAGATAAACGCATATCCAGACCGAAACTCCTTGATCAATTCGTCATGAGTCCCACGACTTTGCAAGGCAGCATCCACGACTTCCTGCTTATCCTTCTCCGACCATCCCTTTACCCAATCCAGCAAAAGACGATACGGCGCCTGACTGACCCGATAAACCAGCGTGGTGACGAGTTCATCGATCGGATCATGTGGCTCCAGGAGATCTACCGCCCGCGTATGCGCCTGCCAGGTTTCAGGTTGATCCAGTCCCGCTGTCTTCAGGAGACCTTTCACATGGCGAAGGACATCACGATAGACCGACTGCTGATACTCGCTAGGATTCGCATACCGTGCCAATGTGGGCGCGAGGGGTTCCAGCCCCTTGGGGTCTTCTCCCAACAAATCTGACCAAACGGTAGATGGAATTTTGGAGCAAGCTTCCTTTAAATCTTCTCCTATTCCCTGGAGCTCCGGTAGTTGGGCCGACAGCAAACGCGCCATCTGCTTTTCCAGAGTCCGAATACTGACAACCTGCCCCACATTCGTCTTGGCCGCTAAGGGTAACAAGTATCGAATGACATCGTAGGTGCGGGCGCCGATGGTCCGATCGTACACAGCCTCCTTCATACTTTCCGGTCGAGGATATTTTTCCTGCAGGTGGGTCCGAACAGGATCCTGCAGGAGTCGATAGATGTTGTAGAGACTGCCGAGTATGCCCCGAAAATCCCCCTCGGTTTCGGTATTGGCGATTTCATTCGGCACATAACAACCGGCGGCAGCAAAATTTTGGTAACGGCTGGATTTCGCTTGCCCATCCCAGAGGGGTTCATCCTCTAAGCGAATGGCCGCCAGCTCGGAAATATTCTCAAAGCAAATCGTGGTATGCCCCAAATCCGCGATAGACCCATGGCCATAGGCAAAATAAAACTGCTCCCAAAACTTCTCGGAAGAATGGGAATGGACCCATTTCAGACTCTCTTCGATAGAATCCGGAGACCGGCTGTACCGGGCAAGAGCATAGGCGGATTTTTCCGGCGGCATCGGAGCTAAGGCGATCACCTTTCGGTCTCGTCGTTCATCACTCATGCAATCATCCTTTGATCAGAATCGAACATGAACCCAACGTCCCACTATAGTCAGACGGCAGGGAGTTCTCAAGTCAGGTAGACAGAAAACCGATGGCATGATCACAGACTCTTGAAACACAACGATATGTCGACTACACTCACTCGACCCCTACGGAATTTCTCCCATACCCATGAACATCCCTGATCGTCAATCCATGCACGGCCAATGGTCCTCACGCTGGACCTTTATCTTGGCCGCCACCGGTGCCGCCGTCGGTCTCGGCAACATTTGGAAATTCCCCTATCTCACAGGGGAAAACGGAGGCAGCGCCTTTGTGTTGGTCTATATCGTCTGCGTCGCCGCCTTGGGCATTCCATTAATGATGGCCGAAATCTTGCTGGGGCGCCGGGGACGCTCCACCCCTATCCGATCCATGCAAATTCTAGCTACAGAGAATAACGCTGGCCAATGGTGGCAGATCATCGGATGGTCGGGAACCCTCGCCGGCATGCTGATTCTTTCCTATTACAGTGTGATTGGGGGATGGACCTTGGCATACATCTTCAAATCCATTGCCGGCACCTTCCATCAGGCCACCGGCGAGTTTGCCGCAAACACTTTTAATGCATTCGTCGGCTCGGGGACCAGCCTATTCCTGTGGCATACGGTCTTCATGATCATCACGATGGGAATCGTAGCTGGTGGTGTTCAAGGAGGGCTGGAAAAAGCCGTGCAGTTTTTAATGCCCATGCTGTTTTTCTTGCTCGTCCTCATGGTGATCTACAGTATGACCACCGGATATTTCGGAAAAGGCCTGGCATTTTTGTTCACTCCCGACTTCAGCAAGCTCTCCGGAGCCAGCATGCTCACAGCCATGGGGCAAGCCTTTTTTAGTTTAAGTTTAGGCATGGGCACGATCATGATTTATGGGTCTTACGTTCCCAAAGAAACGTCCATTGGGAGCACGTCCGTCATGATTGCGTTGGCCGACACCGGCGTGGCATTGCTCGCCGGCATGGCCATCTTCCCGATCGTGTTCGCTAACAATCTGGAACCCGGTTCAGGACCAGGATTGATTTTTCAAACTCTCCCGGTGGCGTTCGGCAACATGACAGGAGGAACGATTTTTGGGTCGCTCTTTTTTATCCTACTCCTGGTTGCCGCATGGACTTCGTCCATTTCGCTCATTGAACCCTTTGTGACCTGGCTCATCGAAACATTCGGCCTTTCACGAATCAGCGCGGCGTTGTATTCAGGTGTGGCCACCTGGCTACTGGGATTGGGTACTGTGTGGTCCTTCAATCTTTGGGCTGAGGTCAAATTCTTCGGGCTCACGTTTTTCGATTTGTTAGATTTTATTACCTCGAACTTAATGCTCCCATTGGGAGGGATCCTTATTGCCCTCTTCGCAGGATGGCTCATGACCGTAGAGAGCACCAAGGCGGAATTACAAATCAGCAACCCTGCCATTTATGCCGGTTGGCAGGCCCTGGTGCGATACATCGCACCCGTCGCCGTGTTCATCGTTCTCCTGAACGCCGTCGGCCTCTTGTAAGGTCCACTCCTACCCTCCAAACTCTCTAGACAAACACCAGACACAAATCGTTACGATTCTGGCCTATTTTTCACCAACGAAGAAAAAAGAGAAAACGGCGACGGCAAGAAATTCTCCTCCGAACCGATAAGAGGACAAACGCTTCAGGACTGACCGGAAAGGAGAGACAACTCGACCATGAGCCAAATCGCACAGATGACTGCCGCCAATGCCATTGCACAACTCACATTACCTCTTATCGAGGCATCGGTCCTTCCGCAGATCAATCCTCATGATCAACCTCAAGGACCACCCGCCACCAAAATCTCTGACACCGTGACGATTTCTGCTGAAGCCGCCGCCTTACAGACACCCCAAAAATCATAAAAAGAGTACTCGGTCTCTCCCCTCGCCTTGAATCGTTTCCTCAATCCCCGCTGAGAAACGTTTTGGGATGTGCAACCACCCGTTCGATCGAAAATTCCGAATATGGATCAGAAATTTTTTAACGACCGATGTGAGTCATCGGTCGCTTCTCAACGCCCGGACTCGACAATAGTCGAGTAATTGCAGGCACTCGTGGTATTGCAGGGTTTGAAGATCCTCTTCCGAAGTTCCGGAAAATGTTCCGTCGCGAAAAGCCTGACACCGGTCGGCAAATTCTTGAGGATTCCACTTCCCCGCCTGAAGCACTCTAAAGTACGCCGTATTGGAAGCTCGCTCATCCTTCAGTAGTAAATTTGCCAATATTGAAAAAATTGGATGATTCGGAATACGGCGAAACCAATACAGGGCATTTGAGGTATCCGGTTCCCGTCGGTGAAGAATTCCATGCCAATACCGAGCTTCTGAAGAATCCAACTCCTGAACGATGCGATGGGAAGTGTCCCAATCACCGGCAATCATTAACAAACCTGCCCGACACAGAGATGCTATGTTCCTGTCAACGATGGAACCGGAAAGCATGTCTTCCAATGACAAATGGGTAAGTTCAGCGACCAAATCCGCATGAATGTTCCGGCTATCATGCTCGAGGGTGAGCGATGGTAAGAGCGCGACGGAACGCGTCCAGACTGATGAAACCGATTGAGGAGAAGGAGGGGAAGATCCAGCCAGGGATGAGCTCCTCAGAAAAGATCGAAATGGGCGAGCGGGCGATTAGGGTGTGAAAAACGACACACCGACATTAATCTGCCAGGCGTTGATGCCGGTATTGCGATTCCCCAGATTCGCATTGGAAATATGGTGAAATCGAAGCCCAGTCGTCAGGGCCATATTGGGGTTCAAAAAATAGGACGTCCCGACCCCGGTTTGAAGGATAAAATTCCATTTGGTCGATTGCTCCTCGATGTCCGGAGCCAAATCAGTCCACAACCCCCCGGCCCCTCCCTCCCAAAATGGCATCCATCGGCCAAAATCGAGGAAGTTGTACTTGACATTCAGGGTAGCCCCAAAGGCCGACGCATCGAATGGTTCCCAATAATACGCAGCCATGGGCTCAATGAAAATTTCCACATTCCCCCCATACCATCCACCAGAACCGATTTCATCCGTTAACACCTGCCCAATCTGACCTAAGAAATAGACGGCTTCTCGATTCGTTGATGGGGGGTTATGAAAAGCATCAAACGCTTTCCAGTATCCGACCAACGCCCCAAATTCCAGCGTTCCCTTTGTGACACGATCACGGGCAGTAAACTCTTTTTCTTCGGAATCCACAGTCTCCTGCGCGAACGTTGGCGTAACAAAAGAACTCACTACACACCACCCCACCACAAACAGGACTGTATAATATGTGTTCTGGTTCAACATAAAATCTGAGGGCCTCCAATCGTTGGTAATGATCCAGACACCGAATAACCAAGGTGGTGGTTGGATCGTTGGTATCGCGCAAGCGGGGCCAGACAAGAGACAAGAATAGGCAGGAATCTCGCATAAATTACAGCAACAGTTCAATGAAAAAAATTCAAAATTTCGGTAGAATGGGATACACCCTGAAGAGAGATCAATGACATCACCACACACATATCACAAACCGGAATCTCAAGAGACACAGGATCCGATGACCCGTTTGTCGCTGGCTGTTCGCCAATTGGACAACCTGATCGACCGCGCCCACCAACTGGCGAATTTACACAAACAACCACATCCTTTGACACAGGCAAAAGATCAAAAAGGAAATTCTTCAACCATTTCCGCCGCCCTCAAGGACTCCTCGCCCACAACGAAGTCATAACAGCTTCTCCCATTCGCCTAGACAAAACACTTCTCTTCGGCTTAGATACTCCAAAGGCCACACTCAACTGGGCCCACGTCAATGTCTCTGAATGGCAGGCTTAGTAGTTAAACAAGAGGTGTTGGAAAAGGGGATATATATTTCGGCAAGGAAAATGTTGATGGGGTCATACATCAAAAGAAACTGCATACAGCAAGAACGTGGAGTCCCACACATGCCACGCCACAGGGCAAACACTGAAGTTCAGTCATCCATAATGAGGTCGCCAACTAAAAAGAATTCCTCATCTTCTTCTTGTGCATCCTCATCTGGAGCCGAGAACCCCACAGCGACACAATGGCCTTGTTGGGCATGGGTGCGAAGCTCGTCCTCAGAAGAACACAGAAATACTTCCCGTTGACACTCTCCGCAATATCTCATGCCGTCTTGATCGGTAGGGTCCAATAACTGCCAGACTTGAGGACATTTGTAGGCAAACTGACATTCGATTTTTGCGAGAATATCCTTATCCATGGACGGACCTCCCTTATCAACCAGATTGGGGCGACAGGATTGTATCTACCCATAAACCCTCAAACGACTGTTGTCAAGAAACTCAGTAAAGTATAGAGGGTTCATCGAGAAGAGGCGGGTTAACGATGATCGGGAATAAATCCGTTCCGATTTGGCATCTTAACCTTGGGAAGCGTCTTTGCGTTCATCACGGCATCCTTCTGGATGACCCCATTGCGATAGAGGATCCAAGCTACGAGGGAATAGACTTCATCCGGTTTCAATGACTGCGGAGCAATATAGGGCATGGCCCGATGGATATAATCGTAGAGCGTGGTGGCATAGGGCCAATAACTTCCGACCGTTTTGATAGGCTGCGGCTTTTTGAGTGAGCCCTTTCCACCGACTAATCGATTCATGGGCCCTTCCACTCCCGTCTGGCCATGGCACATCGCGCATTTAGATGAAAAAATCGCCGACCCCTGATTCACGGTTCCCTCACCTGGGGGAAGGCCTTCGCCGTTGGGGGAGATATCGATATCCCAGGCTTGAATTTGTGAATCGGTAGCCGGTTGTCCGATATGGTATTGCATTTTCGACTCCCCTGCCTGTGTAGAAGGAACTCCTAGAATGACGATCAAACAAGCGACCCAGCAAAGAATGAACCGGACTCGTCCTTCAGGCATGCACATTTTCCACGCTCCCATCCGAACGGATAAGCCAGCTTTGAATGCCATTATAATGATAGTAGGAATTGGTACCTCTCTCTGCGATCAACCTCTGTCGAGTCGGTTGAGTGTTTCCCGTTTCATCCGTACATCGGCTTTGAATGATGGCCTCTTGGCCTTCCCACCGCCAGGGAAATCGAAAACACGTTTGGCATTTGGGAAGAATCGGACCTTGTAACTGGGCATCGACCCATTGTTTTCCACCATCGGTTGATACTTCTACTCGCGCGACACGGCCTCGACCACTCCAGGCAAAACCACGTATCTCTACGAAACCTTTCTCCGTGAGACTTTGCCCACTCGAGGGATACGTGATCACCGACTTGGCATCCATGACCAGGGTGAACTGTCTGGCCGTCCCATCAGGCATGAGATCGGTATACTTTGAGGTCTCTTCCCTTGTCATAAACGGTTGGGTTCCCAGCTTCAATCTTCGCAACCATTTCACGTTCGCATTGCCTTCCCATCCAGGAAGAAGTAAACGAAGAGGATAACCTTGCTCAGGACGCAACGCCTCCCCATTCTGGGCATAACACACCAAGGCTTCATCCAAGATGGGCTCTAAAGGAATGCTTCTGGTCAAGGCCGCCGCATCACTTCCCTCGGCCAACATCCAAGTTGCATCTTGGTGCGCCCCAACTTCTTGAAGCAGGATTCGAAGAGGAACCCCCGTCCACTCACTCGTACTGACTAATCCGTGAATCGCCCCTACCGTTTTATTCTTGAGCTTCTTCCACTCACTCCCGGAATTTCCCGAGCATTCGATAAACATTAAACGAGAAACAGCAGGAAACCGCATGAGATCGGCTACGCTGAATATCATGGGACGTTCGACCAAACCATGGACCAACAATCGATGTCGAGACGGGTCGATGGCAGGCACACCATTATGATGCCGTTCAAAGTGTAACGCAGATGGTGTGACGATTCCGTGAAGGCGTTCCAAAGGCGTGCGGGATCGATTGGTCTTCACGAGCCGCGTGGTCTGTTCAAAGGAGGAACGCCGTCCATAGGGACTCGAGGGACCACCAGGAACTTTCGTGGGATCCTCGGGAATGTGTTCGGTTTCTGCAGGGACAGGCCTTGCCCCAAGAGCCTGAAACCCTAGGGCTCCCAACAGAAGTGAGGCTTTTTTCAGGACCGTTCGCCTATCCATACCCAGGGCCGGGGAGGGATCCTTCCCCGAAAAACGTACGGATTCTTGATAATTGGTTTTATCAGTCGGTGGGGATTTTCTGGTCTTCTTCCTGGACATCTTTGTGGATTGAATTGGTTTCTATTTTAAGGCCAATCACCACAACATTCAAAAGAACGATCGTTCCTGATTTGGAGTCGTCTCCCTCAAGACCGTCAGGGAGTCATCGGTTGATAGCCAACCTGACTGTCCTCCCCTTGGGGAGACGTTTCTTTGGGAAAGTCGAAAAAAGGCTGTTGATCTTCTGCATCTTGAGGAAAATCGATTTCATCTGCCGTGGTCTGCGCCTGGATTATCCAACCTCCCCCCATGGCTTTATAGGTATTGACCAAAGAAGCATACACTTCCCCCTGAAGTTGGACGTATTGTAATTCCGCATCAAAGAGGAATCGTTCGGCATCCAACACTTCGATATACGAAGCATACCCTCCATCGTAGCGCAATTCGGCCATGCGGGCATAGTCGCTCAACGCCTTCACCCGGCGGCCCTGGACGACGAGCTGCTCTCGGTTTTTTTGCACGCTGACCAAGGAATCATTCACTTCTCGAAAAGCCATCTGAACCGCCTGCAAATAACTAACTAACGCCTGTCGCTGGACCGCTTCGCTGGCACGGACTTGAGCCGATATTCCCCCACCGGCAAAAATAGGCCCCATGGCTGACCCCCCAATCCTCCATAACTTGGATGCATCACCAAAGAGGCCGGAAAGGCTATCACTCGTGTAGCCGAGAAATCCCGTCAAGGAAATCGTAGGAAAATACTGAGCCCGAGCCACGCCGATTCGAGCATTGGCCGAGATGAGCGTTTGCTCAGCCGAACGAATATCCGGACGCCGGATGAGGAGCGTCGAGGGAAGTCCCTCCGGGACAGAAGGCAAAATCAATTCATCGATGGTCTTTCCCCGTGGAATGTTATAGGGATTGCGTCCCAGCAACACGGACAAGGCATTTTCAGCCAGTGCAATGTCCCGTTCAATGGGTGGAATGGCGGCGGCCGATTGCTCATAATTGGTTCGAACCTGGGCAACCTCCAGTTCAGAGACCACGCCACCTTGAAATTTGAGTTCGAACAGACGAAGGGATTCGGCTCGGGCGTGTAGTTTCTCTTCGGCCACCTCAAGCTGACGATCCAATTGACGGAGGACCACATACGTTCTCGCCACGGCAGAGACCAACGAAAGGATCACAGACCGCCGATTTTCCTCTTGAGCCAAGAGTTCCGCTCGAGCCGCTTCATTCGATCGACGGATTCGCCCCCAAAGATCCAACTCCCAATTGAATTGGCCCTGGACGTTGTAATTGGTAAAGGTTCGATCATTGAAGGCATCACTGTCTCCTGCATCGAGCGAAATATGCGTCCGGTTACCTCCCAGGCCATAGCCAAATTGCGGAAAGAATTCCGACCTCGCCATATCGACTCGCGCAGCGAACTCCTCCATACGGGCAGCCGCGAAACGAACGTCCCAGTTTTCTTTCAGGGCATCCTCGATCAGCGTATTCAGGACGGGATCATCAAATTGTTCCCACCAGCGAATGTTGGAAACTTCCGCGGCACCTTCATAATCGACACGCCACGCATCGGGCTTCTCGACCTCGGGAGGTTCATAATCGGGACCCACCGCACATCCAAGCACAAGGGAGGAGAGGAGCAGCATGCTAAAAGAAAAAGACGGCTTCATTCTTCCAACTCCCGCTCGTGTCCGGTGGAGACGCAACCATCTGTTTCATCATCCAACAGTTCGTCATGAGATTTGCTAGAGGATCCATCCTTTGATTTTCCGAGTCGTTCCAATACGAGGTAGAACATCGGAATAAAGAAAATCGCCACGACCGTGGCTCCAAGCATCCCTCCGATCACGCCCGTCCCGATGGAATGACGGCTATTGGCCGACGCTCCAGTCGCGATGGCTAGCGGCACAACACCCAGGATAAAGGCCAGTGACGTCATCAGAATCGGGCGGAATCGCAACCGGGCGGCCTCCACCGCGGCTTCGTAGAGCGACCGGCCCTCATGGTGCAACTCCACTGCAAACTCCACGATCAAGATGGCGTTTTTCGCGGCGAGAGCGATGAGCGTGAGTAGACCGATTTGGAAATAGACATCATTGGGAATGCCCCGGAGCGCGATAGCCACAAGGGCTCCCAACAACGCAAACGGCACGGCCATAATGACCCCGAATGGAAGCGTCCAGCTTTCATACTGAGCTGCAAGGATTAAGAACACGAAGACGATGCCGAATGAAAACGCGATGGCCGAGGTGCCACCAGCCAGTTTTTCCTCCCGAGCCTCCCCGGCCCATTCGTACCCATACTCCCCCGGCAGGATGTCTTTAGCCACCTGCTCGATAATTTCCAAGGCCTGCCCCGAGCTAATACCGGGAGCCGCGCCACCGGTGATTTTCGCAGCTGGGTAATTATTGAAGCGAGTGACGAGATCGGGCCCGGTTTTCCAACTCGTATCCACCAAGGCCGAAAGGGGAACCATGTGGCCCCCTTTATTCCGAACATAAATCTGATCGATATCCTTTGGACTGGTCCGATATTCAGGCTCCGCCTGCAAAATGACTTGCCACAGCCGGGAGTTTTTCGGAAATTGGTTCACGTACAGCGATCCGAACAGAGTCTGCAGCGTATCATAGACATCCGAGACCGGAACCCCCAACAATTCAGCTTTTTCCCGATCCAAGTCCGCACTCAATTGCCGGTTCTCGGCATTCACGGTGGCACTCACACGTGCTAATTCAGGAATCGTACGAGCCTTGGCCACAATCTTTTGAACATAATGTGCCAACTGGGCATAATCCCCGCCCCCTTTTTGTTGAACCCACAATTCAAACCCTGCGGTCACCCCCAACCCTGGTATGGAAGGGGGATTGAGGGGTAAGACACGGCCCTCGAGAATACCTGAAAATTCTTTGGCCGCAGCCTTAATCACAGCTGGAGCGGACAGCTTCTCATCCTCACGTTCCTCGAAGTCCTTCAAGGACACAAACAAGAGTCCACGGTTGGTTTTATTCTGACTGTCGATCAAACTATACCCATCTACTTGAGTCACGTTTTCCACGGCCGGATGCTGCATCATAAAATCAGCCGCGCGCTTACCCACAACCTCAGTTCGATCCAAACTCGCGGCATCCGGCAGGAAATACGGGACGAACAAATAACCCTGATCTTCTTGTGGCACGAACGCACTCGGCCAAATCGAGAACAACCACACCGACAACGCAATCACCCCAACAAAAAGCCCGAATGCCAGCCCAACCCGTCGCATGACCCATTCAGTCCCGGCCACGTAGCTATTGGTGAAACGCTCCAACATCCCTTCAAACCATTGGATCCACTTAGCCTTTTCTCCCTGATGGGGTTTAATCAAAATGGCGGCAAGCGCGGGTGACAGGGTCAGGGCCACCACACCCGAAAACACCACCGAGATAGCCACGGTCACCGCAAATTGTTTGTAGAGCTGCCCCGTCATACCTCCTAAGAACGCCACGGGAACGAAAACGGCCGTCAAGACCAACACAATCGCGATAACCGGCCCGGTGACTTCCGTCATCGCCTTCTTAGCGGCTTCCTTGGGACCCAGCCCGAACTGCGTCATGTTTCGTTCGGTGTTTTCGATGACCACGATCGCATCATCCACGACAATCCCGATGGCCAGAATCATCCCAAACAGTGTCAGCATATTGATGGAAAAATCGAACATCAGCATTCCCACCATGGCGCCTAAAATCGAAACCGGCACGGCCAACGTGGGAATAATCGTCAACCGGAAACTGTGCAGGAACAAAAACACGACAAGAACGACGAGCACGACGGCCTCAAAAAACGTGTGAATGACCGCATCGATTGAGGCATTCACGAATTTCGTGGCATCGAGCGCGACTTCATAGGTCAACCCGTCAGGAAAGCTTTTTGACAGGGTATCCAACGTAGCGTACACCTCTTCTGCGACCGCCAACGCGTTGGCACCCGGTTGTTGATACACCACGATCAGGGTGGCGTCCTTTCCTTGATACTTGGAACGGATGGAATAGTCTTTTCGTCCCAAGTCCGCCCGCCCAACATTCTTGATGCGTGTAATGGCCGCGCCTTCTTCCGCGGCCCGTAAAATAATGTTTTCGAATTCTTCGGGCTCCGTCAGCAATCCTGGGGTCGTCACGGGAAATGTCTGGGGAATGGGTTCGGGCGTGGGAGATTGCCCGATGCGACCGACGGCAAACTGTTCGTTTTGTTCACGTACCGCATTGGCCACATCCGTCGCGGTAATGCCAAGTTGGGCCATGCGGTCCGGCCGAAGCCATACCCGCATCGCGTAGTCGGGAACTCCGAAGATACTGGCTTGATTGGCTCCATTAATCCGCTTAATCGTGTCGAGCACGTAAATGTTGGAATAGTTCGCGATATAATCCGAATCATACCGGCCATCGGGAGAGTACAAGGCGATCACCAACATAAAACTGGAGGTCGTCTTCTTGACGATGACCCCCTGGGCCGTCACGGCAGACGGAAGTTGCGGCATGGCCCATTGCACGCGATTCTGGACATCCACCTGAGCCAATTGCGGATCGGTTCCCTGATCAAAGTACACATTCAACGTGTAATTTCCCGTGGAGGAACTCGTGGACTGCATGTAAATCATGTTGTCCGCCCCATTGACCTGCTGCTCGATCGGAGCTCCGAGGTTTTGGGCAACCGTCTGAGCGTCGGCGCCAGGATAGGTGGCCGTCACCTGAATCTGGACCGGCGTAATTTCGGGGTACTGCGCGATGGGAAGGCTGAACATGGCCGCCCCTCCCCCGATACAAATGACCAGGGAAATGACGGTGGCAAAAATCGGTCGGTCAATGAAAAAGTGGGACAACATGAGGGATGATCACCAACTTACTCGTGCGACGATTCAGACTTGGTCAACGCCGTTGGGGCCATCCCATGCTCACCCGATCCATCCGGCTTGGAGGGTTCAGTTGAGGAGGCGGATTGCGAAGGAAGCATATTGACAAGTGTACCGGCCGCGAGTCGGACAATGCCGTCAGTAATAACACGATCTCCGGGGGACAACCCTTTCGTCACAAACCAACTGTCCCCCTGCCAGTCTCCCACTTCCACGTTACGAGTTTGCGCCTTTCCCTCGTCATCCACGATCCACACAAAAAATCCTTGGGCGCCTTGAAGGACCGCTGATTGAGGAACCATGAGAGCCTTGGGACGGATACCGCCTTCCACACGAGCTTGAACAAATTGCCCTGGACGGAGGACCCCATCGGGATTGGGAAATGTGGCACGAATCAAAAAGGTTCCCGTCTCCGTACTATAGTTGGCATCTCGGAAAAACAGCCGTCCTTTTTTGGGATACACCGAGCCATCGGCCATCACAATTTCTACGGGGACGACATTTTTGTCGGGAAACTGTAATTGGCCCTGCAGTCGTTGCCGCCGATACTTGAGCCAATCGTCTTCGGACATGCTGAAGTCCACCCACATAGGGTCTAATTGAGCCACATACGTGAGCAGGCTACTGGACTGATTCACATAGGCCCCATTTTGAATACGGGCAAAACTGGACACTCCACTCACAGGCGCATAAATCATCGTATAACCAAGATTCAGTTCAGCCGTGTTGACATCAGCCTTGGCCATTTCCACAGCCGCAGCCGCTTCGTTGACACGTCCCAACGCATCATCCAAATCTTTTTTGCTTAAGGCATTGGCCTTGGCCAAGGGTTTCACCCGCTTGAGATTCCGTTGAGCCGTCCAGAGCCGGGCCTTCTGCTGCGCCAAGGCGCCTTTGGCCGAGGCTAAATCGGCTTCAAAGGGCTTGCGATCCATGCTGAACATGGCTTGGCCCTTCCGAACCATACTGCCTTCGGTATAGAGGCGCTCCTCAAGGAAACCATTCACGCGAGCACGGACCTCCACCTGCTGTGAGCTCACTGTAATCCCCACGAACGCAAAAGAGACCGAAGTATCTTTCGCTTCCATGGTCATGACGGTGACATCTGGCGTCGGGGCTTTGGTAGGGGGTGGATCACTACACCCACCCAACACAATCAACAGGACGAGGAGAGGAAAGGCAAAAAGAACCTGTGAGGCAGACAAAGAACACGTTCGATTCATCGTAGAGGGCCTCGATCGAATTTCTTTACATACGGTTGTCCGGTATTGTCTTACCACATTTTCTTTCTTAAAGAAGAGAAAGTGTACCCCACCCAATACCCTAGGGGAAAGATCTCATGGCAAAAACTTCGCTTTCTTCCTCGTCATTCACTATACCCTTCAGCCAAAGATGTGGACTGTTCCCTAATTATCCCAATTCCTACATGAAACCGAGCCCCGAAGGCCTCTCAGAGCACGGGAATCGGGATATGTTATGGGCAACCGAGAAAAAGCCACCTGTGGATAAGTAAACAGAAGATATATATAGAGGAAAGGTTGCGAGAGAGGATGGTTAAGCTTTTCAAAGAAACAGACAAGTGACGGAAAGCAAAATTTTTCGCTTTGGGAATACGAAGGCCAATGTGGGCTATGATGGCTCACACTGTTCCCAATCTCTACTCCTGTAATTTTTAGAGTGTCGCATTATGTCCCCCTCGTCAAACTTTTCTCCTAACTAGGGTCTCGGAGAAAATTCGTCTCGGCTCAATTTTCTCGTTTTCCTTTTAAATTCCAGCCTTGGCACCTAAAATGCTCCCTCATGCACTATTGGGGTAATGAATGAAAAGGCGTGTACGGATTCAAAGGTCGACCCTTATCGTGGCTTTCGTGGGTCTAGCCATGACCATGGTATTGGGGGCATGGGGTTGCGCCACGATGGCAACCGGAAAAGAGCAGGAGGTATTAATTACGTCAAACCCCACGGGCGCACTGGTAAAGATTAACCAGCGAACCTATCACACACCCGCGACCATTAAATTGGGTAAAAAGTCTTCGCATTTTGTCGTCATTGAAAAACCTGGCTATGAATCAACCGCTGTGGAAATACGTCGTCACATTTCCTGGTGGAACCTTATCGACGTTTTGTGGGTGTACTTAGCCCCAATTCCTCTACTGTATGATTTACAAACGGGAGGATTCTACGAATTAGACAAAACTATTCATGTCGATCTCCGGGCAAACTCCGCCGAAACCCTATTCAGTAGTACTCCAGTCGATAAAGCCGCCACTCCCCCCGAATTACAACCCTGGCCTTTGGAATTCACGATCACTCCCGTGGTGATGCCCGTCTCAATGGCTTCCCTTCCCGACCGCGTTGCCGTGGTCGGACAAACCAATGACTTTGGGTATCCGTTTAGGGCATGGCTCGATGTGGCGCTGAATTTTCTGCGCAAACGTCACCCCACCATGGTGGTCATCGAACGCGACGCCGAGGGCTTTATTACCTCAGAGACCACCAGTCAGCTCAGTGGTCGCTTTGAAGAAGAAAGTACGGTGAAGTTGGGAAAGTTAATAGGGGCAGATACCTTGCTCACCTATGAATTCGAACCCCTTCCACAAGGCCTAATCGGAACGTTCACTCAACAGGGTGGCGAGATTTCAGGACATATGGAGTTGCAACTCCTCCAACTGGAATCCGGTGTCACGACCTTTCGCCAAGCCGTCGTGGCCACAGCCATCCTGCCTCATCCTGGGCAGGGAAACTCCTGGCCCGGTGAAATGGTGCATTTAGTCCATCGCAAAATTCTCAAAAAGGCCACCTCCTATGCCCTTTCAGCCCTCGTGGCAGCCTTTGGAGACAATCCGTTGGGAGTCGTACCCAGCCTCTCTACTCCAGGAGACGGGGTGATGGTGGAAGGGGTATTACAAGGGGGGCCAGCCGACCAAGAAGACCTCAAGAAGGGTGATCGAATTCTGAAACTGAACGGTCAGCCTCTCGTAGATTGGACGACTCACATCTCACTCCCCGCCGAACTGACCATTCAACGGGACAGCGAGACACGAGATATCGTCCTCAAACGTGATTAAGGAACCTCCTCTTAACAATCTACCTAATACAGGAGAGGATTCTTAAAGAAAAAAATCTCGCCCATCGTATCTATCTCGGTGCATGGATGTCGTCTCAAGATTACCTTCGAGGACACTGTCCGTTGGGCACATGGCTGCGTGTCTTCGATATCCATAATCCCTCTTTATAGGGATCGATAAACGGGTCATTTTCCCAATCGTCATGGTTGGAACCCCGCGAGAGATGAAAATGGAGATGGGGATACGCCGAAGTACCGGAACTTCCTACCAATCCCAGATAATCTCCACATTTGACCTTCATTCCCTTTTTCAAGTACGAGGGCACGCTTTTTTTCTTCAGATGGTAATATCCGGCATAAAGATCATCATCCTGTTTGATGATGACGTAATTGGCTTCCTGGTCTCTTCCTAATTTTCCTCGGCAATTGATCGTCATGTTTTTAGGATCTCCGATACAGCGATCAAACTTTCCATTCTCAATTTTGTGCACGGTGCCCGGGGCGGCGGCTGTGACCACCACGCTCCCCGAATCCATTCGACCAAATCCACCAGACATTAAAAAATCAGTACCGGTATGAGTTCTGTAACAGGTGGGAAACGGAAGATTCCGGTAGCTTCGACAATCCAAGTCATTAATTCCCTTTCCCCCCTTATGATCCGGGGCAATGGGCGGGAAAAATATGTGTGGAGCATTAAAGGGTGCAGCCAGTTTAAACATGCCGTTTTTCTTCGGATGACTCGGTCTTCGACCAGCCACATCAACCGAACCCGGTCGGGGCTTCCTTTGAACGCGTATTTTAAAACGATCCTGACCGATCGGATATTTGATCGTGACTGTTCGGATTCCCACGCGAGCATTGGAACGGACGGAAACCCGAATTGACACTTCCCCTAAAGGCAGTTTCGTTCGGTAATGTTTATGTTGAAGACCATTCTTTCGCCCCGTAATACTGGCCGACACCCTACTTCCTGATACTGATACCGATCGAGCCAAATCCGTTCCATTTCCGTTGACCCGAATCGTGACTGTACTTCCTTGAAAAATAGAAATCGTGGTGCCGGCCGGACTCGGTTTGGCGGGACCGGGCCTCACCTCGAAATAGGAGATGGCCCCGAAAACCGGAGCCGCTTCCATCATTATCAATGCCAAAATCAAAAAAAGGAAAACCGAGAACGTCAATGATTTTCCCTTGCAGGTCATTCCCATTCCACTCATGCCGCACCTCCTACTCAAAGAACATGATGAAGGAAATACAATGACACAGCTTGCCTCATGACCATTGGTCGGAAAAGAACCCAAAAAGGTTCAATCAGGAATATCCTTCGTGCAAGATTAGCCTCCTCAACCAATTAAGCAATGCCGTCCACACAACAAACCCAAAGGGAATTATACACTTCCCCAGGCCAAGATGACCTTCAGAATGTCAGAGGATGAGATTGAGTATTGAGCTGAGGAAAAAATCAGGAGATTCCGAAGAGAATGGACAAAAATTCGACCCTAATGCCAGGGCTATTAAGGCAGGGGACCACTGGGTAGCAATGGGGTCGTTAGCCCCCTAAGATGAGAAAACTTTGAAGGAAACCAAGGATAACTTTAGAGAGGCTATCATGATCACCGTTTAGAATGTATAACTGGCATTGAGCGCCATAAAGAACAAGTTATTCTTCCTATAGTTCCCTCTTAGGTTGGAGCTCTTGATGGGAGCATCCCCATAATCCGCATAGGTAAAGTTGGCACCAAGGTTTAAACGATCGTTCCATTGGTATTGAGCCCCGGCCGCGTAGCGAAGTTGCCGATCCATCGGCATATCCGCGGTCCGATCCTTACTGTCCACAGGGCTTGAATCCCAAGCAAATCCGGCTTGCAAGAGTAGGGGTGGGGTTGGGCGAAAATGGATGCCTCCCGATAATTTATAGGTATCCTTCCAATTCCGTGGTATAGATCCGCTACCTACAGAGCCAACCGAAAGAGGCACATCTTCAAAATCACTCCAATCTTCCCAATCCGCACTGGCCAAAAGGGCAAACCGATCATTGACTTCGTGGTAGAAGCTCACGACAACCATCTGGGGAAAGACAAGTTCCAGGTCGGAATTGGCCTCAAGTCCACCAAGAGGCCCCCCCGAAATTTCAATATCCCCATCCATTTTATATTTGGTCGCCGAAGTATACCTGACCCCCAGACGGCTCTGTTCGCTGAATTCAACCAACACGCCACCGTGAAATCCGAAATCCCAATCATCCCCATCGATGGCCACCTTTGGCCGGGCATTAGGAGTCGGCGCCCTCAATTCAAACGTATCCAAATATCCGTAGTTGATCATGAAACCCAAACCCACCGACAACCAATGTTTCTTATAGGCGATGCTGGGGATCCCGGTTATGGTGATAAGCTGCACCTCCGTGGCCTGTGACCGACCAGCCCAACTATTCTTGTAATCCAAACCAGCTCCTGCGACCGAACCCAGTGCAAATCCTATTTTCAAATCTTTGGTCAAACTATGCACAAACGTGCCATTCATAATGGGAGCCGGGTTCACGGCCGCCTGCCCGCCATCTCCACCGGATACGGGAGTATTGGAATCAGCATCAAATTTGACATCCCCCAGAATCACCCCGGCCGCACCTTGGGCGTGCGTCCCGGATAAACGTGTCATACCAGCAGGATTATGCCAGGCAATAGAGGAATCGTTGGCCAAGGCGCCCGCTCCAGCGTTGGCTACACCCATGCTTGGCGTTCCGAATTCTGTGATATAGAGTCCCCCAGCCCAACTCGGAGAAACAAACAAGACAAATGCCAGCAATGAGGTAAAGAGAGAGATTCTACAAAAGCCTTTGAAGTTTGGTCTCTTCGAACTTGGATTCAAAGAAATCAGAGGGGAAATTTCCTTGAGGGTCATATCTTCTCCTTAGGTTACGTTAAAACTGTAAAGACAGCTTCATGCCAGAGGACAGGCGTGCAAAACGAAAGCACTTTACTTAGAAATCTACCGGCTCAGCTTTGCTGAGCCTACATATAACAAAAACTTGCCTAAAATGGAATTTAGATGGATTTCACAGACCATCGGCGAGGCCCAAACATGTGAGAGCCCCGCCATTTTTTTCAGGAAGACGATTGGGTTTTCGTCCCGTTACCGTTGAATGAGGCTTACAAAAAAAGAATGGAATTTCCCTGAATGAACCTCATCATTATTCACAATATTAAGGATATGGTCTTGGGCTACTTCTTCATCTGTTTACGCCAATCTTGATCCTGCAGATTGTATTTTTCCATAAACGCATCCAGCATTTTCTTCTGCACCGGCTGCACACCTTGATCCCAACGACCCCCCAAAATGTACTTTGAATACACTGGTGGTCGTCCTTTTTCTGGAGGCGGCTGAACAGCCGTGCCCGGTACTTCCCAGCCATTTTTCGGAACAACCGCCATCCGTTCGGTGACTTTGTCTTTCGTGATATTCCAAACCATCAAGTCAGTCGCCATAGAGAGTGGGCCCTCATAGGTTTCACGAATGCCTTCATAGATGCCATACCGAGTCGTTTCCTCATTAAAGAAATGATACCCAACCGCATGGCGTGGCTTCACTTCGCTCATAACCTTTCCAAAGGCTTGTGGGCCAGTATGAAACGCACAGCAGGCTCGCCAGGCCAATTGTGGTTGTTGATTATAGAGATCCACAAACATTTGGGGGGTCATGAAGACTTCGTGGATGACCAAATCGGCATCTTTGGCGTATTTCAGGAACCAGGTATTGGGATACGTGTCCCCCCCATACACAACTTTTAAGCCCTTGTACTCAAGGGAAAAGCTCACTGGTCCATCACCCGCATGAATGGCCGGCCATGAACGGATGGTGACTCCATTCTCTTGGTAGACAATTTTATTAACCGCCTTATAGTCGAATTCGTGTACATTGATCTTCCCCGCAATGGGAGTAATCTGGAACGCCCGTGTCTGATAATCCCAATTATTCGCTTTGAGAAAATGTTCGACCGCATATTTAGTTCCCATCTCCGGCGTCATACCACTAGGTCCCCAGACTTCCAACGGGCCAGGCCGTCCCGCCGTCCAGCCCCCTGCCCACAAGCTACTCAAATCACCCCAATGGTCAGTATGAAGATGGCTAAGGAAGACTTTGTTCAAATACTCAGAGGGGATCATGAGCGAATTGATATTTCGCATCGCACCCGTCCCCAAATCGAATATGAACTTATCTCCGTTGCCTAACTCCACGACAAAGCAGGCAGATGCCTGACTAATTCGAGCGGATGGCATTCCGGTTCCGCAGGCAATAATCCGAATTTCATCCTTGCCGAGCGCTTCGGTCCCGGGATAATACACATACCGTTCCGGAGCGACCCCTGTAGGATCGGATATTTCCCCCCCAGCCGCTTGGGCTTCGCTTACCAGAAACAAACCCTGGCCTACCTGACCACTCAACCTGCCAGTGCCATAGACCATCGTGGCTACAATAATTCCACCCAATAGCCCTATAACCATTTGACTTCGCCATTTCATAGTTTATTCTCCCCAATCAAGTTAAAGGGTTTAAAAAAAAGGGAATTGAACAAACTGTGTGTCTTATCAGGGGGAAAATATAACAAAAGACACTATTTATGAGAAAATAGTTCACGCACATCGCACAAAACCTTCTCGAGTTGGATTTCCTTTAGATAGAAGGTTACTGAAAAGCAAGAGTAAGTTGTTTAATGTTTTCATCCATAAGGCTTAGAAAGTCCCCTTGGGCAGGAACATTTCCTGACGGAACAAACACCACACTACCCACACCCATTGATTGAAGCCTCTCGACTGACTGCGGGTTTGGTTCCCCTTCCCACACCATCCATCTAGCGTGATGGTTTTCCAGCAACGCGTTCAACTCTCCCCATTCGTTGTCATCGGGCACATCTTCCGGCTCCCAATGCACACTGTGGATATTGAGACCATAGCGCCTTGCCAGGTAATGATACACAGGGTGAGAGGCCACGAGGGGCTGGTCACGATTCTTCACGACGATGTCTTCGAGTCTTTCATCTAATGCCAACAAGTCCTGTTTCAACCCCGAAAAATTCATGGTGAAGACGTTCTCGTGTTGGGGACGGAGCTTGACGAGAGCCTTCAATATGGATTCAGCATGTTGGACGGCCTGTTGAAAATCAATCCATGTGGTAAAGGCCAGGCCCGCATGAGCATGCGCTCCTTGTGGCCCGTGGGCGTGTGTTACGATATTCGGAGCCAGAATGTACCCGTCCTTGAAAGTCTGTGACGTGTTGACCAACTTTCGTTTAGGCAAGGTGACCTTGTTCAGCCATTTACTGTAGGTCGCCCCGTTCAACAGAATCAGGTCTGCGGATTGAAACGAGAGGATCCCCTTGGGGTCTGGCACCCAGAAGGCCGGATCGATATCAGACGGAATGGGGAACACCACATCAACGTGATCACCAGCGATGCGTTCTGCAAAATATTTCAGGGGATAATTGACGGCGGCCACGACTGGTTTGTCTGCCCCGAGAACGAGCTGAGGAATACACACTATTCCTAAGCTGAGACACCATGGCAGAGAAAATTTTTTAAAAATTCTTGATATCTTCATCTGAACCCCTTCTTGGTCATACTCCCAATTGCAGACGAAAGTTTATTCTGCTCCGGTCATACCTGCATGTCTTTGGAAGATATCCATCTTTCTCATCCAATTTAGATTCCTGCATTCGCAGGAATGACGGAAGAAGTTGTTCCCTGCCCCCCGCTTGAGCCTTGAAGCGGCTACAACACGTAAACGCAGAAATGACGGAAAAATTTTGATTCCCGATTAAAGATGTCGGGAATGACAAACAAGGAGATTTTAAATCTCAGCTTATCGAATGATTGCCATTCTAACCAGATCGTCTTTGTGATAGTCGACTGCCGTTATCAAGCCGACACACAACACCGCACTGATTGTCAGAATGAGAAAAATTTCCGCCGCCAGAAGGCGAGCGATCGTCATTCGACGACCACCAAGCTTGAATACGGTCGCAATTTCCCGTTGTCGCAACCGCAAGGAGAGCGCAAAGACTAAGATCATTGTTAATAGGGTGGCGATTCCGACCAAGACGATGATGCCATCGATAACATTCTTGATCTGAAAAATATTCTGCAATAGCCCATCGATGACCTCCTTGGGTTTGACGATTTGCGTATTGGATTCTTGAGAGATATACCGTCCCTGAAGAATCGTGGCTGATTTTTCATTGGGAGGGACGGCGATCAGTGCACTGATATTAAAGCGGGAAGGATCCCCATGAAAATGAAAGGAATCTAAATTGACCTCGCTGATTTCCGTGAACAACTGAAGTTTGGCATTAGCCGTGACCTTGTTCGTGGTCCGATCCAGCACCACACTCGAATCCGTGTTTTTGACGAGATCCTGGTGCCCGTGACCCAGGCCCTCGATGATCCATGCGGTTTTCAGATCCACGAATACCGCCAAATCATCGGCGGTGTGAGAAGTACCCAGAATACCGACAATATTCATCTTCAAAGGATAGACCCCTGCCAGATCGAAAGGATTTTCAGGTGAGGACACCAAAAAGTCTCCAGGCTGCAGATTCAGTCGTTCCGCAACCCTTGCACCTAATACGGCCTCTCCGACAATAGCCAGCGAACGCCCGGTCCTGATCTGCAATTTTCGAAAGTCAAAGTATTCAAGGGTCGTGCCGATGACTGGAAATCCACGCGCGTTGAACCGCGCATAGATGGGAATCGGAAGGGCCAATTCCGATCGCTCGAGGTAATCTACTTCCTTCATCGTCATTAATTCGGGCACTTCGTCATCGAAGTACAGGGTATTCATCACGAGATCCAGCGAGCTCCCCTTGGTACCCACAACCAAGGGCGTGGAAGCAGCACGGGACATAAGCTGTTGTTCGCTCTCCTTGAGCAACACCTCTAGTGTAAGTGGAAGGAAGGCAATGAGGGTAATACACGCGATGAGCGTACCCGTTTTGCCTTTGTTAAAGCAGACATACTTCCACGCGATGTAGAGGCTGTCGATCAGAGGGCGGCTCCTTGACGGAATTCTTGAAAATCCACGACCCGGTCAAACCGTGCGAGCAATTCATGATCATGGGTGACGGCCAATAACGAGGCCTGATGGTCCCGGACGCACTCAAACAACAGATCCAAGATGATGGTCTTATTATCCGGATCCAGATTACCGGTGGCTTCATCCGCCAGGATGAGCTTTGGTTGGGGAAGCAGTGCGCGACAAATCGCCACACGCTGTTTTTCTCCTTGAGAGAGTTCATGGGGAAACCTTTTGAGCTTGTCTTCGATGTTCATCTTTCTGGCGAGTGCAGTGGCCCGTTCGCGCACATCTTTGCTGAGGATGAGCGCTCTGGCAATTCGGTAAGGATGCAGAATATTGTCCAGCACGTTCAGATAATCCAACAATTCAAAGTCCTGGAACACAAAGCCGATGTTGGTGACTCGAAAGTCCCGACGGTCGGCATCGGAGAGTTGAGGAACTTCAACATCTCCGACACGAATCCCTCCGGCGTGAGGTATGAGAATTCCCGCGATGAGATTCAGGAGCGTGGTCTTTCCCGACCCGCTGGGACCGATGACCGCCACCCGTTCTTGTTCCCCTACCGCCAATTCCGGAATTTGCAGGCGAAACTCTCCATTTTGATGATGAAAATCGAGGTTTTGGATGGTGATCATTTACTTAATGTCGGTCCTTTTTCTGGATACCTGCCTCCGCAGGTATGACGGGAAGGCAAGACTGTGATTTGGTCATTCCCGCGAAGGCGGGAATCCAGGATCTAGACAATTGTATCCCACAGATCCTGCCATTCTTGATTATGTTCTTCAATAAGACGAAGCTTCCAGGCCCTTTTCCATTTCTTGAGTTGCTTTTCGCGAGAAATAGCCGAGACCATGTCCTGATGGATCTCGTAGTAGACCAATTTGTGCACGCCGTATTTTTGAGAAAAACCCTTCGCGACCTCATTCCGATGTTCCCAACAACGCTCAATAGGATCACTGGTCACGCCAATATATAACGTCCCATTCTTTTTGCTGGCGAGAATATAAACACAAGGCGTTTCCATTTTGATTCTCGTCATACCTGCCTTCGCAGGTATGACGTATATCAGTGAAAACGACTTATTATTTGAAATCCATCATTGTTTCTCCTGGCTGGAGGAGGATAGTTGTGAGCCCGGCTCGATTCGTTTTTCTTCCAACATCTCCAGACCGGTGATCTTCCAATGTCCTTCCACCGGCTGTACCGTCACGATGGCATCATACTGATTTTTGCGAATATGCACATGACCCCAATGGCCAACCGTACCCATCGCGGTCCAAGTCCCTCTTAGCGGAAATCCTGCGGCGTTACCTGCTTGGGAATCTTGGCTAACTGAGATCATTTCTACTTGTTTCACCTTCGCTTGGGCCCCGCCGGCTTTCTTGACCGCAAAGGATTTTCGATTCTGCAAATAGATTTCCGTCAATAAATCTCCTTCCACACTGACAGACAACTTGTCGTACACGTCCTCTTCTTGCCGGAAATCAAACGCACGGTAGACATTCTTGAGCAGCGAATGAAGGATCGCTGTCGCTTCCTCATCGGTTAAGGTCGTGACCATGCTGGCGGGCTTGGCGATGGAGAGTTGCGCAAAGGGAATGAGCAATACCCCTCCAATCATCATCATGATGGCTACGCCCGCCAGCCACTTAAAGGGTTGGGATTGCTTGACCCGACCCCGAATGATCCATCCCAGCGGAATCACACCGGCAAAACACAACAAGGTCCAAATGGGGATCTGTAGAGGTGGGACGGTATCGGAAACCGAGACCCGATACACGGTCGGAATCGAATAGTTTTTCAAATAATTGTTCCATGTCAGAACCGGATCATCCGGACTCACAAACGAAGGGAACGGACCAGCGGGATCGATAGACGTAGCCGGGACTTGTTGAATCTGATCGGTGAACAATTCCCAATCAACCGTAACCTTCTTTGGCATCCCGTCGGTAAGATAGGTGAAGATCACACCAACGATGGCGGTCGAAATCTCCATGCGTTCGGGTTGCTCGAGTAATTGAATACCGGTGATTCCCACTTTGACATAATTCATGCGATCCAAGATTGGCCGCAGTGCCTGTCCATCAACCTTCACGATATTTTTCTGTATCAAGAAATCCCCAATCCGCTCCTTTAGTGGTTCCAGTTCCTCGACTTCAATAAACTCATTCCCCCGCAATCCCAAATCCATCCATTCCTCTAGATCCTTCACTCTCGTCAGGATTTCATGTCTGACCTCATAGGGTTCGACATAGAGAAAAGACATGAGCGCCGATTTATGATGGCGTTTGAGGTTCGGATTCTTGAACTTGGAATACCAGGGATCTTTCCAATCCAAGGCCAGGTGGGCAGGTTGCCCCAGGTATCGAAAATCGATAATGGGGACAGCCTTGTGGTAGGCGATAAACCCGATCGAGGCTAATGCGCGGCCTTCTTCATCCAATGGGGGAACCATGGTGAGGGTTTGGGGTTTCTTAGTGAAGGGATAGACCAGTTCAGCATAGAGCACGCGCTTATCTTTGGGGGGTTCGGGAACCCGTCGACGAGTCATAGGATTGATCATGCCGGCGAAGGGAGACTTGCGGTCTATGCGTTGTCGAGGTTCGATGACCTTCATCCGAACCGGCAATGGTTTTCCCGTTTCGGGTACGAACTGAAAGACCTGAGTTGAAAAATGTTGAAGACGCTTCTCAAGCGTCGAGCGCTGCACCTTATCGTCTTTGATCCAATCATCGGGAACCAGATCATCAAACGTTTCGAGGTCCCCGATGTACACCTCCAGAACCACCTTCACATGGTCATCCAGAACATAAATTTCTGCGATATTGGGGGCCGTTTCGGCTCCAGTGAGATTGATCCAGTCTGATCGAGCTGGGGGAGACGTCACCCAGTCGATCAGGAAGAGAAGAAGAATGGCAAATAGAACCTTGAGTGAAATTCGATACATGCTCGGGGGTAAGAGCGTTTTATTGAGGGTTGAACTGGGCCATATTTCCTTTTTCCACAATCGCACGTGTCTTCAGTGTGTGACTGACATCTATTCCCCTTTGGTCATACCTGCATGCCGGTGGCAGGTATCCAGGAATCCAGATAAAAAAAGAAGCCTTGATTCCCGATTAAAAATGCCGGGAATGACAAATACGTCCTCCTCTAGGATCCAGGCCATTGGTGCTTTCTACCACATTCTTATTTTTAGTTCCTGTAGCACCACGCCCCAAGATGGGTTATTCTTTTAATGAATAAGCGAGTTTATTTAACATTTCAACCCATAAGAGACGAATATCCACAGTGATAATGGCCCTTAAATTGCTCCTCTTACTTCAAGTTACTTCAAGAATAGGACCCCTTAAAGACCCATATAGAAAGAGAGACGTGTGATGTCATGAATTCAGATTTTGACCAACAGATATTTCAAAAGGTTGTTGGGGTGCGGCGGGAACTCCACCAGCATCCCGAACTCAGCGGCCAGGAGAAGCAAACGGCCAAAACTATTTGCAGGTATCTTGACCAAATGGGCGTCTCCTATACCCCTCACGTTGCAGGGACTGGAGTCGTAGCCGAGTTATCCGGTCCCACCGATGTGCCGTTTGTGATTCTCCGTGCGGATATGGATGCCTTGCCGATACAGGAAGAAACCGACCTTCCCTTTACTTCAGTCAACAACGGTGTCATGCACGCGTGCGGACATGACGGGCATACGGCCATGGTTCTTGGGGCCCTGGAATTATTATCCAAAGAGCCGAGCCTACCGGCCCCGGTTCGCGCACTCTTTCAACCGGCGGAGGAATCGGGCAAGGGCGCTCCCGACATGATCAAAGAAGGGGTGTTAGAGGGGGCCGAATTTATCTTTGGAGGGCATCTCGACCGCCATTATCAAGCCGGTACGATTGTCGTCTCCGAGGGACCAGTGAATGCGGCGGCAGATACCTTTTCGATCGAGATTAGCGGGCAAGGAGCCCACGGGGCACGACCTCATGAAAGCATCGATGCTGTCGTGGTCGGCAGCTTGATGATCATGGCTCTGCAAACCATCGTCTCGAGAGAAGTGGACCCTGCACGACCGTCGGTGGTTTCGGTGGGTCTGTTTCACGCTGGGACGGCTCCGAATGTCATCGCAGGCGGTGCAAAGCTGGAAGGGACCATTCGAGCCCAACACCAGGATGTGCGAGAACATTTGCATGGGGCGGTGAAACGTATTGCCGAATCTATCGCCCAATTACACGGGGCGAAGATCTCTGTCTCGATTACGTCAGGTCCTCCCCCTGTAATCAACACGGCCGAGATGACCACGATTGCCAGGCAGGCCGCCGAGTTAACAGTGGGCAGAAAAAACGTCGTTCCCCTTCGCACCGCTAATATGGGTGGTGAAGATTTCAGTTGTTACTTGGAACACATTTCTGGTGCGTACGTGCGCATTGGCGGACAACTCAAGGGACGAGAAAGCTTTCCGGCACATTCAAGTAAGTTTGATTTCGATGAGCAAGCATTGGGTATCGGCATGTCCTACTTTCACCAACTCGCAAAATTGGCTGGCGCGAATCTCCGCAAGCGCCATACCACATAACGACGAGACGCCCGATGATTCACGTCCGACTGGCTGAAGAACCTGATGTCCCGGAAATTCGGGATATCTTTATCGCCGTCTACGGTCAGGATTACCCGTATAAAGATTTTTATGATGAGCAGTGGCTGAAGCGGTCTCTGTTTAACGATCACAACCTGATGCTGGTGGCCGAGAACTCCGAGACTCATAAAATTCTCGGGACCGCCTCGGTTCATTTCGAGTTTGGTGCTCATTCGGATCTGGTGGGCGAATTCGGACGCCTCGCGGTAAATCCGGACAGCCGAAAATTAGGGATCGGCCAACTCCTCATGGAAAAACGCATTGAGGCGATTCGTGACCGATTGCATTTAGGATTGGTCATGGCTCGCGTGGTTCATCCCTTCGCCCAAAAGATCAGCTTGGATCATGATTTCGTCCCACTAGGCTTCCTCCCTCTCTGCTATTGCTTTTCTCATCGAGAAAGCTTCGCCTTGCTGGGCCGGCATTTTGGGGACGGACTCGCATTACGAAAAAATAATCCCCGGATCATACCGGAAGCGTATCCTTTGGCGAATCTTGCCTTACCCCATTGCTCCCTCCCCTGTGACTGCATCGTGGATGAAGCGTCGGCCCCCTATCCCTATGATGACGGGTTTCAACTCAAGGAACTCACGGTTGAAGGCTATCCTGCCTTGTTACGCATCGAACGTGGTCGCGTACGAAATCGAGAGATTTTCGGGAACATGCGATTGGAATATGGATTCTTTAAATTGCGGGCGAAGCACGCCACCTATCTTATCGCCTCAGACGAAAAAAAATTGGTGGGGGCTATCGGATTTACCCGCGATGACAAGGAACATTCCGTTCGCGTATTCGAGCTGATTTCTTTCACCGATCAAGCTATCCGATTTCTGTTGTCGGAGCTGGAACGAAAATGCCGCGAAGAATGGAAGGTCCAATACATCGAAATCGACGTGAGCGCCCATTCTCCCAGGATGCAACGCACGTTACTCGAGCTGAGCTTTCTTCCTGTGGCCTATATTCCGGCCATGGTCTTTCACGAAGTGGAACGCCTGGATATCATCCGGATGGTCCGCCTTGTCCATCTTCAGGACCTGGGCCCATTAAGCCTCACCCCCCCGATGCAAGAGATCGCCGATGTCGTGATGAGTGGTTTTTACGCCTGTAGCATTACCCCAAGAATCGCCAGAGTCGTCTCGGACTTACCCTTATTTCGAGGCATGACACAGGAACAAATCAATCGAGTCGCTGGAGCCTGTACCGTTCAAGAGTTTGGACCAGGGACACAGGTCTTCTCGCAATCGGAGATCAGCGATCGAATGTATGTGCTGCTGGATGGCTCCATTGGTGTCGAAGTGGGCACCCCTCCCGTCCAAGTCGGCGTCGTTGAACAAGGAGAGACTCTGGGGGAACTGTCGTTACTGACTTCTCGAGCGCACTCGGCCACCGCTACCACCAAAACCCGGGTCGAAGCCGCTGTGCTGACCCATCAAGACCTCAGCAATCTCGTACGACGGCGACCCGATGTCGGCGTGATCATTTTCCGAAATCTCGGGGTCGGTCTTGGGGAAAAACTTTTACGATCAGACGATTTTTTAAGAGAACAGACTCTGAACGAGCCTTCGATCCAATCGTAAGCCAACTGTTTTACGGCAATCTTTCCAAGTCTGATTCTTGGATCAGTCCTTACCCAATGTTGTCCAGTTCCTGTATCAGTTCTTGGAGCTCTTCAGAAAAATAGTCTCGCTGCGCTGGCGTGAGAGTCGCATCCAACTTCAGGAGGACCATTTTCACACCTTCCCACCAGATCTGAAGGGCATTGAGATATTCCTCGGTCGCCCCGTTCTTGGAACTAGCCAGCCAGAACAACATATCTGGCTCCAATGTTTCGGCGTCGTCTGAGGCTTTCAAGAGGCCGATGAGTATCGCCTGTTTATGCTTCCGGTGGTCCAACCATTCTTGCGTCACATCGGGGAAGACCTTCATCCAATCTCGAAGAGAGAATTCTTGATCCTCAGATAGTCCTCCAACCCAGGACCGAACTTTCTTCAAGGTCGACTCCGTTCGCGTCTCTAGGCGTTCTTGAAGTTCATGCCCCAACTCATCTGCAAGACGCCGATTGTCTTTTTCTAAAACGTGTTGAAAATGTTCGATCTGCTCGGACGAAAGAGTAGAAGCAAAACGAGCTCCCGGCAATGCCATTTTTTTGGCTACATGGATTCTGAAGGTCTCCACGGTGGCCAGAATCTGGTCCAGTTCCGCATGACTCAGGCCATCTTTAGAAAATTGTTGGATGCGACTCAGGAATTGAACATATTTGGGCAGCTCATGTTGACGATGCCAGACATGAATCTTTTCTAACTCCTCTCCCAGGTATTCTTCCTGGGCCACCGTCAGGTCAAAATATCGATCTAATCTCCATAAGAGAATCCAATCGGCCTTAGCATATCCAATTTGAAAGACACTACAGGAAACGAGAAAAGGGATTAGGAATAGAAGGAGGACACATATCCGAACCCAATGAGTTACGAGAGTCTCCCAACCTGGCATTCTCGAGCGTCGCATGGTATCGGCTCAAACGATAACAACCCATTAGATGCAGGACTCTACCCCCTGATCAAAATATCAAATATCCGAGTTTCCAGGCGAGAAGGACCGAAGCGCCACTGATTTTCACGACTTCCTGGGTACATGACTTCAAATAGTCACGAGCCATCTGTCGCCAGCTTCCCCAAAAAGGTTCGAAGATCAAGAGAGCGGTATCTTTTCGGATACCAGAAGGGAAAGGGATCTTGCTCAGATTGCTAACAACTATTGATCGGATAAACAGGCCATTCGAACCCGTTCATACAAAGCGACAAAGGCTTTTTTCTCCTGCAGATAGCGGTCTTCGGCCTGAATGGATTCTTGTGTCCGTTCGGGAATTTTCCATTTGGCCTCTGAACACCGTACAGCCTTGCTCACGCTAAAAATTCCTCCACCCGTGCAAAACGCCAGCTCACCATAAGCCCCACGCTCCTTGGCCTTGGTCAACTCCATCGTTCGTTGAAACGGAATGATGGCCTTTTGACTTTTACTCAATTTTTCAATGGCCGACTGACAAGTCGGGGAATAGGGTTCAGCAAACAGGGGAGAAGCGACACATACCAACACACCAACGATCGGGAGAAACAGTAGAGGGGTCATAAAAAGCTCCCTTTATTCATTGATAAATTTCAGAGTCCATTATAGATTGGATATCCGGAGCGAAGGCAATTCCTCAAAAGGATGTGGGCCATCCACGTTCGGGCCCCTTTTCCTCAAGAAAAGTATTAGATTTGGGGGAATATCCGGTTTTCACTCAGAAAATCGACATCCTTTCTTGAACATTCGCGCCGAAACTTGCGACTTACCCTAAAAAAAAAGGATGACAATATATCCAATTATTTTTCACTATCCGGGAGGATTTCTATGAGAAACGACCATTTTCGACCCACACTTATGTACATCTTCTTCTTGGCCCTCTTGCTCAGCTTCAGCCCAGCTGGAGCCACAGAAATCTTTTTTACGGTGAAAGATAAGCAGGGCAAAGCCTTTGTCGGAGAATCGACCCCTGCCGGATTTGCCGGGAAGATGCAAGCCGTCAAGTATGAGGGAAATCTGACCCTCGACCAGGATAACGCGTCGGGAAGAAGTAGTCCGACCAGAAGGGGGATCCAAGGCCCGATCAAACTCACCAAGAAATTAGGGGAGGCCTCACCCAGCTTTCATCAAGCCCTCACGACTGGGAAATTCCTCACCGTCGTAATGGATTTCACCAGTCCTTCTCGTACTGGCAAAGTCACCTCTACGCATAGAATGATCTTAAACAATGCGCTCGTGACCGGCATCAGGCAGTATTCAGAGCCTAAAGGACAAAAACTGGGCCACATGGTCGTCCTGGAAGAAATCACGATAACATTCCAAAATTATGAATTGACGAATACCCGGCCTACGCCAAGTTCACGAAAAAGTCCCAATCTGAAATTTCGTCGATGAAGGCAAACGTGTTTCTTAGATGTTGAGCTTTTGAAGAGCTAAACGGTTGGCCATGACTAAGGGTGGAAGCTGTTCCTTAGAGGAGAGAGACAAGACCTGTTGGACGGTTTTTCCAATATTCGCAATCCAAGGTTCGACTTGCTGTTGAAGTAAGATTTCCTTGACCACCAACTGAATAAGCCCACCAGCGTTCAAAATATAATCCGGGACGTGGACGATATTCCGTTCCATTAAGCGAACGGGATCTTTGTCTTCATCTAAACATTGATTATTCGCTCCTCCAGCAACAATTTTGACCTGAAGTTGAGGTATGGTCTTGACATTCAATACTCCCCCAAGCGCACATGGGGCGAAAATATCAGCCGGGGTTTGATGAATTTCGTCCAATGACACCGGAACCGCATGCCAATCATGTTGTGCGCGTTGCACCCGAGAGGCCTGGAGATCGGCCACAAACAGCTTGGCCCCTTGTCGATGGAGGAGGTCCCCCAGATGCCATCCCACATGCCCAACCCCTTGAATAGCGACAGTACGCCCGTCGAGCGATGGTGTCCCAAACACCGCCTGACAAGCGGCTTGCATCCCTGCAAGCACCCCTTGTGCGGTAGAAAGGGAAGGATCTCCGCTTCCTCCCTTGTGGGAAGTCGTCCCGGAAACATGGCGAGTGACCTCTGAAATCACATCTAGGTCTTCCGCGAGAATCCCGGAATCTTTTGCCGCGATATACGTTCCTTCCAAGGATTCGATCAATTGTCCCATCGCGTGAAGGAGGGCCCGGTCCTTATCCTTCTCGGGGTTTCCGATAATGACCGCCTTGCCCCCGCCCATGGGCAACCCGGAAAGGGCGGCTTTTTTGGTCATCGCTGAGGCTAACCGCTCCACATCATGCAAGGCTTCTCGTTCATCCGCATACGGCCACATCCGAATACCACCCAGGGAGGGGCCCAAGCGGGTGGAATGCACGGCGATGATTCCATGAAAGCCACAAGACGGGTCTTTGCCAATGACCAGCGACTCAAACCCTTTTGCATGAAGACGTGTGATGTTCAGCATGATCGTGTCGTATTTTCTACTCTTATTCTAGGAGGAGATGACCCCTAACACAAAGGGACACTCCATATTTATATTATACCAATTGGTAGGGAGAGAAAATTGTGATTGGAATATTTTTTTGATTGGCAGTCTTGAAAAAACCGTGGCCAAAGGGAGGGAATTAACTGTGCTCCGACAGAGTTTCACTCAAAAGACTCATACATCCCCTCAAACTTCTCGCGACTCATACAATAGGTATCCGTCCCGTCTTCTTGGTTCGAAACGAGATAGTCTCCTTTAGAAAACCGTGATACCCCCTCTTTCGTCTGAACGCTTCCATCACGGTCGGCGATTTCCGCCCACACCGGGGTGGTCTTCACATAGGATCCAGGCTTAATCTGGCGATATGTCCTGGCAAACACGTCTCGATCCACGGTGTAGATATCATCATTGTTATTCACAAGCCAGTCTCCCGGCTTACACCGCTGTTCTCCGCCCCACTTGGTGTAGGAAAATCCCTCAGTTTGAAGGTCCAACTGGATCGCGAGCACGAATTGATCGGGTTTTTTCCGGTATTTTCGCCGAGACCCCATTTTTCCTCAATTAAAATTTCATTATGACCGGGTTCAAAGTTACTGGGTCGGGCCGACTTTGGTGACGGTCAGGTAGTGACATTTAAGTCCAGGACATTTTCCTCGATACGCAAAGATTTGAAAGACGGTGCCATTCAGAATACTGTTCGCCAGGTAATTGTAGCGGCGATTTCCCGTGGAAATTCGCTTCATCTTTGACCCCTCAAAATCTACTCGAAGCCCTCTCGGTTTACCAGGATTCCAAACCGCGTCTTCAGGTTCGCCCGGACGAAACCCTCGATCGAGCCAGGCACATTCGCCGGCTCGGGGCGGACGAGACCCGACACTTTGCTTCGCCCCGATAAACGTAAATTTGATGGCCACGTCTGAGAAGCTCCCCTTCATAGCCTCTCCCCCACGGCAAATGAGGGGATAACTTTTAGCCTTGGCTTGCACCTCCCCCGGCAGAAAAAACCAGATGGATAGGAATAGGCACAAGGTCACAAGTAATTGGTGTTTCATTGAGACTCCTCTTGGTTAAGAAAGAAGAGGGGGTTCCTCAGTTCTTCACCCCACCTATGGGTGAGAGTTCTGCTTAATCCGTGGGATGGCTCAGCCACTCCAGGGCTCGCTCTCTATCTTCAAAATTAAAATGTTTGACCTTCGCATCCACAAAATGATTTGCGATGCGCGGCATGATAGTCAAAAAACCGCTGTCGGATACCGCGGCAACCTTTTTTATATGCTGATGGTGATTCCTCACAAACTTCAGGTGAGAGACCAGTGCAGCAAAATCCTGCCAACCAGGGAACACCTTGGCAGAAATTAAGAGTCCATGCAATTGACCCCGCGACTCAATGAAGGGGTCAACTTCCTTGGCAAGGCGTTCAAAATCCGATTGTTCGAGGGGACCTTCTGGTCTAACGATCAAAATACCCTTATCGCGATCCAGTTCATGAGACAGCATGACACATCCTTACATTCAAAAGACACCCAACCTGAACTCCCTCACGCGTTTGATCACGTTTGATGGCGTTCCGGAAAGACCTATGCCTTTCCTCATTCCTGAAAACTGCAAGATTGTTTAAAAAAAACAGGCTATGGCGAAGAAGAGTGTGCAAGCAAGTTGGTTGCGACTTCTTGGCTTAAGGTCGATAGCATTCGACTCATCGTTTCCACGAGGGTTTCATAATTCTGGCCATCCCAGGGTTCCGTCACGATACTCACCTGTTTTTGAAGAACTCGAGTGCCTTCATCGCCTAATAATTTCCATCGAACCTTAAGGACGACCTCCCGATCTTCCATCCCGTCAAATTGGACTATATCAAACATCACCTGATAATCAGGTGTGCGAGATCGCTTCCAGGGAAAGACGAGGACTTCCTCAATGAGCAGTGAATCAGCGAGGTTTTCTGCCAAGACATGTAACATGCGGGTTTTCAACGGTTCGGCCCACTTGTGAAACTCCGCCAGCCGGAGTTCATGCACCGAGGCACGAGTGACGATCTGAGGACGATCCAAGTACTTGGGCAAAGTCAGGGGACCCACTCCAAGGGAATCAGGAAACGACTCTTTAGCTAATCGATCCTGATGAATGGCCGTCTCCATGGCTCTGAGGAGATAGAACTGAGTGGGCTTGGTCGTTCCACACCCTGCGACCATTCCCGTCAGCATTGCCAGTATCACCACGCAACCGAGTACGTATTTCATAGGCTCCTCATTCACGCTTGCCTTTGACTAAGGCCTCCGGATGTTGGGCGAGATAATCAGCCAACACACGTATCGAGCGAGCCGCGGCTGCCAATTCCTCGAGCGTCGTCGCCACGTTGGCTCCCGCTGGAGTACCGGGGTCGGCAATTTCCAAAGCCGACCGTGCCGCACGCAAGGTGTCCTCCGCGCTGACGGCGAGTTTATCGACATCCTTCCCGGTGTGCCTCGCCAAGCGGCGAAACTCGCCCAGGGTCGCATCCAGATCATTCACGGCATTGGCGAGCCCAGGTGAATTGCTCAATCGATTAAGCCCTTTAACAGTCCCCAACAACTCGTTGGCAATTTCTTCCAACGGCAAATGACGAATCTGCGCTAACAAACTGGTGGCCGTACTCTTAAATTGGTCCATCGTTGAGGGTACGGTGGGAAGTTCAGGATACTTGCCCGTTAGGACCAATTTCTTGTGAGGAAGGTCAGGATAAAAATCCAGGTCAATGTATAATTGGCCAGTCAGCAAACTCCCGACTTCGAGTTTGGCTCGAAGTCCTCGGTCGAGCATCCTTTTAGCCAAGCCATATTTTCCATGGGTACCCTCGGATGATTCCACAACCTTTGTACTCGCCAATCGCTCAGGTTCAACCTCAATGACGATAGGAATCCTCACATTCAACGTTTTGGGGTCATATTCGGTGGCAATATCCACCACCTCACCCAACTTGATCCCTCGAAACTCCACGGGGGCGCCCACTTGCAACCCTCTCACGGAACCATCGAAATACATGACATATCGCTTTTTCCTGACATATTGTGTTTCCTTAATATTCCTCAGGTTTTCAAAAAGCTTGAAGACTGTATTGGGTTTGCTCTGCGTCTCCCCCCCAGCTGCAGTCACCGGCGTACTGAACGCAATACCTCCGGCAATGAGGGTGGCTATGGACTCCATCTTCACATCTAGCCCTTCCGCCCCGGCGATCACTTCCAGCCCGCTGGCTCTCCAAAATCGGCTGGTATCACGCACGCGTTGATCGTGAGGCTCTTGAATGAAGATATCGATGTCCATCTGCTGATCCTCTTGTAATTTATAGTGCAGGACCCGTCCTACCCGAATGCCCCGAAAATAAATCGGAGAGTCCGCCTGTAAGGAGCCCAATCGTTCAGCTTCCAGGTGATAGACTGTCCCATTCTCCCTCGATAACTTACCTGGAGGCTTCTCCAATCCCACAAAGGAGCGCGAGGGAGGGCCATCCCTGGGATCAATCCCAATATAGGCACCGGAGACTAACGTATCCAGGCCAGAGATACCTCCAGTCCCAATCCGCGGGCGGACCACCCAAAATTTCGTCCCTTCATTTAAATGCGCTTCGGCCTTTTTCCTCAACTTCGCAGTGACCATTACTCCTTCCAAATCCGAGGAAATTTCTACGGTTTCCACATGACCAATCTCCACAGACTTGTATTTGATCTTGGTCTTGCCGGCTTCTAACCCGCTCCCATCCACAAAGGAAATCGTAATAGTGGGACCCATTTCACTGACCGTCTTATAGGCCAGCCACGCCCCGATGAGCAGCGCGATGATGGGGATCAGCCACACCATCGAGAAGCCTCGAGGCTTCTCGGCTCCCACCGAAGGTGAATCCTCCTCAAACTCCTGCTCAAACTCGTCGTCCCTCATCGCCTGCCTTCCATGGCACACCCAAACCATCGTGGGACAAGAACCACGGAATGATCCACCTCCCGCTTTCGGAGAATCAAAACCCAATCAAGACTGGCAGTGGAGAAATGGGAGAGGGGGTAATTCATCAGGAATAACACAAGAGAGATGACACCCTAAACCTCTCTAATTATAGAGAATTTGCCGTTTATTTATAAAGCATTCTCCTATACTTTTGGCCAGATTGTCATACACCCACGACCTCCGCTTGGAATGAATTATTACTCAGTCTCGATGAATGCGCATAATTTCGAGACCCTTTAATCCCAATACTGCCTCTTGAAACACCTACTGAGGTGTATGGTTCACTGCATAGCTAACGACTTATATAAACGAACCCACCCGTTCAATCGTCCAGAACGCGGCGACACTGCCGATGGCATAAGGCATCACCCGCCATGCCCCTGTCGGTACGCTCACAGGTACTTGTCTACACAAGGCCATGAGTCCGAGAACAAAGGCGATAAATACCAATTGCCCACTTTCAACACCGAGATTGAAGGTCAACAAGGCCAGTGGGACTTCATGTTGGGGCACACCGATCTCAGAAAGTGCGCCGGCAAAACCCAGGCCGTGGAACAGGCCGAAAAGAAAGGCGATCACCCAGGGGTAGCGTTCGGTCAACCCAATCGCGCCATGATGTTTATGAACGATTTCCGAAGCGAGGAAGAGGATACTCAAGGCAATAATGGCTTCGGTAGGAGCTGCCGGCACATGCACCACACCCAGCGTCGCCAAGGCCAAGGTGATACTGTGGGCCACCGTAAAGGCGGTGACAGCTTTGATCAGGGGACCGACCCCCGAGACGATCAACAGTAACGCGAGGACAAAGAGGAGGTGATCCACGCCTTCGAGAATATGAATGGTTCCTAAAAGCCAATAATCTTTGGCCACTTTGAGCTTTGACGACTTGAGCGGGACGGTGAACGTGGGTGAACTGGGCCGCAGGATAGCCGAATGTTGTGTGCCATCGTGTAGCTGGATGAGAAGGAGCACATCGGTCTGCAGAGCAGAGAGTCCAGCGATGACAATGGTCTGACCGGTCAACGACGGAACGGTATTCTTATACGTGGCATGTTCAATGCGGGCACCCGGAACGCCCTGAACCGAGCGTGACCCCACCAATTTCAAACTGTCCGGCAACTGTGGATTGATCGGTAATATCCGGTTGCCACGCATGGGCACTTTCCAGGTAACGGTGAATACCCTCATATTGAGTTCCTTGATATCCAGTAACGCAGGACGGATCTCATCAGCATGAGCCGGCGTAGCCAAACACAAACCGACAAAGACCACAAAAAGGAACCCGGGAACCAACCCCCGAGTCATGGGGCACCTTCCGGCAAGGCGGCCACTTTGTCCTGTTCAGGCCTTTCAATGACTATGGTATACGCGTCACGCAAGTTGGCGTAGAACTCCTCGTTGAGTTCCTCGCTTTTTTCCGTGGTCCAATCCCCCACCACCCGATCACGTAGCGCGGCAAAGTCTGGTGGCGGCGGCTCGCTGACTTGGTCCACATACACGAGATGCACGCCATACCCTGACAGAATCGGTCCATGCCATTGTCGCACTGCCAGAGCCACCAACGATTCAGCAAAATCACTCCCGAACACCTTCTGAATTTCAATTCGGTCCTTCTCCCGGTAATCGTTCTGCAGCATCAGATTATCGCCCAGCGCTCCGGGGTCCTGGATGGGATAGCCTTTGGCGACTAATGTCGCTTTGATCTGTTCGGCATCAGTCAGGGTCGCATCGCCACGTTTGTCGGGATCAAGGAAGACCTGGGTGAAGGAATAACGGACGGGTTCCTGATAGCGCTCTTGATGGGCATCGAAATAGGTCCGTAATTCCTCGTCATTCGGTGGGGTCAACGACACCAGATCCTTCGTGAGGAATTCCATTTTTCTCGCCAAGCGCCGACGAATGACCTGGTCATGCTTATTCAGCCCCATGGTCAAGGCTTCGCGATATAGCACGGTCTCTCGGATGTATTGCTGGATCAACCCCTCAAGTTCTTCAGATGTCGGGGGACGTTTCCAACGCTTGTGCCAAGAGGCCTGCATCCACTCAATTTCCCCCGCACTCACGACAATGGTTTTATCGACTTCATCGGAAACGGGTTCGGCCACCATTCCATACACCAGGTAAATGGTTGCCCCGATAAGCAAAAAATGCAGCAGCGGTTCGCGTAACAATTTCACGTTTGACGACCTTTTTCCATCCGACAAACCCAAGGTGTTTGATTTGACATCTTAAATCATGGAGGCCTATGGACCAAACACCTTTGATTACGCCACCGGTTGAGTCAGAGTGCGGATGGTTTTCATCAAAAATCGATGACGACAAAGTCATCCTGCTCTCGTTCATTCTTGACGAGCTGAAGATCCGGCGTCACATGAAGCCAGTTGTTGAGTGCGATGTTGTAATAGAGCTCAACGCCCCACAGATCTTGGAGGTCGATCACCGGTGACACCTGTGCCCTAGCCTGTAACATGGGCGTCGGAGTCGTTTAAAGGGGGCACCCCACCCCCACCTCAACATGAAAAATTCTTCATTTTAGCTTCATGGGTACTTTATGTAGTCAGGGTATGATCTTTTTATGATTCAATTTACCCTAATCACCTTTTCTAAGGAGGAGTCACCATGAAACGTGTTGTGTACATGATTGCTGCCGTGCTCGTTGGTGGAGTCTTACTGACAGGAAGTTGGGCTCTCAGTTCGGAAAACACCCCCAATCAATCTCCTGCTCTGTCCACGGCCACGCTTTCTTTGGAGGAAGCCATCGCCAAAGCCAAGACAAAGTTTCCAGGCCGGGTTCTCGAAGCAGAGCTTGAGGACGAGGATGGCCAGGCGGTGTATGAAATTGAAATTGCCAGCGATGTGGGGGGCGTGCACGAAATCAAGGTTGATGCCCAATCCGGAGAATTGCTGAGCAGTGAGGTTGAAGATCAGGAACACGATGATTGATACCACCAAATGTCCTAAGACAAGGACAAGGAGTGCACATCAACGGCACCCTGACCTCACACGTTGGGGTGCCATTCGGGCAATCAAGAAGGGAGAAGCTAAATCTAAACACACAGACTTCCTGGGTTTTCTTAACCGAACCGGGTGGCTACAGCATTGTGAGAAATGGAGATAGACCATGACCACTGAATTGAACCAAGTCAAAGTTGGACTGGCCCTTGTGTTGGTGGGACTTTTGTTTGGATTCTTTATGGGTATTAGCTTTGGGGTCAATGAAGATCTTTACAAAAATTTTATTGCTGAGGGAATCACCGCCAATCCCACTGTCCACGACGCCAAGAGTCAAGAAAAAATTTGGCGTTATGCCCAACGCGCCCATTTTCATGCAACCGGGATTGCGGCATTCTCGTTAGGATTGATTGTGCTCGTGATGTTTTCGCGGCTCAAACCAAAAATGAAGACGCTAACCTCTTGTTTGCTTGGCCTCAGCAGTTTCTATTCGTTTTCCTGGCTCACGATGTTCGTGTTAGCCCCATCAATTGGTCGTGGGCCGGCCCACTCTCATATCCTAACGGAGAGCTTTGTGGCTATTGGGGTTGGGGGATTGCTTCTTGGGTGCTTTTTCCTCCTAGCTAATCTCTTTTGGGGGATATTTGGAGAAAAGGGGGAAGACAGACTCCCAGTGAACCGTGGTGAGGAATATAGCAGACGTTAACTTTCCTTACCCATTGCCAAACAGACCCAGGAAGATTAAATTCTCTGGCGAGGGCAATTATGCGCATTCTAGTGGTTGAGGACGATTCCGGGGTAGCGGGATTTATCGTAAAAGGGCTCAAGGAGGAGCAGTATGCCGTTGACCTGGCTTCAGATGGAGAAGAGGGATTCAACATGGCCACCGCTATTCCCTATGACTTGATTATCTTGGATATTATGTTGCCCAAGCTAGATGGCCTGACGGTCTGTCGACGGTTACGAAGTCAGAGGAACTCAGCCCCTATCTTGCTCTTGACGGCAAAGGATGCCATTGAAGATAGAGTGACAGGCTTAGACATGGGGGCGGATGATTACCTCACCAAACCCTTCGCGTTCCCTGAATTGCTGGCCAGAATTCGCTCTTTGCTCAGACGTGGTGGTGGGCAGACAACCACCCGCTTGAAGGTAGAGGACCTGGAACTAGATTCTGTTTCCCATCGTGTGTGGCGGGCGGGCCAAGAACAGTCACTGACCAACAAAGAATACGCGATCTTGGAGTACCTGATGCGAAATGAAAATCGGGTGTTGTCCCGATCGGCCATTATTGAACATGTGTGGGACATTCAATATGACAACCTGACGAATATTGTGGATGTCCACATTCGCTCCCTTCGCACCAAGATTGATCGTGATTTCCCCGTGCCCCTCATTCATACCGTTCGCGGAGTGGGCTATGTGCTAAAAGTTCCCGAGATATAGGTCATGTCCTCCTTTCGATCACGCATTCGGTGGTCAAGCATTTCGCTGATTACCCTGCTTCTTCTGATATTTTGTGTCGCCTTGTACACGACCCTGTCCCTCCTGCTGCATCGGCATATCGATGCTCAGTTACTCTCCACCGTACATACGCAGGCTGATCGGGTGAAAGAAGAAACAGGAGATCTTGAAGAATTTCTTTCCGAGGCCTCCCGGCATGAAACCGACGATGACGACCATCATGAACATGAAGAGTATGAGTTGCGGGAGACCATCCGTGACAGCGTTGTGCTGAATCGGAAGGGCATAGTCCAATGGAAAGGCGAGGGGGTCGAATCGGTCGTGGCTATAGACCCTTTCGTAAAAAATCAGGTGTTGCAAGGGAAAACGCTATACGAAACCCTGCATCCTTCTTCAGGCTCATCATTTCGACGTATTTCGTACCCCATCCCCGTTGAGGGAAAAGTCCAATATATCCTCCAAGCCCAGACCTCTCTCGAACTGATCCATGACACGCTTCGATGGCTCATTATCACCTTGGGGGTGGTCAGCATCGGGATGCTAGGGTGTGCTTGGGCGGGCAGTCATTGGATGGCTGGAAAGGTTCTTTCCCCGATCGATACTCTCAGCCAGACGGCAACGACAGTGTCTGCTCAATCCCTTGATACCCGGTTGTTGTTGGATGCCCCGTACGACGAATTTCAACAATTGTCTCAGAGTTTCAACAGTATGTTAGAGCGATTGCAACGAGTATTTGAATCCCAACGCCGCTTTGTGGGAGATGCCGCACATGAGTTGAAAACTCCGCTGACGGCCATGAAGGGCAACGTAGAGGTGGCGTTGCAACGGGACCGCAGCCCCGCAGACTATCAAGAGGTGTTAACGTCATGCTTGGGGCAGATAGAACATCTCAGCAGACTGGTTAAATCCCTGCTTACCCTCACCCAATTTGCAGGAGAACATCCTCCAATCTCTCGAAAACCGGTCCTCTTGAAACCTTTAATTGAAGAAATTGTTTCAGAATTAGCTGTTTTGGTACAGGAAAAAGAGTGCGTTTTTAACGAACACCTTCAGGATGTTCCCCTGATTCATGGGGATGCCGGGCAATTGAAACAACTCCTTATTAATTTACTGGATAATGCCATTCGCCATACCCCACGGGGAGGGTCAGTGACGGTCACGTTACAACCCTCAGGGAATAAGGTGTGCCTCACGGTTGAAGATACGGGTTCGGGGATAGAACCCGAACATCTTCCCCATGTCTTTGACCGCTTTTATCGAGCCGATCGGGCCCGAGATCGAGAGAGTGGAGGAACGGGACTGGGCTTGGCCATAGCCAGGGAAATCGTCCTGGCCCATGACGGAACAATCCAGGTGCAAAGCCAGGTCGGGAAAGGATCAATGTTTATAGTCCAATTGCCAACCGTTTAGGGTACTTTGGGAATAGGGCCCTTGTAAGGAACGCCATGGACTGGGAAAGAAAACAGGTCAAGAAAGAATGGCTCCATAAATTAAAATTCAAGGTCGCATCGCCTTTACCTACAACGAAGGGAAGCCGTCATGATTGAAGTCCTACCGGAAAGCCATGACAACATCCTGGGGGTGAGGGGCATCGGCAAGCTGACCGATCTGGATTACAAGACGATCCTGCTTCCGCGGTTGGAGGGGATGATCAGAGATTACCCGAAAATCCGGTGTCTCTTCTTGATGCCCGAGGAGTTTCGGGGCTGGGAACTAGAGGCCGCATGGGATGATGCGAAATTTGGCGTCCAGCACCGAAATGATTTTGAGAAAGTGGCGGTGGTGGGAGGCCCCCGTTGGGTAGAGTGGGCGACCAAACTTGGGGCCTTGGTATTGAGTGGGGAAGTCAAAACCTTTTCCGCCGAGCAACTGGACGAAGCGTGGGCTTGGGTCAAGAGGTAGGGCCAATCCAATAAAAAGCCCAAGAACTATTCTTCTCCCTGAGGGCCCCTGCCAAAGGAAGGAGCATTAGCAATGCTGCCCCTCACTAGGAAACTGCTCCTGCTGGGCGGGGTCATTCAGTTTATCCCGGTCGACCGAATCAATCCGCCTGTCCAAGAAGATATTGCAACCCCACCGCAAGTCAAATTCATTCTCAAACGCGCCTGTTATGACTGCCATTCTCACGAGACCAAGTGGCCCTGGTAAAGCCACGTGGCTCCTGCATTTTGGCTTTTAGCCTGGGATGTACATGAAGGCCGGGAAGAATAAATTTCTCCACCTGGAATCGGTACAGCCCTAAGAAACGAAACAAACTTCTCAAGGAGATTTTGGAGGAAATCGAGGAAGGAGAAATGCCCCCGTGGTTCTATGTACCACTGCATTCCGAATCACGCCTGTCTAATTAAGATCGCACGGTGTTACGGGAGTGGTCTTAAAGCATTGCCATGCCTCATAAAGGCAAAAGATGACCTGCCCAACCGATCGATGCAGCAATGAACCCATTTCCCAAGGTTCGGGGGGAAGATACCTCAGTCTTTAAAATGTATGGGGTGAGTGACGGGAATTGAACCCGCGACCTCCGGATCCACAATCCGGTTTCCCCTGCAATACCAGGCAACAGGGGGATACAGAAAGCTACACTGACTTCCCTATTTTCAAGGGAGTTGGTAGTCTCGTGTCACACGCTGTATCTCCCCGTTGCTCGAGTTCAACCGTGACAAAAACCGGGACTGCATTAATTGAGAAAAAGATACCAGGTTACTCAATGTCCTGGGCGAGACGAAAGCCAATGAAGTTGTCACGGATGTAAAAGGGGCAAGCAACCCGATATGACGAACGCAAGTATTCCGATGAGCTAAACCAGGCCCCACCGCGGATTACATGTGAGTTGCAGTCGCCCTCATTGGCTTCTAACCACACTGCGCCATCGGTGGGGGCACCAGCGAAATTCCTATGCCAACAGTCTTCCACCCATTCCCAGACGTTCCCGCTCATTTCGTGGAAACCGAGATGGTTAGGTTGCTTACTGCCGACCTCTGCTGTTTTTCCCCCTGAATTTTCTCTAAAAACGGCATAGTTTCCCAATTGGCTTCTATTGGAAGTGCCAGACCATTTAGTTTGAATTTTAACAGGCAGAATTTCGCCTCCATTGTTGTATGCGGCATATTCCCATTCGGCCTCTGTAGGTAACCGATACTGCTTACCCGTTTGCTTGGAGAGCCATTTAGTATAGGCCTTGGCATCCTCCCACGAAATATTTATCGCGGGTCGCTTTCCACGCCCCCAGCCCTCATCATCTGGTAATGGTCGACCTGTGGCCTGAGCAAATTGGTCATATTCCGCAAAGGTCACTTCATATTTGCCGATGGCAAAGGCACGTGGAAACCGAATCCGCTGTCCACTACTACTGATGAAATCTCCGCTTTTGAGAATCACCATGGATGGTTCCTTTATAGCTTCTCTTTCCTCTTTCATTCTTTCGTGGACCTTAGGCACAGGTACCATAGCCAGGTCAGATGATGCCCCTCCATTCTCATGGTCTGGGCATCCAGCTAGACAAAACCGTCCAATGATTCCATCAGTGTATTCGGGAATTTGTACAAAATTGGCAATGGATTTCGTTAATTTGTAGACGTCATATCGAACCTTTATTGCAAGATCTTGTATGGAAAGGTTTGGCCTTCTCAAGAGAGGTAACAACGTTCGTGTATACACGGAAGTTTTTTCGAGATCTTCAGATCCCAGCCGGTCTAAAGAAACTTTCCCTGGGGAAGCGGCATACATAATAAATGTCCCCTGGGGGGGGGTTAAAATTTTGGCTAGTCCACCTTTGCCCCCAATTGCTTTATATTCGGCGGGGACTGTCGGATCCTCTCGACAGGCATCTAATATCATGACTGTCACCTCAGGAGACTGCCGTGTATCGCCAGGCTGAAGATCATTTAGAAGACCATTAACACTGATCGACTCACTCTTATATTGAGTATGTCGACCAAATTTAAAGAATGGAATATCACTTGGCAAAAGAAAATTCTGGCGATCAATTTGAATCCCATGGCCGGAATAGAAGAAGAGTAAGGTATCTTCCGAGGTAATTTTATTCGTGATAGAGTGCCATTTCGTATAGAATTCACGGCGAGTTGTATTTATTCCACTTGTCACCTCATATCCTAGCTTCTTTAACTCACGGGCCATCTCCTGTGCATCATGCACTGGGTTTTTGAGCTGCTTGTCATCACCAAGATTTTCATATTTGTCGATGCCCACCACAAAGGCAATCCGCTTGGCGACGGAGACTGAAACCGATAAAAGGGATAAACTAAGTACGGCCACACACAACTTCAGCATCCATCGCAGGCTATTTAGGAGAAGGTATTGGTATGAATATAGACGTGTGACCATTTCACCCATGGCTATATATTCCTATCAGTCAGCAAATACACCAGGGCGTTCTTTCCATTCTTTCCAGGTCATGGTGGGATCTTGTGGAAAACGCTTTAAAATGCGCCTCTCTCCCCTGGCCTTCGCTTCAGCATTGTTATCCCAGGCAAATTCCCCTCCCCACCGCACCGTTTGATGAATGAGCCATTTCACAGCCGCATTCACCTCAAAATCCTGCATGGCTAATTTAAAGATCTCGTCAGCTTCCTCTCGAGAAATGGGTTGGTCCCAATACAAGTAATCGTGGATGATCGCGGGATAGGCATACTCGCCGTCAGGTCGTAAAAGGGAAAAGAAGATCTGCGGAATACTCGCCAGATCTGTGACAAAGCCTTTTGGGACTGTTACGGGCGGGAAGGGTGTTTCTCCGGGATTGGGTTGCCAACTAATTTTGTCTAACAAGAGGTAAACCGGGTCCTTAAATCGCCTGAGATTAAGCGAACCACCCACGGCCTTCGTGCCTCCCATCCACTGGTGCATCCATTCTCCCGGTGTTACTTCCGAAATATCCTGATTTAGTTCTTGAGCCGAGCTACGGTTTGCAGACAGACTCACGGCCCAAAGGTTCAGTTGTATTCCCAGTAGGATTAGGGTCGCCCAGACCAGGCAACGGCTAGATTTTCGGCCGGCCACTCAGAATCCCCCCATATCACAGAAAGGATGGTGAAACTCCATTACACTCAGAGTAAAGCCAAGCCAAACTATACCACGCCAGACAATAAAATCAGAGAGGGGGGGGGGAACAATGATTAGCACGGAGATGGGAACCTCTCAGAAATTTTCTAATGCCATGACCGAGCGAGGACTGGCGTGCCCTTATCCCTTAATTGCCGACGCCAAGATCCATCGCTACCAGATCCCTGGGGACAAGTCTGGCAGCAAGAACGGCTGGTATGAATTTTATGAAGATGGGAATCCCACGGTAGTTTTTGGAAGTTGGAAGACCGGAGAAAAGTACACCGAATCAACAAAAAACCCCAAGGACCTATCGCCACTTGAGCAACAACAACATCGACGACGCGTCGCCCAAGCGCTACAAGAAGCCGAACAGGAACGCCAACGAATTCAAAATGAAGCAGCCCTTCAGGCCAGAGTGATTTGGAATCAAGCGATCCCTGCCCCAGGAGATTTCCCCTACTTAACAAAGAAACAGATTAAACCTCACGGCAGTCGCTTGTACCATGGACGACTGGTGATCCCCTTAATCGATGCCGTCGGTACAATAATTTCACTTCAGTTCATCGCAAAAGACGGGAGGAAGCAATTTCACACCGGCGGTTCCCTTGTTGGGAATTTCTTCCCGATGGGAGAGCCCGAATCAGTCGTCTACTTGGTCGAAGGGTTTTCCACCGGGGCCACGATATATGAAGTATGTGGTCTTCCGGTGGTCGTGGCCTTTACCCCCGGGAATCTCAAGCCAGTGGCATTACACCTTCGCCAAAAATACCCCAAATCCAGAATCATCCTCGCAGCTGATAATGATACTTTCACCACAGGCAACCCTGGTCTCACCAAGGCGAAAGAGGCCGCAGAAGCGGTCAACGGCATAGTGGTGTTTCCGACCTTCAAGGAACAGGGGACGAATGGAGACCCTCCCAGCGACTTTAACGACCTGTCCCGCTTGGAAGGGGCAGAGGTCGCTCATGCTCAATTGTCGGTTACCTCATATTCCGAGGCAGAGACCTGGCCTGATCTGGTTTCTCTGGAGGATCACGATCTTACGCGACTACCCGCTGGTCTGTTCCCGCCTTGGTTGGATTGCATGATTGAAGGCGTGTCCCAATCCACGGACACGCCACGAGAACTCGCCGCAACCCTGGGGTTAGCGGTATTGGCGACCGCCTGCCAACGTACCTTTGATGTAAACCCAGAAGGCGAGTATACGGAACCACTGTATCTGTGGTGCATTGCAGGCATGGAACCAGGCAACAGAAAAACGGCTGTTCTGAATGCCATGACTGCTCCACTTATCAGCTATGAACGTGAACAGGAAAAATCCACAGCAGAGAAGCGGAGAAGAGTCGAGGTCGAACGAAATATCAGAGAGGCCCACATCAAACACCAACGGGAAAAGGCGGCGAAGGAGGATATTGAGGATAAAAACTTAGAGATTGAAATCCAGACGAAACTCCATTGGCTGGCCCCCAATGTGAAAGTCCACTACCAAACCGTTACCAACATTACCGGTCCACAGCATTATAAGTGGGAATGGCAAGAAGGAATCGTGGAGTTGGTTGACGTAGACTGGCAGGGAGCTGTCATTCGGCCCCGGAATGAGCAACCTCCGTGAATCTGGATCCCATGGGTCTATATCGAAAAATGGTACAGTTAGACATTTCAGAGTTTCGCGACCCCAAAACCAGGAAAAGTGGGGCAAACCTAGTGCGGACAGCTATCGAAACACCAGCAAAAGGGGTACGAACCGCCTACAAAGGTAGGATGAAAGTCACCTAAAGGTATACAAAAAACTGCCCAAAATATTCCCGAAATTAACCGTAAGAAGGAAAATCACACATGAAGGATGACGCGACAAAGCAGAAATTCATTGAACTCCGCGCCAGTGGATTATCTCTTTCCAAAATCTCTCGAGAATTGAGCACATCTAAGCCAACTCTTGTTTCGCGGACTAAAGAACTCCGGCTAGAGATCGAGAATCAAAAGGCCCTCGCCTTAGATGAGTTACGTGAGCGATTGTCCCTCTCCCGCCAAAAACGTCTCTCGTTGATTGGGGAACTGTTGAACAAACTCAAAAAAGATGCCCTTGGCCGAGATTTTTCTGAGATGCCTGACCATAAGCTTTTGGAGTTGGCGATCAAGTATGCCCAAACCATCGAAGGGGTCATGCCGGAAATCGAATGGCAGAGAAGAGAAAAGCGGAAACCCCTGAATGAACTCGTTCAAGAATTGGATTCAGGAGAAACCGTGGCTTCCTGGAAGCTATAACAAACTGAGCAGGAAATATGGGTGGTGCCTTCTTATGGGTTAATGAATAAGGCTTCCAATCCTGGCCCACCGTAGTGATTCTCCCCAAGACCAGTACACCACTCGAACCTTTCCCGTAATTTTGCTTCTGTGTACCGGACCAAAAAATCGACTGTCTAGGCTTTGATCCCGATTATCTCCCATTACGAAATATGAATCTTCTGGAACAATCACCGGCCCCAAGTTATCCCGGGGATTAAGATTTCCAGGAATTACTCCCGGATCCATGCGTTGAGTGAACCCCTCATCAGGCAAGCGTTTTCCATTTAAGTAAACGAACTTGTCTGTGATTTCTATCATGTCGCCGGGCATACCGATAATGCGCTTGACGAACAATTTGGTTTCATCTTCGGGAAATTTGAACATTACCACTTCTCCAAAAGCCGGAGCCCTCCAGTGGTAGGTCAGTTTATCAACCAGAACATAGTCGCCCAGCAAGACGGTAGGGGCCATTGAAGCTGCCGCCATTTTGTAGTTCTTGACTACAAGAGCAGTTAGGAGAACCACGAGGGCCAATATTAAAAATCGCTTGAGCATGTGTTTTCCTATTCTTAGCCAAAAAGACAAGGTCTGGGCATTCTTGGTGTAGAGTATCGGCTTGGGGAGAGATCAGGTTTAGCCTACGGACAATTCCTCACACCCGGTTCCCTGTAATCCTTGCGTCACAAGAGGGGGAGCGTTATGGGGCTAATCCACCAAAATACAGATAATAGCCCCACATCGGGGAAAACGGGAAAGCATGAAAGGTCGCTTGATGCGCCTCGATCCCATTCTTGAGAATCGTGGCTTGGGAAAAACTGGAAATAGCGGTGCAACCACCAGCCGCCTGCATAGGCTCAAGGTCAGCAACGGTTTTAATCGCATAAACCATCTTGAGCGCAGCGGACTCATCACCCTCAGAAAACGCATCCACATAGGCCACCATCGAGGCTTCTGTCGTACAGACCATTATCTTCCCAGGATACCGAGCGCGATCGAGTTGATAGGTTTTACCAATTGCGGGATGAGGGCCAGCCAGAGAAGGGGTGGCATTCACAAATAGGGCAAACAGAAAGAATCGGGCAGGCACCAAGTGGGTCATGGGTTTCCCTTTTCGTTGAATCATCCAAAAGAAAAACAAAACCCACCCTAGCAAACCAGGCTTAGGAGTTAAGCATCAGGACAGACGGAGGGAGAAAAAATCTCCCCCCAAGGCAATGGGGTCCGTAAAAAATCTATGCTTTGATATTTGGCAAAGGGAGCATCGCATCAAGTTTACTATATATTCCACAATCAACTTTTAATTTTGTTCTCAACCTAGAAACACTGCTTCGTATTTTTTTATCATCAATCGGTCTTTCATCTAAAGTTCTTCGCAAAAGCATATACTGCTTTGCGGTGGACCAAGACATATACATTGCACCAGCATCATGATGATACCACTCGATTAGCAAACTCTTTAAATCCTTGACATCAGATTCTGAGAGCTTTTCATTCTCTCCAGGTCTCATTGCCGCCAAATCTTTCCACAGTTTTTGATATGCCTCCCCCCTATCTTTGGACAATGCAGAAATGGTGTCGCCTTTTAATTTATACGTCTGCAAAATCCACTTTAAGGCAAAACCAATAAATACGAGTATCACGGCCAAAATACCTTTTTCTAATAGTATTAACGCGGCTTCTTTTGAAATCTCCATTTTCTCACCTCATTCGTGGAATAATCGTTAACTTCAGTTACAGTTTCCGGCTAATTCATACCCCGCTGCAATGGCTTCTTTCGCAGAATTAAAAGGAACAATATTCTTGTCCGAAATCCTGTTATAGCTCGGACAATTGGGGCGATGGTATTTCTTGCTCCGTCTATTGTCTCGAATTTTCCCTGGCTAAAAAAGGCAGCGTTTGCCCGATTTGAGAAGGCGCACGATGAGGTGTGGGAACAGGGGCGTCTTGAGAGAGGAGTTTACTTCGATGTCGATAGATCCAGGGCGGGATCGGATTGCGATCCTTCCACAACCCGACCTTGGCAATTTTCGCTTCCACTTCCAACTGCCCCAACTGTGCATCATCGGAGTACTTAAAAAACCACCAGGCAAACCCGGCCCTCACTAATTCCTGAGACAGATGGCGGCCATCGCCTAGAATCACATCCCCTATGGTCCGACCATACTTGTCGTGCTTATACGGCTGAATCATGACCATCTCGCCAGCCACGAGATCCTTAGTGAATTGCTTAGCCTTCTTCCCAAAGGCTTGGCCTTTTTCTGGGCAGTCAATGCCATTGACCCGAATCTTGATCTGCTCCTTGGCGTCATTAAGGACGGTGATCGTGTCCCCGTCGGCTACATGGATGACCTTGGCTTGGAAAGAAGACGCTAGAGTGAAATTGGGGAAGGAAAGGAAGAAAAGACCAAGAACCAGGACACGGAAGGCATGGATGTTGAGAGGGCACAGCCGCATAGAGGGGGTCTCCCGGTTTTCCCTTGGGGGGAAAAGATTATGGAAACCCTACAAAAAATGGCGAATAAAGGGAAGAGGGGCTGGAATTACAAGAAGGAACTGTGGGATTAATTCATGGCTAACTTCAATAATTCAGCGGCAGACTTGCCCAAACCATCAATTCCCGGAAAAAGAGACTTGGCGGTTACGTTCATAGACCGCAAATTTCTTAAAAATGTCCCTTTTAAATTTTGTGGAATTATTAACTTTAGAAATACATCAAATGATCTTTGCTCTTCTGCCAGAATACCACTTAGTATCTCGCTATGATTACCTGCAACATGGGTACAAATGGTGACTACCATTTGCTGTGCCACCATTCGGTCAGTTTGGGTAGTAGATTGTAGAAAAAATAAAATTTCCTCTTCCTTGCTATAAAATTCACGCTTATCTGATTCCATAAACGGTAATTCATACGGGTCAAATTTCTTTTTAAAAGCATCAATCACGGTACGAGGATGAAGAACCCATAAAGCACCATCTTTTCCTGGTTCTTGTTCACACGAAAAATATAGGGCAACAAAAGGTGAATTGGTCCAATCCAGGATTCGGGTAGGAACACCATAGTGTTGCATTAAAATCCACCAAACATCTAAATCTAGTTTTGATCGGCTGGCAATTACTTGAGGGCTCAAATAGTGATGGGCTTGAATGAAAAATTCTCTTAAAGCTGCCTTTTCCAATTCTAAAATTTCGGTTAACTCCAAATTATGGGGGCTATTTTTGACCAACCGGGCTAATGCTGGAACCAAATCCCATTGTGCATCCGCCTGACCTCTAAATATATAATTGGGCTTATGGGGAGGACAGTCCACCAGTTTTTCTACCATCCCAACGTAATGGCTCCAATTTTTTAAAAGTACTTCCCTAGGAAAAGTTTGTTGCACGTCTTTTAACCCTTTACTCTCTTATTCTCTATTTCCCCCTCGGTAACTGCCCCTTCCGCTCTAACTCCGCCACATGGTCCTTGAGGACCTCCTTTACATAGGCCGTGAGACTTTTCCCCTGAAGGGCCGCCGCCGCTTTGAGTTTGCGGGCCACATCCCTAGGGGTATCCCTTAAATAAAGGACGGTGGAATCCGGTTCGTCCGGTGGTTTCTTGGGCATAGGCCATGACTCTACCGCAACATTCGCTAGCTTGCAATACCTTCTTGCAGTAATAGCTATAATATGCTAGCATAACATCATTAAATGTTATTGCTAGCAATGACCATGGTGCGCATGATGATTCACTTACCCAAGTCCCTCGCCATCAAGCTCAAGGCCTTACGGAGCCAAGGCTATACCATCTCGGGCTACATCCGGGCCTTGCTGGAGAAGGACTTGAATTCACCCAAACCCAAGAAAGGAGCCACCTCATGACAACCACCACAAAGGCCCAGGCTCAAGAGGCCCCGATTCACTCAATCGTCGATGAAACCTGCCGGAACACGATATCCGAACTGCTAAGCGAAGCCAGATACACCCTAGAGGCCTGCACATATTAACCCGGGTGCAACGCTGTCCGGAATTTTGGCTGTCGCAGGACATCCCCGTTGGCGCGCAAGATTCGTTAGGTCTGGCCCAATCGTGGGTCCTGGCCCACATGGAACAGGTAATGGACCGCGCTTATTCGTTGGAAGTGTAAAGAATGGTCGAGGAACGGAAGCAGGCCCGAAACTCCGCTCGGGCATAGGACAGAAGGAGGGCAAAGGCTATGGCCAGAAAAAACCGGAAAGACCGAGGATTATTCACCCGCCAAAATGCCCAGGGCAAACGCATGTGGATATGTGCGGTTGTGGCATGAGGGGAAGGACCGCCAGTTTGGGGCCTTCCCCAATAAAACGGAGGCTCGCCTCTTCTATGAAAAAGCCAAGCTGGAACAGAAGGAGGGCCGCTTCTTTCCCGAACGCTATCAACGGGCGGGGCATGAACTGATGGAAGCGGTGATTGCCCGATATCTCACCACGGCCACCCACAAACGCGCCTACCAGGATGACCTGTTCTTTGCCACATGGTGGAAACAATGGTTTCAGGGGGAACGCCTCAATGCGATTACCCCAGCCCGGATTGAAGAAGCTCGACAACACCTCTTAGGCCAGGGACGCACTCCTGGACGCGTGAATCGCTACCACGCCTGGTTGCGCCATGTGCTTAATGTGGTCATCCGTGACGGGAAGCTCCTAAGCAATCCGGCCACCAAAATTAAAATGTATAAGGAGTCCAAAGGTCGAACCCGCTATCTCAGCCCCAAAGAGGAAGCCCAACTCCTGACGCACCTCGGCCCCAGGCATGGGCCCTATGCGCGCTTCGCTATTCTGACGGGATTACGGCAACAGGAGCAGCTCCGTTTGCAATGGAAAGATGTCGACCAGGAACGGGGATTCTTAACCCTCCGCCAGACGAAGGCGGGGGAGGTGCAATATGTGCCGTTGAATCAGGAAGCCCTCGGGATCCTGCGGTCCTTGGATTCCTGGCAACATTCTAAGTGGGTCTTCCCTAGTCAGAATCCAGCCCAGCCGCTGGATCGTTGCAACTTCATGAACCGTTATTATCGGAAGGCCGTCAGGGAAGCCGGCATTGAATGGGCCACCTGGCATGATCTGCGACACACGTTTGCGAGTAGGCTCGCGATGCGAGGAGTGCCGCTTCAAACCATTGCAGCGTTACTACGACATTCCACTACCAATTTGGTGAAACGGTATGCACATCTCAGCCCGTCGTATTTAAAGGACGCCGCGGAGGAAGTTTCAGTCTATGGCCAAGACGAAAAGGACCATCACCAACGCGCTGTTATAGAGCCAGTTTCAGATGGAACCGTGACAAAATCTGGGACAGAAGAGAAGCCGCAGGTGAAGGTAGATGTCTAAGCCGTTGAAATGTATGGGGTGAGTGACGGGAATTGAACCCGCGACCTCCGGATCCACAATCCGGCGCTCTAACCAACTGAGCTACACCCACCACCGATTCGAATTGACGTTATGCGAGGAATCGAGGATCTTATCAGAGGCTCTGGGACCTCGCAAGCCGATCCAGTGCGGCCATTCCTTGATTGTGTGGCATTCCACTGGCCAGACGTTTTGACAAAAACCGTCGAGGAGAGTTGACCCATTTCTGATTTCTGTGGTACCTATAAAGGTTGTCAACTATTTGGAGGCATTCATGGCCAATCGTCATAAATCTGCGATTAAAGCTGCCCGTCAATCACTGAAACGGCAAGAGCGCAACCGGTCAGTCCTGCGCCGCGTGAAGACCTACATGAAAAAAGTTCATGGGGCCATTCAAGAGAAAAACAGTGAAGGGGCCAAGACCTCACTGCGTGAAGCCACGTCTGAACTTCACAAAGCCGTCACAAAGGGTACGCTCCATCGCAACACGGCTTCTCGTTGGATTTCTCGTCTCGCCACACGCGTGAACGCTCTGTAAATCCTCCCCACCTTTTTCTGGACCACCGTTTCGTGCTATCTCACCCCGGCAGGTTTGCGTGGGTGTGCTGGATGTCGTTTTCCCTGACACAGCTGCATGACGAGTTCGTCGAGGATGAGCTTGGGTGCGGAGGCTTTTGAACCTTTGAGGGCCGAATCCGCTCGTGAAAACAGCGGCCAGGCTTTTCTCAAGTCGGATTCAGTCCAGTGGTGAACCTGTTGTAGAAACTCCCGCGCTCGAAATGGAGGGATGCCGGCTTTTTTTGCCGCTTGCGCAGGGTCTTTTCCTTCATCTATTAACCCCCGCACCTTCCAGATTCGACGCATTTGCCATAGCAACGCACCCAAGATTCGCAGGGGCGCTTCTCCCGTTTCAAGATTTTTGGCGATAATGTGCAGGGCTCGCCCCTGATCTCCCCGGGCGACGGCCTCGGACCAATCAAACACGGAAATACCCGGAAGCTTGCCTCTGACTCGCTCCACATCCGCCGCCTTGGCCACCTGGCCTTCCGGCAAAAATGTCTTGAGTTTCTCCATCTCTCCAGCTGCGGCATACAACCCTTCACCAGTTTGTTCTTTCAATAATTCCACCGCACTGGCGTCCAGCTTTAACTCCAAGGTCTTAGCCCGCTGAGTCACCCACGTGGCACGCTGATTGTCGTACAACGGGGCACAATCTACGACGACGGCCTTTTTTTTGAGGTCTTGCACCCATTTGGTCCGTCCATCTAATTTTTGAGCGGCAAAGACCAGGGTGGTCCTTTCATTGGGCTGTTGAAAATACGGGATGAGGGATTCGCCCATTCTGGCAGAAATCTTCTCCGCCCATTTGACGATCAAAAGTTTGTGCGGGGAAAAAAATGATACCTCTTCAGCAAAGGACAAAATTTCCGAAGCTTCAGTTTCATCCCCATAGACCAGATCCGCGTCGAAACCCGAGGCAGGCTCCCCTTTTGCCGATGCCCCCTCCGTTCCCGGACCTCCAAGGGCCTGAGCTGCACGACGAAGGACCCTCAACGCTTGATCCCGGAAGTACGGCTCTTCCCCCGTCACGAGGTACAAAGGGCCAAGTCCGTCGCGTTTCAGGCTCGGACCGAGTTCATGAACTTTCATGGGTCACCGGCTTGTTCTCTTGTCTTCTTTGAAGGGAGGAAATCCGAACGGTATTAATTGGTAAGTGAGCTTGGTCCGATGAATTCTTCAGGGCGAGGCTCTGCATCGAGTTGTTCGACTTCATCCACCACCGGAGATTCGTCCTCCACCCCCCTGACCTGGAAACGACCCCGTTCCCGGGCTGCGTAAAACCGGTCAGCCAAATTCGCCGCGATCAATTGTCCCGCTTGTTCAATCGCCCGGTCCTGCAACACACGATTAAATTGCAATCCACCTGCAGCATCGCTTCCTGTTGAGGAGGCTCCCACAAAATACTCCGCCATTCCCATCGCCTTTTCCGACCAGCGAACTTTGTTCGTTTTTTTATCCCTCACCCGAACTGCCACTTCCACCTGAACCCGACTCTCTTGGGTGGCCTGATTGGAAAACGCCAGCGTGGGAACGGTGACCGAGAGAATTGACCCTTGAAGGATAAAGTCTGCTGCAGCTCGATCTTCCATAATTTTGGCACCCCCACTCGAAGAAAATGCCTGGCGAAGGTATTGGGTATATTTAAATTCGAGCGTCGGCTGGAAGGTCTGATTCGTCAACGTCTCCATCATCAGCCGGACCCGTTTTCCCTCCGGCAATTGATTCTCCCCTCCTCCAATTACCGGGCCGGAGCCCTCGACGGAAAATTGATACCCGCACCCCCACAGACCCACAACCAGGGCCAGCCCCAGAATGTACACCATCCCTCGACCTGGATTTCTTTTCCAAAGAACCTTCATCGCCTTACACCACAAAGTTGACGAGTTTTTTCTCGACATAGATCACTTTTCGAGGGGTTTTCCCCTGCAACCATTCCACCAATTTAGGATCTTGCTGGGCTGTCCCCACGATATGATCCTTGGATGAACCGGCGGGCACGACGATTTTGCTCCGAAGTTTTCCATTCACCTGGAGAGGTATCGCCCACTCCTCTTCAACGATACATTCTGGATTGAATTGCGGCCAGGGCTGCTTCCCAATACTGGGGCTATGCCCTAACATCCCCCAAAGCTCTTCGGCCAGATGGGGGGCAAAGGGCGCCAAAAGCATCAAGAGCGCCTCGATGGTCACACGCCACGCTTTCCGCTCCACGGGGGTTATCGCATCGAGGGGTCGATCCTTGAGGCATTTATACAAGTCATTCACCAACTCCATAAGAGCGGCGATTGCCGTATTGAACTGAAAATCCCGATCAAGATCTTCGGTGACCTTTTTAATCGTTCGATGCGTGGCGCGTTGAAGATCCGTGATCAATGAAGACGTCTCAGAATTCTCTGTCGGTCCAGGCTCGTTCAGCACGGGACTCACCTCTTGGACCAGTCTCCATACCCGATTCAGGAATCGATGACATCCTTCGACACCGGTATCGCTCCACTCCAAGTCTTTATCATTCGGGGCCGCGAATAAGGAAAACATTCTGGCCGTGTCTGCTCCATAGCGGTCGCACAGCTCTTCCGGTGAGGCGATGTTCTTCTTGGACTTGGACATCTTCTCCGTCCGGCCGACCACGATCGTTCGGCCACACCGCACGCACACCCGCTGGCCCTTCTCTTTTTTGACTTCACTCGGCAACAACCACCGATGCTCCTCACACCAGTACGTCTCCTTGGTGACCATACCCTGGGTTAACAAATACGTGAAGGGTTCATCCGTGTTCGTAAGCCCTAAGTCCCGTAAGACTTTGGTGAAGAACCGGGCATAGAGCAGGTGCAGGACAGCATGTTCAATGCCCCCCACATAGAGATCGACGGGCATCCAATAGGCGCTGGCCTGTGGATTGACGGGTTGGGCCTTATCTTGCGGAGAACAATACCGGAGGAAATACCAGGAGGAATCCACGAAGGTATCCATGGTATCCGACTCTCGGCGTGCGGCTCCTCCGCATTTGGGACATGTCACTTTAGCGAAGGAAGGGGAGTCTTTGAGTGGGGATCCTCCTTTTCCGGTAAACGGCACATCCGAAGGTAATTCAACCGGCAACTCTTTTTCAGGAACGGGAACGATTCCGCATGTTTCGCAATACACCATGGGAATGGGCGTTCCCCAATATCGTTGTCGGGAGATACCCCAGTCTCGCAACCGAAAGTTGATCGTCCTTGAACCCCACTTTTGGGTTTCGACGAATTCCCCGATGGCCCGCTTGGCATCGGGAACCGAAAGTCCGTCAAATTGTTTGGAGTTCACCAGCACGCCCGCCTGTTCTTGCTCCTCATAGGCCGCCTCCAAGCCATGTGGCTGGAGGCTTCCATCCGGGTTTTGAATCACGAGCCGTACAGGGATGTCATACTTTTGGGCAAACTCAAAGTCACGCTGATCATGGGCGGGCACGGCCATGATGGCTCCCGTCCCATATTCATACAGGACAAAGTTGGCGACCCAGATAGGGATGCGATCTTTCGTAAAGGGATTGATAGCATAGGCCCCGGTGAAGATCCCTTCCTTCTCTCGATCCGCTGCGGTGCGAGCGGCTTTATCAAGGCGTGATACTCGACTCACAAAGGCCCGAACCGATTCCGCTTCTTCCCGTCCATGAATGAGTTGTTCGACAAGTGGAGATTCCGGAGCCAAACTCATGAACGTGGCCCCATGAATGGTATCTGGCCGGGTCGTAAAGACCCGAATGGTTGAAAGGCCCTCAACAGGATCGGCTACTGGAAAATCCACCTCCACCCCTTCACTACGGCCGATCCAATGCCGTTGCATCGCCAACACACGATTTGGCCATCCGGTTAGCTGGTCACACGCATCCAACAACTCTTGCGCATATTCGGTAATACGGAAAAACCACTGTTCCAATTCCTTCTGGATGACGACCGAACCACACCGCCAGCAGACGCCGCCTTCTTTTCCCTCTTCCGCGAGCACCTGTTCATTCGCTAGAACCGTTTCGCAGGACGGGCACCAATTGACTGACGAACGCTTGCGATACGCCAGGCCACGTTCAAACATCTTGATGAAGATCCACTGGTTCCATCGATAATAATCAGGCTGAGAGGTATTGACTTCACGAGTCCAATCATAGGACAGCCCCATGCGTTGTAACTGCCCTTTCATATAGGCTACGTTTTCCTGTGTCCACGCATCCGGATGCACGCCCTTTTCGATAGCCGCATTTTCCGCGGGCAATCCAAACGCATCCCACCCCATGGGGTGCAGCACGTTATAGCCCCGCATCGTTTTATACCTGGCGACGACGTCACCGATCGCATAGACGCGAACATGGCCCATATGGATTCTTCCGGAGGGATAAGGGAACATCTCCAAGCAATAGAATTTAGGATTGGCCGAATCTTCTTGAACGTGGAAGGTGCCTGACGCAGACCAGTACTCCTGCCATTTTTTCTCAATCGCCCGATGATCGTAGGTATTCGCCATCCTCGTTCCGTGATCTGGCTAGGGGATCTGCTACAAAACCGGAGGTCTGATCAATGATCTATTCGTCGTATTTCCCAGGAAGGGAAAATAGACGTCTCTCCACAGGCGTCTTGGCCCGTTGAAGAATCTAGCACACAGGAAGGAACCCGACAAGCGAGAGTTCCAAAAGTCGGTTTACACGGGGAGGCAACAAGGAAAGGGAAAGATACTCAAACGGATTTCCGACGAACCACTCAATGGTTCCGAGCGGTATTTTTCGAGATTTGGAGCTTCAAATACGGTGGAAAGTTTAGTGCCCAGTGGGGTGAGAAGCCATCTTGGCCAGTTCCTGATCACGTTGTTGCTGACGATTATTCTCGATTAATGGATCCACGATTTCCCCACAGGTCAGGCATCGCCACCCTGGCATCCAAATTTCCCCACTGGTCGCCATGTCGACAAAATGATCGACGACCATCGCTCCTTGACATCGTGGACATTCCATACGATTTTTCCCCAAAAATAGACAATTCCTGATACTTCATCTTTCGGTGACAGAGTTGTGAACCTTGAGGAGACTCCTGAGGACGCTCAGATGGCTTCAGGCTGGTGGAGCACTTTTTTATCGCCCCATGATTCCTTTCTTGCCTCTCCCTTCCGGTAGATGAGTGCACCTGATACCTCTGCGAACATTTTCAAAAATCTCGGATTTTGTTCATCTAGGACAAGATAGAATATTTCTCCCGGAAAGGTACTTTCCCTGACCAAACTATTCACCAGTTGAGTGCATGCCCCATCTTTGGAGAACCAATACCAGGTCGGCATTCCCTTCACGCCACACACATACAACGGTTCATCGGACAGAGTCGTACATTTTTTCACCAGATAGGCTCGGGCTATCGCCTTATAACCTTGTAAATGATCCACGAGAGCCGCAACCGTCTCAGGCGGAAGCTCATGAGGGACATAGGTATCATCTAAGGATAGTTGTCCTCGTTCTTCCTCGACTCGATCCTCAAATTCAGCCCGCTCGTCGAATCGTTCCCTATATTGTTCAGCTTCCTCGCTTCTGCCCCGGTCCCTCAGGAAATGGTAAATCTCCCGGCATCCATCCAAGGTGGCTCCTGGATCCAGAGTCAGTGCCTGTTCCACACAATCAATTCCCTCTTCGTCATTCTGGCGCAATAGCAGACGGCCCAAAGCAAAGAGGGCACTCACATGCGTAGCATTCATGGTTAAGACCGCCCGATACCGATCAATAGCCTCCTCCTTCGTCCCAAACTCTTCCGAGAGTTTGGCATACTCATATGCTTCTTCATCGGTAAAATCTGCCTCTTGACTTCGGCGAGCCAACTGCTCCAGCTGAGCCTTCCCGGTTTTGACAGATTCGTGACGCTCCGCCCAACCCTCTTCCACCTGAAAAGACCAGGTTTGAGAAAACCGTTGAACCAAATCTTCATATTGCCGGCCCAAAAATTCCACCGCTGCCGTTGTTGCCAACGACTCGGGGATTCTGGCCTCTTGTTGCAGAGCAGCCAATCTATCCTGTAACGCCGGATGTGTGTCGGCACTACCCGTTTCCTCCCGCATTACCTGCTCAAGAATGTTCTCCAACGGCATGGAAGGACTTGGGGCACGCAGGAATTGGCCCATCTCTAAGTACATGGAGGGGACCGGGGTCGGCAGTTGATCGGCCCGGTCATAGACGGTTGGCCAAAAACCCTTTTGAAGGGTTTCACCTTTGACATAGACCGCTGTGAGAGCATCGGCTGCCAATCTCGGATTCGTAAGGTCGGCACTACAACGATCCGCTTCATATTCATTGGCCCTAGCCAACACGAACGAATAGGCCCCAAAATAGGGTGCGTACCAATCGAAAAATTTCTGAAAGATGCCTTTTCCCCATCGATCTTCTTGGTCAAACGCTTCCATCAACTTGTACCAGGTCATCCGGATGCGATAGATCCAGGCACTAAACTTCCCATGAGCCCCGGAGAGGTGACCATATTCGTGTCCAAGGATAGCTTGTAACTCCTGAGGGGAAACGGCTTGCATCAGGGGGAGTCCGAGTACCAGATAATTTTTGGGCCATCCGAATATTCCCAACCGCGGGACCTGGGACACGGAGGCATTAAAATTATCTGACAAGAGAACGGCATGGATTTTAGGGCCTTTGAGTCGAGCGCGCATCGCATCCAATACCTGAAACAAGGCAGGAAATTGGTTTCGGCGCAAATGAATCCCTTCTGGCGGAGCGATCCGGACCCACATCGCGCGAATTACCACAAATCCCAGCACGGCCAGAGGTACCAGAAGCTTTTTTAACAGAAGGAGGGTCGTCCCATGTCCCCCCTTGAATAGCCAGACACTTCCCAATCCCAACCCGAAAATCCCACCTAAGATCACGAACAAGTAGACGTACCCAAGGAGGGCCAACCCCAGTACTCGAGCTTTGTATCCTAACGGCTCACGCTCGGCGACTGTTTCCAGGCGTTTGACCAAAGAGTCAAATTGTTCATCACTCATCATGCATCACTCCCTTTAGGGAGGGGGTATGGAGGTGAAAATATGGAGATTGAAATCTGGTTGTATTACTTCGGCTTGGGCCGGTAATGCTTTATCGAAAATCTGAGCTAGAACACAGCAACATCAAAAAAGAACCATCTTTGGGAGGTAGGTCACAACAAATTCCATGACCTCAAAATACCCGATCTGTCATGGTTCGAAGTCGTCTCCCCTCATAAATTTTTCCCGAAGGGATCCAATCCTGAGGGGATTGCTGGCAGGACGATCAGGTTCTTTTGCCGGTGATATTGACCGGAATGAGTGCTTGACCGCGCAGTTTACGATGATAGGTAATGGCAAACCGATGGGCTTCATCCCGTATGGTTTGGACAAGACGAGATCCGGGAGATTTGAGTGGGAGAATGTGAGGACGTTTTTTCCCAGGGAGAAAAATCCGTTCTTCTTTCTCCCCTCGCGCTTTGGCCAATCCGCAAATAGGCAATGCCGACAGGCCAACATCTTTTAAGGCTTCAATGGCCGCACCCAACTGGCCAAGTCCTCCATCGATCAGGACCAAATCGGGAGCAGGCAAGACTTTTTCTGGTTTAGTGGCCAATGACCCTCCATACCGGCGCTTCACGACTTCGTGCATACTGGCGAAGTCGTTGGCCCCTTTCACCGTTTTAATCTTAAATCGTCGGTAGTCCCGCTTTTTCATGCGCCCCTGTTCCCATACCACCATGGAAGCCACGGAATCGGCTCCCATCGTATTGGAAATATCGAAACTCTCGATTCGCTTTGGAATGGTCTTCAGGCCGATGAACCGTTGCAACTCCCGCACGGCTTCATCCGATTCGGCCTCAAGCCGCAAATGTTCCTCCAAGGCGACTTGAGCATTGTCTTGGGCCAGTTGTTGCAGGTGGGATTTCACACCCCGTTCGGGGACCACCACCCGCACCGCTTGACCTTTTTTTTCGCTCAACCATCGTTGGATCAATTCCTGATCCTCACACGCTGTCGGCAAGAGGATTTCTTTAGGAATGACGACGGCCTTGGCGTAAAATTGTTCGAGCGTCGATCGGATGACTTCTTCGTCGGTAGCCTCTCTGGCGTTTGCCCAAAAAAAGTCCCGGCGGCCGATTAAAAGCCCCCCTCGCACGAACAACAATTGAATGTCCACCGCTCCCCTCGCTCGAGCGAGTCCGACGACATCCTGATCCAGGTCGTGAATTTGCGTCACCCGTTGTTTTTCCAGAGTGCGCTCAATTTTTCCGATGCGGTCGCGCAACCGAGCCGCTTCCTCAAATTCCTCGCGATCGGCCGCAGCTTGCATGTCCTGACGCAGCGCACGCAACAATTGTTGATCCTTCCCCTCCAGAAGCCATCGGACTTGCTTCACGATCTGATGGTACTCCTCTTTCGACTGATGCCCGGTGCACGGCGCCATGCAGCGTTTGATTTCGAACTCCAAACACGCCCGGTCTGCGGTCCCATCGATATCAATCGTACAGGTGGCTAAGGGAAACACCCGGCGAATAATCTTGAGCGTTTCTCTCATGGCGCCCGTCGGCACATAGGGCCCAAAGTAGAGAGCCTTATCATTCTTGACACGACGCACGATGGATAACCGCGGAAAGTCGTCTTTGATAGGAAGCCTGAGATAGGGATACTGCTTGTCATCCCTCAGGACCACGTTAAAACGTGGGCGGTGTCGCTTAATCAGATTGCTTTCTAAGACTAACGCTTCAAGCTCGGATTTCGTGACGATGGTTTCCAGGTCACGAACGGCAGAGACTAAGACCCGTGTTTTGGGGGTGAGATCGGACGATTGCTGAAAATACGACCGTACCCGATCGGCCAAGACCGAGGCCTTTCCGACGTAAATGATCTCCCCGGCTTGATTTTTCATGAGATACACACCGGGTTGGGAAGGAAGGTTTTCCAATTTTCCCTCCAACTCCGGGTTTTCGACGGTTTGTGTACCCCGTTGCCCTGTTCTTCGGTTCATACGCTATTCAGACGATGGCGACCCCTACAGGACGCTGAATCAATTCAATTTCATACCCGTCCGGGGCATCGATAAAAATAAAGGTGCTTCCTGAGGAGGTGTGAGTCGGACCATCGGTTATGGGGATGCCTTTGTCCTTGAGCTCATTGATGGTCTGTTGAATGTCTTCGACTTCAAAGGCCAGATGCACGAGATCTTCCTGTACAGACACCGTTCCGCTGGCAGGGAAGCTACAGAGTTCGATCAGTTCTTCACTATTCGGGACAGCCAAAAAGGCAAGATGGGACCCTCTGGGAGAAACTTTTTGATCCACCACTTCCAACCCCAGCACATCCCGGTAAAACGCGAGAGTTTGCTGCATATCACTCACCCGCATTCGCGTATGCAGGAGTTTTTTTACACGCATATCGAACTTCCTTTCTTAAGGATTCACACCGTACATCTTCATCGACCTAACGAATGGAACAGGGTAGACCAGAGGGATGCATGACCGGAGCTTTGGCACACATTTCTAACATTGCGTTTTTGTTGTGCTTTTCGTACACTGGCGCGCGATCCCCTTCATTCCCATTCTCAAGGAGGAGATGTGAATCGTTGGCATGCTCGCTTTCTCCCTGCCGGTTTACTTGTACTCGTCACCCATCTCGTTATACATGTTTCACCGGTTTTCGGTGAAGGCTTTCGAATTTTGGACCAGGGAGCCTCCGCTACCGGCCAGGGGGCGGCTTTCTCCGCTCAGGCCGATGACCCCTCTGCCCTTCATTATAATCCAGCCGGGATGACTCAGCTCAATGGTATCCAATTTTCTGGCGGGACGTTGTTTATCGGCGGGAAAGTGACCTTCAACAGTGCCCTGGGCCCAAAGGTCAAAGGGGATCTCGGTGGAACGATTGCCACCCCACCTCCAACGGCCTTATTTCTCACCGCCCATTTACCGGCCTTAGGCCTTGAAAGTCTGCCTAATTGGACCGTGGGCATAGGGGTCACAACGCCGTTCGCGCTGCAAGTGGAATATCCTGACGATAGCCTGATTGCTCCGATCACGACCTCCGCTTCCCTCCCACTCATGGATATCAAGCCGACACTGGCCTACCGCCTCAATGAATATATTTCCGTGGGAGGTGGGTTGGATATTTACACCTTTGCCGATTTCCTTGGAGAAGGCCACGCGGAACTTCATCAGGTAGCAGCCCCCGGCAACCCTTTTGGCATTCCCGCGGGGACCAACCTCGAAGCCAATGGGGACGATACGGCCTTCGGCTTTAATGCCAGTCTGTTGTGGACACCCTTGAGGAACGACATGGGCAAACCTCTGGTGAATTTTGGGTTCGTCTTTCGCCATGGGCCCGACTTGGATTTGGACGGGGCATTTCTGGCTGGAGGGACCAAGCTGGCTAATGCCAAGACGACCATCGAATTGCCCGATGTCTATACCTGGGCGGTTGCCGGCTGGCCCATCAGAAATCGACAGTACGAATGGAAGCTAGAGGTTGATGTCGAGTACGCGGATTGGACCGACTTTGAAGATCTGAATCTTCAACTTTCAAATGGGGCGCTCATCCCAAATCCCAGGAATTACGGGGACTCATGGATCGTGATGGCCGGCACGGAGTTTAAGGCCCTGTCCCCTGCACTGCTTTCGAATTGGGACGTATCCTTTCGTGCCGGGTACATTTACTGGGACACGCCGGTCAAGAGTAAAACCCTCGATCCATCAAATCCGGATGCTAATACGAACACGATTGCCGTGGGAGTGGGCTTCTTATGTCATGAATCGGGCCGGATTTTCGGGGTCCTCCCCTGCAATCTCATGGGAGCCAAAGCCATCGGTTTAGACCTGGCTTACCAAGTCTTGCTCTACAACACACGCAACATTCAGAACAATCAACAGCCGCTCGTCAACGGTAAATGGGATACCACTCTTCATGTTGGCGCGTTGAGTGTGCGTATGAATTTTTAGGGCTCCCCAAAAAATCTGCCGCCCCCTTCACCCTTCGACTCCAATTCCATTACAGTTTGGTAAACAATCGCGTTCCGGACTTATGCTTGCGATGAATCTTTTACCCAAATCTCACCGAATCATCGACCGACCCTACATGATCTTTCGCCCATTTGGGAAAGATCTGCAGGGGAGAACCATCCAGGATGTGAGTGGCATTACGGTCCGGGCTAATGTGGAATACCTTGAGGAGATCGTCACGAAAAAGCAAGGAACTGATGCCGTTCCCGATGTACTCGATCAACTTGTCAACCTGTTGAACAGGCGCATACGGGATCGGACCTACCATGTGACCATTGAATTCCTCAAAAATCCCTGGAATAGCTACTCCTACGAGTTTGTGATGTTTTTGAGTGAATTCTGTGTCCAGCTTTCCGGGGAAGACCGGTTCCACTTCAACCTAGGGCGGTCAAAATTTCTTTCCCCGATCATTCAAATCCTTGGTCGCCCTTTTTCCATCACTCAGATTTACCGTTTATTCCCCTATTTCGTGGAAAAGTTTACCAAGGGCGCACTTAAACCCTCCGTGGTTTCCGTCACGAATGGTCATGCCGTCATGCGGCTTGAATTTTCCGATTCATCGATCGACCAATTTGGAGAATATCTCTATGGGTGCGCGGAGCGGGTTTGTCAGACGACCAAAGCCACCATCGCTGAAGTTCCCAGAAGGATGTTCGGGAAAAAACCCTCGGTGATTCAAGATACCTGTTGCATCGCAGAGGGAGCCCCCTATTGCGAGTGGGAATTCCGTTGGGAACCTCAGGAACAATCCTTGTGGGGATGGGGGTTGGCTGGATTACTCCTGGCCATCATGGTCTTTGGTATATTCACCACTTTCCTGCCCCAACAACCCTGGTGGATTCCTGCCAGCCTTTCTCTGTTTCCCCTACTCCTTCTGCCATTGGCGGGTCGACTCTGGGGGGATCGCACGGAATTAGAGGAGGGGAGAAAAATCATCCAGGAGCAGTTGGAATCGGCAGAGCAGCGACATGAAGAGTTGCGAGAGGCCTACCTTCAGCAAGAACATATTCTCGTAGAAGTGCGACGCCGGGTGGATGAGCTGACCATGCTCCACCAATTGACCTTACAAATCGGATCGACCCTGAATCGCACGGCCATTATTGAATCCGGCCTGCAAGCCCTGGTGGGCTCCCTACACTATGATCATGCTTGGATTGTGTTGTGGGATGAGCAACAACACCGTTTTAAAATTCGGGAGGCCGTCGGCATCCCCAAAACCTGCCAAACCCTCGTTCGCGATTGCCAAATTTCGGATCATTCCCAAGATCTTTTCACTCTCACCCTTCATGCGAAGGAACCATTGGTGATGGAGGACACCCAGGATTTTTGGGGAGACTGGGCCGGCTCCACCCGTACCCTCCTGCAATCGTGCGGGATGAAAAGCGGGATCGCCCTCCCCCTCCGCAGCCCGCACCAGTCCTTGGGCGTACTCATCATTGGGAGTCAATATCGAAAACCGCTTTCTCTAACCGAGCAAAATCTCGTGTCCACGGTCGCCCATCAATTGGCCCAAGCATTAGAAACGGCCCTGGCGTATGACGAAATCGAGTCCTTGAATCTTGGTCTAGAGTCCAAGGTCGCGGAACGCACGGCAGAGTTACAGAAGGTGAACCATGATCTCGCCCTCGCAAACGATCGGCTCCAGGAGCTGGACCGAATGAAATCCAAATTTCTTTCTCATTGCTCTCATGAGCTTCGTACCCCACTGACATCCATCAAAGGGTTTTCCGAGAATATGCTCCAGGAAATGGTCGGTCCGGTAACAGAAAGACAACATCTGTACTTAACCCGTGTGATCGCCAATGCCAATCGTTTGACCAGGATGATCGCAGACCTTTTAGACCTTTCCCGCATCGAATCCGGAACGATTCGTCTGGCCCAACAGCCCGTCTCCCTGACAGCACTCTTGAAGGAAACCACCGAAGAACTCTCACAACTCACCCGTGAAAAGCAGCAAAAGTTGATCATGATGGTTCCTGATGAAGATCTTCTCGTGACAGGCGATCCGGACCGACTCCAGCAAATCGTGATCAATCTGGTGCATAACGCACAAAAATTTACCCCAACGAAAGGCCAAATTCAGGTCCAAGCCCAAACACTACCTCCGCACCAGATCCTCCTCACCATCTCAGACACCGGCCCCGGAATTCCTCAAGAATCCCTGGATAAATTGTTCCTTCCATTTTTTCAGGCCCACCGACTCCCGGAAATCGGCACCCAAGGTCTGGGTCTGGGCCTGTCCATCGTCAAGCAACTGGTGGATCTTCACGGAGGAACGATTGAAGTCCACAGCGTGGTCGGGCAAGGCACCACCTTCACTATTTCTCTCCCCCAGCATCAGGAAGTCGTATCCACATCCTGAATTTCATCACACCTCATGAAAAAAATAGGCTCTCGGGAAAACTTTTTGCCCAACTCGGCAAAAAAATCCCATCAATCCTTCAGGATTTTGACGGGTCTGCCGATAAACCCGGATAGAATTGCCTACTTAATTTTTGAAGGGAGGTGAAATCATGGCCAAAATCGCAAAAAAGAAACCAGCCAAAAAAGCGACCGTTCGCATGAAGAAGACCACGGGGCGGAAAAAATCATCTCGATAACTTCCCCGGACGTCACATTGTGTAAATCCGGGGAGTAGGACACTACTCTCCGGAATACACCACACCTTTTGCCCTTCCTCTGCTTTTTGTTTTCTCTCCATTCATCGATTACGTTGTTCCTCACCCTGCCCTTGGTTGAGTTTTACCACGAGGTTATGTGATAACTGCCCTTCCTGATACGTTGTTCACTCGATTCCGCGACGACAATGGACATTAACGCCCAAACCCAATTATGCGGCCTCTTTGGCCACCCGGTAGAGCACTCTCTTTCTCCAGCCATTCATAATGCGGCATTTCGTGAATTGGGACTGAACTTCGTGTACCTGGCTTTTCCCGTCGAGGACCTCAAAGGCGCCCTCAATGGTATCCGGGCCTTGGGGCACGTTCGAGGGTTGAGCGTCACGATCCCTCATAAGGTTTCCATCCTACCGCTGTTAGATTCCGTGGAGACCACCGCCAAATATATTGGCTCGGTGAACACGGTCGTGAAAGACCGGGGAATTTTGGTGGGATCCAATACCGATGCCTCCGGAGCGATACAAGCCCTTCACCAAGGGGGGATTCCCTTGCAAGGGCAATCGGTCGTGATCTTGGGCTCGGGAGGAGCGGCTCGAGCCATAGCGTTCGGGCTCTGTGTGCAAAAAGGCATCGGCCAACTCAGGGTGTTAGGCATTGAAGATCGAGAGCGCCGCGCCTTAGCGACCGATCTTCGTGAAAAAACCACCGTCCCCATCACCGATGAAACCTTAAACCCTGAAACCTTACAAGCGGCCCTCAGCCAAGCCTCACTCCTCATCCATTGCACCCCCGTCGGGATGCACCCGAATGTGGGTCAAAGTTGTGTGCCCAAGGATCTTTTGCATCCAAACTTATCCGTGATGGATATCGTATATAACCCACTGCAGACCCAATTACTGACAGACGCCCAAGCCGCCGGTTGTCGAACCATTTCAGGCATCGAGATGTTTCTTCATCAAGCGGTGGGGCAATTCGAACTCTGGACCGGTCAGGACGCCCCGGTGGACACCATGAGAAATGTCCTCACGGCTCACTTCTCTTGACGCATCAAGGCCAACCTTTGGGCAGGACAACCCATGAATATTGTTTTAATCGGCTATCGAGGGACCGGGAAAAGTACGGTGGGGAAAATCCTCGGTCAGCGCTTACAACGGCCGGTGATTTCCACCGATGCCGAAATCGTGAAAGAAGCCGGAATCTCTATTCCTGAAATCGTGGAACGATTCGGGTGGGATCATTTTCGAACGCTAGAAACCCAAATTTGTCAAAAATTTGCCGGCCAAGATCATGTGGTAATCGACACAGGAGGAGGTGTGATCCTCAAGGCCGAAAACGTGGCCATCCTGAAAGCTAAGGGGAAACTCTTCTGGTTGACAGCCGAAGTTCCCACCATCGTCACGCGCATTGGTGATGACACCCAACGCCCGTCACTAACAGGCACCAAGACATTCGTCGAAGAAATTGAGGAAATCCTCAACGAACGGACACCGAAATATCGCGCCGCCTCTGACGTCATCCTCCCAACCGATCGAGTCACGCCAGAGACGCTGGCCGAACAAATTATTTCAAAAATCTAAATACTCCTTTTTCCCGACTGGGGACAACTCAGTTCTATCGAGTTTCCCCTATCTGGGCATCAAATTCTACAATGCGGATTGCACATTGTTGAGGTTGAGCTTGGATGAGAAAATGAGGCCCTTCAACTTTGTTTAAAAAAAAGGGATTAAATCTTTCTGAAAACCAATTGGCCGAACTTTGTGATACCAGGCAATCCTGAGAGGCTTGAAGGAAGCAACATGGAATTTCCCAAACTTGGGTTCTACACGGGGCGTGAAATTGAGAGATTAATTGGACCCGGTGGGCTATTACCTCAGGGTTTACCTGAGACAAAGCATGTCTTATATTTTCTATTTGATTTCTTTTTGCGGATGAACCTAAACCCATTTTTTTCACCAATATTCCTGGTGTTTTGTGCCAGGGAAAATTATTTAGGGGAAGCTTGCCCAAAATCTTCAAGGCATTTGGGTATGGTGCTTCCGAAAAGGCAGAACAGAAAATAATTCCTCTTAGAGGAAGAGGATTTTCTACCAATAGCTTAATAACAACTATTCCCGAAAACGATTCCCCTAAAAGTATCGTATTTTGAGGGTCCTCGACCTTTTCACGAACAAGCTCAGCAAGTTCCGTTAATGAACAATGTCGATTTGGGGGGCAGGAAACAACAATAACTTGGAAATGAGAGGTTAAATGGGTAATTAACTCATTAAAAAGGAGACCAGTTCCATCTAAACCAGGCAAGAGAACTAATTTCTTTTTTGAGGACTTTTTCACTTGCAAAATCCCAATTACATTATTTCCCTGATTTTTTCATGCGTCTTCACACTACAAACCCAGGCTCTTTATCGCAAGATATTTGGCGAATTCCCGCTGTTATTCAGTGGGCACAAACTCTCCTGAATGCGTATGCGACTCTTCTTCATCGGGAACTCATCTCCCGGGAAGGATCTCCCCTCGAACAATCCCAACGTCTGTTTCATAGTCCTTTTGTCGTGGCCTCTCATGGAACCGAAGAAGATCCCATCTTAAATTATGGGAATCAAACGGCGTTGGATTTATGGGAAATGACGTGGAAACAATTCACTGAAACTCCGTCCCGGTTGACCGCCGAGCCGATGAACCGAGAGGAACGGGCCAGAATGCTCCATCAGGCCACAACGCGAGGGGTCATTACTGACTATCATGGTGTGCGAATTTCAAGGACCGGAAGACGGTTTATGGTGAACAACGCCACGGTTTGGAATATCCTCACACCCGACGGAAAGAGACTGGGACAGGCCGCCACCTTTTCCGATTGGACATTTTTGGGGAAAAATTCAGATTAGCCACGCTTCTCCCCTTTTTCCTTAGCCCCATGGCATGGCTGCAGATCCTGAAATTCTTTCCTGATGGAAATTGGCTTGCCTGAAAGAATTTACATGAGCTAAGGTGAGCGAAAGATCAGAGACTAAAGAATTGAGCCATTTTTCCAGGACATTTCATGATATTAGCTGCTGACATCGGCGGGACCAAAATTAACTTGGCCCTGTATGATTGGGGGAAAGAACGGGTCGATCCCATTCGTGAAGATTCCGTATGGACAGCCGATTATGAATCCTTCGAAGAGGTCCTCACCGAATTCCTGGAGGAGCCGGCACACTCAGATCTGGATAATCCGGTGGAGGACGAGGAAGATTCCAGCGGCCAATCATCGCCTTCCAACCAACCGATTACCATTACGGCTGCCTGCTTCGGCGTGCCTGGCCCTGTGTTGAACAATGCCTGTCACACGACCAACATTCCCTGGAGTATCGAGGGGGATAAATTAGCGGAGTTTTTGAACATTTCCAATGTTCGATTGTTGAACGACCTCGAGGCCACTGCCTATGGTCTCCAACTTTTGCAACCGGATGAGATCGCCGATCTGAACCCTACCGCTCCCTCCCCCCCGCCGGACGGCACACGAGCACTCCTGGCTGCGGGAACCGGCCTGGGAGAATCGATCCTGTTATGGAAAGAAGGGACATATCACATTTGCCCCTCGGAAGGCGGACACACCGATTTTGCTCCCACTAATGATCTTGAAATCGATCTCTTACGGTATTTGCGAGCCAGTTATCTGCATGTGAGTTATGAACGGGTGTTATCGGGACCCGGCCTTCATCTGATTTATCAATTCTTGCGAGATACCAAAAAAAATGAGCCCACGTGGTTTGCGGAAAAACTTCCCACTGGCGATCCCGCTGCATTAATTGCTGAAGCGGGGCTAGAAGGTAGTCCGAAAATTTGCCAAGAAACCCTGCAGATCTTTTGTTCCATTTACGGGGCGGAAGCCGGAAACATGGCCCTCAAAACTCTGGCTACGGGAGGAGTCTATATTGGGGGAGGCATCGCACCAAGAATTTTGCCTGCTATGGAACAAGGAGGGTTTTTAAAAGCCTTCCTAGCCAAAGGCCGCTATAAACGATTATTGGCGAAGATTCCCGTTCGGGTGATTTTGAACCCCTCCACTGCGCTTTTGGGTGCCGCATCCGTGGCGGCTACTTTATCGGATTAATCCAAACTTCCTGACAGTTTTTGACGCCTTTGAACGCCAATCAGCATAAAGCCATCGCCGCCAAGAAGGCTCTGGAATTCATCAAAGATGGCCAAGTCCTGGGTTTGGGGACCGGGTCCACGGTTCATCATTTTTTGACCCTCCTGGGAGAACTCGTCCAAAATGGTCTCACCGTCCAAGGCGTTCCAACCTCACAAGCTACGGCCACCTATGCGGAGCAATTAGGCATTCCCCTCTTGGGTAATGATTCCCCTTGGAGTATCGACGTCGCCATTGATGGAGCAGACCAGGTTGACCCGCAATTGAACCTCGTGAAAGGAGGCGGCGGAGCCCTCCTCCGAGAAAAAATCGTGGCAAATGCCGCTAAGGAATTCATCGTCATCGTGGATCATGCCAAACATTGCTCACATTTGGGTCTTCCTTTTCCTTTGCCCATTGAAGTGGTGCCCTTCGGGTGGAAAACAACGCAACGCCACCTCGAATCCCACGGTTGGCCCAGTTCTCTGCGACAGGATCATCAGCAACCCTTTGAGACCGATAATGGCAATTACATATTAGATGCACAGATTCCGGAGATTACCGACCCCTCATCCCTGGAGCACACCCTCCAACACATTCCAGGAGTCGTGGAATGCGGCCTATTCGTGAATATGGCGACACTCGTCATTACCGGGACCGACTCTGGGCCACGACTTCACACCCAAACGCTTCCCTAAATGAATTTTTGTGAAATGTGAGACAGCCGACCTTGACCCCTGAAGGTGCCAGGAACAAAAATACAGGGTACAATGAATCCGGGGAATCGACACGTAATCCAGCCTACCAGAAAGGCCGGATGGCAAACGGGGTTGGACGCTGTCCAACTCACGCCTTCATCAATAATCATAGGGAGTACGGAATGACTGAAAGGCCGATGATATCGTGGAGAAGCATACGTCAATGGGCAACATATCCGAGTGTATTTCTGTTATGTGGCATGATTGGGTTGACGCAAATCCAGTGTTCTCAGGCTCCTTCAAATAGCAACGCCGTTCCCGCTGACTCAGAGGTCCAGCGCGCTCCCACAGCCCAACCGGCAGTGGCCTTAGCCGCAGATTCCCCTCCTATCGTCAAAGCCTCAACTCCTCTGCTCGCCTCGAACGAAACCTTCGTGAAAGTGGCGAAGGAAGCCATGGCTTCGGTCGTCAATATCTCCGCGACCAAACGCACGGAACAGACTCAACGGAATCCCCTGTTTGACGATCCTTTTTTTCGACGATTTTTTGGTGATGAATTCGAGCGACGTTTTCAGCAACCTCGCGAACGACAGGAGCAGGGACTGGGCTCCGGAGTTATCGTGAGAGAGGATGGGTACATCGTTACCAACAATCATGTTGTCGAGCAGGCTGAAAAACTCATGGTGCTCTTGGGTGATAAACGCAAATTCCCAGCCAAATTGATCGGGACCGATCCCAAAACCGATTTAGCCGTCATTAAGATTGAGGCCAATGGACTCCCAACCCTCCCCTGGGGTGATTCATCCGCCATTGATGTGGGCGAACTCGTGTTGGCCGTCGGCAACCCATTTGGGCTCAACCAGACGGTCACGATGGGCATCATTAGCGCGATAGGGCGAGCCAATGTGGGGATCGTGGATTATGAGAACTTTATCCAGACCGATGCCGCGATTAATCCGGGCAACTCAGGAGGGGCCCTGGTCAATCTGCAAGGACAACTCATCGGGATCAATACCGCTATTTTTTCAAGGACCGGCGGGTACATGGGAATCGGGTTCGCCATCCCCAGCAAAATGGTCAAAAGTGTGATGCAAAGTTTGATCGGCCATGGGAAGGTCATACGCGGGTGGTTAGGCGTTTCCATACAAGAAATCACGCAGGATTTAGCGACGCAATTCGAAGCTCCGGACACCAAAGGGGCATTGGTGGGAGATGTGTTTCAGGATAGCCCCGCCGGAAAGGCAGGATTACAACGCGGGGATATTGTGAGAACCTATGATGGAGTCACCGTCAAAGATCCCACCCATCTACGTACCTTAGTCGCGGAAACCAGCCCCAACAATTCCATAGAAGTGGGAATCTGGCGAAATGGCCGACAGAAGACACTATCCGTCCACATCGGGGAGATGCCCAAAGACCTGACCGCTCTCTCCGCGCAAGAACCCGGCGCCATTGCCGGCGACCATGCGCTTTCGGGTCTCTTGGTCGAGCCTGTCAAGCCGGGGCAATCTCGGGGTGGAAACGGTGTGGCGGTTTCACGGGTTCAGCCCGACTCCCCAGCCGCGCAAGCTGGAGTCAGGACAGGAGATATTATCCTGGAGATCAATCGAAAAGAGATTTCTACCCTTTCAGATTTTGAGAAGATCGCCAAAGAACTCGATGCCTCCTCCTCGGTTCTGGTCCTGATCCAACGGGGAAAAGGCACGATCTTTTTAACCCTTAAGCCTTGACGGTTGATATTGGTCCCCTAATTTTCCGAAGTAACGACTATGTTCCCTTTTCGAAGGTTTCAAGAACGGTATGCTTCTTTTTCTCCGATAATCTGTGGCCTGGTCATCCTATGTGGAATCATCATTGGGGTTTCTGGTTCCATGAATAGTCCTCTATGGGCTTCCGCCCCTCACATTCAAATCCAACATCAACCCCCATATTTTTCTCCGACTCACCTGAATATTTTTTCCGGAGGGCCCGTCACCTGGGAAAACCACACGGGCGAACCGCATTCCATAGTCTCGGATGATTGTTCTTCCCTTAGCCAATGCTCCTTCGATTCCGGATTGATTCGGCCCCGTGGCCAGTTCGAACTGACGAGATTACGCCCTGGGCGATATGCGTACCATTGCGGAATCCACCCATTTATGAGGGGTATGCTCACTGTTCATGCCCCTCAGTCATTTTCCTCGGATATTTAATCAACTTCCTTATTTTCCAGAGCCGGCCAGCATTCTCATCATTCGACCACATTGCGTGTCTTAGGGCCTCAATGGTACATTCTGGAAAATTTTAGGAACAGGATTGACTGTCTTGAATCGCCGGGTCTTTCAAGCCATACCTGATAGTGAGGTCCCATCGTCTAGGCTGGTCTAGGACGGCACCCTCTCAAGGTGCAGACACGGGTTCAAATCCCGTTGGGACCACCACAAGCAAAGGTATTCGGAGTCCGCAGCATCCTTTGCAGGCTTTCCTCCCACCAGGTATCCTGTCCACGCATCCCCTACTCGACCCAAAAAACCAGTTAGGATGTTTCCATGACCACACGAACATTTCACGACGGAGAACGTGACGGGCTCGAGGCCCTTGAATCACTCGATCCAACTTCCATCCATTCCTTCTCTGACCTCCTGCTCGCGATGAAAAAAACTGCCTTTGGTGGACGGCGATTGGGCGAAGCCTTTGAGATACTCTCGAAGATGATTCAAGACCCAGAATGTGCCGTGGTCCTCACACTTTCTGGGGCCATGACCATCGCCAAAATGGGGAAAATCATCTGTACGATGTTGGATCGAGGGATGGTCCAGGCTATCGTCTCTACCGGTGCCCTTATCGCACATGGTTTAACCGAAGCGGTCGGGAAGACGCATTACAAATACCACCCCTCCATGACGGATGTCGAGCTCTTCGAAAAAGGGTATAACCGTGTGTATGACACGCTTGAGATGGAGTTGAACCTCAATCACGTCGAACAAGTAGTCGGGGAAACCCTGAAACGCTTGTCTCCTGATACGCCTCTCTCCTCTGAAATACTGACTCGAGAGTTGGGAAAAACGCTTCATGATTCTTATCCTGGTGTCGGGATTTTAAAAAGTGCCTACGAACAATCCGTGCCCGTGTTTATTCCTGCCTTTACCGATTCGGAATTAGGCCTCGATGTCTCTATTTGGGGCATGCAACAAGGCTGTTCTTCAACAGAATCCGCCTCCACACAAGGAAAGTCCGATGGAGAAATCTGGAATGCATTCCGAAAATGGTGTCCGACATTCAATCCTTTTTTAGACTTAAACAGCTACACGGAAAAACTGCTGTCCGCCAAACGACTGGGTATTTTTACGATCGGAGGAGGGGTTCCACGTAATTGGGCCCAACAGACCCCGCCTTACATCGAAATCCTCAACTTGCGGATGGGAACCCAATTAACTCCACCACGATTTCAGTATGGTGTCCGCGTTTGCCCAGAGCCGGATTATTGGGGAGGCCTGAGCGGATGTACGTATCAGGAAGGAGTGTCATGGGGAAAATTCGTCCCACCGGGTGAAGGAGGACAATTTGCTGAGGTTTTAAGTGATGCCACCGTGGTGTGGCCTTTACTCATGATGGGTCTGTTAGAAAAAAAATGATTCTAGTTCTAGAGACTAATGTCCGATTGATATCATATGAGAAAACCCTTCCTCGACAATCCACAATATGAATGCGAGAATACACAGACCATGATGAATTCGACACATTCCTGGAACATACGCTCCGTGGGCCAAGTGCTCGTCCTATTCCTGTTGTGCGGTCTTTTTCCCCTCACGCTTCTTGCCAAAGGTGATGCCCCTGATTTCTTGATCCAAACAGACGACGTGGTCAGGGGTGACCCTAAGGCCCCGGTCACGCTATTGGAATATTCGGATTTTACGTGTCACTTTTGTAAAAAGTTTTTTCACGATACCTTTCCCAAGCTTTTGACCGAGTATATTGAGACCGGAAAAGTTCGGTTTGTTTATCGGGATTTTCCACGAGGATTGGGGGGGCCGCTTCGTGCCGCCGATGCCTCCCGGTGTGCGGGAGACCAGGATGCGTTTTGGCCTATGCATGACCGTCTGTTCAATAGCGATGGCCAGTTTAGCCCAGAAAATCTTGAAAGGTTCGCGAAAGAACTCAACCTCAACCAAAAGCAGTTTTCAAGCTGCTTGGAATCCAGGAAGTTTTTTCCGGACATCGCCAAAGATAGGGAAGATGCCGGGTCCCTGGGCATTCGGGGAACCCCAGCCTTCGTGCTTTTTCAGACTCACAAGACTCAGGATCCTGAGCTCATCCTGATTCCTGGGGCCTTTCCGTATGAAACCTTTAAGGAACAGATCGATAAACTCCTGAATCTTCATGAAAAATCTCGCACCTCATGATTGATCTCTTTTTTAATTCCGTGTACATTCTTATACTCTCGATTCAGACAATCTGATCGAATCAACTCCCGATATTTTCAAGGAACACCCTGATGGATTCTGAAGCCTTTTGGACCGTTGACTGCCAGCCAGGCGACCCTGACCTGTTTGTATGTATGTCCTGTATGGACGAGGTCTTTCGAGCCCAGGTCCCAATTGAAGGTTGTCCAGGCTGTGGAGCCATTGGCGCGTTTGAACCCTTTACCGCTGAATCTATTCGTGACTGGGGGTCTGAAGGGTTAATCCAAAAAACGAATAGTTTGTCCCCGCCTTCTGTCGTCCCCAACCCAGAACCAGACCTTCCGGTCGGCTAATAGGACCCAAAACACCTTTCCGTGAAACCTGAGGGATTTTATGCCTATCCTTCCTGCCAAGCCATTTCTACTTGACGGTCAATGGGTCACCAGTGCCTTCACGCAGGATATTCTCAATCCCTACTCCCAAGACGTGTTGGCTACAGTCTGTCTCGCTGACGCCAACCATATTCAGCAAGCTTTGCAATCCATCAGACGCGGGGCCAAAGAACTGGGCCAGACCCCTTCTCATGCCAAAGCCAGAGGACTCACCCAGATCGCAAGAGGAATAGACGACCGAAAAGAAGAATTTGCTCGTGCGATATGTCACGAAGCAGGTAAACCCATCACAGACGCGCGTCGAGAGGTCGGACGGGCCATCAATACCTTTGAAATCGCGGCGGAAGAAACCAAACGAATACCGGGTGAACTGCTCGCCATGGATAGCACACCAGGGGGCGAAGCCTATTCTGGGCTGGTCAAACGGTTCCCCATCGGCCCCGTCCTCGGTATCACCCCATTTAATTTTCCGCTAAATTTAGTGGCGCACAAGGTGGCTCCATGTTTGGCCGCTGGGAATCCCATCGTGCTGAAGCCTGCTCCCCAAACTCCCCTCACCTCTCTCCTTCTGGGAGAAGTCTTTTTAACGACAGACCTTCCTCGCGGGGCGTTGAACATCATTCCCTGTTCCAACGAATTGGCCGAACAGATGGTCGTGGACCCGACATTTCAAGCCCTCAGCTTCACAGGTTCGGCACCGGTGGGATGGATGCTCAAGGGTAAATCAGGATACAAACGTGTGCTACTCGAGTTGGGCGGAAATGCCGGAGTCATTATTGAGCCGGATGCGAACCTCCCTGACGCGTTGACCCGTTGCCTCGCTGGGGGATACGGATATGCAGGGCAGACCTGTATTTCCGTCCAACGCATTTTTATTCATCAATCCCGTCATGATGACTTTCTTCAGCAGTTCGTCGAACAGGTCAAACAACTGCCAGTGGGAGATCCGGAAGAGGACAAGACGGTCGTCGGTCCGCTTATCGATGAACGCGCTGCCATTCGTGTCGAACAGTGGATCAACGAAGCCGTGAGCCAAGGTGCAACCGTCCATACGGGAGGCGAGCGAAACGGAACCTTCATTCAACCGTCAGTCCTCACGGGTGTCCAGCCAGCGATGAAGGTCTGTTGTGAAGAAATTTTTGGACCAGTGGTGACGATTTCCCCGTACACCAAATTCGAGGAAGCCCTTTCCGCCCTCAACGACTCTCCCTTTGGCCTTCAAGCCGGAGTGTATACCACCAACATCGACCGCATGAACCAGGCCTTTTCCGAATTGGACGTCGGCGCGGTCCTCATCAATGAGATTCCGACGTTTCGGGCCGACCATATGCCCTACGGTGGCATCAAACAATCAGGCTTGGGACGCGAAGGGGTCCGTTATACCATACAGGAATTAACCGAGCCCAAAGTGTTGGTGATGAAATCCCCTTCCTAACTTTTTTGACTTCCCACGTTCATTCTTTACACACCCGTAACGTGCCTTCATGATTTTTCTCACTGGTTTCTCCTCAGGACTGTTGCACCTTCGCTCATACTCTTGGTACAACAATCACGAAAAATGGTCGTTGGATCGCATAACGAACCATCTTGATCAATAGAAACCATCCCGCAATACATTCGGTCTGAGGATTCAAATGGTGCATTGACTGGGTTTGTCTAAATTCCGAATCCCTACCATTCGATACCTCTTCCCAATAACCGTCACCGAACGACAAAGGAGTCCCAATGGTTCCAACACATATGTTTCTGACTAAAGGGGTGGGGGTTCACAAGGAAAAGCTCGCGTCCTTCGAAGAGGCCCTGCGCAGTGCGGGAATCGCGTTCTGCAACTTGGTGAGCGTCTCCTCAATTTTTCCTCCCGATTGCAAGATCATCCCGCGCAAACGAGGTGAAAAATTGCTCAACCCCGGTGAGATTACCTATTGTGTCATGGCACGGTCAGAGACGAATGAACGCAATCGCTTGATTTCCGCATCGATCGGCCTCGCCATTCCATCGGGACGGAAATACAATTACGGTTATCTTTCAGAACACCACGCCTATGGCGAAACGGATGAAGAGGCCGGAGAATACACGGAAGATCTAGCGGCACAGATGCTAGCCACGACGCTCGGGATCAAGTTCGATCCCAATGTGGCTTGGAAAGAACGCGAGCAAGTATTCAAAATGGGCCGGGAAATCGTTCGGACGCAAAATATCACCCAATCTGCCATTGGAAAACCCAATTTATGGACGACTGTGGTCGCTTGTGCCGTCTTTATTCCTTTGGAAAACTTACCGGACAATCAATCCGCAATTTCCGGACAAGGGTCCTCGAGGAAGAAAAAATCTCGGTAGGGAAACCGGGCTGCCGAACTGGCCCTTCATGAGTTCTCCCTGACGTTCTCCTTCCAGACAGGTTCCTGTTCCTTATTCAAAAGCTAGGGGGAAAACTTCGCCCATAAGATTGTGTGGTCGGAGGGCTGTTCGGCCCGACGCGGATTCACGTCGACTTTAACCTTTTCACAGCAGGCCACCATGGGAGGAGTAGCTAGGATATGGTCAATTCTCCATCCACGATTCGCTTCCAGGGCGTCCGGCCGTCGATAGTCCCAAAAAGTAAACTGCTGCCGCTTCGGAAAATGATGTCGAAAGACATCCTCAAACCCCCAAGACAGAGTATCCTGATAGGCCCGCCTTGCATCTTCATGAAAACACACATGCTTGAGATGTTTTTCCGGACTATGCACGTCAACCGGTTCTGGGGCCACATTCATATCTCCACACCAGATGGCAGGTTGCCCAGAGGTCAATGTTCGAGAAAAATACCGTCTTAACCGTTGAAACCACCCGAGTTTATAGGCATATTTGGGAGAATCAATCGCATACCCCTGTGGAATATAGGTATTGATGATAGGAATGCCTTGGACCTCGATTCGAGCTAAACGGGTGGGATCTTCAGGGGCAATCCCATCTTGAAATCCGAAGGATACCCGGTCGGGTTTAGCCAAGCTAAAAATGGCGACTCCATTGTATGATTTTTCACCACAGTAATGGATGAAATAGGGAAGGTCAGCAAAGGCCTGGAGGGGAAACTCAATATCCTGAACCTTCGTTTCCTGAAGACATAGGACGTCGGGTTTATTCCGACGGATCCAGGCATGAAGAATTTCTATTCGTTTCCTGATGGAATTGACGTTGTAGGTAGCAACTTTCATGATCCGTTCATGCTTACCCGCACCCGGCTCCCAATTATCTAAGCGAGAATCGCTTCATCTGCCCAGCACATTCATTCCTTCCTGAACTCATGAACCCCATACCCCAGCTGACCACAGAAGAACTCGCCCTCCTGGGAAACCAGGACTTTTTCCTGAAAAAATCCGTTATAGGAAAAAAGATTCGAATCATCCTGGAAACCTTGCACCAAGAATTGAAGCCCCACGTTCTGAATCAAGCCTTGATCGCGCCGGACGATTTTAACCCCGAGGCCGTTCAAATCGTCAAAGGCGAACATTTAGAAGAACATCCTTACCAGTACCTGGATTATCCCCGGCATTTTTCTCGCGAACAAAAATTGACGTTTCGGTCCCTTGTCTGGTGGGGCCATTATTTTGTCTTCGCCTTAATCCTTGAAGGTGACCTTCTCACACTCTATCGTCGTCACTTGTTCAATCGGTACAGCCAACTGGCAGACAAGGGGCTCAGCCTTCACATAAGCCCTTCACTGTGGGAATGGAAGAAAGGAGCAGGATTGACGCTGGATATCACCTCTACCCGACGATCAGAAATTGCCGCGGTACTCGATAATCGCCCCTCATTCAAAATAAGCAAGTTTATCGATTTTCAAGACCCGATCGTTCAGAGCAACCGAATCGTCGAGGAAGGGGTTTCCACGTTTCAAACGATGCTTCCCCTCATCACCGTCTAATCACACCAATTGACGAAAATCCTCATTCATCCTCTGCCAATCCGACTAACTCCATGATCTCTTCTGGCGAATAGGTTCGCTCAATATCAAGGGTGATGCGTTCGATCTCAGCAGCCTTCAGGAGAGTCTCAACTAATCGATACCGCCCTTGAAGTTGGGGATTGGCAGGCGTCGCTCGCTGAAAATCCAACACCTTGTGTGTTTTGAGGGTTCCCGGGTGAAGAAGGACCACATCAAACCGAATAGGCCGAATTTTTCGCAAGACGTTCATTTTGGCCTCTTCATCCTTTTCTTCCACTTTGATTAAACTCAGCAAAGGAATTTTCGCCAAAACGATGTAATACTCTTGAACCGCAAGCTTCACCATATTAAACAGCGTCGCTTCTTCGGAAGACATCAACGTCCTGGCCGTCACGATCGTCTCTTCAGCATCCTTTCCTGGGGAACCTTTCCCCGCATGCAATGATGGCGTGACTGGACGACGCCAGATCCACCGCAAAACCACAGCCGCGCCCACGATCACGGTCAACAAAAATATGAGTGAATACCCATTTTGCATCATATCAACCGCTTTTCCTCACCACGCAAACGTTTGTCAGGGCCTTTTCCGAATTCCTTGAGGAAACCCCTTTTTGCCCGGGGTCAGAGTCCCCAGGATGACAGGCCGATGAGCCCCAGTGACCGTTGGAAGGTTCCCATTGACGCCATGCAACGATTGATAGGCCAGTATTGCGAAGGCTTGGGCTTCAAAGGCTTGGCTGGGAATCCCATGGTCTTCCATATTGCTCACGGTCACCGGCTGGAATACGGCTTTCAACTCTTCCACCAACCGTACGTTTTTGACGCCACCCCCGCCTAGAATCACTTCATCCGGACTCCCCGGGAACCATTGCCGTGCATTCCCCAGCGCCTCAGCAATAAACCGCGTCCCCGTGGCCAGGGTATCTGACAAGGAAAGCTTGTATCGTTGTCCCTGTTTCCAAACACCCTCAACATACGAGAGACCGAACATTTCTCTTCCCGTGGATTTGGGGGGCCGGCGAAGGATATAGGAATGAGCCATCAGCTTCCGTAGCAACCCAGAATGCATTGTTCCCTTCTGGGCCAAACGTCCTCCACGATCACACGTGGTTTTTCCATGTGTTCCGATATGGATGAGACCATCCAACAACATGTTACAGGGCCCCGTATCAAAGGCTCGGACCTTATGAAACTGTCCCACCCCAGGAAGGACGGTCACATTCGCGATCCCACCCAGATTAATCACGAGCCTTTTGACCCGATGTTTTCCGAATTGTAACGCATGCACATAGGGTGTCAGGGGAGCCCCTTCCCCGCCGACAGCCAGATCCCGGGCGCGAAAATCCGAGATAGTTGGCAAGCCCGTTCGTTCAGCGATCACACTCGGATCTCCAAGTTGAAGGGTTGACCGAACCTTCCCCAAGCCAGGTTCTTTTGGGCCGTTTGGAAGATGATGTACCGTTTGCCCATGAGAGCCGATTAAGGAAACCCGTCGTGGTAAAATCCCACTTTTTTTAATAGCCGATAGGGCGGCTTTAGCAAAAATTTCCCCCAACACTACATTCATATGGCAGACATCAGCCACCGACCCCTTTTCTGCAATATGGAGAAGCCGTTTCCTTAAGGAAGAGGAATACGATTGGGCATGATGGCTCAGGATCTTGGATCGCAGGTAAGGTTTTGTCCCTTGAATATCGACCACCACCGCATCCACACCATCGGCCGAAGTTCCCGACATGAGACCGACGACGATCACTTAGACATGCTCCCGTGCCACTCTTGGATAGTTGCCGAATGTTTGGATAGGAAGGAAAGACCTTATGGGGAGTTCAAGAAAGATGGCTACTCCTCCTGAGACGATAAGGGATGTTTTCGACGATCCCATACCATCCCGGTTTGCTCTTTATCTGAAAACCCCAGGGAAGCATAAAACCCCTGGTATCGTCTCGTACAGAGCCAAAATAACTCTACATTCCGTAAACTCGGGTGATGGAGAATATGGTGAATAATCCCTTTCCCGATATCTTGATCTTGATAGGCCTTGTGGACAATCACATCCCAAATTGAGGCACGAAACACGTAATCCGTCAACACACGGCCCATCCCGACGAGGACCGAATCATCCCAGGCCGTAATGACCACGTCTGTTTGGACCAACATGTGTTGTGTGGACTCCACTGAGCGCCCCTGGGCCCAATCGGCTTGCTCGAAGAGTGCCTGGAGCTGTTCGGGGGGAAGGTCTTTTGAGTCTAAAAATGAAATCATGCGTTGGCAGACTGTGACAAGATATATTACACTAATTCCATAAAAATTGCGCCATTTTTATCGGAGTTACACACATGTCTATGCTCGTTCGAAAATGCCCCAAATGCGGAAACCTGTTTTGGAAGAAAGAACAGGACATCGAATATTCCGATGAGAATACCCTCAAAGTGACCTGCAATCATTGTCATCAGATATTAAGGATTCCTTTGATCACGCAAGGCGCGAATGCCGGAGCCCCGAAAATGGGGCATTAACTCCAAGATCGTCTTCTTGTCAGCATCCTCAACTCATCCCTTCTCACATGCATGACCTGCAGGAATTCCCAAGCCCTGAGATCCTTTAATAATTTCCATTTTCCATTGACGTAACCCCTCCTGCCGTAACTGACGAAAGTACCAATCATGAGGATCGAACATTGGGCGGGTTTAGATGTTTGCATCACGGGCGGATCAGACGGAAAAGGTGGAGGAGAAGGACCAACGGTCGTGTTGCTTCATGGTTTTGGTGCACCCGGAGATGATCTGGTCCCCCTCGCCCAATTTCTCACCGTCCCCCAAGGGACTCGCTTTGCCTTTCCTGCTGCCCCTTTGACTCTACCAATGGGGTGGGGAGATTCTCGAGCATGGTGGATGATCGACATGGAGCAACGCATGCAAGCTCGAGCGGAAGGACGATGGGAAGAATTATCTCAAGACATTCCTCGCGGCCTTCAAGAAGCCCGTACTCAAATCATGGAATGTTTGGAAATGATCAAGGACCGATTACAGGTCTCCCCTTCTACCATGGTCATCGGCGGGTTTTCTCAAGGCGCCATGCTTTCTCTGGATGTGACTCTCCATGCGCAATGGCCATTGGCCGGACTCGTGATACTGTCTGGCGCCCTCATTGCTAAAAATGAATGGCTGCCTCGCCTCCCAGATCGTCGAGGGTTACCCGTCTTTCAAAGCCATGGGGCGGAAGATCCTATTTTGGACTTTGGGACGGCTCAACAGCTACGTGACCACCTTCAGACCGCGGGCCTTCATGTGGAATGGGTGGAATTTGATGGGGGGCATGAAATTCCCTTACCTGTTCTTCACCGGTTAGGCCAATTTCTTCAGCTTCGAGGGCCTCATTCCTAGTCAACCCTGACCCTGTGGATCCCACCCCTTACGCATTGCGTAGAAAAATCACCGTCCGGTATAGTGAATCCAGATTTCGAGTTTCGTTATTGACGCAAGGACAAAGGCGATGATGACTTTTGAAGATTTGAGTGCGTACATCCAACGATCCTTAGGCGAAGCGGAAGTTTCCGTCAAGGATCGAACCGGAACCATGGACCATTTCACGGTTCAGGTGATTTCAGACACGTTTAAGGACAAAAACTTATTGGACCGACACCGAATGATCTACCAAGCCTTGGATGAACCGATGAAGGACGGTCGCATTCATGCCTTGGAAATTCAAGCTAAAACCAAAGCTGAAGCGCAAGGAGGTTAACCCCATGAGCAATCCCATTGAGGCTGAGATTCAACAAGAGATCGCCCAACACAAGATTCTTATTTATGGGAAAGGAACAAAAACGGCTCCACAATGTGGCTTTACCGTAGAAACGATGGAATTTTTCAATAAGTTTGGGTACCCATACGAATTGATCAATGTTCTCCCCAACCCTGAAAAACGAGAAACCTTAAATAAAATGACCAACTGGCCAACCTTACCCAAAGTGTTCATTAATGGTCAGTTTTACGGAGATACGGATATTCTTGGCCCCATGGAAGAAAAAGGTGAATTAGCGCCACTCCTCAAAGCTGCCTTTTCTGAACCCACGGCTTCGTAAGATCTCTACGACTGCATACCCATTCCTTACAAGGGCCCGCCCATCGAGCAGAGATGCCGGCGGGCCTTAAGGACAGCAATCAGACCTCAGCCTTCCACATCAGACTTCTTTCCTTCCACTCCTCCACATCAGTTTGATGAACATCATTCCGCGTTCGTGAAAGATGTGCCATGTTTTTCAGCAATTCCTTCGAATGTGTTGCATTCCGTGTTGATTGATTGCCTCCCCCTCGACACACAACAATGGAGCGCTTCAGCATTCCTTCGTTCTCTCCCTTCCATTTCCTAAAAATTTATTAAGCCTATTCCCTGCCTTCCGATAGGTACTTAACAGATGTCCGTCCTGACCCGGGTGATGGAAGGAATAGATTGCAGTGTTCAACCCCCTCAATACGGTTAACAGATCTTGTAACCTATTTTCTTCACGACCTCTGACTGTGATGTTTCTTTCCTTGGGCATCACGACTTTCCCCGTGAGTTCGACAACGGTTTGGGCAAGTCATCTGACACTCAAAAAGCCTCCACCGGCGATTGAGCGTTTGTATCAAACACCCGAAAAGCCTCCTGTACAGAACGTCCGCCCCCATCCTCCGAAAACTTCAAAGGCCCCACCTCCAGAGCACAGTCCCGCGATACAAGCGACCAAAACCTCTACTCCGGAACCTTCGTCAGTCGATATGACTTCTCTACAGAAACAGATAAGAGAAACGGGGAAACCTCATACTCAGTTGGGATGGGATTATTTATTGAACGGAAATCCCCGGGCGGCCGTTGCCGCTTATCGGGAAGCAATTCGCTCTAACCCTAATTCAGCCAAGGCCTATTTAGGGCTTGGGATTACCCTCAAGACCCTTGGAAGTACGGAAACTGCCAAACGGGCTCTCATCCAGGCTGCCAACCTCAACCCTCGTCTCCCATCGGCTCTGGTTCACCTGGGGTACCTCTATGCTGATGGGGAATTGGGACAACCCGATGCCAAACGGGCTCACCAACTATTTTACCAAGCCGCGCAACTTGGAGATCCCTTTGCCAACATCGCTATCCTTGACTTGAAGTCCCGTCCCCGCTCGTAACGCCTTTTTCCCTATTTTTCTCAAGGTTCCATCTAAATGATCCGAAGGATTCAAAAAAATATACCCCTTTACCCCATCAGGCCAGAAAATTCATGCGCGGTTGGCGACCATTTCCCCCAGATGACCCCACGGAGGAGACAGAATATGGGATTACTTCATCGATGGCATTCTAAATCTCACGAAAAAGGTTTTACCTTAGTTGAGATGATCGGGGTTTTGGCGATCATCGCCATTTTGATCGCTTTGTTACTCCCAAAGGTCTTTCAATTGATCGCGGCGTCGAACGCCCGATCTTTGGCAGCAGCCTACCGAACGTATGAAACGGCGGTCATCGGGTACTTTGCGGATGTTGGATCCCTGTACCCCTTGGACGCAACGGGAGTCCCAACGGTGGAGGCAACGGGTAACAGTGCCACCCCTACTTCCCTGCCCGCCAGGTTAGTGTTGGACATGTCAGCCCCGGCTAATACCGGGACGAATCAATGGATTCGATTTCGGGGACCATACCTTGAAAAATTCAACTCGGCCAATCCTCCGGGTTTTGGGTCCACCATTCTCATGCCCACAGGAACAGCCGTGGCTTTGGCCTCCGCCACAACCGCAACGAATATTGGCTGGGATCTTCAAGGGGACGATGGCAACAGTGATCTGCCAACGGGTGCACAGGTGGCATACCTTCAAGTGACAGGGGTTGCCGTCGGAGATGCCCAAGAAATCGATCAAATCATCGATCCCGGCATTGGAGCCACACAGGCGGAACGCGATCTGCGGGGACGGGTGAAATATGACAGTGCTGGAAGCCAACTCTTCATTTATTTGGCCCACCGGTAAACGTCCCAAGCCCAGCCACACATCCTTTTGGTCCGGTACCACCGAGATGGTGTTGCCTGCCAGGGTTGCAAGACCAATCAATTTCAAGGGCACGCCATTCATGGGTGCCCTTGACTGTTTATAGGGCTAATCCATGTCACCAACGACTTCAACCACCACTCGTCGCCTTCCCCTTGGGGCTTCGCTCCTCAAAGACGGATGGATCACACAGGAACAATTGGACTTGGCCGTTCGGGAGGCCAAGCGCAACAAAGTCATGCTTGGCCAAATGCTCATTGGCTTGGGCTTCATCACCGAAAGCATCCTGGCTCGGTATTTGGCCGAAGGCACCCAAACCGGGATGGTGGACCTCTCGTCCATCTTTATTCCTCCTGAAGTCTTAGATCTGATTCCTTACGACATTGCCAGTCAGTTTCACGTCCTCCCCCTCGAGAAGAAAGAAGGCATGTTGACCCTGGCAATGGCTGACCCCTTGGATATCGTGGCCGTCGACACCGTAGAAAACCGCACCGGCCTCAACGTGACGACCCAAACCGCACCGGCCCAGGAGATGACCGAAGCCATTGAACGGCATTATGCCCACAGTGAATCCATTAAACAGCTCTTGGATGAAATTACCGCAGAGGGATTCTCCGAGTTGGGGGAGGAAGGAGGTCGCGAAGCCCCCATGATTCGGTTGTGCAACCAGTTAATCTCGGCGGCCATTCAATCCCGAGTCACGGACATTCATATTGAGCCCGACGATCAATATCTCCGCGTCCGCATGCGTATTGATGGGATTCTTGCTCAGGAAATTCTCATCCAAAAACCTTTACAGGCACCCATTACCGCACGTTTTAAACTGATGGCCAATCTCAATCTGACCGAAAAACGCGCCCCACAAGACGGACGGATTCCATTTTCTCTCGGCAATCGACAGATCGATCTGAGGATCTCGACCCTTCCTACAAACTTTGGGGAAAGCATTGTGCTCCGAATCTTGGATCAAGGGGCCCTCAAACTGGAATTTTCCGCGCTAGGATTCTCGGAGACCAATCAAACCCACATTCAAACCCTTATCCAACGGCCTCACGGTATTATCCTGGTCACCGGCCCGACCGGTAGCGGGAAGACCACCACCTTGTACACCGCCCTTCGGCATGTGAACGCTAAGGAAAAGAGTGTCTTCACGCTCGAAGATCCGATCGAGTATCAAATGCCGCTCATTCGCCAGACCCAGGTTAATCCCGACATCGGGATGTCATTCGCCGCCGGGCTTCGGGCTCTCCTTCGGCAGGACCCTGACGTCATCTTGGTCGGAGAAATCCGGGATCAAGAAACCGCCGACTTAGCCCTTCGTGCTTCATTAACGGGGCATCTCGTGTTCTCCACACTTCATACCAATAATGCCCTGGGCGCTATTCCCCGACTCATCGACATGGGGATTGAACCCTTCCTACTCGCTTCGGCCTTAACCGCGGTCTTGGGACAACGATTAGTCCGCTGTATCTGTCCAAGTTGTAAGACCGTTCGGGAAGATTCCGATCACCTGTTATCGGAATTGGAGATTGACCTGTCATCGGAAAATTCGCCTCAATTATGGATCGGAACCGGATGTCGCGCCTGCAACCATACGGGTTATCGAGGACGCGCAGGGATATACGAAATCATCGAGGTCACGGAGGACATGCATGGACCCATCGTGCATGGACCGGATATCCCGGGATTACGGGCCATCATCCAACGACAAGGTACTCCGACGATGTTTCAGGACGGGGTGTACAAAGCGTTACAAGGCATCACCACGATCGAAGAAGTCATGAGAGTGACGAATGCCTAATTTCCAATATCGAGCGGTTGACGCCCAGGGAACCCCAAAGGAAGGAGAGATGCTCGCCCCGGATCTTTCCCAACTCGAATCCCGTCTACGAGAAATGGGTCTGTGGTTAGTCAAGGCTCTGGAGATTCGCACACTCACATCTCAACGCTCAACCAAACGAGGGAAAGTTAAATCCCATGATCTCATGGAATTTTCCACCCACATGTATACCTTGTTGGAGGCCAATGTTCCCCTAGCCGAAGCACTCCGGAATCTCTCGCGAGAGGCCGCCCACCATCAAATGCGATCTGCGCTCCAACATATTTACCAGCAGGTGGAGGCCGGCAGCTCTCTTCATGCCGCTATGGATCAATATTCCACCATCTTTCCTCCTCAGATTACGAACCTGATCAAAGCCGGCGAAGAAAGTGACACCCTTCCTCAAACCTTTAAAGAATTAGAACGATACTTGGACTGGGTCGATCAGATTCGAGGCGAAGTGAGACAGGCCACGATCTATCCCTCGATCGTGATTCTCGCTGTGATAGGATTTCTGGTCTTACTGTTTACCTTCGTCATCCCGAGGTTTGTTCCCATACTTGAAGATCTCAATGTTCCCCTCCCCACTGTCACGATCATCGTCATCGGACTCAGCGAGTTCTTGGCATCCAGCTGGTGGGTGGGGATCCTCGTCATTCTCTTGCCTCTCGCCCTCTGGCGATTCGGAAGAAATTTGCCCCCCCACATGATGCATTGGCGAGACAGCAATCTGCTCAAGCTTCCGATACTCGGGGAAGTCATTCATATGTTGACACTCTCGAAATTCGTCCAGAATTTTGCGGTTCTCTACAAAGCACAGATTCCGGTCTTACAGTGCCTTCAACTGTGCCGAAGTTTGGTGGACAATGTGGTCGTCGCTCGTGCCTTGGAAGCGACACAGCGATCCGTATCGGAAGGGGCAACGATCCACGAGGCTCTCGCCCGGCATTCGGTGTTTCCCTCTATGATGATTCAAATGATTTCGGTGGGAGAGGCCACAGGAAAGCTTCCTCAAACATTGATGAACGTCGCGAATTATTATAACCGCGAAATTCCCCGGCGCATTAAAAAAATCTTTTCAGTCCTGGAACCGGTCATCACCCTTGGCCTTATCGCTATCGTCGGATTCATTGCTTTTGCCCTATTCATGCCCATGATGAGTCTGATGGGCGGAATGGGGTGATTGATTCATGCACATTCCCCAGACCAGGAACCACACCGCAATACCATCAACAGATCCGGTTCTCAATCAACAGGGACTGACGCTTATCACCCTGATAGGAGTCCTGGCCGTCCTGACGGTTGGACTCGCGATTTGGCTTCCAAGAATGGTACCAGCCGTTGAACGACATCATCGGGAGGCCGAACTCGATTCTCTTCAAGAGATCAGACGGGGGATCAGACGATACCTCATTCACAACAAGACTTTTCCACCATCCCTCATCGCCCTCGCACCCGACTTTCTCCGGTTTGCCCAAACCCAACTCACCCAAAATAGGAATGGATACCCCAGGTACTACTTTATCCACCCCAACATGGGTAGTTTTAATAATGCGACCGGTCTCACGGCCAGCGAGCTTCCCGATGCGAGAATTTTGCTCATCACCAATATGACACGTGACGAGGCCCCGACCATAACGAATGCCACAGAATTTGAAACCTGGTGGACCACCGATGAGTCCACGACGCCAGGCCTCCTGATCATTCGAGAAAATATCGGGAACCGGTTTCATCAACTGACGATCGAGCAGGATGGAAACGGGGGAAGCTACAAGGTGAATGGGACGACCACGAATTCCGGCGGCGGCCCCCTTCCTTTTCACAATAATTTTCATCTCACGGGAACCCCCCTTGAATTTGATGAAGCCGCGTCCTTTAGTAGCCCCGAAGTCCAATTTGGGCTAACGACCCCTACGGTGTATTGGTTTGACCCCAAGTGCCAGACGGGAAAACAGTGGAATCCCCTTGACCCACCCTGCGGAAGCAGCGGAACCGTCCGTGACGAATTTTCCGCAGTGGCCTACACCGGCAATAACGGATCACAAAATTGGAGTCATGACTGGCAGGAATCCGGGGAAGCCGATGGGCCCACTGCCGGGAAAATCCAGGTGGTCTCCGATTCCCACTGCGCGGCCAGTATTTGTTTAAGGCTGGGAGGTGGTGGTGGGCCAGCCACCGATCTCAGCCGGGAAGTGGATTTGTCCGGTGCCGCCACCGCCACACTCACGTTCAGCTACCGTCGAAGTACGGGTGGGAACGGGGGATCAATCAGAATCGAGGTGTCGGGAGATGGAGGAGGAAACTGGATCAATTTACAAACGTATACTATGAACGGCAGTGATCTCACTCAGGTCCCTCAAAGCTTCGACCTTACCCCCTATGTCGCTTCCAATACGCAGATCCGGTTCGTCCGGAGTGGAAATGTTAGCCGGATGTTCTATGCCGATAACGTGCAGGTCGCCTGGAATTAATCCTCACCCGGGTTTGCCTTACTACCGCATAAAATTCCTGATTCGTACCCAGCAATTGGACCACTCCCCCGTTTCCTTACTTAGCGGTCAAGATTGCCCTATGGCTCACCGAAATAAGACCTAGGAGTATACCTACGTATACCACTAACCTCTGCACCTAGAAGGCAGGCAAGCATTGAACGAACCCTATGACTTTCTGAAGGAAATTTGAAATGGAATGTCAAAGCAACAGACTGGAATTTCCCGTATTTTTTAAAGAAATACGAGCTATTGCCTAAAGGCCACCTGAATGTTTCGAAACGGCAGGAACCAGGGGTTTACCCTGGTGGAAATGATTGGGGTATTAGCCATATTGGCCATCCTGGGAAGCTTGATCGCACCCAATGTGATTAATCAATTACGAGTAGCCGGGAGAAAAGCAGAAGATCAACAATTACACTTCATCGCAGAAGGAATCATTTTGTATCTACGTCAAAACCATGCCTTTCCCCCTAATCTTGCGGCCTTAAGCCCCGACTTCATTCCCGTCGCCATTGGGCAAGTCACCACCAATGCCAATGGATTCTCACGCTACTTTTTCGTCCAACCGAACATCAACGGCTTTACCAATGCAACGGGATTGGCGACGACCGCCTTGGGGGATGCAAGGTTCTTGCTTATCACCGACTTAACCCAAAACGCCAATCCTTCGATTACCAACGATGCAGAATTTGAATCCTGGTGGGATACCGATGAAACAGGCACTCCGGACCTCAAAATCCACCGGGGCCACACCGGGGATTTGTTCCAACTTCTGAGTCTTTCCTCTAACGGAGCCGGAGGGGCATACGCAATCGATGGTACGACGACAGATTCCGGAGGTGGAACACTCGCACCACATCTTCGCTATCACCTCACTGGCACCACCGTGGAGTTGGACGAAGCTGACGTCTTTAGCGTGGCTGAAACTCAATTCACCTTAACTACGGAGGCGGGATATCAATTCGATCCCGACTGCGCCACCGGTTCCCAATGGCGAGTCATTAGCAGTGGATGTTATGCCCCCTAATCGAGACGAACGACCATGACGTTGACATTTCCCACATCCGAAGACCTTAAATCGTCAGTCCGAAAGTTGTCGCAAACCTCTCAGAACTTTGGGTTCAAGAAAAAACAAACCATTCTCAGCGTCAGCATCTTGAATGGGCGCTTCAAAGCCTTATCCATCGTCAAAGATTCGATCGACCGGGCCTGGGAGCATCCCGGTCGTGTCCATTCACCACTATCCATACAACAAGCCGTACAAGACGCCCTTCACCACACCCAATTCCCGGGCGACCAGATCTCGATTCTCATTGAAGACAGTCGGTTTATCGTGCAAACCCTCCAACTCCCTCCCATGCCTAAGGCAGATTTACTCCCTGTCTTGGAACGAAAGGTCGAACAGGAGAAATCATGGGACGGACCAGCGGCCTGGCGTTATCGCCTGGGCTTAGAGGCTCGTGGAAAACGAACGGTCCATCTGGAAATTTGGCCACAACACGTGGTCGACACGCTTGCCCACATCTGTCAGGACCTTGGCTTGTACCTTCGACAATTGGCCCCCCTCTCGGCATTGTCAGAAAGCCAGCTGAGCGGATTGCCCGTGGAGCCCGGAGAAGCCTCACTCCTCGTGACGGTTTTGGAAGGGCGCATTACGTTTGTCGCTGGGCGAGACGATGGGTCTCTTCTCTGGACCCGACACCTCTCTCCGACACAAGACTGGGTGCCCCTCGGGCGAAGAGTGGGCACGGAGGTTAACCGGACGATCATGTTCATTACCCAGCAAACCAACCTTATCGTGTCAACGGTTTGGTTTTTGGGTGAGGAGGAACGGCTCACCATCCAAGAAATCCAACCCCACCTCCCCACCCCAGTTCTTCCATGTCCCGTTTCTCCTGACTGGAAATATTGGTTATGGGTGGGGGCCACGCTTCCTATCGACCATCCGAGTAACTTTACTCCCCCGGAGGTATTACGAGCCCCACTCAATAATATGTTGTCCAAATCACTGGTGGCCTCACTCGCGCTCTTTTTACTCGTGGGTGTGGGAACCATCGGTCTCATCGAGGGGTACTTATGGAAGAAGCGAGCTGTAGTCCAAACCACGACGGCTCACCATCAGTCACTCAAAGAGGAACAGGGGCAATGGAATCGGAAATTGGTGGCTTTACAACAAAGCCAGCTGTGGGTTCAAGCCATCGACCAAGACAATCAGGTCTCCATCGAAGGATCATTTCTGGGTTACTTAGGAAATGTTATTCCCTCACATATCATCCTCCAAAAAGCCGGGCTTTCCCGGATGGATCATGGTTGGACTCTGGAATTGACGGGCATCACGAGTCTGAACTTGACCAACACCCTTCACGAGTTAGATCAGCTGGCTAAGCAATTGGAGGAAGGACCTTTTCATGTCAGGCTAGAGAAGGAATGGCGCAACCAATTATTGACCCAACCAGCAAATTCTTCTAGTGAAAACTCTCAGGCACCGATCCACCGATTTACCCTGAAAGGGAGACTGTCATGAACACCTTACGTACCGTTTCATGGCTATCTTCTCCTAGAGCAAGAAATGTATTTTCAGGAGCATTGTTGGTCGGCCTCTTGGCCTTCATCGCGTGGGTCGATTGGGAGGAAATTCACACGATCCAGGACACTCAATCTCGAATCCAGGCCAATCAACGATTGCAGACCGAGGTCCAACGACTTCAATCAGATTACATGCAATCCAATCCTCAGGAATGGGAAGGAAAGGTTCAAAAAGCGAACCTTCGCCTTATCCAGAATTTCTCTCACTTAACCCAATGGACCCAGACAATCCAAGAGAAGGGGAAAGCCTTACATCTTGGCACACAATATCGAATCTTGGACACTCAACATATCCCTTCCCCACAAGAGGGGATTCGTCTGGTTCCCTTAGAAATGATCGTGACCGGTGAAGGACCAGGCAGCTCCTACAGAGCATTCCTGAAATTATTGAAATTCGTGACAGAGGCCGGCCCACGAGTCGACCTGGATACCGTGACGATTACCGGAAACGGCAAACACGCGACTCATTTAAAAATTGGATTATCGGTATGGATGAAAACCATCGAATCCGTCAAGCTTTAAAAAGTCCTGCGGTCATGATTGGCTTGTGCCTCATCGCAGGATATTTGATGTATAGCAATTTACAGGATGTCATCGGGGAAGGAACGGTTACTTCCTCTACACCCCACACGAACTCCCCGTTGCCTGTTACGGCCGTTGCCCCTCAACCTCGCATAGCGTCATCTCTGGACTATGAAAAAATCGCATGGATTGACAACCCGCATCGGGATCCTTTTACGGCTCAATTTTCAGAGAGAAAAAATTTGAGACCTTCATCAGATCGGGGAACCGGCTCCACCACCATTACCCCACTCAGAACACCGAAAGCACTCACCCTCAAAGCGGTGGCGATAGAAGATCAATCGCGAAGTGCGGTGATCAATCGTTCAATCGTGTATGAGGGAGAAACATTCCAGGGGTACACGGTGATGTCCATCCTTCCGAAAGGTGTGTGGTTATCGCGTAAAGGGAAAAAACAATTTTTAGCTTTTTCGGAATACCCACCCTCATAGAGGATGCCACACTCATGAATTGCGGCTCGAATCGTCATCATCCTATTTCTCTCAGTAAACCCTGGCAGGGCTATGGGTTAGTCCTGTGGAGATCAGCTTTTCGAGTCATCAGTCTTTGTCTGTCACTCACTACCTTCACCAGTTGCACGGCACTTAACCCTCAACAGAAGGACGGAAAGCCGTCTCCAGGGTCCACCAAGGTCTCGTCGCCCTCCCCAACACCCCCGTATACCCACCAGACTGCCTATGAGGAGCCGTTCACCCAAGCACGGTCCCATCTTTCCCTTCAGGATCGGATGCTCCTCAGTAGTGCCACGACGAGTCAACCTGTCACAACCCCATCAGCCTCTCTGGGGCCCTTGTACTCTTTCAGGGCTCAAGATTTACCCATAGTCGATGCTCTCGCACTTTTTGCTCGCAGTAATAGACTCAATATTGTCGCGGGCCCCAACATTCAGGGAAAGGTCACGGTGGACTTCCATGACCTCCCGCTTGCTCGAGCCATGTCCGCTCTTTTGGAGGCTCATGGCTACTTTTGGGAATCTGAAGGTGAGTTAATTCAGGTCAAACGGTATAAGACCAAAACCTTGAACGTAGATTACATCCGTCTCATTCGTGGGGGAACGGGCCAAAACCGTGCCGAACTGAGTTCTGGGTCCAGTGCAATTGGAGGGGGAGGGGGCGCGACCCAAGACACGGGCAGAATCGAGGTCAACCAAAAAGATGAAATCAAATTCTGGGAGGAACTGGAGAAACAGATAAAAACCCTCATGTCCGACGAAGGCCGCCTCGTCGTCAATCGATTATCAGGGACGATCCAAGTCACCGACCGATTTAAACGCGTGGATGAAGTCGAAAAATTCCTCCATAGCGTTCACGAGGCCTTGTACAGACAAGTTCAGATCGAAGTTCGGATATACGAAGTGGCCCTGGACGATCAATTTAGCTTAGGCATCGATTGGAATCGGATCAATTTTGATGGCACGAACGGCGTGATCGCTCTCGCTAATATCATTTCCGCCCCATTCGGTGGTTTTATGGCGAAGGCCGCGACAACCACCATTTCTTTCGAAGACGGAAGTTTCGATGGAGTCCTTGAAGCCTTAGAAGAACAGGGAGAAATTCGTGTGGTTTCCCAACCTCGCGTGATGACGATGAACAACCAACCTGCTCTCATTAAGGTTGCGACGGATCAACCCTTCTTTTCTTCCACCGTTGTCCAAGGAACGGCCGGGACCGGAAATATCGTGACCGAACAGGCTCGTTCGGTCACCGTAGGTTTAGTGCTTTCCGTCACCCCTCAAATCTCAGAAGATGGGTGGATCATGCTAGATGTCACCCCCATTCTTTCTCGATTACGGGCCACGGAACAATCCCCGGAAGGGGGAGCCACCGCCCCTGTTCTGGATGTCAAACAATCCTCAGGACTGGTGAGATTAAAAAACGGGGAAATGGTCATCATCGGTGGCCTTATTCAAGAGGAAACTTCAGAGACCGAACGCAAGGTTCCTCTCTTAGGAGATATACCCTGGCTGGGCCGCTTGTTCAAAGGAACCTACACGGCCAAACGAAAAAGCGAACTGGTCATCTTTATTTCTCCCAAGATCATTCAGGCGGCCTCATGACTACGCTCGACCTTACGATGTGCTATCAGGAACTCGGGTTTTCCGAACCTCCGTTTCGTCTGACACCGGATACGGATTTCTTCTTTCCGGGCAGTCATCATCTCGAGGCCTTAAATCACCTTCGATTCGGAATCGCCAGTGGCGGACTTACGATGTTGACGGGAGAAGTGGGAATGGGGAAAACCCTGTTATGCCGTCACCTCCTTCGCCATCCACCCAAAGGCATCCGTTTTGCGTACTTGATGAATCCGGATCAATCTTACGGAGACCTGCTCACCTCCATCTACGAAGATTTAACGGGAAGCCTTCCTGAAGATCGGTCACTCGGGGCTCTTCAACGCGATCTCCCGAAATTACTTCTTCGTTTAGCAGAAGAGGGAGAACGTGTGGTGGTTCTCATTGACGAGGCACACCGGCTGAGCGGAAAGGTCTTGGAAGGCCTACGGCTACTCTCAAACCTCGATACGGAAAAAGACAAACTGATGTGTCTCATGCTCGTCGGCCAGCCCGAGTTGGAACACAAGCTTTCGACCCGCGCCTTTCGTCCGCTCCGACAGCGAATCAGCGTCCGTTACCGCCTTGAGCCTTTTTCCTTGCGCGAAACGACGGATTATATCTCCCATAGGCTGAAAGTCGCGGACACCTCTGACCACGTTCAAATAGGCATGGGGGTCATGTGGCTTATCTACTACTTGAGCAAGGGTGTACCCCGACGGATTAATCAATTGTGTGATCGAGCACTGCTCGCTGCCTACGCAAAAGAACGTCAGGTCGTCACACTGACGATGGTCTGGCAAGCCAAAAACGATTTCATGCATTAGCCCCTAGGACCAACGGAACATACGTCTCATGAGTATCATTGCGGATACCCTTCAACGACTGCAGGCGACCAAAGGAAACAGCGAGCCAAAGGACAACTCCCACGCATCTTCGTCCCCACAATCTTCCTATGTAAGAAAATCTAAGGGACCGACGCGTGCGCCATGGTTGAAATTTTGTGGTATTAGCCTGGCCTTGATACTCCTTCTTGGAGGACTAGGTTTTTCGGCCTATTGGGTTGGCTTGCACTTCGACGTTGGCTTGTTATCGTACGGATCGATTCAACCTGAGATTCCCGTATCTGATCGCTCCCCCGCCCCCCCTAATAGCCCAGGAGCGAGCAACCCTCAACCTGTAGCGATCCTGGAAGCTACACCTGAACCCGCTCCTCATCCAGAAATGAATACGCAGGTCGCCGAACCTCAAGGTCCCCAGATGGCCACTATCAAGGTGTCCAGTTCCGGAGCTCAACCACCTGCAGCCTCAAGCCTCGCCACGCTTTCCTCACAGTCTCCCTCGAATTCTCCTAAGAACCAAACATCCAATTCTAAAGTTTCAACAAATCCCCAGCAGACCATGAAACAAGGGGGGCATACACCATCGTTACCTCACCAAGCGATACCTGAATTACCCAAAACTGCAGAATCGGACGTGCCCTCATCCGTCTCTTCTCCAACGATCACCAACCCCCTTGCCGTTACCATGAATGGGGACCTGCAAGAGCCCCCTTCCATCAAAGACAATCTTTCCCCATCACAGATCTCTAAAGCTAATGACACCGTTGAAGCCAAACCAGCATCGTCCGAACTTCCCGATAGAAATGACTCCGACCAGGCTTCTCCTCATTCCCCGGCAGCCATCGTCTTGCACGAAGAACAGGTCGCCCCTGAGCGACTCACGGCTCTTGAGGCGGCTTCCTCACCAGATACCCAAGACCCCACTCCCAAGGTTTCCTATTCTTCAATAGAGAATAAACCATCCGCCAAACGAGGACATCTTTCGAAACCTTCTGCGAATCGGCTGCAAACGGCTAAAGAGCTTATTCAGCAAAGAGAATACGAGGGAGCCGTTTCTCTACTTTCTCCCGTGTTTAACGATCCTCCGGTCGACTGGGAACCCTGGTTTTGGATGGGAACAGCCTTACTGGGAAAAGGCCAACTCGATCAAGCCGATCAGTTTTTTCTGAGTGGAATGGCCAGAAACGATAAAATTCCTCAGTTATGGATTCAACGTGCTCTCGTGGCTCAACAACGTGGAGATTATCAATTAGCGATTTACGAACTCCGTCAGGCTGAGTCGTTGGATGGAACCCTACCCCACGTTCCACTGAATTTGGGGTATGCCTATGAAAAGCTTGGGAACGAACGCTTGGCGACTCAATACTATGGGAAGTTTTTGAAATTGTCGGAGGGGAATCCGGTGTTTTTTGAGACACGAGAAAAACTGTTTGCGCGAATCGCTCCCCATCATCCTATACCAAACACCTCTCCTGGATCTCCCGCTCCCATACGGTCCATGCTCGAAACAGGGCCCCGGTAGAACCATGGTGCCAGTTCCCACGACCAAAGGTCCTAGCCACCCTACTCCCTTCAAAGAATTCCTCCAATTCTTTGATCCCGACACGGTGTCCGAATGGCTTCGCTTGGGTGGGTCGGCCCTCTTTAGAGAGATGATCTATCAATTCACCCAAGACGTGGTGAAAGGCTTGGGGGAACTAGAGCAAGCCCTCACCCAGAACAACCTCATCAGTTTTGCCTATACCGCGCACGGCTTAAAGGGAATCTGTCAACATATGGGAGCACGACGATGGGCCAAACTTATGGAGCAGATGGAGGAGGAATGCGTGGAGCAAATCCCCTCGCACCTTTCTGTTTACCTCGGAGGGCTTCGCACTGAAATATCCCACCTACTCGCAGTAATGAAAACTGGCAATCTTTGAACGTCGGGTTTTTGCTCGTTAAATCAATTTTCTTTCTGGTATTTCTTTTCAACCCGCCCATATCCATCACATGATTTGCAGCGATCGTTTTTAAGAAAGAACCCTTTTTCCTTGAAAAAGTTGGTTTTTAGATTGGGCAACCTTTTGCCGATAAGGTGTTCTAATCCCCCGATATTCATGAAGGCCAAAAACCCCATAGGCCTCGACGACCAAGCACTTCCCTCTTCTCGGTCGGAATTACCCACATACTCAGCCCTGGTTTCAACTGATTGAATCATCGATCGATACAGAATCAAATCTGGCAAGGGAAACAGTTGTCGTCCATCATCACAGGCAAGGGTGACTCATGAAATTAGAAACATTTTGTCTTGACGAATCTCGTCCCCTACCATCTAAACCAAGCTTCCTCCAAGATCCCACAAAATCACTCCTTATTCTATTCGGATCCCCATGTTTTCGTGAGAACCCGAACCGCATCCAGGAAATTTGCCAGACCTTTCCCGGAACCCCAAGCATCGGATGCTCAACTGCAGGGGAAGTATTTGGCCGAGAAATCAGAGACCGTTCTCTAGTCGGAAGCATCATTCAGTTTGAATCGACCAATATCCGAACCTCCAGCGAAAATATATCCGGCCCCACCAAATCCTTTTCCACTGGGGAACAATTAGCAAAAGACCTCATAGCCCCCGAGCTTCGTGGCATTCTCGTCCTTTCCGATGGACTGAAAGTCAATGGAAGCGAACTCGTCCGTGGGATGAATTCCATCCTTCCCGAATCGGTCGTCGTTACCGGTGGGTTGGCCGGCGATGGGGATCGCTTTGAAAAAACGTGGGTCATACAGGAAGACGTTCCAACCGAGGGGGTCATAACAGCCGTGGGGTTTTATGGGGATCAAATCCACCTCGGACACGGGTCAAAAGGAGGATGGGATTATTTAGGACCCGAACGTCGAGTGACCCGGTCTCAAGACAACGTGCTGTATGAATTGGATGGGAAGCCTGCTCTGGAACTGTATAAGCAATACCTAGGGGAACGCGCCAGTGGGCTCCCGTCCACAGCACTCCTCTTTCCGCTGGCTCTTAAGCAAGAGGGACCAGAGGATGATTATTTGGTCCGCACGATTTTGGCCGTGAACGAGGAAGACCAATCCATGACCTTTGCCGGAAACATTCCCCAAGATTCTCTCGTGCAGCTCATGCGAGGAAATTTCGACCGGTTGATTACCGGAGCGTCGGAGGCGGCTCTGTTAACCCAGCCCAGGAATCCAAAGAATACTCTTGCCATCGCCATCACCTGTATTGGCCGGCGATTGGTTTTGGGTGAACGGGCCGAGGAAGAAATCGAAGCAACACTGGATTTTTTCCCCGAGGGAACTCACCAAATCGGGTTCTATTCCTACGGAGAGTTATCTCCCTATGCCAACGGACGTTGTGAATTGCACAACCAAACCATGACTCTCACCACGATATCTGAAACCTAACCCAATTTATGCATCCACTCTTACAACGGCAACTCCGTCGATTGGGACTCTCTGACGTCACGGAGATCCCCTCTCAAGAAACATGGTCCCACCTGTTGGATCGAGTCAGTCATACCTACACGGAAGCCGACCAAGGGCGTGAGCTACTGGAACGATCATTGGCCCTTTCCTCCAAGGAAATGCAGGCACTCTATGACAACCTCCATCAAACGAGCGAATTACGTCTGAAGGACATGAAGCAGCAGAACCAAAATCTGATCGACCATGCCTTGGATGGAATTATCAGTGTGAACGCAGAAGGAAAAATCCTGACCTGGAACCCCCAAGCTTCCAGAATATTTGGGTGGTCTTACGAACAGGTTGTTGGACAATCTTTTTCAGATCGCATTCTGGCCCCGGAAGAAGCCAATCTTCAGTCTCAGGCTGACACTCTCTGGCTCAAACCCCCTTCTGGTTTCATGGGCAATCGTCGCATTGAAGGAAAAGGCAAGCATCGTGATGGGAGAGAATTTCCGATTGAACTATCGATTATCCCGATCCTGCAGGAGGATACATATTTTTTCTATGTGGTGGTCCGGGATATCACACAACAACAATTAACCGAGGACACGTTGCGACAAGCCAAGGAACAAGCAGAAATGGCGGCCAAGGCGAAAAGTCAGTTTCTGGCCACCATGAGCCATGAAATTCGCACGCCCATGAACGGCGTGATAGGGATGACAGGATTACTGCTGGAAACCTCCCTGAATCCAGAACAACGACAATATGCCCAAACTGTCAGGGCTTCGGGGGAAACCTTGCTGAAGATCATCAATGACATCCTGGATTTTTCCAAGATTGAGGCAGGGAAATTGGAATTTGAAATCATTCCTTTTGACCTCCGCACCACCCTGGAGGAATCTCTGGAATTATTGGCTGAAGCCGCCGGAAAGAAAAAATTGGAACTCATCGGATTAGTGAATGCCAACGTTCCCACCGCCCTTGAAGGCGACCCTGAACGCTTACGACAGGTGTTAATCAACCTGGTCAATAATGCGATAAAATTCACGGCTCAGGGGGAAATTATCGTAAAAATTTCCTCCCCCAAAATTGCAGCCTCCTCCGTGAAAATCTTGGTAGAAGTTCAAGATACGGGAGAGGGCATCCCCTCCCATGTCCTTCCAAACCTCTTCCAACCCTTTTCCCAAGCCGACAGTTCCACAACCCGCCGTTATGGAGGAACAGGCTTGGGGTTAGCGATATGCAAGCAACTCGTCACCCAAATGGGGGGACACATCGGCGTGGAAGCCCGGAAAGAAGGGGGCAGCACATTTTGGTTTTCGGCCCAATTCAACACACAGCCTGATTCTCTAACCACTCTTCCTGAGGAAGGCATTTCTCTGGAAAACCTAAGCATCTGCGCCGTGGATGACCACCCTACGAATCGTCAGCTTCTGGAGCAATACTTCCATGATTGGAATATGGACGGGATCGTCGTCTCCCGTCCGGGAGAATGCCTGGAAGTTCTCCGACATGGCGCCCAAAACGGAAGACCCTATGACTTAGCCATTCTGGATATGGAAATGCCTGGAATGGACGGATTTGAACTGGCCAAGACCATTAAGGCTGATACCCAGCTTCACGCTACTCGATTAGTGCTGCTGACTTCCTTGGGTCGGCGAGGCGATGCCAACATGGCTCGACAGTGCGGCTTTTCAGGGTACTTGACCAAACCCATCAGAAAAGGCCAACTGCAAGCCTGTTTAAAAACCGTGATGGGGTACACCTCCTCACCGGAACTCCAGGCGCCTCCCCCTCTGATTACCTCTCACCTTTTGAAGGACTTCAAGGGACAACGCACTTTTCGAATCCTCGTCGCCGACGACCATCAAATTAACCAACAATTGGCCGTCTTGATGATTGAACGTATGGGATTTCGGGCAGATGTCGCCGGAAACGGTCATGAAGTCTTGGAAGCTCTCTCTCGCATTCCCTATGACCTTATCCTCATGGATTGCCAAATGCCTGAAATGGATGGGTACGAGGCCACGCGGATCATTCGTACCCAGGAAGCCAAACAAACCCTGAAGGTAAAAGAGACTAATCTTGGTGCACAACATTCGCCTCCATCCTCACTTCTTTCCAATCACAAAAAAAATCGTGCTCAACGAGTCCCCATCATAGCCCTCACAGCCAATGCCATGAAACAGGCGAAGTCAGATTGTCTTCAGGCTGGGATGGACGATTACCTCACCAAGCCATTTAGCCCAGAGGATTTAGCCGTTGTGTTAGCCAAATGGCTTCCGAAGCAACACGCAAATCCCACATACTCGTCTCGACAAACTTTCCCAGGCTGGGATTCCTCCACTTCTATGACCCTTTCCCAACCCTTGATCAATCATCACACCCTCAAAGGCCTCGAAGAGCTAGGAGGAAAAGAATTCCTTCAGTCAATGATTCAGAAATTTATTGACGATGCCCTGCAATGCGTCCATCTCATCGAACAGACTCTGGATCAGCAGGATTTCGAGAAAACGGCAGAAACGGCCCATGGACTCAAGGGTATTGCTCGCAATATGGGGGCTGAAGCCCTGGCTCACCACGCCAGGGAAGTCGAGCAGGCGTGCCACGAAGGACACACCAATGATCTTATGAACCGGAGCCAAACCCTTCAAGCCAGCTTCCAACAAACCTGTCAGGAACTCATTTCAGCCCTTCCCAAGACCTTGGAACACTAAAAGTACTGAACCTTCGGAGTGATTACCCGGAGAGAGTATTTTTCACCCGATCACAAGGTTAGGATGATCATGAAGGATGTTTCTCACCATCGTTGCCTAATCCCAAAGTCTCAGAAGACCTCCCATGGCATTTCTAGCGATGTGACAACCCAAAACTTCCATTAAGTTGGTCTCGTTCGATTCCGAAAAAAATGTAAGAAAACCATTATCTTCCTGTAAACCAATACCCCCTCAGGCGTAGGACCTATTTCATCAGGAACGGATCTTACGCAGGTGAAGCATCAAAACCGTCGAACCTGGAGGGGTATATGCCAGTGTATTCTCGCCATTCGTTTGTATTTTCCCGCAAGCTACCCCTTTCACATACGGTAGGCTGGTTGTTCACGTTGATGATGTGCCTAGTCGGAACAGCCAACGGAGAACCATTCGAGGCCCGAATAGGTCCAGACCTGACTGATCTGAGTCTTGAAGAACTCCTTTCCGTAGAGGTCACGTCGGTTTCCAAAAAAAAACAAAAATTGTCCGAATCTGCTGCCGCAATCTTTGTGATAACCCAAGATGATATCCGACGGTCAGGGGTCACGAGCATTCCTGAAGCCTTACGAATGGTTCCTGGCATCCAGGTGTCCCGAGGGAGCAAAAACCAATGGAACATCAGTGCCCGAGGATTTAACGAACGTTTTACGAACAAACTCCTCGTGCTCATCGATGGCCGGACCATCTATAACCCCTTATTCGCGGGGGTCACATGGGAGACCCAAGACACCATGCTGGAAGATATCGAACGAATCGAAGTCATCCGCGGTCCTGGAGGATCGCTCTGGGGAGTCAATGCCGTCAATGGGGTCATCAATATCATCACCAAGCGGGCGGACGACACACAGGGACTCCTCCTGTCCGGAGTGGGGGGAAATGAAGAAGGCATCATCTCTCTTCGTCAGGGTGGCCACACGGGAGAAGATGTTCATTACCGCCTCTTCACCAAATATTTCAACCGAGATACCAGTTATAACTCGGATGGAGCCCATGATGACACTCGGATGCTACGTGGTGGCTTTCGAATGGACTGGGAGCCCGCCATCGAAGATTCCGTCATGGTCCAAGGAGAAATCTACACCGGGGATGGGGGTCAGCAGAGCACTGTGGCGACTTCCACAACGTTCCCCTATGGGTTCACCACCGGGAATGAAGACCTCGGCATGAGGGGTGGACATCTATTGGCACGATGGGAACATTCCAAGAATTCCCACAACGATATGGCCTTGCAATTCTTCTATGACCGGTATGAACGTGACGAAAAGACCATCAAAGCGACCATCGACACCTTCGATCTTGAATTTCAACACCGTTCTGCCTTTTTGGGGAATCAGGAAATTCTCTGGGGGTTGGGGTATCGCTATTGGTTCGATGACATCCAGAATACATCGGAGGTTATGGCGATTCCCGACTCCCGCTCCTTCAACCTGATGAGTGGTTTCATTCAAGATGAAATTACCCTGCTTCCTGATACGCTTCTCCTCACCATCGGCACCAAACTTTCTCATAATGATTTCACTGGATTCGAATACCAACCGAGTGGACGGGTGTTATGGATCCCAATCGAAGGCCATCACTTCTGGGGAGCCATCTCCCGCGCCGTCCGCGTTCCTTCAAGACTCGAAGATCACAGCACTCTAATTTTTTCACCCAATTCCTCAACCCCGTTTCCCACCGCATTTCAGGGCAACCAACAATTCAAATCTGAAGAATTGCTCGCATTTGAAATGGGTTACCGGATGAATATTTTTCAAAATTTTACGATTGACCTGACCGGTTTTTACAACAAGTACGACAACATCCGGGGCACCCAGGTCCTCTCCTTACTCCCTCCAACTGGGACCCTAGCGAACAACCTGGAAGTCGATACGATTGGACTGGAGATCGCCAGCGATCTGCAATTACTGGAGTGGTGGAGAATCCGGGGAGCCTATTCCTACCTCAACATGAATGTGGACGGCCCGATTAATACCGCGTTAAACACGACCGGAAGGGCTTCACCCCACCACCAAGGGTCCCTACGGTCTCTCATGACCCTCCCCCACCATTTAGAATTCGACTCATGGTTACGAATCGTCGATAACATTCCTGCTTCCGGCATCGACGGCTATGTGGAACTCGACCTTCGTTTGGGCTGGAAACCGTGGCCCAGCCTTGATCTTTCCATCGTCGGACAAAATCTTTTAGATAACCATCACCCCGAAACTTCTTCCTCACCGTTGCTGGCCACTCAACCCACTGAGGTCCAACGCAGTGTCTATGGAAAAATTACCTGGAGCTATTAACCCAGTCGACAGGCAACATTGAATCTCTCTTCAACCTTTCACGTTATGGAACCTCAACCCTTGCACAGGACAGCTTGGGCAACTACTCCGTTCTTCTCAAGAAGATCCTGTTTCCTTCATCTTCTCATCTGCTTACTGACCCTGTTCAGCGGACACCTGCAGGGCATCGGAATCAGTCAAGCTGGCGAGGCGAGTGAATACCAGATAAAAGCCGCCTTCTTGTACCGTTTCGCCACCTTTGTAAATTGGCCTTCTCCAGCCTTTACCTCAACCAACGGAAACCTTCGGGTCTGTATCATGGGAAAAGATCCTTTTGGAACATTGATCGATACCGCCCTTGCCAAGAAAACCATTCACGACCATCCAGTAGAAATTTATCGAAACCCCAGCACCAAAGCACTCCTTCACTGCCATCTGTTGTACCTAACGGGTTCACAATCATCGAGATTGCCCAAGCTGATGCAACATCTCAAGCAGGGGCACGTCTTAACGGTGGGTGAAAATCAGGAATTTCTCAAACATGGTGGCATGATTCAATTGTATATCGAGAATCAACGGCTGCGCTTTGCGATAAACCCCGATGCGATACATCAGTCCAATCTGAAGGTCAGCTCAAAATTACTCCGATTGGCCAAAATCGTCACGTCATGATTGCAACACCTTTTTCCAAGATCTCCCACGCATTCCAAGAAATGCCCCTGGGGAGGAAATTCTTCGTGATTCTCTTGATCACCTCAGGGTTGAGCCTGCTCTTTGCATGTTCGGTCCTTGTCACGAACGACGTTCTGGACCTTCAGCAAGCCCTGGTCGAGGAATTGTCCAACCAAGCGGGCCTCGTGGGTGAAAACAGCTCAGCGGCATTGGCGTTCGAGGACCAAGAGGCGGCCCACGAAATTCTCACGGCCTTCCAGCACCAGTCTCATATTCTGCAAGCCATACTGTTGACCCCAGAAGGGAAAATTCTGGCCCAATACAAACCGGGGCCTCCTCCAAGCCTCATGAAGAAATCACCCAGACGATTGATTTGGCATTTTTCGGAAGAATATGTGGAAATCTATCGGACAGTGTCGTTAAATCATGAACCCGTCGGGACCATCTACCTTCGTTCGAGTTTTCAGCCGGTTTATGAGCGATTAAAAAATTTATTGGGCGTAACGATAGTCGCCATGATCCTGTCCTGTTTGCTGTCCTTGATTATTTCCACCCGTCTTCAACAGGTCATCTTACGTCCTCTCGTTCACCTGACCAATATCGCCACTCGCATATCACAGAATAAAGACTATTCCTTGCGCGCCTCCACCCAATCCCCCGATGAGATTGGCATTCTCATCGACAAATTCAATGACATGCTCCAAGAAATTCAGGACCGTGACAAGGAATTGGAACGGCACCGGAGCCATCTGTCCGAGATCGTTCAAGAACGAACGGCAGAACTTTCTCATGCGAATACCCGCTTGCAGGAGGAAATTCATGAACGGGAAGCGATCAGCCAGCAGGTTTTGGAAATGGCGACTGATCTGAAGGACAAAAACGAAGAACTGGCCATCTCCCGAGATACCGCCATGGAGGCGGCCAAGGCCAAATCCGATTTTTTGGCCGCCATGAGCCATGAAATCCGAACTCCCATGAATGGGATTTTGGGAATGACGGGCCTGTTATTGGACACCGAACTCACTCACAATCAACGATACCTGGCCAATACGGTCCAAGGATCTGCCGAAGCGCTCTTATCCCTCTTGAATGACATCCTGGATTTCTCGAAGATTGAAGCTGGAAAACTCGAATTGGAGACCCTCGACTTCGATCTTAGGGCGACCATAGAAAATTGCCTGGACCTCCTTGCCGAACGAGCGGCTGTCAAACATCTTGAACTCACCGGGCTCATCTTCCCCGATGTGCCCACCCATCTGAGGGGAGACCCCGGGCGCCTTCGGCAAATCCTCCTGAATCTACTCGGAAACGCGATTAAATTCACGGACCAGGGGGAAGTGACGGTGCAGATCCTGCTGGCTGAAGACCATGACGACCATGTGGAATTACGTTTTCATGTTTGGGATACCGGAATGGGCATCCCCCCCGAGGTCACACCCAAACTCTTCCAAGCCTTTACACAAGCGGACAGTTCTACGACCAGAAAGTATGGGGGAACAGGGTTAGGATTAGCCATCTGCCAACAACTGGTCAATCTCATGGGGGGGCAAATTGGTGTGGAAAGTCAACCTTCCGAATGGAGTCTGTTTTGGTTTTCTCTTCCTTTTCACAAACCATCTGTCCCGGTGGGGACAGGCTGGACTCCACGACCGGATTTACACGGCATTCGCGTCTGTTGCATCGATGACAATCAAACCAATCTCTTCCTTTTACAATCCTATACTAAGGAATGGGGCATGGATTCTTGTATATTCCAGGACCCAGAAGGCGGCTTCCAGGCGCTGAAAGGCCATGCGACCGAATCCCGGCCTTTTGACATTGCCATCGTGGATCGGAAGTTCCCCACTTCGGATGGGTTGGAATTGGGCCGACGCATCAAAGACGAACCGTTGATCGCCGGGACCAAGTTGGTCCTCCTCACCTCGGTAGGAGAAAAGGGCGAGGCATCGGATGCCCAAAAAGCAGGTTTTGATGCCTATCTGCCCAAACCCATCCACAAACGGGATTTACATGACATTCTGGCAACCGCCTTAGGCTGCTCGGAGGACACCCTTTCCCAGAAGGGAAAGCCCCTCATCACCCGCCACCTGGTCAATGAAAGCCGGCGATTCCTGAGAAAGAAAATTCTGATCGCCGACGATCATACGATCAATCAACAACTCATGGTCCTGTTGCTGGAAAAACTCGGATACGCCTCCGATGTGGTACAAAACGGTCAAGAGGCCGTTGAGGCTTTTCAAGCACATGAATACGACTTAGTGCTGATGGATTGTCAAATGCCTCAAATGGATGGATTCGACGCAACCCGTAGAATTCGGGAATTAGAAGAACAATCCGCGCAGGGAATGAAGGCCGATAGCCGGTTTTCCGAAACCCTCTTGAATACCACTCATTCCCATAGTCCCCGAATACCCATCATCGCCTTGACGGCAAACGCGATGCCAGGGGACAGAGAGCAATGTTTGCAGGCAGGAATGGACGATTACCTTTCCAAGCCCGTGAGTCCCGAGGATCTGTCCGCCATACTCACACAATGGCTCAGTACGAATATGGAAGCCCCAATTCCTGCGAATTCCAACAGGCTCCAAGAATCACAGCCCACTCTCTCTTCGCATCCTGATGAAGGCCTGGAAGGAAGTCATTTTGATCGTCCAGCAACAGGCCATCTCCAACAGAGCCCGATGAATGTTTCTCTTGATCCCGGAGTGATCCAAGTCTGGTTGGAAAGGGGTGGACCTGACCGTGTGGGTCGCATGGTCGAGGAATTTATCCAGGATTTACACTCTTGCCTTTCCTCCATCGAAAATGCCCTGGATGCCCAAGCCCCTCAAACCCTCGCCCGTGCCGGGCAAGGGCTCAAGGGAATCTGTGAGAATATTGGGGCCGCTCGATTGGCGGCCTTAGCACACGAACTTGAACAATTGACACCCTTTTCCCCTCCCATCGACCCTCATCTCCTGATGAGTCGATTATGGGAGGAGAGCCGGCATGTAACCATGGCTTTAGGGAAAATAAAGGAGGGAAATACCTAATGCCCATTCTTCAACGAACCAGCGACGGACGAGTAAGCAAATCCCTCTGAAAGGCTCTCAAGAACCACAACATATTCTTAAGTTTCATATGGCAAATCCGAAAGTATATAAGGAAGCGAACAAGTGTCAGAACAAAGCAGCAAGACAGGCCGGTAACCTTCGCCGTTTACTCTTTCTAGTGTGTTTCCAAAGAAACGGCCAAGAATTTTCTGGATTAGACTCTAAGTTTATCCAACCATACTATCGATCATGATTTCACAACAACAATGTCAAAACGCCACGATTCTCATCGTTGACGACCAAATGACCAATATCATGCTCCTCGAGAGCATTTTACAAAATGCTGGGTACACCCGTATTCATTCCACCCAAGATCCGACACAAGTCATCTCTCTCTTCAAAGAACTCGATCCAGACCTGATTTGCCTGGACATTCGGATGCCGGAGCTGAACGGTTTTCAGATCATGGGTCAGTTAAAAATTATTCAAACTGGTCGGTACCTTCCCATCCTTGTCTTGACCTCAGAAGAAGATCGGGATACCCGCCTGCGGGCCCTAGAGTCAGGCGCCAAGGATTTTTTGCACAAACCATTTGATAAAGTGGAAGTCTCGATGCGGATTCGAAATCTGCTTGAAGCTAGCTTGCTGAACAAGGCTATTTCTCAACAAAAAGAATCTTTAGAACAAATCGTCAAAATTCGAACCCAGGAATTACGGGAGACTCAATTCGAAGTGGTTCATCGGTTGGCCAAAGCTGCCGAGCACCGCGACAATGAAACCGGGAGCCATATTGTCCGGTTAAGTCACTATGCCATGGTTTTTGGACGCGCCTGCGGCATGACTGAAGAAGAATGCGATATTTTGTTTCACGCAACCCCTATGCACGATGTGGGGAAATTAGGAATCCCAGACCGGATCCTCCTGAAACCAGGAAAACTCGACCCGGAAGAGTGGGAAATCATGAAGCAGCACACGACGATCGGGGCGCACTTGTTATCCGGCAGTCAATCCCCGGTCCTTCAGATGGGGGAGATAATCGCACTCACACATCATGAAAAATGGGATGGATCCGGATATCCCAATCGGATCGCAGGAGAAGACATCCCTTTGGCAGGAAGAATTTGCGCTATTGCCGACGTGTTTGATGCCTTATCTTCCAAACGTTGCTACAAAGATCCCTGGCCTCTCGAGAAAACTTTAGCAGAAATCCGGTCTCTTTCCGGAACACACTTTGACCCAAATCTAGTGAGGATCTTTGACGAACTCTTACCGGTCATCTTAGATATTCAACGAACCCATTCGGACTTGGAGGTACCAAAATATGAATTAGCCGAAGCGGAATACCTTGCATAAAACCTATACCGTTTCGATTCGCCCCCTACTCCCTCTCCCTCGTGGCATACGCTTCCTCCCGCATGGAAAACCTTGATTTGAATCGCATCGTTACTTGCTTGAGACTTTTATGGGATAGCATGGGGTTCTTCATGATGTTTTAAGATTGAGAGAGGCAAGACTGCGAGCCCCGAACACCCCCTCCTTCCTTAATTCTCAATAGTTGAATCTACGTTCATTTACCTCGTATTGAAGGCCATTATCTTAATTTTACTCGTGATTAATCCGAAAGCTATGAGAGGGACCCTCATTTTACCCCAGGAATGAATCCATGCCCTTTGTACCGTTACAACCATCAGCCCTCCGACTTGGACTCTATATAAAAATCGAGGGATCATGGTTTAGCCATCCCTTCCCGACTAACTCCTTTAAAATTAAGACCAACAAAGAACTGGAAACCTTGCACGGTTTATCCAAGGTGAAATTATTCGTAGACCCGGACCGGTCCGATCCTGAAGATTTCATAACAGACCCTGAAGAAACATCTGATTCGGTGCTTCATTCGGAAGAAAATCCCGAGGAAAATTCCTTAGAGAACCCGAGCGACTCTTCGGACCCAATTATTCTCACACAAGAGAAATCTGCAGTCATTATCGATGATCCTATCCAACGAAAAGTCGCACAGCATGAAGCCTTTCAGGCTTACCAGGAGCACCTTCAAAACGTAGGCACTCAATTTCAAGAAGTCGTCCAAGAAGGCAAACAGGTCATGCAGGATATCGTGACGGGACGGCCACGAGGATTGCGTACAGCCCAAAAAATCGTCGGAAATCTTTGTGACATTTTAGGGGAGGAAGATCATTCCCGTGCTTTGCTCAATTTAATGGGAACCAATGAGTCTCAAGAAGAATTCTTTCTTCATGCTCTCAATGTCTGCTCCCTTTCCTTGATGGTAGGGCGGGATTTAGGACTCAAACGTGAAGAGAACGAAAAGCTTGCACTCGGAGCACTTTTTCATGATGTAGGGGAACTTAAATTTCCAGCGGAAAAATTATTGCAAAAAGGGTTCATGAGCCCTGGAGAATTAAAAACTTTTTTAACCACCCACCCAAAATTTGGGGTAGAACTGGTTGGGAAAATCCCAAATTTTCCGTTTGAAGCCGTAGAGGTGATTCTCCAACATCATGAACGATTGAATGGAACCGGTTTCCCTTCTGGGAAAAAGGACGAACTCATCAGCACTTTTGCCAAAATCGTGATGGTGGTCGATGCCTATGATGAGTTGGTCCACCATCCTGATCCCGCCCGGGCCTTAATACCTTCCGAGGCACTGTCCCATCTCTACGTCAAATGTCGCCACACACTCTGGAATGAGGCCGTGGTCTCCCTCATCAGACAGTTAGGCGTCTATCCTCCCGGTTCCCTCGTCAAGCTCAGCAACGAAAAGGTGGGCCTTGTGACCAGCGTCAACTTGGAGGCTCGACTTCGGCCTATCATCCTGGTTTATGATGAACACTCATCCTCCGATGAACCTATCGTCCTGAATTTAGCCCAGGAAGATGACGCCCTCACCATCATCGAGGCCATTCGACCGATCGATCTTGCTCCCAAAATCCGTGAATGCTTAAATCCTCGGCAGATCATCAGCTATTTCCCCTCAACCACCCCGACAAAAGACGGGGTCGGGGCCATACCCTCACCCTTCTAACTACGCTCAAAAAACTCGAACTCTTGAACATTGAGCCATGGGGTCTAGACTCTCCCCTTAAAGAACCGGGCAAACCAGGACTCCCATCCCCCTTGAGAAGGTTCTGGAGATTCAGGATCAGCATATTCTACCCAACGTTCCTGGCTTCCCAGGTAACGACCCTCTACAAAAATTTGTTGGGTTCGAAGCTGTCGAAAGCCACGGCCATGAAGGTGCCGAGCTAATTGCTCTAAGGCCTCCGCCTCGGTAGACACGGGATCCAATTCAACCCGAAGTTTCTCGTAACGAAGCCGTACTTGAAATTGCTCTTCTATGGAAATGATCTGAACTTGGCGGTTAAACCCCCTTTCCCGATCATCTAACCCCGAAAGTTGATGAACGCTTCGAGGAGACGGGTCTGAAGAATTTTCAATACGTGACTGTTCTTGCACCATCGTGGGTTGTTTCCCTTCTTAAGGATTGACCATTCGGGCTACAGAGGGGGCGGGAACGAGCCTCGAATACTAAAAAAAATTCCCATTCATAAAAACTGCCATGAAACTCTTGCGAAAACATGTTTCGGTAAGCGAAGATCACTAAACCAAATACCATGTCCTGACTTTCAGGATATTATCCGGCCTTGTAATACCGAAAGACACCACGAAATTTTTCTTCGGCTTATTATCCCTCATTCATGTACAAGAACAGTATCCTGTGGTATGTCAAAAGGGGATGTAAAAAGCGGTTCGATCTATTGCTCCCAATTCTTACCTTTAAGTTCCGTCCCCCATTGACTTGCATTTAGTTCAGGACTTAGGAAAGGCTCAATAGCTCCATGAGAGGAACGATTTTTCAGGCACTCGTCCGAAATTTTCTCGACCATACCCCCACCTGGTACAAACTGACGATTTTGGGATTCCTCATTCTTAATCCCATTTTGCTGATGGCCATCGGCCCCTTCCTCACAGGATGGATCCTCATCTTAGAGTTTATCTTTACCCTCGCCATGGCCCTCAAGAGCTATCCCCTTCAGCCCGGAGGGCTTTTGGCATTGGAGGCCGTCATTCTGGGCATGACCACTCCAGCCATGGTGTACCACGAAACGTTAAATAATTTTCAGGTCATTCTTCTCCTCATGTTCATGGTCGCGGGAATCTATTTCATGAAAGACCTGCTGTTGTTCCTCTTCACCAAAATTCTATTGGGCATTCACTCTAAAATATTCCTGTCGCTCCTTTTTTCAATCATGGGGGCGTTTCTTTCGGCCTTTTTAGATGCGCTAACCGTGACCGCGGTCATCATTGCGGTAGCCTTAGGGTTCTATAACATATACCATCGGGTGGCCTCAGGAAAATCCTTTCATTCCTCACATGACTCCACCACAGATCAAGAGGTCCACGAACTTCACCGTGAGGACTTGGATAACTTCAGGGGGTTTCTACGAAATCTCATGATGCATGGGGCCGTGGGAACGGCCTTGGGAGGGGTCTGTACGTTGGTGGGAGAGCCACAAAATCTCCTGATTGCCGATAAGGCAGGGTGGGAATTCATGGAATTCTTTTTTCGCATGGCCCCCGTCACCTTGCCGGTCTTTTTGATGGGAATGGGAACCTGTCTTCTCGTCGAAAAAATGCGTTGGTTCGACTATGGCTATCAATTATCAGACCCGGTTCGACACATCCTGGTGGAATATGAATCGGAACAGGACAAACGTCGAGATTCAGGAGATAAGGCCCGACTCATCATTCAAGCCATCGCCGGTGTTTGGTTAATCATAGCCCTGGCCTTCCACCTGGCCGAGGTCGGGATCATTGGCCTGACCGTAATCGTCTTTATCACGGCATTTAATGGGATTATTGAAGAACACCAGTTAGGAGAGGCTTTCAGAGAAGCGTTGCCTTTTACCGCCCTGCTGGTCGTCTTTTTTGCCATTGTCGCCGTCATCCAAGAGCAAAATCTCTTCTCCGGGATTATTGACTACGGATTGAGTCTGGGAGGGACACACCAAATCGGGATGTTTTACTTGGCGAATGGGCTGCTCTCCGCGATCAGTGACAACGTCTTTGTGGCGACGGTCTACATTAATGAAGTGCTTCGCGCGTTACAGGCCGGAACCATCACGCGAGATCAATTCGATTTACTGGCCGTGGCCATCAACACGGGAACAAATATTCCTAGCGTCGCCACCCCTAATGGCCAAGCGGCGTTCCTCTTCCTTTTGACCTCCTCTTTGGCCCCTGTCATTCGCCTCTCGTATGGCCGCATGGTATGGATGGCTTTGCCGTACACCATTAGCATGACCCTGATAGGCCTATTCGCCGTTTACGTCTTTCTAACTCCGCTCACGAGTGCGATGTATGAGGCCAGCATCATTCATCATAATGTGGACAAACCGTCAAGCCACCAACCTTTGGGGAATGCCCATTAAGCACTTGGGGCATAAGCATTCCCTTCAAACATCACGTTGATGGAAAAGTGGCAAGATCTTCGAATAATCGAAGAAATTTTCGTCTTGGGATGAAGCGATTAAGGTGTGAGGGTCGCGACCTGGTCGTTTGTCTTGGCTGCGGAATTTCGTTCTGGATACAACACGATTTCTACCCGACGATTCTGGGCTCGACCTTCTTCCGTTTCATTGGATGCGGTCGGTCGAGTATCGGCATAACCCAGGGCCGCAAACACCTGAGGAGCCATCCCCGTTTCTTCTATTAAATAACGGAGGACGGTCGTGGCCCGGGCGGTCGACAATTCCCAGTTGGTGGCAAAGCGATGTTTTAAATTCCCATAAATGGGATTGTTATCAGTATGGCCCTCAACATGAATATTCTTTTTGGGAAGACTGGCCAACACCTCCCCAACTTGCTTCATGATTTTTTGACCCAATGGGGTTAATTCGGCTTCGCCGGAATTAAACAATACTTGGCCCAGCATGGTCAGCACCAACCGATCTTGATGTTGGGTTACCATGAGACTTTTTCCAAATTTTTCTTCCAACGCCCGGGTTATCCGATCGATCTCTTCTCCCACGGTCAGCACTTCGTTCTTGACTTTGGCAAATTGTGCGGCTTGAGCCTCACGAGCAGCTTGAACCTCTTCGAGTTGCTGCTTGAGACGGGCATAGCGTTCTTCCTCGGCGATCCGCTCAGCCCGCATGGCGTCAAGTTCCTTCCTCAACTGATCGACCACTTGCAACCGGTCTTCCAAAGCATCTAAGTTTTTTTCCAATTGGGCATTCATGTCTCGAAGTTTTGAATATTCCTCCATTTGGTTTTTCATGGAGGAGCGCATGGTCCGCAGGGCCTCAGCCAAATCTACAAAATCGACAGAATCCGAGGCAAACAAGGGTCCATCCCCAGTCAAAGAGGGATCTCCCGAAAAATTTCCCATGCCCTTGATGTCCCGATAAATCGCTTCAAGATCCTTTTTTAAATCCTGGACTCGTTGGTTCTTAACCTGTTCATAGGTGTTCAAATCTTCGGATAGCCCATCCTTTTCTTGTCGAAGTTGTATAAGTTCCTGTTCGCGCTGAGCAATTTTCAGGTCCTGTTTCTCCACAGCCTGATTCAGGGCCCGTTTTTCCTCCTCCAGTGTCTCTACTTGAGCCTGTTGCTCCTGAGAAATTTTCTGCAAACGCTCAATTTCCTGAGCTGAGCTTTGCTTGGCCATCTCGAGTTCTTCCATGGTTCGCTCATGTGCCTGCTGGCTCACACAACCAAAAGAGAGGGTATAAACTAATACCGGGATACAAAATTTAAGACTATTCATCAGTGGATTCCTCCTTAGGGTCTCTCGAGCAACTGAGCCAGAATTTGTGTCATCACTTATTGTTCCTTGGCGACAGCATCCGGCGCCTGATATTCCCGCCGAACCTGAGACCATCCTTTCGCTTCCAAGCATTTCTCAATTCGATTTTCATCCAACCCGGCAGTACGCTGAAGGGATTGGCATTCCTCCTTATCCAGTTGTAACTGGGCATGGCCCGCTCCCGGTTTGGACCAGTAGAGAGTCACCACCTGGTTGCATCCCAGGAACAACAACCCAACAACTACCAAGAATGCTTTCGATACCACCTGATGTCTCATCAGTTTACCTCCTTTCATATCCCTGAAAATGTCTAGCCAGGAATAGGATCCATGTTCCCCAAACATAGCTGTCGACAAACTGATGGGATCTATTCCTGGTATTTTTCGGCATTTTCCATGAAATTCTTGAGGGAAAATCCATAAATCCACTGAAAAACCCAATATTTTCACCTATGATTACCACAAAACCTTTTTTGACATCATTCCAAGACATCCCGTACAAATATAGAAACTCCCTCCACAAAAAATTCTGAAATCTCACCCAGACCCTCATGGGTCGATTTCACCCTCATCCTTGGATAGATCAATGTTCATCCTCCGTGCTCCCAGACCAATAGGCTTCATCCCTAAGGGGCCGTCCTCTTTTTTTCAGCTTTTTATGGTTATCCTCCTTTCTTGCGGTATTGGCTTGTTGGGATGTACGTCAACAAAAGACACATGGGAAACATCCATCGACGCCGGGGCAAAGGCATACGACCAACATCAGTATGATCTGGCCTTAACCCATTTCCTCGCAGCAAAGGACTCTTCTTTAGAATCAGGGCAAGACCGGCTTCGACTCGCTAGCAGCCAGTACCAGATCGCTCGTACACACTTTGCCCTTGGGAACCTTAACCAAGCAGCCACCCAGTATCAGGAAACCATTGAACTCGTAGAAGAATCGCTCGGAGAATGGCATCCGGAATTGGCTACCAGCCTCAATAACCTGGCCGTAATTTATCGAACCCAAGGGAAATTTCCCGAAGCCGAAACCCTCTTGGTCCGCTCCCTGCATATCTTGGAACGCACTGGATCCTTTAACCACCTGTCATTAGCGACCACCCTGACCAACCTTGCCGAACTCTATCGGATCAAGGAACAATTTTCCAAGTCTGAAGCCTTCATCCGTCGAGCCCTTACCCTGTTGGAAGATCAGCCACACCCCCCTACTCATTCCCTGGGGATTACCTTGAACACATTAGGTGAGCTACTTCAAGCCCAAGGACAGTACCAGCAAGCTCACCAAAAATTCCGACAAAGTATCGTCTACCTGCGGAAAAGCCAGAGACACGAGGCTCAATTAACCCGAGTATTGAACAATGTGGGCCGCCTTTACCACATTCAACAGGATTATCCCCAGGCCGAATCCTACTATAAACAGGCCTTAGAATTGGTCGATCGCGGAAAGGTCCCCGACCTCTCCTCACAAATAACATTGCAACACAACTTAGGGGCTCTGTACCAAGAACAACGACGCTATCCACTGGCTTTGCAACATTTTGGACAATCCCTCGAACTCCTGAAACGGTCCTCCCAGCCACATCCCCATCAACACGTCACCGTATTGAATAATATGGCAGAACTGCATCAGAGCCAGAACCAAATTTCTGAGGCCCAAACTTTGTACCTTAACGCCCTCTCCCTTGCCGAAGAATCACTGGGTTCCGGACATTTGCTGACCGCAACCATCTTGAATAATTTCGCTGGATTCAGACAAGCCCAGGGGCAATTGATCCAAGCCCAGCTTTTCTATGAACAAGCTCTGGACATTCAAGAAAAATCCCTGGGCCTTCATCACCCTAAAGTGGCCACGACTCTCAACAATCTAGCCTCAGTCTACGAAACCCAGGGTCGCCACAAAGAAGCCCTCGCTTTGTATGAACGGGCTCTTCCGATCATCACCAAAACTTTTGATGCTAATCACCCAACGGCCAAACTTTTCCAAGCCAACTATCAAGCTTTAGTGGAAAATTTTGAAACGTTCTCCCACACCAAAAGCTCCTTGACGGATCCTTGATCCTTCTTGACCGACATCCTTGTAAGTTTTTTGAAAATGAGAGGGGAACAACTATTGTCTTACGACAAGGGAGGGAGTCTGGGCTTGAAAATCACTCATTTGAACCACCAATTGTGTCACACTGGCATCCATCATTTCCATCAAGGGGGCCGGATACAAGCCTATCCACAAGACCATGATGGCCAGAGGAATCACCGTCGCCAGTTCCCGACTCGATAAATCCGGCAAAAGCGCGGCCACTTTGGTGGATGGTTCCCCCAGTGCCACCCGTTGTAACATCCAAAGCATGTAGGCCGCCGCGAGGACGATTCCTCCCATAGCCAACAACACCATCACGAAACTGGTGTCCGAGGTGCCCACCAGGACCAAAAATTCCCCGATGAAATTACAAGTCCCCGGCAGACCGAACGCCGCGACGGAGAACAGGAAAAAGAGGGCAACAAACCTGGGCATGGATTTGTGCAATCCCCCGTAATCATCGATTAACCGGCTATGCGTGCGATCGTATAACTGGCCGACCGCGATGAAGAGCGCTCCGGTGGTCAGGCCATGATTGAACATCTGGAGAATCGCTCCTTGAATACCCTGACTATTGAACACAAAGATTCCCAAGGTCACGAATCCCATATGAGACACTGAAGAGTACGCAACTAACTTTTTCAAGTCGGATTGCGCCAAAGCCAAATAGCCCCCATACACGATGGCGAAGACGGACAACCACATAATGAATGGCGCAAACTTCGCCGAGGCCTCTGGAAACATCGGCAGGCAAAACCGCAGGAATCCATACCCGCCCATTTTGAGCAACACTCCAGCTAAAATGACACTCCCTGCCGTGGGCGCTTCAGAATGGGCATCAGGCAACCACGTGTGAAAAGGCACCATCGGCATTTTTATCGCGAAGGCCAGGAAAAGGGCCAAAAAGAGCCAAAATTGCGTGGTGGAGGAATAGGTCTGTTCACTCAATACCAGCAAGTCGTAGGTATGGCCTCCATTCAGATAGAGTCCCAAGATCCCCACTAACAACAAGAGACTACCCGTCAGGCTGTAGAGGACGAATTTGATGCCGGCGGCGATACGGTTAGGCCCCCCCCACAGGATAATCATGAAATACATGGGAATCATCGTGAGTTCCCACAACATAAAGAAAAGAAAGAGGTCTAAGGCCGTGAAGACGACGATCATCGCGCCCTCAACCAATAATATGAGAGAAAGAAAAGCCCTCACCCTCGTATCGATGGATCGCCAGGAACAGAGGACGCACAACGGACAGAGCAAAGCCGTCAATAAAACCATAAGGATGCTGATGCCGTCGACGCCCACCGCATATTGAATGTTAAACGTCGGCATCCACTCGACCCGCTCCACAAATTGCATCCCCTGTCTGGCAAAATCGAATCGTTGGCAGAGGATAAGCGAAAGAACAAACTCAATCATGGTGGCCGCAAAGGCAATTCGTCGCAGCCATTCCTGATCGCGCACGAACCCCAGGAGCAGGATTCCCAGAAAAGGAACGGCAATCATCCAACTGATTAAGTGTTCATCTAGCATCGTGGTGAACCTTTCAGTTTACGAGAGAGAAGCTTGTGGCGTTCCCTTTTGATAAGTCCCTGACAACAAGACGATCTCTCCAACCCTACCCTAGACGAGGATATACAACAATCCGATGGCGGAGACTAACCAAAACACCATCACCAAGAGTTGATGCTGGAGCGTGCGTGGTTCAGAGTCCGAGAGAAATTGGCCGGCAGAATCAGCTTGTTTGGCTGCCTGATCCACATTGTATTCCAGCCAACGAATATCCACGACTTTCCACAACCAACGTCCAAACCCCAAACTCTGTTCCCCGATTCCCATGACCACCCGATCGATGCCTTTCACGTCTACCACTCGCCAGAGCCATTCGGCTAATGCGACGGAATACACCGCGATATTATTCACCGCGGTATCGATCCATCGCACATCGATCACCCTCAGGAGCCAATGCGAAAATCGAACGGTTGGTCTGACCACCGCATAATCATAGAATTCATCAAAATACCCTTTGTTCAGAAGAAGCACATACAACGCGTTTTTCCAAATAACTTCCCTCTTTTTTCGATGATGACCGGATTTCTGTTGAAGGACGGCATAGCCCCATCCTCCGACAGCGACACCGAGAGGAATTCCAAGCCAGAGAGGAGAAACGGTCGAGACACTTCCTCCCTCCAGAGGAACAAGAGTTGACGAAAGAATGGGGCTGAGAAACTTCGTCATCCAAGACCAGATCTCCACAAGGCTCGCGATCATGATCCCCCCTGCTATCAGGGCGAACACCAGATGTGACGGGGAGAACACTCGAGGAGCATCATCGAGCATTCGGTCATAATGGGGATGTCCCCCCAAGGGACCGGTTTCAAACAGGGCAAGCATCCCCCGGAACACGTAGACCGCGGTAAAAAAGACCGTGAGTAATCCCACGACCCAAAACATGATTCGTGCGGAAACAAAACCATGGGCAATCCAAAGATGTTCATAAGGACCGGAGAAAATCAGAAAAGGCGGGATACACGCCAGGATCAACGCACCGACATAAATGGCGTAATGAGGGCTGCTGGGCAATTCATGATCATCGGCAGAATGTTGGTTGGCATGGACGCTTTGCAAGGCATTCCCCGTGGATAAAAACAAAAAGGCCTTTAAACATCCGTGCGCCAATAGATGGAAAATGGCGGCCACGAACGCCCCGATTCCACATGACATGATCATAAACCCAATCTGACTAATCGTGGAATAGGCCAAATTCTTTTTAATATCCGATTGCGTCATAGACACCATCGCGGCAAACAAGGCCGTGGCTCCCCCAATGGCCGCGATGAACATCATGGCCGGGGGGGACAGGACGATCAAAGGGCTCAATCGAACCAACAAGAAGGGACCGGCGTTCACCATCGTGGCCGCATGGATGAGAGCCGAGACCGGTGTGGGAGCCTCCATCGCAAACGGCAACCATACATGAAAGGGCAATTGCGCAGACTTTCCCATGGCACCCAGGAACAGAAAGAAGGGAATAATCGTCAGGGGGTGAATATGAAATTCTAACCCTATCCATGACAACACATTCACGGTTTTATCCTGCAGGCTTTCGGCTTGGTCCAGTATCGTTGGAATATCGAGGGTTCCAAACGTCCAGAACGTGAGAATAATCCCGAACCCGAATCCCACATCGGCGATGGCATTGACCAAAAAAGCCTTGGTCGCCGCCTGTACGGCAGGTGCACGTTGCGACCAATGAGAGATCAACATGTAGGAGCACAGGCCCATGACTTCCCAAAAGACATACAGCATGAGGAGGTTTCCGCTCATGACCAGCATAATCATGGAGAAGGTAAAGAGGGCGATCACGGCAAAAAATCTATTGTACCGAGGGTCTCCGATCATATAGCGGGAAGAAAAGACATGAACCACGCTGCTCACCCCGGTGACAAGGAGGAGGAGAAGGACGGTCAGTTGGTCGATGTACAGACTGAGATTGATGTCAAGCGATCCGGATGTGAAGAGATGGTAGAGAGGCAGGGAGATCGGCCCCCGATTCAGGACCTCCAGAAAAGCCAAGACCGACAAGCCAAAGGAAAGGCCGATGGCAGGAATACCGACTTTGTGACTGTGCTCTCCCCATTGCCTCCCCCCCAAGGCCAACACCGTGGCGGCCAGGAGAGGAAGGAGGGGGATAAAGACAAAGATCGCCGTCATGAGGCTCACAAGTCCGGTGGCGAAGCCTGCGTAATCAACAGACCAATGATGGGATCGCTCCAGATCCCTAATATCATGATGGCCATGGAAGTGATGCCTAAACTCAATTTAACTTGCAGAGGCATTTCAAGAGCCGGTTCGTCTGATGGAAGGGGGGCTGAGCGAAAGACTCGTTCAAAGAGTTTGACAAAATACCCTAACGTCAGAAGAGTGGAAAGCAGGACCGCACCCACGGCCAGGTAGTTCGAAGCTTCTAACGCACCCAAGATGATATACCATTTCCCAAAAAACCCCCCGGTAGGAGGGAGTCCCACCATTCCCATGGCAATCACCACCAACGCCCCGCTCAGCAAGGGAGCCTGTTTGCCGATTTTCCAGACTTCATCCAAAGTGCGAACGCCGTATTTCGCCGCTGCGACCCCGGCCAGGAAGAACAGGGCTCCCTGCATCACCGCGTCATTCAACAAATAAAATACCCCACCCACGAACCCTGTTTGATTCCCCTGACTCACTCCGATCAGGATGATCCCGATATGCGAAATGCCCCCATAGGCAAACATGCGTTTCAAATCCCGTTGAGTGAGGGCCAGGACTGCCCCGATGACCGCCGCGAGAGAACCGACGACACTGATGAGCAGAAGAACCGGAGTATCATGAACCACGACCTCGGCGCCCAACACCCAAAAAATAATTCGCACCCATCCGAGAAGGGCCACCTTGGTGACGAGCGAAGCTAAAATGGGAGATACGGAATCAGGTGCATAGGTATACGCATCGGGGAGCCATCCATGAAAGGGAACCAAGGCCATTTTGATACTCAACCCGATAAACATGAACAAGAGCCCCCCCACGACCGCTTTCGAATCCAAAAGATGAGGGAGCAATTCGGCCATGTCGCTCATGTTGAGGGTACCTGTGGCGGCATAAAAATAACTCACCCCCAGTAAATACAGGGAGGCGCCCAAGGTCCCTAAAATGAGATACCGGAAAGCCGCCACGAGTGATTTCCCACCGGCCACACCCACGAGTCCGTAACTGCAGAGGGCCGCGACTTCCAGGAACACGAACAGATTAAATAAATCACCCGCGAACACGATTCCCGTGAGGGCCGAAATCAGCAATAAAATGAGAATGTAAAAATGCACGATGCGTCCACCAAGATCTTTTGGAGCAACGGGTCCGACGAACACCAAAGCCAACAACCCCATGACACTCAACCCCACCATCATAAAACTGGCCAGCCCATCGGCCACCCACTCAATCCCCAGTGGCGGGGCCCAACCACTGAAGGCATACCGCACCTCTCCACTCTTGAGAATATTCACAAGGTTCAGGATTGAGACCCCGACCATGCCGACCAAAACGGTCAATGAAATGGGCCGACTCCACTCACGATGTCGAAGACAAACCACCGGCATCGCAATGGCGGCGAACAGAGGAAGGAGAAACAGTAAGGCAGGAAAGTGATAGTTCATTCCAAGCGTTTTAAAATTTCTTCTTCATCCAGACTGCCATAATTCCTGTAAATCGCCGCACAGAGGGCCAAGGCGACACCCAGTGTGGCCACCCCCACCACAATCGCGGTCAAGGTCAGGACATGGGGTAACGGATTCGCATAGTGGCTCGCATCCACGGGTTGAGACAGAGAGAGAAGGACAGGGACGGTAGCTTCTTTTTTCGCACTAATCGAAACCAGGAAAAAAATCACACTCGTTTGCACCAGATACATCCCAACCAGCTTTTTGACGAAGTTGTATCGCGTCACCATGATATAAAATCCCCAAAGAAAGATAATGACAAACGTCAAAAAATTCGGTCGTTCAAAAATAGCCAAAAAGGTTTCAACCATTGGAAATATCCTCGAGAATTTCTTCTGCCGATAAGCTGAAGAAAATAGAAATGGCGGTGACGGCCACATCGACGGCCACACCGATTTGCGTAAGCAGGATCCCCAACGACCGCCGCGAGGCAAGTTCAAGGCCCGGAATTTCCAGGTGCGCGTAATTGAGGAATTCTCCACCCCCGATCAGACACAATCCCCCAACACCCGCATAAATCAGCATGCCGACCCCATCCCCATGAAGGACTTTTTTACTCAGCTGACTTCGGGAAGCATCGTGCCCGAAGATCAGGATGGCCAAAATCATACTGGTTCCCAATATCACTCCCCCCACGAATCCCCCGCCTGGTCCATATTGACCAAAAAAAAGGACATAGAGGCCAAAGATCTGAATGACCGGCACTAGAAAGCGGCCTAAAGACTGAACGATAATGCTGTCATGGGGTTTGATCATGAAGCTTTTTTCCTGAGCAGCAAGGCGCAAGCGATCCCTGCGGTAAAAATCACGACGGTTTCTACCATCGTGTCAAGGGACCGATAGTCCATGAGCACGGACGTGACCACATTTGGGGTATGCGTGTCCTGCAGACTTTGCTCGAGATACTTAGGGGAAATGTGAATGCTCGGAGGGGATTTGGGATCTCCAAACTCCGGAAGGTCCTTGGCAGCATACAATAATAAAATCCCCAAGATCGGAAGTGTCACGACGGCCGCCATGGGAGGTGGGGGCCGACGAAGCCGGGAATCTTTAGGTGCGGTTCCAAACAAGGTCAACAAAAAAAGGACCGTGGCCAGACCGGCCCCAACCACCGCCTCCACAAACGCCACGTCCACGGCCCCCATCCACGCCCATACCAAGGCCAGGAAAAAACTATAGGTGCCAAGGATGAGGACCGAACTCATAAGATCTTTCACCAGGATCGCCCCGGCCGCCGTCACCAGAAGAAGAATCAAGAGTGGAATCTCAAACAAAAACAACATCCGCCTTCATTCCTCCTTTGGTTTCCAGGGCTTCAGCCCGGCCCGGACCGCAGCCCGCAAGGTGGCATGGGATATGACCGGATTTTGAAGGTAGAGCAACGCCAACACGGCCAGGATCTTCAACACCTTCATACTCAGGCCCTCATAGATCGCAATGCCGCTCAATAATAAAAAGGCTCCAAGCGAATCGGTCAAGGACACCGCATGAGAGCGCGTAAACACATCAGGAAGCCGCACCACACCGATGGCGGCAACAATCAGGAAAAATAACCCTGCCAGAATGAGGGGAATGAATACGAACTCCACGTTAGGGCAGTCCCTTTTGCTCCAGATATTTGGCGACAGCCAGAGCCCCAACCAAGTTTAAGAGGGCATATCCCGTTGAGATATCGACGAACATATCGGCACGCTCATAGACCACTCCGATCACCACCATTAACATCACGGCTTTCGTTGAAATTCCATTCAGACCTAAGACTCGGTCAAAGGTCGTCGGGCCCTGGAGTACCCGGTATAAATACGCCCCGATCAAGGCAACAAGAACGATCAGCACAAAGAGAAAAAACGCCTTCAAGGAACCGGCTCCTTCTCCCCGAAGACGGACGCGATTTTGGTTTCGAGTTTCCGGCTGACCACATCTTCGGCCGAGACATCATCCAACGCATGGACCAGGAGTTCCTGGTCATTGATTTCCGCGGTAATGGTACCCGGGGTCAGGGTAATGGAATTTCCGAGCAGGACCACCGCAGGCTGATACCGTATCTGGGGCCGATACGTTATCAATTTGGGGTTAATGGGGAGTTTCGGATGAAGGATCAGCCTGGACACATGGAGGCTGCTATAAACAATTCGCGTGAATAACCATGGGAGGTACAACACGATACTCCCCCAAATATGAAATCTGGGGACAAAAGGAGAATGGCCTGAATTAATCCACGCCACCAAGAAGGAAAGGGCAGCACCTAATCCGAGATGAAAGAGGTTGAATTTCCCCGACAGCATGACCCACATGACGAATAGGGCCAGCGTTTTAACGATGAGGAATTGTGAAGAAACTGGCCTCATACACTCCTTGGGTCAACACATACGTTTGGAGATGAGCAACAAGAATTCCAAAAAAAGGCCAACCGGATGCTCCGAACCATTCATTCGAAACGCTTCTGGTTGGCGTGTATAGCCACTATTCCCTTATCGCCATGGACCAGTCGCTGAACTGGCCGCATCACATCTTCACATTATTCCCCGCGGTCCCGGAGACAATTCCCGGTTTCCTGCATACGAGAGAGTTCATGATGTTATACCAGGGTCCCAAACCATCTACAACAAAGAACCCTTGTCCGTGATCGTTAACTGGCTTTGTCATAGGGCTGAAGATTTTTCCATGTGGAATCGGCATGATAACGATGGAACTCAAAATCATGAGGATCAATCGCGACAAGATTGAGCCACTGATTGTGAAACAGTTGCTGAAGAATGGCATGCTTCTGAATGATAGATGAAATCACACTCGGTTTGGCTTCAATAATCGCCAACAACCGTACGGGTTCATGATAATGAGCATCACCATTGTTGACCGTCTGCAAGGGAAACCCCATTTGCAAGTCACTCTGACTTCCCAACATCACTCCCACACCTCCGACGACATTATGAATGACCTTACTGCCGCTCCCGTACACCCAAGGATCAACTCCTGAAAAATAATACCCGGTATTAATCCACTCTCCGACAATCAAGGGGGCCGTCATGATTTTTTCAAGGATGGCCCCTTGAGGATCAGCGATCGGATCATAGGAATGCAAAAATACCCGTCCACCCAGATTGAGTCCTTTCGTGAGAGCTCGACGCCCGATCAAAAAAGCGGCGTTGCCGGCCAGTCCCCATTCAGGTCGAGGGTTCGCCCAATCACAACCCCGTGCCTGGACGTGAGCGAACGCCTTTTCAGGAGCAATCTCCCTTGGAGCATTGGGAATGCGATGGCAACGTTCCAGGGCCTGATGGGCTCCAGCTTGCTTCAAATCGTCCTGCAACAAACGGAGATCCTCGGTATGGCTCTTAGGCAACTCCTCCACATCGTAGAACGTGACCCGATCGGTCGTCGTATTGTGTTTTCCCGGAAGAAACCATGTATCCTCAGGAATAGATAGACCCTGATCGCGAAGGATGACGCGGACTTCCGGATCATTGGCCATCTCGGCAAAGACTCGAGCGTTGGCATCTCCAGGGTTTCCCCCACAGGCCCCACAGTCGAGCGCACCATAGTAGGGATTGTTATCCGTTTCGCTCCCATGCCCACACAGGCACACCAACCGACCAAAATTTTTGGTGAGTCCCATCGCACGGAGACCATTTTCGATACACGTCGCACGTTCCTCCAGGGAAAAACCCTGGGCCAATCCACCGGGAATTCCCCTGGATTCCACGTCCCCGGATTTTGGCTGCTGAGGGTCAACTGGGGCATCCACGGCGATCTGTGTGGGTACGGAATGGGAAAACAACCCGCGCAGCTGAGACCGAGCCCAATAATAGGGTTTTAAGAATACGGTTTTGCCGATAAGCCCCAGCGTGAAAAATAACCCCAAGATATCGATGACCATCAGGGATCCAACCGGATTTTGTTTGAGATCATGGAATAGATGGTCGCCAAGTTTGTGCCAACGGGTGCCGGTCGCATACTGTTGAAGTGCGGGTTCCTGTTGCGGGCGAGGGATTTCCGTCACGGCATGATTGGGAGTCAGCAACACGGGGCAGAGAAACGATCGTTCTTCACGATCAAACCCTTGATGACTGATAGGAATCCCGAAAAAACCGGCAAACCCAAACGTCTCATAAGGGCCCTGGCTTTCGATATGGCGACGGAAGGATTCGGATCTCACGTCGATACAAAAGACCAGTTGGGCCCGGGGACGTGTTTCTAACGGTGGGTGTACCCCTCGATGAGCGAATAATTTCCGGGTGATTTCAGTTTGAAATGTTTCTTCATACGCTTCCAGCCACACGGGGCCATGTCGGTCTTCCGGAAAGTCGTCCAACCAATCCAGCACCTTTTCTGCTTCGTTCGAGGAACACGCTTGAAGGTCAAGAGGAGATATTTCCAAAAATTGGAAAAGGTGGAACAATCGCCAACCGTTCCGACACATCCCCTCCTGCCAAGGCTCAACAGGATGAGTCCGTTGCTCCATCAGCTGAACATATTCAGCTGAGCGGTCCATCCAATACTCCATCAGGGCATCGATATTTCCGTCGATACCCCATTCTCGTTGACACACGACTTGAGTCAGTTCCGCTTCATAGAACAGTCGCACCGCCAGGTATTGAACCGTGTCAATCGGATGGTGACGCTGCGCATGATAGGCCGGGTTTTCTCCCAACCAACGAATGTATCGGGTCCACCCCTGCAATTGGGATAGGGATCGTGAGAGATATTCTTTCCACCGTTTTTGTGGGACTCGTAATTGGGCTAAACATCTCGCGATGGTGCCTTCCGGATCCTCGCTCAAGGACTGCACCTTCCGTTGATAGTCTTTGATCCTCAAAAATCGACCTGATCGGTCGTGCACCGAAAGACTTCGCCACGATGCGTAGAACCCAGATTCACGTACCGGCATCCCCCACCCGGCCAACCCTTCATCCACAAAGGCTGCAATCCATTTGGTCAGTTGCTCATTGACCTGTTCCACGATATGCGAGCCCTGTAATTCATCAACCCAATCACCGAGAGTACGCTCGATCGGAAGATCAATCTTTAAGGATGGGGATTCCCCCGCCTCTGCTTGCCCTGGTTCCCGAGTCTGGTGGCTTTCCCAGGAAGTTTCCTCCAGCCCGAGAAGGGCTTTCGTGCTCTTCCAAAGATTCGTCACATACGCTTCTTCGGGATTATCCCGACAGTGTTCGCATTCTTTGATCGTTCGCTCAACGATTCGCGATCTCGCGGCTTCCGGAAGGTCAAGACGAAACCGCTTGATGGCTCCTATTTTTAACTCCCAGTCAAACAGTGAAGTTTCCAGGGGCTGAATTCCATACTCGAGATGAATACGCCACACATCCTGGGAGGTGACAAGCCGGTCCCCAATCGTTATGGAATCATCAGCCTGCGCTTTGGCTGCCATACCTTCAAACACGTGCTTCAGGCTTTCTGGTGTGATACGGCCGTCCCGGTATAACCGACGATACTCATCATTGGCCAAATACCCGTTTCCACCAAGCAGGTGCTTGCCTTTACGAACGGCCTCATCAAAGGGTAAATATTCCAAACCATGAATGGGGTTTTGTGCGATCATGGTTCGCATGGGCCAAAAGGGGGCGATCGGTTCACTGGCATCCAGAACGACTTGCCGGACCTCCTCCCGACCTGCGTCGGTCAACTTGGCCTGTGGTGTTCCTTTTAAATCAGACTCCATAAATAGGTCATCCCTTACTTGTGATGATATTTGTTCCCTTTCAGAGAACGCTTTATAATTGGCCTCTCAAAAAAATAGATTATTTGTGCCCCATTGGCTACATGAAAAACGGACGAACAAAAGGTGAAGTGGAAACGGCTATCCGTAATGCCATCATTAAGTTCGAGCAGGAATTCATGGGACGCGGCCCCATGGATGTCAAAGCCTTTATCCTTCGTGACCTGATTTTGGTTCGTCTCAAAGGAGTCCTTACTCCAGCCGAACGACAATTGGCAAAAAGCGAAGATGGTGTCGAGATGGTCAAGGCCATGCGCCAAAACCTCATTACGCAAGGCCGCGATAAACTCTGCACCCAGATGACCGATATTACGGGCGCCAGGATTTCAGGTCTGTTCACCGACATCGACACCCAGATCGGTGAACGCGTGATCGTGTTTTCACTCGATCAGGACCTTGAGGCTCAATTCCATCAATCGCCTTAGCTCTTCCTCCGAAAATCATCATTGCCGAGGACGTTTCCTGGCTGCAGCAGGATGTTCCGATAAGGGTTGATGATGTTCTAGCCCCGTTACAATTAACGTGGAATTATTTTCCTCATATTCCTTTTGCATCTCTTGAAGCTTCGCCATCGTGGTATGGTCAACCAAATAGGTGTGGGTTAAGTCTACCTTCACCCGGTGTTCTTCCATCAAGGCGTCCAATTTCTTTTTCAACCCAATCCACGTGCTGAAAATGGCCGAATCCTTTACCCACACGGTCGTTCCCTCCTTATCCCGTATCACGCTGAACTGTGATTTCAACAAGGACCTTGGAGGAGCCCCGTTCTTAAGATGGACAAGAAAATTCACAAAAATTCCGATCGCGATCCCCATTAACAGATCGGTGGCCAACACGCCGATCACCGTGGAGACAAAAATGATAAATTGCTCCTTTCCCACATGCCACATATGAACGAATTCCTGCGGTGAGGCCAACCGGAATCCGGTGAACACCAGCATGGCTCCGAGAGCTGCCAGGGGAATTTCATTGATCCAACCTGGGACCAACGCCACGAATAAAAGGAGAAACATCCCATGAAACGCATTGGCGAACCGTGTGCGAGCGCCATTGTCGATATTGGCTTTGCTCCGCACGATTTCAGAAATCATGGGTAGTCCCCCGACAAAAGCCGCCAACGTATTCCCAACTCCTACCGCTAACATATCCCCATCATGGTTGGTTTTCCTTTTCCATGGATCAATGCCATCGATCGCTTTGGCACTCAACAGGGATTCGATACTCCCGATCAGAGCAAACATAATGATATATTTCACCCCAACTCCCGTGGGGACCCCTGAGAAGTCTGGGAACGTGATCGCGCTAAACATGTTCAGTGGGACCGCCACCAGAAAATTTCTTCCCAAGGAATATTCTTGTCCGTTAAAGGTATACGTGTGTTCCTGGTCAAGGTTGAAATACATCCCCAAAGGCACCGACACGAACAACACGATCATCGGAGCCGGAATGATTTTGAGTCGAGGGTTTTTGATGAAGGGGAAACCAAAAACGATGAATAAACTCAGAATCCCGATAAGGCCTACGATAGGATTCATGTTAATGATGAATGTTGGAATGCTGGCGATTAATTCAAGCGGGGTTCCGGAGGGACTGAGTCCCATAGCAATCGGAAATTGCTTGGCCATGATGATGACCCCAATAGCTGCCAATAGACCATGCACCGCCGACGACGGGAAAAACTCCCCTAAGATTCCAGCGCGAAACCACCCGAAAAAAATCTGAATGATGCCGGCCACGACCCCAACTCCCAACGCAAGCCGGTATGCCTGAAAATCAGCCTCTGGATCCTGCCCACCCGTAAACCCAAATTCGGTGACACAGCCGATCGCAATCACGATCAGACCAGCCGCAGGTCCCTTAATCGTCAATTCTGAATTGCTGAAAAAGGTGGCGAGCATCCCACCAATGATTGCCGTAAAAATGCCAGAGATGGCGGGATACCCACAGGCCAGGGAAATACCTAAACACAGCGGCAAAGCGATCAAAAACACCAGAAAGCCAGACAAGATGTCCGCTTTCCAGTTTTTTGAAAGCTCAGAAAAATTCCCTCTTGGGACTTCCGTCGCAGCAGCGGTCATCGTGTTCTCAGGAATATCAGGTGGGTTCAACCCATCCCCCCCCACTTAACCCAGTATGCCTCAAAAGTCCCTTCCTTCTTGGGTTCGAAGACCGGGATAGGAAATCATGTCATGGATACATACGAAAAAGCCGGCCAGGGACCCTGCTTTGAACTGAAGCAGAATCACAAGACCGGCTTGTACTGAAGCTGACCCCTGGAGAAGCCAGCAACCCTACAATGTTGCCAATAGACAAAATCTACAGGGCTGTAACTCGTTGAGACCCCAGTGAAAAACCGGTTGCACCACGCCTTCCAACCCATCTCCTAGGAGGATATAACAAGACGGCATTAGGGTCTACAAGAAAATTCAATAAATTTTCTTTAAATTTCAAAAAGTTATGAAATTTTAGTTACGTAGAAATACTTGAATGGGGCTTTTGAAGTTTAAAAACAAGAAAGTGGGGATTTGATAAACGGTCAGGAGCGGAAAGGGTGAGCACTCAGGGGTTGGATCAAGAATCCAATAAGGCCACCCCTGAAAGGAAATGAGAGAGATTAACCGTAAATGTTAAAGACGACCATCGCTCCAACCACTGCAATCATCGCCAAGTCAAAAAGAGGATCCATCATAATCTCCTAAAAAGTAATCTGAATGTCCTGATAAATAAGCAAACGGTATTCCAAAAGAAACCCAAAACAGAAATAACAATTAAACTGTTGATTTATAAAAATAATTTAATCAATTCTGACTGGTCATGACAGTCAGAATTATTCCTTATTTCCACCTGGAGAGCGATATCGCTCTTACTCATTCGTGCGAATCCGCACACAACGGCCTACATTGAGTATAATTACCTAATTTAAGTCTAAGGCTTCTTGACATTCCCTTTAAATGACTTACCTTAGTGTGTATGAAAGCCCAGCGAAAATTGACCCATGATGAAATCAAGGCTTCGGAAGCAGCCTTTCGAGGCTTACCCTTTAATCCTTCCTGGACCAACTCCGCCAAGGAGATTTATGATGGGATCCTGCAAGCTCTCGGAGAGACGGGTTCTCTCCAATCCCTGAACGAAACTCAATCTTCTGAGCCCTTGGACACCACCCTTGTCCCGTCCTTACCGACAGCCCACGCTCTCCCGTCCCAATTAGAGTCAACGGTCGAATTGGAATCGTCCGATACCTCAATTTCGGAAACGTTGACGGTCGATTTGGATTCCCTACCCCTCAAATCTCGAAGGGAAGCTATTGACCAAGGGATCATGAAAGACGTCACCCCATTGGCCCAAAGGATCGGATTGGATTTCTGTGTTGGCCTCACCAACCCGTTATGGAATCAATACATTTCGTCGTCCCCAGAATTTACGGAAGAGCACATCAATAGCAGGATACGAGATACCCTCGTGGCCGTTCGCCTTCGATTGGCCAACCTCAAAACTCCATCACCCTTGATTGACGTTCCCGTCTTACTGGAATTTGATCAGGAGCCGACCCCACAACTGTGCCTCACCTTTGCACTCTTTCACAAAGACCCCGTGGATGGTGATTGCATGTTGTTGATTCACCCCGGCGAAGTCTTTGCCACTCGTCAAAACTCCTCTAATAACTGATCGCCAGGATTTTTCCTCGTCTCAACTCATCGCGCCCTTTGCGAAAAGGACATGGCTTCTGGTTCGGTCTCGTGACTATTTCCCTTGCATGGGGAAGGGTTCTGATTGAGACCACCACCATCCTGAAATACACGATCAACTCAACTAACATCCCTTCCATCTCTACATACTCAAAAAAATCATAGGCAAGTTTTTTTTAAGAACGTCGATAAGGGGTGTAGACGAAAGATTAGCTTTTGAACCATGACTCGTTACATGTTCTCGGGTCCCCCTCTCACCTGCAGCTGTCCCCCCTCTCACTCGCAGATGCCCAATACAACGTAACTTGACTCGGGTGCCCTTTCCCGAACAAGCGAACACGTCGCAAGACGTGGGCGCACAACCACGACTCAGGGTCTGCCCCTAGCCGGGTTACCGAAGGACGTGTGTGTTAAAGGGCGCCGTTTACGACGGTGCTGCACGGGCAGCCGGCGTAGCGGTCACTATTATTTTCTTGCCCGAATAGGAGAAAGACTATGCGAGATCAAATGCTTCGTTTCGTGAAGGATTTCATGAAAGATGAAGAAGGGGCCACGGCCATCGAATACGGTCTGTTGGCAGCTCTCATCGCTGCCGTGATCGTTGGAACGGTTGCGGCCCTGGGCGGAACTGTGAACCAGGCCTTCCAAGATGTGAATGATGGGATCAACAATGCGGGTAGTGGTGGATCTTAATCCACCTTTAGAAATTAACGAGTCTAAGAAGAGGCTTCCGCACATTGGCTGTGGAAGCCTCTTTAGGGAAAGGATACCACCACCATCGAATATGTCCTCCTGGCCTCCTCCATTGCAGCGGCCGTGGTTGTTTCCGTACAAACGTTGGGTTTGGGAGTTTTACAATTGTATGAAAACGCAGTTGGCGCCTTTCCCAAGCAATAAGTTGAAGGATATCTCAACAATCTCCTTGGTCAGAGGTATGATACAGTAGATTGTTTCGTACCGTTTTCGCGACATGTGAAAAAAGAACCAGGGAGAGGTTTCTTGACGAATCCGGGCCCTCAACATTCCCAACCTCCGGCCGAACCTCCGGTTAACCCTCATGGAGGGCGCACGCTCATCGTCGATGCCACGAATACGGATTGCTTTTCACTTCCCAGCGAAGCCGTGAAGGCAGCAGGCCCAAAAGATTCAATCTTTATCCATCCAGGCGTGTATGAAGACCGGTTAGTGATCACCGACCACCCCATTCATCTCATCGGCGCAGGCCGCGATCACGTCACCATCTTCAACCGGCGCAGCGGCCCTTGCTATCTTCAGCGAGTACCGAGTGGACACATTACGGGTATAACGTTTCGCTACGTGGGAAGCGATCAACATTCAGCCATGAACATTCTGGACTCCACCTGCTCCATCTCGAACTGTCGGGCCCAAGAGGGGCTCCTCTCCGGAATCGTGATTTATGGACCGGAATGTCGCCCGACGTTAACCGGCAATGAGGTGTGCCATAACCGGGAGTCCGGCATCTTTTCGTTCGCGGGGGCCCAACCCTATTTGCGCGAGAATGAATGTTTCGGGAATCACCATTTCGGCATCGCCGCCCGAGACGACCAGACCCGCCCAGACCTCATCCACAATCGGTGTCGAGAGAATATGTTGAGTGGAATCCTCCTCTTTTCCCAAGCTCAAGCGCTTATCCTCGATAATGTCTGTCAGGATAATGCCCATTGGGGAATCGTCCTGACACCGGATGCGAACCCCACTCCTCAACCGGAAGAACTCCAGCAGTCGAACCAACTCCAAGAAAACCCACGGGGTCCCTATACCATCACCGACACCCCCCTCGCGGACATTGGGCGATAACCCTATTCTTTCTTTTCCCCTAATGCTGGAGCGTCGGGGACTATGGTAGGGTAAGGGCCTTTTCCAGCACACCCGTTGCCCCAGAAAACGTCGACCTGATGAATGAACATCTCTGGCATCAAATCAATGCCGTCTTAGGAAGCCTCACCGTTATCATCGGTCTGTGGCTTCTTCTCGGTGCCCTGCCTATCTCCGTGGGGATTGGACTCACCGTACTCCTGGCGGTTTTGCTGGCCTGGAAATGCCCGTCTATCGGTCATATCTGGGCCTTGTCGACCCTATTGTTAGGTGTGGAAAGTATCGCCTGGCCACTCATGCAGATGGCCGATTTACGAAAACTCGGTCCGGAGCCCCCCTTAGAAGATCTTCAACGAATTTTTAACGCAGTGTTATTCGGCCTCTTCTCCGGTGTGTTTTGGATGGTGTTCGCGTATGGAATATTTAAGCGCACACGGGGAGACCTCACTCATAGCCCTTCCACTCCTGAAAAGCCTCAAACCAAAAATCAGAAGAAAAAAGCCCGCAAACAGTCTCGATAAGCCCGTTCTGGCTATTGGATCTGGATGGGATCGACGTTCACTTCGATAATGACGGAATCCTTAGGCCTCCGCTTCCCAAGGTCCTTCAGAATCCCCTGAAGTCGTTGTCGAGTGGCGTCAAGAGTTTCGGTTTTCATCATAAACATGATTCGTCGTTTTTGAGATTTCCCTGGCTGCTTGGACTCCATGGGACCTAGGAAGATTTCCGATGATCTTGCTCCCTGTCCCGACGGATCCGAAGAAAGACCCGTGTAAGAATGTTGGAGTCGATCACGGAGCATGTCGGCTACGCGTTGCACCTGATCCATCTTCGGCCCGATGACGAAAAGGAGCACGACATGGGTGGTGGGGGGATAGCCCAACAGTTCGCGGAGCTGTTGCTCATGCGTGTAGAAGACCTGCATCTCTTGCTCATGAATCGCCCGTATCACATGATGATCAGGCATGGAGGTCTGCAGAATGACGGAACTCGAAGGGTTGCCACATCTCGAAAGCATGAGAGCCCGTGACAACACCTGAAAGGTTCGTTCACCTGAATGAAAGTCAGGAAAATGCAGGCCCATGTCGGCCTGAGGAAATCCCAGCACGCTTGCACGGGGTAACGGTATTTGATGGCATAACAATTCTGTCCCGATGAGAATCTGAAGATCTCCATCTCGAAAACGTTGAAGGATTTCCTCCATCGTTCCCGATTCCTTCATCATCTCCCCGTCTAGTCTCCCTAAAGAGGCCCCAGGAAAAACCCGACCCACCTCTTCTTCCAAACGTTGAGTGCCGACCCCCGAAAACCGAAACACTCTCCCCTGACAATTCGGGCAAACTTCCGGGACCGCATGAGAACCATGCCCATACGAACAGACAAGGCGGGCTGGACGCTGGTACAGCTTGAAAGGGATCTGACACATCTCACATGTAGAAGCCTGCCCACAATCCTCACAGACAAGGGCTGATGACCACCCTTTTCTATTGAGAAACAGAATTGCTTGTTCCCCCGCTTGTAAGGCTTTCGACATGCTGTCGATCAACACGGGAGAAAGCAGCGTTCCGAAAGGAAGAGTCCGGAGGTCCACGACCTGAATCTCGAGATCACACTCCGGAACATCACTGGCATGGGTGATGGCCATCGAAAATCGTGCATACAACTCCAAAGATGGCCGGAAGGACCCGTACACGACTGGCGCTTGCTCAATCGTCCCCCGCATGCGGGCCACTTCCCGAGCATGGTAATAAGGCAATTGTTCTTCCTTATACGAAAAGGCTTCCTCCTGATCGACCCAAATCAGGCCCACATGCTGAATGGGTAAAAACAGGGCCGATCGAGTGCCGACGACGATCTTGACCTGTCCCCGTCGAATTCGTTCTACACGATGAGCCCGCAATGATGTCGAAAGCTGCCCATGAAGCACCTCCACTTCCTCTCCCCAGATGGCCTTTAATCTCTTTCCTAAGGCTTCCGCATGCTGGACTTCGGGGGACAAAATCAGCATATTCCGTTGCAACGCTCTCACACGGGCAACCAGGTGCAACAACTTTTCCTGTCGCTCTTCATCCGACCCGACCACTGGAACCTCTCGAAATTGGTCCACCTCGAGAGAATCAACCCAGAGCTTTACGTCTCTAGGAGGGTGTTCAAGATCACATGGGACAGAGTCTTGGCTGTCTTTCTGAACCCGCGCTTGAGAACCGATATCAACGCCAGCCCAAAGAGATGCTTGGGAATCGACACTGGAAGATTTAGCCATGTTTCCCTTTTGTTCAGCGGGGAGAAGATCCTTCTCTATAATCCAATCTTTCCTTTTCAACCGGTCAAGCAAGGAGGAAGCCTTGCTCAAACCCCGGAGCAATGACGTCCGCAGAAGCCCTTGGGGTCGTCGCTTCAAACGCTGAAGCACGGTTTGCTCCTCCATGGTCCCTCGACCGTCCGAGAGTACGGCCTGGCCTTTTTCTGTCAGAAACACCCGCCGGACGACTTTGCCAGAATAGGAAGGCACCACCAGCCGCAAACAGGCGGCAAAGGGTGCGAGATAGTACTCGGCAACCTTTTTGACGAGCTCCAAAAGATGCGCATCGATTGGATGCTGATCTGGCTCGACCGAGAGCGACAGAATATCCCGAATTGCTTGAGACCTGACATGGGTTCCAGTGTCTGAGCCCATCGATTGTCCTTCGATGTCCACAACCAAACCCGAAACAATCGCCTTTCCTAAGGGCACCATGACGGAGGTCCCAACATGAATACGAGGGCGAAGAGAGGACGGCACTCGATAGGTAAAGACTCGAAATCGTCGGCTGGGAAGGACTACGTCAACGAGCATACACCACGATTTCGGTCTTTTGGGCATGACTGGTAAATGTTTGGTGGTAACACACAATTCGAGCATGGCCCGCACAAGTTGGGCAGGCTCCGGATTTCCTTTCACCCATCACCCCTTTTCCAGGAATTGACTCCCTTGCCAATTTTCGCTTCACGGCCTTCACTGGACAACCATTTCCCATACCTGCCATTCTTAAACAAGGGTAGGCATGACTGAGGCCATGAAACGTGCCGAAACCTTCAACCCTGTCGAAAAGGAGGTGGCGTCATGGGAGGCTTAGAACTTCTGGGAATGCTGGCGGTACTAATCGGAGTGATAGGAATCATCGTGCTGTTTGCCGGACGAAAAAAATCCTAAGGTGTAGTCCCTCCACGTGTATGGGCACATCCCCCGCATCAAACAACGTCTTCTTTGGAGTCGGAGATTTTTTTCAAGCGGCGATCTAGCGCGAAACGGGTCATTCCTAAAAATTTGGCTGCCAGACTTTTATTGTAGTCAGACACTCTCATCACTTCCTCAATAATATCAGCCTCCAAATCAGGCAAGGTTTTCTCGCCCAATACCATTTCAACCTGTATGACTTGACGGTCCCCCTGGCTCACCGCATTAACGGGCGAATGCGTATCCTCCTGCACCTCACGAGGAAGATCTCCGACCGTAATACTCTTCCCCCGACAAAAAATCACTGCCCGCTCGATAATATTTTCCAATTCACGAATATTTCCCGGGTAGGGATAGCGTTCCAAAACCTGTTGGGCTTCCGGCTCAATATCACGAACATCCTTTCCGAGGTCTTTGCTCTGACGGATCAGCGTTTGGAGGCAAAGCGGGATAATATCCTCTCGGCGTTGTCGTAAGGGAGGCAGGTCGAGGGAGACCACATTAAGGCGAAAAAACAAATCTTCCCGAAAGCGCCCTTGCGACACATCTTTGCGCAGATCGCGATTGGTGGCGGCGATCAACCGGAAATCGACGTCAATATCATCCCGGCCTCCCAGTCGTTTAAAGGACCGCTCTTGAAGGACTCGCAACAACTTCGCTTGCATGGAAGGATTCAGATCACCAATCTCATCCAGGAAGAGTGTTCCACCCTCGGCTTGTTCGCACAACCCAGGTTTCCGTTGATGAGCTCCGGTAAAAGCCCCACGTTCATACCCAAACAATTCGCTCTCGAACAATTCTTGCGGGATAGCCGTACAATTGACCCCCACGAAGGGGCCCGTGGCTCTGGGGCCGTTATGGTGGAGGACTCTAGCCACGAATTCTTTTCCCGTCCCCGTCTCGCCGAAGAGCAACACTGTCGTCTTAAAATTTTGGGCCATCTCCTGGATTTGGCTCACTAGCTCCTTCATCCGTGGACTATTCGCGATCAAATTGTCGAACCCAAAGCGTCCGGAGTGCCCCTGAGCCTCAAAATCTATCCGGCGCCGCAACACCAAAAATTCCAGGGCCCGGTCGATCACCGGCTCGACTCCAGATAAATCCACACTTTTGATCAGAAAATCATAGGCACCCAATTTAATAGCCTCGACCGCATCCTCCACGGTGCCATAGGCCGTCAGGAGAATAACCAAGGCCTGTTGGGTTTTCGCTCGAATGTGTTTTAACGTTTCCAGGCCGCTCAACCCGGACATCTTGAGATCGAGGAGAATAATATCGGGTACCTCATGCTCCAGAGCCGTGAGGAGGGCTTCGCCCGAATCAAAATCTCGAATGTGATGTTGTCGCCTGGCTAATCGACGGGTAATCGCCTGCCGAACCACGTGATCATCATCTGTCACAAAAATATTCGCTCGCATGTTTTACACCGTGGACATCTGAGGTTGACACACCCGAGGCAGCCATATGGTGATGGTGGTCCCAACCCCGAGTTCACTTTCCGCGCGTATTTCACCCCCATGGGCATCGATGATATTCCGGCAAATGGCTAACCCCAGTCCCGTTCCACGATGTTTGCCCGTCGTAAAAAAGGGTTCAAAAATCCGGGGCAATGCATTGGGGCTGATGCCCTTTCCCGAATCCTGAATCACAAACCGAAAACCAGGGACCTGCCCAACCACTTCCTCCTCCACGCTCAATTCCAGCCTCCCCCCTTCGGACATGGATTCTACCGCATTCTGCACCGTATTGAGGATGACTTGTTTGAGCTGATCCCGATCTGCTTGGAGTGGACCCAATCCTTGGGAGGGGTGAAACACCACATGAAGGGATTTTGCCTTGAGCGGGTCAGACAGGACTTGCAGGGATTCTTGAACCAACTCCTCCAACTGAAACGTGACAGGAAGCAGATCACGGGGACGAGCATAATCGACGATTTGACTGACGATCCGGTCTAGCCGTCGGGTTTCTTGTAAGATTGTCACGAGATCGTCATGGTGGGTTCCCTCAGGGGGGACCTCTTCTAAAAGGAGAGTCGTCGTAGACCCGATCCCAACCAAAGGATTCCGTATCTCATGAGCAATGCCGGCAGCCACCTGGCCTAATGTCGCTAAACGCTCGGTTCGACTTAATTGGGCCCGCATTTGCTCCAAAGCCGTGATATCGACGTTAAATCCCTGATACACCAGGGTCTGCCCCATTTCATCCTTAATCGGCACCGCCCGGCTGAGGACCTTTCGCACTCCTCCATCCGCATGGAGAAAGCGGAACACCCATTCAAAAGATTCTCCCGTCTCACGAGCGTCCTGGAAAGCCTGCCGAACGTTTTGGCGATCATCAGGATGCACGGCATCCCACATCTGTTCAGGGTCTAACACTTCATCAGGATTGCGCCCGGCGAGTATCCAATTTTGCCTGTTGCTAAAGATCAGCTTCCCGTGCTGAACCGTGAATATTCCGATCGGGGCATTATCCACGATTCCGCGATATTTGGCTTCCGAAGAGGACACATCTTGATGAAGCAGACGAAGCTCCTTTTCAGACTGTTGAATCTGGTCAATATGTTCGCGTATTTGCCGACTCATCCTTCGAAGAACCCGTGTTAATTCTCCGATTTCATCCTTGCGTTCCAGCACGGTCACTTCTGGAATCGTTCCTCCGGAAAAGGTCTCGACGGTCTTGACTAAACTCGTTAACGGCCCCGTTATAGAACGGGCGATCAGATGAAGGGGAAGGAGAAGAAGAATGAGGGCGAGGGATCCCCCGCCAACCACGACACCCATTAATACCGATCGATCCTGAGAGCTACTGGTGAGAGCCTCCTGTAATTGTTCAACCTCCCGTCGATCAAACCTCGCCATTTCTTCCCGAATGGCTAACATCAACAGCCGACCGGTTTCGGCCTCGATGTATTGTCGCGCTTCTTCAGGATGCCCACCTTTTACTCGGCCAATCAGATAGTCCTTATCCGCCATCAAGTGCTCGACATTTTTTTGGACCGATTCGATTAACATCCGTTGCGCATCATTAGCCTGAACCATTTGCCGCAAGCTATTTCCCAACGACACGACACGCTGTTTGGCGGCCTGGTAGGGTTGCAAGAATTGTTTCTGCTGGGTGAGGACATACCCTCGGAAGCCGGTTTCGAGGTCCACGACTAATCGCATAAATTCTGCCGAAGCGCTTTGTACGTGATAGACCTCGTTTAAATGGTCTTCATCCAACGAGAACGTTTGCACGCTTTTATAGGTCATTAAACTCAAAACCAGCACGGCCAAGATCGGTACTCCGGAAACCAAGAGGAGTTTTTTGGCGATGGGAAGATTGGAAAAAATATTGATGATGTTCATCAAGATTCCCGCTGACCTAGGGCATCAATCGAGAGACCATTATGCCCTTTGTGTTCTGAATCTAGGGCAGCCAGTATGAGCCTACGCAATTCGTTGACATTCTGTCCACGTTTTCTGTTGGGGAAAACGCTGAAATCCCACGCATGGAGCACCTCTTTGGTCAGGGGTCACACGCGGACAACCCGGAAATACTCGAGAGCCCAATTTTGAAAATTTTTCTCATGCCGAAGAAAACGGTAGTAGCATCCCAGGGGGTATTGGTATGATGAGATCAAAACGGGTCTGGCAGCAATGGCAAACTTCACCCTCCGTGACAGGATGACCATGAAGAATGACCATGCCTAAAAAATTCCTTATACTCACCATCCTCGTAGGCTTGCTGACCTTTGCGCTGGGGTGGGTACTTGGCGTCAACACCGCACCCAAAAACGGATTGCCCATACGCGTGGTCGCCGATTATCTGCACGCTGTCCTTCAAGCTGATCGAACCTTCTATACCCAACACGTGGTAGAACGCATGGAGGCCATGCTGATTGCCACGGCATCGGAAAACTGGCGGGAAGACCGAACACTCCCCCTTCCCGCACAATTTTTTAAAGAATCCTCTCGCGGGCTTCAGGTTCGGGGAAAACCATTTCGGTATCGACTCGTTAGCCTTTGGCCTATTAACCAGGAGAACGCTCCCGAGTCCGAAAAAGAACGGACGGCACTAGAACGCGTCATGAATTACGGCGAGGTCGCTGAACAAGAAATATTCCTTGACCAACGCCGCTACTACCAAGCGATTTTTCCAGACCGGGCTGTGAGTCGAGCATGCGTAAATTGTCACAATGCCCATGATAAAAGCCCCAAACGGGATTTCAAGCTCAACGATATTATGGGCGGACTGGAAATCCTCATTCCCATCGAATAACTTGCCGGATCGAATATTCACACCATAAAATTATCTGCCCGTTGTTGAATGTTTTTATTGATTGTGGAATAACCAATAAAGTTTGGCTTCCTTTGATCCGTTAAATTCCTTATCCCCTCCAAAGTTTTTTATCCATAATTTCTAAGAAAGCGACTTAGGCTTTCCGGGACCCAAAATCCGCTAGTAGATGGCGGTTCGCACTTTGAAGTCCTGGACCGGTTAGGCTCCAGACACAACGGGTACACACCAACTGGGTCTGCCAAATCATCAATTAACTTCAAGAGAGAAGACGAGAGCCATTCACACCATATCCATCCAGTATGCGCCGAATATTTTTTAACCGCACCAAGAGAGTGATGGCTATTAAAGATCAAGGACAGCTAATACGCCTTGGCCTCACCCTGATATTAGGCCAGTTGATTTTTTGGTCACCTCCTCTGACCTTTGGAAAAGATAACCCATACCCCGTCATTATCGTCACCTCGGAAAACGACAGTTTTGATGGGGATACCCATAATCCGGACACACTAAAATTATACCCTGGGCGTGATCGGGCCATATCCTTGCGGGAAGCCATTGAAACAGCGAATCGTAGCCCTAACCCGGTGATCATTCGATTTTCACCGGCCCAGCCATCCATGGTGATCACCTTGGATACCCCCCTACCCCCCATTAAGTACCCGGTCATCATCGACGGAACTTCTTCCCATGACCACCGAGTCACTCTGCAGGGACCTGGTACGACGGCACACCCCCCCATCGATGGTCTCACTCTCGCTTCCCAGGGTTCAATCATCCGCGGTCTTGTCATTCAACATTTTTCGGGGAATGGGGTAGTGATTCGGGGAAACGCCAATATTCTTGAAAGCAATACGATCGGATCCGATTTCCGGGATCCCCAAAACACGGGAAACGGTGGAAATGGGATACTCATCAGTGGGAACAACAATATTATTGGAGCCCCCGTCCCAACGACTCAAAATATTATTGCCAGGAACCGCGGAAATGGAGTGATCATTGAAAAGGGGGCCGGCAATAAAATTGTCGGGAACCTCATCGCCGGCAACTTGGGAAGTGGCATAGAAATCCAACAAGGCCAGGAAAATCGAATACAAGGAAATTTTGTCGGGACCGATGAATCCGGGCAGACTCAATGGGGCAACCATTTGGATGGCATCTCGGTGTTCGGCGACCACACGCTTATTGGAGGACCCGAACCCAAATCCGGGAACACGATTGCTTTTAACCAGAGAGAGGGAATCGCCATTTTCTTCGGTCAAGGAAATACCCTCCGAGGAAACTCGATCCATCACAACAAGGGCTTAGCGATTAACCTCCAGCAAGACCAAGTCACTCCCAATGACCACTTGGATAAAGACCAAGGACCAAATGGATTACAGAATTTTCCTATTTTACAGTCTGCCACGGCTCATTCAGTCAATCACCTGTTCGTTGTCGGAAAAATTCAAAGCCACCCAGAGGAAACTTTTCAGATAGACTTTTATTCCAGCGCCTCTCCAGGGGCACTCTCCAAAACAGAAGCCTTTAGTTTCCTTGGATCCGATTCCGTGAAAACCAATGAAAACGGGGAAGGAGAATTCGCTTCTCACTTGGGAATTGGCCTGTCTCCTGGAGAATACATCACCGCCATAGCCACTCATAAAGACGGCAACTCCTCCGAACTGGCGCCAGGCATCCAAGTTGACTGGCCAAATCCTCAAATCATCTGGGAGCCAATTCGAAAATCCATTTCTGAACAGCCCATTTTTGAAGCATCCTTCACGGAAGGAATGGCTCCCATACCTCTGCTTCCCCCCAATATTCATCTGAAAGATGTAGATAGCCAGGAATTATCCCTGCTTACAGTGAGCCTCAGCAACCCATTGGATGGAGACCAGGAAATGCTCGGGGCAACCCTTCCCTCACCCATCCTTTCTCAAAAATTCGAACCGGGAACTCTAACGGTCACGGGAAAAGCCTCATTGCCCATTTACGAACAAGTGCTGAACCAACTTACCTACTACAATGCCTCGCCCAATCCTACGTTAGCCTCACGCCACTTGACAGTGACGGTGGGAGACGGGGAGTTCATGAGTCAACCCTTCATGATCCGGATAACCGTGAGCGGAACGAATTCCCCGCCTCTGGTGTCTTGGGTAGGTGTCTCCGCAGACCTTCCTTCAGGAACCTATGACACCGAATATCGTGAAGGGCAATCCCCCCTCCACTTTGTATCGAAAACCGCCACGCTTCATGACAAGGACAGTTCGCATCTGACCCGTTTAACCGTGACACTCCTGAATCCTGTGGATGGGGAACAGGAGGTCTTGGATGTCACAACCACTGATCCTGCCATGACCTCTACACTCGAAGGTGGAATCCTCACGATTTCCGGAAAGGCTTCTATACAAGCCTATCAATCTACTATGCACACCCTCACCTACCAAAACCTCTCTTCCACCCCAACGGAGGCTCCTCGTCGAATCACACTCGTGGCATCGGATGAAGAACTAGCCAGTATCCCTGTCACCACGAAGATAATCGTCAAAAACATCAACCGCTCACCAATAATCGGCTTGAATGCTCAACACGAGAAAGCCCAAAGGCGAACCCATGAGGTGCACTTCTCTGAAGGAAGCCCCCCAATCCCCATCCTGCCTTCAAACGTCAGAATCAGGGATCAGGACAACACTGAACTCGTCAGCCTGACGGCCACCCTAGAGAATCCTGTAGATGGATTGGAAGATGTCCTTGGAGTCAATGCCCTAGACTCGAAATTAGCCCACAACTTCCACCGAGGGGTGCTGACCATCTCCGGCCGGGCATCCCTTGAAACCTATCAGAATACCCTACAGTCACTATTCTATCAGAATCACTCGAATGCCCCATCACTCATCCCACGAGTGATTAAAGTCGTGGTTTCGGACGGCCAATCGACGAGCATCCCTTTCACGACTCAGGTCACCCTCACTTCCACGAACAGCCTTCCCACCATTGCAGGAAATTTTCCCGACCCTGAATCCCCCCTTCTTATGACCCATAGAGGACGGGCACTCCATTTTATGCCCTCAGATTCTCATATTCAGGACGTGGATAGTACAGAATTTATCGAGCTTCGGGCAAAGATACAAGATCCTTCACATCCGGAAGAGGAAACCCTTCGAGCGCAACTTCCTGATCCTTCATTAATTCAACAATTTAACGAAAGCACCCTGGTGGTCACAGGCCGGGCACCCAAATACGTCTACGAATCCGTTTTGCGATCCTTGTCCTATCTCAATCACCATACGTCTCCGCCCTTTGAAACTCGGGATATCATCATACAGATTCAAGACACGCAGGGAGGGATGAGCCAACCTCAAATAGTCCGAATCGACCTTAAAATCCAACCCCCCGTTTCTGCATTATTCTCACAGTCCTTTTTTGATTCACTCGACTCGGTCACTAAAACGATTGAGGGTGAGAGACAACACCAACTGGGAGATAAACAATTAATCGTCAAAACCGTCACAGGGTCAGGGTTCGTGATTTCCGCCGGGATTTTCATTTGGATCCTTCGGGGAACATCTCTCCTGGCAAGCTTACTGGCCACAATCCCTGTCTGGAACAGCATGGATCCACTCCCGGTCTTATCCATGAGTCAGGAAGACCGGTGGCAGCACTTGGTTGCCACCCAACAAGCGGAAAATCAGGAAGAAGAGGAATTCCCACAATTTCAGCACATTTTTTCTCATCAACCTTCAACCCCCTCTCCTACTGAGAAGGACGCTGCACACCCATGAAACGTCTGAACGCCTTCATGCTCATTAGTTTGGGATTAACGACATTGACCATCAGTTTTGTGCTGATCGGAACGTGGATTTGGGATGTGTTTCCCGACCAAACCAGTGAGACCTTTGCTCTGAGAAAAACCATAGTAGAAAACTTGGCTGCACAGTATTCTAAGCTGGCCGAAAAGGATGACCTGGCCACCATTCAAGCATCCATAGAATTCCTACTCACGCGAAATTCAGATATCCGCTCCATCGCACTCGTAGATTCCAAGGACAAATCCTTGGCCGTGACGGGACCACATCACCGTGCTTGGACCAAACGTCCACAAGGTCCTTCCTCCATAACCAACTTGGAAGTGGACATTTACAACGGGTTGGAACCCTGGGGCACTTTACAAGTTGCCTTTCAGCCCCCATTCAGGGATCAAGGTTGGTGGTCGGCCCTTATCCACGATCCCCTTTATCGCTTTCTGGGATATATCGCCCTCGTCGGCTTTCCGGGTTTTTACTTGTTTATTCGACGGGTGCTCAGAAATGTCGATCCATCGACCATTGTGCCAAGGCGAGTGAAAACGGTCCTGGATACGCTTGCCGAAGGGGTCGTCCTCTTAGATGGGGAAGGGAGGGTAGTGCTCGCGAACACGGCTTTTCTACGAATTAGTAAGGCGACGCTTCAAACATTAATGGGAAAATCCCTGGATTTTTTACCCTGGAAAGACCCGGCCAATCTGCCAGTAACCCCTGCCTCGCTCCCCTGGCAAACTGTCAAACAGACAAACCAGTCTCAAACAGACATCCCCCTCGCCTATGCACTTTCTGAAGAAGAAATAAAAGAATTTACCGTGAACAGCACACCCATTATCGATGAGGAAAATCAGTTACGAGGCATCCTGGTTTCATTCAGCGACGTCACGGAACTGACCCAAGCCAACCACCATTTATTCGCCACGCTTGAGGAGTTGCACCGGTCCCAAACCGACATTCAACAACAGAACGAAAAACTTCAATGGTTAGCCACTCGCGATCAACTGACCGGTGCCCTAAACCGGCATGCCTTCTTTGAAAAGCTGGAGGCCAGCATACAAGAAGCCCAATCATCCCATGAGCCCCTAGGTTGCCTGATGTTAGACATGGACAATTTTAAAATGATCAATGATCGTTATGGACACATGACGGGTGATCAAGTTCTGAAAATGCTCGCAGATTCCATTGTTGAACTCATTCGGCCAGAAGACTATGTTGGGCGATACGGAGGTGAAGAATTTTGTGCGATTTTACCCGGAATGACTGAAATTGACGCTAAGCAGATGGGTGAACGTATCCGTCAATACATCGAGGAGCGAGGTTCCCAAGTTATTCGGGCCACCTCACTCCTTGAAATCACGACCAGTATTGGAGTCGCTTCGGTGAGCCCAGAAGATCCAGAACCTCTCAGGGTGATCGAACAAGCAGACGAGGCTCTTTATGCTGCCAAAACGGGCGGGAAAAACCGGGTGGCCTGTTACTCCACCTTGAGCAGAAACCATCCTTCTCCTCACTTTGCCAAAACCTGATGAAACGTGTGCACCCTTTCCTACCCTGCTTCAGTGGTTCCCACGACTTACAGTTTCGTTTCCTCAATTATCCCATTCCCGGAAGTCTATAAAATGACATTAGTTTTCTGTATATCCCGGAGGCTTCCCGCATGTCTTTTCATTGAGGTCCAAGAGAGAGGTCAGGGGGAAGACGGATTAATGCATGGCCGCTCAACAACCGACAAGAATCAAGGACGAGGAAATCTGCACGATGGGCAATACCAGAAACTCAAACACCCACCACTCGGTGATGCTAAGCCCCCGGGTAGTCACGGACCCACCTGTGACGCTTTTCGACCGTCTTCGCTCCGAGTATCATCGTTTCTGGTACGAAGCGTCCCAAACTCTGCGGTGGTCTCGTGGGAGGTATCGCGAGTCATCCTCAGGCCTTCCTCCAGACCTCCAAGCAAGACAATCGAAACGGATCCACACCCTCGTCGCAGCATATCAGCACCGATTTGAACAGACGTGCCCCCCGGCCACAGCCCTCCAGAATTATGCCTATCTGGATCTCTTGGATCGGGGACGAGCCGCGCTGAATTGGAGGGTCCCGACAAACATCAGGGTCTGCGATGTAGGAAGCGCCAACTTTGCTTATGCCCCGGCACTACATCTGTTTTTCAAGCCCACCCAACTGACCGGCGTGGAAGTGGATGGGCACCGCGTGTATTGCAATGGGCGAAGCCGGATTGATTACGCAGAGGGCCATATTCAAGACCTCCCCAACACCCGCTACGTCGTGCAGGATTTTCGTCACTACCACAAACCTGCGGATATCATCACGGCCTGGTATCCTTTTGTGACCCCTCAACCCTTACTCGCCTGGCGTCTTCCGCTTAATCTTTTCGACCCTGGTGCCTTGTTTGCCAGAGTGGCCAATAATCTCGCCATCGGTGGACAGTTGGTGATGATCAATCACGGATCATCGGAAGCCAAGGTTGCTCAAGCGATACTCGAATCGGTTGGTCTGGTCTGCACTGGTTGGTATGCCCATGATATTCCGCTCACAAAAAAAACACAGACCCCCATCCTGACTCTTTGGCACCACACCTGAGTGCCCTCTCTTATTTTCCGAAAATCCCAGATCTCGGCTCTGACTTCCACCCCCCGCAACAATCAAACCCCTTTGGTTCAAATTCCTCAACTCGGAGAAATGACAGAATCCCATGGCCTTGTTATGGTTTGAGAGTTCCGTCAACCCAAATGATTCGTATTCTTCAATTTTTGACGATCCTGTTCATTACATAACGAAGGGGCAATCATGAGTCTTCCTTCTATGATTCAATCTTTTTCGCCAAGACAGCGAGCACCCTTCATGAAGACCATGTTGTATGGGACACTGGCATGCCTCTGTTTGGTGGCATGTGACAGCCATTCCCCTTCTTCAACTCCTCAACCAAAGAAGCCCACTCCCGTTTATCAAGAGCGTGGGGACCTTCCGGAGATTCGTCAACATGGGTACCTGCGCGTCCTCACCACCTCACACAATCATCTCACACTCCTTCCCCGTCAAGGGCTTCCTCAAAACCACGAATTTGACTTACTGGAAACCTTCGCCGAAGCCCAAGAGTTGCGATTAGTCTTCATTCCCGTCAAACGCCATGATGACTTGATCCCTTATTTGCTCGAGGGGAAAGGCGATCTTATCGCCAACAACTTTTCCGCGACAGCTTCCAGAAAATCTCTCATCGCTTTTTCTCTCCCGATCGATGTCGTGAATGAAGAGGTCATCACGAGGGCGAACGATTCAACCTTATCCTCTCCCTCCGGCATCAAGGGGCGGACGATAACCATTCGCCGGTCATCAGCCTTTTGGGACACCGTTCAAGCGTTTCACGCGAAACATCCTGACTTTCAGGTCAAAGAAGCTCCTGAACACCTCGACACCGAACAAATTCTTGATGGGGTGGCCGAAAAATCATTTGACCTCACGGTCGCAGACAGCAATACCTTCGAAGCCGTACAACTTTATGCGTCAAACTTACGCCGAGCGTTTACCCTCACTCAAAACCGGCCCATTGCCTGGGGCGTTCGTCCGACCTCCCAGGAACTCCTGCGGACCCTCAATAGCTTTCTCAATGAACTCGGAACGAGCCAACGCCAACCTCTGATCGCTAAGGATGATCTTCCTGGGATCCACTCACGAAAGATCCTCCGGGTTCTGACAAGAAATAACCCTGCCACCTACTTCCTCTGGCAGGGTCAATTGATGGGCTTTGATTATGAACTCGCCAAGCACTTTGCGAAACAACACGCCTTGCGGGCACACATGGTCGTTCCCCCTGCGCGAAGTGATTTGATCCCCTGGTTGTTGGAAGGCAAGGGGGATCTCATCGCGGCCTCCTTGACGATTTCGGAAAAACGGGCTCAACAGGGACTCGTCTTTTCACATCCTTATTTGACTGCATCGGAAATTGTCGTCACACGATCGAATGAACCCGATGGACGGTTACAACATCCCAAGGATTTGGCCGGACGCACAGTCGCGGTTCGTAGGAGCAGCAACTATTGGGAGACCTTACATCAATTGCAAAAAGATGGCATCGCGCTCACACTCCTCGAAGCTCCCGAGGATCTGGAGACCGAAGAAATCATCGCGAAAGTCGCCGGAGGAGAATTTGATCTTACCGTGGCCGACAGCCATATCTTGGACATGGAATTGACCTGGAGAGAGGATATTCGTGCGGCCTTTCCCCTGGGCGACCCTCGGGAACTTGGATGGGCCATGAGACGGTCCAATTCCAAACTGTTACACGCGGTGAATCAATTCATGAAAAAGGAGTATCGGGGGCTCTTCTACAACATGACCGTGAATAAATACTTTAAGAATTCGAGGTATATTCGACGGCATACCGAATCCCGAACCGGTCAGACGGGCTCCCTCTCTCCTTACGACGAATTGGCCCGACAATATGCCAAACAATATGGATTCGATTGGCGCCTGATTGTGGCTCAAATGTACCAGGAAAGCCGGTTCAATCCTGATGCACGTTCATGGGCCGGGGCGCTAGGGCTTATGCAAGTGCTTCCCAGAACGGCCAAGAGCTTAGGGTTCAAAGAGGTAACCACCCCCGAACACGGGGTAGAGGCCGGAGTGAAGTACTTGGATTGGGTTCGACAACGCTTCGACTCGAATCTCCCGGTCGATGTTCGAACATGGTTTGCCCTCGCGGGGTACAATGCCGGCCCCGGTCATGTCCATGATGCCCAACAACTCGCCAGAAAGCTGGGAATGAATCCTAGTCGGTGGTTCGGTCATGTCGAGGAGGCCATCAAATTACTCGCCAAACGAAAATATGCCCGTAAGGCCCGACATGGATACTGTCGAGGCACGGAACCGGTCAAGTACGTTCGTGAAATCAAGGAACGGTATGAAGCCTACCAACAAGTCCTGCCTCTCACTCCCTCTCCATCCTGAATCCATTCGCCTTTTCCTCTCCACTTAAGCCTTGTCCCATCCCTGCATATGTCACATTTTGTTAACACGAAAGAGGGGTAGACTTCCTCCCCATGGTTGACTAATCTTCATTGAGGCGACACCCCCGCTGGTCCGATCCCCTATAATCTGCCAAAAATCTTCATCCGAAGAGGGCTTGAAAGGCAACGTCTTTTTACGATGAACAAAACTACACAACCTCGCTGCCGGACCCCTATCGCATTGATCATCGTTTTTCTTCTGATCGGGGGCATGGTGAATCTCAGTTGGGCCCTTGAAACGCGGCCTATCGATGGAACCGGAAATAATCTCCAACACCCTGAATGGGGGAGCACCCACGTACAACTATTACGCCATATGGATCCCGATTATGAAAATGGCAGCTGGACTCCATCTGGGTATGACCGTCCGAACGTACGAGAGATCTCGAACACCGTGGCAGACCAAGACACCCTCATCTACAACCGGCGATACGCTACGGATATGCTCTGGCAATGGGGGCAATTTCTCGACCATGATATTGACCTGACAGAATCAGCTGAGCCAGCCGAACCCTTTAATATTCATATTCCACAGGGAGATCCCCATTTTGATCCAGAGGGAACCGGCACCCACATGATGCCCCTCAACCGATCGGCTTATGACCATAGCACCGGACAGACACCTGATAATCCTCGCCAGCAAATCAATCAGATTACCGCTTTTATCGATGGCTCCATGGTGTATGGGTCCGACTCTATTCGCGCGAAGGCTCTCAGAACATTGGATGGGACTGGCCGCCTGAAAACCAGTGCAGGAAACCTGCTTCCCTTCAATACCGAAGGACTGCCGAATGCAGGAGGACCAAGTTCGGAACTCTTCGTGGCGGGAGATGTCCGAGCCAATGAACAAGTCGGTCTTACCGCGTTACACACCCTCTTCGTCCGAGAACATAATCGACTGGCGCGCAATCTTTACCGACGTCATCCCGAATGGACAGGGGATCAAATCTATGAACGGGCACGAGCCAAGGTGGGGACCCTCATTCAAGTCATCACCTACAAAGAATTTCTCCCCATCCTTTTAGGCCCCAAAGCCCTTAAGCCATATTCAGGGTATGATCCTGAGATCAACCCGGGAATCAGCAATGTATTCAGTACCGCGGCCTACAGACTCGGCCATAGTATGCTTTCGCCCCAACTTCTTCGACTGAAACGAAATGGACATCCGATCAAGGAAGGGAGCCTGGCCCTGCGGGATGCGTTCTTTGCACCTTGGCGTCTGACCCAGGAAGGAGGCATTGATCCCTTATTACATGGATTGGTCAAACAACGGGCCCAAGCTATCGATCCCTTTATCATCGACGATGTTCGAAATTTTCTGTTTGGCCCTCCAGGGGCAGGAGGATTTGATCTGGCCTCCCTCAATTTACAGCGCGGCCGGGACCACGGATTGCCAACCTATAATGAGGCACGGTTGGCGTATGGTCTGCCACCGGCAGTCAACTTCGCCGATATCTCCTCGAATTCCGTGATCCAAGAAAGACTGCAAGCCATCTATGGGACGGTGGAATTTGTGGACATCTGGATCGGAGGCTTAGCCGAAGACCATCGGCGAGGAGCCATGGTGGGAAAATTGTTTTTCAGGATTTTGGTGGACCAATTTGAACGGCTGCGGGACGGAGACCGGCACTTCTACCTGAATCAATATGGGCCATACCGGATTAAACGTTTAGAAAGGACCAGGTTGGCCGATATCGTTCGCCGAAACACTTCCATAGGGAATGAAATTCAGGATCAGGTTTTCCTGCTTCACAAAGACCATCACACCATGAACCCTTGAGTTCCTCTTAAGAAATCAGAATACCACCATCATATCATCAACCATGACCGCTGCATTCCATAGGAAGAACGTCTTACCCATTTTTGGGAAACCGAATTTCCACCCCGGTTCCTTTCCCGTTTTGGAAATGCAAACTACCGCCTAATTGGTGTTCACTCAAACTGCGGATCAACTCCAGTCCCAACGATTTGGGTTGTTCCACGTCAACGGTGGACGGGATTCCCAGACCATCATCCTGCACCCACAACCGAATCGCATCTCCTTCTGCACACATTCCGATCATGATCGTGCCTTCCGCCCTGTCTGCAAAGGCATGCTTGAAGGCATTCGATACCAATTCCGTCACGATGAGCCCGCAATTGATCAGTTGACTGAGACTCAGGATGAGAGGCTCTACTTGGCATTGAATCGTTACGAGGAGTCCGGGCCTGGCATAAATATTTTGTAGGTTTCTGGTGATACTCTCAAAATACTTGGGAAGATTTTGCTCCACGACTCGCTCTTCATTCACCAATTGATCATGAGCCATGGCCATGGCATGCACTCGAGATTGGTTTTCCTGAAAAAGCTGCTGGGTCTGAGGGTCCTCAATTTGATTAGCCTGGAGTTTTAAGAGGCTGGAAATCACTTGAAGGTTGTTCTTGACCCGATGATTGACCTCGGCCAATAAAATATCCTTTTCTCTGACGAGGAGTTCCTGCTCCCTGAGCGACTGCTGAAGGTGCTCATACAACTGTGCGTTTTCTATGGAGACTGCGGCTTGGGCCGACAGAATTTCCACAATCGTCAAAAGATCGGACTGTAAGGGCATCGACCCCGAATATCGCTCCATGTATAACAGCCCCATGAGGGCATCCTTGCGTTGAAGAGGGACACAGAGAAACGCACTGGGCGCATGGGCCTGAAAATAGGGATCAGAGAGCAATAAAGACGGAGGGGGAGGACAATCACCCACATACAATTCCCGTGTGTCTTTGACTCGTTCTATAATCGCGAGCGGGACATAGTCCCCCACCGAAGGTTGAGAGTCCGACGCCATGTGGATGTCTCCCGCCTCTTTGCCAGTGAAAGCCGCGACTTTCCAGGCATCGCCGTCCAGGGAAAGCATGATGACTCGCTCAAATTCAGTTGCCTGAATAATCGTCGTCAGCAGCGCATGGAGAAGTTCTTTGACGACGACCTGGCTGGAGATGGTCAGAGACGCGATGTAAATGTTGGCCAAGGCCTTCGTCCGCTCCTGAACCTTTTGTTCTAATTGACGATTGAATTCTTGAAGTTCCCGTTGCAAATTTCGCAAGCGAAGATGGGTATTCACCCGGGCCAGCATTTCCGGGGGCGAAAAGGGCTTGGTGAGGTAATCGACAGCCCCGACTTCAAAAGCCTGGACTTTTTCTCCCGTTTCCTGAGCTACGGTCAAGAACATGATCGGGATATCTTTGGTAGCAGGATCGGCTTTCAACCGACGACAGACCTCTTTCCCGTCCATCTCCGGCATATTCATATCTAACAAGATTAGGTCAGGGGACTTGGCCTGGACCGAGGTCAAGGCCATAGGTCCGCTCGTAGCCAGTCGGACTTTGTACCCGGCTTGCTCCAATACCATCTGCAGTAGCTTCAGATTATTCGGAGTATCGTCAACGGCCAGAATTTCCCCAAGATGATCGGACATTCCTGCAAACCCTCTTCTAAAAATTACTGGAAAAGGCAGTTGAGCCAGATTGTGGCTGATCTCCTCCCCTCAAACAAGTCGGGAAGGGGCTGAAAGGATCATACGGAATTCCTTACGTGCGAAGAAGAACGAGAGATGCTCGGCACTCAGGGACCATTGCCGATATCCGACAACACCCCGGAAAGCCCCATGACCACGTGAGTCAAAAATTCAAAATGAATGTATTCGGAAAGATCGAAGGCCGTATGATAATGCGGGTCACGGAACAGCGCCGTATCCGTGACCATGACTGCCGGAAACCCTTCTTGCCAAAAAGACCAGTGATCCGACCAACCAACCCCTGGCAGGCCTCCCCATAACGCGGCACCCTCGGAAGGCACGTTGGCTCTGGCGCGAAAACTGCCGACCACACGTTGAACCCACGATCGACATTCCAGATTACCCACGAACCCGATAAAATTCCCCACAGAGGGATACCAGAAACTCAGCGGAAAGGGATACCGTTGACTCCCTTCCGCCTCGGAATAGTACCCCATCGTTTCAAGACTGAACATGAGCTTGACGCGCTCTCCAAGCTGACGGCTTCGCTCGGCATACACTCGGCTTCCCATCACCGACGTTTGGAAGTAGGGCGGTTCCTCATTCACGAACGCCACAAAGCGTACGGTTCGATCCAACGGACTCCCGGACATCGATCTCGCCAATTCGAGAAGGGCCGCTACTCCGGTACCATTATCGTTGGCCCCAGGGCTGCCCTTGACCGAATCATAATGTGCTCCAATAAGGATGATCTCTTTCGACTTACGAGTTCCTGGGACCTCAACCTCCAGGTTTTCACACCGGTATTCCCCAACCCGATACTCCTGACTGGAAACCTCGTACCCCATCCCTTGCCATGCCCCTCGGATATAGGATGCGGCCTCCAGCAGCTTGGGATAACAGGTCAAATTTCTCTCCCCGATCCTCTCCGCTAATTCGTTCACATGGACTTGTAACGTGTGCTGTACTCCCTGTTCCTTTTCGGTCAACGGGACAAGGGGACCTTGATAACTCTTTCCCGGCATGCGCAGCATAAGGACCTATCCCTCAACCAGGAACCCAACCACTCATGACACAGCGTTGGGCAATCAAGGGACGAAAGCGGTGGGCTTGTTGGGAGATCATGTCCATGAATCTGTTTGCCAGGTCAAGGTCGGTAAAACATTCATAGACATCATCGAGGAATCCTCCTCGTAAAAGAGGATGGAATAAAAACTCTTGTCCGGTCCCTGTTGGAACTTCTAAGGGATACTCCTTTACCTTAACCCGGACCAACCCCTCTGCCTGCAACCACCCACGAGCATCCTCGGCAGAGGGACGTTCATTGATATACTCGGAGAACCGGTGGCGCTCCTCTTCCAATCCCTGTTGCACCATACATTCATGGATGATGTCCCATAACGAATGAAAGGTTCCCAGAGAAGGAAAGGTCAGGACGATCTGCCCTCCAGGCTTGAGAAATCCACAGAGCTGAGCCAAGGCCTTCGGCCGGTCAGGGCGAAAAAACATAAAGGATAAATTTCCGGTGATGCGATCGAATGTTCCTAGGTCAGGAGGGAGACAACGAATATCTCCCTGCCGAAAGTCCAACCAGGGAAAATATGGCCCTTGAATGGCCCGAGCGCGGATAAGTTGAGCCTCCAACACATCCAACCCCAGAACCCGTCCGGTGGGACCGACTTGGTTTGCCAGATACAAGGCCGGGATTCCCTCGCCACAGGCCACATCCAACACCGAAATTCCTTCACGAATATCCAAATGTTCCAGAAGCGATTCCGCAAAAGGGGTCGACCAGGGGTCTTTTGGGGGTAACCGGCTCAACCAGACAGGTGGAGTGGGAAACGATGAAAGGTCTGAAGGGCACTTTGACATGGAGTGTACGGTAGAGAGTAAACCAACGATTCCCGCCGCTTCAACTCCACCTCGCTTCTGTCGCAGCCCAACATTTTCGATGTTTTAAAAGCGGCTCAAGGAGGAAAGGCGTTAGGCCTTGGTCAGGGGAAGATTGATTGCCCCTGCCCTCATAAAAACATTCAGAGGTCATCTCATTGAGGATGAGAGCCAGAAAATGGAAATCTTATCAGGCAATCCGGCCGGGAAAGGAATGTTGACCGCTATCCAGCAGATTTTATGGGCGTGGAGTTATCACCGGCTTATTCAGGGGTGAAGACGTAATACTGATTGTCTTCGACCAGCACCTGGTGAAGAAGGGTGTTCGCCTGATCAAACCATTCAATCGTGGCTGAAGGAATGGCTTTGTCCGCATGAACCGTAATCTTTCCATAATTCGGGGAGGCTTCATAAAAATACTGAAAACGTGGCTCCTTTCGGGAAATGACGTAATTCAGATGGGCCCCCAATGGACCAAAGATAAACTCCTGATGATGGGTCGAGCCAGGTATCTTGCTGACCCCCGCGTGGTGAGCTCCGCCAGCGATGAAAATGACTCCGGGGATATTTTGGGTTTTGATGAACGTCAAGATTTCATCACGTTCACGACGGTACCCACCCCAGGCATCGGGACCGGGATCGGAAAACGGCATTGGAGACAGAACAAATTTAAACATAGCGTTTGACTCAGCCAACCCTTCCAGCAACCAAGATTTTTGGGCTTCCCCTAACATCGTACCGGTTTGGGAATCTCGGTATTGACGAAGGTCCAGCAAAAACAACTCCACTCCCTGGCCCCAACGAAATTGACGATACAAGCGCGTCGGTTCTTGATCATGCTTTCGGATAGGCCAATAATCAAAAAACGCCCGACGGCCCATGGGTAACAACCGATGGTTGGCATCGAATTTCGCTTCGACTTCATGATCATCCCACATGGGATAGACACTGGTATGCGAGAAGAGTTTTCTCAAAAGGCCTTGGCGATTTTCCTCGTACTTCGACCAAAAGCCCTCGAGATCAATGGTTGGGGTTTCTTTATCCGCATAGATCGTGTCTCCCAAGTACACAAAAAAGTCGGGTTTGGCACTCACCATCGATTGCATGACATTAAAGGGTTGGAAACGTTGACGTGTATTGCCACCCACCACAAATGTGACCGGCGTGGCCTCTTGTGGCAGTGGGGCTGTCTTGAACTGGCACTCGGAACTGGGCTTTTCCCCAGGGATCACCCCCCGATAGCGATACGTGGTGTTGGGCTCTAACCCCGTCAACTGGATTTGTGCGGTAGAATCACGTTCAGCTGTCGTCGTCACCTCATGTGTTTCTCCATAGACTTGCCAAAGCATATCGGTCGTATATTGAATGGTGACGGGGGCAGGCTTTAAGGTTTTGACCCAGAGCTGAGCTTCACGAGGAGTCACATCTCCAACCAAACACGAAAATTCAAACCCAGAGGCCATCCCAAACACATTAAATCGATCCAATTGATCGCCTGTCGTACAACTGGATAGGCCAATTCCCACCATCAACCACAGAGACCAGGAACGAATAATGCACCTACACGAGCAGTCAGTCATGACAAAAATTCCTCAGCATGAGGGTGTTGGACGATAAAAGCGAAATTACCCAAGAAAGCGATTAACGGTGATTTCCCAGTATATCTCATCTTATAAACCAGGTCTTCCCTGTTCTTGACAACCCTCCATTTTGATTAGGGCAAACCCTGAAATACACCGCGAAGGGCCGGGCACACAAACCACCATAACATTCAAAAAGTTACAGAATTCGACCCGTGAATGGTCTCAGGTCGTACAATCGTCCGATGCAAGAGGATGGAATCTCCATTAAACCACTCACTAATCAGAACAGGAGAGCCCCCATCAAACCTCACCGAAAGCTTCCCAAAATTTCGGGTGTGGTCGTTAAAATACTCGAATCGTGAATCCCCACCGTTCACCGTTTGGTTCATAGGGGCCGCCAATGGGCCAAAAATCAATTCCTTGATTCCGGGAGCCCCTGGGACCCGTGCCACAGCTGCATGATGAACATCCGCGGCCAGGAACACCACACCGGAAATCCTGTGATCGTGGATGAAACGGATGATCTCATCTCGCTCTTGGTCAAACTGCCCCCATTTATCGTTTCGAGGATCGGAAAAGGGGACGGAGGTTGCGATGACCTTATAGGTCGCAGAAGAGTTTTCTAATCGACGAAACAGCCAGTCTTTTTGCTCCTCTCCCAACATCGTCCCTTCGCTGGGATTTCGATATTGTCTCGTATCCAAGAGAATGAGCTCCAACCCTTTACCCCATTGAAAAGATCGAAACAACCGAGTGGGGTCATGAGAGAACGAAGAAAGGGGCCAATAATCCAAAAAGGCTTGTCGGCCAATCGGAATACGGGGATGGCTACCGATAAAATTACTATCCACTTCATGATCATCCCACATCACGTACACGCTCGTGTTGGCCAACACACGCTGAAGATGGACATCCCGATTGCTGACATATTTCGCCCAGTATTCCCCAAGGTCTTCGGCCGGGAGGCCTTTATCGGCATAAATCGTATCTCCTAACAACAAGAGAAAATCAGGTTCAACTCCTCCCATGGCATCGAGAATCGTGAAGGGCTGATAACTCTCTCGCAGGTCAGCTCCAATGACGAAGGTGACGGGGATTTCCTGATGGGGTAAGGGGGCCGTCACAAACTGACAGACTGGCCCTAGACCCTGACTTTCCACCACCCCCCGATACACATGGGGTGTCGCGGGGGATAACCCAGACAAATGAAACTTGACGGTGTGATCAGACGCTCCTGTCGGAATCTTCGCATCCGTTATCCGATTGACTGTCAACTCCGTACCCTCTGCATATTGGATTCGTACAGGAAGAGAAGCGGAGGCTTTGACCCACACGGTGGCAGTCTGAGGGGTGACATCCCCCACGGCACAAGGAAATTCCCACGTGGAAGACCAAGGTGCGATCAACCCTCCACAGCCGCCCATCATGAGTGCCCACCACGAGAAGATGGGCCACGCCCCGACGAACATGCCTCGTCCCCTTTTGAGTGGCCTGGTATTCACATACCTATTGTAAACAATGAGATCGACACGAAGAAGACCGTGACAGGAATGGAGGCAAATCACCCAGCACCATGTTGAACAGGGAAGGAGGAAACGATTCTCGCGGTTTGGCGAGGAGGACCGGGGCGATTCATTCTCGAATCCGCACCAATCACCCCGACCTCATTCCTCGCAGGGGCAGTCAGGGGGCACCCTTCACAAAACTCTCTGCTTCAATGGATCGCGTGACTCATCTTGGTCTGTGATACGTCGTCCTAAAACCCCGACAAGACAGAAGACCCATTCACGTTTCACTCACCTGGTACCACACGTGTTGAGGGGCTGGGACCCAAGGGAGCGAGGAACTCCCTTGGGTCCCCTTGTAGAGGGGGTAAGAGGAATATTCGGCACGCGTTTCTCAACACTCAACAAAGGCAACGGAACGGAAGGGGGTCGCGCCTCTCTCCTCTTGCTTCAGGTAACCATATTGGTTTAGGTGTTGAAAAGATGACAAACTACCCCACAATGTTTTAGGGACGATTGCCCTGGGACAGGATGGGTAGACACACCCAAGGACATGACATTTCTAACAAACGTTAGGGAAGATTGAACTAGTAGGTATTTCGCAGAAGGAAGATGTGAATGTAGCTTGAAACCATTTCACAAGCTTCAATGCATGCTTAGGGTGGACTTCAGACCTGGGGAGGACTGTTCAGGATTTTTTGAAGTTCGGCAATTTGGTTCTGTTCAGCCATGGATTGCAAGGCAGCAACTTTTCCTTGGTCATCTTGGGGAAGCTCCTTAACCGTCTTCAAAAACTCAACCATATCGCCAATTAAGGCCGTGTTTCTGAGCTTATCTCGCAAGGCGACGGGAAGCGTTGAAAGATATTGCGCAATCAGAGCCGGTTCGGTGACTTGATCAGCAGCGAGTGGTTCGGGAATATAGATAAAGGTCACGCCTAACTGTTTTTTCAGACAATCCAGGAGATCCCTTTCGGGAGTCGGTTTAGGCAGAAATCCACTGGCGCCGGCCTTGCGCACATCCTCTTCGATTTCCCCGAACACATGGGCGCTAATGATGATCACCGGAAGATTTAGCCCAAATTCGGTGGAACGGATCTTCTGCAATACCTGAACCCCGTCCAGGTCCGGCATGCGTAAATCCAATAGCACACAATGGGGGCGCCATCGCTCAAACTCTTCAAGAGCCATGTTCCCCGTGGATGCAGCGCGAGTCAGAAAACCGAAAGTCTCTAAGGCTTGAATCAATAATCGCCGGTTGTCCTCTATATCATCCACGACCAAAATCCGAATTCGGCCTTGCTCTTCCGGTTTTAAAAAGGCCATATGGGTCTTCCCAATCTGATTAGGCGAGGCAACCTCGGCCCGACTGACATGAACAGGAATCTCGGCCTCAAAAACAGTCCCCACCCCCACCTGACTCCGAACCGTAATGGTCCCCCCTAACAAGTCCACATAGGCTTTAGTGATCGCCATTCCCAGTCCTGTTCCACCTGGCCGTGTCTGCCCTTCTGTGGTTTGATCGAAGGCTTCAAATACACGGGCCACATCTTTTTCAGTAATGCCCATTCCCGTATCTTCTACCTCAAGGGTAAGGTGTTGCGTTTCACCCGCCAGCAATTCGGACACCTCCCTTCCTTTGCAGGTCGCACGAAGGGTAATCGTACCCTCGTCAGTAAATTTCACGGCATTGTCCAAAAGGTTTATGAGGATCTCTCGAAGTTTATTGGCATCGGTTTCCACAAACTGGGGCACCGTCTCATCTCGGTCAACTCGCAGGTGAACGCCTTTGGCTTGAGTTTTGAGAGAAAACATGTTCGCCAGATCGTCCAACAACTGATAGAGGTCACAGATGGAAGAGGACACCGTTAGTTTTCCGGCTTCGATTTTGGCCACTTCTAGCACGTCATTGATTAAATTCAACAAATGTTCGCCAGATCGATTAATGATCATCAGATTTTCCCGATCCTGAGAAGAAAGTCCCTGACTTCTCCGAAGCAATTGGGAAAATCCTAAGATCGAATTGAGCGGCGTGCGTAATTCATGGCTCATGTTGGCCAAGAAGATCGACTTAGCCTGATTGGCCCGCTCGGCTTCCTCTTTCAAATACAGTAATTCCTCCGTCCGCTGATGAATACGCTTCTCTAATTCCTCATTCAGCTGGCGAACCTCGGCTTCAGCCTCCTTCTGCTTGGTCAAATCCAGCACAAAGCAAATCACGTCATCCCTGGTATCGGAAAAGGCCGAGGCGCCTAAGAGAATGGGGACCAAATGACCGCGTTTATGAATGTAATACTTTTCGAACGGCTCAAACTTTCCGGATTCCTGGAGCGAAACAATGGCCTGGTCGTCCAAATAGGCATATTCCGGAGGGGTCAACCCACGCCAATTGATCGGCAAATCATCCCGGGTATAGCCAATCATCGAAAGAAAGGCATCGTTGGCCTCATAGATAAACCCCTGGGTATTAGCCAAAATCACCCCCAGCACATTGGATTCCACCAAACGGCGAAATTTTTGTTCACTGTCATGCAGTTCATGGTAGAGCCGGGCGTTTTCCAGGGAAATCGCGGCTTGGGAAGCCAGGGCCTGCAAAACGGTGATACGCTCCGGTGTAAAGGCCCCCTCCAAAAGATTGTTTTCCAGGTACAACACCCCGACAAGTTGATTTTGATTCAGAATGGGTAAACTCAGGATGGATTTGCACCCTGTGTGTTGGACGTAAGGATCTTCCGTGAATTCCCCTTGTTCGCTCGCATGGGACAGGATTACCAGGTCTTTGGTCCGTGCGGCGTATTGCACCACCCCCTGACACAATGCCGTGTATTCGGATAACGGAACCCCACAAAGGATGGTCTCCGGTTTTCTCGCCTCATTACCCTCGACCTCCACGATTAATTCTCCATCTCGGTCCAAGAGCAACAGCCCTCGTTGCGCACCCGCATTTTCCAACACGAATTCCATCAGACAGTTCAGCAGATTGCCATAATCCATCTCCCCGGAAATGACTTGAGTGGCTTGCGCCAACGTCAGGGCATCCAGCGAAAGGGCTTGGCTAGTCCTCACTTTGGGAGAGCGCGGACTGGCAGGCTGCCCCGGTTCGCCTTCCGGGCTTGTTGGACTCAGCGCCAAGCCTCTATATCGTTCGGTGAGTTGCTGAACCTTGGCCGTAGCTCCCCAGAGGGAATAGGCATAATGGGCATCTTGAAGGGACCGATGCGCCAGACGATTCCACCCCAGCTGCAAATAATACTCCCCAGCCCGTTCGCTGGCTAAGGCCTGAAGACCACAAAAATTATTCGCTCTGGTCTCCTCAACCGTACGTTCATACGCATCGACCGCCGAAAGGGTTTCTCCATTCAGACGAGCCCATTCAGCTTGAATAAAGAGATAGGCATGCAGATAGGTTTTTGGACCATACCGGGACCAACGCTCGAATTTTGCCATAAGGTCCCGGACGACTCTGCGATCATCCTCACCAATCTCCGTATCAAACCCCTTCGATCCCGCACAGATCGCAAAAGCCTGATGAAAGAGAAAAAACCGATGCTCAGGGGATCCCGTCGCTCCCGCCTCGTGCTGGCTGGCAAAGGGGGCCAACCGTGTGGCCTCTTGCCGATCCCCAAACCAGTTGGCTAAAGCCAGACGGCAAAAGGCATCGAAAAACTGGGTATAGTGGTCATTGGTCTCTCGCGCTTGCTGAAGCACAGCCTCCCGTTCTGGCCATACCGATGGTAATAATTCCACGGGATTCTCCACCGAATGCTGGAAGTTATGGATCATGGCCCGGCAGGCATCGATCGGATGACTATAATTCGGGGCAATCGTCTTCAAGGCCGGGAGGAACGCCTCGCTTTTTTCCAACGCATCGGCAATGGTGCCCTGTCCAAATGCTTGAATGACCAAAAACGTTTCCAAACAATATCCAGCCCACACATAGGTCCCCGTTTCTTTTCCGGCATAATACCCACGCAACAACACATCGCTGGCTTCAGGCAAGGATGTGAAATGTAGGGAATTGAACCCTCCCACAAGCGTATTGATCATGGGCACATATTCTTTGACCCGGTACCGTTCGTCGTTCAATCGTAAGGCCAAATCCCCGAATCGTCGAGCATTGTCGAAATCCTCCGCTGCATTCAATAACGTCAGGGCTCCCAAAGCCGCCGCTCCCACAGAGGTGATTGGGCTGCACCCTTGACGAATGGATAATTCCATCATCCTGATGGGCGCGATAAACATCAAATTGGATCCTAAATGATACGACGTATCGATCACGCTTCTCAGAAACTTCATGGCCCAGAGCGATTGGGAATCAACCATCTCCGGGAGCTCCATGAAAAACTGCGTCTCATGCTGAAGGATATTCTCCCGACACATTTCGAGAGCCTCTGCCAACTCCGTTTCATCCGGATAGGGGGAAAGCACGATTCCCATCTCAGCCAGGGCATCTAATCCCATGTCCAATGCCGTGGACAGGTTGTTCTTGGTTCGATGCAGAGTGACCTGGAAGTCACGAACGCGGAAGCGGTCTATGGACGTGTTCGCCCGCTGAAAGGCCAGATCAAAGGTCTGAAGCGCCTCATCCCACCGGGAATTGAGAAATTGCAGTTCGCCTAATAGCAGTTGAACGTCGAACCTGCGTTCATAATCGACATCCCATCCATCGTCGGGAAAACATTCCAAGCCAATGGTCATATAATCGAGAGCCGGTGGAAACGCCGAAGCTTTCTTGGCCCTCCGCGCAGCACGCAGGTTCAAGTCCACCAGTTGAGACCGCTCCCCTTGATCATAAAGCAGGGTTCTTCCACGATTCAGATGATTCACGACTTCAAACACATGGGTCTTGAGTTCATCCGCCTCGAAGGTGCCAACCAAGAGTTTTCCCATTCGGAGGTGAACGACCGGTCGCGTCTCTTTGGGGATAAGATCATAAGCCGCCTGCTGAATCCGGTCATGCCGAAACGCGAACGTCACCTGACGATCCGTCATATCCCCCCGGCTTTCCCACCGAAAAAACGGCCCCAACGGTCGTATGAGGTTCTGATCGATAGCCGGCCAGAGTCTCTCTGCCGTGATACTCATCGAACATTCTCCAATGATAGAAAGGGTCCGAAGATCAAAGGTGTTCCCAATCGCCGCGGCATAGGAGAGGGTCTCCTGTACCGTGGCCTTAAACAAGCTCAGGGCATTCATGAGAAGTTCGATCACGTTATCCGTGATGCCCATCGCCTCGATATGCTTCGGGTCCCATTGCCATTGCTGCCGTGAGACATCGAAGGTAATTCCCCTTTCCCGGTATAGGGTGTGGAGGAAAAGGTGCACGAAGAAAGGATTCCCGCCTGTTTTGGAATGAATGAGTTTGGCCAGGTATTTCGTAGGCTTCAACGGAGCGGAGAACGCATCTGTAATCAGCTGAACCATATCGGCGACAGTCAGGGGTTGCAAATGCAAGTCTCTGATGGGTTGTCGTTCGCCGATAGCCGCGAGGGTTTGATGAAGGAGATGGGCCGGACCCACTTCATTGTCTCGATACCCCCCGATGAGGAAGAGATAGGGAATCGAATCCTGGCCGATGATCTTCGCAAGCAGTTCCAAGGTAGGGGCATCGGACCATTGGAGGTCATCCAGGAACAGGACCAGGGGGTGGTCGGCCTGACAGAAAACCCTGATGAACGCTTGAAAGGTGTCTATGAAACGATTTTTCTGTTCCTCCGCCCCTAAGATGGGGACTGGCGGCTGATCCTCGAGCAATAACGAGAGCTCCGGCAACACCTCCACCAACACCTGACCGTTCACCCCGACGGCCTCTTGGATCCGGGTTTTCCATCCGGCCAGACGGTCCGCCGGCTCGGTTAAAATCTGATGCAGCAGATGCTGAAAAGCCTGAAGAAGCGCCGAATAGGGAACCTGTCGTTGCAACTGATCAAATTTTCCCGAGATAAAATAGCCTCGTTGCGCGACGAGCGGTTTGTGCACTTCATGGATCAGGGCTGACTTTCCGATTCCCGAACGTCCCTTCACCATCATGACCTCCACAGCCCCATCGGCGACCCGGTCAAAGGTTTGGAAGAGCGTGTGAATCTCCCGTTCGCGTCCGTACAATCGTTCAGGCAGGTTGAACTGGTCTTTCCGGTCGGCCTGAGCGAGGGGAAATTCCCCCACGGTCCCGGTAGCCTTAAGTTGACGCTGAATTTCCTCTAAGTCTGATAACACGCCCTCAGCACTTTGATACCGTTCTTCCGGGGACTTAGCCATCAATTTCAAGACCAGATGACTGAACACCACCGGCACCGAAGGATTGTGGTAGTGGGGAGGATCAGGGATCCTGGCAATATGAGCATGGATCAGATTGAGGGCATCATCGGATTCAAACGGCAACCGTCCAGTGCCCATCACATACAGCATGACGCCCAGGGCATACAGGTCGGCACGATAATCGACGGTGCGATTCATGCGCCCCGTCTGCTCAGGAGCGATATAAGCCAGGGTACCGGGTAAATAGACGGGATCGGTCAAAGTAGGGGCATGCTGAGATTCCTGAACCGAAAGCCCAAAATCGATCACCCGCAACACCTGCGTCTTGGGATTCACGATCACATTGGCCAGGCTTAAGTCTTTATGAACGATCCCGGCCCCGTGGATCCCGACTAACGCCCGACATATCAGAAGACTCCATTGCAGGGTTTCTTCGAGCGTGAAGGGATGATCCTCGAGCAGATGTTGGAGTGTGACCCCGCCCACATCCTCCAAGACGAGGGCCAGGCCATTCTGGACCCGTTGAAGATCATAGACCCGAATCACCCCGTCAACCGAGAGTTCCTTCAGAATTTCATATTCCTGTTGGTACTGATTGCGGGATTCCAAACTGGGAAATTCTTCTTTCAGAAATTTGACGACAACAGGAATCGCGTCCCCGACCCGCTCCCCCCGGTAGAGGAGCGACGTGGGACTCTCATAGAGTTGAGAGGACAGTCGATACCCTTTGAGTGATTGCGTCAGCGGCATGATCATTCTTTCAATGTGAGAACAGCGTCTTCTTGAATTTAGCTTCAGACGATTTCAGCCAACCCTCCCAGAGAAATTGAAATCCACAATCTTAATCTTTTCTTCCATAGAACTACAGTTCCTCGTCCTCACCGGACCGTTTGCCGGATACTCACCTCACCGTATTCCTGTATAACCACGATGGCCTGCTCACGGAAACGCGAGACGGAGGCCGATCCAGGTACGACGGGGGTCGTACGGCCATTGGTCGGGGTAGGTGGGCAATGGGCCCGTGGGACCAACGTTATTGGTGTTGAGGAGATTCGTGATCCGGACGAATGTCGATAGCTTTTTGATGCCCAGCTCGGTGGTCCATGCTACGGGCAGCAGCGGAAGGAGATTCACTTCACCGAGGAAGTCCACCACGACAAAATCCGGGATCTCATACAAATCATTCGGGTCGCTTTGACTGGTCGGTCGACGGGTGCCGGTCTTGCCGATATACCGAATACGCGGGGTGAGGGAAATCAGATCTTGATAGGCCAGCGTCACTCCTCCCTTGACCTTATGCATGGCCGCAAAGGGCAGGTCTGTCTTGACGGAAGAGTCGTCCCGTTTTACCGATCCATCCACAAAACTGTACGACCCCCAGACCCGCACGCCCACATCCCCGAACGTCTGTGCGTAATCAAGGAGCAGCTCGCCACCATAGCTTTGAAGCGTCCCCACGTTATCCAAGATAAAATTGTTGGACACCACCGCTCCCGGCAAGACTTCCGCATTCGATCCGGGGACGAACACGAATTGGGTAAAGTCCTTAATGTGGTTGTAATAGCCCGTCAGTGTCAGCCGCAGGTCGAACGGGAACCGATGCGACAGGCTGACTTCCACGTTATCCAAGGTTTGGGCATCCAGATCGGGGTTGGGGAGGACAAATCCTTGCCCCAAATAGCGTCCCTGCCCGTCTGTCGTCCCATCGAACCCCCCAAGCACCGTAAAGGCAGAAGTCGGTGAAGGCTGGGCGAAGGCCCGCCCATAGAATCCTTTGACGGTGGTTTGTGGACCGGCTTGATACACCAGGCCCACGCGAGGACTCACCGCCCCACCATAGGTGGAGGCCTGGTCAAAACGGAGCCCGATAACGGAGGAGAGATCCTCCGTCCAGTACCCGCGCCATTGCCCGAACACCGCCACGTTGGTCCAGTCCAGGTCAGTTACCGGAATGGCCACCATGTCGTTGGTGTTGGGGAAAAACTGCACCTGGTCCTCCGGGTCCTTATCCGGATCGTAGGGGTCGGGGAGAATTTCCGTTCGTGGGATCGAATTGAACACCTGAAACACCACGCCCCCCAGGAATTGATGGTCGGCCGACAGGGTATAGTCCCCCTGTAGCTCGATGCCCCATTTTTCCGATTCCTCGAAGACATACTGTTCTTCATAAGCCGTGAAAATATCGGCCAGGGAAGAATCTTCATCGACCTGGTATTTCTGGTAATCCACCTGCAGTTGTGCCGCCAACTCCTGCGTGAATTGATGCCGGTACCGCCCATAGGCCGAGGTTTGATCGATGACGGTCCAATTGCTGGGTTCGTAATTCACCACATTCGGCAGCTCCCCGATAAAGGAGGGGGTTTCATACCGGCTCAGGGTGAATCCTGTCTGGAAGTTTTGGAACAGGTTGAGTTTGGCAAACGCGGAATAACTTGAGGTGTCCCCGAAGTACCCCGCCCGATCCTCTGCGGGCTGAAACAGGCTTCCATCGAATTGTCGAAGGTCCCCAAAGGGGAGTTGGTTCGGATAGCGCGCCGGAATGTTCACGTTGTCGGCTTCCTGGTAATGTCCCCCGGCTATCAGGGAAACGTGCTCGCCAAAGGCTTTCCCCCCCTTCACGTAGACCCGACGGTCGCCGTACTCCCCGAAGGCCGTCATGGTTTCGACCCCGTCCAGGGCCTCAGCATCCTCGGTGATGAGGTTCACGACCAGGCTCACAGCATCGGCCCCATACAAGGCCGACCCCGGCCCGTAGACCACTTCTACCTGCTTCAGGTGATGCAGGGGATAGTTTTCTTCAACAGGTCCGATCAGGTTCCCGGGCGGATCGATGGCGATTCCATCTTGGAGAATTTTGATAAAATTCACACCCTGTATACCTCTGACCGCCCACGTACTCTGCCCAAAGGGCAAACCCTGCACCCCGACATCCAGACCAGGTAAATCCTCCAGCAATTGTTTCAACGTAAAGTAGCCACGCTGTTGGATCTGCTTTTGCGTCACGATGATCGTCGTGGCCGGCGTGTCGGCCACCCGTTCCGGAGATTTCGTGACGGTGATCTGCGTGAGGTCCTCCAGACTCAACTCCAACAGTTCTTCCATGGAGGTTCCCCCACCGCCCAAGACGGGTCCCTCAGCCAGAGCGCCGGGTCTCCAAATCAAAAGAAGCCCTATGATGAAAATTGAGAACACGACCCACTTTGGGGAAGTGATACCCACGTGCATGTAAGAATGATTAACCATACCCGACCTCATCACGTTGTTCTTAATCTTCAAATAGACGCCTTAACGTCTCCAAATCCATGTCCTCTTTCAATCTCAGTAGTGTCTGAACCAGATCCGACTCTTGATCGGGGGGAAGGCCTTCCAAAATTTCGGAGAAGGCCGCCATATCGCCCACCATCACGCATTGCCTGAGTCGCTCTCGCACGTTTTCTGATAACCCCTTGATGATCTCTGAACTGATTCGTGAGGCTGAAGGCTGGAGTTCCTGCCATGTCTTATCAGGGACGAAGCTCACTCCCAAATGCCCTCGAAGACACGCCCACAGTTGAGACTCTTGAATCGGTTTGGAGATGAACCCGTCCGCACCGACTTCATCGACCGCTTGCCGTTCTTCACTCATGACATGCGCACTCACGACCACGATCGGAATATTCCGGCCTTTTTCAGTACTCCGCAGTATCCTGATTACTTCGAGCCCGTCCATTCCAGGCATTTCCAAATCCAAGAGCAGCAGATCGGGTTCCCACGCATGGAACTTCTCGATGGCTTGACGCCCATCGCCAGCTTCCTGGGTGTTAAACCCCGCAACTTCCAATAGTTGGATCAGGAGTTCTCGGTTTTCTTGCACGTCATCCACGACCAAAATTCGATACCGATCCCGGTCTTCGTGGCACAGAATCCCGGGCTGAGAAGTGGCCCCGGCAGAGGGTGGAATCCCCTTCCCCTCCATCACCGGCAGCATGACTTGGAAAACCGTCCCCCCGTGTGAGGCACTGCGGACCGTAATGGTTCCCCCCAAATGCTCGACATAAGCCTTGGTGATCGCCATTCCCAAGCCCGTGCCTCCCTTCACCTGCCGACCTGACGCCGTTTGTTCAAAGACCCCAAAGACCTTTTCTCGTTCTTCTTCCAAAATTCCGACTCCCGTGTCTTCCACTTCCAAGAAGATTGGCACCTTGTTCCCCGACATGGTGATTCGGTTATTCTCCGGACTTTCGTCACTCTCCGACCACACCCTCAGGGCAATTTCACCCTCCTTGGTAAATTTCACCGCATTCCCCAATACGTTGTGGAGGATGCCGCGCAATTTCGGCTCATCGGTTTGGATAAATAGAGGAACCCGGTCGATGCCTTCCAGATGTAAGGCCAGGCCCTTGGCCTGGGCGGGCAGAGAAAACATCTGCTCCACATCCCGGAGTACTTGATGAAAATCACAATTGGTGAATGAAAGGGAGATTTTCCCGCTTTCGATTTTGGCCACTTCCAGTACATCATTGATCAAGTTCAACAATTGCTCTCCCGACCGATTGATCGTCGTCAAATGGTCGAGATCCTTCTCGGAAAGCGCCTCACTTCTCTTCAAGAGCTGTGAAAATCCCAGGATGGAATTGAGGGGAGTTCGCAACTCATGGCTCATGTTGGCGAGGAACATCGACTTGGCCTGGTTTGCCGCCTCCGCTATTTGCTTGGCTTCTTGTAAAGACACATTGGCTTCTCGAAGTTCCTCTGTTCGTTCGACGACACGTTGCTCCAGCAGATTCTGCGCGTCAGAGAGCTTTTTCAGAGCCCGGTCCCGCTCGAGTGCTCGATCATGGATTTTGGCCAACATGGCATTGAATCCTCGACTGAGTTGGTCGACTTCGGCATATTCATGGGAATCGGCTCGCATGGAATAGTCATCCTGTTCGGAAATCTTTTGAGTCACGCCAGTGAGGTGTTGGAGGGGTTTAACGATACCGCGTTGCAACCACATGACAAGCAAATAGGAAATCAGGAGGGTTCCTGCGATGATATACAGCCCGATCGCCAGGTTGCTCTGCACTTGAGCATGATACGCTTGTAAATGACTGTGAAGACTCAGGAACCCGAGGGTTCGCTCCTCAAGCATAATCTTGTCTAAAAAACGGAGCCGATCATCTTGAATCGTCACTCCACTGGGCACCGTCATGGAACAGGATTCGACTGATTGTCCGTCCACCTGATATTTTGCAAGAACCTTCCCGTCGGAGGTGTACAAACACCCCAGGACAATCGCGGAATGATTGGATAGTGTCGAAAGCACTTGTGTGGCATCCTGTTCATCATTGAACGCCAAAGCGGCTTCAGCGTTAGCACCCAATACATGGCCGAGTGCGGTAATTTCTTCGCTCATACGGTCCTGCATCTGTTGCAATTGAAACCAAGAAAACAACACGAAGGCTAAGATCAACGTCACCCCGCTAGTGATGAGGCTGATCACCAACAATTTTTGTCGTATGGTTTTTTGCTGTCCGTTCTCTATGGACATAGTCCTCTAACTCACACTACATTCTGCTTCCGGCTTGCAAAGAAATTTTCCCGATGACTTTTCTTGGTGGCCTTCCTGAATCATTCGATGACCTTCTCTGCCAATCGGAGCGCCTTCGACCGCATGGATAAATTCCCTTTTTTCAGGGCAGCCCGATTGACGATGAATTTGATTTTCCCCTTCCGGCTGACAAACCCGATCATCCCACCAGCTTCCGCAAAGTCGGACTGTTCCCCGACCGTCAGGAGCGGAAGGTGCGCCATCTTTTGGAGAAGCGCTGGAAGTCGATCAAGGTTGGCCTTGGCCAGATAGACGAGGTGGTAGTTCTTTAGATCCGTCCGGGCATCCAATGTTGAAACCAGTGTGATATCGAGTTTTTTCCCACCAACGGCTTGCTGTTCCAATGGGGAAATGACCGAGCGAAAGTCCCTGGAACCGACAATCAGGACGTTCACCGTTTCGCTAGCCTGAAGAGGAGCTTCTTCCGGCCACACGACAAAATGCAGAAAGTTGTAGAGATACGCGGCTTTGACTTTGTATTCGGGAAGGGGGGCGTTGGCCCCAAAGGCGGGAAGCAGAAGACTGAAGGCGAAGAGGACACAGAACCCGAAGGTCCCGAAGAGCGTTCCCCACCACGGGAACCCCCTCCGGGACAACCCAAAGAATCCCCAGTTTCTCATGAGGGCCACGTCATCTCAACGTTGGTAAGAACAGCAGGGATGCCATACCAGAATAACAAGACTGCTAACCTAAGACTAATTTTATGTCCGGAACATGACCCTTTCTCAGGAGACTTTCCCTAAAACCCCGTCCCACCATTTTATTCACGGAACGTGGCAGACGGATTCCACGCTCGTTAAGTTTTCCAGCAGCATCTGCCTCACAGGCACCCTTTTTCTATTCCCACCCTTCATTCGACCGGGCGACCTTCAGCCGTACGTTCGAACAATTCCTGCAATCGATCCAATTGGTATTCCTTCACCAGGTTTCGTAATCCAGCCACGAGGAACGGATGCTGCTCCCGTACCTCTTCAAGCTGAGCCTCAAATTCTTTTAAGTCACCCAAGCCTAAACTCCTCTGCAATCGATCCCTCACCCTCCTCGGAAGCGCCTGCACCCCTTCCCGGGAAAGAGGTTTCGTCGGCTTTCTCCCTCCCGGATCATACATATACTGGACATTCGCATACGTTCCAATGACTTGAAACAAAGCGTCCTCTTGAACGGGTTTGGCTAAGAATCCGGTCGCCCCCACGGCCAACATGCCTTCCCGTTCCTGATCCAACACACTCGCACTGACCGAGATAATAGGGATATCCACCCCACTCTGGTTCTCTCGAATGCGTCGGGTGGCCTCCATCCCATCCATGTCCGGCATCTGCCGATCGATCAGGATCACATCCGGTTTCCATTCATGAAAAATGTCGAGGACTTCGATTCCGTTCGCCGCGCATCGGGTCTGAAACCCTATCGGCTCCAGCATCTGCCGTAAGACCTCCCGATTCTCCGGCACATCATCGGCAATCAGGATTCTTTTAGTTTCCTGGCCTTTGGCCAAACCGATCACCCTTGGCTTAGGCTGAGGAATGGCTTCAGCAGTTGGGGTGACCTCCGGGACCTCCAGGAAAAAGGACACGGTCGTTCCCTCTCCAACCTTGCTGTCGATATCTATAGTTCCACCCAATAACTCGACGTAGGTTTTGGTGATGGGCATCCCCAACCCCGTTCCTTGGCCTAACCGCTGCCCGGTGCGGGTTTGCTCGAATTCTTGAAAGACCTTCTCGAGCTCTTCCTCGGCAATCCCGGTCCCCGTATCGCTCACAGTCCAGCGCAGATGCCACATCTCCGAGCGGTTTTGGGTGTTGGAAGTCTGTCGTTCCGCTTCCATTTGCACCCGAATCATTCCCCGATCGGTGAACTTGACGGCATTGCCCACGAGATTAATCAGAATTTGGCGAAGTTTTCCCGCATCGGTATGGATATAGGAAGGGATCTCCCCCTTGATCTTCAATTCCCAGGTCAGGCCTTTAGCCTCAACATTCAGCCGAAAGAGGTTTTCCAGCTCTTGCAGGAGCTTGACCACATCACACGGCTCTGCCTGAGACCGGACTTTGCCTGCCTCGATCGCAGAAATCTGAAGAATATCGTTGATGACCGATAAGAGATGTTTCCCCGAATGATTAATCGTCTGCAGGTTGATTCGCCCGGTTTCGGAGAGATCGCTTTCGCGTTGCAAGAGTTGAGCAAACCCGAGGATGGAGTTTAACGGAGTGCGCAATTCATGGCTCATATTCGCCAAAAAGCGAGTCTTGGCCTGATTGGCCGACTCGGCGGCGGCCTTGGCCCCTTCGAGTTCCCGGTTAGACCTGGCCAGTTCGGCCGTGCGTTCCTTCACTTGCACCGCAAGGCGGCGCTGTTCCTGTTCCGCCGCATGCGTGCGCCACTGCACAAAACCATACAGGCTTGCCAAAAAACTGATGAGGTACAGGGTATAAGCCCAGCCAGTCTCCCACCAGGGTGGAGTAACAGTCAGGCGGAGGGTGGCACCTGTTTCATTCCAGATACCATCATTATTGGAGGCTTTCACATGAAAGGTATAGTCACCCGGATCCAAGTTGGTATAGGTCGCCAATCGTCGAGAGGCATCCACATACGTCCACTCTCGATCGAACCCCTCCATCTTGTAGGCATACTGATTTTTGGCGGGGGCTCGATAGTTCAAGGCGGCAAACTTGATGGAAAACACATTTTGGTCATAGCGTAGCGTGATAGCTTCCATCTGATTGATGATTTTTGGCAAACTTGGCGTTCCGGCCTGTAAGGACGAGTCTTCCCTACTTCCCACGGGGACAGCTTCATTGAACAAGTGAAAATCGGTGAAAACGACGGGCGGAAGATGAGGATTATCTCTCACCTGTTCCGGGTCAAACGCCACGAGCCCACCCTGCGAGAAGAGAAGCTCACCGTTCCGTCGCCTCAAGACGGCCCCTGGGACATATTCCCCATTCCCCGGAATATCGTGCGTATCATAGACGCGAATCCGGTTGGTCTGCGGGTTCAGCCGGTTTAACCCCGCATTGGTTCCGATCCACAGCTCACCCCGGTCATCTTCCGTGACCGACATGATAACGTCGCTGGCGAGGCCGTCTTGGGTGGTATACACTCGGAAGGATTCGGTGCGCGGATCAAAAACATTCAGTCCTCCTCCCGTGGCGATCCATAACAGGCCTTGGGTATCTTCGTGAATCATCCAGACCGTGTTGTGGCTCAAACCATGGGGAGCATTGGGTTCATGATGGTAACGATGAAATCCATCCTGTGCGGGATCGAAGCGATGCAGCCCCCCACCCCAGGTGCCCACCCAAATGTTCCCTCGCGAGTCTTCGAAGAGGGCACTCACAAACCGCGCACTCAAACTTCCCGGCTTTTCCGGGTCTGCCAGATAATGTCTAAAGGTCTCCGTCTGAGGATCGAAGCGATCTAACCCTTTTCCCTTCACCCCCGTCCAAACCCGGCCTTGCCGATCCACTAACAGGGACGCCAACCGATTCCCGCCCAAACTATGAGGATCGTGGGGGTCATGAACCAGCCGCACAAATTCTTCGGTTTTCCGGTCATAACCCACCAATCCATTGAGGGAAGTCGCTAGCCAGAGGATCCGGTCATCATGACTGTCCATGGCCACGACACTATCCTGCTCGAACCAATGGGAATGGACGAGTTCAAATCGGGCCGACCTTTCCTCCGGCTCAGATGAATGCCATTTGGCCAGGCCGCGGTCTAACCCAACCCACAAGTCCCCCGCCTCTGATTCGTACAGGCTCCGGATTCCTAGGCTTTTGGAATCCGGGTCAGCATCTAACACCACGGCGTGGCTCCGGAAGCGCAGGGATTGTGGATCGAATGTCAGGATTCCTCCCCCACCCACCACCCAGACCATTTCGGTGGAATCTTCATAGACCTGGTGGAGATACGCCAGCGGAAAATTCCCGGACTCTTGCGCTCCAATTACCCGGCCAACAACCGTTCCCGCTTGAGGATCCAAGATGTCTATCCCCCCATTGCTCAACACCCACAAGAATCCTCTCCTGTCTTCTAGAACATCCTGGATGAAATTCCCACCGAGCGTGGACGGGTTATTGGTGTCATGCCCATACCGGGTCACCATTCCCGTCTGAGGGTCCAGGCGGTTCAACCCCTCTTTCGTGCCGACCCAGAGCAGGCCCTGGTGGTCGATGGTAAGCGATCGGACATTGTTATGGCTCAGGCTGTGCGGATTGGTAGGATCATGGCGGAAGGTTCGAAGAAACCTCCCCTGGTGGGGATCGAATTCATGGAGTCCCCCCAACGTGCCAATCCACAGATGCCCGCGACGGTCTTCTCGAAGCGGGAGGATCAAATTCGCCTGCAGGCTGTAGGGCTCCTCAGAATCATGTTGGTAGCGAGTAAAGGACTGGGCCTCGGGGTGAAATTGGTTCAACCCATAATCAGTCCCGACCCAGAGCCTCCCCTGCCGGTCGACGTATAGGTTTTCCACCACATTATGACTAAGACTCTTAGGGTCTTTAGGATCATGCTGATAATGTCGAAACTGTTCGGTGACAGGATCGAACCGATCGAGTCCGCTTCCGGAATAGCCGATCCAGAGATACCCTTCCTGATCTTCCGCTAATGAGGTGATGAGATTATCGGCCAGACTCTGAGGGTCATGTGGATCATGGTAATAGACTTTGAATTCATGGCCGTCAAACCGGTTCAGACCATTCTGTGTGGCTAGCCAGATAAACCCCTGGCGATCTTGAAGAATGTGTTCGATCTGTGAATTGGATAAGCCCTCCTTGGTCCCGATGTGTTCAAATCGAGAGGGCAAGACTGGTGGGGAGAAGGGCGGATTTTGGGCAACGCTCGCTCCGATGAAGGCCAGCCCGCAAACCAGGTTAACGCAAGCAAAGAGAACATGCTTGCTCATGATCGATCGCGGAACCCAAATCGAATGAATGAAGACCAGGTAGGAGGAATCACGCTCCACCCAATTTGAAACATGCAAGGCTCGTCTTACCCTGGACGTTTCGGGCCACGACTTCTTAGATCGATTTCCTCCCAATGATTCCATTCAATCTAGGTCCCCAGGTTGTCAATGATCCTGGACAGGGAATCGAAGGAGACCCTGGCCCCGGCATAGAAATATCTCCCCACGATCGAGTACAGCCCGTTCCCCCGGTAGGTACTCGGATGAAAGGGAGGATCTTTATCAAAGACATTATCGATGCCCAGGTACAGGTTGAGGGCATCCTTCCATTGGTAGGCCATCTGCATGTCGTGGTACCACTGAGCCGACACCCCACTGGGAGAGCGAAATTCAGAACTGGCGATATTGCTCTGTTTCATGGAAGAGATTCGAAGAATCTGCCAATTCAGCGTGAAGGGCCCCAGGGAATAGGTGATATTCCCATTGGTCCGCAATTTGGGATAAAAAAATTCTCCGGCTAATTTTACCACCTCCGCATCTGAATCTTCCGCATCTCGAATAAACTCTAAGGTCGTCACATACGTGCCCAAGAGCCGGAAGTGCAAAAATCCCGGCAGGGCAAACGCTTCATCCAGATTCAGCCCATAGCGGGCTTCAGCATCCAGACCTTTTTCACTGATTCTCGAGGCATTCACCTGCGTATCACTGACTTCGATAATATTGCCATCAGGCTCTCGAAAGACCCGACCACAAAACTCATTATTAATGCTGGAAAGGTCGACACAGTCGTTCAAAATTCTTTGGATTCCCATCGCGACGATTCCACCCTTCAGTTTAATTTCATAGTAGTCCACGGAGAGACTGAAGTGAGGCAGATAGGAGGGAGTGAGCACGACCCCCACGTTCCACGCATCACTTTTCTCCACATCCAGATCGGGGTTCCCCGTGAACTGGAGCTTGGTGGTCGTAGATCTCGCGTTGGACTCAAAGGGCTGGGCAATGCCCAGGGCGGCACAATTGGCCGTCCGGTTGGGGTTCTCATTCACATATAAGGCATCACACGGATCCGTCACAAATGCCGCTCCCCGGTTTGCGGGATTAAAGAGTTCGGCCAATTGAGGAGCTCGAACCGACCGGCCTCGCGAACCACGGAACCGGATGGACGGATTGAGTACCCATTCACCCCGCCCGCCCCAACTGGTTTCCGTCCCGGCATACTCATACTCGGCCACCCGAACCGCTCCTTCCACAGTGAGCCTCTGCATCCAGGGAAGATTGTCGACAACCGGGACCAATAGTTCCGCAAACCCTTCCTTCACATCCCGGCTGGCTTTCAACGGGAGAAATTGGATACCAAAAAAACCCGCGGAATTCTGGTAGACATCCGATGGGTCAAAATCGATGGAATCGTGGCGATATTCTCCTCCCACCGCAAACAACACGGGACCGGAGGGAAGGGTGAACAGGTCACCGGTGATGGCTCCCGTCAGAAGATGCTGGTCCGTTGTCCTCGTCGACGTATGATCCACCCGCATAAAATCCACCATCTCTTGGGTCACGGTGCCTTCGGGGCCAAAAGGATTGAGGGGCACGCACCCGTTGCTGGGATCGCTACAGACGATATTGCCCATTCCATCTGTCACGGCGTCTAACGCCTGCGCATAGCGGGATTCCAACCGGTCATTCTTTTTCTCTAATTTATCGTGGGTATGTCCATACCGATAGATCACGTCCCATTCCCAGTTGTTGGGAAATCTTCCGGTCAACCGTGGAGCAATCATAACCAAATTTCGAGTGACCTCGGTCTTGCGAGGCTGAAATTCGTCGAATTGCCTGGCAAAGGTGAACTCGGTCACTCCCGGGCCTAGCGCAGTGACCAACTCTGGTGTCACGAACGGATTGGTGATTTGGACGGTGTCTACCGACGCATTGCGGGCAAAGACCGGGCCGATCTCATCACTGGATTGAGTTTGAGCCCATCGAGTCGTGAGCTCACCCCGGATCCATTCCGAAAAATCATAATGCGCCCTGGCAAAGACATGGTGCCGGGTGACCGGAACCACCGCCGTATCCGTCTCCGAAGAATCTCCCCCAAAATCATTTTTGGTCAGGAACCCATCGATGACCTGATCTCCAGGAATCGCGATAAACGGGGTTCCATCAGGATTGAACGACAACACGTTGCTGGTCGCAGAGGGGGAGCCATCCAGGTTCGTCATGGTGCCGATCGTGGCATTGGGTATCCCAAACTGGGAAAACCGGAGCCCGGTGTCTGCCACCTGATCGGGAATGCCGTCGTTCGGTCCCGTGTTATTGGGGTTGCTCCGAAATCGTAAGCCTTTTTTCGCCTGGTCCCGGTCACGAAACAACAGCCCATCCGAATCATACGTCCCCGCAGCAATCGCGATATTCCCTCGCCCTCCATGAAAATTGGTGCCCACGGTGCCGGACACGGCATATCGCTCACTATCGATCCGCTGGGAGAATCCCCCTTGCACATCCAGGACGATGCCTTCAAAGTCCTCCTTCATGATGTAATTAATCACCCCGGACACCGCATCGGCCCCATAAATGGCCGACGCGCCCCCGGTCGTGACATCAATGCGTTCGATAAGAGCCGGGGGTAAGGTGGCCGCATCGAAGTTCAAGAAATTGAAATCATCGGAAATATTCACCGCCCGGCGGCCATTGATGAGGGATAAGGTCCGGAGAGGCCCCAGATGTCTGAGATTGGCCGTGCTCATGCCCTGCCGGCCCAACGTGAAACTCGTATTTTCATTCGAACGGGCTCGACCCAAGGAAAAGGTCCCCAGTCCGATTTGCGGCAACTCATTGACTACATCGATAAGATTCAATTCCCCGGTCCTCTCAATATCTTCCTTGGTCATCACGGTCGTCGGCAATGAAGTATTCCGCTTCGTCCGTTTGATCCTCGTACCCGTGACCACCATTTCCTCCAAGACCACTGGCTCCTCGGACATTGGCTCAAGAGATTGCTGGTCCGACCTCGACCGCTGCTCATGGTATGGTTCAAGCGCCGGACCTTGGGAGGATTGCGGTCTCGTTGCTGCCAGAAACTCCGGCCCCCGTACTCCCTCCTCATCCCAAACTTTTGGAATGACAAAAAGACGATTGCGCAGTGAACTGTTTATCGGTGAGATGGTCCGGAAAGATGGAGGATTGAAACTTGGGTGAGGGACCAAGGCCTCAGCCCCGAAACTCCATGCTGGCCCACCCAAGTCTCCCGCGAGCAACAGGGACAAGGCCAAAAACCATTGGCCCAACATCTTGCGACTGAGACTTAGAAACTGGCTTGTCCTCTCCCGTCCTTTTTGCTCCCTCCCATCTGGCCTTCCCATTTTGAAAAACCAGTTGCGAGAGATTTCTAATGAATCAAAGCAGCGGAAGGGCAAAAACTGAGAAGAATGAGGGGGTTTGGGGATCACAAAAATTTACACACAAACTTGAAGTAAATAATTATACTTAATTTATTTTGGCATATAATTCATATATGACATGTTTTATAGATACTCACGCCCTTGCGGGCGTGGTACTCTCACAATTCAAGCTGCGCTTGTCCGGTGTCCTGCTCACCTTGATCCCGAATGTACCGTCGAATGATGGCCTCATTGACCCCTACCGTTCACCAAGATTTTTCGTCGATAACGAGGAACCCAAACATTGTGATATTGCGTTTTATATATGGTGTGGGCGGCTTTTTGAAGTTTTATGGACGCCTAGTATACCGTAGGACACCGGCCCCTGCTCTCATCCCCGCTTTTCCGGACGGAGAGTTCTCGCTAAATTAAAAAAATATTGCTTATTTTGAGTTTTTCACCTAATCACTAGTCGAATACAGCCTATTTAATATTAAATCCTTGAAATTTTTCACTTATAAATATGTGAAATATGTACTACATTAATTCAGAAATTATCCTATAACCGAACTTCTCTTAAGTGAATAACACTTTGAAATTTCCTATAAAAATTATGTATAAATTGCTAGTATTAAATATCAAGTCTCAGCATGGGAGTACCCATGCCATTGAAACCAAAGGCTTTATCCTGAAAGAGGAAACTCCTAAAATTGGCTGGTGTCTCAAGGTCGAACAGGGAGAGGATTCGAAATTTCTATTCCACTAGGCCTGGTCTTCCAGGTACGATACAAGAATGAAGCGAAGAACCGTTTTTTGGGGTACCTGGATTTGCTGGATATGCATAGGAACCGCCTGGGCCAGCTCCTATTCCCAACCCCTGTCAAAGGGACTCTACTCCCCCATGGAACTTCGACTTTTCCTCCACTCCACGACAATGAACAGAAGTCCCTTTTCCTCGGTTACCCCTCGCCCCAAACTTCCGGAAGAGCCCGATGAATTCGATCCTCGTGAGGTGGAAGCCTACTACGACTGGCGAAACGATATGTTTTTTCGAAAATTCGATATGGAGGGGACCGGGACCGTGAACTTTATGACGGCCCGACGCACCTATAAGGTATGGCTAGATGCGTTCGGCACCCCTGTCGTCCTAACGGTGGGAGATCCGGTCTTTTATTGGATTGATTTAAACGGAAACGGCAAGTTCGAGCAGGAACTCGGTGAGATGTTCAAAGACTCCTACGAGGATGGGGTGACCGGCAACGAGGAACCCTACGACAGTAGCGACCTTCAAACCCCTGCTGGTCCTGGCCCGCAATGGAGCCCTCCAAGCCCAGATGGCTCCTAACCTCCGGGTTAAAAGAGCCGTCGTTTTTTATTTATCTTCTCTGACAAATCGAAAGGCTTTTTTCTTTGACTCTAGAGCTGCAATTTCTACGGCCTGTTCTTGCATACCGAGAACAGGATGCCACGCCTTGAGCACATACCTTCCAGGTGGGATCTGATCGATCACAAAACGGCCTGCTTCGTCAGAGATCGCATAGTACGGATTGTCCACCACATAGAGCCAATTCTGCATGAAATCATGCCGGTTGCACGTCATTCTGACGATGCGATGGCCCCGTAATTTATCCGTGGTGAACGTTCGTTCTATCTCATCGTTGGATCGGATATCTCGATTATGGACGGTCCTCAACGCACTCCCCTGCTCATTGAGAGAGACAAACGTATGAAGCACATGCTTCATGGAATCCTGATTAGAGAACTTCACCTCCTGATCAGCGGCCACCACTCCCGCAAAAGGCCCGAAATTGCAGCCTTTGGTCTTAACCTGGAGGCCTAGCCCCTCCCCGCCTTGATAATCAAACGCCCCTTGCCCCGGCTCTCTTCCTTTGAATGACTGGCTTGGAAAGGGTTTTCCCTCATTCACCCCTTCCAGCATGATCACGGCACCTTGCAGCTTTCCATTCCGCGTGAGAACCTTTTCCAGAATTCGTTCTTTCCCACACACCTCGACATTTTTTTTCACTTCAAAGGATAGAGGCTCAGGAACCTGACCGACAAAGCTCACATGACCGGTGATAGCCCCTCCGTCTCGAACATTCGTGACTTCATAGCCTTGAGCCGGGTTGACCAATGCCAACATACCCAGAATCGTGCAGGCAAGAATAAGATGTTTCCACATAATAGTTCTCCTTGACACGCGACCCGTGATCTTTCAGACCACGGGCCATAATTCACACCCCTATTTGACGATCTGTAAGCCCGCGAAAACGGTCCAGTCCGTTTCCAATTGAGGCCCATTGAGATCTTGGTAAATCGTTCTTCCCGCTTCCACATTGATATGGTTTTCGTATCCCATGAATTCTGGAAGAAGGAAATTGCTGCCCAGAAACAGATCAAGTCTTTCTCCGCCTAAATTATTCACGAAAGCGGTCGGCACCAGCGGGACACCAGGTGCAGGGCTGGCTTGATTAATATTGTTATCCCTGCCACTCCAATTCGCCCAGTCTCTCCATTTGAGGCGGACCGAGGAGCTAATCCAATCAGTGAAACGATAGGCCCCATAGGTACTGATCTGATATTCACTCCCCCGTTTGTACCCCTGATTATTCTGATCGAGCCGGATGATCCCCATGGCTTGAAGGCCCCAAGAAACCGGCCCAAGGCCCCCGGCATACGTCACCCCCGGATGCAAGTCCACCGTTCCGGACCCCAGCTGCATGGGATAGGGAAGACGGGTCGTCATGTCTCCGGCGGGAGTGGGCACCCTATCTGTCGCCTTGATATCACCCGTGGGAATACTGATTCCAGCATTGAAATGGAATCGATGTGATCCGATGCTGGGTGTTTCAAACGCGTATAACCGGACCAGTGCCGACATCTTAATATCTCCAAACCCACTGGAACGTGTCGTGAATTTTCCACCCAGCCGGTTGACATGATCCATTTCATTCAAGACATATGGAATCATCATGGCCAGCGTTACCGTATTGTTCAGCCCATACATGAAGCCGAACATATGCATTTCCATCGACATTTCGGTCGGCGTCACGAAAAAGTCTTCCAGGACGTCATTGGAGGAAAGGTCATCAGTCCCATTCCTCATGCCGTCCATGTCCATATACATGTATTTGTAGGTGAACATAAATTCACCTTCATTATGCGTATGTTCCCCCATCGTCCCCATTGGACCATGAGAGTCGGGAGCTTCAGCGGGATAAAAATTTCCAATGACCAGTTTTTCCCCCTTCTCAGCGGCCCGTTTGGCCATACTCTCTTCAAACCCATCGAATAATCCATCTAAAAGTGCCGCTTGAGCCGGCATAGTTAACCCCGTGCTTACCAATCCTAAGACCATTCCAAAAATGAGACCTTTGATTCTTAATGAATGTGTCGCTAACGTGAACTTCATTCCAAACTTCTCCTCACTCCCAATTAAAAAATGAAATAAATATGATTCCCATATGGAACCTATGCTCCTATAAAGAAAATACCCTCGAAACGACGTGAAGACGGCGCTAAGTCCCTGCCGGACACGCCTCAATTCACTCGCTTTTATTTACGGAAAATAAAAGAAGATCGTTTCGTGTTTAGGACGAAACGGGAGGAGCACGAGAGGAAGGAGAAACAACCTGTAGATAGCCAACTTCTTTAAATTCTTCTTGGGTGACCCCAAATTCCGAGACCACCGGGCCTTCCACGACCACCCCATCAGCTTCCACCCCTTGAGCAGCCGCACAAAACCAGGTACAGAGGGTGGTTCCATGGGTCCCGGCATGGTGTGTATTGTGATGGGGAATATGCTCAACCGCTTGGGCAGAGAAAACCCCTCCCACCACTAGTAAGCAGGTAATTAAGGAAGCTGAGACGATGGATGATCGTAATCGAATCATGAAACCAACCCTAAGGATTTCGGCGGAATTCTATTCCCTTCTATTTACTGGAGTCAATAAAACTTCCATGTATTTACGAACCTTTTTCTCATTGTAGTCCCCGAGGGTTATGCTTTGGAAGAGGGCTCATTCTCTGAATGTGTTGCATGTACCCCTGTTTTTTAAAGATCCAGGAAATTCTTTCTTCCTTTTGTTACAATTTTACGACCGCCTGCTGGCCATCCTCCTCCAAGAGTCGAATAAAAGCCATGGTTTCTGACCCAAAAGAACCCCAGGACCCCAATCCTTCCTCATCAGGGAAAAAGCGTATTCAGACCCAGATTCACCGAAGGAAGAAGGCCAAGGCCGTCCCCCCATTGACGAATGAATGGGATGACCTTTCCCCTTCTCCACCAAAGCTGAAAACTCCATCTTCTAAGATGAAGAAAACATCCGCATCGTAGGGAAACTGCTGCCCTCTCCCGTTTTTACGTATTTTTATTTAATTTCCTATAAAAAAGGGGGCAGGCGCCATGTAAGGACTGAATGGGCCATGGCAGGTTAGGTCTTTTGTTGCATTGATTCAGAAAATTTTTGAGTGCTACCATGCGCAGTTCCAGGCGACTTTCTCTGCCTGACTGTGTTTTTTTATGTAAGTGAATATTGGGGGGTCAGCAGGTGTCAGGAGCAGACCTACTCCTTGATTATTTAGCGAAATTCTTTCCCATCCTCATTTTTATCGGGATAGCCTTGGCGTTCGGCCTCGTCACCCTGGCCATCTCGTACTTAGCCCAACCGAAATACCCAGAATCGGAAAAGCTTTCTACTTATGAATGCGGGTCGGAACCTTTTTCCGATTCCCGCATGCCCTTCCCGGTGCGGTATTACGTGATCGCCATGCTCTTCGTCATTTTCGACATTGAAGTCATTTTTCTGTATCCATGGGCGATTACCTTTAAACAACTCGGGATCATTGGGTTTATCGAAATGATGATCTTTATCGGTCTCTTCGTCGTTGCCTACGTGTATGCCTGGCAAAAGGGAGCCTTGGAATGGGATTAATACAAATCGGGAAATCCCAAAAGGATGGGGATTTAGGGATCATGACTCTCAGCCTGGAGAAGGCCGTCAATTGGGCTCGAAAAGGATCGCTATGGCCCATGACCTTCGGCCTGGCTTGTTGCGCGATTGAGATGATTGCCGCCGTTTCCTCCCGGTACGATATCGACCGGTATGGCGCCGGCGTATTCCGGGCCTCACCTCGCCAATCGGATTTGATGATCGTCGCGGGAACAGTCTGCCGACGTATGGCGCCGGTGATCCGGAAGATTTATGACCAAATGCCCGAACCCAAGTATGTCATCTCTATGGGATCGTGCGCGACGTCGGGAAACATTTATGACGCATATCCGGTCGTTCAGGGAGTCGATCGATTCGTCCCCGTGGACATTTATGTTCCTGGCTGTCCCCCGACCCCAGAAGCCTTGTTCGATGGAATCCTGAAGTTACAAGACCGGATCATGCAAAAGCGTGTGTTCACCAAACAACCTGACCAGGTTAAACCGCAAGTGACCTAAGACGAGATTGGGAATCTAGAGATTGATGAAGAAACGTTTCGCCATCGCGCTTACCATGATCGTGCTGAACACCTTGGCGATCCCCTCGTTTGCCGGAGAAATGGAAATTCCTGTCATCGAGGGAAGTCCGGCACTCCAAGCCATGAAATCGTTGGCCGGAACCTGGAAAGGCACTCATACGATGCAGGGGAAAGAGGTCCCAGCTACCGTCACCTATAAAGTCACATCAAATGGAAGCTCGGTGGTCGAAACCCTGTTTCCCGATACCCCTCAGGAAATGATCACGGTCTACCATGATAAGAGTGGGAAGCTCTCGATGACCCATTATTGCTCGGTGGGGAACCAGCCCCAGTTAGATTTGGTTAACATGGAAGGTCGAAATCTTTCCTTCTCCCTCGCACCGGATCACAACCCCGGCCTTGAGCATGAGGGCCACATGCACGACTTGACCATTACCATTCAAGATACCAATCATGTGAAACATGATTGGACCTATTACGACAAGGATAAGCCCCAAGGGCATACGAGTTTTACGTTGGTGAGAGTGCAATAAGAACATTCTGGACCAAATAGACAACAACGCATGAACCCCATCGTCGAAAAAATTCAACAACAATTCCCGGATGGAATCGTGTCTTCGAATGAATGGCGAGGCGATTTAGCCGTCACGGTCAAACGAGACGCCCTTCACGACATCTGCTCCTTCGTGAAAACGGACCCCGAATTGGACTGCGATTACATGGTCCACGTCAGTTCGGTCGATTGGCCGGATGAAGAAGAACGATTTGAAGTGGTATGGGAAGTCTACTCTATCCGAAAACGGCACCGGATTCGGATCAAAACCCGGGTTCCTGAACACGATTGTGTGGTCGATTCCATGACGGATATCTGGTTCGGTGCGGATTTCATGGAACGAGAAGTATTCGACATGATGGGGATTCGATTCAACAACCATCCCGATCTTCGTCGGATCTTGATGCCGGATGATTACCCGGAAGGCTATCCCTTGAGGAAAGATTTTCCGGTGCAGGGCAAAGGCTGGAGGGATACCTTCGATTTCTTACAGGACCCCAATTAAAACACGATGAAACTCGAAGACCAACGAGAAACGATCTATAAGGTCGACCCGGCCAACCCCGAAACGGAAGACCTCCCGACTCTCCGCACTGAGGAACTCCTCCTTAATATGGGCCCACAACATCCCAGCACTCACGGGGTGTTGAAGGTCATTTTAGAGTTGGAAGGTGAGCGGATCGTCAAATCCACCCCCGTGTTGGGCTTCCTGCACCGCGGCGTGGAAAAACTCGCGGAGGAAGGCACCTACCATCAATTCATCCCTCACACCGATCGCCTGGATTACGTCTGTGCGATGTACAACAATTTTGCCTATTGCCGGGCAGTTGAAAAGCTGATGGATATCACGCTTCCCGACCGGGCCGAATACCTCAGAACGATCGTCGCGGAAGTGCAACGAATTATCGGACATCTCTTCTGGTTGGGGACTCAAGCCCTGGATATCGGGGCGATGACTGTCTTTTTCTACACCTTCCGAGACCGCGAAATTTTGTTGGATTGGTTCGATGAACTCTGCGGTGCTCGGTTGACGACAAGTTGGTATCGCATTGGAGGTGTGGAGCGAGATTTTACCCCCTCCCTTTTAGAAAAAATCCAAAAATTCCTGGATTATTTTCCTCCAAAAATTGATGAATACGTGGTCTTTTTGGAGAAAAACCGAATTTGGTTGGCACGGACTCGGGGCGTGGCCGTCATTTCTGCCGAAGATGCCTTGAGTTTCGGGCTGAGCGGCCCAACCTTACGTGGCTCGGGGGTAGATTATGACCTGAGAAAATACGAGCCGTACAGCGCCTACCCCCGTTGTGAGTTCAGCGTGCCCGTCGGAAAGAATGGCGATACGTATGACCGGTACTGGATCCGGATCGAGGAATTGCGCGAAAGCCTGAAAATCATCAAACAATGCCTGAAGCAGATGGAGCCCGGGCCGATCATGGCCGATGTCCCTAGTGTGACATTGCCACCAAAAGATCGGGTGTTTACAAACCTTGAGTCCATGATTCAGCAGTTTAAATTGTTTTCCCAAGGATTTGATGCGCCACCCGGAGAAATATATTGTGGGACGGAGGCTCATAAAGGGGAACTGGGATTCTATATCGTGAGTACGGGAGGAGGACGACCGTACCGTCTCAAGATTCGCTCCCCGTCGTTTATTCACATGGGTGCTTTTGATTATATGGCCAAAGGCTATATGATTGCCGATGCCGTGACGATCTTCGGGACATACGATATCGTCATGGGTGAATGTGATCGGTAAAACATGAACAGACCAACGAAGAACACAAGAGGTTCAATATGGGGTTAAAGCCTGTCACTTCACCTGACGTTGAGGCGGAAACCATCGAATTAACCTTGGATGGCCAAACAGTCCAGGCCAAAGCCGGGGTTTCCCTCTATGACGTCATTTCCAGTACCGGAAAAATCGTTCCGGCTATGTGTTACCACTATACCTTCGATCCCTTCGGTTCCTGTGGGATGTGCCTGGTCAGCCAGGAGGGCAAGAAAGCCCCTGTCCGATCATGCACGGCGAAAGCCGCTGCGGGAATGGTGATTCGCACTGACGGGGAGGATCTCTTCCTGGCCAGAAAAAAGGCGGTCGAAAAACACCTCTCGGTCCACCCCTTGGATTGTCCCGTCTGTGACGCCGATGGTCACTGTGAATTGCAGGACATGGCGTTTACCCACCAAGTCACCAACTTGGCCAATGCCAAGCAAAAAAACATTCCCGAAGATACTCGCAGCTTGGTCTTGGATTTCAACATGAACCGCTGTATCGCCTGCGGAGAATGCATCAATATCTGCAAGGACGTCCAACGAGTCGATGCTCTGCAATTCATGAAGAAAGGCGGATTTACCCAGGTTGTGGCCAAAGGGGACCAGGCCCTGGATTGCGAATTTTGCGGAGATTGCCTGGCCGTCTGTCCGGTAGGGGCCATTACCAATAAATTTTCGAAATATGCCTATAAGCCCTGGCAGCTGAAAAAAACCACGACGACCTGTAACTACTGTGGTGACGGCTGCGAAATCTACGTCGAGACCAAAGACACCGAGGTCGTCCGAGTCACCTCACCCTTGTCTTGGAAGAATAAATGGGGCGATCGAGGAGAAACCGTGAATGGCCATGAAGGTCTTTGCGTGCGGGGGCGGTTCGGGTTCCAATACATGGACAGTCCCGATCGTCTGAATTCGCCGCTGGTCCGAACAGATGCAGGCTTGGAATCCGCACCCTGGATCGATGCGCTGGACAAGGCCGCGGGTCGATTGGCCGAAATCAAAGCCCAATATGGAGGTCAGGCCATCGCCGGATTAATTACTGCGCGGTGTACGAACGAAGACCTCTACGTCTTCCAACGATTCATGCGATCGGTCATCGGGTCCAACCATCTGGACAGTAGCGCCCGTTACGGTCATCTGAATTTCATCAGGGCCCTGCATCCTGCCTTGGGCGTGCACCGAATGATGAATACGGCGCAAGACATCAACAAAGCGAAGGCCATCTTGATTCTAGGGGCAAACACGACCGAGACGAACCCAGTGATTAGCCTGCGAGTCAAGTCGGCTATCAGCGTGTACAAAGCCCAAACCATCGTGGTGGATTCCGCCCAAACGAATATGGCCAAGCTGGCTTCACAGCCCGTGATGGTGAACCCAGGCACGGAGGGGCTCTACCTTCAGGGAATGGTGAAATCCGCCATCCATCAGGATCTCATCGATGAAGAAGCGGTTTCGGCATTCCCACAGGCCTTTGCCGCACTCAAACAGGCGACCGAAGCGTTTTCATTCGAGACCATTTCTCGAATGACTGGCGTGGATACGGAACAACTGCATGAAACCACCCGGATCTTTGCTGAATCCTCCAGATCCATCGTGATCTGTGGAGAAGGCATCTTAAAGCAAACCGGCGGATACCAGCACATGCTGAACGTCATCGATTTGATGTGGGTGACAGGGAAATTGGGTCGCGAAGGATGCGGGATTAACACTTTCACGGAAGAATCGAATGAACAAGGGGCCGTGAATATGGGTGTCGCTCCTGAATATCTTCCGGGCCCTCTGCCCTACGAAGACCCGAAAGGCCGAGAGTTGCTCCAGGAGCTATGGGGTACCTCACTTCCCGTTCAGGAGCAAGGGTTAAATTTGATGAGTATATTAGAGAAGTGTCGGACGGGGGAGATCAAGGCATTGTACCTGATCGGGGAAAATCCTCTGGAAACGTTACCGGCATCCTTCGACGTCAAAGGGGCCCTTTCACGATTGGAACTCTTGATCTGTCAGGACGCCTTCCTCACCGAGAGCGCCAAATTGGCCCATGTCGTCTTTCCGGCTTCAACGGCCGCCGAAAAGGACGGGACTCTCACCAATGAAGAAGGCAAAGTCCAGTTCCTGCGCCCGGCTCTCGACTCATTAGGTGAAAGCACTTTGGATTGGCATATCATGGTCGGACTCGCCAATGCTCTGGGTTCAACCCTTCCCTATGAATCCACCCAGGACATTCAAAACGAAATACGAAAAGTTGTCCCAGGTTTTTACAACTTAGGAAGAGTGACGCCTTGTCAGGCATCTCTATCTCCGAACTATTTTGGTGAACCCTATTCACAAACGGTGAACCAGCGGTACCCCTCCGTGGAGTCCAAAGCCCCTCAACGGCCCTTTGGACTTCGCCTTATTCAACGGCTGTATCATTCTGGTAAACTCTCCACCCGCGCTTCGGGACTGATGGACATTTCTCCAAATACCCGAAGCTTGAACGTCGGACCGGAAGATATGAAAAGTTTAGGGTTGGCTTCGGGAGATCGAGTCCGGGTGACGTCTGATCAGGGAACTCTGGAAATGCACGTGACTGAAGATATCTCTCTCATGCCCGGGTCATGCTCCTTTCCGGAACACTTTAACGATCCTCCGGTGAAAGACCTGATGCCCTTGGACATCGATCCGATCACTGGCGTCCCCTATTTTAAACTCGGGCATGTCACGATCGAGAAGGCCTCATAAGGAAACCCACACCGTGAGCAACACACTGACCAGCAAAAAGTTTTTTAACGCCGTCTTGTTCCGGGAAATCTGGGAAGCCATGAAGGTCACCTTTCGGCATATGCTCCACAAGCCGATCACCTTTCAATATCCCCGAGAAAAGCGAACGATTCCGGATGCCCATCGAGGAGCTCTTTGCTTGCTTCGCTATGACAACGGCAAAGAACGGTGCGTCGGGTGTGACCTTTGTGAAGCCGCCTGTCCTTCACGCTGCATCAAGGTCATTAGCGAAGAAGATAAAAGTCTGCCCCTCGAACGATATGCGACTGAATTCTATATCGATATCACGAAATGTGTCTTTTGCGGATATTGTGTGGAAGCCTGCCCGGTCAACGCTCTGGCTATGACCAAAATGTATGAATTTTCCACCCACGACAAACGAACCCTCCTTTTCGACAAAGCGCGCCTTTACCAGATTGGTGAAGATCACTTGAACGATGCCAAAAAATATTTATATGCCCATAATCAGGAACAAGAAGGTGAGGAAAGTCGCGCCTATCGGTATCACTTCCCGGTCTCCGTCAAAAACGCGCCGGATCCTTAAGTTCAACACATGATGTGGCTGTTATTCATATACTTTGCCACGGTCAGCATCGTGGCAGGGGTTCTCACGGTATCGCTCCGAAACCCCGTTCATTGCGGGTTGGCGTTGCTCACCCTCCTTCTGCATGTGGCTGGGCTCTTCGTCCTTCTGAATGCCGAATTTTTGTTTGCCGTCCAAATCATCGTGTATGCCGGGGCCATTCTCGTCCTGTACCTGTTTGTCTTAATGCTCCTCAATCTCAAAACAGAAGAGCAGCACATGCACAAAAAATCGGCAATTCTGCTGTTCATTGGAGCTGGCATCTTAGGCGAGTTACTCATTCTTCTCCTTCAGTCCCCGTATGGTGGGGCAAAAGGAACGGCCACGCCGGACCTCCTTTTGGAGACCGGACCGAGTCATGCGATCGGACTGACTATGTTCAGCGATTATTTATTGTTGTTCGAGATCGTCGGGGTCTTCCTCCTGGGGGCTGTCATTGGGGCTATCGTGCTGGCCAAGACTCCCGTCAAGCAGGAAGGTCAGGAATCTACCCCCTCCACGACCCCCTAAGGAACATGCGCTGAAATGATCCCACTTTCTGCATACGTCGCTCTCAGTGCCATTCTCTTCATGACTGGCCTCATGGGAGTGTTGATCAGACGAAACTTTATTATCGTCCTCATGTCGGTCGAGATCATGTTAAACGCGGCCAATATTAATCTCGTCGCGTTTTCTCATTATTTGCATTCGATGGCGGGACAATTGTCCGCCTTATTTATTATCGCCGTCGCGGCAGCAGAAGCGGCCGTAGGCTTGGCCATTATCATCGTGGTCTTCCGTGGCAAGATGGCCACCAATGTCGACCAAATCAATATTCTGAAGTGGTAAGGTGTTTGACCTACTCGTTCTGTTAATTCCATTGTTTCCACTGTTGGCTGTCCTGGCCAACGGGTTTTGGGGAAACAAATATTCCCACGATCTTGCCGGCAAGATCGCGTTTGGGGCTGTCGGCCTCTCCTTCTTGTGCACCCTCGGCGTATTCGCCTCCGTCCTGAGCAATCCCGAACCCCGAGAAGTTATCGCCTATTCCTGGTTCTTTGGGGGAAACCTGAGCGTCGACCTCGGATTCCTCATCGACCCTCTCACCACCATCATGCTCTTGGTCGTCACGGGCGTCGGATTTTTGATTCATGTCTACTCGGTCGGTTACATGCATGGCGAAGAAGGGTTCACGCGATTCTTCACCTATATGAATCTGTTCATGGTTTCCATGCTGTTGCTGGTCATGGGAAACAACTATGTGGTGCTGTTCATCGGATGGGAAGGCGTCGGGCTGTGCTCCTATCTTCTCATTGGATACTACTACGAGAAAATATCGGCAGGAAAAGCCGCCACCAAAGCGTTCGTGGTCAATCGCATCGGAGATGCCGGATTTCTCATCGCGGTGTTCCTCATTTTTTCGCATTTCGGATCATTGGACTATACCGACGTTATGGCTCAGGCTTCGACGCTGTCTCCCGGAATGGCCACGGCCATCACCATCTGCCTGCTCATCGGAGCATTCGGCAAATCAGCACAAATTCCCTTGTACACCTGGCTCCCTGATGCGATGGAGGGTCCCACCCCGGTTAGCGCACTGATCCATGCGGCCACGATGGTCACGGCAGGCGTCTATATGGTGGTGAGAAACCACGTCTTGTTCGACATGGCTCCCGCCGCCCTCACCACCGTCGGCATGATCGGGGGCATCACCGCCCTGTTCGCGGCAACTATTGGATTAGTTCAAAACGACATCAAACGTGTGCTCGCCTATTCTACGGTGAGCCAACTGGGGTACATGTTTTTAGCGTGTGGAGTCGGGGCTTATACGGCGGCGATCTTTCATCTGGTCACCCATGCTTTTTTCAAAGCCCTGTTGTTTTTATCGGCAGGTGCGGTTATCCACTCACTCGAGGGTGAACAAGACATCCGGAAAATGGGTGGGCTCTACGACAAGATTCCCAAAACGCATATGGTGTTCCTCATCGGAACCCTTGCCATCGCGGGCATTCCTCCACTGGCAGGATTTTGGAGCAAAGATGAGATCATGGCCCATGCATTCGTGCACGGCTATTACCATCTCTACTTGCTTGCCGCCATCGGGGCATTTCTCACAAGTTTTTACATGTTCCGCCTGACCTATCTCACCTTTTATGGGGAGTCTCGTGTTGAGCCTCACGTCGCCAAGCATATTCACGAATCTCCTCCCATCATGATCGTTCCTCTCATGATATTGGCGGGCCTGGCTGTCGTGGGCGGATTTTTGGGCGTTCCACCGGAACATGGCTGGTTTCATGGGTTTTTGCACGACGTCGCCACCCCGGTCGGTGCGGCGCCACACGAAGTCAGTTGGGCATTGCTCATCGGATTGATGCTCGTCGCGATCGCCATCGCCCTGGCTGGTTGGGGATTAGCCCATTACATGTATACCATTCGCCCGCAGTTGGCCGATGAATGGAAGGAAAAGTCCCCTCAGGCCTATACCACCCTGCTGAATAAGTATTATGTCGACGAAGCCTATGACCGGCTCATCGTCGAACCGTTCAAACAACTTGGTCAACTTTGGGATTGGTTTGACCAGAATATTCTGGATCGTTTCGTCAAAGGCATCGGCAAAGGCACGGACATTAGCGCCGCAGCGATTACCTGGACTGAAAAGCATGTCATTTATGCTGGACTGAATATCGTCGGGTATGGCAACCACGTCGCGGCGTGGGCTTGGAGAAAATTGCAAAGCGGGATGGTCCACCATTATGCCGCTATCATTGTGATCGGATTGGCTATTTTGGTTCACCTTGTCATGGTGTGGTTTGCCGGATCCTCTTCTGCTGGATCTAGTCGGTATTAGAGAACATTTATGCAAGAAGAACTGACATTCGGATTTCCCATCTTATCCTTTCTGACCTTTTTCCCGTTAATCGGGGCATTGGTCCTCTGGGCGGTCAAAGACCATGACCTTCTCCGAAAGGGTGCCTTAGGGATCGCCAGCTTGGAATTGGTGATCGCCGCGTTGATGATGTGGCGATTCGTGCCGGATACCGCCGCGATGCAATTTTCCGAACGGCACGAATGGATTCCTTTCCTGGGCATCAGTTACCACTTGGCCGTCGATGGAATCAGCGTGCTATTCGTCGGCCTGACCGCTTTCCTCACCGTCCTGCTGGTCTTGTATGCGTGGGACTCCCTGACCTTCCGCCCCAAAGAGTTTTACATGAGCATTTTGGCTCTGGAAACCACGGTGATGGGAATTTTTGCCTCGGTCGACCTGATCGTCTTCTTCGTCTTCTGGGAACTCATGCTCATCCCGAGTTATTTCCTGATCAAACTCTGGGGTCCAGGTGAGCATCGGCACTATGCTTCGTTAAAATACGTCCTGTATACCCTGCTGGGCAGCGTCTTTATGCTCGTAGGGTTCTGCTTGCTGAGCCTGCACTATTTCGAAGCGAAACAGGTCTACAGTTTCGACCTCGTAGACTTACTCTCCGTGCCTATTCCACTCAGCGATCAATTGCTGATTTTTTGGTTGATCTTTATGGGGCTGGCCTTCAAAGCTCCAGTGCTTCCTTTCCATTCCTGGCTCCCCGATGCCTTGGTCCAAGGTCCGATACCGATGTCGGTTATGTTGGCGGGAATCAAAATGGGCACGTATGGGTTTCTCCGCTTTTCCTTTCCTCTGCTCCCTGAAGCCTCCCAACATGAAACGGTTGTCGGCATCCTCATGTTCCTCGGGTTAGTGGCCATCGTGTATGGAGCCATCGTGGCGATCATCCAACCAGACTTCCGTCGGTTGCTGGTCTTCAGCAGCATTAGCCATCTGGGATTTGTCGTAATTGGCTTGTTTGCCCTCAATTTTCAGGGCATTCAAGGAAGCCTGATCACCATGATCAACCTTGGGTTCAGCACCGCCGGGCTCTTTTTCCTGGCCGGGTTTATGTACGAACGATTAGGACACACCGATGTACGAGAATGTACCGGGCTAGCCAAAAAGATGCCCTTGTTGGCCACCTTCTTCTTGATCATCGGCATGGCTTCCATCGGTCTTCCCGGCACGAATGGTTTTATCGGAGAATTCTTAATCTTACTCGGAGCGTTCCAAGCGTGGTGGGTCTATGGCGCTATCGCGGTGACCGGTGTTATCTTCGCAGCGGCCTATTTCCTGTGGTTCTATGAGCGTGCGATCTTCGGCCCTCTGAAAGAATCCCTCCCCAAAGTGATTCCGGATTTGAATACAAGGGAATGGGCCATCGGAGTCGCCTTATCCGTCATGATTTTTTGGATCGGCCTCTACCCTTCGCCCTTCTTACATATGATCAATGGATCGGTTCAAGCCGTCGTTGAACGCTTGAATCCCGGGATGGCCATAGCCCAGTCCGGATTAATTGCCGAATCCTCTGAACTCGAGAGACCGCTTTCGCCATGAGTGAATATTCATTACTCGTTGTCTTGTTTGCCCCTTTCTTGGGTGCCGTGGCTCTTGTCTTCATTCCGCGACAGGAGGAACTGTTGGTTCGAGCTACCGCTGCGGTTTCGGCCGGACTCTCGCTTCTGGCCTCCTTCTACGTATTCATGGCCTACGATACGGCGAAAGGCGGTTTTCAATTCGTCCAACGGTATGCCTGGTCAGAAGAGCTCGGCATTGCCTTTTATGTCGGAGTTGACGGGATCGGTGGGCCACTGGTGTTTGCTTCGGCGATTCTGCTTTTTGCCGGCATCTTCGTCTCTTGGCATATCAACGACCGTACCAAGGAATTTTATATCTTTTTGCTCATTCTGGCAGCAGCCACTATCGGCGTGTTCATGTCCTTAGACTTGTTCTTCCTGTACTTCTTCTATGAAATGTCGGTCTTGCCGATGTATCTGCTCCTCGGGGTCTGGGGCAGCCATACCAAGGGATATCTTTCCATGACCGATCCCGAGGGCCTCAAATTACGGGACTCGGTCAAGTTTATCTTCAATTTCGGGTCAAACAGTAAAGAATATGCGGCCATGAAGCTGACCCTGTTCCTCTCTGCCGGAGCTGTCGTCGCTTTGATGGGCATCCTCCTGATCTACCATTTCTCCGGACTTCACACCTTCGATATCGTCGTCCTGAGAGAACAGGCTAAATTTGACGATACCTTGTCCGCCATCATTTGGATTCTGATCTTTTTCGGTTTCGCGTCCATCGCACCCATCTGGCCTCTGCATTCCTGGTCGCCCGTTGGTCATGCGGCCGCTCCTGCCGCCACGAGCATGTTGCACGCCGGCGTGCTCATGAAGCTGGGCCATTTCTCCATCATTCGTGTGGGCTATGAAATTTTTCCAGAGACCACCAGGGATCTTATTTGGATTGCGGCCGTGTTGTGTATCTTTAGCATTATCTATGGCGGACTGGTGTCCTACTTCGCCAAGGACACCAAATATGTGATCGGGTACTCCAGTTCCAGCCACATGGGCTATATCTTTCTCGGTATGGCGGCACTCAGTTATATCAGCCTGTCCGGTGCGGTTATCTACATGTTTGCCCATGCCCTGGCAACCAGCATGCTCTTTGCCATGGCCGGGTGGGTGTACGATCAAACGCATACCAGGGATATCCCCTCACTGGGAGGTCTGGTCGAAAAAATGCCGTTTATCGCTGGAGCCTTTATCGTCGCCTGTATGGCCTCTATCGGCATGCCCGGGACCGTCAATTTCATCGCCGAGGTCATGATTATCGTGGGGAGTTGGGAAAAATATCCCTTTCAAGTTGTGATTGCCGTACTGGGCATCGTGTTGACCATGGCGTATTTATTCAAAATGATGCGCGGGCTGTTCTATGGAAAATTAGACCCGGAATATGCCCATACCGTCGACGCCAGAAGTTGGGTAGATCGAGCACCACTCCTTCTATTGATTGCTTGCAGTATTATTCTAGGAATTTTCCCTGGACATTTTTATGATGTGGTGCAATCTACCGTTGTTCCCATGGTCGATCGGATCACTCAAGGTGCTCCGTTAGTCACCCAACATGTGCCCTGAGATTTAGCCGAGCCAAGACGACTGTTGAACGATGACTTTTAACCTGACATTAACCGGCGCAGATCTTCTCCTCCTGCTTCCTGAGATTTTCCTTACCCTCTGGTTATGCGTCGTGCTCTCCCTGGATTTCTCTGTTAAGCGGATCACCCATCGACAATTGGGATATCTCTGCATCGGAGGATTGGGGGTCACGACTCTCATCCTCTTGTGGTTCGACCAAGCAGGCACGACCGGTGCTCTGTTTAAGAATATGTTCGTGTTGGACCACATGGCCCTCTTTTTCAAGATCTTTATCGTCGTGGCAACGGCCATCGTTCTGGCTATTTCCATCGATTATGTGAAGGAATTCCGATTTTTCAGGGGGGAATATTATTTCATGGTCGTCATGTCCGCCTTGGGCATGATGTTTATGGCGTCCGCCAATGACCTCCTGTCGGTCTTTGTGACTTTGGAATTCTCGACGTTTGGCTTCTACGTCTTGGTCGCCTACCTTCGGGAAGACGAACGTTCTTCAGAGGCCGGGTTAAAGTTCTTTATCTTAGGAGTGTTTGCTGCGGGGTTGTTGGCGTATGGGATCAGCTTGGTCTATGGAGAAACGGGAACCTTAATCTTCTCGGAAATGGGCGGCTCTCAAGGAAGTTTTGGCCTGGCCATTGGGTTCATCCTCATTTTTGCTGCCCTTGGATTTAAAATCGGAGCGGTTCCGTTTCATGCATGGATTCCGGACACCTACCAAGGGGCTCCCACGCCTGTCACCGCGTTTCTCTCCATCGCTCCCAAGGGTGCCGCTCTGGCCATCCTCATTCGGATGTTCTACATCGCATTGGCTTCGTTCAAACCGATGTGGGTCCTCTTGTTTGTGGTGGCTTCGATCTTTTCCATGACGTATGGAAACATCGTGGCTATCGCCCAAAAGAACATCAAACGACTCTTAGCGTATTCGGGGATTGCCCAGATTGGGAATGTCATGATCGGTCTCGCGGCCGGCACCAAACAGGGCAGCGACGCCATCATGTTTTACCTCCTTACCTATTTATTCGCCAATTTAGGGGCTTTTGCCGTGATCATTGCCGTCAGCCAAACCATCAAAAGCGACGAGATCGAAGATTATAATGGGCTCAATCGACGCTCTCCCTTCCTGGCCGCCGCCATGCTCTTGTTTCTCCTTTCTTTGGCCGGAGTTCCTCCCTTAGCCGGTTTTATCGGGAAAATTTACTTGTTCATCGCGGCCATTCATGAAGAACTCTATACCCTGTTGATCGTGGGTCTCATCAATATTGTCATATCCATGTATTACTACCTGATCGTCGTGAAAAAGATGTACATCAACGAACCCCTCGATTCTTCTCCAATCCCAACAACACTTCCCATTAAGATTGCCGTCTATACTGGGGTGGTGGGAACGCTTCTCCTGGGGATCTATCCCGGGCCCTTCATCGATTGGGCCGTGAGCGCAACCCTTATGTTCTCCAACCTCACGGGTACGACAGCGGCTCTTCCCCTCTCCCCTGGGGGTTAGGCCCTAATCCTCAAGAGTTTCAACCCAGAAACGCTTTTTGAATCCACCAACGCCGGGGACCAAACTCCCTACGCCTTTCAACAAAAAGGCAGGATCAGTCTCTTGGAAATGACAGGGAAGGAAGAGGAGAAAAACCTTACGTCAAATTTTGAAGTAAGGCGATCAGATCGAGGGGATTGATCCCTTTGAGGTGCCAGAGTACTCCAAATGCGATGGAAATAGTCAACAGAAGGACAACAAACCCTCCTACAAGAAGAGATCTTCGATTGTTTCGGGGAAAGCGCGGGGGAAGAGGTTCGATATAGGATTGGGAATCCTGCCAAAGAGGGAGAGGATGCCGTGTTCTTGACGAAGAATCCATCTTGTCATGACCATTCGTAAGGGATTGTTCTTTTTCCAACCCTTCTGGGTAACTTTCCTGGACACTGACGGGTGGGGCAAGGTTCAATGAAGGTTCAGAACGTCGTATTTTCCTGGTATACGGGGTCCCACAATGGGTACATAACCAGGTTTCCTCCTTGGTATCATTGCCCACCACTAATGCCGGGGACTGGTCGGTGTGATTAGCACTCGGGCCTTGGGTCGTGCCGGGAGAGGGAAATCCACATTGTGGACAGGCCACTGCATGAGTCGAGACTTCCTTTTGGCATTCTGGGCAAAGTACGAGAGCCATGGGCATACCGTTTCTTTCCGGGGTACAATAAATTTCCCTGATGAATTCCTGATGATTAACTCCCTATGAAGGTCAATGTATGAAGCAAGGTCGATACCTAAATACTGAAGGTTTTAAAACATGACGAAATTCAAGATGTTGTTCCTTGTCTCTGAGAAAAGAAACCCTCAACACTGGAGGTTTTTCCCTTCGCTATTTTCTCTAATCTGAATCCTTTTTCACAAGTCTTTTTAGAAGAATCTCCAAATGCTGGAAAATGTCCCATTCCAATAACAGGCAATTTCCAAAATTGTGGAAATTTTGTAACATTTTTCAGTATTTCAAGACCTATTTTGTGAAACGGCCCAAATTGGGCCATAACTGATAATAAAGAAGAATACGTTCTTAATTGTTGTGAACCATTAGGGGGGACTATGGCCAAGGAATCCATTCAAGAAGCTAATGATTCCATCACCCAATCAGTAAGCCAACGATATGCAAAAGCCGTGAGGGAAGGGGAGGAAATGTGTTGCCCCACTGGCTATGACCATGAAAATTTACGCCAATTTATTCCCGAGCCGGTCTTGAAGGTTTCGTATGGGTGCGGAACCCCGGTCGGGCTCTCGACGGTTCAACCAGGAGAGGTGGTCTTGGACATAGGGTCCGGTGGTGGGATTGACTGTTTTGAAGCTTCCCGAAAGGTCGGACCGAAAGGTCGGGTTATCGGGATTGATATGACTGACGAAATGCTCACCCTCGCACGAACTCACGCCCCCACGGTTGCTCACAACTTGGGATACCCCGAACCTAACGTGGATTTTCGCAAGGGCTTTGCCGGTGCGATTCCCGTAGGAGATAATCAGGTTGACCTGATTATCTCCAATTGCGTGATCAATCTTGCCCCTGACAAAGAAAAGGTTTTTCAGGAAATGTTCAGGGTCACTCGCCCCCAGGGACGGTTCACCATCTCCGATATCGTCTCTGATCAACCCATCCCCAACTATCTCATCCATGACAAGGCCAAGTGGGGCGATTGTTTATCTGGCGCCTTAACCATAGCCGATTATTGGGGAGGACTCCGAAAAGCCGGGTTTCGAGGGTTGCACCAGGTTATGTTCCTTCCATGGCGAATCATCGATGGCATCCATTTTTTCTCCATCACGTTGACGGGGTACAAACTTCCCCCCCCCCTGTCGCTCACCCGTCCGACGTTTGCCACCCTCGTCGGACCCTTTTCTCAAGCTGTTGATGAACAGGGGAACAGGTATGAGCGAGGACGACCTCAACAAATCGATGATCAGACATCGACACTCCTCAACCTTTCCCCGTATAAACAGCATTTTCTCCATACGGATGAACCTGAAACGCTTTCTTGCGGGGATGCCCAATGGACCGCCATCCATCCGGAACAGACAGCCTGCGTGTGGGAAGGTCAATTTGCCATTCTTACCGGCCCGTTCCTGAGCGTTCGAGATGATGATGCTCATGATTTCGAAGGGGGAATCCCTTTGGAAATCTGCTCAAAAACCCTGAAAGTCCTGCAGCACCCTTTCTATCTACCCCATTTCGGGATTCTCGATCGGGCGCAGGGAGGTACGGGAACCGAACCGGTGATTTGTGGGACAGACACAGGATGTTGTTGAACGATCCACTCATGTCTCCTTGGTCCAAATGACCAATATTAACCGAATAAAAAAAGAATTCCTGATGAACCCCTCTCCCCTTCCCATGGCAGCCTCGCCGATCCCCACCCGGTCCACTCCTTCTTTTCAAGAGGTGTTGGATCTTCATCACGAGTTTCCCTTACTGGCTAAATCCATCCATACCCTTCAGGTCAATGTCGGAAAAGTGTGCAACCAAACCTGTCATCACTGCCACGTGGATGCCGGACCTCACCGAACTGAGCAAATGACCAAGGCGACCATGGACCAAATATTGGCCGTCCTTGATGGGGCTCCACAAATTTCCACGGTCGATATTACCGGCGGAGCCCCTGAAATGAACCCCCATTTTGAGTACCTCCTCGAGGAATGTCGGAACCGAAACCGGCATGTCATCGACCGATGTAATCTCACCGTCTTTTTCGTGAAGGGGAAAGAACACCTTCCGCAGTTTTTGGCCGACCACCAGGTAGAAATCATCGCATCACTTCCTTGTTACCAAGAGTCAAACGTCGATCAACAGCGAGGAAAGGGAGTCTTTGAACGGAGCCTCCGTGCGTTGAAGATTCTCAATCAGTTGGGCTATGGAAAGGCTGGCTCACCGTTGATCCTGAATTTGGTCTTCAACCCCCTTGGCCCAAAACTTCCACCCGATCAATCGGAACTAGAACAGAGTTACAAGGAAAAGCTCGCGGAAGAATTTGGCATTCAGTTTAACCAGCTGTTTACCATCACCAACATGCCGATTAGCCGTTTTCTCCAGGATTTAGAAGAAACCGATTGCCTCGAATCCTATTATGACTTGCTGGTCAGGAATTTTAATCGACCAACTTTGGAAGGGGTGATGTGCCGCTCACTTATTAATATCGGGTGGGACGGTCGACTGTACGATTGTGATTTCAATCAAATGTTGGACTTACCCTTGAAAGGAAAGGCGGCTCTTACGGTCGAGGATTTCGACCTCTTCAGTCTTTCCCAACGCTCGATTACGGTTGGTTCTCACTGTTTTGGTTGTACGGCTGGTTCAGGGTCCTCCTGTGGAGGGTCGATTACTGATACCGCATGATCCGTTCCCGATAGCCCCACGCAGGTTATGCCCATTGATAGCCGCGGCGGTCACACACCGTGCTCCCGCTTAAAATGTCGCGCGCAATCTTGACTACAAAAATAATACTGCTGCCCTTTGACCTCCTCCATTACTGCACTCCCTGCTGACACATACGTTTGACAGACCGGGTCTTGTATCATGACATCTTTCCCGGGTGTCGCGGACTCCGATTGCGGTTTGCCCCAATCCAAGAGCGCTCTTCGAAGCATATAAAACATGATAATGAGCAGGACCAAAATGATGATGATCTTATACATGGAAAACTCACACTCAATCTTTGACGGTGGTAACCTGATGGGTCACAACGGAATCGCCTGGCAACTCTTTGGGAAACCCTTGAGTCCCCACATCTCCAGGAACTAACATTGCTGTTCTCAACCCCTCCCTGGTAGGATTTTTCATACTAGGGGTTCCTCCTTATATGAAAAGTTTCTCTGATCTGGTCATCGCAATAGGGTCTGTGACTTTGGCGGCCTGTACGGCTACCTCCTCCCCCGAACAGGTCACGCTTGACCTCACCTATCCCTTTGACACCCAGACCGTGTATTGGCCTAACAATACGGCTTTTCATTGGGAAAAAACCAGTTGGGGATTAAATTCACATGGAGATTGGTATGCTTCCGGTATGTTTTCGGCCTCCGAACACGGTGGGACTCATCTCGATGCCCCAATCCATTTTTCTGAAACTGGATGGAGTGTAGACGAAATTCCTCCTCACCTGTTTTCCGGGGAAGCCATCGTCCTCGATATCCACCCAAAAGTCGAGGTTGACCCAGATTACACCCTTCAAATTGAGGATGTAATACATTGGGAATCACGGCATGGACGGATTCCCTCACAAGCTATCATTCTTCTCTATACCGGTTGGGGGCAATATTGGCCAAATCCGGAACGCTACCTCGGCATCAAAACGCCAAGCGACCCGACCAGCCTGCATTTTCCGGGATATTCACAGGAAGTCATGACTTTTCTTCTTACCCAACGCCATATTATCGGGGTCGGGATCGATACCGCCAGTATCGATCCGGGGCAATCCAAAACGTTTCCAGCACACAGGGTCTTGGCCCAATCAAATGGGTATGCCCTTGAAAATGTCGCTCACATGAATCGCTTGCCCCCTCGAGGGACCAAAATTGTCGCACTTCCGATGAAGATTAAGGGTGGGACCGGAGGTCCCGTTCGTATTTTGGCCACGCTATCGAAATCACTCGTCCAGTGAGCAAACCTTTTTTCATTTGACTATCGTTTAGGTTTCTTATCAACGGTATGACAGAAGGAACGACACACATGGTGACCATCACATTAATGGGAGATTTGCAAACCACTGACGGCGAACGGGCCTTGGGGTATGAGCTCCAAGACCCCCTATCCGTGAAGCAACTGATTCGGAAACAAGGGAAACCCCTGCGTGAAATCTTTCAGCTTTTCAAGGAAAAAAAAGTCATGGTCACCGTCAATAAACGAATAGCCAGTGAAGATACGACGGTGTATGACGGAGATGCCGTGCATATCGTGGCCCATGACGGAATGGGACAGAGTGGCCTCACGCCATCATTGTATTAAATTGTTCAGAATTTCCAGGCCAGGGTGTTCTGGGACAAAGAAAAAGCAGGGCAGATGTCTTTGGCCCTGCTTTTTCTTATTTTCGATGCTGGAAGAAGCAACCCTTTGAGGAAACTTCCAATTCACCCGTTTCCCCAAATGTCGGCTTGTTCGTTTATGGGATAGGTGTTTTACTTCTTTACCCCAAGGATGGCATCCTTGGCGGCCTTGGCCACTCTAAACTTCACGACTTTCTTCGCAGGGATCTTGATTGCGGCTCCTGTTTGGGGATTCCGACCCATTCTGGCTTTCCTATGGGCCAGAACCAATTTTCCAATTCCCGGTACGACAAAGGCATTTTTCGCTTCCTTGTAAGCCAAGGTAGCGAAATCATCAAGCATTTGAGTCGCGGTCTTCTTGGTGACGCCCGCTTTCTTCGCCAGGTGATCGGCAATCTGCGACTTGGTCATGGCTTTTCCCATACGGACCTCCTCCTCACTTTGAAAAGATTAGTAACACCGTCAAGTTAGTTTGAAATTTCTAGGAAGGGACGCCTCTTTGATTAATAGCCCCAGAGGCAAATAGGAACTTGTGTTCCTTATTTAACAACGGCGCCAGAGTCTACCGAATGCAAGAAATACTGTCAACAGAAAAAAGCAAGCCCTGAGCGGATTTTCGCAGTTTTCATCGATTACGGATCTATCACCGAACCTTGCTGCCCTGATCCTACCCAGGGTAAAGTATGAGGGTGAATGTCACCTAGCGTTCGATCATGAGGAATATTATTCAGATGTAATTACTTGAGGGCTTCGTTATGGCAAAAGAATTACCGGTTTTCTCAGTTACCCAATCGTCAGATTCCGAAAAACAAGAAGAATTATTCTATTCCAGAGTCTTTTGCACACGGGAGGAAAGCCCCCCTCTTCGTTTGCTATTAGACTTTTTGAAATCCAAGAACCAAATCCCCCTGATCCCAAAAATGGAACAGGAGGCTCTAGAAGATTGGGATTGGGTTCATGTGTCCCTAGGGTACGACCGGGAACGAAAACCCATTACCCTATTTTGCGTACGAAACAAAGGGACCTACAAAGATGTCTTTGAGACCGAAACAGCCGGTTTCCTGAACCGTTTATCGGTCTTTGATGATGTTGAAGCCCAAATTGCCAGAGAATTTATCTCCAAAGCCCAGTTCATCGCCACGACACAAATGGTCAAAAACGATATATCCGACGAGGGATACGACTTTAACGGGTGGATTTTGGAATTTTTTCAGGAAAACTGTAATGGCATTGTCCAAATCGATGGACAGGGATTTTACTCACCCAAAGGCGAACTGGTCGTTGATATGGATGAAAGCCCTGAAACCGGTGAAGAAGTGGCACCAAGCCCGCCAGGAAATGCGTAAGGGGAAAAACCTTAGATGTTTTATAAGGGATCCGAGGTCCTTGAAAGGCCCCGTTCAACCACTTTTTCAAAACGTTGCTGGGGAATCTCTGGTAGACCCCCTCTGTACCCCCACCCATCCTTGACCACTTCCACCAGAGCCCCTTGGTCAAACTGCGCGGGATCGTCGAGTATACCCGGCCGGCAAACCAAGAGGTCAGCTCGTTTCCCGGCTTCGATGGTTCCTGTATCCTCTTGACCAATCTGCTTGGCCGCCAATCCGGTCGCACCATACCAGGCTTTTAAGGATGAAACCCCTTCACCGATTAACGCTGACAATTCCATATAATTCCGACCGTGCATGTTTGGAAGCACGGGATCCGTGCCGGCTAAAATTTTCAAGCCACTGGCATCAGCGGCTTTGACGGCCTTGGCGTGGCTCTCAGATACCGCTTGGACCTTTGCCGCGATAAACTCGTTGAATTCCCCTGACTGGGCTAAACAATGATTGACCCAGGACGTGGGGGTAACGACACACCCCTGTTTATAGGCCATTTCAGCCAATTCCGGATTCATGAAAGAAATATGTTGAATATCTCTCACGCCGGCCTGAATGGCCAACCGTATACCACTCTGGCTATGAGCATGGGCCGCAACGTACATTCCACGACTGGCAGCCTCATCACAGATGGCCTCCAACTCTTCAAGCGTAAAATCTCGATTCTCCAGACGGTCCGAGGGAGAGACAACTCCCGGACTGGCACAGACCTTCACCAAGTCCCCCCCACAGGCAGCAATTTCTCGTACGCGTTTTCGGCATTCCCATGGTCCGTCCACAATACTCGAAGGACGCCCCGGGCCCGAGGGCCAGAGTCGAGACAGTTCCCCACAACATCGGTCCGGCCCACGAAAATCCGCATGCCCCCCTGTTGTGGATAACATGCAAATGGCCAATTTGAGCCTCGGGCCGATTACCACTCCCTGGTCAACCAACCGCTTAAGGACATCGGTCGCTCCTCCCACATCCCGAAGAGTGGTGACCCCTCCATCAACCAAGGTTCGAAAAAGAATGCGCTCTGCCCAAAATGGGGATTCGGGAGAATTCATCCGATCCAGATTGGCATTTCCAACACCCCAGAGGGTGACATGGCCATGACAGTCGATTAATCCTGGCGTCACCGTATAGGAAGAACAATCGATTCGAGTGACTCGTGAGGCTGCGGGTTGCTTGGGATCATGGGGGCACACCCTTTGGATTTTTCCCTCTTCTACCCACACATCCATTCTCTCCTTTACCGCATCGGAAGAGCCGGAACTGCCATCATAGAGTTGATGAATATTCGAGAACACCATCGCGAGAGATTCCATGACTTTTGCCTTAACCTTCGGGGTCCGTGATGATACTGTGTTCATCCTCTACCCCAATTCCTGAGCATTACGCAATAGGCCGTATCATTATCAGCCCCAACTGACCCCTTCTACTGGTCATTTGGTCATTGATGTTCACTGACCCCCTTGGGTCTACAAAACCTGTTCTTCACAGATTGATTTGAGAAGAACCCAATCAGGAAAATTTTACAGAATCTTGGAAATCATGATAGTCTGGATGCAAGAAAACAGAAGAACTTCTCAAAGCCTGAACCACCTAGCTGAATTCTCTTTATCACGAGCATCGTTTCTACCCTGAGTGTGACTGGTGTGGCTTTCCTTTATCTAGGTTCGTGAGTTACTGGCCAATGGTAACTCTCTGAGTGCGCGAATTTTGATGCCCGTCCGTTATTTACGACTCTCTCATTTTAGGAACAGACCGTGAGTACGTTTGCTGACCGACATATCGGTTCGACTAACGCAGAAATTCGGGTGATGTTGGAAGATTTAGGCCTGGCTTCCCTAGAAGATTTGATTAAATCAGCCGTACCTTCCGACATTCAGATAACCCAACCCCTTTCCCTTTCAGAAGCAAAATCAGAGGAACAAGTCCTCACCGAACTCCGAACGCTCAGTGAACAGAACCAGGTATTCCGTTCGTTTGTCGGTATGGGATATCACGAGTGTCTTACCCCACCTGTTATCCTACGCAATATCCTTGAAAATCCGGCATGGTATACCCAATATACCCCTTACCAAGCGGAAATTGCTCAGGGGCGCCTGGAAGCCTTATTGAATTTTCAAACGATGGTGGCCGACCTCACTGGGCTCCCCCTCGCCAATGCTTCTTTATTAGATGAGGCCACAGCAGCAGCTGAAGCCATGTCTATGTGCAGGAGCCTAAGCGCATCTCAGGGTTCCGTATTTTTTGCAGCCGAGGATTGCCATCCCCAAACGTTGGCGGTTTTAGAGACACGGGCCAAGCCCTTGCACATTTCGCTGAAGGTCGGAAATCCCCATACTATAGATTTGACCCAACACGATATTTTTGGAGTTCTCCTTTCCTATCCGGGAACGGACGGGACGCTCAACTCCTTTGAACCCCTGGTCACACAAGCCCATCAATCTGGAGCTCTTGTCGCGGTTACCACGGACCTGTTAGCCCTCACCATGTTAATTCCTCCTGGAGAATGGGGGGCGGATATTGCCATCGGCTCTTCCCAACGCTTCGGAGTTCCTCTGGGATACGGAGGACCGCATGCCGCGTTTCTGGCTACAAAAGAAAAGTATAAGCGTACGATTCCGGGTCGGGTCGTGGGAGTCTCGAAGGATACGAAAGGGGGAAAGGCTTATCGCCTTGCTCTCCAAACTCGGGAACAACACATTCGACGGGACCGGGCCACCAGTAATATTTGTACGGCCCAGGTTCTCTTAGCCAATATGGCGAGTATGTATGCGGTGTACCACGGCTCCGAAGGCTTGAAGGATATCGCCCAACAGGTCAATGCACTCACCAATCTCCTCGCTGAAGGTCTTCGACGCTTGGGGGGCACGCTCACGTCTTCCACGTTTTTCGATACCATTCGGCTGACCCATTTCCCCTCCTCCCTTCAGGAAATTCAAGCGCGTTCCCACACTGCGGGGATCAACCTTCGCTATTATGATGACCAGTCGATCGGCATTTCGTTGGATGAAGCCACGACAATGGAGGACGTCAAATCACTGTTACACATATGCTCAGGACAAGATTCTTGGCCGTTTTCTTTGGAACAGCTTACCCAGGAACTCACTCCGTCCATCCCTACGGACTTCCAACGGCATTCGTCCTATCTCACCCATTCAGTGTTCCAACGCTACCATTCCGAACATGAGCTTCTCCGATACATCCATCGCCTTCAATCCAAAGATCTTTCTCTGGTTCATTCCATGATTCCCTTAGGCTCCTGCACCATGAAATTGAATGCGACCACCGAAATGATACCCGTCTCCTGGCCAGGATTTTCGTCGCTACACCCTTTTGCGCCATTAGAACAAGCCCAGGGATATCAGGCCCTATTCCAGCAACTAGAAAAATGGTTGGCAGAAATTACCGGGTTTGCCGGGGTTTCCCTTCAACCCAATGCAGGATCACAGGGGGAATATGCGGGGTTAATGGTGATTCGCGCCTATCATGATCAACAGGGAGAGAGCCACCGCAACATCTGTCTCATCCCTGTCTCTGCCCACGGAACCAACCCTGCCAGTGCCGTGATCGCGGGAATGAAGGTGGTCCCTGTGGCATGTGACCACCAGGGCAACATTGACATTGACGATCTCAAAACCAAGGCGTCTACTCATCGTGACCACCTGGCAGCTCTGATGATTACGTATCCCTCCACGCACGGAGTCTTTGAAGAATCCATTCGCGACGTTTGCGCCATTATCCACGAACATAAAGGACAGGTGTATCTAGATGGAGCCAATATGAATGCCATGGTCGGGGTCGTTCGTCCAGGGGAAATTGGCGCTGACGTGTGTCACCTGAACCTTCATAAAACATTCTGTATTCCTCATGGGGGAGGTGGGCCAGGGATGGGCCCCATTGCCGTTGCTCCCCACCTTCAACCGTTTTTGCCAGGACATCCTTTCCTCAAATCCAGGACTGGAAAAGAGATGGGAGCCGTTGCGGCCTCTCCCTATGGGAGTCCGAATATCCTTCCCATTTCCTGGGCATTCATTAAACTCATGGGGAGAGAGGGTCTCACCAAATCCACTCAGGTGGCCATCTTGCATGCCAACTACATGGCTCACCGCTTGAAAAAACATTATTCGGTCTTGTATGCCGGAACAAGTGGATTGTCCGCCCATGAGTTTATCTTGGACCTTCGTCCCTTCAAAAAATCGGCTGACGTTGAAGTCGAAGACATCGCCAAACGTCTCATGGACTTTGGGTTCCATGCCCCGACCATTTCCTGGCCGGTTCCCGGAACCATGATGATCGAACCGACTGAAAGCGAATCCAAAACCGAACTCGATCGCTACTGTGAGGCCCTCATCATAATTCGTCAAGAAATTGCTGATATTGAAGAGGGACGGCTTCCCCGGGACAATAATCCTCTCAAGCATGCCCCCCACACAATTGAGGTGCTTTCACAAACGGAATGGCCTCACCCCTATTCTCGAGAACAGGCTGCCTTCCCGGCTCCTTGGTTACGTGATTATAAATTTTGGCCAGCCGTTGCCCGGATTGATAATGCCTTTGGGGACCGGAATTTAGTCTGCACATGTCCCCCCATGGAATCCTATTCCCCCTGAACTCAGAGGTATCAGCGGATTCAATGAGAACGCTCTGATACATTCCAGATCAACCCCTCAGAAACTTGCGTGAACTGGTGAAAGCGTCCAGTCCTCATCACTTGCTCATCGGAATGCTCCTTGGAATCCTTTCCGGGATCATCCTGGGAGGCTTGCTTCCCTCCTGGGGCTTAGCGATTGAATTCATCGGCGACCTCTTTCTGCAAGCCTTATTCGCCCTCGTCGTTCCTCTCGTCGTCAGTTCCATGGTTGTTGGCATCGCGAGTCTGGGAGATGTTCGAAAACTCGGGTCCCTGGGTTTTCGCACCGTCGTATTTTTTATGACGACGACCGGGCTGGCAGTCTTCGTGGGACTCCTCCTCGTCTTAGCCATTCATCCGGGAGTCCCTCTGGAAAAAGCGTCCGTCTCTCCATCCCATACGGAAAGCGCGGAATTGTCGGAAAAAATGGAGGATAAACCCACGACTCTGGTTGAACTCTTCAAATCCATCCTTACCAGCCTGGTTCCCAAAAACCTGTTTGCGGCTATGGCGGAAACCCAGATCCTACCCCTCATCGTCTTTTCTTTGGTTTTTGGCGGAGTACTCACCACGATCGGGGAAAAAGGGGCATTGGTCATCCGCTTGTTTGAAGGCATCAATGAGGCGATGATGGCTATCGTTCATCTTCTGATGTGGATCGCACCGGTAGGGATTGGAGCTTTGATCGCAGGGAGATTGGGAGAAGCCGGAGGGTTTTCAGGATTCTGGCCACAACTGGCCAGCTTAGGATCTTACGTAGGAACCGTTCTGTTGGCGCTAGCCATTCATGCTCTCTTTACCCTTCCATTGGCTCTCCATTTCATCGGAAAACGGTCGGTGCCTGCGCTGGCGAAATCTATGAGCACGCCCCTCCTTACCGCCTTCTCTACCAGCTCCAGCTCCGCCACCCTGCCCCTCACCATGGAAAGTCTCATCGATAACGCTAAGGTCTCCCGACGCGTGGTTAGCTTCGTGATTCCGCTTGGCGCGACCATAAACATGAACGGGACTGCGCTTTACGAGGCTGTCGCCGCCATTTTTATCGCTCAGACGTATGGGATTGAAATGGGATTGGGAGAGACCATCGTCGTGCTTCTAACCGCCACTCTTTCGGCCATCGGTGCTGCGGGAATTCCAGAGGCGGGTTTGGTCACCATGGTCATCGTGCTTAAAGCTGTGAATTTGCCCATTGAAGGCATTTCTTTGATCCTTGTCGTGGACTGGTTTTTGGACAGATGCCGAACCATGATCAATGTGTGGGGAGATGCCGTGGGCGCGGCCGTTATCGATCGGTTAGAATCAAACGGCAAGAATGACAACCCGCTATAAACGTCCCTAATTCTCCAAGTTTCGACGCCTGCCGTTCGGCCCTCTGGACGGATGCTTTAAAAAACTGGTGGGCCTTGTTAGAGCGAGGCGAGTTGGTCCGCCTTCCTAATGACCTGCCTCCGTCCAATATTAATGTGGCCGGACGGGGCGTCAATAAGTTAAGTGTGTCTCGGAGAGCACATCCATTGTTTGGTCACTTTTACCGAAATAAAAGGACTTCGTCTGCCGGGGCGAAACCCGGCATCGCAAATAATTGACTCGATCTTATGAAAATGGAAACACAAAATGGATTCCCCATTAAGAATGTCGGGAATGACTAACTTATTAAGTACATTGGAAAGTCGTTGAAGGGACTTCCCTATTCATCTGGCAAGGACTAAAAAATTCCGAAACTCTAGAGTCCTTTTCGATCTTCACGAGAAATGGCCAGTTTGGCGTCGATAAAGTCTTGATGCTGCAACTCCAGACCATTGGCAATACTCCGAATTTCCTCAATTTCCTCGTAGGAAGTCTGGTCGGCCGCATTAGCCACCGCGAAGAGGCAGCGCAAAAAGTCTCGTCTTTCCTCCAAAGTCGTAAAATCATTAAATCGCTTAACGAGTCTCACGGCATCGAGCCCGCGAAACACCCGATGATGACTCACCTCGGCTACCAATCGAGCGGTCTCCTCTGACAATTTCCACTCAGCTCGGAGGATTTGGGTCATCACTTCCGTCTCCTCGGGAGAAACCTGAAAATCCACACCGGCGACACGCGCCATCAAACCAGCCCCTAAACACAACTTGCGAATGTCTTGATCATCGAGGTCTAGGGCTATTCCGCGGTCACGCAATTCCATCGTCACCTGAAAATAAATCGTATTCTTAATGAAATCCTCTAACCGACTTTCCCGGTCTTCCTCCTCACGATAGTGCTGGCCTCGAAGATTCAAGACTCGACGCAGGGGTCGGCGAAGATGTTCAAGAAAACCCCCACTTCGCTGTTCAATATCCTCACGTAATTGTTTGACGACATCTTTCTGAATTTCCTCAGTGGGAGAATCCGGTGGAAGGAGTTTGTCGAGAGTTTGTAAGGCCAAAGCCCTGTCAGCATCTGAAGTCATTCGGTTCAATACTCGTTCTAACAGACGCTGGCGTTCATCTTCATTCACCGGAGAAGCCATATATAGTTCTAACTCCATCCATTCCTCCCCTGAAATATCCGGGAGTTGAAACAGCAATTCCTTCAACCCGTTCACTTCAAGAGTGGAAAGGGTGCCATCGGCCCAGGCTGCCCCAATCAGGAGCTTGCCCAGGTCCAAGATAAAACGTTTGTCAGACATGACGAAGCCTCCTCTTGCTCAGAGAGTAAACAATTTCATAGGTCAATGATCTTACGAATGCTTGAAAAATGGTATGGAGGTTTGTGAATTAAAAGATGGAGTATACAGAAATAGAGAGTGAGGCAAAAGGAATGAGGGGAACTACACGTGTGAAGAAAGACGGGCTCTAAAGAGATCCCTCCATGTCACGATTCCCTCGATATGTCTCTCCGGGTTCGTGACCGGCAAACAGGACACCCCTCTCCTGAGCATCAACTGGGTGGCTTCCTCGATCGAACAGTATTTCCTGATCGTAATAGGATAATGAGCCATGATTTGGTGCGCGCGTTTTTCAAGGGTGGCTCGATCTCGTGTGGTTTCAGACATCGTACCCACATAGGGGCTGAGGGCCTTGAGCACATCCCGATCGGATATCACTCCCACTAATTTTTCGTTATCCACCACAAGAAGATGATGAAATTTTACCTTACAAAAAATATCTCGAATGATCTCCAACGAATCGTCCATTTCTACCGTGACCACTCGTGACGTCATGACTTCTCCCACGTTCTTCGCTTCTTGGACTTGCTCCGTGATCATCATTCTGCTTTCCTTTTCAAGAAAATTTTGCTTGGTCCGTTCCCTTGATCCTTGGAATACCCTCACTCAATCTTGTCGGTTTTTGAGCGGGAAAATTGAAAAACACAATGACTGGATGGCTTAGTATTCAACATTCTCAAGTGAGAATGTTGTCCATGACTACCCTTTGCCTTAAAGAAAGTCGGTGGGGTACCGCCTGATATAATCAGAGGAAACCAACCCTCAAAAAGGGGATTCAGGGCGTCACGGTGATCTGAGGCCCTTTTCGTGCAAGGAGCCGCTTGACGGTCTCGACAAAATCATCAAGCTGAAATGGCTTGTTCAGGACTTCATCAGCTCCAAATTCCTTCGCTTCAATCAGAAAATCCATGTCTCGACTCCCTCCACCTGACATAGCTAAGATCAAAGGGGACATCGGTAACCTTCGAAGCGTTCTGATCACTTCCAATCCATCTAATTCAGGCATCAACACATCGGTAATGACCAGATCACCAGAATGCTCATGAAAAAGCTTCAACCCCCTTTGGCCATTAGGGGCGCTGTGCACCTGGAATCCTTCCTCGCGTAGTCGGTAAACCAACGCATCACGAAGTATATCTTCATCTTCAAACAATAGAATGTGTGCGTCCACAATTTTCTCCATCTGGTAAAGTCTTTACATTCCTCACCAAGTTTCAGGTTCTCCTATCTAGCATTGTCGGTCTCCCGATTTGTGTCTTGACAGGCGCGAGAAACCAACGCGAGCAATTCCTGGTGGTCATAGGGTTTTTTCACTACCTCAAAGGCTCCATGATTTTTTGCCTCCAGTTCCATTTCTCTGGTGAGATTTCCCGAAAGCAGAATCACTTGGGTAGTTTGACCGTTCATCCGATAGGCTAACGCCTTTATGAATTCCAACCCATCGATAACCGGCATGTGGTAATCCGATAACACCACATCGACCCGCAGACCACCATCGAGCATACTCAATGCCTCCATTCCATCATCGGCTTCTTTACATTCATATCCATAATTTTCCAAATACTCGCGTAATGCCCGTCTAAAGGCTCGATCATCATCAACTAACAGTATGCGCTTGAAGAACATTTGGCCCATAAACATCCGCACCGCTTCGCATGGTCGACCTCTGAGGGGTCTTCTCACTAGCTGTAAGGAACAACCCTCGCCAAAAACTTTTCCCATAACAATGCAATCCCATTGCCAAAATAGATTTTTCAAAATTTTTCAAGAAAAGAGGGATAAGAGTGCTGCTTTTACAGAGAATTTTGCTCTTTGGGTAAAGAATTTCTCTCGCATGGAAGATGGCTTGAACCTCTCTTGCGACATATCTAAAAAGATACCATGCGTATCTCTTTTGAATGATCCAGGCCGGTCAAAATCGCCCATTCAATGGGAATGTTTGAAATTTTAGTACGGATCGCGCAAGACCCGCTACGACGGAGAAGCCGAGGGGAGTCCAGGGTTTACACCTACTACCCTTCTAAATGAAGACGCCTGTATTGTTGGGAATGTGACCAAAACTTTCCACCACTTAGGAGTTTGAATTTACGAAGACAAGGCAAAATTGCTAAAAGAACGTATGGGCCTGATAACCCCTTAGACCGATCAACTCAGGAATAGCATGAAAATTGACTTTTCGAAATTTGACCCAGAGAAGTTCTCTTTTGCCGAAGATCCTATTCTGGTTCTTGAGAATTTCTGGGACTCCAAGGAGCGCGGAATGTTCCGAGAGGCAATGGCTCAGTCCGACTGGACTGCGTTAACAGACCTGCCTCCTGTCGCACGTGCGTTTCCCAACAGCGGAAATTGGGAAAAGGCAGAAATTGCTCCCAAGGAAGCCTCACATTTCATGCAACGGGTTGGGATGCCCTGTGTGGCGGAGTACGTGGAATCCTTCCCTAACATTCGCGGGAGACATGTCAACTTCAATTATTATTCTTATGCAGCCGGTGATTGCCTTCCCACCCACGATGATACCGACGATGCCTACTCCTATGAGCAAGGCCGTAAACCCCCTACCCGCCGACTCGCGCTTGCCACCTATTTTCATGAGGAATGGCATCCAGATTGGGGAGGAGAGCTCCTGATGTATGGCACACCCCGCTATTCGACTACAGAGGCCTCATTGGAAGTGACCCACTGCATTCCTCCTACTCCAGGCTCTTTGGCTATTTTTGCCGTTCCAAGACAACACCGGGTATGCCGGGTGGATTCGATCGCAGGGGAGCATAAGCGATTATCCATCGCAGGCTGGTTTATGACCGAGCACTAGCCGCTCCTCCCCTCCTTTTCCCCTGACCAGACCATGATCGAGATTACGACCATCGATGTCCACGTGGCCGGAGAACCTCTGAGGGTCATCACCAAGGGCTTCCCGGATCCTCAAGGCTCCTCAATCCTGGATAAACGAGAATATTGTCGCCAACATTTTGACCATCTACGACAGGCCTTGATGCTGGAACCCCGTGGGCATCCTGATATGTATGGGGCTCTGCCCCTTAACCCTTCCAGGGCGGATGCGGACATTGGCGTCCTTTTCATGCATAACGAGGGATACAGCACGATGTGTGGCCATGGGATCATCGGACTCACGACGGTCTTATTGGAAGAAGAGAACCCTCTAACTGAAAAATTGAAAAATCCTCTTCGGATTGAAACCCCGAGTGGGATGGTGACGGCGAAGGCGCAACACCAAGAGGGACGAATAGCATCGGTCACATTCCAAAACATTCCCTCTTTCGTGGAAGGTTTGGATTTTCAGGTAGATGTCCCTAATTTAGGTAGGGTCCGGTATGATCTGGCGTTCGGGGGAGCCTATTATGCCTTTTGTCAGGCAGAGGATTTTGGCCTGTCTCTCACCCCTCAACAGGCTTCATCCCTGGTCGAATTGGGGATGCGGATCAAGCAGGCCATCATGGCCCGCTTCCCCATTGAGCATCCTCAGGATGAACGATTGGGATTTTTGTACGGCGTGATCTTTGTCGGGCCTGGCCTGCAACAAGGAGCGTATTGCCGCCAAGTTTGTGTGTTTGCGGAGGGAGCGGTCGACCGCTCTCCGACGGGAACTGGAGTGAGCGCTCACTTGGCCATTTTAGCCACTCGTCATAACCTCCAGGAGCATACTCAATACCACATGGAAGGTATCCTTGGATCCACGTTTACTGTTCGACTCGTGAAACGGTGTGATTTTTTCGGACGTCAGGCGTTCATACCAGAGGTAACGGGGCAAGCCTACATCACGGGGAAACATCAGTTTCTCATCGATCCAGCCGACCCTTTGAAAGAGGGGTTTCGTCTTTCCTAATTCAGCAGGCTCATGGGTCGATCCACCCTACTCTTTGGAAGCACATCTATTCTTGGCTTTGAATTAGCCAACCAGTTTGCTGATCGACTTTTGCCTTTTTCTTCACCCGGAAATTCTTCCCCCACCGTTCAACACTGGCCGACGCTCCAACTCGAGAACTCTCGATGGATCACCACTACCGTGAAACAATGGTGCCCAGAAACGATTCTCTACACCCACGCGGTCTGCGATGTTCCCAAATGTGAAGCTGATCCAGAGTGGGCTTTCGAAATCAACGTGCAACACGTCGGCCGCCTGCTTCAGACCCTCCCGGACCATGTCCGGCTGGTCTATGTTTCTTCGGACCATGTATTTGGTGGAGATGGAACGTATGATGAAGACTCACACCCTTGTCCCATTAGTCAGTACGGACAGACCCGAGTTCGGGCAGAGCAATTAGTTTTGAACCGCCCCGGCTCACTCGTTATACGTGTGGGGTTGTCGATTGGACCGTCTCCGGATGGAAAAACCGGTCATAGAGATTGGTTACGCTACCGAATCCAACGAAAGCTCCCCATCACCATCGTTCTGGACGAGTACCGTTCCACGGTATGGGCCAAGGACCTTGCCGAACGCGTGTGGGCACTCGCACAAAGTCAGGAAGTTGGCCTTCGCCATGTCCCCTGCACTAGAGCCATCTCGCGGGTGGAGTTAGCGAAATTTTTATGTGCGACCTATGGACTGAAGGAAAACTTCAGGCAGGAATCACGAACCCAACGACCCTATCCGCATTTGGGTCGTGTGGAGCTGGCCAGCAGCTATACGAGCCCCCTTTCCCAACCTTTGGCCAGCATTCTTGATGTGGAAGCCACTTCCGGTTGACGTGTCATGAAAGACTTAGTGTGGCTTTTGCCCGGCAAGCAACACCATATGAAGCCCGATAATGGTTTTGGCATCGCGAATGGTTCCGTCTTTAACTTTAGTAATCGCTTTTTCTAGCGACCATTCTACGACCTCCAACACCTCGTCCTGGTCCAACTGTTGCACTCCAGGTGCCAATTGGGTCCCTTGATAAATATGAATCACTTCATCGGTAAACCCTGGGGCTGTCCAGATACTCGTCAGATGTTCCAAACGCCCAGGTCGATATCCGACTTCCTCCTCCAACTCACGGGCAGCACAGACTTCAGGATCCTCCTGAGGGTCCAGTTTTCCGGCAGGGATTTCATATATGAACCCTCCTGTCGCGTGTCGTAACTGACGAATAAGGATAATACGCCCATCGTCCAGTATGGGAACGACCGCAGACGCCCCAGGATGACGGAGAATTTCCAGTCGGGTGGTATTCCCGTTGGGTAACCGCACGGTATCTCTGTCAAGTTGCAAGACTTTCCCGGAATAGATCCGCTCGGTCGAGAGGAGTTGTTCATCTGGCATCATGTGAACCTTTTTAGAGGAAATCAAGGTTTTTGGCGTTTGTAAAACGGAAGTTTGACGACTCGCGCTGGAAGTAATTTCCCACGGATATCGATCTGTATTGCTTGGCCTTCAGCCTCAAGATCGGGAGGGAGATATCCTAAACCTATTCCTTTTTGTAATATGGGAGAATAATTTCCACTCGTCACATGACCAACCGGCTTCCCATCTTTTACTATCGTCATACCATGCCTGGGAATCCCTCGTCGCTCCAACTCAAACCCTACCAGCTTACGAATCACACTCTGCTCTTTTTGCGTAATAAGTCGATCCCGACCCTGAAAGTTACCCTTGGTCCAGGACACCACCCATCCCGCATTGGCCTCCAAAGGTGAAGTTTCCTCATCGATATCATTGCCATACAGCAGATACCCCACATCCAATCGCAGTAGGTCCCGGGCCCCTAAACCGGCTGGCGCTACTTGCCCCTCCCCTCCAGCTTTCAGTAGGGCATTCCAAGCACCAACGGCTTGTGTAGCGGGGAGATACCATTCATAGCCCACTTCTCCGGTATACCCTGTACGACTCAGAAGTCCAGAATAGTCGGTTCCCGTCAATGATTGGCATTCCCTGGGCTTAAGAGGAGGCATAGACCTCCCCAGCAAACTGTGGAGTAGATCCGTTGAAGCTGGTCCTTGTATAGCAATCTGGGCAAGGTGCTCCGATTGATCAGAGATGCGCACTCCAGGAAAGGGGGCTTGGTTCGCTTCGAACCATTGAAGGATTTTTTCCCGGTTTGAGGCGTTCACGCACACTAAATATGAATCTGGCTCGACTTTGTACACAAACACATCGTCTAGAATCCCTCCGGACTCTCGACAGACCATTGAATAGTGAGCCTGCCCCACCCGAAGCCGAGTCACATCATTCGTGCAGATCCATTGAAGAAAATCTGAGGCCCGTTCTCCAGAAACCCGCAAGCGTCCCATGTGACTGACATCAAAGAGGCCCACGGCTCGGCGCACCGCATGGTACTCATCCAGCACCCCGGTATAGTGAACCGGCATCAACCACCCGGAAAATTCGACAAGCTTTCCACCCAATTCCCTGTGGGACACGCCAAGGGGTGTTTCTTTTAGTGCCATGCAGTAGGAAAGATCAAATGAAGGCTAATGAGTGAAGGGCTCTGTCCAAGAGCGTGTATGGTTTACCAATCAAGGCTGTTATCTCAAATCCATCAACTCAACCTCAAATACCAAGGTCGCATTGGGGGGGATAATCTTTCCTGCCCCACGAGGGCCATACCCCAGTTGAGGCGGAATGGTCAGCTTTCGGACCCCACCAATCTTCATGCCTTCCACACCCTCATCCCAGCCACGAATGACCCGACCTGCACCCAAACGAAAACTAAAGGGCTCTCCTCGGTCCCTTGAACTATCGAATTTGGTCCCATCTGTTAACCATCCGGTGTAATGGACAAACGCGGTTTCACCGGGATGGGCTTCTCGTCCACTGCCGGGTTTGAGGTCCACATACTGCAGTCCAGAAGGAGTGGTGATCGTATCCGATTCCCCCGCATGGACCAGGGAAATTGAATGGTTCTTCCCTATGAGGAGGCAGAACAGCACCATCAATACTAACAAGGCAAACGATTGTCGTTGATTAACTCTCATACCACATTCCTCTTCTTTTTTGGGTTCTCGAACTACAGTAGTCAAGAAGATTCCATTGCTTCGTAAAACAGTGCCATGCTGGCTGTATAGCCATGCAGATAATTTCTTCCACCCACTGGCCCGATTTCACCACCCGCAAAAAACCCCGCTACCGGTATGGACCCCATTTGGCGTTGCACAGCCGCTACATCGTGATGAGGGGATTCAAAAAAGCTCGCCCCCCGCCCATTACAGCTAAACAGCAAGGCTCCTTTTGGACATTGATCGGAAGTCATCATTCGCTCGAATGCTAAGAGGCCATTAAAATCCTCACTGGCGGTTTGAGCATCGCGAATGTGAAATTGTAACGTTTGCCCTTCTTGCACAAAGTCAGCGATGGCCAAACTTCCCGTCTGTCTATCCGCACCCAGTAAACCCCGAATAAGAAAATCCCCTTTTTGAAAATCCGATTGATGTTCATTCATCGCAATGCCAACCTGAAGTCCACGAGCCGCTTGTTGGCGTTGTCGCTCGTCTAAACCTTCCAGAGTCGATTCCAGTCGTTCGAGAGGAGGCCTCCCTCCCAATTCTTGAATCACATTCCTATCCACCTTGGTGACCACATACCGTTCCCCTATTGGCTGACATCCCTGAGAAACCACGGTACGAACCTGCACGCCTCCGCGAAGGGCAACGCCAACTACCCCTGAGGACAAAATAGCCGTGTTCATTACCATCCTGGTTTCTCCCTCGTCCATTCCCCCGCTGGCGATTCCTCCAATCGCAGGAGAACCTGGAGCTTGGCGGTCTAATAAGGCAAATAATTCATCGATAGGGGTGGAAAACGGATCGGCAAACATGAGAAGCGTATACAGATCTGGTTGCGGGGTCATCTGCTCTGGCCAACCGGTTAATGTCAGGGTTTCACTGTGCCTTTCTGGCGTCAATGAAAAAGGAATCACCTCCATGCCGGCATGCCGGATTCCCCAGAGGACGAGTCCTGGCTCTTCCTCGATCTCCTCCTTTCCCCCGATGATTCCCGTTCCCATACATCCAATCAACGTAGTGGGACGAAGCCGCTCATGAATACACGTGAGAATACTCTCAAGATGAGGGGAAAAATGGGGGGAAAAAAATAAGAATGCTAAGTCACAAGTCTCATTACCCAAACCCGAACAGACTTCCTGAGCCACGGTCTGAGCAGCGAGGTCGGAGTTGGTATTTTGGGAAATAGCGACATGACAATTCATAAACCACCTGTGGGCTTGGAGTCTACCAATGGTCCTTTCGGACTGTCTACATAAGGAGCGGTGGGTTGTCGACTCTTCAGAATTGATTATTCACGAACGCGAGGTTTTCTTGGAAGAATTCCAACATTCGTATGCCTGGCATTTAATGTGTGGAAAAGGTATGGGCCGTCAAAATGTCCCGAAGTCGGTCGATGGAAATCGCTTCAAATTGACGCCCGTCCCTCCCTTTTACGGTTGTGGCCTGCAACAAGGCGTTCAATATCGCTTCTTCTGTAGCTTCCACCGTGGCTTGAATCACCGGATTGATGTGGGAATCCGCCAAATGAGTCATCATAAAGGTGGGGTCATCGGGATAATGAGGTATGGTATTGGCCGTGGAAAAGGCGATGATAAAATCTCCACTCCCATGATGGGAAATCGAACCTGTCCTCGCTAACCCCAGAGTTGCTCGTTTCGACAACCTCACTAATTGCCTGGAATCCAACGGGGCATCAGTGGCAATGATGATGATAATCGACCCACTATCCTGACGGTTATGGGGTAACCACGATTCTGAATTCGTGAAAGAAGACATCGGGTTTCCAGCGGTGGCTCCTTTTTCTTCGGTCTTCTCATACAACTTTCCTACAGGTATTCCCGCCATGACTAATTCATGGCGACGGCCATGATTGGCGTTGACGAGCACCCCGACTCTATAGCTCCCCTCTTCGGGAGGAAGAACCCGAGAAGCCGTGCCAATTCCTCCTTTGAACTGATAAGAAACCATACCAGTGCCTGCCCCCACCGACCCTTCAGACACCGGCCCTGTTGCTGCCGCCTCCAGAGTCTCCACCACCGCTTGAGCCGAGACATGTCGTCCTTGGCTATCATTCAAGCGACTATCGTCGCATTCTGCGACGACCGGCGTGAGGGTATCATCCGTAACCCCGATACCTGGATAATGGCGTATCATCCAACTCATGACCCCATCAGCGACTCTCGGGACATTTAACGTATTCGTTAAGGCAATGGGGTATTCTAAAAAACCAGATTCGGCAACCCAGGCCAAGCCAGTCATTTCACCAGTCCCATTCAGGACAAAGGACCCTGCCGGAACTTTTTGGTGCCACACATCCTCACGTGGGATGATCACGGTGACCCCGGTTCTCACGGGACCTTCCCCCGCACGCAACTCCCCATCCCCTTGGATCAAGGTCAGGTGACCGACCTTCACCCCATCCACATCGGTGATGGCATTCCATTGACCCCGTGGATACCGACCGATCGTAATTTCCAGATCTTGGACATGGGGTCTACTCGTTGAAAAGGCTAGAGACGTCTTCACCGATGTAGGCATGAACAACCACAGACCACTCACAGTCAGAGTGACAATACTCACCATACCCACCCTGTACAAGTAAGGCCGAAACATGAACCGAAAGGAAAAGCTGAGAATAATTTTCAGGTCACAATCCTAGGGTTGGAGAGGGAGGAGTAAAAACCATCAATCGAATTCCTCTTACACAAACTCTTGCTCATACACCTGATAGGGGGCCTCATGAAAACCCAGGGCTTGGTAGGCGCGCTGTGCAGTCTTATTGTCTTTCTCCACGTATAAACGCACACCACAAATCGGGCCTGTGCTAGCCCGGGCTTGATCACAGACATACTGATATAACTGTCGCAAGATACCCTGCTGTCTACATTGGGGTTCGACATACAAACTTTGCATCCACCAAAACATCCCATTTCGCCAATCGCTCCATTCAAACGTAATGAGCAATTGTCCTACTACCTGGCGTGAAGAATCAGAAAGGTCCCGTTCGGCGATGACATACCACCCCTTTTCAACATCCTGCATCAACGATTCCACTCCCAACCGTAGCTGTTGAGGATCCAGAGCCTTTCCCTCCGTTTCCCGAGCCAGAGCAGCATTAAACCGTACTAAATCATCAATATCCTGGGAGACAGCCCGTCGAATAAGGAGGGACAAGAGTCTATTCCTCAGGAATAGAAGGTGAAGGGGAAACCGGACGTAACCACCCGGCTTGGGGTTTGTATAAACCGGCAGAAAATTCCATTTTCATAGCCTCTTCGGGACGCAGCTGGATTCTTTCAATTTTTCGTTCCGGGACAAAAGCCAAGTACCCCGTAAACGGATGGATCGCCGTCGGGACAAAGACCATCAACAACCTATCTTCTGGCGAAACTTGAAGCCATTGAGGAGGCCATCCCATATCAAACCCCAGCGCCCATAGACCTTCACGAGGAAAAGGGAACGCCACAACTTTGCTGTTGCCAAACCGCTCACGAAATTTCAACACGTCGGCCATACTTTTGAGCGTATGGTAAATACTCCGCACGAGAGGAATTTGGGCCAGAGAGTTTTCCATCCTTTGGTGGATACGTTGACCGATTAAATAGGTCACTCCCATTCCAACCCACAAAACCATGAGGCAAAAAAACGCAATTCCGGATCCTGGCACCGTGATTCCATAGAGGGCCCAAACTAAATCCACCGTTAAATTGTCAAGAGTTTCAAAGAGAGTATACAGAATAAGGAGAGTCCCCCAGGCTGGGACGATCACGAAAAGGCCAGTTAGAAAATACCGTTTGAGGTTATGAAAAGATAGGGCAGAGATCATCACTGATCAGTGTACCAAATACCTTTTACCCGACCAAGATATCTGCTTTGAAGAGAATACAGCTTCCCACGGTCCAATCATTCTTCAGTATTGCCTGGACTGTTTCAGATTGTTACATTGGTTTTATTCAGGTACCCTTTTATCTCAATTCCCAAAGGACATAGGCATGGAAACGACCGATTCGTCTTCGAACAAGGGGGAAATCTCCTCTGATCTTGTGGCCATACTCTGTTGCCCAGAAACCAAACAGGGAGTCAGCCTTTTACCCAACGACACTTTACAAGAATTAAATCAGAAAATTAGCCAAGGAGAGGTTCAAAACAAGGGTGGAACCCAGGTCACCGAATCCCTTGATGGTGGGTTAGTCAGGAAAGATGGATTGGTTGTCTATCCTATTCGAGACCAAATTCCCATTATGCTTATCGAAGAAGGTATCTCTATTGGCCAATAGAGATGGAGAAGTGGTGGTTGGGGTATTCAGAGTCGTGGCGTAATCATTTTCGGCTCAAAATCGTTTATTCGGATTTATTTCTACCCCCAGCCCATATCCACCAAATTGACCGCCCCAGTTGAACCACCACATAGATAAATACCCCAAAAAAGACCCCATACATTCCATACCATTCAACGGGCCATCCTTGCTCACCATGCAGGAGAAAGCCCAAAGCCACGTGAGCCCCCAAGCCCAGACAAATCGTGAAAATAATCCATTCACGAATGGCCACTTTTTTGGAGACTCCCATCGCAGTTGGCCTTTCCTCAGGAAACGGCTCTCAATTCGCAGTTCAGAAAGCGTAGACCGAAGATGGCAGGAAAACTCTGAAAGGCGGTTACACAGGACTTTTAGCCGACTCGATTTCGGTTGCGGTAATGAGACTTGTCAGATAGTCCGTTACAAAGAGCAGGGCCTCTTCTCTCCCATCAGCTCGCCGACCTTTTTCTCGCCGTTGAATGGATAACTCATGTTCGAGGTCGGATTTGACATCACCCAAGAGTTTCTGAAGGGAAGCAGTGGTCAGATTCATATCCACATCTTCTAACTCCTGACAGCGATCCAGAACCCAATTGAGCCCCTCCACTCGACCAAAATACCGGTCCTGCTCCGCTGCATCAATTCTCCCCATCGTAGAAGCAAAGGCCTGACCTTCATATATCAGATTGTAAAAACTGGCGACAGCTCGATGTAAAGTTGAGTTCATCCTTGCTACCTCTCAAAAAGGGTAAAAATATCCTACTCCTTTAATTATAAACTGCTAAAAGCCAACCTGCTAGGGAATTTGGAAAAAAAATTAGGTAAACAGTAAGGGGTGAAATTCTGCCATAAACCCATAATACAGGGGAGCAAACTGCTTGAGACTGTGGGGGCTGTTTTCCTTTAAACGTTTAAAAAAGAACACCTGGTGAGTAGGGTCAAGTTGCTCCAATAATGCCCCTAATTCTGCCATAGAAAACGACCCTTGCGGAACACTTAACACATAGTGAACCAATCGTTCGACAAACTGCTGAATGATGTAATCACTCGTTAAATAATCCTGAGGAATAGTTCCCTTGCCAATAATTTCCGAAAAGGGAACACCCTGGGCCGCGAAGGGAATATGCTCCATTGAGTGTAATTGGGTGAAATTAAGGAACCGAAGGTATTTCCAAGATTCTACTTAGGTAGAAGTCTGATTACGAGGGTAATTGTACCAGGGGAATAAGGAATTGCAAAATAATTTTTTTTGGGTATTTCCTCAAAACTCGACCCTTAATTATTTGTAGGAGGTCTATCATTTTCAAAGAAATTTCAAAAGAAAGAGAAAAAAAAGCAGGGAGTGGGCGGGTGCCCACTCCCTGCTCCTTGGCGCGTGTGCCGAGACCCTGACCTTACAGCCAGTTCACCCGTTCCGCCGGACGGATGTAAATCGGCTCTTCCACTTGCTGCCGGACCGCTTCCTTGCCCGACTTGTTGAAGCCCAACACCGTGTCGTTGTACATCTCAAACTTCCGACCATGGATTTGGGTTTCAAACACTTTCGGCCCCGGAATCACGTCATACCGGAAGATAATCTGCTGACTGGCTCTCCAGAGTTGGAGCACCGCCAACAATTCCCGGCTCGGCACCAAATACTTCTCAATCGCGTTATCCACGCCAGGGCCAAACATCTGTCGCGTATAGCCCCGAGGCGCTTGCCGCGGTGGAATGTAATACCCATTCGGCTCCGTGCCCCATTGCGGATACAACGGCAACGCCACTTGCTCCACCCGAATGGTGTAGTACAGCGGGTTCCAGCGATCTTCCGCCCACAAGCCATCATCTCCCACTTTCACCAACCCTTGGAGACGAATCTTGCCGACGCAGGCCGCCATACACCGCGTTTCCATCGGCTCCCCACCGGTCAGAGGATCTTTCCCCTCCACCCGTGGATAGCACGCAATACACTTCTCCGACACCCGCGTCGTCCCGCGGTACATCGGCTTCTTGAACGGACACTGCTCCACACACTTCTTGTACCCGCGACACCGGTTCTGGTCGATCAACACGATGCCGTCTTCCGGCCGCTTGTAAATCGCCTTCCGCGGACACGCCGCCAAACAGCCCGGGTACGTACAGTGGTTACAAATCCGTTGCAGATAGAAGAAATACGTTTCATGCTCCGGCAAGCTGCTGCCGGTCATCTTCCAGGGTTCTTCTTTCGTGAACCCTGTCTTATCGATGCCTTCCACGATCGCCCGCATCGACGTCGCGGTGTCTTCGTAAATGTTCACGAAGCGCCACTCTTGGTCCGTCGGAATGTACCCGATCGCCGCCTGCCCGATCTTGGCGCCGGCATCAAAGATCGTCATCCCTTCGAACACGCCGTACGGCGCATGGTGCTTCCGGCCCACCCGCACGTTCCACACTTGGCCGCCCGGATTGACCTGCTCGATCAACTGCGTGATCTTCACGTCATAGAACTGCGGGTATCCACCGTATGGCTTCGTTTCCACGTTGTTCCACCACATGTATTCCTGCCCTTTGGAGAACAGCCATGTCGACTTATCGGCCATCGAACAGGTTTGACAGGCCAAGCACCGGTTGATGTTGAAGACAAAGGCAAATTGCCATTTCGGATGCCGTTCCTCATACGGATACAGCATCTTCCGTCCTAAGTGCCAATTATATACTTCTGGCATTTTAACCCTCCGTTTCGCTTATATGGTTTACCAAATGTACAACCGAGGAACCCAACAACTGGAACTCCCCAGGTTCCCCTTTTCGTTCTCTTACACCTTAATCTTAATGTGGTCACCCTTGAGCCATTTGATCATGAACTCATTCTCCTGGCCAGGAGTGAACCCTGTGCGTACCGGTTCCCACGGGCCGCGGCCGCCGATCCCACCGTCTTCTGCTTTGGTGATCCGGATCAGACATTCCTTCGGCACGGTGTTCACCGCGTGGTTGTCCACTTGGTACCCAAATTTAAACTTCCACGCCACCGCATGTTTGCCCGGCAACGAGTCCAACTGATGCATCGGCATCAACCAGTCCCGTGTAAACGACTGCTGGGCGCCATACCGGAAGTTCGATTGATACCCGGTGTCCATCGCAATCGCGCGGCCATCCGGTCGCGTCTCATGCCCTTTCACCGACTTCGCGGTCGCCACATACGGCGCATGCTTGGCCATCGTCACATGATACGGGAAGGCCGGGTTGTACTTCGCCCGGATCATCAGCCGTGCCACCTTATAATACGGGTCACTCGGCTTCCAGCCCCGATACGGGCGATCCACCGGGTTCCCATCGACGTACACATAGTCCCCGTCGTTGATGCCCCGATCTTTCGCCGCCTGCGGGTTGATGTGGATCTGATGCTCCCCGACCCCCGGTGTCCGCTTATCCATCCGATAGGCGTCCCCGAAGTTCGACTCGTACATCTGCACCCAGTCGTTCACCGACCATTGACTGTGTACCCGATGCCGCGTCTTCGGCGTCACACAATAGAACTGATACCCCTTCTCCCACAACGGGTTGGAGTACCGTTTGATTTCCTGCCACGGCAACTTGATGTTCCGCACCGTCTTATCATCATGGTGCTGCGCCGTGATGGGAATCCCATAGTCATCCGGTCGGACATACGGGTTGGACGACATGATCGCATTCGGCAAGTACGGCGTCGCTTCCGTCCCTTCCCGGTGCGTAATGAAGTTCTCCCCATACTCAATGGCTTCCGGCTCGACCCGGTAGTTCTCATACCGACCCGTCCGCGTCCATTGCGGCTTCGACTCGTTCGTTTCTTCCCAGAACGGTTGCCGCGGATACGTCCGACACATCACCATCCAGCCCTTCTCCGACTTCAACATGGTATCCACGCTGTAGCCATACCCCGTCGAGCTGGCGTCCAACAACCGTTGCACGTACACGTCCACCCGGTTGTCATACACAAACTTGAAGTAGTCCCGGAACCGCCCGTCGCCCGTCATTTCGGTCAACTTCGAGGCCACCCCGGCCACCGTGTCCAAGTCGTTCCGCGTGTCATACAACGGCCGAATGCCGCCTTTCCACACTTGGAACCACGGGTTCGACACCGTCGCCGTATGCTCCGGATACGTAAACTCCATCCACGTATTCACCCCAAACGCGATATCGTTGTGGTTGACGTCCGACGTCATTTCCACGTCTTGCGTCACCAACGTTTCGATGTGGGGATCCACGTTCTTCACCATGTCATAGTGGTGTTTGGCGTTGTTCAACACGTTGACGTTGGCCACCCACCGGAATTTCGACGGCGTCGGCATGTGCGTCTTCCCGGTAAACACCCGCCGGCCATACTTCGGCGTATTCACGATCAACGCCGTATCGCCGTGGTTCCAATACGCCACTTCTTCCCCGTAGTAATACCCTTTGACATGCACTTCTTTGCCATGGGCATTCGGATCCGTCGTGATCTTAAACGGGTTTTCCGCGGTGTGCGTCCCCAGTCCGCCCCCACTCCACGGGGTCGAGTTCCAGATCCCCGCTTTGTAGTTGCCGGCCCAGGTATGTTGCCCCGTCCCGAATTTCCCGACGTTCCCCGAGATGATCAACACCATCGCGGCCCCCCGGGCGATGATCGTTTGGTGGAAGTAATGGTTCGTCCCTTCCCCGTTATGAATCGTCGCCGGTTTGATCGTCCCACTGTCACGCGCCCAGCGCACGATCAGGTCTTTCGGCGCCCGGTTGATCTGATGCACCGTATCCAAGTCATAGTCCTGCAGATGCACTTGGTACATTTGGAACACTGGCATCACGTCCGCTTCCCGGCCGTTGAGCAGCTTCACCCGATAGGTGCCTGTCAACGCCGAATCAATGCCGCTGTTGCGATAGTGCCAGCCCACTTGTTCCCGATGCAGCGGCACCGCTTGGTTCTTGTTCAAATCCCACACCATGAAGCCGCCCAACCGCGCGATCTTCGAGGGATTCAACGTCTGCACTTTGCCCGAATAGCTCTTGGAAAAATCGGGGAATTGATAGTCTTTGATCACTTCCCGCGGATCCAAGTACTGCAACGTATCCGTCCGTACCAACAATGGCATGTCCGTATACGCTTGGCAGAAATCATGGTCATACATGTTCTCATCGAACATGATTTTACAGGCGCCCAAGAATAACGCCGCGTCCGTTTCCGGCCGCACCGGAATCCAGTAGTCCGCCCGATACGCCGTCGGGTTATACTCCGGCGTGATCACGACCACCCGCGCCCCGCGCTCAATACTTTCCAACTTCCAGTGCGCTTCCGGCATCTTGTTTTCCACGAAGTTCTTCCCCCACGAGGTATTCAACTTCGCAAACCGCATGTCGTTCATGTCGATGTCCGAGGTTTGCACCCCTGACCAGAACGGATGCGCCGGGTTTTGGTCCCCGTGCCAGGTGTAGTTCGACCAATACCGGCCGCCTTGCGCCTGATTCGGTTTCACTTTCCGAATGTACGTATCCAATAACGCTCCGCAGCCCCCATTCATCCGCGTGATCCCCATCTTGCCAATCACGCCCAAAATGGGCATCCCGGCCCGGAACTTAAAGCAGCGAACGGCCGACCCTTTGGTCATTTCGATCATTTCCGGGGGATAGCCTTGCTCCCGCAACCGCCGGGCACCCGCTTCTCCCGAATACCGCTCGGCAATGATGATCATCGCTTTGGCCAGGTACGTAAACGCCGTATCCCAGCTCACCCGCAACATGTCATCCAAATACCGGGCGTTAAACTTATATTTTGTCATCACGTCGGCGGTAAATTCTGGACTGCCCGCATCCATCCAGGCCTTCCAGCCCCGCCGCATCAACGGCCCTTTCAACCGATACGGACCGTACACCCGTCGGTGCATCGTGTACCCCTTCAGACACATCCGGGGGTTGTGGGCAAAGGTCCCGCGATTGCCGTACAAATCTTCGTACGTTTGGTGATCGTAGTTCTGCTCCACCCGCATCACCACCCCGTTCCGCACAAAGCTGCGGACCCGGCAGGCATGCGTGTCATTCGGCGAACAACACCAGGTAAACGAGCTGTCATACCGGTATTGGTCATGATAGACCCGTTCCCAGGAGCGGTCCGGATACTCCCCGAGGGGATTGCCCACTTCGATCACCGGCTGCAGGGCCGTCAACGCCAGCGCTTTATCCGCTAACGCCACCGCGGCCACTGTCCCTGCCGAGACCTTTAAAAATTGACGTCTAGAAAGAAACATTGCTTACACCTCCTAAGTAAGTGCAGGACATTGAGTCCAAATAACTATTCATAAAACCATCCGAAAATGTTGGTATCACCCCCCTTTCCTTTTGATTTTGTTGAATTTTTAGGTTGACGCCTAGGTTGGAACGACTTAGCTGCACAGACTGACGAGAGAAAATCATATAGGTCTGTTGAGCAAAAACCGAACCTTTTATTCCAATACCGAAAACTTTCATAAAGCATTGTTTTATTGATATTTATTTATACAAACCCTATAAGCTCATTAATTTGAATGTTTACTTTTGGTAACTACAATTTTCTAGAAATTTTCGAACTTTATAAAAATTTTGGGTGAACATGCTGATTTTCGCTAATTTCCTGGTTTTTTCGCGATATTTCACGGAAAATCTCCATGTTACTACTTGGTAATACTCCAAAGGCCAAGGTAACTAAAATTGCCACTGAGAATAGGCCTTTTTGAAACAACAGGGAGCCCAAGGACTCAGATGTTTTTTGAGCAGAATTCCGAAATTGGGCAGGTTTCACATTTTGGATTTCGGGGGATGCATTGATGCTGGCCAAAGGGAACCAGCAACCCGTTAAAGGCAATCCAGTACTTTTGGGGAAGCTTCTTGCGCAATGCCTCTTCACTTTTTTCGGGAGTCGTTGTGTGAATATATCCCCAACGATTGGATATCCGATGAACATGAATATCCACACAAATTGAGGGAACCCCGAAACCCAGGCCTAAAACTAAATTGGCCGTTTTTTGTCCAACTCCTGGTAAGTTCAACAGAGCCTGAAAAGTATCTGGGACTTTTCCCTCAAATTCACGAAGAAGTTTTTTTGATAACTCTTTGATTTGCTTCGATTTTGTCCTATAAAACCCAACAGGATAAATGGCTGTTTCAATCCTTGAAACGGACAATTTCGACATGGAAAAGGGGTCTCGGGAAATGTCGAATAAGCGGTGGCATGCTCCTGCGGTGGTGGAATCCCTCGTCCGTAAACTCAGGAGACAGGCGACGAGAATCCGGAAGGGGTCACCAGAATCTTTCCCAAGCTGATCGACGACCGGGGAAGGCCAGGAAGCAACAGCTTTATCGATACGGGCAAGAACCTGATGAATATGGTGATCTCTCATGCCGGTGAGAGCTGAGAGCAGAGATAGGGGAGGAAATGGTTAAAAAAGGAACGGTGAGACAGAAAAACTAGTTAAGGGAAAAGCGTTTAAAACATTCGATGTTTCGAAAGCCACTTTTGACGCCGTCGAGCAGCCTCACGCTCTTTGGCTTTCTTCTTCACGCTCGGCTTCTCATAAAATCGGCGTTTCTTGAGCTCCCGAAACAATCCATCGGCAGCAAGTTTCTTTTTGGCGACCTTCAAGGCCTTTTCGACATTGTTATTTATGACTCTGACTTCCACGTTTCCCTCAACGATTTAGGCCAAAATTTAAGAAGACAATTCACAGAAAAACCACTTGCTCACAAGAATAATACTCTATCATGAGTCACAAACCCTTGCAAGACAAACCAGAAAATATAACATTAGAATTGTTATTAAAAATCAATGGCTTGCGTAAACCTTACGACATACCACTTACAAGAAATTTTTTGCTACGAATCTTTAAGAGCGGCGATCATATCTAAGACTGCCTTCTTCCCATCTCCAAACAGCATTAAGGAATTATCCAATGCAAACAATGGGTTAGGGATTCCAGCAAACCCTGGGCTTAAACTTCGCTTAATAACCACGACCGTTTTGGCTTTATCGACATCAATGATGGGCATCCCTGCAATGGCACTATTAGGATCAGTCCTGGCTACCGGATTCACCACGTCATTCGCACCGATGACCAACGCGACGTCCACTTGATCAATATCCTCATTCGTTTCATCCATATCTCGCAAGGCCTCATAGGGGACATCGGCTTCAGCAAGCAACACATTCATATGGCCAGGCATCCGTCCGGCCACCGGATGAACGCCATATTCAACTTTGGTTCCCCGACTTTCCAAAAGGGCAGCCAAACTCGCAACCGGGTGTTGCGCTTGGGAAACCGCCATCCCATAGCCAGGAATAATGCAGACCCGTCGTGCGGTTTCAAACAACATCGCCACTTCTTCCGGTGATGTCGACTTCACTTTTCCTGCATACACTTCATCAGCAGATGGCCCGCCACCTACCGGAGCCAAGACGCCGAATAAGACATTCGTCAACGATCGGTTCATGGCTTTACACATGATTTGAGTCAAAATAAGACCAGATGCCCCGACTAACGAGCCTGTGATGATTAAGACATTATTTGATAAGACGAACCCAGTCGCGGCTGCAGCTAAACCCGAATACGAATTCAGAAGTGCGACCACGACCGGCATATCAGCCCCACCAACCGGAATAACCAACAGCACCCCAAGCACCGACGCGACAGCCACGACAAGCCAATAGGCCATCACGTTCGTTGGATCAATCACCACCCAACAACTCAATGCCAAGACAATGGCACCTAAGATGGCATTGATAACTTGTTGCCCGCTGAACAAAATGGCATTATCACCGATGATCCCTTTCAGCTTTCCAAACGCCACCAAACTCCCCCAAAACGTCACAGCTCCGATAAGCCCTGAGGCGGCGATCGCGATGGTCAACTGCATCATAGGAATGTCGGCATCTAATGTATTTTCCAGCAAAGCCGCACCAGCGACAAAGACCGAAGCAATCCCACCAAACCCATTAAACACCGCCACGAGCTCGGGCATGGAGGTCATTTCGATTTTAATCGCGAGCACCGCCCCAATGGCCCCACCCAGGATTATTCCCAAAATGATCCATTCATAACTGATGATTCGTTGGCTGGTGAGCGTCAGGACGACAGCCAGCAACATTCCCGTGGCTCCCAACAAATTCCCTCTTACCGCTGTGCGAGGATGCGTCAGGCCTTTGAGACCGAGAATAAACATAACCGACGCTGTCAAATACCCGAGATTGATAAGTGCAGACATATCGTTCCAGATTCCTTAGGATTTCTTTTTAAACATTGCCAGCATTCGATTGGTCACCATAAAACCACCCACGACATTGATGGTGGCAAAAATGACGGCCAACATGCCTAAAATCGTCGTCACCATGGTGTGTTGAGCCCCAGAAGATAAAATCGCCCCCACCACGGTAATACCGGAAATGGCGTTAGAACCGGACATTAATGGTGTATGGAGTGTGGGAGGAATTTTGGTGATGATTTCAAATCCCACAAAAATGGCCAGAACAAAAATCGTGAAGCCCATGATGAACATTTCCATAGATCGAGCCCTCGCGTTTAATTCGATGAAGAGGCCAACCCCAACGCCTCTCTGATCACCGGATGAACAACCTCACCACCTTTGGTCATCATCGTCCCCTTCGTGATTTCATCTTCCATATCCAACGTCACTTCCCCCTTTTTCACCAAATGCAAAAGGAAGGTGGCCACGTTTTTGGCAAACATTTGACTCGCATGAAACGGAACGGTACTGGATAAGTTTTCAGGACCATGAATCGTGACCCCATGAACTTCTACCGTTTTCCCTGGCTGGGTTAATTCGCAATTGCCTCCCCGTTCAGCGGCTAAATCCACGATGACAGAACCCGGCATCATCTTTGACACCATATCCCCTGTCACCAGTACAGGAGCTTTTTTCCCGGGAACAGCCGCTGTTGAAACCACAATATCGCTATTGGCAATTACCTTTCCCAGCAATTCACGTTGCTTTTGATAAAAGGCTTCATCCTGGGCTTTGGCATACCCACCCTTATCTTCTGAGTCGCCTGTTTCCAGAGGCAACTCAACAAACTTGGCCCCCAAACTCAAAATCTGTTCTTTCACCGCAGGACGAATATCGTAGGCTTCCACCGAAGCCCCTAATCGTCGAGCGACAGAAATCGCCTGCAACCCCGCCACACCCGCCCCAATAATCAACACTCTGGCAGGAGCAACCGTGCCAGCTGCCGTCATCAGCATTGGAAACATTTTGGGTAATGTATAGGCGGCCATCAGAACCGCTTTATACCCCGCTACCGTCGCCATGGAGGATAAAATATCCATGCTTTGCGCACGAGTGATTCGAGGCATGAGCTCCAATGCAAAGGAGGTCGCTCCCGTTCCCGCTAACTGTTGAACGCTACCGGGCTGGGAGAGAGCCTCGGCCATGCCGATAACCAGTTGTCCATTTTTATAATGACCGACATCAGCTTTTCCCTCTTCGGGGTTCGCGCCCAACAACCGAATCTGTACGATACAATCCGACTCCTCAAACACTTCTGTCCGAGACGTGGCGATCTTTCCCTCTTTTTCTGTATAGGCTGAATCAGGATACCCTGACGCTTCACCAGCATTGGATTCAATCAGGACATCCATTCCCGCCTTTTTCAAAGACGGCAGGACCGAGGGCACCAGGGCAACTCGGTTTTCCCCCGGGAATGTTTCTTTAAGAACCCCAACAATCATAGAACCATCACCATCCTTAAGAATTGGCCGGAATATCCCCCCTCTACCCCAACCCCGTTGGCTTTAGAAACCCGTGCACTTGGGGGCAAACTCAGGATGGATATCATAGAGATTTGAGGAGAATCAATGTGCCTTTGGGGCAACGGGTGATGGTGCTAACGGCCCAAAGGATAACCGAGCCTTAACGAACGATTAAATGGAAAACCCTTGAAATTCAATAACATTCAAACCAAAATAGCCCTGGGCTCGGTCTGAGAAGTTCATCAGGGGATCTTTGTTTAGGAATAAAAAGTTTTTACTGTTTCCATTGCCGTAAACAACATGGCCCGGGATTGGGAATAACATCCGTGGCCAAAGAGATGTTCTCGTACCGGAAGCTCAAATGAGACATCGAAATCAACTAACAGACACCTTCCGTCATTCTGGCAACGGGTAGTTTTTCTCGTGCATTCCAACCAACGCTCAAACCCTTCATAGGGTTCGAACAGCTCCCGAAACTCCAAGTTGGCTTGCTCTCCTTGGGGTGTGTCCGGCAAAGCGTCCGTCCCGGCAATGGCCAATTGTTGAACGTAATCTCCTCCCATTAAATAGGGCATTTCAAAGGCAATCCCTGGCAATTCCATCTTCGCCAACCATGGTTTCTCAGCACGAATGGAGCGATGGTTCACGATGTGAAGCAATTGACTCACCCCTTCGACATCCCACCCATACCGAACAGGGGTTCCCAAGGTGACCACATCCAGTTCCCCACCATTCAGGATCTTCCCGCTCATCAGCAGGGAAAAGATTTCTTCTAATTGTCCAATGTCCTGATCCCTTTGGGCTTCACCACTCCAATAGGTGGCTAATATTTCGAACACCCGGGGTCGCAATTCAGCCTCACCCCTCGAAAGCAGATTGGAAAGCAGTGCCAGAAGATGGCCGGCATGTCCATGGGCGAAGACTAATAACCGCTCATCTTGAGCGAGGGAAAGGGTGGAGCCCCATTCCTTGAGGTAGGTCAGGAGATCAATGGCGGCTTCTACTCTCCCTACATGGTGATGAAGCGAAGACCAGACGAATCGCACACAAGGAAGAGGGGTTTCGAGCTGTTGATTAATCCCTTGTTCGAATGACTTCACATACTCCGTCGTGAAGTTGCCCACTTCTTTTGCCAAGGCATCCAGGCGTTCCTGTATGGCCGCGTCATTCGAAAGGGGAGGAGTCAGGGCATCTTGTTCATCCGTTAACCCATTCGATTGGGGGCGCAGAAGGGCTAAAAGAGATTCCAAGCCGGAAATGCCTCGAGAATATCCTCGTTTGAGCCCGCCGACTTCATCCAACCGGGCCGCCCCAAACAGGTCGGTATAGGGAAGTCCATTCACAAACAGCACGCCTTTGACTTTCCCCTGGGTCAATTGAAGCCCAACCCTCGACATGGCTTGCATCCATGCGGGTGAGTCAAGGGATGCCCCTGGTTCAAATTTCTTGTACTGGACTCGATCGCCGGGGTTCCCCCGGGAATATTTGGCATGTTGAAAATTATTGTCTTTGGGCATAGAAAAAAATCTCCTCATTTGACGAGGCAGACTGTTCTTAGTCCATTCGCCCTCATAAGAGCAAGGGGAAACCTCTTTTCTGTGCTTCAGCGGACAACGCATCAATAAGTTGACCACCCGAAAATCTGCATGATAAGTTCATTTTGGTTTTATACGTTCATGGAGCCGTCATCTTTATGGTAGGGAGGGAGATAACCAACGTCTCATCCAACGGCAAATGGTTTGTTGTTCATCATTTATCACTAGGACGAAATTATGGAACGTTTTTTCACAATCCGCCGAGAGAAGAACAGATTAATTTCTCGATACAGTGGCGTTTTGGCATCAGTTTACTTCTGTGCGTATTTTGTTATGTTAGGCGTAGCCTCACCAGCGTCGGCTCAACAGGCCGATCATATTCTCCTGTTTGTCCTTGAAGGTATAAAGTCCTCCACGATTCAAACCGGAAAAACTCCGCATCTTCAAAAATTGGCCCAGGAAGGTGTGGTGAGCTGGAAGGCACAGTCCATCACTCCGCCCCTGACCGTCTCGTCCATGGCTTCCCTCCTGACCGGTCTTCCTGTCTCGAAACATCGGGTCGGGGCAAGTTGGGAAAAATATGACTTTGCTCGTTCGTTCATGCGGGCACCCACCGTGTTTGATTATATGGACCTCGCGGGAGGCCGGGATAGCGGGGTGTTTTTGATGGACGAACGCTTGTATCAGTTGATCCGCCCCGAAATCTATGTCGATTCACAGGTCTGCGGCTATACCAAACCACAATGTACCCCCGAGACCGTTTCGGTGTACATCAAAGATTTTCTCCAGAAAGTCACGAGCGAAGGGGGGTATGGGTTTCGGTTATTCGGGGTCCCGAATTTGCTGTTAGCGCACTTTCCCACGGCCGCGCGCATCGGGCATAAGTATGGATGGGATTCGAAGAAATACCACGCGGCCATCCAATCCATCGATACCGCGATCGATTTAACCGTCAACGCCTACCGGGAATTAGGTGTGTTGGATCGCACGATGGTCATTGTGACCGGGTTAAACAGCGGCCCTCTTCATCCCCCTTCCACGAATGGTCATACCGCTTCTACATCCGCCAAACAGAAAGCCAGTGAACCGTTGGATGCGACGATTCCCTGGATCGCTTGGGGAACCAACGTCAAACAGGGCCATGCGATCTCCCGCCCCGTTTCGTTGCTGGATACCGGAGCCACCATCATGTACGCTCTGGGCCTCGAAACCCATACGGAGTGGGACAGTACCGCCATTGAAGAAATCTTTACCACCAAACCGGAACGACGGACGACGGACAATGAGCTACAAAAAATTTATCAATAAAGCATTGAGCATAGGTACGAGCCGGGTACGACGAACAAGCAGGCTCCTGATCCTTGTGATCGTAAGTGCCACCACCTATCCGGTGACGGGGGTGGCCGCTGAACCGACGAATCCCTTGCTGAGAGAATTCTCCATTAAGGTTGATCCCTCCGCACTGAATCCCCCTACATGGTGGCATGTGCCCGGAATCACCCCACTCATTTGGACTATGGACCCCATCAATATGGAAGCGTACAAGACCACTGACGTGAAAGAATTACAGTTGAAACCCGGAGAATATCGATTCGGAACATTTACGTTTGATTTTCTGTTTAAAGTAACCCTGGCTGGAAAGTTACAGTTTGATGAAACCCTTGACCAATGTGTGAATGGTCGAGGCACGCAGGTATTGACCATTCACTGCAGTCATACCCAACCGTACCCACAGGACCCAGATTACCGGTATTAAGAGAATTTATTAGAGAGTCACTCATGTCAAATTCTGTCACCGATTGGCTGGAAGCGTTAGAGGATGTGGATGATGCGACCCGTGAAGAGGCCGCTAAAGCACTTGCCGAAATGGGCGATCCCCAAACCCTTGAGAGTCTGTTGGCTGCCCTGGAGGACGATTATTGGGCTGTGCGTTCCCATGTCGGGTGGGCCCTGGCCAAAATTGGGGGTGACCAAGCCATTGAAGGTCTCATTACTCTGTTCAATGACAACATGATGGAAGTCCAGTCAGAAGCCGTTCACGCCATGTCTTCTATGGGGAAAACGGTTGTCCCAAAACTTATCCCTTGCCTGAAGGACAAGCGATGGCGCGTTCGCGAACAAGCGGCCAAGTCCTTAGGAGAACTCCGAGACGCACAGGCTGTGAAGGGTCTCACGGTCGCTTGTCGTGACAGAGATGGGGCTGTCAAAAGCGCTGCTGCAGAGGCATTGGGAAAAATTGGAGATCCCCAGGCCGTTCCCGCCCTCATCAAATTATTCAAGGACACGTCCAAAATCGTTCGCGAGACTGCCGGTACCGCTCTTATGTACATCGGGCAGCCCTCCGTGGATGCCTTATTAGAATCCCTGAAGGATCCCCACTTCGTGGTCCGGTGTCATGCTGTCCGGGCACTGGGAGGGATGACCACCGACTATCAAATGGGGAAAGCCTGGGTGCGGGATGACCGGGTCGTTGACGCCCTCATCGAGATGTTAAAAGACCCCGATCGTGCGGTTCGTGAAGATGCGACGATCGCTTTAGGAAACATCGGAGACTCTCGTGCCGTTGATGCATTGATTGAGGCCATGAAGGACGGGGCGGTGAAGCGTCACGCCATTGCTTCGCTGGGCATGATCGGAGATCCTCGGGCTTTTCCACCGGTCTTAGATGCCCTGAAAGGGAAAGGCATTCATCAAGCCGGTAAACCAACACCGGGTTGCATCATCAGCGAAGAACAACTCATCAAAGAAGCCGCGGCCACAGCCTTAGGACATTTCCGCCACCCTCGGGTGATACCCGATCTGATTCTTTTACTCAAAGACATCGTCCTTCGAGACTATGCGGCCAACTCACTCGTCCTCATCGGAGATGCGGCTATCGAACCATTGGTGGGCTTCCTTCATGATCCCGACCTCTCAAAAGTCGAGAAAGAGAGCGAACGAGTCCTGGCCTTTGCCACAACCCGGATGACGGCCGCTGGCGCCCTGAAAAAAATCGTCCTGGAGACCTTAGATCAATTGGGTTGGCAACCGCCAGAGGAAGAGGGGAAAGAATCTCGCGAGATTGAATATACGGACACGACGAATGTACTCGGGGAAGGGGGCGAGGGCCGTTTTGGCGTCAAGGGTGACATCGCCCAACCAGCTAAAGCCCCAAAAATTGAACGCTAAGAACTCAGCGTTTCCTCAAGACGTTCCTGCGCTCACCTACTCCTTCCGGAACTGAAGAATCCCCCAGGTCAAATTTCCGGCTTTTCCAGCGTCGACCCAATGCTGGAGCCCCACTTTCATATTGGCAAGATATTCTTCTGAACACACCCGAACGAGGGAATGGTGCTGGGACACTAACTCCTGGAGTACCCGCCCATAATGCGCCGGCAAATTGGGAGAGAGATCCTCTACACGCATCTCTTGAAAACCTAGGGCGTTGGCCAATTCTTGGTAATACTCTATCGAACCTAAAGAGTCTAAATGAATCCGTTTCAAGATGGGCTGTAACACATCGGGAGGACAACCGGCGCTCTGCATCGGGTCTGTGAAGATGAACTGTCCACCTTTGGCCAAGACCCGATTCACTTCGGCAAAGACTTTTTTACGGTCACCACTGTGCAGAATCGCATCCTGGGACCACACCACATCCACCGATCCATCGGGAAGGGGAATATCTTCAAAACTGCCATCCACCACATTGATGGCCAGACTAATCCCCTCTTTTTGATTCAGCTCTCGATTCCGTTTGTTTTGGGTTTCGCTGAGATTCAGACATCCCACCTGACACCCATAGGTTTTGACTAAGAACCGAGCCGATCCCCCATACCCCGATCCAATGTCCAAGACCCGGGTTTCCTTTCCCAGATCTTCAACATAGGATGCCATTTTTTCTACCGTGCGACGACTCGCATCAAAGATGGAATCTCCATCAGATTGATAGAGTCCAATGTGAATATCTTCACCGCCCCAAATCGTGGCGTAAAACCGATCGGCATCAGAGCTATTGTAATAGTCCCTGGCCGTATCCACTGTCGGAGAATACCCGACACTTACGGCATTATTACGGGGACGTTCTTCGTTTTTATAAAGTTTTTCGGCCACATGGACGTAAAAATCGGGGTCTTCAACTTTATGGGTCTCTTGAAAGTCCGCATACGTTTTGATCTGTTGGAACCCAACTTCATGCATTAATCGGCGAGTGTACTCTTTTCTCAGGGGATACATGTTGAGATGAAACGCCTCTCCATCCGGAAAGGTATATCGGAATCGAGCCAAACCCTCATCTACATATTCCGGTTCAGCGCTCACGTTGTCTCCGCAGTAATAATAGACGTGCTTGGAGGTGAATCCATTATCCAATATGCCATCATAATTCCGCTGATCAAGGATTAAGACGCCATCGTGATGCAAGGCGGCATAGAACTCCGCCAACGCCTTACGCCGATCCTGCTCCGAAAAAAGATGGGTCAATGAATTCCCTAAACAAATCACGGCATCATATTTATTCTGAATATCCCGACTCAGCCACCGCCAATCAGCATGGATGGTCCTCATGATGAATCCAGCCCGTCGGGCATTATCGAAGGCTTGCGCCAGCATTTCTGGACTGCCATCCGCGCTAATAACATCAAAACCCGCACGAAGAAGGCGAATAGAATGAAAACCCGTACCGGTGGCCACATCCAGCACCCGCTTCACGCCTCGTTCCTTTAAAATTCGAATAAAAAAGTCTCCCTCGCTGGACGCTCTCGCGTCCCAGTCGATGAGATCATCCCATTTTTGAACGAAGCTATGGACGTACTCCCTTTTATAGAGATCGGTTTTTCGTTGGGCGATGGGGTTATCCCCGTAGGCTTGCTTTTGAATCATGGGAGCACCTCCTGAGGGTTTACCGCCCTCTTTTCCTCCATTTAGATTGTATGGTTGAGAAATGTAAAAAGGGCCTCCTAACCCTTTTCCGAAAAAGTTAGGACGGCCCTGCTTGAATAAATCAGCTCTCAATCTAACGTTTCAAGCCTGACACTTCAACCCCTAGATACAGGTTAATACCTACCTCCGACCAAGATTTGAGGGTTTTGGTCCTTTTCACTCTACTCCTCGTAGCGTTTTCATTTTTATGCATCTTTCAGGAATAAATGAAAATTCCTCCTTAAATATCAATGGGTTTAAGAAACACATCCATAGCGGAACATTAGGGAAATTTCTTGTCCTGCCTAGAAAAATATGTTAAGGCCATGTATCCCTCCCCAACCTCTAACACGGAATGAAGCCCACCACCCTAGTTTTTAACATTTCCTGTTTCCTCGCCTTGGCATTTTTAGTGTGGGGAGGAATAGCCCCGAAAAATCTAGCGGCAATCACAGGAGCTATCCAGTCTACACTCCTTCATAATTTTGGGTGGTTGTACGTCCTTGGAGCCTCAGGATTTCTCATCACGGCCTTGTGCCTCATCTTTTCTAAGTTTGGGGATATTCCGTTGGGAAAGGATGGGGATAAGCCCGAATTTAACCTCCTGACATGGTTTGCCATGCTTTTTTGCGCGGGAATGGGGATCGGACTGGTCTTTTGGGGGGTAGCCGAGCCCACTTCTCATTTTCACACACCCCCATACGGCCAAGGTGGAACTCCAGAAGCCGCTCGTCTCGCCCTTCAATATTCCTACTTCCATTGGGGGCTGCACCCCTGGGGGATCTATACCATGGTGGCTCTGGCCCTGGCCTATTTTCAATTTCGAAAGGATTGCCCGGGTTTATTCAGCCAAGCCTGCAAGGGCGTGTTAAAGCATCACGCTCATGGCTCGCTGGGAACAGCGGTGGATGTCGTGGCAGTATTCGCCACCATCTTTGGAGTCGCCACGTCTCTGGGGTTCGGTGCTATGCAGATCAGTGGAGGGCTTTCTTATGTGTTCGGCATCCCCAATACATTAATGACTCAAATGATTCTTATCGCCGCCGTCACAGTTTTGTTCATGCTTTCCGCACAAACGGGTCTCCATCGAGGCATAAAATATCTGAGCAACTTGAACATGATCCTCGCTCTTACCATCTTATTCTTTTTGCTTATTGTAGGGCCCACACACTTTATTATGACTCTCCTTCCATCCACGTTTGGACATTATATTCAGAACCTTCCAACGATGAGCCTGAATCTGGCTCCTTTCGGTGATTCTTCCTGGATTCATGATTGGACGTTGTTTTATTGGGCATGGTGGATTGCCTGGGCCCCGTTTGTCGGAACCTTTATTGCCCGTATTTCTCGGGGCCGCACGGTACGAGAATTTGTTCTTGGTGTGCTCCTCGTGCCATCCATCTTTTGCGCGTTTTGGTTCACCGTGTTTGGGGGGGCTGGTATCGCCTCGGAAATGTTTCAGGATCTACCCCTGAAAACGATCATGGACCATCAAGGTGTTGAAGTCCTCCTGTTCACGGTACTGCAACAGTACCCATTGGGCACAGTCATGTCCCTCTTAAGCATTTTTCTCATCGCCACATTCTTTATCACCTCAGCGGACTCCGCGACCTTCGTCCTGGGAACCCTGACGACTAACGGAAGTTTAAACCCCCCGAACCAGATTAAATTTACGTGGGGAGTCATTCAGTCACTCTCCGCCGCCATCCTTCTATGGTCAGGAGGATTGAAAGGGTTGCAAATCGGGGCAATTCTCGGTGCCTTCCCTTTTCTTTTTGTGATTATTATCCTCATCCTTTCACTCCTTAAAGCCTTCCAGGAAGAACACAAGAAACCCAAATCAGTCTAAAGACTGAAGTCTTAGTTGTTGATCAAGGCCTCCCACCCTTCGATGAGAATTTCTCATGCCATTCCGAAATTCCCTAATTTTCATATCTGTAAATCCTAGATTTCACAAGATCATGTCTGATGTTTGGTCAGGAATTCTTAACAAAACTATCCATGGCCACTTATGGTGGAGGTGCAAAACTTCTTATTGATTCCACCTGGTGTTCCGCCGATGAATTGTGATGTACATCACATAAAAAACGATTGTTTTCTTCCATAAAATAAACAGAAGAAAGGGTTCGTTATGTCCTCTGCGCCTGTCGTGGATTCTCAGCCTGTTGAGGAGCTTCTACTTCCAATATTGGAAAAACTGGAAAACCAGGATTACGATCTCCCCCCACTTCCCCAGGTGGCGAATCAAGTTTTAGCCCTCACGACTGACCCCAACGCCCACGCGGCTAAACTAACCGGACTCATCCAGCAAGATCCTGTTTTGACATCAAAAATTTTTCAGACGGCTAATTCAGCTGCTTGCGGGGCGCAACGACAGATCGAATCGTTACAACAGGCTATCGCCTGGTTGGGGTTGAATCACGTCGCCGGAGCGGCGTTTACCCTTTCCGTCCAATCCGGAGTGTTTAACGTCTCGGGGTATGAAGCAGAGGTCAAGGATTTATGGAAGCAGGCTTTGGCCACGGGTTTCTGCGCGAAGGCCATCGCTAGCCAAATCGGCCAGAATCAAGATTCAGCGTTTCTATGCGGCCTCTTACATTCCATCGGAAAACCGTTCATCGTACATACAGTCAATCAGGTACAAGAAACGACCCTACCCTGGTCTGCGATACTTCAGTTGATTGACGAGGCCTATGTCGAAGTCGGTCGACAACTCGCCGATGCCTGGGAACTTCCCGAGCCCGTCAAGGAAACTATCAACCTTCATCAAGACCATGCGTTTCATTTAGCCCAGTTTCCCACTCTCGGGGCACCCATTACGTGTCTTGCCAATCATTTGGTCGAGCTTTTTTTGACCGAAAAGGACGTGGAGGTTTCGTTTGTTCTCCAGTTACCCATCGTGAAATTTTTGAACATTTCAGAAGAAAAAATGGCCTATCTTTTGGGTGTGAAGGAGAAGCTCCAGGCTGAGGCTGAAACCATGTTGGTCTGAACCTCCTCGACCCTTGAATCATTCTTGACTGAGCATGAAGCCGTCCTCTCATCCGATGGCGTGATTCCCCACCGTACACTCTTTCGCTCTTTGCCTCCTACCACCTGAAATTCGAGATTTCTGATAGAGAAACCATTCCCGATGAATTCCTTCTGGATGACAAGGGGATGCGGATACCCGGCAGATGGGGTACACTCCTTTAAACGAACAATCGCTTTCTGTACGACCAAAGACTTTGGAGGGCACTCAATGGGGACCGAAATCCAACCAACTCACATCACCACCACTGAAACCCTCGTCCGTTTCTATGTATTTCTGGATCAGTACATCGACCGCTGTTTGAATGAGAGCACACGAGAGTCTCTCCCCGAGCAGGAATTTCAACAATATCTCCATGACACACATGACCAAATCGCCAAACTTTTGGATACCAATCGAGTCGTCAAAAATAAAACCGAGACGGAATACCTCCGGATAACCGGCCTTTGTGAGAAGTTCCTTCAATCTCCGACAGACGAAGCAACCAAAGCCGTCCTAAAGCAAGAACACGAGGTGCTACGAATCAAAACCCTGGCCCTCAGTGATTTACTGGCCGTGTTTCGGTCGGTGTAATCCAATTTCCCACTCTCTTCTCTTGTCCCTCGGGCATTCGTTGACCCTAAAAAAATTCCTGTGGTAACGTCACGATTCGGGTTTTCCCTAATAGTTCCTAGGGGGATCCATCCATTTCTGTTGTATGGGTAAGCATGGGGTTTCAGGGAAACATGGTGATGGCCGACTCAGTCGCAGAACATATTGCTGCCCTTGATGATGAAGATTGGGGGGTGCGGGAAGATGCCGCCGTGGCCCTGGGTCGATTGGGCGATCCACGGAGTGTTCAGCCCCTTATCCGAACACTACGAGACTCGGACCGAGCTGTCCGGGAGGCGGCCTCGGCTTCCCTTCTCACCCTTGGACAACCTGCCGTCCTGTCGTTGGGCTATTGTCTCCAGGATTCCAACCTTCAAGTCCAGGAATCGGCAGCCTGTATCCTGGCCCAAATAGCTGATGATCAGGTTTTCGAACCTCTTCTTTCTGCCCTCTTGAACCCTAACTGGATCGTGAGGATGTCGGCCGCCAAGGGACTGGCTCGAATCCAAAACCCCGAAGCCATTGACACCCTCATCCTTCTCCTGCAAGACAAAGTTCCTGCAGTGCGGGAGGAAGCGGGTCGTGCCATCCAGGCCATGGGAGAATTGAGCGTTCCTAAATTATTAGCCTGTTTAGAACATGAAAATTGGAAGGTACGCCTTCGGGCGGTGGAGGCCCTGGCTCTTTTACGTCCAGAGGAAGCCGTGGCACCACTGATCAAGCTGGTAGCAGAAGACCCAGACACCGCCGTACGCCAGGACGCAATACGAACGCTTGGTCGAATCGGGAATGAAATCCCTGTCCCCCTGCTCCTCGATTCCCTCACCATCCCGTCATTGCAAATTCCCTCGATTGAAGCATTGGGAAATATTGGATCGCCCAAAGCGATACCCGCCTTGGTGGCCCTGGTCAAATCTCTTCCGACCGAAACCTATGAAGATCGCATGGAAGGGTGTTCCGACCCGAAATATAAAGAAGATCTCCCCCCATTGGAAGCAGCGGTAAAGGCCTTGGCGAAAATCGGTGACCCTCAAGTGATTCCAATCTTAGTCCAAGCCCTGAGAAGTACTCTCCTCCGCCAAGAGGCCGCAGAGGCCCTGACGCGTTTCGGCCAAGCCGCGGTTCCACCACTCCAGCGATTGTTGAAGACCGAAAACAATGACAACCTTCGCCGTCATGTGTTGGAATCCCTGGCACGGTTGGGATGGAGACCAGGACAAATTCGTCTGTAATCACAAGCAGGACCAATGCCCAAAGAATCGTTCGAAACCATCATTTCTGAATTGAATCATGAAGAAGATTGGCGCCGGATGCGTGCCACGTCAACCTGCGTGAAAAGTGGCCCGAAGGCCGTGGAGGCGTTGATTCAGGCTATTGGAACCGGAGACGCCGGGTACAAAGTTCAAGCTATCAGAATGCTCGCTCGCCTTCGTGACCCTCGAGCAGGATTAACGCTGGCTGCTCTCTTAAAAGACGAGGACGAGAAGGTCCGCCAAGCCTCCGTGGAAGCCATGGAACATATGGCGGGCATATTGGATGAATCCACTTCCGGGGCCCTTCTGGAACACTTGGAAAACGAAGAGTTACGGGAGCGAGTCACGAATCTGTTAGGCGTCATCCCCACCTCGATTGGTCCTCTGACAGAGATGCTCAAAGACCCTCTTCCCGAGAAGCGACTGCAGGCGGCCAACATTCTTTCCCACTTGCTGGATCCCCGATCCGCTGATGCCTTCGTGGATGCGATGGCGGACCCGGATCTGCGAGATGTGGCCACCGACACCCTCAGGAAGTTAGGGGCAATCAGAGATCGAGTGGATCAAATCATGGATGACTTGCGAGATGTAGAAGAATCGGAATTACGAGAAGGCGTTAGGCAGGAATCAGTTATCCTGCTACACACCATCGGTCGACCCATCGTAGAAATTTTGATTGAATTCCTGGAGGACGATGATTGGGTGGTGCGGGAGGCGGCCGCCGACACGTTAGGGAAAATTGGGGATGTCCGGGCCGTGGAGCCCCTCATGGAACGGCTGATCAAAGATAAAGATACCGGCGTCAAGGAACATGCGGTCAAGTCTCTGGGCCTGATCGGGGATCCACGACCGGTAGAGTTATTCATAGAATCCATCCCGATTCGCCCATTAAGGATCCTGGCGGTGGAAGCCCTGGAAAAAATCAAGGATATTGAGGTGTTACGACCTCACGCTGAGCTGTTTAAAAAGCTGAAAGACGACCGGGATGGGCTGATTTCCTACAATTCCGGGGTGATCCTTGACAAACTGGAGGCTGCCGCTGCACAAATGGATGAAGAGTTCTGGATGGGAAAGGAGCAATCATGACGGAAGGTAATGAAGTCGATCCCCTGTTATCCGCCCTTCGCGACGAGAATGAAGCCTTACGCGACCACGCAGTTTCACGGCTGGGGGCCATGGGGAATGAAGCCGTATCCAAATTAATCAATATGTTTCTCGAGGATGATTGTGTCGTTCGTGAAGCCGCGACCAATGCCCTGGTACAAATCGGTGAGCCGGCCGTTGATCCCTTGATTGAAGCCCTCGAAGAAGATGAAGAGTGGGCCGTTCGGGAGCAAGCAGCCAATGCGTTGGGAAAGCTTCGAGCCGCCAAGGCGGTCGCTCCTCTCATCAAGGCCCTGGAACAGGATAAGGACGGGGCGGTCCGGACGGCAGCTGTTTGGGCATTGGAACGCCTCGGGCATCCCGATGCCGTTCCCGCGCTGGTACAAGCCCTCATGGATGCCACACTGAGGGAGGACGCCGCTCGAGTTCTCAAAAAACTCGGAGACTCCCGAGCCACGGATGCCCTGGTCGAAGGTCTCCAGGATTCCAACTGGATCGTTCGACGGCATGCGGCGGAGGCGTTAGGAAAGATTGGAGATTCCCGATCCTTGGACCCTCTGATTCAATCGCTGAATGACGAAGATTGGCTGGTTCGCCGCAATGCGGCGGAATCCTTGGCCCGCCTGAAGGACCATCGAGCCATCGACTCGCTCGTTCCATTATTGGAAGACGAAAATGAAATGGTTCGGGATACCGCCGAAGGCGCCCTGACCAGCCTTGGATGGACACCCAGTTCCTCATCATAACGAACCTGAACCCGCATCATCATACTTATTCATTTTTTCACGTAAGGATAGAGCGACACCATGGCAAATGAAGCACCAGCGAAATTGATCACCATCGGCCCAAAAGGCGGAGGCAAAAAAGACGGGTTTAATCTGGTCACGGAAAACGTGACCGCCATCAACCTGGATACCAATCAAATCGAGGTGGAGTTGTTAGCCTATGATGGAAAAACGGTACTCCTCGATGTGGGTGAAGAAGCGCTTGAAGATTTGAAAAACATCAAGGTGGGTGATGGTGCGACCCTGCGGATCGTGGAGGAGGAAGGGAAACGAATCGTCAAAAGCTTCCGAATTCGCTCCAAAGACCCCAATTCTGCGGCTGCCGACGCAGCTCTCCTAGACCTGTCCGATACCCACTGGCTCAACCGAAAACATGCCGTGGAAGTCTTGGGAGAACTTCGTCTGGAAAGTGCGGTAAAACCCCTCGTCGAAGCCCTCAATGATGAAGTCGGAGACGTCCGTCAGCGTGCCTATGAGGCGCTTATCAAAATCGGAGCCCCGAGTGTTCCGGAAGTCATTCCCTTTCTGGTCAGCGAAGAGGACGAGCTTCGACAATCGGCCACCGAAATCCTTCGAAAAATCGGGAAACCTGCTGTAGAGCCGTTGGCTCAAGCCTTAGGTGAAGCAGACCAACGCCTGCAAAAGCGGATTATGAAAGTTCTCGATCGGATGGGGTACAAACGAAAATAACGAATAAGATCGGGCGTATGCTTGAGACCTTAAGATGGGATCTGCCCTTCGGTTTTTCGTCCTACCGAAATATAGTAAAACCCTAAGTCTGCCAGCCGTTGCGGTTCATACACATTTCTGAGGTCAATAAAGATCGGTGTGTTCACCGATTCATACATCCGCTTGAGGTCCAAGTTCCGGAACAAATTCCACTCCGTGGCCAGCACGATGGCATCGACACCCTCCACCGCTTGATAGGCATCCTGACAAGGGATTAAATTCGGAAACGCTTTCATGGATGCATCCAAGGCTTCTGGATCATAGGCTTGCACGCGACAGCCTTCTTTCATCAAGGAATCCGCGATTTCCAAGGCGGGTGAATCTCGAATGTCATCCGTATTGGGTTTAAAGGCCACCCCCAATAACCCAACCGCTTTGCCTGGGAGTCCCCCGAGCGCTTCACGGATTTTCTCGACCATTCGAAGCCGTTGCCCCACATTGACCTCTTGAGTGGCTTTGGCCACACGAAGTTCATACCCATGTTGAGATCCAATGTTAATGAGCGCAGCGGTATCTTTGCCAAAACACGACCCACCAAAACCCGGGCCAGCATGAAGAAACTTTGAACCAATTCGCTTATCCAACCCCATCCCCTTGGCCACCATTTGCACATCGGCCCCGACCTTTTCACACAAATTCGCCATTTCATTAATGAAGGAAATCTTGGTGGCTAAAAACACATTGGACGCATACTTAATCATTTCCGCCGTCGCGATATCAGTGACCATAATCGGTGTTTCGATCAAATACAGCGGGCGGTATAAATCTTTCATGATCGCGACTGATTCGGGACTGTCTGCGCCAATCACCACTCGATTGGGTCGCATAAAGTCTTCAATGGCTGAACCTTCTCTCAGAAATTCGGGATTGGACACCACACCGAAATTCTGGGGCCTGGCCTGATTCTCCTCGATGACCTTTCTCACACGGCCGGCTGTTCCGACCGGAACCGTGGATTTATTCACGACGATTTTATACCCGGTCATCCGTTGCCCAATACTGCGGGCCACTTCATCCACGAACGACAAATCAGCCGAGCCATCCGGACGAGAAGGGGTGCCAACCGCGATAAAGATGACCAACGCTTCATCCACGGCTTTAGTCAAATCACTGGTAAATCGAAGCCTTCCGGCATTAAAATTCTTCGTCACCAGTTCCGAAAGCCCGGGTTCAAAAAACGGCACCTGTCCTTTTTCTAAGGATTCAATCCGTTCCTGGTCACGGTCCATACACAAGACATTGAGCCCAAATTCGGCAAAGCAGGCTCCCGTGACCAACCCAACATACCCTGTCCCGATCACACTAATATACATGCTAGGATCCCCCTAAAGTCCCAACTGCTCCGATGGCATTAATAGACACACAAAATATCTTAAAGTATTCGGAAGGAATACACAAAACCTAAAATATTCAAGGCTTTCGATACCCTGTTAAGAAGCTTGACAGCCCTTACCCCCCCTACTAGAATCAAATTCATATCCTTTCTCGAGCGGGAATAGCTCAGTGGTAGAGCATCGCCTTGCCAAGGCGAGGGTCGGGGGTTCAAATCCCCTTTCCCGCTCCAACCTCATTTCACGACCTTTCAACATCTCTTTACGAATTTGGACCCCCGACCGGGGATTCTGAAAGGGGTATGCCCCTTTCATGGGGTGGTCACGAGGGGGCTGGCCCCCTCTGTGAGAGGCAGCGAGCTTGATTTAAGCGAGCTGCCGAGGGAGGGCGGTTCAAATCCCCTTTCCCGCTCCAAAACTTTCTCCCTTGTTTTCAATAGTTTCCATACCACTCGTCAATCTCCGTTCGTTAACCACTTGGACTGAAACGGAATAGCTTTCCCCTAACTCCTTTTCTTCTTTTCTGTTTCCGATTACAAAGGCAAACCGTACGTCGTCCTTTGAGCAATGGTCACTTCTGTGTTCTAGCCTAAAAGAATGCTCCAGCTTCATCCACACCAACTCAACATCCACTTTTCAGTCAGCAAAAGCTTCCGACTGGTAATAGGACGATGAAGGCCAGGGCTCTGTCTCGTATTCAGGGTCATCGATACAGAAGGCATGAAACAAAAATCCTCGATTGTCCCTATCAAAAAAAATGGGGTTAGATCACCAAGTATCCAACCCCATATGTTCCAGCAACTGAATTACCGGATCATCGTTAAAAATGCTTCAGCTATTCGTGATGGTCTCCCTCTCCTTGAACGGTAAGCAGATTGACCGTCACGGAACTGCTGGTATCCCCACCAAATCCCACTGGGCGGTTACCTGAATTCAATAGGGCAATATCGGTGATCGCCACATCATTTCGCCCTGTTTCCACCAGAATATCTTCCAGAATATGCACCACATTCATGTCCGCATGGTACACGCATTCCCGGCCAGGCTTGGAAAGATCTTGGATTAATTCCAGTTCAACGGGGACCAATGCGGAACCTGTTTCACTCGCTGAGCCCGCTAAAATTTTCAGGGGTGTCTCTCCTGCTGCGTTACAGGGCACTTTCATGGCTACATGTCCACCGACAACTTGAAGCGGGGTGACATCTTTTAACAACATAAAGTCATTACCACGCAACACGTGATTTAAAACGATCGTCCCCGTAGCCTGAAATTGTGGATCGATCGGCTCACTCTCATGGGCAAAGGTTAACTGCCCCTGGCCTGGGCCCATTCCAAAAAACACAGCCAAACCAAACGTCAGAACACTTACTGGTACGAAAGTACACTTCATCGATAAAAACCTCCTCCCCTGATTGGTCTAGAAAGACTAATACTTGCGTGTAAAAGGCAAATTAAAACTTTTAAATTCTCATTACGCTTGTTTAACCAATAAAACCACACGCCTGTCTACCAACACCTGCAACAGAACAACGCATTTGCAACAACAATCGGTCTTCCTAGCCGGATGGCCTAGCCCAGACTTATCCACGAAACAGAGGAGCTTCTAGAACCTGGTATGCACCCTTGGATCGAGTCTCAACGTTGTGCCCGCCGACTTGAGGATAGATGACCGCCGTCCTCTGCCTTCCTTACCCCATTTTCGTTTGGACCAACCCCCAAACCTAGGGTAGAGGGTTAACCCAATCGCATTTCCCCCGTTAAACCAATAAAGGCCCTTTACACGACCGTTTACAAAGCCCTGCCCTAATAGCAGTTCTAATGGCCTGTGTTTATGCGGGTATGGATTGCGGAGGTGGGTGTTTATAAAACAGGTAACTGGAGAACGCTTAGTCAGTCACCATATTGCAATTCAATTCATCCAAACTTCTATCCTTAAGAGGGCACATTAAACGATTCGAATATGAGGAGGAGTCCCTAGCACACAATTGTAAACGCCTAAAAGCCCGGTTTTAGAGAGTGGTCCGGCCCTAAATGGACAGTTCTAAATATTTGAAATTTATTGGGTATTTTCAAGCCAATGTTTGGTAATAATCTTAATCCAATCAAAATCCGGGTTAAGATAAATTTTTCTAAACCGCCCCAAACCCCCTCTTGACTTTTTTTCGCTTGAAATTATCTCCAGAAGCGTGAACGGAATTACGAACTTTTTATTCACCTCTAGATTTTCCGAAAGGAGGCACCTCCTATGACGTTTGCAGCCTATGCTCCAATGAATGCACAAATTGATCGACTGTTAAACGATGCAGTCCAAAATCTCTCGGGGGCGGTGTCGACTTGGGTTCCAGCCTGTAATGCGTGGGAAGAATCGGACAAGTATTGTATTGAAATGGCTCTCCCCGGATGGACATCGGATGAAGTCAACCTGGAAGTCGAAAAAGACACCCTGACCGTGACCGGGAAAAAGGAACAGACCTCCCAATCCGCCAAACCACAACGCGTCTATGACTTACGGGAAGTGGAAACTGGGGCGTTCGTGCGAACCTTCCGGTTGGCCTCGAATATCGACCACGATCAAACCAAAGCTAACTTTTCAAACGGTATGCTGTTGATTCAATTCTTCAAGAGTGAGAAAGCCAAACCTCGTCAGATTACGATCGAGTAACGGGGAGGATTTGTACATGTCGACCAGGAGCCCTTTTCCCTTCACGGGGAATGGGCTCCTGTTGTTTTCTGGTTATGAGAGAAGGAACCATATTCTTGCAAGGCACCTTCTTTTCTTAATATGTTGGAAGTCCCATTTTTATATCAACAATTCCCTAACCGTTAAAGGTGGGGAATCCCAACGAGCGGTGTATCGTGCAGCCTTTCGCTGTAAAGTTCGACGACGGTATCAAATTCATTATTACTGTCAATCGGGGCCACACAAAGGGAAAAAAGTCATCCAATACTTTCCTCCTTCTCGCGGGGAATGGGATAAAAGTCGAAAATTGGTCATTCCTCTCACTCATTGTGACTAGTCTATTGGAACATTATGGAATGAGTGCGGTGTCTAACACCCCCTAAGGGGGCTCCTTTAAAAAAGGAGCCCCTGAACTGTGGGGTTATTTTGTTGCTTTATTCTTCGACTAAAAAACAACTTTCAACTGCCGTTTGATTATAACTTTCTTCTCTGGCCAACACTTCATACTTAAATTCTTCCCCTTGCGCCAAAAATTCTTCCGGGACGGTAATAGAGGTTTCCCCCGGGGGAAGTACCACATGCATGACAGAAGGAAATTCCTCTCCATTCACTTCCAATTCCACCTCAATCACCACTTCATAATTATGAATGGTCACCGGGACGGGAGGTTGCACGCCGGCTCCCCCACCGTTGGGATCCGGATGAGAATTCATGACGGCTGGCCAGCTAATGACGACGGGTGCTTCCGTGACGGTGATATCAAATCCCGGCTCTTCCTCGTCACATTGCTGGGCCATCGGGAGGCCGTTCACGGTCGGTTCGGGAGGGGCAGGCATAACATGGGTAAGTTCCGTCTCGCTTTCCAATTCTTCTCCCTCGAGGGTTGTTCCCTCAATTTCGTAAGTCCCCTCGCGAAAACGGCGAAAGAATCGATCGGGTGACAATTCATCGAAGGTTGGCTCTGCACTTTCAAAGAAAATTTCAGTCAAACCCTGACGTTGTAATCGGCCACTCACCTGAATGTCGAGAATTTTACGCTCTTTGGTGTCTTCGATCTCTAACTTTTTCCAGGGCTCTCCATCGATGAGGGCGTGAATGCCCAGGTCTCCATCCGTGTGGTTTAACTCAAAAAAGAGATGCGCTTCATCAAAAGGAATCTCATCATGATCTCCAGCCCAAGACATGGTTCCCCCATTGCAAATGGAGAAAGCCAGTGCCGACGAAAGAAGTAGAGTGAGTCTCAGTGGTGATGGTTTCATGGTTGTGTCTCCTTCAGTACATTGTGGTTAAGGCCATGAGTCATGGCTGAACGTTCTCTTCAGGCTTTTTCATGCATGACGTTGAATCCATGAGGCCAGCTTTGATTGTCTCCTTTCCCTGGTGGCTACCCTGGTGAGTCATTTGGAACGTGAAAAAGCCTTGTCCGCTGCCTTCAACACAACCATACTGAATGAAGCTTACGAGAAGCTGGCCCTACGATTACCAACTGGTAAGGAAGGAAGAAACCGATGAGTTATCGGAGAGAGGAAGAAGGAAAGGTCGTCGTAAAAACACTGCCTTTTGTCGGTTCACTCTTGAGTATTATGTCACCCCCATGGGCGCGAGCGACAGAACGAGCGAAACTCAAACCGAGACCACATCCTTCTAACGATCGACTTTGATCACATCGATAGAAACGGTCAAAGATTCGAGGTTGATCAGCGAATGGAATACCGACTCCCGTGTCCGCGATCGTGAGCTGGTATCCTTGCGAAGATTTTTTTAATTCCATAGTCACTTCTCCACCCTCAGACGTATATTTCAGGGCATTATCCAGAAGGTTCGCGACCATACGCTGAATATTGTGTTTGTCCCCCACGATGTGGCACCCATCTTCCAGGAGCAATTGAAGCGTAATATGCTTCGCTTCCGCCGAAGGCTCGAATAATTCCACAAGATCCCCGATTAGTTGAGTGAGGTTGATCGGTTCATGGGTTCGACTCGTGACCCCAGCTTCAAATTCCGCCATATCTAATGTCGTATTAATCAGATGCATGAGCCTATCACATTCTTTTAACGTATCAGAGGCCACCTGATGATGCGTCGATTGGCCATCCTCGCTAGCAAGGGAGGATTCAGACATGGCTCGAATCCGGGCAAGCGGGCTTCTCAGGTCATGGGCAATGTTATCTGTCATGTCACGCATTTCATCGATGAGGCTCTTAATCCGGTTTCCCATGGCATTGAACGAGTTAGCAAGGGTTTGAATTTCATCTTCATGTGACTCCACCGAAACTCTCCGACTCAGGTCCCCTCCTTCGATTGCTTTGGCCGCACGACTCACCTCTTCAATGCCACGGATGGCTTTCCGGGCAATCAGCCAACCCGAAACCGATGCGACGGGAACGCCAACAATCAGCAATCCTCCAAACACCCAAAGAAGAATGGCCATGATTTCTTCTTTTTTCTCGGTAGTTTCGCCGATTTGCAGGATATGGTGTTGACCAAGGAGACCAGAAATCGCCCGGGCGGCATATTCCTGATCTGCAACGGCGACGGTTTGAAGGACGGAACCCGATTGTGCCAGTTCGGCGGGTGAAGCCCGGGTAAGTTCTGAATCGACCCCCTCCCATTCCGAGAGATCGGAACTAAACACACTAGTTCCCTTTTCATCGACGACACGTAAGAATATTTCACTTTCATCGCTGGAATTGATTTCCCGTTTCATTTCCTGAATGACTTCTTCCATGCCTTCTTCTGCGAATAATTCATTGAATTCAGCGATATCCTCATGGAGATCGGCATCTAGACGATTGTTGAGGATGGTATTGATCGACACGTATAACGTGACGAGAGCCATGATCAAACACAGTAGGAAAACAGAGCCATACCAAAAGGTGAGTCTGGCGCTCAGGGTGTTCGGTAGACTAATCATGCTGATTTTTCAGGACGTACCCCAATCCTCTCACGGTATGAATGAGTGGCGAGTTGAAATCTTTATCGACTTTTTCTCTCAGTTTACTCATGCGGGCTTCAACCACATTGGTGCCAGGGTCAAAATTGTAATCCCACACTCGTTCTAAGATCATCGTTTTGGAAACCACATGCCCTGCATTTCGAATCATGTACTCCAACAGGGCAAACTCCTTTGGCTGCAAGTCAATTTTCACCCCAGATCGGACAACGGTTCTGGCAAGCAAATCTAATGTTAGATCGCCAAAAGAAAGAGTGGCGGGTTCCGCAATCTGTTGTGCTCGCCGAAACAACGAGTCGACCCGAGCGAGCAATTCGCTGAAGGAAAATGGCTTAATCAGATAATCATCTCCTCCACGTCGCAATCCATCAATCCGGTCATCAACCGAGCGCTTGGCACTCAGAATAATAATCGGAAGTGTTCGTTTTTCAGTACGCAAACGCTCGATAATTGACAAACCATCGAGGCCGGGTAACATAAGATCAAAGATCCCTACATCATAATTATGGGTGAGGGCTGCATGCATACCCACTGCCCCATCCGTAAAATGATCCATGGTATGTCCAGCTTCCTTCATACCCTTCCGAATAAAATCCGCAATAACCTGATCGTCTTCAATGAGCAGGATCTTCATAGGCCATCCCTTTTAAGGGGTCTTCCGGTAAACATACCCAATTCTACCACCGCACCTCCATTCTTCAACATTACGATATGGTCATCTCATCAATAGATGATTGTCAGCGCCATCATGGCTATGCACTATAGAGTGCTCACCATTACAAAATTGAAAGGGCTGCAATGGGGCTGTTTTTTGAATAAGAAAATTTTTGTGCTTTGGCTAGCGGGCTTCGGTATCTCCCTGATCCTACCATGGCCGGCTATGGCCGAATTAGGTGGTTCGCCATCCCCTGAACGGGCTGCAGAAGAGTCAGTGAGAATTTATCGAAGCCCTGAAGAGCGTCGAGAAGCCAGCCAGGGCGTCCCCTTAACAAACTGGCTTAAACTTGGAGCGGTCGTCGAGGTGGAAAAAGAATGGCAAAAAAATAACTTCCGTGGGAATGACAACGATACGACCGACGATCCCGATCCTCAACTGGCGATTGAATTAGGGTTAGAAGTGCTCTATCAAGAATGGCTTGAGGCGGAACTTCTCATCGCCATTGAAGATGATGGACGCACACATTATCAGGAAGTGGATGAGGCCCTGGTTGGGGTAGACCTTGGAGATGTGGGAATCAAGGTCGGATGGCTTTATGTACCGTTTGGGGTGTTTTATAGTCATTTCGTTACCGGACCGCTTTTAGAGTTTGGGCAAACACGGGCCACCACGTTTTTGGTCGATTACACCTTTGCCGATGATACCACAGAGGTGTCTGGCTACATCTTTGACAGTGACATTGATGAGAAGCGTGATCAGAACGAGCTAGATTGGGGAATCAGTGTAGAATTTGAAACGCATGATGAATCTATTCGATTGGGAGCAGGGTATATTTCTGATTTGGCTGAAAGTGAGGAAGAATTTTTGTTCGATTTCAATGAACAATGGTCTCGACGAGTTCCGGCATGGAATGCGTATGGAATGTTTGGGTATCCTCCGTTTGAGTTTACCGCCGAAGTGGTTCGTGCATTAAAACAGTTCAAGGAATATGACAAAGAAGACAATCAACCCTTCGCCTATAATATCGAATTAGCCTATTTCCCTTTTCAGCAAATTCAATTTGCTGTTCGCATAGAACATAGTGAAGAATTTGACGGCGCCCCGGAATGGCAGTACGGCGTCTCAACCACTTGGGCTCCCATCAATAATCTCACGTTTTCAGTTGATTATCTATATGCGCGATATAAGGACGGATTTGTGACAGATGATTTTGATAACATTCAAACATCGCATAGTTTTATTGCCTTGAATGCTGCCTGGACGTTTTAATTCGGTGCAAGATTCCCCCAGAGGACCAACAGCCTAAGACCGATTTTGTTTCTTATGTCTTAGTGGCCTACGCATTAGGTATACACGTTAAGAACAATCGGCATTGACAAACCTTCATTTTATGAACAATCATCAATGCCTGCACTTATGCAAGCTGGGTTTCCAGAGTTTAGATATTTACAAAACAAAGAAATGGCATGCTGTTGATTCAATTCTTCAAGAGTGAGAAAGCCAAACCTCGTCAGATTACGATCGAGTAACGGGGAGGACTTGTACATGTCGACCGGGAGCCCATTTCCCTCCCCTTGGGAATGGGCTCCTGTTGTTTTCTGCATATCCTCTTTTGTAAATCCTTCCTCAATTCCGGTCTTTTTGGAAAGATTAAGACTGATTGTCCTCAAATAAATTTTCAATGTGACATAGTTACTCGAAAAACGAATATCGTTATACATCACGCACCTTGCTAATATAGAAGGCATCAAATAGCCATCCAATAAAGATCTATAAACCAACATGTAAGCACTCGACCCACTTGTTTAGTGAGTTCACCTGAGGTTTTTCTCCACCCTACTCATAGGAGGCCCTTCGCATGGACACTTCAATTTGGACTTCCACGCTCCAGAATTCCTTAACCACAAGCGTCAACCACTTTATGACCTTTCTTCCGAAAGGGCTCGGGGCCATTATGCTCCTGGGCCTTGGGTTCCTCCTGGGGAAAATCGTCAAAGTGGGCATCAGTCGATTATTCACGATGATTGGAGTCGATCGTTTCCTGAGCGGGACGGGAATCCTGGCGTTCCTTCAAAAAATGGGAAGCAAGAAAACCGTTTCACAGATCATCGGGATGGTAGGATTTTGGGTGATTTTTCTTCTTTTCCTGATTTCGGCAACCGAAGCGCTTAATCTCGCCCTTCTCTCTACCACGTTGACAGGATTGGTGCACTATCTTCCAAAAATTGGGCTGGCCACCCTGATTCTCGTGTTGGGACTCCTGGCTACCAATTTCATTCGCGATCTCATCGCTTTGGCCTGCGATTCCTCGGGAATACGGCAAGGGACCATTATCGCCCAAACGGTCTACGTCGCCGCGACGCTCCTGGTTCTGGTCACCGCGATCAATGAATTGGGAATCGATACGTCCCTGCTTAATCAAATTATCGTGCTGGTTATGGCGGGACTGATCGCCGGTGCGGCCTTATCCTTTGGATTTGGCGCTCGTTCGGCCGTGAGAAATCTCATTGCGGCCCATTATATTCAGCCCATCGTCCGTGTAGGAGAAAAAATTCACGTTGGGCCGTATTTTGGAACCGTCACGGCCGTGACGACGATGGTGGTGGTTCTCGATACCGAACGGGGACGGGTGGTTATTCCCGCCTCCCAATTTACGGAAGTCGCCAGTGTCATTGATCCCGCAGAGGCCTGACCATGACATTGACCCAACAATTACAAGAGACCTTTATTCAAACCCACCCTCTGGAGGTCGCCCAATGGTTGGAAGGACTTCCGGTCGAAAAAACTGAGCACCTGCTCAAAGGCATGGATTCGGAACGTGTGGCCTCCCTCTTGCTCTATTTTCTTCCCGGTCGTACCGCGGACATCTTACAGCGATATTCCTTTGAGTCCAGCGCTGAAATTCTGAACTTGTTACCCATCAATCGCGCTCAAGCTGTCCTTCGTCAATTGGATGGCCCAAATCAAAACAAGACGTTAGACCATTTTCCCCCACATATAAAAGAATTTTTTCGTCGCACGCTCCATCTGTCGGAACAGTGCGCGGGAAACCTGGCCGATCCTCATGTCCTCACTCTCCCCTCCGACATCACAGTAGAACAGGCCATACCACGGGTGGCTGAATCGGCCAATCAGGCAACCTATTATTTATACATTCTGGACCGCGACGCCCGTTTATGCGGAGTCGTGCTGATGAAAGAATTACTCGCCGCGGACCCGAGAGGTATCCTGAAGGACATCATGACCTCCAAGGTCAAGGCCATTCCATCCTCAACCAATGCCCACGATGCGATCCTCCATCCTGCCTGGGCACAGTTTGACATCCTGCCGGTGATCGATTCTGACAAAATTTTCATCGGCGCCCTGCGACATCGAGCCTTACGAAGTTTTTTACAAGGCAGGCCTGGGGACCCAGGGTCTGCCTATCTCTCTGATGCTCTCTTACAACTTTGGGAAGTCTATTCCCTATCAGGAATTGGCTTGATGACCACTTTAGGTGACGTGTTGAAAGCATCAAGTCCCGAATCCTCTTCCCCTGAAAACAGGAGTTTTCATGAAGACCCTACACGAACCCAGTGATCTGCATACCATCTTTATCACCAAATTTCCTGAACATGCGGCTCAAGTGTGTGAAGGTTTTCCTTCCGAAGAGATCGTCCAGATGCTGCAGGAAATCCCAGCCCCAAACATTGCCAACATTCTTTCCGCGATGACGCCCTCGGTCGCCGCCGACGTGTTTGCTCGTTTTCCAGCAAATCTTTTCCTAGAAATTGCCGACCATCTACCACTCCCGCTTATCGCCTCCTTCCTCCAGCGGCTTCCTGATGAACGCCGTCAAGAAATCATGAAGATCTTTCCTTCCGATCGATCAGCGGAAATCGCTCCTTTTTTGGAGTACCCCGAAAATTCGGTCGGCCTGCTTATGGACGGTCGATTCTTTGCGCTTCCGGTAGATATCACTGCCGAGGAAGGCATTAGACTTGTACGCCTCCATGGCCCCCGCACCTTAAACGAAATCTATATTATCGATCGTCAGCAGCATCTGGTTGGAGTTATTTCTCTCCGAGATCTGTTTTTAGCCTCTCCTGAAGAACCACTTGAAACAATCATGCGAAGAGAACTGCCAACGATCCATTCCCTAGAAAATCAGGAACAGGTGGTTGAAATTTGCACGGAGTGGAAGGTGTTGACCATTCCCGTGACCGATTTAGACGGCCGGTTACTGGGCATCGTTCGTAATCGAGCCATTATCCATGTGGCAGAGGAAGAAGCCACGTCCAGTCTTCAAACAATGGTGGGTGCCAGCAAGGACGAACGGGCCTTGTCGCCCCCCTGGTTTGCCGTTCGGAAACGCTTGCCCTGGCTGCAAATCAATCTTCTGACGGCCTTTTTAGCCGCATTTGTCGTGGGTTTATTTGAAGACACCATCGCAAAATTTACAGCCCTGGCCGTCCTTCTCCCGGTCGTGGCCGGTCAGTCCGGCAATACGGGTGCTCAAGCCCTGGCCGTGGTGATGCGTGGTTTGGCCCTGCGGGACATCCGCCCCACGCAATGGGTTAAAGTTTCGTTAAAAGAATCCTACGTTGCCTTTGCCAATGGGGTGGCGGTAGCCATCACGACCTGTGCCGCGGTCTATGTCTGGAGCGGATCATGGGGACTCACGATGGTGATTGGGATTTCCATGGTGATTTCCATGGTCATGGCCGGATTTTCCGGAGCCATTATCCCCATCATTCTCCGCGGTCTGAATCAGGACCCTGCCCAATCCTCCTCGATCATTTTGACGACCGTGACCGACGTCGCAGGGTTCTTTAGCTTTTTGGGACTGGCCACCATTTTTTCCAAGTATTTAGTGTAAGATTTTTTTTGGAAGGGACTTGTTTATGGAATCGGTCTTGATGTGGGTGGGCATTGTTTCCTGCTTAGCAGGATCGGCCATTTGTTCAGGCCTGACGCTCGGGTTTTTTAGCCTCAGCCGCATTCATCTGGAACTCCTCGATAAACAGGGAAACCAGCAAGCTCAAAAAGTCCTCCGGGTTAGGCAGGATGCCAATTTTCTTCTGGCTACCCTTCTATGGAGCAACGTAGCGGTCAATGTCTTGCTGACTTTGCTCTCCGATGAACTCATGTTCGGCCTCTTCGCCTTTTTCTTTTCCTTGTTTGGCATCACCCTATTCGGAGAAATTCTTCCTCAGGCCTATTTCTCCAGAAATGCCCTAAGACTTGGCGCACGATTTGCTCCGATCGTCACGGTCCTTCAGATTCTCTTCTACCCCATGGCCAAACCATCAGCGATGGTTCTGGATCGAATCATCGGCAAAGAAGGGATTACCTGGTACAAGGAAAACGAGTTAGACACGCTGCTGAAAATCCACGCTCAGGCTCCGGAATCGGATATCAGCGAAGCCGAAGGACACGGAGCCGCCAACTTCTTAAACCTGGATGATATTTCAGTCATGGAAGAGGGTTCGATACTTAACCCCGAAAGCATTATCTCTCTTCCTGACCATGAAGGCAGAATTCTTTTTCCGATTGATTCTCCTGAAGAACAAGACCTCTTCGTTCAACGCGTCCACCAATCCAAAGAAAAATGGGTGATCATTACCGACGAGGCGGGGAAGCCCAATCTGGTGCTTGATGCGGATGGATTCTTACGAGAATTTCTCGTGGAACACCGATACCGACCTTTCCGACATTGTCATCGGCCTATAATTTATCACCAAACCAATATTCCGCTTGGAGAACTCCTTCCCCAATTTAAGGTTAACCCCGAACATGTGGAAGATGACGTCATCGACCACGACTTGGTGCTTATTTGGGCCCCAGACCATAAGCGAATCATTACCGGCGCAGACATTCTCGGGCGTTTGCTCCGAGGCATTGCCAAACGTCACCCATTGGTGAATTTTTATTGAGGAGTATCCGTGTCGGTCTTGGCCGATGAACTTATTTTCCTCGTTTCAGCCCTCCCTCTTCCAGAAGGGGAATCAAGATTCGAAACGCTTTAAGATGTCGTTCCAGAACCCGGTGCAAGACACTCAGATGATCAAGGACCTGATCAAGCATACGAAGACCTAACCTTCCCGTCGCACCACTCCCAAGAAGATGATTCTTTAAGGTTTGATACCGGTTTTCGAGAGCAGTAAATTCTTGGTCCAAGCCTTCGAGGCTAGTTTTTCGTGCTCGCAATTCAATTTTGGCAAGCCAATTTGTGACCCCTTTTCGATATTCGGTCAATTCCTCAAGAAGAGATGGATCTCCGATCTGTTCCGGGCCCATGTTGATCCCAACGACTTCATTGGTTAAGGTCGTAGCCTCAGCCAAGTAATGAGATGCCCGTAAGACCCGTGAAAGAGTCTGAGCGTCCTTCTCTGTCAACGGAAGCTTTTGAATTTTTGTCATGAACTCACTAACGGTATCAATTAACTGGAGTATCATCTCCTTCCGATTATCGAGTCGTTTGCTAAAGTCTTTTCCCCGGTTTAACGCTGAGACAGCGGTGTACCGTGCCAACATTCCAATGCGATCAATTTCCATCATGAGGGCATTCATAGCCAGTGTGGGAGTAGCAATCACGGTTTCATCCAGAAATTTCAGCTGACCTTCCTCTTCATCCTGTGTCCGATATTGGCGATGAAGCCACTTGACCAATCGACGCGTCCCTGGCCACAACAGTAAAACCCCTAAAACGTTGAAAATGGTGTGAAACAGCGCCAAGACCACCGTTGGGGTTTCTTCCAACCGGAGAATCTTGCCGGTTTCCGTGGTCAACCAAATCAATGCCGGAAGAATAATCAGGGCCACAATCCCCGTGACCGCATTAAACACAATATGGGCCGTGGCTACGCGTTTGGCATTGGAGGTCGCACCCAAAGCGGCAAAAAAGGCGGTGGAGGTGGTTCCGAGATTTGACCCGATTACCATGGCCGCAGCACTCGGCAACGCCAAGACTCCTCCACTGGCGGCCGTCAGCGTCATAGCTATGGCCGCACTCGAGGATTGAGTGAGGACAGTCAGGAGAAATCCAATGCCCACAAGAAGGAGGACTCCCAATACGCCATATTCGGAGACCATGGCCAGATTAAACGACTCTGAAATAGTTTGAAACGCTCCTTTTAACGTATTGATCCCGATGAAAAACAACCCAAACCCCCCGAATACTTGACCAAGAGCCCCTTTTCGTGAAGGAGAAGTGAGAAACCAGAGCGGGACACCTATCCCAATCATGGGCAAGGCAAACAGTTCGACCTTAATATTGAATCCTAAGATAGCGACCAACCAAGCCGTCATGGTTGTGCCGATATTCGATCCGTAGATGACCCCAACGGCCTGGAATAAGGTGAGCAGACCCGCGTTCACAAAGCCGATAGTGGCCACGGTCACGGCGCTAGAGGATTGCACCAGAGCGGTTAATAGACATCCCGAAGCAATGCCCTGAGCTGGGGTTTTCGTCCAACGCCCCAAGAGATCTTTCAAGGCATCGCCCCCGGCCAGCTTTAACCCATCAGTGATAAATTTCATGGCCAGAAGAAAGAGCCCGATTCCCCCAGCCAATTGCCCAATGAGAAGAATGGTAGACATCGTCAATTAAAGGAAACAGGTTTTTGAAAGCTTTCCCTGGGGCTTTTATGCCTCTGGAATCGTGAAGGGAATCCTTCCCCCGTATTCAATAAATTTATGAAAATCATTGCAACAAATTCAACCGACCCTTAAGTTATCCTGATCAAGTTCGGGCAACCATGATAATTGCCCCATCACCCTCTTGCAGTCAACAGAGTACGATAATGCCAGGAATGTTTAGAGTCCTAGGATTGTGGGAAGTCTCACTCGCTTAGGAAGGGTTAGGGCAACCGCAAAACAGGGGTGAAGAAAAACAGGCACAAAATTTTTTCTTTCTGAATTACCCTGAAGAGCTTGGCTAGGCAGATAATTGGAACAACGATTTTCGTGTGTGCATGAAAAGCGGCCTACCGCAATCCTTCATGAAGACCATCGGCCAGGCGAAGGCCCTGCCCTGTCTCTTGTTCCTGATCACGGACAGCCTTCATTCTCGCATACAGACGGCGCAAGTGATCTTCATATTCGCCTTTCTTGAGACCGGCATGATCCCGCTCAAAAATCCGACCCAAGAGATATCCAATATTTTCCATGACCCGGATTAACTTCGCATCCGGCTCTAAGGCCTCCTCAGAATAAAACTCCATGACCGCGACGACCTTCGGCCCGATGAGGATGGGGAAAGCAAAACCCGCTTGCAACCCAATTTCTTCAGCCAGTTTCGCACGAGGAAAATTTGCATCTTTGTTCACATTTCTGATCCACGCGGCTTGTTTGCTCGCGAAGACTCGTCCCGGCAATCCTTCCCCAGGAAGAAAGGTCGTGGTTTCCGTGATTCGCCGAAAGACTTCAAATTGTTTCCAATCCTTCAGTATCCAAATTTTGCTGGGGCTGAGCCGTTCTTCATCACCGTCTCGAATATAAAGGTGGGCAACCGGCCATCCCGTGACGTCACAAATACGTTGCATACTTTGCTTTAAGGCCTCCTCCACGGGATCGTTCACATTCGCTAACACCGCAATTTCCTGATTGAGTTCAAGAAATTTTCGTTCTTGCTGGAGGAGTTCATAGGCAACTTTCATCTTCTCGGATTCTTTTTGCGTCTCCAGGTACCGCATGTGAGCCAACGCAAAGAGGGCGATGACCCAGATGATGAAGATTGAGAGGGCCCGATTAGTTTCAACAATCCACAACGCGACACCCGGCTCGGAAATAAAGGCTCCTTCCAGGGTCAACACGGTTCCCGCAATCGCCCCGCCTATGATGAGACGTTTGTTCTTGGCCATAAAACCCAGCAGCACTAACAGGGCATAGGCTTCACCCATAGACACGCCTTGAGGCAGAAAGCTATCGAGGATAGAAATACACAGCGCACAAATGACCATCCCAACCCCATAGGCCACCGTAGGGTTGGACATCTTCAGATCATTCAACGAGATCGAAGTCATGTCTTAACTCTCTCACCAGCATGAGAAGGATTGGAAGGGGGACCTTCCTGAGAAGTTTGAAACACAAACTCTTCCTCCAAGAATCGGACGCAATCAAAAATGTCCTCAAAGAGGCGGTCCTCCGGAATCATCCCCGGAACCAGATCCACCGCACGAATCATCGTGAGGGGTTGTGGGTTCACGTTCGCAAGAAAAACTCGGATCCCTCGTTTATGCAAGTATGTAATGATACGCTCCAGAGCATGGACAGCCGATTGATCCAAATATGGGACCCGGTTCATTTCCAAGACCAGGACTTTCACGGACGGTAGTTGTTTGAGGTAATCGATTAAGGATTGAGAAAACCCAAAGAACACCGGGCCGGAAAACGTTTTGATATATACCTCGTCCAAATACTCGGATGGAAGCAAGAATTCGTCCCGAAGATCACAGGGTTTTTTCACCTTCAGTCGTCGCAGAGGAAACAGCTCAATGTGTTCTTCACCGATGGTTCCCATCTTTTTCATGAAGACAAACACCGAAAGGGTCATCCCGACTCCCACCGCCGTGATGAGATCAACACAGACCGTCAGGACTAACACGAGGCACAAAATCCCCGCCTCCGCCCGATCGACTTTCCCGATTTCTTTTAGCCCACTGTAATCGATGATGTCCACACCCACCGTAATCAAGATGGCCGCCAAGACCGGAATGGGAACAAATTGCACATATGCACCGAGGCCGAATAAGACCGCCAGGAGAAACGCACTGGAAATGACCCCGGATAAACGGGTTCGGCCTCCGGCGTTCACATTGACGATCGATGACATCGTCGTCCCTGCTCCAGGAAGTCCCCCGAAGAGGGCGGAAGCCATATTCCCCAACCCCTGACCGAACAATTCCCGATTACTGTCATGCTTGGTTTCAGTCAATTTGTCGACAATGACTGCGGTGAGCAAGGTATCGATACAGCCTAAGGCTCCCAACGTCAGAGCGGCACTGAACATAAACCACAGTTGCGACAGATCGACCAACTCCAAAACGCCAAACTGCAGCGTTGGTAAACCCTGGGCCACCGGCCCAATCAGCGGGACGGACAGTCCTGTACCAAGGGACACAAACGTGCCTATCAACAAAGCCATGAGGGTAGCCGGAATTCGCACGGTAAGGCGAGGGGTCACATAAAACACCAGAAGGGTCAACCCCCCGAGACTCAGGGCCTGCAGGTTCGTTTGCGGTAGAGCCTGAGGCAATCCGGTTAAGACTTCGGCAATCGTGGAAGGGCCTGACAAACCAAGCAAAGGAAAGATTTCAAAGAGAATCAGAATGATGCCAATTCCCGTCATAAACCCGGACAATACCGGGTAGGGAATGTATTTGACATTAGTCCCGAATTTCAGCAGGCCGAACGTCAATTGAACCAGCCCAGCCAGAAGAAAGATGCCGAGAATGGTCCCTAAAGCCTTTTCCAAGCTTCCCGCTAAGCTGATGGCTTGGGTAATCGTCAGTGCAGCCACGACAGTCATGGGGCCCGTGGGTGTACTGATCAACGTCCGTGTCCCACCGAAGGCAACGGCAATAGCCCCAAGAAAAATCGCACAAGTCAATCCAGAGACCGGGCCAAGCCCGGATTGCAACCCAAACGCTAAGGCCAACGGTAACGTGACGATGGCGGCGGTGATTCCCCCAAACAGATCGCCTTTGAGATGTTGTACGTTCATGGGTGAAAGAACATTGACTCGGTATGCACAACAGAAAGGACCGAGAAGGATTGAATTTTTGTTAAGTTACCCCTAAATTTTGAGGATAACGACAAGACGAATTGACCGGCAGATATTAACCCAATGGTGGTGCGAGGCGCACCGAACGTCATATCCCAGGGAAGGGCAGGAGGATTTATTGGAAGGAAGGACGGGAAGGAACCGGAGTCTTGCTAAAGGAAGAGAATAAGTAGGCCCATTTCTTTTGGATCATTGATTTCCAGGTAGGATGATTCGTTGTGACTTCCCGAGAATAATATAAATTGACGACTACCATCGAAACAATCAAACCAATCACGATTAAATCAAATACAGGATTCATGGTTCACCTCGCTATTTACCTTATTAATGTTGCAAGGTGTATTCCAATACTGTCAAATTCTAAGATGAGATGTCTTATTTTCTTAAACACTTGAAAAAATGAACTTTTTGGGGTTGTCTTTTTATCTGTCACTGGAGGATTGTTTTGACTGGAATTCTGATCGTGCGTTTTCGCACGGTAGCGCGTGTGTGCATACGCACAAGACTCGGTCAGGATTATTCGTCTCTAATACGCTAGACCACCCTTTTCGATCCCCTCTGCCCCCAACATGGTGGTCTTTCAATAAGACATCGAATTTTTCGTGCAGTCGCATAAATCCCTAGATCTGTTTTACCGTTCGCCTCGTCATTCAAGGTGGATTTGAATTATCCTTCTCGGCTTGCCGAGTTTAAACACTGGATCCTGAACGGTCCCCAAGGTTTACAGAGCAAGATGAAGTAAGATGTAAGAATACGGGTCACATGCATCAACGAGACGACAAAGAGAAAAGAATTGAGATCATCCAGACATTTTGAAAGCCCAAGAATGCAATAATTAAGGCCCATGATCCGACTAAAGCCGCCACGCGTTCTGCAATGGGATTTCTAAAAAGGGTTGCTCAGAGGAAACTGAAACATGGAAGAATTCAAGAATCTCATTACCCTCATCACTTACGCCGTGGAGGCCTTCGGAGTGATCGTCATCGTTGTCGGTTCATTCTTGGCAACTATCCGCTTTGTACGTCATTGGCTCAGCTCTTCCCCGGAGTCGGCGTATCATGAGTATCGACTCGCCGTTGGCCGTTCCATCATCCTTGGGCTGGAGTTCCTCATCGCAGGTGACGTTATTCGCACAGTCATCGTATCCCATACCATGTCGAGTGTCACTGTGCTTGCCCTCATGGTGATAATCCGGGCCTTTCTGAGTTTCACCCTGGCATTGGAAATTGAAGGACGCCTGCCGTGGGAAAAATCAGCGAAAGATCAACGCAGCCAGGAGAAATAAAGGTATTATTTCTTCCATCTCTTTTGTCCACATTGCACATTTGATGGTTGGTTTGCCCTTAGCTGACGAGATTGCCAGATGAGAATACATTGTCCTACCAATAGAGGAATGATGGCAAAAATCATCACGGTCTCCCACCCTGTCCGATCAAGGGGTTGAGTTTGCAGGACGGTTGATAACCCCGGAAGATAGACTGCAAGAACCAACAAGCAGGTACAAAGCACCATGGCCCCCCAGATCCAGAGATTTTTCACAATATCGTTCTGCCAGAGGACCGAAGCCGGATCACGGAGGTTGAAGACAAACCCTAACTTGGCGAACGCTAAAGTCAGAAAAGAGATCGTCACCGCATAATGAGGATCCCGCCCTAGCCATACTAAGGCAAAAGTCAGAGCCCCAAGCACGGATGCAGCAATCAACACACTCCACCCTCCAATAGCCAACCAATGGGAACGGGTGAGGACGGGTTCGCTGATTGGACGTGGGGGCTGGGTCATGACCTCCTGACTTCCCGTGCCGACCCCTAAAGCCAAAGCGGGGAACACATCGGTTAAGACGTTCAAATACAAAATTTGCAGGGGTTTTAAGGGTAAGGGTGCTTTCGCGAGCGTCGCTAAAGCGACGATGACAATCCCGGCTAAATTCGTACACAACATAAACAGGAGAGACCGGCGAATATTATTAAAAATGATGCGTCCTTGTTCCACGGCGGCCACAATACTGGAAAAGGCATCGTCTTTCAGGATCATATCCGCCGCTTCTTTCGCCGCCTCTGTTCCCCGTTTTCCCATAGCCACACCAATATCGGCTTTTTTTAATGCCGGAGCATCATTAATGCCATCCCCCGTCATGGCTACCACTTCTCCTTCTTGTTGAAAAATCCGGACCAGATTCAGTTTTTGTTCCGGGTTCACTCGGGCAAAGACCTCGGTATTCAGAATGCGTGTTCGTTCTTCCGACGACAACCGTTCCGGATCCTTGAGGATATCTCCGGTCATGACCAAGGAAGTTGCACTGTCCGTTAACCCAACTTGGTGGGCAATGGCTTGCCCGGTTTCCGGCTGATCCCCGGTGACCATGATCACCCGGATCCCAGCATTTTGACAGGATGTGATGGCCTCTCGAATACCAGATCGGGGAGGATCCATCAGCCCAATGAGTCCCAGGAACCGAAGGCTCTGATAGGGCTCTTCCTGGTCGGAGGTCACAGTTTTTTCCGCCACTCCCAACACACGAAAGGCCTGGCTCGCAAGGGATTGAATGTGTTCGGTCCATATCCGACGATCCTCTTGATGAAGAGGATGAACACTCACCCCATCTTTCCCGACGATGGCATCGCAGCAATCCAACACAGCCTGAGGGGCACCTTTGACGGCCACCTCAACGGCATCCTGACCTTGATGAAAAGTGGCCATCATTTTTACGTCAGTGTTGAAAGCCACTTCCCGCAACTCCGGTTTTTCCCTGAGAAGATTCTCTTTGCAGATTTGAAACAAGAGACCGGCTCGTAACAAGGCAACTTCTGTGGGATCCCCATGAGCTTCCTGTTCATCCGCACCTAACGGGGACGGGACCAGAGAAGCATTATTGCAAAGCACTCCGATTTCCAAAATTCTTCGAAGCAATGGGGTCGGCCTTTCCCCTGACTCCTGTGGTATGTCTGAAGACAAAGACCCTTTCGGCTCACTATCAGCGGGTAATCGAAATTCCCCCTGCGGCGTGACAATTTTCTGGGCCGTCATTTGGTTAGCCGTGAGCGTACCCGTTTTATCGGTGAAGATGACCCGAGTGGCCCCGAGAGTTTCCACGGCGGCCAGTCGATTGATGAGGGCGTGGCGTTGAGCCATAAGCCACATCCCTCGAGCTAATGCAATTGTAGCAACAATGGGAAGACCCTCAGGAATGGCTGCCAGGCCCAAGGCAATGGCTGTTTCAATCATTTGATACACTGGATGACCGACAAGGAATCCCACACCGGCAATAATTCCACTCAGGCCGACGGCCACCATGGCCAATCGTTGGCCTAACCGGTCCAAACGGCGCTCCAATGGAGTGACTTCTTCCTCCGCTCCCTCGACCAGTTCCGAAATTCTTCCTAACTCCGTATCCATTCCCGTCGCAATAACCACCCCCTCGGCGGAGCCGCTCGTGACGGTGGTGCCCTTAAACAACAGGTTTTTTCGATCCGCCAATACACAGGTCATCTCCATGGGATCGATCGTTTTGGCAACGGCCACTGACTCACCCGTAAGGGCAGATTCATCAACCTGGAGTTGATTGGCTTCGAGAACTCTCAGATCTGCCGGGACGATATCCCCTCCCTCCAGCAGGACGATATCTCCAGGGACTATGGTGGTGATAGGAATCTGAGTGGAGCTGCCTTTGCGGCGCACTCGGGTCTGGGGTTGTCCGATTTTCTTTAAGGCGGCCATAGAACGAACAGCCTGCCATTCACTGAAATAGCCGATGCACCCATTCACGAGGAGGACCGCTCCCACCGCCACGCCTTCTGCCAGGTGTCCCAGACTGAACGCCAACACCGCGGCGACGGCCAGGACAAGAAACACGATACTTTTGAATTGGTCGCCAAGAATCTGCCAGCTGCTTCGCGTTTTACCGGCTTTTAAACGGTTGGGGCCATAGGTTTTCCGTCGCTGGCGTACCTCTTTAGGAGGGAGTCCTTGCTCCTGCCTCACATTAAAGTGCTTGAGGACCTCGTGACATGATTGGGCATGGAAAGGGAGAGGGGTATGGGCCATTCCAAATCCGCGGCTTTTGAAACTAGGGGCTTTTTAATATAACCTCATCAAACCATGGTACGTACTGGAACTTTTATCTGACCAGACCTAGGCATTGGAGGCAAAATGTGGCCATTTCCAATTCTTAATCTCCGGCATGTCATCACCATACTTGGAAATATAGTGCTTGTGTTCAATCCGTTTATCCCGAATAGCCTGCTTCGCATAGGCCGCCAGGGATCGGAGTTGGGGGACACGATCGATGACATCAGCAACTAAATGGAAGCGATCCAAGTCATTCCGGACGACCATATCGAAAGGGGTAGTCGTCGTCCCTTCTTCCTTATAGCCCCGAACATGAAGATTCTTGTGATTGGTCCGACGGTAGGTCAGGCGATGGATGAGCCAGGGATACCCATGGAAGGCGAAGATTATAGGTTTATCCGTGGTAAACAACGTATCAAACTCATGATCTGACAAGCCATGAGGGTGTTCACTTGGGGGTTGGAGCTTCATCAGGTTGACGACATTGATCACCCGAACCTTTAATTCCGGTTCGTAGGTTCGAAGCAAGTCTACGGCGGCCAGAGTCTCCAGGGTCGGAATATCCCCGGCACAGGCCAGCACGACGTCGGGCTCAACCCCCTTATCATTACTCGCCCATTCCCAAATCCCGATCCCTGCCGTGCAATGCTTAATGGCCGCTTCCATACTCAAGTATTGTAGCCCCGGCTGCTTCCCTGCCACGATGACATTGACTAAATTGCGACTGCGCAGACATTGATCGGTGATGAACAACAAACTGTTGGCATCCGGAGGCAGGTAAATCCTGACGACTTCCGCTTTTTTGTTGGCCACGTGATCAATAAATCCCGGATCTTGGTGGGAGAAACCATTGTGATCCTGTCTCCACACATGAGAGGTGAGGAGATAATTGAGTGAGGCAATGGGACGCCGCCAGGGAATTTCCTTCCCTGTGACTTTCAACCACTTGGCATGCTGGTTAAACATGGAATCGATAATGTGAATAAATGCTTCATAGCAGGAGAAAAATCCATGTCGGCCTGTCAACAAATACCCCTCCAACCATCCCTGGCAGGTGTGCTCGCTCAGAATCTCCATCACTCGACCATCCCATGACAGATGATCATCCTCGGGAAGGGTGTCCGCAATCCAGGTACGATTGGTGACCTCGAGCACCGCGCCCCATCGATTCGATGCGGTTTCATCGGGGCCGAAAATACGGAAGTTTTTGTTTTTCAGGTTCCGTTTCATGACATCACGAAGAAACTGGCCCATGACGCGGGTAGCCTCGGCAGAGAGAGTCCCCGGTTGTGGAACTTCGACAGCATAATCCCTGAAATCCGGCAACTTGAGGTCTTTCAATAACAGCCCGCCGTTGGCATGAGGATTCGCCCCCATCCGAAAATTCCCTGTGGGGGCCAGCTTGGCAAGCGAGGAAAGGAGGGCTCCGGTTTGATCGAATAATTCATCCGGCTTATAACTTTTCATCCACCGTTCCAGAAGCGCGATATGGTCCTTGTTCGTCGCCGTATCCGAGAATGGCACCTGGTGCGAACGCCAATAGTCCTCGGTTTTTTTGCCATCGACCTCCTTGGGACCCGTCCAACCCTTTGGTGTCCGGAGTATTAACACCGGCCATTGGGGTCGCGTCTCCAGCTTTCCGCTTCGCGCGTGATCCTGAATTGTCTGAATCTTGTCGATGATCGTGTCCAAGGTTTCCGCCATGCCTTGATGCATCTTGACCGGGTCTGAACCTTCAACGAAAAAGGGTTCATATCCATATCCAATGAACAAACTTCGGAGTTCCTCGTGACTCAACCGGGCCAGAATCGTGGGGTTGGCAATTTTGTACCCATTTAAATGCAGGATCGGCAGAACGGCACCATCGGTCGCAGGATTCAGAAACTTGTTCGAATGCCACGCGGTGGCAAGGGGGCCGGTTTCCGCCTCCCCGTCCCCAATCAAACATGCCGCAAGAAGATCCGGATTATCGAAGACCGCACCATACGCATGGGTAAGGGCATACCCCAACTCTCCTCCCTCATGAATGGAACCGGGAGTTTCCGGAGCCACGTGACTGGGAATTCCTCCCGGGAAAGAGAATTGCTTGAACAGTTTTTTAAGGCCCTCTTCATCCTGAGAAACGTCGGGGTAGACTTCGCTATACGTGCCTTCCAAGTACGTATTGGCCACCAGGGCAGGTCCCCCATGTCCGGGTCCGGCAATATAGATGATGTTGAGATTTCGATCTTTAATAATGCGATTGAGATGGACGTAAATAAAATTGAGTCCTGGGGTCGTTCCCCAATGGCCCAACAGTCGGGGTTTAATATGTTCAAGGGTCAAAGGTTTTTTCAGGAGAGGGTTGTCGAATAAATAAATCTGCCCCACCGATAAATAATTGGCTGCCCGCCAATAGGCGTCCATGTTCTTCAGAAGATCTTTAGAGATTGCCTTTTTCTTGGTTGAAACATTTTTCATAGAAATCCCCATTTTTTCATAAGATGAATTGAGGTTGGTGGCAATCAATCGAGAGTGAATCGGATTTCAACTTCCTAACGTTCAGGACAAGGGCAGATGACCGACTTCTCGTAGCGCTCGACGAGCCGCCCCGAACAACCCCGCCTTTTCATTCAGAATGACGCGTACAGGAAAACCCTCAAGCAAAGAACGCATGCGACCTTTGGCCAGAAAGGCCTGAAGGAAATGCGGACCTTGAAGATAGGGTAAAATCTTTGGGGCAATGCCTCCCCCAATATAGACACCTCCCGTTGCCATGATTTTGAGTGCCAAATTTCCTGCTTCGGCCCCATAAATCGAGGCAAACACCGTCAGGGCCAACTCACAAACCTCTGAGCGTTTCTCCGTGGCGGCTTTAACAATGGGAGCCGGATGGGCCTGTTGTTGGATGACTTCGGTCAGATCCTTGGGCTCACGCCCCCGTTTGGTGTGATGAAGAAACTGATAGATTTGGTATAGGCCAGTCCCGGAAAGAATCCGTTCGTAACTCACACGCTCAAATTTTTTCAATAGATACCCTAACAGCTCGAGTTCCAGATCATTCCGAGGGGCAAAATCCGTGTGCCCACCCTCGCAAGCAAAGGGATGATGGCGTTGACCGTCCCAGAAGCACCCGGCTTGCCCCAACCCCGTTCCGGCCGCGATGATCGCAACGTTTCCTTCAGGCCGGGGTCCTCCTTGTGTGAGTATTTCCAAATCCTGAGGGTCCAACCCTTCCACGCCATAGCCGATGGCTTCTAAATCATTGATGACACAGACCGTTTCCAGGGCTAGTTGGCCGGCCAATTTTTCGGAATCCACCACCCAAGCCAAATTGGTCGTCGTAACCTTTCCTTCCTTGACCGGGCCTGCAATGGCAAAACAGGCTGCCTGAACGGGGAAATTGTTCTCTTCTCTAAACACGTGAAGGATGTCCTCCAGACTTTCATAGTTCCGACTGGGGTATGTTTGGGCCCCAACCAGATGAAGTCCAATTGCTTCCTTATTAAATATTCCCAACCTGGTGTTTGTTCCGCCTATGTCCCCTGCCAAAATCATCTGATAACCTTTTTAACCACCTACCGGTCACCCGTGAAGGACTGGGATAGGTCTACGCGAAGAAAGCCAAAGTTCTGAAAAGTTCGGATCGGACGTTTAAACATGTCTTTTAGCTATCCGGACTTGTTGATGTCGAAACAAGAACTTTTCCGCCTCAACAAGAAGGAAAATCACGGCTCCCACACAAAAAATTTTCATCCAAGAGGCCATGCTCATGGGTGCCGTATCAAAGAGATATTGCATAGAGGCGGTATAGGTAAACATGACTTGTAATCCAAGAACCACCGCGATAGCGATAGGGACGTACCGGTTACCCAGAAGGCTTGATTTGGAAAAAGCCGAGTCAAAAAAAGATTTGGCATTGAGTAAATAGTAGGCTTCAAACACCACGAGGGTATTGACGGCGACGGTTCTGGCGGTTTCCAAAGAGGCGCCATGATCTCGTTCCCACACAAAAAGACCAAAGGTTCCAAGAACGGCAAGAATGGAGACGAAGCTGATTCGCCAGACCAGGAACTTTGAAAGGATCGGTTCATCCGGTCGTCGAGGAGGACGATGCATGGCCTGCGTTTCCGAAGGTTCAAACGAGAGGGCTAAGGCAAGGGTCACCGCGGTAATCATATTCACCCATAAGATTTGGACTGGGGTAATGGGCAACACTCGACCGAAAATAATCGCTGCAATAATCACCAATGCCTCTGCTCCATTGGTGGGAAGAATAAACAGTATGGATTTCTTGATATTATCAAAAACCGTTCTTCCCTCAGACACCGCCTGGGCAATCGAAGCAAAGTTATCATCAGCTAGGACCATCTCGGCCGCTTCTTTCGCGACTTCAGTCCCTTTAATGCCCATCGCCACGCCCACATTGGCCTGTTTGAGCGCAGGGGCATCGTTCACTCCGTCCCCTGTCATGGCGACAATATGACCATTGGATTGCAAGGATTGTACGAGGCGTAATTTATGTTCAGGGCTCGTCCTGGCAAAAATATCATGGCTCTGCATTCGGACTTGAAGGTCTTCGGGAGACAATGAATCGATTTCTTGTCCCGAGAGCGCGTGAATGCCATCCCCAATTCCCATGAACGATCCAATGGTGCGAGCGGTTACCAGGTGATCTCCGGTAATCATTTTTACCTGAATCCCTGCCTCCCGACATTGTTTCACGGCATCGACCGCTTCGGGCCGAGGAGGATCAATCATCCCGTAGATTCCGAGAAGGCTCAGTCCGTTGGCCACATCATCAAAACGGAGAATTCGCTGATCAGTGGGAGCGGGTAAGAATGCCATCGCGAGGACACGGTACCCCTTGCAGGCCATTTCATCGATTTGCGTTTGCCAGTAGGAAAAATCCATGGGAGCATCCTGACCTTGAATTCCTTGGGAGCGACACATAGCCATGACCCGTTCCGGGGCCCCCTTGAGATAGATAAACCCGTTTCCCTGGTGATCATGGTGCAAGGTCGCCATAAACCGATGTTCTGATTCAAAGGGTATAACATCCGTTCGCGGTCGCCCTCCCTGTTCCCGTAAAGGATCGAGACCCGCCTTGGCTCCCAACGTTAATAATGCCCCTTCAGTGGGGTCTCCGGTCATGACCCATGAGTCCTCTAGCTTTTCCAAGGCCGCATCATTGCAAAGGACCCCGCCCCGAATGAGCTCAACCAGATCAGGGTGGTCGTTCACAAGGAAGGCTTTTCCATGAGCAGTCAACTCACCATGAGGGTCATACCCTGCCCCACTCACTTCAATAACGTTGGTCGCCGTAGCCACCATTTGGACCGTCATCTCATTTTTGGTCAAGGTCCCGGTCTTATCTGAGCAAATAACGGTCACCGATCCCAAGGTTTCTACGGCCGGCAACCGCCTGATGATGGCATTTCTTCTTGCCATGCCCTGCACCCCAATGGCGAGCGTAATGGTAATAATGGCCGGCAAACCTTCTGGAATCGCGGCAACCGCCAAGCCCACGCTTGCCAAAAACATCTCTCCGAGTTCATAACCTTGAACAAAAATTCCGAACAAAAAGGTTCCCAACGTTCCAACCAAAATGGCGATACTGAGACGGGACCCAAATTCGGTCATGTTTTGGAGGAGGGGTGTGGTGAGCGGTTGAACTTTTTTGAGGAGGAGGCTAATGCGCCCAATTTCGGTGTGGGATCCGGTCCCCACGACGATGCCTGACCCTTGCCCATAGGTCACCAGCGTAGAGGAATACCCCATACAGGTACGATCTCCCAGTGGGGTGTTCTCCGGGACGGGCATCACCAGTTTCTCAACCGGAAGAGATTCTCCGGTCAAGGCGGATTCATCAATTCGTAATTCTTTCACGGTGAAAAACCGAACATCGGCAGGCACACGATCTCCTGATTGCAACAACACCACATCACCGGGCACCAGGTTTTCGGCGGGTATCTGTACACGATGACCATTTCTAACAACGGTGGCTTGGTAGGACAGCAATCGCCGAATAGCATCAAGTGCGCGTTCAGCTTTTCCCTCCTGTATAAACCCAATCAAGGCATTAATGAGGACGACGCCGATGATGACACCGGTATCGACCCAGTGCCCGAGCCCAGCCGTAATGACCGCCGACCCAAGCAACACATAGATTAAGATGTTTTGAAATTGCTGGAAAAACCGATGCAGGGCACTGTCCCGACGAGGAGGAGGTAGACGGTTAGGCCCCATGACATGCAATCGCCGGTCTGCCTCTTCTGCTCCTATTCCTTTCAGGTCCCCGTTGACTCGGTCCACCACCTCATCGACGGCCATGGTGTGCCAAGGTTCCGGTGCAAGGGCGTGAGGATGATCGCCACGTTTACTGTGCCAGCTCAAGATCGTTTCTCAGCGTGTAAATTTTTGATGGTCTGGGATTCCAAATTTCTGAAATCCTAGGTGACACTGTGCACTTTGATCAGGTTAGCCCCTGGGGAATTTTGTTCTCGTTCTCCAACGACTATGACGATTCGGTCACCTGAAACAACGACATCATGCCGTTTGAGAATGGCCTCCGCCTTGGCAATCTTTGACTCGATTTTGGTCAACCGGGGAATCTGATACGACGACACGCCCCAAAACACCTTCATTCGCCTCACACTCACGGCAGAGGGGGTCAGAGCTATGATGGGAATGCTGGGACGTTGCTTGGACATCAGCAGGGCCATGCTTCCTGATTCGGTAAACACGACAATGGCCTTGGCCCGGTTAAGACGTCCCGCGACATTAGCGGCCATGCACATTGAGGCTGGTAGGGACACGTCCTGATGCGCATGAGATGGGTCCGGCACCCACCGGAACACCTCTCCCTGCTCCGCCGAACGGATGACCCGGGCCATTACTTGGACCGCTTCAACCGGGTATTGCCCCGTCGAGGTCTCCGCGGACAGCATTAACGCATCCGATCCGTCCAGAACCGCGTTCGCGACATCCGAGGCTTCAGCGCGTGTCGGGAGAGGATGCTTGGTCATGGATTCCAACATTTGCGTGGCTGTGATACCGAATCGATAACGACGATTGGATTCCAGCAGAATCTGCTTTTGCAAAACCGGCACGGCTTCCAGAGACATTTCGAGGGCGAGGTCTCCACGAGCCAACATGACTCCTTCGGCTTCATTCAAAATATTTTTCAGATCTTTGATCGCCTCGGGGCGTTCGATCTTGGCAATCAACGGAATGTCCCGACCCTTTTTGCGAAGATACGCCTTCGCCATCCGCACATCATCGGAGGACCGCACGAAAGAAAGCGCAAAATATTCAACCTTGTGTTGTAGGCCGAACTCCATGTCTTTCCGGTCTTTTTCGGTCAAGGCCGGTCCTTGCAATTCCGCATCCGGCAGGTTCACGCCTTTATGGGAGGAAACCTGACCCCCGACGACCACAAAACATTGAAGCCCTTTTGAGGATTGGCGTTGAACCTTCAATTCCACTAACCCGTCATTGATCAGGATTGTACTCCCACGTTTGAGAGCTTTGGTCATACTGAGAAGTTCGATGGGAATGATCCGATCGGACACATTCGAATTGAAAGTTTTGGGCCTTCTGGACGACGGAGCAGGAACAACAAAAACTGTTTCTCCTTTTTGAAGATCCATCCCATCAGGAGAAATGGATCCTACCCGGATTCTCGGACCCTGCAAATCCAACAAAATGGGAATGGGACACTTATGTTTCTTTTCAATTTTTCGAATCAATCGAATCGTCTTCTGATGCCAATCCCGGGTTCCATGAGACATGTTTAGCCTGACCATACTCATCCCATGTTTCAGTATGTTCTCCAAAATATTTTGGGAAGCGCTGGATGGACCGATCGTACAGACTATTTTTACTCTATTCATGAGCCAGTCGTAGATCTGCGGGAAGGGTTCACAAGCACAACCCTTCCCTGAATGCCTTTTACAGATTGAAATGCCATTGAGAATATTGGTTCAGCAAAGTGCCTGAACACGTTCATGGTTTCCACCAAGGATTCGTGCGGTTTCTTGAGCGATGGCATACTCCTCATCAACCCCCACCACCCATACCTTTATTTTTGATTCTGGAGAACTGATTTTCTGAATTTGGCCAGGAGAAACTTGCGTGATTTGTTCATTGTGCGCATCAGAAATTTGTATGCCACACCACCCCATACCCTGACAAACCTGAGCCCGAATTTCCGGGGCATGCTCTCCAATCCCTCCACCAATAAGGAGTGCATCGCACCCTCCCAGGGCTGCCAAGTATCCACCAATATATTTTTTAATTCGATAACAGAACAGGTCCACGGCCAATTGAGCACGAGCATCCTTTTCTTCTGAAACAAGTCGAAGGAGTTCCTTCATGTCCTGAGTTTGCCCCGACAGACCCAAAAGCCCAGACTCCCTATTCAGGAGATTGACAACATCTCCGGCTGAGGCTTGTTCCTTGTTTGCCAGATATTCAACGATAGAAGGGTCGATATCCCCAGAGCGGGTTCCCATCACCAGCCCTTCCAATGGCGTGAATCCCATGGAAGTGTCGATTGGCTGACCGTTGACTATCGCCGTTACCGAACATCCGCTCCCTAAATGGAGTGTGATGGTCCGACGGTTTTCCAACGGATCTTCCAAGACTTTGTCATACGTGTTCATCATTGACGCATGGGCAATTCCATGAAACCCATAACGAATGATGTGATGTTTTTTTGTGAACTCAGACGACACCGCATACTGTCTTGCGACTTTTGGCATATTGGCATAATACGCGGTATCAAAAACGGCAACCATGGGTAGCGTAGAACTAATATGGTGGCGAGCCAACCGAATTCCCTCAAGAGAAGGCGGGTTGTGTAATGGGGCCAATTCTGCGAGTGTCTCAATTTCTTGCAGAACTTCATCATTGAGGATAACCGGAGAGGAAAAGCGGGATCCCCCATGCACCACCCTATGACCAACTCCTTGAATACGAAAAGACTCCGGATATGTCCGAAGCCTTTCGAAGATCCAGGTTAAACCCTGGCTCAAGTTTTCAACCGGTTTATGAAAAATTTTTCTTTCATTCTTTTCCCGGTCAACCTGTAACTCCCCTTCACCACCGATTCCTTTCAAAAGTCCCCTTAAAATCAATCTGGGGTCCGGCTCAACATGAAAAAAGAAGAGAGAAAATTTAACGGACGAGCTTCCGACATTAAGGACTAAGATATGCATATTGTAAAAATCCCCTGACCCGTTCAGTTGGGGACGAAATCAATTGTTCGGCTTCCATTCCCGCTGAAACCTCATTTTGGTTCTCGTCCTTATCCTATACTCATTTTATGAAGGAGAAGGCCATGACCATATGCAGCCTAATGGTTTTGCTTTATGGTTTATTCGGGACCATAGCGGCAAGGATGAATTTTTTTTGGGATCATCATCGCTCATCCCGCAAAGAAATACGCAGTTGTCCAAGGCCCGCTTTCCCACAAACTGAGGTAAAAAGTAGAACAACGGTAGACCACGGGCCACTTGTCCCAAAGGGTCTTAAAAATTAGGAAGCCTTTGGTGTTGTTACGTCCTAAGAGGTCGAACCGCCCAAAGGAGAAAAAACCGGTTTGCTTCCCTGGACCGCAGAGGACGGACCATCCATCCCATCCCACCACTCAAGACCCGGACACTATTTCCGTTGACGAAACGGGAAGCCGAACATGAAAAACGGAACCTTTTCCTTCGCTACTTTCCAGGGTTAAGGTCCCATGGTGATTGTGAACAATATCTCTCACGATTTTCATCCCCAACCCTGTTCCGCCAGGTTTCCGACTGAGGGCATTTCCTTGCAACACCATTTGTTGCAGATCAGGGCTCATTCCCTTGCCCGTATCCGCCACTGAGATCACAATGGCATTTCCTTCCTCAACAATCCGACCCTTGACGGTAATTGACCCACCAGGTGGAACTTCAGGAATCGCGTTATTGAGCAGATTATAGAAGGCATTAAATAATTGCTGCTCATCGGCATGGAGCACCGGCAAGACGGAAAGACCCTCGGTTTTCAATTGAATACTCTTCTCTTTAGCCAGGAGATTTAAGGAATCCATGGCCTCCTGAATCACTTTTTCCGGCCGACAGGGGCCAAAATTCCCTTTGGTGATATGCCCTTTGACCGCATCCCCCATTTCCTTCACACGCTCTTGTAAGCGTTTCGTTCCATTGTTCGTCATCCCAATGACTTCTTGGCTCGTTTTTTCCAAAACCCGGGCCTTGGTCTTTTCTTCAGCAGACAAATGTGAGAAATAATCTCGCAATTCCTCTCCCAGGAGCGAATTCCCCATCACAATCGGAGTCAGAAGATTTTTGATGTCGTGCCCAATATCCGCTAGCAGTCTCGCAATGTCCGCCAATTTCTTTTCTTCGATTAGCTGAAGCTCCATTTCACGTTGTTTGAGCACATCCCGGTACAGTTTCCAGACAACAATGACGGCAATGAGCACAATGAGCCCAAGGCCGATAGCCATCGCATACAATGTCACCGTCACCATCCGGTGGGCCTGATCATGTGTGGTCTTGATTAATGTGGCATCTTCCTCATCCATGGCAAAGACCAGGTCGCGGATTTGTTTCATCACGCTCATACCATGACCGGTAAGAATCAGGTCGAAAGCGGCCTGCTCCCCATGTTTTTGACGAACAGTCAGGACCGTATCTAAGGAAAGAAGGCGGGCGGCCACCAATTCCTCTAATTGCGACAAGGTGACCTGTAATGGTGGATGAATTTCAGCAATTTGCCTGATGGTTTCTACCCGTGATTGTATTTTCAGGCGTTCAGCTTCATAGGCTTTAAGGAATCTCTTTTTCTTGGTGAGTAAAAATTCCCGTTGCTGGTCCTCCATACCCTTCAGCTCCGCGAACAATCGAATCAAGTGGTCAGAGACCTCCTCGGCATGAATCACGGTTTCAAAATTCCTGGCGGCTTTCTGGATCCCCCATATACTAATCCCCAAGATTACCGCAAGGATGACAAAAGCGAGAACGAACCCAAGGTAGGGAAAGAGACCAACTTGCAACTTAGGACGGGAGTCTGTTGCTTTCATGGTTCGGTCGATTATTTTGGCCTGAATACTGTCCTATTTACGACCTTGTTGAAAATCCACTAAAAAAGATTGAACCATCTTTTCCAATGCCCGTTCGATCTCCTTAGGACGCTTGAGTCCTGCCAAAAGGCTTTGGGTTTGGGTCCAAGTAATCACCCAACCTTCATTATTCGAAGGTCGAATGGTGGCCGGTTGCAAGAAGTGGAGAGTCAGAGCAAAACTATTCATTGTGGTTCCTAAGGGCCCTGCAGATTCCCATCGAATGATGATGGGCAACAATACCCCAAAATTGTTGTGGTCAGATACAAACTCAAATGGACGACTTGAGTCCTTTCTAGGAGATAAAACGGGAATGCCAGCTTGCCGTACCTGCTTCCGAATTGCCACGTGAAGGAGCGTCGTATCCAATCGCACTGTTTCCATACCCTTAGTTTCTATGGAAGCCACTCCTACAGCCTCGATCCCCTTAAACGCCAAAGAATCTGGAAAAACGGAATTGGCATCAGTCCAAGTTGGCTGAAAAAGCAAGATTAGAAAAACCATGCCAACATTTTTCAGGAATAAAGAATTCACAATTACTGGATTCTTCACCTTAAATTATCCATTAAATCTACAGGTGATTATCAACAACCACGTTCAATGAGGTTCCAAACAGGGACCATATCATGAACGGAATTTACAATTCATTGCAACTACAAGGGGCTAAGGAGTGGGTCAAATGTTGCATTTTTCAACATTATAAAACGGCTATTTTGCTTTTTCTTACCGTTTTGATTCATTAAATAAAAAAGAGCTATTATAAAAATTATAGAAAATTAAATTATAACCCTTCAATTTTGATGGAGGAAATGCCATGACAGAAAAACCCTCTATTATCGTGAAAACCAAAGAACATGTTGTGGAAAGCATTCAGTCTACCGGCGATATCACGAATGCCCTTCTAGGTTTAGTGAGTGGGACGTTGGTCAAGGCCATTAAGGAAACCAAGATGGTAGGCGCCGAATTAGCAAACTTAGTTAAGGACACAGTTGTGGGTTCGGTTCATGGTGTCTCAGAGGTAGGCGCTGAAATCGGTGCGGCGGCTAAAGGGATTCTTGTCGGCACGATCAAGGGCACCAAGGAAGTCACCACTGACACCTTGGATACGATTGGATCCAGTACGTCGGCGTTAATCAAAACGACTTCCGAAGTCGGAGGAGATCTCGCCAAAACCGCTAAAGGTTCGGTTGAGGGGGCTATTGTGGCAGCCAAAGAAATTGGAACGGGTATCGCGGAGGCTGCCGAGCAGGCCACCATGGCCGCCATCAAAAGTGTCAAAGAGGTGGGTGGAGAGCTTGCCCTCACGGCCAAGGAGACGGTGATCGGTGCTGCACAGGCCACACAAGAAATCGGCGGGAAAGCGTTGGACACCATCAGTCATACGGCGGCTTCGGTGGTGAAGGGAACGGCTGCGGTTGGAGGAGATGTGGCATCCACGGCCAAAGCTGCGATGGTGGGCGCCCTTCATGGAACGAAAGAAATTGGTGAAACCGCTTTAGACACCGTCGCCAGTACCACCGGGGCCATCATAAAAACTACCGCACAAGTTGGAAGCGATCTGGCTTCTACCGCGAAACACACGGTCGAGGGTGCCATTCAGGGAGCGAAGGAAATTGGGGTTGATACGGCGGAGGCGGCCTCGGTGGCCGCGACGAGCGCCATTAAGGCTGCCGGCTCCGTCAGTGAAAATGCCGGGAAACAAGTACGAAATGCGGTCACGGGAACGATTAGCGGTGTAAAAGTCGTACTAAAAGAGCCATTTAAACAATAAGTCTGATACCCTTTCTCCATAGGCATCTCATGCCGATAATGTTAGCGGCATGAGATGCATGGGGATTAAGACAATGCCTGACAAGAATGCGGAAAATAAACCCGAGATGCTTCGAAGCCATGCATCAGAAGAATCTGGCCGCTTTTGCGGTCACCCACAAAAAAGGTGAACCGAAAAACACAGAGACATATACTTTCAGCACCAATAAACACTCTCAGGAAATATCGGGTGGCCCCTCTTGGCGATGAGTATCTATTTTTACAGCCATCGGTAAATTATTGTGCCATTAGGCAAGGGATTTCATAAAAGACTATGACCGTTATGAGGCTGATATACACGATGGCTCTTAATCGAATGAAAGCCCTCATACCCTTCTAAATTTGACTCAATCGGGCAAAATAGCCACGAATGTTCCCAGGCAGATCCCAATCCCAGTCTTAAATCCCATAATTTTTCGAATTCCGGTTTTCTCCCCTAACCCGGCAGGGTCAGATTTTATCGAGTTCGCAGATGGGGTAGGTGTTGTTAATGTGAGGAGGAGGAGGAGGTTGCCGCCAGCGCCTTACGAACTTTAGCTGTAAGACAAAGCATGATTTTTTCATCGTACTTTTTCTGTCCTTTTTTGAGAGCGATTCTGTCGTACTCATTTTTACCAATTCATGATGAAGAAAGATTTCATGCACCTCCTGCACATGTTTCTCAAACAACGAAATCTTTCCTAGATACAATTCAAATCTCGAAAATCAAAGTTCACCCGACACAGTTACACCCAAACGGTTGGGAACATCGTTCCTGGCCATATCAGAGCCAATACAAGGGGGGCGGAATATGAATTCACAATCATTCACCGAACTGATGTCAAAATTGCTGAAATGGGCCATGGCTGAAGGTGTGCTTATCCTCATTATCCTTGTCTTCATGTTCATTGGGCTGGCGGTATTGAAACGAGGGCTCTTGCGGTTACAACATTTTATCGAAGGCAATCTGCCTAATCAGGCACAGATACAAAGAGCCACCACACTCACGAATGTACTGGGAGATCTCCTCCGGGTGATTATCCTCGGCATTGGCATTACCACGATCTTTTCACAACTCGGCATTGATCTCGGTCCCCTCCTGGTTGCGGCGGGGATTGGGGGCATTGCCATAGGTTTTGGGGCACAAAGTTTAGTGAAGGATGTGATTTCCGGATTTTTTATCCTATTGGAAAATCAGGTGCGGGTGGGAGATGTCGTCGCGCTGGCCGGAGTGAGCGGAGTCGTGGAAGATGTCGGTCTGCGAACCATTACCTTACGGGATTTTTCGGGAAATGTTCAAATTGTCCCTAATGGCACGATTGCCACGGTAACCAACATGACCATGGATTATTCCCGGTATGTCTTCGATGTCGGAGTCTCCTACCGCGAAGACGTTGATGAAGTGATTGCCGTGCTCAAGGAGATCGCTCATGGCTTGCAGAATGATCCTGAATTTGGCAAAGACATTCTCGAGCCATTGGAAATGTTGGGAGTGGATCGCTTTGCCGACTCAGCGGTGGTCATAAAATGCCGATTTAAAACGAAACCCATTCGCCAATGGGTCATTGGCCGGGAAATGAATCGTCGGATTAAAAAAACGTTCGATGAACGAGGAATTGAAATACCCTTTCCCCATCGGACGATGTATTGGGGAGTGCCGAAGGAAGGCCAGGCTCCCCCTGTGCCTATTCTCCATCATCAGCCCATTTCGTAGGAATATATCTTTGGAATGTATAAGGCAATTATCCATCCCCTCTTTTCGTTTTAGGGAAGGGTAAAGATGATGACTTTTACAGTTCGGAAAATCCGTCGGATGATTCATGAATAAGTATGGAGAAATCATCCACGAGACATTACTTTGCCCAAAGTGCCGCAAAACACGCTCAACCAACCCTTAAAGGAGGAATAAGATGGAATTTTCCCATGCGTTAAGCATCATAGATCAATTTTTCACTTATCCCCTTTTTACGGTCAATCAGACCCCTATTACCCTCTCTTCCCTCCTGTTCTTTGGAATGGTCTTTGGTGCCTTTGTCCTTTTAAATATCCTGCTCCGTCGATTTCTTATGAATCAAGCTCTCAAACGCTTTAAGCTTCCTTTGGCCACACAATATACCTTGACTCGAATCCTTCAATATATCCTCCTTTTTGTGGGGACCGTTCTCGCTTTTCAAATTATCGGCGTCGACCTGAGTGGATTGGCCGTCATCTTTGGATTTTTATCCGTAGGGATTGGATTCGGCTTGCAAAATCTTACTTCAAACTTTATCGCCGGACTCATGCTGCTGTTTGAGCAACACATCAAAGTCGGTGACCGTATTACGGTGGGAGACATCGAGGGGGACGTGAGAGAAATCAATATCCGGTCGACGACTATCCGTTCCTTAAATAATATCGCGATTGTCGTCCCGAACTCCGATTTTATTTCCTCAACGGTCATCAATTGGTCACATGGGGACCCAAAAACACGGTTGGAAGTCGATGTCGGAGTTTCTTACCATTCCGATGTCGACACCGTGATTCAATGCTTGAAAGAAGCGGCCCAGGATCACCCTCAAGTGTTGCGGCGTCCGGCTCCTGAGGTCCTTCATTTGGGATTTGGAGATTCCTCCTGGAATATGCGGCTTTGGGCTTGGGTCGATTCCCCACAAGGCCGGCGGCGAATTCAATCAGACATCCATTGTGCCATCATTAAAAAATTTCGGGATCACCATGTAGAGATTCCTTTTCCCCAAAGAGACCTTCATGTGCGAAACCCCTTACCTCTGCCCTTTATCTCCCAAACCACTCCTTTAGGCGCATGAATGATTCCTGAACAACCGCAGAGGGACGCATGGCACAAGAATGGGAGACCTCGTTTGTCTGCGTGGTGGGATATCGTACAACAGATGTGGACGTCGTCCTACTCCCACAATATTCTTGGGCACGCTGCCCAATTGGGATTCTACTTTCTCCTCGCGGTGTTTCCGGCATTATTATGTTTAACCACCATCGTGGGCATGTTACCCCTTGAAGAAATTTTGCCCCAGCTGATCGGATATTTTCAGAAAGTGATGCCACGAGAATCCCTGGTCCTCGTAGAACGGTATCTCCGAGAAATATCGCAGGGAGTGGGAAGTGACGTATTTTCGTTGAGCCTGGTAGGGGCTGTCTTCGCGTCCTCCTGGAGCATGGTGGCCATTATTGAATGCCTGAACACCGTCTATGGCGTCAAAGAAACTCGCCCTCTGTGGGCTCTGGGAATCACCGCCCTTCTCCTCACCTTGGGGGCCACGGTCTTTGTGATCGTCTCGATTGTCCTTATTCTCATCGGTGAAAACTTAGGTCAATGGATAGCGGACCTTGTGGGCTTGAGCGATTTATTTACCCTCACATGGTCCATTTTTCAATGGCCCGTTATAATCCTCTTGATGCTCCTGGCCACCAGTCTTATTTATTACTGGGCTCCAAACAGTCCGCATTCATGGCGCGGAATGACGCCCGGTTCCATCCTGGCTGTCTCCTTGTGGATATTGGTCTCCCTGGCTTTCAGGGTCTACGTCGAGAGCCTTGCCTATTATAACCTCGTCTATGGCTCAATCGCCGGCGTGATTTTTCTCATGATCTGGTTTTACCTGAGCGGGTTAGTCCTTTTACTCGGAGGCGAGCTCAATGCCATACTTGAGAATCAGAAAAGAGAAACGAGATGATTTTGAACAGGTTGCATGGCCAAGGATATCTTCAAGCTTAACGTGGCATCGATGAACAGTCTGTTTGTTATATTCCCAATGCTCTTTTTACAAGTCATAGGATAGACACAACTATGGAACATCTGGACTCTGATCCTCTCTGGTACAAAGACGCCATCATTTACGAACTACACGTTCGCGCCTTTTATGATAGCAATGGTGACGGCATTGGAGACTTTCAGGGTTTGGTCCAAAAGCTGGATTACCTCCAAGACTTGGGTATCACCGCCATTTGGCTTTTGCCCTTCTGCCCTTCGCCGCTTCGTGACGATGGGTATGATATTGCGGACTATACCAACATCCATCAAAGTTACGGCACCAAAACTCATTTCAAGTCGTTCGTCCGTGAAGCCCATCGCCGCGGATTACGAGTAATTACCGAACTCGTCATTAATCATACTTCCGACCAACACCCCTGGTTTCAACGAGCAAGAAAAGCTCCCGCGGGAAGCAGCTTTCGAGACTTCTACGTCTGGAGCGATACACCGGATCGATACGGAGACACTCGAATCATTTTCAAGGATACTGAACATTCCAATTGGACGTGGGATTCTGTCGCTCAAGCCTACTATTGGCATCGGTTCTTCTCCCACCAGCCCGATCTCAATTTTGACAACCCTGAGGTCCATAAAGCCCTCTTTGGAGTTCTGGACTTTTGGTTGGACCTCGGGGTGGATGGGCTCCGCTTAGATGCGGTCCCTTACCTTTATGAACGGGAAGGCACCCATTGCGAAAATCTCCCCGAAACACACGCCTTTCTGAAGAAGTTTCGAGCCCACGTTGACAAAAAGTATGACGCACGCATGCTTCTGGCTGAAGCCAATCAATGGCCAGAAGATGCCGCCGCCTACTTTGGAGAAGGCGATGAATGCCATATGAATTTCCATTTCCCTCTGATGCCCCGGCTCTTCATGGCCATTCAGATGGAAGATCGATTTCCCATCATTGATATCCTCGACCAGACACCACCCATTCCCGATAATTGCCAGTGGGGCGTGTTTCTTCGTAACCATGATGAATTGACCTTGGAGATGGTCACGGATGAAGAGCGCGACTATATGTACCGGGTATTCGCCCATGATCAGCAGGCGAGGATTAACCTCGGCATTCGTCGGCGGTTGGCTCCCTTGCTCGGTAATGATCGAAAAAAAATCGAATTGATCTATAGCCTGTTATTTTCCATGCCCGGCACTCCAGTTTTGTACTATGGCGAAGAAATCGGCATGGGAGATAATTTTTACTTGGGGGATCGCAACGGCGTGAGAACGCCCATGCAATGGAGTGCCGATCGCAATGCCGGTTTTTCTGGGGCCAATCCACAAAAACTGTATCTCCCGATCATTATCGACCCCGAATACCACTATGAAGCGGTGAACGTGGAATTACAGCAAAACAATGCCCAGTCGCTTCTGTGGTGGATGAAACGGATTCTTTCGCTCAGGAAACAATTTCCCGTATTCGGCAGGGGTAGCCTTGAATTTCTCCATCCCGCCAATCGTAAGGTGCTGGTCTTTCTGCGGCGCTACCAGGATGAAACGCTCTTAGTGGCCGTGAATCTGTCGCGCCATGCTCAATGGGTGGAGTTGGATTTGTCGGAATTTAAAGGATGTCGCCCCTTAACGCTCTTCGGGCAAAGTCAATTTCCTGCGATTGGGGACCTCCCCTATTTGCTGACATTAGGAGGCCATACGTTTTATTGGTTTTTGCTGGAACAGGTTCCCATCGAAAATCAAGTATCCCCCACACAAGCAGAACCCGCTCTCCCGGTCGTGACCATCGGCAAAGATTGGACTCATCTTTTCGGAAAACGGGAGAAAGGAAAATTAGAGAAAGTCCTTCCGGACTATATCAAGCACAAACGATGGTTCGGCGGCAAAGCCAAGAAAATCCAATTCATAGAAATAGCCCAGGCCATCCCCTTGCCCACACAAGATCCCATCACCATGCTTTCCCTGCTTCGAGTGGAATATACCGAAGGGGAAACCGAAAGCTATCTCTTGCCACTACGATATCTTTCCTCCAAACACCACACTCAGCTCCCAGATCCTAAAGCCCGGATTGCGCACGTACGGATACGCGACAAACAGGGCGAAGAGGAAGGGTTGCTGATCGACGCATTGTGGGATGTGAAATTTCAGCGATTTCTCCTGACCAGCATGGCCAAGCAACGACGCTTTGCAAACCCTTTGGGCCAGGTCATCACCCAGACCGAAAAACCCTTCAGGAACCATGTCCAGCAAGGCCTGTCCGAAATCGAACCGATGTTGCTTCGGGGGGAACAATCCAATACCTCTCTCTTGTACGGAGATCGGTATATTTTGAAGCTGTACCGTCGGGTTGAGACCGGAATGAATCCGGATTTAGAGATCAGTCGATTTCTCACCCAAAAGAAGTTCGAGCATACTTCCGGATTAGCAGGATCGATCGAGTTTCACCCAAAACATGGGGATCCGCTCACCTTCGGGATTCTCCAACAATATGTTCAAAACGAGGGGGATGCATGGAAATACACCCTGGATGAACTTGGACGATACTTTGAGGAAGCCCTGACACAACCTTCGGCATTAACGACAAGCGATCTTCCTCAAAAATCCCTCCTCGCCCTGGCCGACGAAGACATTCCGTCTACAGCCTTAGAGCGGGTCGGACCGTATTTAGAAGAGGTCCGCCTCTTGGGACAGCGCACGGGCGAACTCCATGTCACCCTGGCTTCCGACCAGGACCTGAAGGATTTTTCGCCTGAAGTATTCACGGAATTCCATAGGCGGGGGCTGTATCAGAGTATGCTCGGCACGGCGAATGTGGCCTATTCGACACTTCGGTCGCAAATCAAATCGCTACCGGAACCCATCCATGCCCTGGCCAAAAACCTTCTTGGAGGAGAAAAAACAGTCCGAACCTGTCTGGGACAGATTCGTGACAGAAAATTTAAAGGCTGCCGCATCCGGTGCCATGGAGATTTTCATCTCGGACAAGTGTTATTTACGGGTAAAGATTTCGTGATTATTGACTTTGAAGGAGAACCCGCCCGTCCCCTGTCCGTGAGAAAACTCAAAGACTCTCCGCTTCGGGATGTGGCAGGCATGCTCCGCTCCTTCCATTATGCCGCGCAAGCCTCCTCTTTGGGCCTGATACCCGGCGTTCGGCCCGAAGACTCCCAGACCTTGAGCCTCTGGTCACGGTACTGGCAAACCTGGGTGAGTGTGAGTTACCTCAAGGCCTATCTGAGCGTCCCCGGATTATCGACACTCCTTCCTCCTTCTCCGGAAGATCTGGCCATGCTGCTCAAAGCCTATGTGCTGCAAAAGGCGTTGTATGAACTCACGTATGAATTGAATAATCGAGCAGACTGGGCTCTCATTCCCCTTGATGGCCTTCATCAAATCCTGGAATCAGATTGAACATTTTAAGGCCCTGGGCGACAAGAGAATTTGCTCAAGAATATGGTCCATGGCAAAATAATTGGCCATATGAAGGATTTTGGCGCGGGTGTCCAAGGCCGGAAGGGCCACTATTTGACCCAATCGTATATTGAGGGAATGTAACTGATAAAGAACCGCTCCAGGTAACCTCCACCTCCTTGTGAAAAAAAATTATTCCACAATACAACCTGAACCAAAGTCCCGATTCGTGCTTTTTCGCCCATGGGTTATTGGGCTTGCCATAGCCTGGTTGGGAGGAACCCTTGTGAGTATTTCCAGCGATGCATACTCCGCACAACCACCAGATAAACTCACCGTCGGTTGGGCTGAGGAAATTCTGATTCTTCCAGATAACATTGTTGTCCGAGCCAAAATCGATACGGGAGCTGATCATTCCTCACTGCATGTGAAAAATATGACGGAGTTTTCCCGATCGGACACACCCTGGGTACGGTTTGAGATTGAATCCCAATCAGGAGAAAACTATACGTTGGAACGTCCCATCCAACGGTATACCAGTGTGAAACGAAAGGGGACCGCATCCCAGAAACGACCCGTGGTACTCTTGGACCTTTGCTTGGGACCCATCATAAAAGAGGGGATTGAGGTGAATTTGACAGATCGAAGCGGTTTTGTCTTTTCTACGTTAATCGGGAGAAGTTTTATGCGTGGTGCGGCGGTCGTGGATCCACAGCAGACCTATACTCAGACCGTCCCGTGTTCCCTTGAGTAATCATTATGTCCAAGCGTCACCTGTATGTTCTGGCTTCCGGGCTCACACTTTTAGGGATTGCCGTATTTCTCTATAAAGCCCTCATCCTGGAATTTCCTCTCGCACCGCAAACCCAGGCTTTCTTGTGGAATGTTGAAGCTCATCTCTCCTTCGTGGCTCACAACAAGCCGGTTACGGTATCGTTGAATCTTCCCAGAAACACGAGACGCTTTGCCATTGTCGATGAAAATTTCATTTCCCAAGGATATGGGTTAACCACGATCAAAGATGAAGAGAATCGACGAGCGACCTGGTCCAAACGAAAGGTTCAGGGGAAGCAGAATCTCTACTATAGTGGTACGGTCCGGCAGATTGAAACGACAGAACCCCCATCCAAAGGCAAACCACCTGTCGTGCAAAACCCTGGATTTGAAGGCGCCAAGCTAGCGGCCGCACAAGCGTTACTCGCCGACATTCAAGACAAATCCTCCGACGCCACGACTCTTGTGGCCGAACTCACCGCACGACTCAAGCAGCCCAAGGCTGATCAGAATCTTCAATTACTGCTCGGCAAGGATCGAATTCCCGAGAAAAAACTTCAGTTGGCTACCGAAATTCTTGCTTTAGCCAAAATTCCCAGCCGCATGGTTCACGGCATTCAACTAGAGGATTTTCCCGGAAGAGCCAAACTGGTTCATTGGTTGCAAGTTTATGAAAACAACATCTGGAAATCGCATGACCCTGAAACTGGCAAGTCGGGAATCCCTGACCACTATTTCACCTGGTGGCGTGGCTTTGAACCCATGGTAAACCTCCGTGGGGGCAAACAACTCGAAGTCACGATATCCGTTGCCCCCAACCAAGAAGAAGCCATTCGAGCAGCCTTACTGCATAGCCAAATCGCCCTGCCTAAACTCTTTGAATTTTCTCTCTTTAGTTTGCCCCTCGAAACCCAGGCTGTATATCGCATCCTCTTAATGGTGCCGATGGGAGCACTCTTACTCCTGGTCTTGCGTAATATCATAGGCATTAAAACATTTGGAACCTTTATGCCTATCCTGATGGCCTTAGCATTTCGAGAAACTCAACTTCTCTGGGGTATTGTGCTTTTTTCATTAGTTGTCGCGTTGGGTTTAGCCGTCCGCTTTTATTTGGAACATTTAAAATTATTACTCGTCCCCAGGTTGGCCTCTCTTCTGATTATCGTGGTCCTGGTCATGGCGGCCTTAAGTGTGCTCAGTCACAAACTGGGGTTGGAACGGGGTTTGTCGGTCGCCTTATTTCCTATGGTCATCCTCACGATGACCATTGAACGGATGTGTATCGTGTGGGAAGAACGGGGGGCCAGCGAGTCGATTCAACAGGGTTTGGGCAGTCTTGCGGTTGCCTCGCTTACCTATATGGTCATGACGATTCCTGCTGTTGAGCATGTGTTGTTTGTCTTCCCGGAACTGTTGTTGGTTCTCCTTGCTGCAACATTGTTGATGGGTCGATACTCAGGATTCCGATTACTGGAACTGGGCCGCTTTAAAGCCTTGGCTCCTAAGTCCTCTTGAGTACTATTTTCGTATGTTTGAATTGGCCAAAAAGCTGAAAGAACGCGGGGTATTAGGGTTAAATAACCGTAATGCCGGCTATACCCTATGGCACAACCCCCGCCACTTGTATCCGCTCGTGGATGATAAATTAACTACGAAACGCTTGGCAGAAAAGGCTGGTTTAGCGGTCCCCGAATTATATGGGGTCATCGAAATTGAACGGCAGGTGCGGGACTTGGCCTCTTTGCTCGAACCCTACAGTGACTTCGTGATCAAACCCGCACAAGGCAGTGGAGGAGATGGCATTATCGTCATCACGGGTCGTCGAGGCCCTCGCTACCGAAAAGCGAGCGGGCAACTGATTAGCCAAGAGAACCTGGACCATCATGTGTCCAATACCCTGAGCGGGTTGTACAGCCTCGGGGGGCATCCAGATAAGGCGCTCATTGAATATCGGGTAGAATTTGATCCGGTTTTTGAAAAGATTAGCTTTCAAGGTGTTCCCGATATCCGGATCATCGTCTTCTTAGGAGTACCGGTGATGGCGATGGTTCGCCTTCCCACCCGAATGTCAGATGGAAAAGCCAATCTCCATCAAGGAGCGATTGGGGCCGGGATTGACCTCGCCACAGGGAAAACTCTGAGCGGAGTTTGGAAAAATGAAATCGTTACCGAGCATCCCGATACCGAAAATCCCATAATTAACATTCAAATTCCTCACTGGGATACGCTGTTACATCAAGCGGCTCAATGTTATGAGATGACGGGTCTAGGATACCAAGGAGTGGACCTGGTCTTGGATAAAAACAAAGGGCCATTGATTCTTGAACTCAACGCCCGCCCTGGATTGAATATTCAAATCGCGAATGGGGCTGGGTTGGTGTCGAGACTAGGAATGGTTGAAAAGGAAGCAAAGAATTTGACAACCCTTGAAGACCGCCTACATTTTGCTAAATCAACCTTTTCCCCACACGAATGAGATTCTTCTTCGATGGGGAATAACCCTTTTCCCCATGTGTCTTCCTCTCTTGATTTTACCCCCTAGACAATAGAGGGCAATGTGGCCGGGGAAACATCGACAGATACAGACGGGGTATGCTCTCCTCCCCCAACCATATATCCATTGATGGGGCTGACATCTCCATAATCCCTTCCCCACGCCAACGTGATATGTTCTTCACTCGGGATGAGGTTATTGGTGGGATCAAAATCAACCCAACCCAGGTCAGGGGTCCATGTCGAGATCCAGGCATGGGAGGCATCGGCCCCTACGAGTTTTTCTTGCCCTTCGGGGGGATGCGTCAGCAGGTATCCACTGACGTACCGAGCGGGCAACCCTAAACTTCGCAAGGCCGCAATTTCCAAATGCGCAAAGTCTTGGCACACACCCTTTCGAGAGGCCAGAACTTCACCGACAGGGGTCGAAACTTCCGTCACTCCCCCCTCATAAGTAAATTCGGTAAAAATCCTCTTCGTGAGATCCATCACACCAGCGAGCATTGGCCGCCCTGGCGGAAAACTTTCGCGCACAAAATCATAGGTCGCATCATCAACGGTAATATACGGGGAATCAAAGATAAATTGTGCGGCTTCTAAATTTCCAGAGTTGAGGCCTTCCTGAAGGTGTTTAGCGGTCTCATCCCAGGGTGCACTTTGATCCAGATGACACTCATTCGGCTTTTGAACATCGACCAACGTCTTCGCTTTGACCTGTAACTCACGATGTGGGGTTTCAATGATCAAATGAGACACCGGATTACCAAAGTAGTCGGTATTGTTGGACTGCGCTGAGGGGGTCGGATCGATGTGAATATTGGAGCGGAGACATTGTTGCCGCGGATGCGGTCGAGGAGTGAGACGTAACACATGATGGGAAATGGCAACCGGTTGGGTATAGGTAAAGGTGGTCTGATGGAGTATCTGATAGATCACGGGACACTCTTATGCCATTGAGGTCCGGAAATCCGTTGGGCCAAAGAATGGCTAAAATAGGTATGTGCGACAATGTCCGATAAATGATGTACACCCTGGTCTAATTGTTTGAGCAACCGCTTCAGAAGCCCACGGTTTCTCGTTCGCGCATTCTCTTCCGCGAGCTTCACCATGTCGCTTAATCGGATGTCCGTACAAATACGAGTGGTGACTTGTTGGGCAGGATTGAGAGAGGCCGCATTTTTATCCTGCGGGAGAGCCGCGAGATGAGCCTCAAACGCCAAGACTTGAAAAATAACGGACCGGGGATTGGTCTCATCGGCCAACACCATATCTAACACCGCGGCCAGCTTTGCCTCAGCTTTATACCGTGTGCGATAGGTCATGGCACTATCGGCCAATTCCAATAGCAAGCTCAACCCTTCTGAGGTATCAGAGGTGCCGCGTGTGATGAGATGTCGAATCAACTTGGAAAGGTGCCGGATTCGTTCGAGCCGCCGACCCATTTCCAGGAATCTCCAGGCATAACTTCGGGTCATATTTTCCATGAACATTCCATTTAAGGCTGCCAAATGTTGAATCATGCGGCTCAAAAGGCGAATGGCATCATCGATACTTTGTCCTTTGGTCTTTCCCCACTCCGTTGGGACACTCGTGAGCTCGATTAAAATATTCCAGGTGTCGAGGGATAACCGATGTCGGACTAATTCGGCCGTCCGCCTGACATTCTGAAGAATTTTGGCTAGACCATCTGGGGAATCAGGGTCAAAAAGAATCGTTCGCAGTTCCATTTCCACTCCGGGCGCTCCCCCCTCCACCGCCCGTTTTGCCCGTCGAGGTGACAAATGTTCTTGCATCACTAATAAAGAAACCAAACGGTAGAGTGTCTCAGGGGCTCCCCCGATTCCAGCCTCTCCACTCATTCGGGAGAATAGACACCGTAATAAGCGAATAGCTCCTTCAGCTCGTTCTGTATACCGTCCTAACCAAAACAAGTTGTCGGCGGTACGACTGGGAAGATCCCGGCCACCCCTCCGGAGTGGAAGGGTTTGGTGAGGGGAATCTCGGGATTCCGAATCCCACGATAGACCATCCCATTGAACCCACGTGTCCTTGCTAAAGTCCCCGGGCTCATGCCAATGCCCACGAGGATCGGACTGCACGGATACGCGTGCCAACCCTCCTGGCATCACGGTATATCCGTCTTTCGTCGCAGTTAAATAAATCCGTAATGTCATGGGAACGGGTTGCAATTGATCCTCCGACGTCCAGAATGGGGTCGTCGAGGGTGACACGATTTCCCGTCCAACATACTCATGCCCTCGACGAGTAATAGCTTGGATGAGTTCTTCTTTCTCTTCCCTGGTGAGGTCGGGGCCAAAAGAGGAGAGCTTCCCATGGGTCAGGCCCTGTTTGGAGGCCAACACCCGACGAATCATCAGCCGATCGAGGTTATCCAAAACGAAGGTTCGCTCGGTAGCCTGCCCACACCACCATGTTGCCACACTGGGGATTTTTAACCCTTCGCTAAAGAAGAATTGGCAGAGGTTGGGCAAAAAACTTAACAAGACTTCACTATCCACCAGACCACTCCCCAAGGCATTGGCGATAGTCACTTGCCCGGCCCGAATCGCTTGCAACAAGCCGGGAATGCCTAAAGTCGATCCGGTCATCAGTTCTAAAGGATCACAAAATTCAGAATACATACGACGAAGGACGAGGTCCACGGATTTCAACCCATCAACGGTTTTCAGGAACAGTCGATCATCGCGAACCGTCAGGTCGGACCCTTCTACCACGGGATATCCCAGATACCGGGCCAGGTACGCATGTTCGAAATAGTTCACATTTTGCGGCCCCGGAGAAAGGACGACCGCTCGAGGATCTTCTCGCTGCGAACATTGCAAAAAATGTTCGCTAAACGTTCGAAAGAACGATGAGAGACGCCGAACCTCTGCCTGAGCGAATAAATTCGGCAAAGATCGCGACACGATCAGGCGATTTTCTAACGCAAATCCAGCTCCGGTGGGAGCTTCGGTTCGGTCCCTCAACACCCACCATTGACCATCGGGGGCTCGGGCCACATCAAAGGCCAAAAAATGCAAATAGGTGTTTCCTGAAACGGGCAGACCATGGCACGGCTGAAGAAATTGCGAATTGCCGAAAACGACGGCGGCGGGCAATGTTCCGTTTTTGAGAAGCTGTTGAGGTCCATATAAGTCAGTGAGGATATGATTCAACAAGCGAGCCCGTTGAATAAGCCCAGCCTCCAACAATTGCCATTCCTCGGAATTGATTAAAAGAGGAAAGAGATCTAACTGCCAGGGTCGATGGGTTTGGTAACTTCCCTGACCGCCAAAATAGGTTACTCCATCATTTCTTTGCATTCGGGCTGCGGTTTCCCGGGCTAATCCCTTGGAAGAAGGGTTGAGAGAATGGAACTCTTGGAGAAAGGCCTGCCAATGGGGACGCACCGAGCCATCCTGGGCCACCAGTTCATCAAAACTCTGAAGGTGTGGTTGATACGGAGAAGATATACTATTGAAACTATTGGGACTCTCAGGAACCGGTGAAGCAGAAGTAGGGCCCATGACCTGTTTCTCCTAGAATAACGCTACTCCACCTTACCGAAGGTCCTTTGCCCTGTCCACTTCCTGACGGGAACTTGCCCATCGAAGGTCAAGGGTGCAGGGAAAGTCCGGATGGGAAATATCCAAGGGTTCAGAAGAGGAACCCGGCGTGTGTCCAAAGGGATAAAAACGGGCCAATCGGCGGCTTTCCGCTTCATAGGCATTCACCGGGAAATGTTCAAAATTTCTTCCCCCGGGATGGGCCACATGATAGGTGCATCCCCCTACGGCCCGTTGAGCCCACCGGTCGTACACATCAAAGATCAGCGGTGCATCAACCCTGATGTTGGGATGCAGACTATTGGGCGGTTGCCAGGCCCGGTAACGAACGCCGCCCACGGCTTCACCCTGTCGTCCCGTGGGTATCATTGGGACACGTTTTCCATTGCAGGCTACCACATACCGAGTGTCGGTCAACCCGGAAAGTTTGACCTGAAGCCGCTCCACTGAGGAATCCACATACCGCACCGTCCCGCCAGGAGCCCCCTCTTCTCCCATCACATGCCAGGGCTCAAGGGCTTGCCGAACTTCCATGACCAGACTGTTATGGGCAATCGTCCCATAAAGGGGAAAACGAAATTCCAGGTGCGGCGCAAACCACTCTTCCCTGATATCGTAACCGGCTTGATTCATATCATGAATGACATCACGAAGATCCTGTTCCAGGAAATGAGGCAGCATAAAGCGATCGTGAAGTTGCGTCCCCCACCGGACCAGCTGGCCATGATCGGGCGTTTTCCAAAACCGTGCGATGAAGGCCAGAAGCAGCACTTGCTGAGCCAGACTCATTCGCTCATGCGGCGGCATTTCAAAGGCCCGGAATTCCACGAGACCAAGCCGTCCGGTTGGCCCATCAGGAGAATAGAGTTTATCGATACAAATTTCCGTGCGATGCGTATTCCCGCTGACATCGATAAGTAAGTTTCTGAAGATTCGGTCCACCAGCCAGGGCGGTGGAGGCTTTTCCGCATTGGGTGCAGGAACCTGGGTAAATCCCAACTCCAACTCATAGAGGGAATCATGCCGGGCTTCATCGATCCGGGGCGCTTGGCTCGTGGGACCGATAAAGAGCCCGGAAAATACATACGAAAGAGAAGGATGCCGTTGCCAATAAGCGATCAGGCTCCGTAATAAATCCGGCCGACGCAGGAAAGGGCTATCAGCGGGGGTTTTTCCCCCCACCACCATATGGTTCCCGCCCCCGGTTCCGGTGTGACGCCCGTCCAGCATGAATTTCTCGGTGCCCAACCGGCAGAGTCGGGCTTCTTCATAGATCCCGGTGGTGATGGCTACCATGTCTGTCCAATTGGCAGCTGGATGGATATTGACTTCCAACACCCCAGGATCCGGGGTCACTTTCAACACATTAATGCGCGGATCATAGGGGGGAGTGTACCCCTCCAGATGAATAGGTTGGTCCAATTCCGCAGCGGTGTCCTGTATGGCCGCGACGAGGTCCAAATAATCTTCGATAGATTCCACCGGAGGCATAAACACCCACAGGTGGCCATTCCGGGACTCAACGGCCAAGGCCGCACGAACGGCTCGAGTGGTCCCAGCCCCGGTAACCTGGCCATGAATGTGCTGCGGCTGATCAGCTTGGTGATCATTCCCCCTTTGCCCACGGAGAAAGGGTTGTCGGCTTGGGTCAGGGTCAGGCAGCGGACCACGATGCTCGAATGGATCGGTAGGAATAATGTACGGGTATTCTCCAGGGGCCAACACAGGAAGCGATGGCAAGGGCAAGCGAAACCCGATGGGTGAATCACCGGGAATCAGGAACAAGTGTTTGGTCCGGGTGGACCAGGGTTCGCTCATCCATCGGCGTTGGCCGTCACGAGCATTCCATCGCTGCAACGGCAAGACGTACCCCACAGGAGTGCCCAGCCCTCGTTCAAAGGCGTGAGCTAATCTGGCTCGAGCCATGGGATCGTCCAGATTATTCGTGGCTGGATCGAGGTGTTCCGGGAGCTTTCGTTCCTGACCGATGAAATGCCAGGGGTCTTCATAGACTGGATAAATGGTTTCGGCTCCCACTTCCACACGCCTGGCAATACCTTCAATGAACCGTTCAGCATCTTCTTGGGTGGCTTCGGCCTCGGGAAGGTCTTCAGGAATCAATTGATCTTTCTCCCAGATAGGTGTTCCCTCTTCCCGCCAATAGAGGCTCAAAGCCCACCGCGGGAGCTGCTCGCCGGGGTACCACTTCCCCTGACCAAAATGGACGAGTGCTCCGGGAGCAAATCGATCCCGTAAGCGTTTAATCAAGTCTGCGGCCAAACGGCGCTTGTTGGGCCCCACCGCATCAGTGTTCCATTCCGGTGCGTCGGGATAATCAACGGCAACAAACGTCGGCTCGCCGCCAATCGTGACCCGAACATCGTTGGCCGCCAATTCCCGATCTAAACGATGACCAAACTGATCAATAGCCTGCCACTGTTTCTCCGTATAGGGTTTCGTGACTCGTGGAGTCTCCACAATTCGCGTGACCGACATCTCATGGGAAAACTCCGTTTCGCACTGATCGATGGCCCCGTTGATGGGTGCGGCCGTGAGGGGATGGGGTGTGCAAGCCAAAGGAATATGCCCTTCCCCAGCTAACAGACCCGATGTCGGGTCAAAGCCCACCCACCCAGCCCCGGGGAGATAGGCTTCAACCCAGGCATGCAAATCGGTAAAATCCCGATCGGTGCCTGATGGCCCATCCAATGATTTCACGTCGGCCACGAGTTGAATGAGGTATCCAGAAACAAACCGACTGGCAATCCCTAAATGCCGCAAGATTTGCACAAGAAGCCACCCCGTATCTCGACAGGACCCGCGCCCGAGTTCCAGCGTTTCTTCCGGGGTAAGGACGCCAGGTTCCATCCGCACCACATACTCAATTTGCCGTTGCAATTGACCATTCAAGTCCATCAAGAAGGGAATGGTGGGATTCCGGTCCGGCACCTTAAAATTCTTGAGCCAATCCTGTAGGCGAGGGCCGGGAGGGTCAATGTCCAAGTATGGGAGAAGGTCGCGTTTGACAAGGGGATCATAGACGAAAGGAAGCGTTTCAGCTTCCGGTTCAAGGAAAAAATCAAAGGGATTATAGATGACCATGTCAGCCACCAGATCCACTTCAACATGAAATTCACGAACCTTTTCGGGGAACACGAGTCGTGCCAGATAGTTGCCGTGAGGGTCTTGTTGCCAATTGAGGAAATACCCCTTGGGTTCGATGTTCAGGGCATAACTGAGGATTGGGGTGCGACTATGAGGGGCCGGTCGCAAACGGATAACATGTGGTCCCATTTGAACCAGGCGGTCATACCGATAGTGGGTTTGGTGATTCAGGGAGACGTGTAACGCCATATAGTTTCAGAAGTCGTGGCTGATGAGAGAAAGGCTGTGATCATGGCCTCAAGTGAGCATGCGATCATATCACTCTAGAAAACCGATTTCCTAATTTCCCAGGAAAGATTCTTGTCCCCCAACTCTGTAGGCTTTTGAAAATCAACCCCGGATCCATTATCTTTTCTGGCCAGTATGGTAAACTCCCAAACACAGAAAACCCAGATATTTCCTATACTACTCTTTTGCATATAACTTAAGGACAGCTTGGTGAAAACCCTATTTGATCAATATCAAATGAAAACTGGTTTTGACGAAATGTTTGAAAAAGAAGGAGTGCCACGTCGGCATTACCGTCGATTGGTTGAACGCCTCGGCAACTTTCCCTTGAACGATTTGAGATTAAAGCGGAAGCAGGCCGATCAGGCGTTTTTGCGACAAGGCATTACCTTTACGGTCTATGGCGATCCTCAGCAAACCGAAAAAATATTTCCTTTTGATTTGTTGCCCCGCATTATTCCTAACCATGAATGGCAAACCATTGAAAAAGGGATCCAGCAACGCGTTCGAGCCTTAAACATGTTTCTCGTCGATTTATACGGCGACCAACGAATTCTTCAAGATAAAGTCGTCCCTCGAGAACTCATTCAAAGCTCAGAGCATTTTCAAAAAGACTTGGTAGGATTTTGCCCTCCCAAAGGGGTGTTCATCCATGTTTCTGGCATCGATTTAGTGCGGAATCATGAAGGGGACTATTTTGTGCTAGAAGACAACCTGCGTACTCCGTCAGGCATTTCCTACGTGTTGGAAAACCGCTTGGTCATGAAGCAGTTATTCCCTAATTTATTTGCCGACATGCAAGTCCGTCCCGTGGATCAATATCCAGCCCAATTATTGGAAAACCTCAAAGGGCTTGCCCCGCAGGGGAAAGAGAACCCCACTGTCGTTCTCCTGACTCCTGGCGTATTCAATTCAGCCTATTTTGAACATTGTTTTTTGTCCTTGCAAATGGGCATTCAGATGGTGGAAGGCCGCGACCTGGTCGTTGAGTCGGACAAGGTCTACATGAAAACCACCCAAGGGCTTGAACAAATCGATGTCATTTATCGTCGAGTTGATGATACCTTTCTCGATCCCGAAATCTTTCGTAAAGATTCCTTGCTCGGCGTCCCCGGTCTTATTCGAGCCTATCGGGCGGGCAACGTGGCGTTAGCCAATGGAATTGGTAACGGCATCGCGGACGATAAAGCCGTCTATACTTTTGTTCCCAAGATGATTGACTATTATTTAAAAGAGCAACCCATACTGAAGAATGTGCCGACCTACCTCTGTGGTCTACAGGAAGATCGCCAGTATGTGTTGGAGCATCTCGGGGAATTGGTGGTTAAAGCAGTAGCGGAATCAGGTGGCTATGGTATGCTGATGGGGCCGAGTTCTACCAAACAACAGCAAGATGAGTTTCGAAAGAAAATTGAAGCCAGTCCCCGAAGTTATATTGCACAGCCCGTGGTCACATTATCCCATCACCCCTGTGTGGTAAATAACGGTGGAGACCTCAATTTGATGGGGCGGCATATCGATCTTCGTCCTTTTGTCCTTTGGGGGGAAGATATTACGTTATCCTTGGGTGGACTGACTCGTGTCGCCTTAAAGGAAGGCTCCTTGGTGGTGAATTCCTCTCAAGGAGGAGGCAGCAAGGACACCTGGGTGCTCTATGGGGATGAATAACCGATGTTGAGCCGAACAGCAGAATCTTTTTTTTGGATTGGTCGATATATTGAACGAGCAGAGTACACTGCCCGATTCGTGAATGTGCATTACCATTTGTTGACTGAGATCGGCACGGGGAGCGATCAGGCAGATATTTGGACACGGTACCTCGAAGATACCGGAGAACTCAAAACGTACCAAACCCTCTATGGGGACGTGCTCACCAAACCGGTCATGGAGTTTGTCACGCTGTGTCGAAACAATCCGGACTCGCTTACGAATCTCATTGCCGCCGCGCGAAATAACGCAAGAGGGATTCAGGACCAGTTGTCTAGCGAAGTCTGGCATTTCATGAATGATTTTTATTTCAGTTTAAAAGGCAAAACCGAAAAGGATCTATGGGGAGATACTCATGATTTGCTCAGACACGTGCGAAATACCTGCTATACCTTGGATGGGGTCATGGGAGGTACTATGGTGCGTGATGAAGGATGGAATTTTTATCGATTGGGGAAAAATATCGAACGGGGAGGCCGAACCGCACGCCTGATTGACATCCCAGTTCTGAGTGAACCGACCTTGGAGCCCAAGAGAATTTCAGAATACCATCAATGTCTGGCAGCCTTAAAATCAGCTAGTGCGTTCGAAGCCTATAGAAAATTTTATTCTGCCCAGTTGGTGCCTAAAAAAATTGTGCGGTTTCTTCTTTTCCATAACCGATTCCCTCGTTCTGTTCGGTTTACGACAACCCAAGCCAGTGAACTGGTAGAACTGTTGGCCGGAGGCACGAGACGATCGGAAACTCGGCAGGCCATTCGACTAGCCGGAGCCCTGGCCGCCGATTTGGAGTTCGGAAGCTTGGAAGAAGTGTATTCTACCGGACTTTCGGATTTCCTGGCCCAAGTCCTGGAACAACTCGACCAACTCTCTAATCTCGTCGCTCAGGCATTTTTTCGGATCCCAGGTTATTCACACACCTCCGTTGCGTAAAAAATCTGAATAATCAGACTCCCCGATAACATAGATTGAAATTCTCAAAATAAATAGATCACTAAAATTTGACCTTCCATAAAATCATGCTGTCCTATATAGGACAGTCCCTTCATAAAGTCTTGATAAATCCTAATAAAGGTTGGACGACTTAACTTATTGATTTTTCATGTTTTTACTCGCCTTACCAAGGCGAGAGGCTGGGGTTCAAATCCCCTTTCCCCCTCCAATCCTTCTCAAGCATTTTTTTTCTTTCCTCATAGGGCTCACTCAATGTGGGGTGGTAAAATGGTGAACCATTCAACCCCTTCAACACCTCGAAGCCTTCTCTAGGACTCGCCCTAGGCCATCAGCCCTAGACCTTTTCTCATTAAAGCCTGATACAAACACGTAGTTTCTATTCGTTAACGGCCTGAACTTCTTGCATACCATTACCCTACGATGGTGAAATAAGGGTATGTACTGAAATTACATCAATGTATTTCTAACGGGAAATTACTCTAAAATAGCCGCAAAACTTAATCGGCCTAGTGGGGACAAGATACTCCTTGTTGAGACGATTCTGCTCTGGGAAGGCTCCTGATCAACAAGCCCTGTAATGGCGGGTGTCACCTGATTGAGTCGACCGAAGGCGATGATGTACTTTCTCAGATAAGGTTATGGGTGACACACACAATCATTACAGAATTAAAGGGGCCTAGAGGCGGATTCTCCCATCTCAAAGCTGCATAGACATCTGTGGAAAATTATCCCATCATCTTGATGACGGCCTTCGAAAATTCTCAAACGAAAAACACACCCATTAGTATGCCGTGTCGCGGCTTATTTTGATAAGCCTGTTCATATGAATTATCTCAGAACAACGATTCAACAGTTTTGCCCTTTTGATAAACCTCAGGCTTGCCTAATTAATACGGTTACGAAAAATTGGTCATATGTCGTGGTTTAATGAAGATCCAATCTCTGTTTACGGCAGGTGGCAAAAAAATTCTGTATTGAATGAGCTACAATTGCCAATTATTTTTAGATAACTATTTTTATTAAGAGGAACATTTATGACGAGGAATTTGCACCATCATTGTCAGATCGCCGTCTTGATAGCTTTACTTGCCGGAGGCTTTGCGTCTATCCCCTCCGTCGCATTGGCTGGGAAGGACTCATCCCCTCAGACCACCCAGGCTACAGCCCCCGATGAACCGGGGTCCACACAATATCGCAACCTCGCATTGGCCTATGCGCAGAACATGGCCGCTGGAAACGTGGAGAAGTGGGCGGCCCTGGACCTTGGATGTTTGGCCTCCAAAGCCTCAGCTCAGAGTTGTTGGGATTCAACCAAGGCGGCTCATCAGCGGTTGGTCCGTGATGAAACAGAGCCGGGTATTTTTGGGGCCTTGGGGAGAGGAACGGGATTTGGTCTCATCCATGCCTCACACCAACATGCGGATTTTTGGGAAGATTATCCTCCGGCCATCGCCGCCGCTCCGTATGTTGTTCGGGAAAGTCCCGAGGCCCCGGCCCCTCTCTTTACGGTACAGAAGGTGTATGATCCACTTCCGGCCGGTCTGATTATTGATAGGAAGCAAGCACCGGCAGAAGTTCAAAAGGTCAGAGTCGACGTGTTGGTCACCTATCCTGACCCCCTCACTGCCCCTCTGGCTTTACTTCCCAACGAGCCATGGTGGGCGAGCCCCATGGTTCGCCGCTATGGTCCGGTGAAAACCCTCATCGCCCGATTTAGCATTGTCCGTGGACTCAAACGCTTGGGGTACCCGGTCGACCACGCCGTCGTGAATGAGGCCCTCCCAAACGCTCCCATTATTGCCGAGCCCTCAACTCCCGGGATCGTGCCTTCCTCCCCCCAGTGGTGGGACCGAAGCCAAGACCAGGCGCGATTTGAAGAGGCGCTCCAAGAAGCCGGCCAAGCCCCCTCAATTCAAGACCGAGTCAGAAAATATCAAAGACTTCTTCTTCTTGACCCTAAGGAGCCTCGACTCAATGCCATGTATGGCATGGACCTGTATCTGGCGTTTATTCAGGAGGGCCTGAAGAAAGGCAAGATCACCGCTCCAGATGAATCCCTCCGCCAAAGGCTCGGGGAACTCTATTGGAATATTCAAGCCCAAACCTGGCGTCAGGAGTTTACGGAAGTGGCCGTCGGTCATTCCTTCGCCGCCGAAGCCTTTTATCAATCCATGCCGGCATTGGAGACCGCGATTAAGGGTGGACAAGGCCATCCGGAAATGCGCCGCATTTTAGGGGCGATCTATCGGTGGAACAATGATTCCAACTCAGCCTTGGCCATCCATGAAGACCTCTTAAAACACCTGGGGCCTCAGGATGATCAACGGCGAGCCCAACTGCTTGCCGAAATTGCCTGGGATCGCGTGCAATGGTTGTCCTGGAATCGACGCTATAGTCATCCCTGGATGTCCGTGTCTCGACAGGAAGCCGAACAGTCCCTGCAGTTGGCCACAACCCCCTTCGATAAACTCCTTGCCGTCGAGGCGTTGGTCATTTTGGACTCCCTGGCCGTGCCTCGGGACCAAGCACGGCTTGACGGTCATGTCACCGAAGTCCGGAAATGGCATGATCAACTTCCCAATGTCGGGGGCATGTGGGATCACCTCATCGGGAATGACTTGGTCAAAGCCCTGATCCCGGAAGGAACCCATGTCAAAGGGCCCACCCCGTCTCGATCTCCGGAAGTCATGCACCGAGATGTCCATGCGCGGGTTCAGGATCGCAACTTTTTCAAATCCTGGAACTTCGATAAAGAATCACAGGGTGCACTGCCAACGGGATTTGTGGCCGGGAGCAACCGGGAAGGTACGAAAGGGGGCTGGAAGATTGAGACGGCCTCCGATGCCCCTTCCCCCAAACAAATTCTTACTCAGAGCTCGCCCTGTTCCAACGACTCGTGCTTTCATGTCCTGATTGGAGAAGAAAGTACCCACGAATTGCCCGATGTGGTCGTCTACTTGCGCCAAGTCTCAACAGGGGAGCAGGGAGAAGCCGGCATTGTGCTGGCCGCCAAAGATTCTCGTAACTTCAACGCGGTCATGGTGAATCCGAAGACCAAACGATTGAGCATCTACGGAATCCACGATGGAATCCCCAAGCTGCTTGGTGAAGGCACGTTTAAATCGAAGCCGGGCCCATGGCACGTCCTTCGGGTCGTGGTCGTCAATACCGCCCATGTTGATCACCCACGATTGGAAATCTATGTGGACGGGTTTGCGACCTTCATCATGGCCTCCGAACCCATCCAAAAACAAGGGCATGTCGGCCTCGTGACCAAAAGCGACATGGTGGCCCAGTTCGATCGTTTTCGTGTCATGGAAATGATTACGAATAGGCCGATGTCTAAACCCGCGGCCTACTGAGAACAGACGGGAGCCCCAACGCCATCAATCGACCATTCGTCATCGTATGGAATGGGGGCTCCCTCATCCCGACAGCAGGACTCGCCAGTGTCCAGTAACATCACATCATCAACACCACTCGTCGGGATTATCATGGGCAGTCGCAGCGATTGGGACACGATGTGCCCGGCGAGTGACCTCTTAACCCAACTGGACATTCCCCATGAATGCCGCATTGTTTCCGCCCATCGCACGCCGGACTGGACGGCGGAATATGCCAAAACCGCCGAAGAACGGGGCCTGCGTGTCATTATTGCGGGAGCCGGGGGCGCTGCTCATTTACCGGGCATGACAGCGGCACACACCCTTCTGCCTGTTCTGGGCGTTCCGGTACAATCCCGCGCGCTTCAGGGGTTTGATTCCTTACTCTCTATCGTCCAGATGCCAAAAGGCATACCAGTGGCGACCCATGCTATTGGGAAAGATGGAGCACTGAATGCCGCACTTCAAGCGGCTGCGATTCTAGGGATTTCCGACCCCGATCTCCGAAAACGATTGAAAACCTACCAAGAACAAACAGGCAATCCCTCTTGTGAGGAACTCCCATGAACGTGGTTTCTCCAGGGCAGACGATCGGAATTATGGGAGGAGGCCAACTCGGGCGGATGATGGCTATGGAAGCCCACCGCATGGGTTATCGAGTTGGGGTGTTAGATCCACAGGAAAACTGTCCAGCCGCCCAAGCAGCTGATTTTCACCTACAATCTGATTTCTCTGGCAGAGAGAATATTCTGGAATTTGCCCAGCAGGTCGATGTGGTCACCATTGAAACAGAACTCATCCCATCTGACCTCCTTGGAGAAATTGGTACCGTCCGAGTGACGTATCCTACCAGTGAACACCTCGCCGTCTTTCAGGACCGTCTGAAACAAAGACAACTTCTACGGAGTCATGCCTTTCCCCAAACCCCTTTTGGGGGCATCAGCACCCGTTCCGAATTACAGGCAGTTGGGGAGCAGGTGGGTTTTCCAGGGATATTGAAAACGTGCCGTTCAGGATATGATGGGAAAGGACAAATTCGGGTTGAGAGTAAGGATTCCCTCCATGAAGCCTGGCAGACCCTCAAGGAAGTCCCCTCAGTGCTGGAAGCCCTTGTTTCTTTTACAAAAGAATTTTCCGTGATTGCCGCTCGCAGTCGTATGGGGGACATTCGCGTGTTTCCGGTGGCCGAAAATATTCATCGAAACAATATTCTTCATGCCACCAAAGTTCCTGCTGATGTCCCGATACACATCCAGGAACAGGCGAGAGACATCGCTTCTACTCTCATGGAATCCATCGACTATTGTGGAGTCATGGCCATTGAATTTTTTCTCTTGGCTAACGAAACCCTTCTCGTTAACGAAGTGGCTCCACGGCCACACAATACTGCCCATTTTACGTTTGGAGGATGCGTCACCTCACAGTTCGAGCAGCATGTGCGGGCCATTTGTGGATTGCCGTTGGGCACCCCTTCACTGCTCACACCAACGGTGATGATCAATTTACTCGGAAACCTCTGGGAACATGGCTCTCCACCCTGGGATCGCCTCCTGTCGCATCCAAACGTTCAACTCCATCTCTATGGTAAGGACACTCATAGACCAAACCGGAAGATGGGGCACTTTTTGTTTTTCCCCAGAGAAGCTAAGGACCCCTTCGAACAGGCAGAACTTTTGCTCCAGGAGATCCTCCCCCAAAAATCTCCGATGTCCTGCCCCACACCCTAAATACGATTTTTTAAAAAGCCAAAAATCTACGACTCCCTCCTTCCGGCCTGCTCCCTTCAAACCCATTCCCCAATACTGATTCTCCAGCCTTTTTTTGAGAAGTCGGAGTGTGTGAATCAGAACACCCTGTATAGGGCATGGGTGCAATCAAAAGATCATTGCTCAACACACCCAAATTGGAGTTTATGAAATTTTGACCTCAAGTAACAGATTGGGTTGCCAACCCTCTCAGGAATTCCCTACATTCATGCCATATGAATCATGACCCAAAATCTCAGACCATTCACTCAATCGTCAAAGCCAAAGCCGAGTTAGAAGAAGCCTTATCACTAATCGAACAATTACCGGCTTTTGACCCCGGCACCATCAGTTTTGCAGCCCATGCCCTGAATAACTATCTAACGGTGAGCATCGTGACGGTTGAGCTCCTCCGGAATTCTTTAAAAGATCAGGCTGATGATCAGATCCACACCTGGTTGGAGGGCCTCCATCATGTCAGTAATCTCATGTCCCATACCGTCAGCCAATTGGTCAACACCTCTGCACCAGGGAAATTCCAATTACGTTTCGACAAAGTCGACCTTTCTCTTTTCGCCAAGCGCGGTTGTGAGTACTATCAACAAATCGCCGGTCGCAAGGGGATTCGCATCGCATTCACGAGTCGGGAACGACTGGCCGCAGTCTGGACCGATCGAGTGGCTGCCGGTGCCGTCCTCGATAACCTCTTGTCGAATGCCGTGAAATTCGCCCCACCCGGATCGGAGATTACCGTCAACGTCGACCAGGATGGGGATTATGGGTTATGCCAGGTTCGGGATGAAGGACCGGGATTGAGTGCTGACGATCAAACCAAATTGTTTCAGAAGGGGGTGCGCCTGAGTGCGACTCCGACCGGAGGAGAAACCTCGACAGGGTACGGTTTGGCGGTAGCGAAAGGATTGATTGACGAACTAGGAGGAAGAATTTTCTGCCAAAGTGAATTGGGCAAAGGCTGCTGTTTTTCCATGGCCTTGCCTCGTTATTCAGAAGTTCTTCCCGGGAGAAATGAATAGTTAGCAGGGCACTTCAATCAACACTCCCTTCTGTATATGTTTTATCCTTCGTGATCAGGAACAAAGATCATCCACCAAGGAGTGGATTCCTCTTTCATTCGTGAAAATTGTTTGGCGGTAAAACTGCTAGGCATCCCTTCAAGTTCCGCTCCCCGGCGCACTTCGACATATCGTAATCCAAATGGGGTTCGAGATTTCTCCTCTTGACGCTTGGGGGGAGGCAGGGTTTGCCTTAGAGGGGCCACGGTCGATAAATCACACCGTTCTCCTAAAGGAAGTGAGGTCAGGTGCTCAAAGACGGGTCCGAAAACTTTGGGAAGGGATTCTTTCGTGAATACAACATCTGAAGGACGAAATTGTTCACCTTCCAGTACCTGACTGACTATTTCCCAAAAGACTTCATCATCCACCGCTGCCAGAACCCCTAAAGCACTTCGGGTAGCCATAAATTCTAACAAGACCAGGGGGCCCAATACTTCAAACTTCCATTCCGGAAAGGTCAGGACCGAATTTCCATGAGAAACCTCTAAAACAGGTTCCCCCCCGTACCGATCGACACGAAATTCCCCCCTTGTCCTTCGAAGATGGTCTTGAATCATCTGAGGTCGCACACGGCTCGGCTCGAAGGCAAAGGTCGGGTTCGCCGGGGCAAAACAGGTACTGATCGTGTATCTCCCTAAAGCTCTTTTTAGGGCCGCAAATTGGTCGAGATTTTTCCCTCCCCAGAATTGAAACTGTACCGTGTCTGGCGACAATCCAATCAAATATCGTTCCCGTTCCTGATCTGTATGATAGACTCCTCCCACTCGTGAGGAAGGGTTGAGGCGATCGAACGCATGCAGGGTAAGGGGTAGATTCTTGTCCGACAAACGGGGAATGATCTGATCGACCAATTCGTGTTCAAAGGTTAGATCTCCGGCGCCAATGTCCAATACGGACGGGGTTGTCGAGTGCATCAACAGGCTGAATGGATTCCGGTCCTCTCTCACACACGCCTCAACGGCCTCCGGCTCAAGTCGTTCGCTTCCGGGCTTGTGGTTCACCTCCCTCGACAGTACTCCCCACACGATTAAGGCGCGCAAGGCTTTAGAGGGGGGAAAACCGGTAAGCTCCTTGAGAGCCTGATTGACGGACTTATCCTTAGGATCCTGTCCATACCGGTCCAAGGTTTCCAACAGACGTTGTTCCAGCCCTGGATTCAGGGTGAATGTGCGAAGGCGATCGGTCAGTCGGCTAAGAGTTGGAAGAATGTTCCCCTCGTTGAGATACGCCCGACTGGAGGCCCAAAGATGAGGATACTGATCCTTACAGGATTGGAGTTCCTTCCGAAACTCTCCAAAATTTACCATTCCCCTTTATACACTCCTTGCGCTCCATTGACGAAAGGAGATCACCGTACTTTGATGTGATAACCATTCCATTGGATGCACATTAGCCCCTCTCACATGACCGACACAAGGACTCGTTTTCCAATATTTGCTCGGGAGAGGTGACTATGGTACATGATCAATCACCATGACGATATCCGACAATTTGCCCTTCACAAACCTTTCTCTCTTTTCCCTCATTTTGGCGATGGCTTTCTCGAGTCTGACGGCCTGTCAAACGAGTTACGCGAATCCTTCTTTTCAGGTCGGCCAAATTTATGATGTGACCCAACAACAGGTCGTCTCGTATGACACCCTCCTTCCCCGCCTTCTGAAAGCAGAAGTGATTTTTTTGGGAGAGGAACATTACACCCCTTCACACCTGCAAGCGGCAGAACAGGTGATGGAAACTCTCCTCACCCATAAACGAAACCCGGCTCTCGCGATGGAAATGTTTAGCTGGGATGGCCAACCTGGATTACATCGTTATATTGGTGACAACAACTATTCCCTCGACCAACTGATCGAAGACACCCACTGGAAGAACAATTGGGGCGGGGAATTTTCCGACTATCGATCCCTCGTCACGTTTGCCAAAACCCATGGGCTGGAATTGCTGGCCTTAAATCCACCACGCCCCTTGGTTCGATTGGTCTCAAAACAAGGCCTCAAAGAGGCCTTGAACAGCCAGGAAATGCGCGCGTGGGAGATCGGAAACATCGGAACAGAAGACACAGAATACGAAACATTGATTTTTGAACAGATTGAATTGTGTCATCCCGGCCTTCCCAAGCATGTATACCGGCGAATCTTCGAAGCCTCCATTTTTCGAGACGAAGGAATGGCCCACATTATTACTCAATATCTGAAACGTGAAAAGGACAACCGAGGACCGTTGGTGAGTTATACGGGCGGGGGTCATATTCAATATAAAATACCCGTCCCCAAGCGTGTCATCCGAGACCGTCCGGGAACACAGACCCTGACGATTTACCTAGTTGCTTGGGATCCCTCTAAACAGGAAGAAGTGCTCCATCAACTCGAGAAGGGTATCGCAGATTTTATTTGGTTAACCGAACTCGGACCGAAAGGTGTTCAGGCACGATGCGGGTAACCACGGGTGTTCGGCATCACTGAATCACGATTCACAACAGGAAAGGAGAAACCATGGGCGACCCGATTGTTGTTCCACAAAAAGCCCCTTACGTTCTGGACATGGAACCTGGCACCTATTACTGGTGTCGATGCGGACGATCAAAAGACCAACCATTTTGCGATGGATCTCATACGGGAACCGACTTTTCTCCCCTTGAAGTGGAAATCACCGAGAACAAAAAAGTCGCTTGGTGCGGATGCAAACACAGCAAAAAATCTCCATTTTGTGACGGGTCCCACTCACGACTCGATCCATGAGTTTCACAACTATGAGCTGGATAGGTTGCCTATCCCTTTATGTCTACCAGGAGTTTTCATAAATATAGATGTTTTCATTTAAGTTATAGTATTTAATTTTGGCTTGCGTGCACAGCGGATAATTTACTACAATCCCGTCCAGCTGAGGATGCACAATCCCCGGCAGTGCTCACGAGAGTATACGTGGGCGTTGGATGTCCACAGTTTTACAGTGAGGGGTTTTTTATGAAACGAATCTTCGCTACTGCAACGACGTTAACCCTTATGGCTACTCCTGCTTTTGCCAATGCACCGGGGGGCGGCTATGAAGGTATCACGGCCATGTATTATGGATTTATCGCCGTAATCCTTGGCTATGGGGTTTATGACATCTTCTTCAAGAAGTCATAACTCTGCCATTCGTCGCATTCGTAAAATTTTGACTATTCCACGTTAAAGGAGGCCTCTCTGTCTCCGAAGATAGAGAGGCTTCTTAATTTGTTGGCCCCTATCCTTTGGTGAGCAAGGGGGCCAAAACCTTCCACACATTCTCAACGACAAGTGTGTATCCCTTTCCCGTTGGGTGAATGCCATCTCCCTGGTTGAATTCCGGTCGTGCCGCGACCCCTTCCAACAAGAAGGGAATGAGAGGGACGTTCGCCTCTCGAGCCAAGCGTACATATAGGCCTGAAAATTCCGTTGTATAGTCATCTCCATAATTAAGAGGGATTTGCATGCCGGCCAAGATCACCTGAACCCCATGCTCTTGCAATCGTGAGATAATCCCCTGCAAATTTTCATACGTTTGTTTGAGGGGTTGTCCTCGCAATCCATCATTGGCACCTAACTCGAGAATGACATGGGTTGGATGACTTTTCAAAATCCAATTCACCCGTCGAAGACCTCCAGCAGAAGTTTCTCCACTGACTCCAGCATTGACCACAGCATAGTCAAAGCCTTCTTCTCTGAGGCGTTTTTCCAATTGTGCTGGATAGGCTTCGTCCGTTTCCACACCCAGGCCTGCGGTGAGACTATTCCCAAACGCGACGATGGTTCCTGCTCTGGCTGAGGAGGTGGCTTGAACACCCTTGCCCTCTGATTGGGCTGGAATTGGAGCGTTGGGAATGGTTTGGGGAGCGACCGGAGAAGATTCTTGAGTGTCACATCCCCAGACTCCCAGACAGAGGACCGCAAGGACTGATAAGATGACACAAGACCTTCCCCACTCGTCAGCACGCGTATTGGAGGTCTTTCGAGTGGAGATCTGTTTGAGAAATGGACGGACCATCATCTTTTCCTCGCCAACCGAATCAAGACTCTCGCATTTCCTCTAACTGCCCCCTTATTTCCGTCGAAAAACTCAGTATGGCGTTACGCGCGGGGACACACCTCGTCAAGATCCTACAGGATATCTCCTTTGAGATTACCACGAATCAGATGGTCGGTATCGTGGGACCCTCAGGAAGCGGAAAATCGACACTTCTCGGATTATTGGCCGGACTCGATCGACCGACCCAAGGCTCGATTGTCATTAACCAAACCGACATTACCAAATTATCCGAAGCGGAAATGACCCATTTTCGCCGGAAATATATCGGGTATGTGTTTCAGGCCTTCCATCTGATTCCAACCCTAACCGCCCTCGAGAATGTGGCACTCCCCCTGGAACTTCAAGGCGAGGCTCAAGCGGACACCAGGGCCAAGGACCTTCTTCACTCAGTTGGGCTGGAACACCGGCTGGATCATTATCCCATGCAACTATCCGGTGGGGAACAACAACGTGTGGCCCTGGCCCGCGCGTTTATTAATCACCCTCCTCTCCTCTTGGCTGACGAACCGACGGGGAATCTGGACAGCAAGACAGGAGAACGGGTCATCCAGATTCTGTGGGACCTTCATCAACAGCATGGGACGACCTTGGTCCTGGTCACGCATGACGTGTCGTTAGCCAGTCAGGCTCAACATATTCTGACGCTACAAGATGGCAGAATGGTAGACGAGGCTCGGGCGGATACTGAATGAGCCTGTTTTTGGATGGCCTGTTCCCATGATACCCATCACTCTGAAATTCGCATGGCGAGAAACTGTGGGTGCTCTCACACGGTTTCTTTTCCTGTTTTTGTGTATCGCCTTGGGAGTCGGTGCCATCGTGGCCGTGGATCTGTTTGCCACAAACGTCGAACAGGCCATCCTTGGGGACGCCCGAGCCCTGTTGGGAGGAGATATCGAACTGTCCTGGCGCCGCGTGATGACTTCCAAAGGTCAAAAGGTCATGGACTCCCTGGAAGACCGAAAATTTTCTGTATCCCATGTTACGGAGTTGTCCGCGATGGCTGCCCTCGACCTGCCCGATCAGCCTTCCAACCCCTCAGTGACCACCACGCAATTGGTTGAACTCAAAGCCATTGATGACGCCTATCCCTTGTACGGAACGATTGGGGTAGAACCTGAGGATCCTTTGAGGCACCTGTTGGCCCCGATCTCCTCAGGTTGTCGTCATCTCCCCTGTTTTGGGGCCATCGTCCAGAAATCCTTCCTCATTCGATTACAGGCCAGCATTGGCAGTGAAATTCGCATCGGTCAAGCCAACTTCCAGATCACAGGAGTCCTCAACAAAGAACCTGATCGTATCGCCAATGCCTTTAGTTTGGGACCAAGGGTCTTTGTTTCGCAAAAAGCCTTACAGGCGACGCAATTGGTCAAAACCGGAAGTCGAATCCACGAACGGTTTCGCTTGAAAGTTCCTGACACCACTCCTTTGTTCCCATTACTCGGAGAATTGCGAGGGCGCCTCAGCCAAGAGGGCGTACGTGTCAGTTCCTTCCGTGACGCACAGCCTCGGCTTCGCCGCTTTCTCTCTCAATTGAACCTCTACCTGGGGTTGATCGGGTTAACCATTCTGATGGTAGGGGGCATTGGAGTCGCTTGTACGATCCAAGGTTTTGTCCTCCAAAAAACCCAGATAATCGCCACCTTGAAAACTCTTGGTGCCGATTCAGGACAAATCATCAGACTCTATCTCACCCAAAGCCTCATCCTGGGGGGAATCGGAAGTCTGTTAGGTGGTGCCGTGGGCTTGATTCTCCATCAAGTGTTGCCTCAATTCTTGGGCGGAATCATCCCTGAGACGATGACCATGGAACCAACCATCAGCCCTTTCATCCGCGGGGGGGCCTTGGGGATTTTCAGTACCTTGGCCTTTTCCCTTTGGCCGCTACTCCATATCCGTCTGGTTTCTCCTGCTCTGGTCTTTCGACAAGAGGTGGAGAACCATTCAGGAAAGGACCCGAACGCATCCAAAGTTCTTCAATTGGTCCAGATGACAAAACTGTGGTGGCAAGACCGTCCGCGCATGCTCACCAGTCTGATTATTGCCGGATGCTTAACCGGACTGGCGATGTGGCAAGCCCATTCTTTCATGCTGGGCTTGTTCTATACTGGTGCCTTTGTGGGAGCGATAGGAATTTTACTGGTTGGCACTATGGCGCTGTATTGGACTCTTGGTCAAATTTCCTTTCCCCAACGGTATCTTGTACGTCATGCGATACAAAATCTCCAACGGCCCGGCAATTTTACCAAGGCTATGACATTGGCCATTGGAATCGGGGTGATGCTCTTGACCACCTTAACCACCGTTCAACGGTCTCTCTTGGATTTCATCGGGGATCAGATTCCCACCGAGGCTCCCTCCTTCTTCTTTATCGATATTCAACCCGATCAACAACCAATCTTCCAAACGATCTTGAACGAACGAGTCCCGCTCTCTTCGTTTCAGGTATTTCCGGTCATGCGTGCCCGACTCACCGCCATCAATGACCAACCGATCGACCCTGAACGGTATAAAGGCAAAAGAAACGGTTGGTACTTTACCCGGGAATATGTTTCTACGGCGCGTAGAGACCTTCCCCACCATAACACCATCACTGATGGAGAGTGGTGGGACAAGGCTGTTCCGGCTTCATCCCACCGTTCAGAAAAGGGTGCGGATTCACCATTCAGGGTGTCCGTGGAACGAGAAGCAGGAAAACATCTGGGCCTGACCTTGGGGTCCACGTTGACCTTCGATGTACACGGCGTGCCGTTTGTCGCACAAGTCGCCAGTTTTCGGAAGGTCAACTGGGGCAGTTTTTCCCTCAACTTTTTTATGATTTTTGAACCCGGGTCCTTTCAAGAAGCACCCATCACGTATATTGCATCAGCCAAGATTCCCCAGTCCCTTGAAGTGCCTTTGCAACAAGCTGTGGTCTCTGCCCTTCCAAACGTGAGCGCCATTAATATCAGGGACGTTTTAAACAATATCACTACCCTCTTTCGACAGTTGGCTCAGGGGATTCATGCCCTAGCCATCCTTTGCCTGGCAACCGGAGGACTCGTGATGGTGGCAGCCATTTCTATAAACCGCTTTCGGCGGCTAAAGGAATTGGCCATCTTGAAGTCCCTTGGAGGAAGTCGAGGGCGATTGGTCTTTTCATTAGGTGTCGAATTTGGATTGGTGGGAGGATTCGCTGGATTAATTGGGTTGGGATTGGGGAATTTCCTATCTTGGTCCGTCCTCCATTTCTTCTTCGACCTCCCTTGGCATTTTGACCCCTTGTTCTTCCTGATAGGTCTCCTCACTGTGATCTTCCTCACACTACTGACCGGAGTGGCTAGTACATATAGATTACTGAGCCTCCCACCACTATCGGTCCTTCGCCAAGATTGATCTCATTGAGACAAAATGTTTTTCCCTCCTCAATTTTTCAATTAATTATCCAAAAAGATACAGACTGTACGATTTTTGGTAGGTGATCCTCCCCTCACATGCATACATTACTTGGTTGAATGCCTTCTCCTCCCTCCATGACTATGTGGACGAGGGAAAATTTTCTCTTGAAATTTACGAACTTATCTCGAGTAGTCCATCTAATCACAGAAAAAACTTCTTTTGGTATGGTACTTGCTGTATTTATGGGTAGATCACGACCAGGAGGAACGTCATGGAAACCATCTTAGCCGTAGCCATCACTCTCATTGGATTAGTAGGAGGAATGTTTGTGATTTGGCGAAAACCCGATTCCCAGATCACTGATGGGCAGGAGCCAACTGAAACCCCATGATACCGCATCGGTTACATGGCTCTCTTCCCATCCCACCCAGACACGCCACACCGACGAAGGAGGTGCAGGATGGGTAAATACATGCTCATCGTCGATGATGACGAAATGACCCGAAGCCTGATTCGTATGGTTTTTGAATTTGAGGGGTTTACCTGTCTTGAAGCCGATAATGGAGCGACAGCCATCGGAGCTCTGGCTGTTCAGGAATTCGATATTATCCTATTGGATCACGTCATGCCAGTGATGACTGGTTTACACTTCCTGGCTCATGTGCAACAAGACCCAAGATCCACACAGGCCCCCATCATCATGCTCACCGGTTGCCTGAATGATGAAGTTCGGAAACGGGCCACACAATTGGGCGCGTATGCCATTTTGAGTAAACCATACGATATCGGAGAATTGCGAAATTTGGTCATGCAGGTGTGCGTAGCGACTCCCACCCCGCATGGCTAACCCCAGGCTTCGACTCTTCCAAAGATGACGGGGAGAGCTTGGTCCACAATGATTATTTCCCCAGCAAATTCTTGAGTAGGCCTTTTCCTTCCTTAAAAAGGCCTTTTAATTCTTTGCCATCGCCTTCCAAGGCTTTTTGCAACTTTTGCTCTACCTTCTTTTGCAAAGCCTCACTGAGGAATTTCGTATCCAATTGAACATCCGGGTTTGACACAGTCCCTCCCGTCACAAACGGAAGAACCAATTGTCTGTTGCGCCTGGCCACCTTCGCTAGGGGAATTCGTTTCAGCACCTTTTTGGTAACCTTTTCCGATAATGCCAGCTTTCCTCGCATCCCCAGGGATTGGTCAAACCCAACCAACCCCTGGCTCCTTACGGCAAAGGCCTTGGAATCGAGGAGGATCTGTTTGAACAACAGACCCTTGGGCTCAAACGTTCCTTGCGCGTCAAAAAGAGAGAAAATGGTGGACTGCGCCGAATCGCTTAACAGCCCGGGCATGTTTAAGGCTTCATCGATTTGGCGAAGGATATTGATCCCGAGGAGTTCTCCATCTTTGACGGATACGTGAACCGGCCCTGATAGTTGAAGTGCGCCGGATTGGGGCAATGAACCAGAAATCTTCCATTCCAGATTTCCCGTTCCCGAGACACTCACGGCAGGATCAGCTTGCAAGACTTTGGAAATCGACTGCACGCCAAAGTTCTGGTAATTCCCGGAAGCAGAAAACTTCGGCGTCGAGGTAGTCCCATCCCATTCCGCTTTTCCCGCCAAATTTCCCTCAAAGGCCTGGCCGCTGAAGGCCGGAATGCGAATTTTTTTCCCTAGAGCTTCGGCCTCAAAGGCCAGCTGCTTGATCGAAAAGGCTTGTTGGACAGGAAGGGTCACGGGAAGATCTTGGGAAGAAACCTTCGGGGCCGTACCGGTGAGATAAAATTTTGAAGGACCCCCCTTTCCGGAAAGCTGAATAGTTGAACTCTCTCCTAACAGAAGATCTAAATTTACGGGATCAATTTGAGGTTCTGGAGCTGGAGCACCTGGTTTGGGGAAAAGGGTCATCAGAAGGTGGGCACGAACCTGCTTGATGGCGACGGGTTTGGTGAGCCCCAAATCAAAGGGCACATCCTTCGAAGAAGCTGAGGGAACTTCTAGGTCCAAATCCAATTTCCCCTGTTGTAGCTTGCCCTTTGCCATGAGCTGAACGTTGGCGACTTGACTCACCACATCGATCGTCTGAAGATCGAGATTTTCCTGGAGTGGACCAAATTGTCCATTCACTTCAAAGGGCAGGTCATAGGGTTTCATGCGACCACTGACTCGCACGTTGGCCATTTTGCCTAATTGAACTGAGTCGGTGTGTATCTCTAATTGCTCAACCTCATAGTCGGGAGAACCTTTCGTCACTCGATCATCGAACTGAAGCTTCCCTCCCGTGAGTGACAACCGTTCGACCGCAAACATGGACAAGACCGCTCCCCCCGAGCCTTCAGGCGTAGGAGCTTGAGTCGGCTCCTGTTTCTGAGGGGATCCTTTCCCAATCGAGGCCGTATTCAGAATTCCCTGAGAAGACCGAATGACCTGGATGGTTGGCTCTTGGACTTGGACGCTCTCAACGTGCACTTTCCGATTCAGAAGTGGTGCCCATTGTACGACGACTTGCACGGTGGGGACTGACAAAAATGGAGTCGTACTGAATTCCGGATCATCATGTATGGTGACTCCATCCAATCGCATGCCGATGTGGGGAATGACCGTCAGTTGAACATTCTCGACCTCAACCTTTCGATTCAAGGCATCTTCAACCAGTGGAATATACTGCCCCTTATACTGATTGAGATCCACGATGAAGGGGAGGATGAGAATAACAACCAATAAAAGGACGAGGACGATGCCTAATCCCAGTAGGAATTTTTTCATGAAGTTTTTCTCCTAGATGAACATCCGGGGGAATGCTTTATAGTATCACGAATGCTCTAAAGAGTTGACCATATCTTGGGGAAGAGATATCGACACGGAACCGGGTATCAGGTATCTTCAGGGTCCATCAAAACTTTGAGACTTCATCATGCCTGACTCGCCTAACGCCCCCTCTCCACTCCAACATGTCGTTTTAGTCGATGCCTCGGGATTTATTTTTCGAGCCTTTCACGCCATCCAACTCCTCACCAGGCCCGATGGCACTCCCGTGAATGCGGTCTATGGATTCATCACCATGCTGATGAAATTGCTGGATGACATGCAGCCGGACCATATTGCCATCGTGTTCGATTCAGCTCGAAAAACCTTTCGTAACGATCTTGCCCCAAGCTATAAAGCCAATCGCACCGAACCCCCGGATGAATTGGTTCCACAATTTGCCCTGGTCAGGGAAGCCACCCGTGCCTTCAATCTGGACTGCATCGAACTGAACGGATTCGAAGCCGATGATCTTATTGCCACCTACACGAAGCAAGCCCTAGAAGCCGGGGCCGATGTGACGATCGTGTCCTCCGACAAAGATCTCATGCAGTTAGTCTCAGACCGGGTTTCCATGTATGACTCCTTCAAAAATCGCCGTATCGGTCCCACAGAAGTCCTGGAAAAATTCGGTGTTCCCCCGGAAAAAGTCGTGGACGTGCAATCTCTGGCTGGGGATTCCACGGATAATGTTCCTGGTGTGCCTGGCGTCGGCATTAAAACTGCAGCTCAATTGATCCAGGAATACGGAGATTTGGACAGCCTCCTGGAACGGGCTTCCGAAATCAAACAAAACAAGCGTAGAGAGAATCTCATTCAATTTGCCGATGAGGCACGTCTTTCGCGCGAACTCGTCCGGCTTCGCTCCGATGTCCCCATCACCATCTCTCTGGCTCAATTAGAACGTCGTGCACCAAATTATGAAGCACTCGAACAATTTCTAACAGAACAGGGTTTTAAATCCATTGTCGCTCGCATTCAAAGTCGAAAGGATGTCAGGTCTCCATCCACTACATCGTCAGAGGCATCTCAAGAATCCCTCTCACACGATGCTCCCTCTCCCCCAACGACTCAACCACAGTATGAGTTGGTTCAGACCGTTCCGGCCCTGAAACAATGGGTGAAAGCGGCCTCTGACCATGGCGTCATCGCCATCGATACGGAAACGACATCTCTCGACCAAACCCGAGCTGAGTTGGTGGGTATTTCCCTTAGCGTCGAACCTCATCATGCCTGTTACATACCTTTGGGACATGTCCATCCAGATGCCACATCTGACCAAGACCTGCTGGCTCGTACCGCAGACCCATCAACTGAAACCCCTCAACAAATTCCACTGCAAATGGCCCTAGACATTTTGGGTCCCGTTTTCAACGACCCGGGAATCCTTAAGGTCGGACAGAATATTAAATATGACATGGTTGTGTTGGAACGATATGGAGTCTCTGTCTCCCCAGTCGACGATACGATGCTCCTCTCCTATGTCTTGGAAGGTGGAAAACATGGGCATGGGATGGATGAACTGTCCTCACTCTTTTTGGGCCATTCCACCATTCCCTACAAAGAAGTGGCAGGAACCGGGAAGTCTCAAGTCACCTTCGACCGCGTGCCATTAGACAAAGCCTTAGACTATGCGGCTGAAGATGCTGACGTGACGTTTCAACTGCATCGGACCCTAAAACCCCGGTTGTTGGAAGAACGATTGACGACGGTCTACGAAACCCTAGAGCGTCCCTTGATTCCCGTACTGGCCGCCATGGAGCGACAGGGGATCAAAATCGATGTCGCACAACTCCAACAGGTCAGCCAGGAATTCGCCCGGCGACTTCAAGAATTGGAAGGCACCATTCATACGTTAGCGGGAAGGCCCTTTAATGTGGGGTCCCCTAAGCAACTGGGGGAAGTATTATTCCAAGATTTAGGCCTGGAAGGAGGGAAAAAAGGGAAAGGGGGAAGCTTCAGCACCAGTTCGGATGTGTTGGAATCCTTGGCCGCCGAAGGCCATGAGCTTCCGACCCATATGTTGGAATGGCGGCATTTGGATAAATTACGCAGTACCTACGCTGAAGCACTCCTTCATCAGATTCATCCAGAGACTCATCGAGTGCATACTTCCTACGCCATGGCTTCCGCCGCCACCGGACGATTGGCCTCAACAGATCCCAATCTTCAAAATATCCCCATTCGCACTGAAGAGGGACGGAAAATCCGACGTGCGTTCATTGCCGAACCTGGACATACCCTTGTCTCTCTGGATTATTCTCAGATCGAACTGCGTTTGCTCGCCCATGTAGCTGACATTCCGGTATTAAAAGACGCATTCTGGGAAGGCAAGGACATCCATGCGCTGACCGCCAGTCAAGTGTTCAATATTCCCCTTGAGGAGATGGACCCCAACCTGAGGCGAAAAGCCAAAGCGATAAATTTCGGGATCATCTATGGTATCAGCCCCTTTGGGTTGGCTCGACAATTGGGGGTAGAACAGGCTGAAGCAGCTTCATACATTCAGACCTACTTTGAACAATACCCGGGCATCCAAGAATATATGGAACGAACGAAACACTTCTGTCGCGAACGTGGATATGTGGAAACATTGTTTGGCCGACGCTGTCACGTCCCGGGCATTCATGATAAAAATCCTGCCAGGCGAAATTTTTCCGAGCGCGCAGCTATCAACGCCCCCCTACAGGGAACCGCAGCAGATATTTTAAAACGAGCCATGATTCGGGTTCCTGAGGCGTTGTCCCAGAAGGGGTTACGCGATGAGTGTTTCATGCTGGTTACGGTACACGATGAATTATTATTTGAGATGAAGGCAGCAGTCTGGGAAGAAGCTTCCGTCATTATCAAACAGGTCATGGAACAGGCGACCCTCCCAGCTTTGACACTTTCTGTTCCCCTCACCGTGGAAGTGGGGCAAGGCCCTTCTTGGGATGAAGCGCATTAACCACAAACGATCCAGCCACTAAAAGGAATCTTTATCTATGGTGATCCCCACATACACGGAATTGTTAAAAATTGTCTGGTTTCTTTTTTGGCGACATATCGTCATTTTGGCGTTCGTCACAATGACGATCGGATGGGCAGTTCCTGTGATTCTCAACACCACCGTTTCCGAATCATCGCAATATCTCCTTGAACTCGGCATCTATGGCACCTTGTTCTTCGGGATTACGCCCTTTATTCTCAAAACGCTTTTTCAGAAAGAATTCAAAGGCTTCCAGGTTCAGTTTCAGCGAAATCCATCAAACACCGAGTCCAGTGGGTTGTAAGATATCACCCTTTATCCTACGATTTTCCATTGATTTCACATAATTCCTGACATAGAAGTCCTCCCATGAAAATTGCCACTTGGAACGTCAATTCCATCAAAGTTCGTATCCCGCACTTAACCGAATGGATCAAACAGGCCGACCCGGATATCGTGCTACTCCAGGAATTAAAAACGACAGAACCGCAATTTCCCCATCTGGCCATCGACGAACTTGGATACCATGCAGAAATCGTCGGGCAGAAAACCTACAATGGTGTCGCCATCCTTTCCAAGGCCCCTCTCACCATTGAACATACCTCGTTGCCAGGTGATGCTTCCGACGAACAGGCCCGGTATATTGAGGCCATCGTAGGAGATGTTCGAATCGCCTCAATCTACCTTCCGAATGGAAATCCCATTGGGTCGGAAAAGTTCTCATACAAATTACGCTGGATGGACCGCCTACTCGCCCATGCACAATCTCTTCTTGCTCTGGAGGAATCGGTGGTACTTGGCGGGGATTTTAATGTCTGCCCGACCGACAGCGATGTCTATGATCCCGAAGGGTTTGCGGAGGACGCCCTTTGTCGACCTGAATCCCGCTCCCGCTTTCGAGCTTTAACCTACCTCGGATATACCGATGCCCTCCGGGCCCTACATCCCGAATTGGGTCTCTATTCCTATTGGGACTACCAAGCGGGACGATGGAATAGAGATGAAGGCTTACGGATTGATCATCTCATGCTTTCCCCTCAGGCAGCCGATCGGTTGAAGGCTTCCAACGTCGATCGAACCCCAAGGGGAATGGAAAAACCCTCTGATCACACCCCTGTCTGGTGCGAGCTCACTTCATAATCATCCGAAAAACCCGTTTCCTCTCATTTTCTCTTTCACCGGCCAAACCTTTCGGCAGGAGTTCTGTCGATTCCCCAAACACCTACCAGAAGGCCTTCACACCTTTTTTCCATTGATTATTTTGGTTTAGGTCTCTTTTTGTTCACCCAAATACGGCATTTCGAATGAAAGCCGACAAATGTTCCGACAACCTTTTCTCCCTATTTGTGAGAAGGCTTATAGATTCTCAGCCGGTTGTTCCCGATTAATCCCCGTTCTGATGATTTGAGGTAGGACCAAATTTGACTTCTCAATTTGGAATGAATCTTAAATTTATGTTTTCTCTCGAAATAACAGATTTTCCATTAACAAAAAACTAAAGAATGGAACATAACGAATGCATAATTAGCCCTAGAAGAGGAATTGGCATGCCACTTGTATAAGGTCCCATAACCCCCTTTGATTTGTTTTTCCATAACAGTCACCAAAGCCAGCCTATGGGGGAAAAATCATGAAACAGTTGGTTCGATCGTTGGTATTTTTCAGTCTGGTGGTTTGCTCCACTGGACTTCAGCCACTCTGGGCCAGTCCCATTTCTATTGCCATCCAAAATGGCACTGGTGGTGGATATGGATACAGTGGAATTCATGCTGCATCCAGCTGCGGGAGTTCGGGTCTTTGCATGGGTGGCGCTAAGTTGTATTGGCCCTTTGAGGGAACCCTTCATGGGGATTTTGATGCGACAGGAGGATACTCCCTGGTGAATTTGACGGGAACACTCAATGCACCGGAAGGAACGATGCATATTACGGGTGGGCAATTATCCGACCCTGGAATTGGGGGAAACGCCTCTGGATTTCTCAACTATACCCTCTCGGGGGATATTAACGAATCTGGTACCTTTTATTTTGTAGGACAGGGCCTCTGTTGTTCTGGGGCACCAAATGGAGGGCCCAATAATCTAACGGATTCTGGGTTTACCCTATGGGGAAATAACTGGGATATTTTTGCTCCAGAAGGTTCCGGCATATTGAATAGCCGCCAAGCGGTCATCGATGCAGGCCTGACACCCTTGGGAATGGATGTAGTCGGTGGAGATTTCACATCCACCCCAGAACCTTCCACGATGATCCTGCTGGGAAGCGGTCTGTTAGTTTTACCTCTATTGCGTGGGAGGAATGCCTAAACTTCCTTTGGTTGTCTACTCGGCATTTTTGCTAAATGAATAATTCTGTACGGCCCCATTCGCTTTGGATGGGGCCATAAATTTTCATTTGGTAGGCCTATCCCTCAATGAGTTTTGTCCCTTGATGCTTCTTTCTGATTAACACTCAGGCAGGAAAGTTCCTCTCCCAAGACTAGCGGGAAACAAAAAAATGCTCTATTCTAGGGCATACCTGGTTCTGGTGAACTTGTTTATGCCCAATCCTCCTGAGCCAATCTCCATTTGTCACGATGAAATCCATTAAATTCGGAACCTCTGGCTGGCGGGCCATCGTCGCGGAAGATTTTACGGTTCAAAACCTTAGAATCGTGTGTCAGGGTATCGCCCAATACCTGCGCCAACAAAAGCAGGGTCAACAGGGGATCCTCATCGGCTACGATGCGAGATTTTTGGGGGAACATTTTGCCAAGGTCGTCGCGGAAGTCATGGCCGCCCATGGGATTCCCTGTCTCATCTGCGATCGAGACACACCGACCCCCACCATTTCGTACCATGTAATCAACCGAAAACTGGCTGGAGGAATCAATATTTCCGCCAGCCATAATCCTCCGGAATGGAATGGGGTGAAATTCACCCCCGATTGGGGAGGCCCTGCTCTCCCTGAAACCACCAAAGCCATCGAACTTCGCATCCTGCCGTTGTTACACGGAGAACATCTGAAATGGTCACCCTGGGAACGGGCGGAACAAGAAGGTATGGTGCGGTACTTTGATCCCCAACCCGACTACCTCAAAGGGTTGGAAAAACACGTGGATTGCGATCGAATTCGCAATGGCCGCATTCGAGTCGTGTTTGATCCCTTGTTCGGATCAACCAGAAATTACCTGGATGAATTCCTGAGGCAGGCCGGCGCGAAAATGGCCGTTCTGCATCATTGGCGAGATCCGTATTTTGGCGGCTTTCGCCCCGAACCGACCGATCACACCCTGCAAGAGCTCAAAGAAACCGTTCCTCGTGAAGGAGCCCACTTAGGCTTGGCTGCTGACGGTGACGGGGATCGCTTCGGGGTGGTGGATGCCGATGGTACCTTCATCCAGGCGAATTTCATCCTGGCTTTACTCTTGGACTATTTAATTCGAAGCCGGCAATGGCAAGGGGCCGTCGCCCGCTCCGTGGCGACGACGCATCTTGTTGACGCCGTGGCGACTCACCACGGACTCACCGTCCATGAAACCCCGGTGGGATTTAAATTTATCGGAGAATTGCTGGCTAAGGGGGACATCGTGTTCGGAGGAGAAGAAAGCGCAGGCATGTCTATTAAGGGTCATGTGCCCGAAAAGGATGGAATTCTCGCAGGAGCTTTGGTGGCGGAAATGGTGGCGTTTACGGGTCAGACGATCCAAGCCTTGCTGCAGGATCTTTTTCAACGGGTAGGAGGGATGTCCACGACTCGCGAGGATTTGAAGATTAACGAGGAAATCCAAGAACAAATTCAGGCCGTGATCGATCACCCTCCCGTTCAATTTGCAGGCGTAGAAGTTTCCCAAGTCAATAAGATCGATGGATGTAAGTTATTGTTGTCGGATGGGGGTTGGTTCCTGATTCGTCCCTCAGGAACCGAACCCATTGTTCGATGTTATGGTGAGGCGAAAACCTCACAACGATTGGAAGAAATCATGCAGGCTGGGAAGGCGCTCCTCCGAATTCGACAAATTTAAGGCATTCTCACCCATTTCATCAGCCTTTAATACCCTACCCCACCCATTATCAACTCATCGGGATTTTCAGGAAGAAAGCGCTACGGTTCTCTGAGCTTTTTTGGCAGCAGCTTTAGAGGAACGCGCAATCCGTTTTTCCTCGATCTTTTCAATCTCATGTTCCACCGCAGCAAATGCCGCGCGAATAGCCTCTTCAAACGTTTTAGATTCTTTTCGTGCCGTAACTGTACGACGCCGCGGGATCGTGATGACGACCAGGGCTTCCGCATTATCGGCACCCTTTTTATGATGGGCATTTTTCGTCAACGTCACACGGGCATGCGTGATTCGAAGGGAATCAGTCTGTAATGCCTCTGTCCGGCGTTCTATTTCGGCTTTCCACCTGGGAGTCATCCCCACGTTTCGGCTCTCAATTTTTAGATCCAGAGGTTGTGTCGTCATCGTAAACCCTCCTCTCTTTAATTACTCATTTCCTGACTTCGCACAATCAATCTTCCATCCCTAGACCAACCAGCCCCCACGAACACCTCCGCCGCACTTCCCTCTCTTTACAGTGTAAAAACTTCGAGGAAACCAGTCAAAGGTTCCTGATGAATTTTCGTAATATTTTGGGGATTTGCTAGACTATACACATATTCAATCAGCGATAATCTGAAAAATGATTGAAAGGATTCGTTTTTTCCCCAGGAGGTCTGTCATGTCTTTAAACAGGAGGAATCTCATGAAAGCTGGCCTTGCGCTTGGCGTTGGACTCCTTGCCAAATCCTTGGGAGTGTCTATGGCCTCAACTACGCCTTCTCCAGGAAGTTCAGGTATTACCAAAATCACAAAAACGGATGGTGAGTGGAGGGAAATTTTAACTCCGGCACAATATCGCATTCTTCGCCAAGAGGGGACAGAGCCCCCATTCTCGAATGAATATCATAATAACAAGGCCACAGGGACCTACCAATGCGCCGGATGCGAATTAGCCCTATTTTCATCAGAAACCAAATTTGATAGTGGGACAGGGTGGCCCAGTTTTTGGAAACCCATCTCTGACCAGGTTGTGGAAACGAGAACAGATTGGAAACTCATCTACCCCAGAACCGAGGTCCACTGTGCTCGTTGCGGAGGCCACCAAGGGCACGTCTTTGATGATGGTCCCCCACCTACCGGATTGCGGTATTGTATCAACTCAGCAGCGTTGAAATTCGTTCCTGCCTAAGAAGGAAGGGAAAAATCTCTGCGTAACAACTGCTCGACTGCCGGGAAATATCGTTCAGGAAGGTTTCTGAACCGTTTCCGGCAGTCGCGTATCGCTTCTTCAATAGACGCATGCGATCGAGAGCCCAGATTCTTGGCATATTCTCGTAAACGTCTTTCCACGATTCGAACGGAGTCTGAATTTCCCGCAAGTCGGCGTGCGGCGACTTCCACATCCCCCCGACTTTCCACGAGGGCTTGAAACCCTAACCCTTTTAACCGTTGAGTGACCGTGCTTCGATCCCATCCCAAAACCTTTGCGGTGGCCTGCATATCAAATCGATGCTGTCGAAGACAATCCAGCACCATGGTGTCTTCCAGATTACCAGGCGAATTGTTGGTCTGGCCCGTGGACCTCTCACCTGATTGAGCGTCCGATTTGATCAATTGAAGATCGGCTTCAGTAATGATGGGACCGGCAGCGAGGACGGCCGCTCGTGCGATCGCTTGCCGCAATTCTCGAATATTCCCAGGCCAGGCATACTCACGTATGACATTCACCGCGCCTTGGGAAAAACCTCGAATTCCTGAGGGGGAAGAATCGCTGAACTGATGGAGAAAATGGTGCGCTAAGAGCATACGATCTTCGACATTCCGTCGTCGCAAAGGAGGGAGATGAATCATAATGCTCTGTAAACGATAGAATAAATCTTCACGATATCGACCCGCCGTCACTTCAGCCTGCAAATCCCTATTCGTAGCCGCGATAATCCGGACATTAACCTGGGTTAACCGGCAATCTCCCACCCGAAAAAATGAACCACTCTCCAACACTCGTAACAGCTTGGCTTGTAACTGAAGCGATAATTCCCCCACCTCATCCAAAAATAGGGTTCCACCATCTGCAGCCTCGAGGAATCCTTTCCGACCCACCGCACCGGTAAACGCTCCTTTCACATCACCGAACAATTCTCCCTCGAACAGGTCTGAATGAATCGCGGCCATGTTCACTGAAATGAACGGCTTTTCACCTCGAGGACTCAGTCGATGAGCCGCTTGAGCGAATACTTCTTTCCCCGTTCCTGTTTCACCCATCAAGAGAAGAGGGTGAGAGGTCCGCGCGGCTTTCTTGAGATCTTGGAACACCTGAAGCATATGAGAATCTCGAGTAAGAATATGAAAGGATTCACATTCCCTAAACGGATCTCCAACCTCTTCGGACTCATGAACGCGGGTCACCAGAGGCAGAGATGCGGGCACTTGTAAACGGAGGTCTTCAAGCTCATGCTCCAATTTGGCAATTTTTTGCTGCGTCCCATCCATGTCCGCCTGAGATTGCTTCAAACGAGAGGCAATAGCGTGTTGAGATTGGTGTAACTGCTCGATAACAGAATCGGAATTTCGGACATATTGCCGGGCTTGATTAAGTTGCCCTTCCAAGGATTGAACCTGCCCTTTTTTTTCGGCCAATTCCTGGCATAATCGCGATAATTCCTGCTCTCTTTCTTGAATTCGTCTGACGATAACCTCCTGACCGTCCCACACCCGCCACACCCACACCGTGGATAAGGTCAACCCTAAAGACAAACCGATACTCGCGAAGGGGAACACCCATCCCTCCCTGAAGGCGATAAACATCGCCAGCAAAAGAATCATAGGAAAACAAAGGAATATGGCGGTTCGTCGGTAGAGAAAATCCGGCCCAAGAAAACCCCGGCCCAGAATCATGCCGGTGAGGGCAATTCCGACCAGGATGTACAACCAATGAGGTTGCCACGCCCACCCATTCAATAGTTCGGCATTGATGAGCCAGGCATGTAGCTGCTCCTGGGTAGGAAGGGATGACCATGGAGTCGGAATGCTCCCGGTTCCAAAACCCTCCGGCACAAGAACGACGACTTTTCCTTGAAACCATTGAGCCAATCGCTCCCACTCTTGCCGATCGACCGAGGCCGAGACTTCGTCAAATGCAAGGGTATGGGACAAAGAGGGGCTGATAGGTCGTAGAAATTTCCTGCTAGGGAACACCGTCATCTGACGCTCGGAATTCTTCACCCCTGGGACCGAAGAGAGAACGGTCTGAAAAAATGCCGCTGAGGGGGAGGAGGCATTCAGGGCGTTCTTTGGCAACCCTCGAAAAACTCCATCCTCGTCTGGTTGAAGTCCCAAGGTTCCATGCCCCTTGGCCGCGTTTTGTAGAATGGGAGGATTCCCATCCGGGTACACAATGGACCCGGCCTGTTGTGTGACATCAGCTAAACGAACCAAAGCTGTTAACCCGCCACATTCTGAGGGTACAGGAAATTTGATGGTCAGAGCTGGTGCGATAACATTGGCACCGGATTGAGCTATGCGTCGTAACATTTCGGCGAGCACATGAGGATTGGCCGAAGCGTTATCACAAAAAAGCGAGCTCCCCCTTGTGGCGGTGATCAACGCCAAAGAATCATGTAACGGGTTCCAGGCGCCTTTGCGTAATTGGTAATCGATGAACCACCGATCAGCATGAGGAAAGACGAGAGAAACGCACACGATCGTGCTTGAGCAGAGGAAACTCAAAAGAAAGAGGACTCCCCATCTTCGCATTCCCATCGTGCCAATCACCGTTAACAGTCCCTCATGGGTTGTTCATGAGGACACACAAGTCATTGGCTCCTCGTGACGAAACTAATCGAGCTTTCCTTACCACGTCACAGGATTCGGCATCGCCCTCTTTAGCCGTTTGAAGAAAATATGCATGAATTTTTTTGGCACTCTCAGGATAGAGCTGCGATTGATCGACCATCCTCTCACGAAGGAGGGAACCCGCCATCGCATCCAAAGCTAACGCCTTTTCTATCAGTAGAGTGAGACCCGGGTGAGAACCCCCAATGGGGGACCATCCTCGAAGATCTTGACGAATAAGCGCAAATCCTGTGAGGACATCCTGTCGCCGGGCCATTGAAATTTGTTCTCGATGGAGTCCGGCTCGCAGGAAAGAAAGCTGCTCTTTAGACATAGTGGTCAGATCATCCGGAATCCCTTCACGACTACTGCGGGCCCACCACACCATGGCCAGGGGGAGGTTGGGATCTACCCCCTGGCCCTGGGCATACATAGAGGCCAAAAGACCTTGGGCTTCTCTATGCCCCTGTAGCGCAGCCTTTTGGAGCGGGCCAACAGCTTCTCCTGCTCGATTCTGGGCACGACGAACCACACCTAACAAGTAATGGCCCTCGGAGAAATCAGGAACTCCTTCCGTGACCAATAAGAAAGTGTCCTCTGCTCGACTCAATTTCCCCAGTTCGATGTAAACCCTTCCTAAGGCTACCCGCAGATGAGACCAGTCGGGTTTTAGACGAATGGCAGACTCCAAAGCCCTTTCAGCTTGTTTCCACTCGCGCCTTGCTACGAAGATCATTCCGAGTTGAGACCACCCCTGAGCCCAGTCAGGGTGATGATTCACCATCCAACGGAATTGCTTGGTTGCCGATGGCCAGTCCCCCATAATGATATATGCCCACCCCAAATTTTCATGAGCCCAGACCCCATCAGAATGTATAGGATTTCCCCTGAGAGCTTCTTGCCAAGCTTGAGAGGCCAGAACCCAATTCCCCAGACGACTCCAGGCCACCCCCAACAAGATCCTGGCCTTGGTAAGTTGGGGGTCGAAGGAAAGGGCTGCCTGAAACGGCTTGACACTCGAAAGCGATTCGCCCTTCAGAAGCAGCGCAAGACCCAGATTAAAGTGGGCCGCTACAAGGTCGGGCCGATGGATGAGTGCTTGACGGGAAAATTGGATAGAGGCGTGAAAATTTCCCTGGCGTAAAGCCAAAAGGCCCAAGTTGGCTTGAATAGGGGCATTTTCGGCATGCCTTCTTATGGCTCGTTCCCACACTTGTTGAGCCATTTCATATTTGTGGGTCCTCAGGTAGGCCAACCCCAAAGCCTGAAAGGCCTCTACCCACCTCGGCGCCCACCGAAGAGCCATTTGGAGCGGTTCGATGGCCCTGAGGGGCTCCTCCTCCAGGAGATACGATACACCTAAGGCAAAATGGGCTTCAGGAAAGCGTTGATAAATTGTTATCGCCGTGGCCCATTGTTCCCTAGCTTCAGACAACTTTCGCTCACGGACCAACGCCACCCCGTAATTGTAGGTGACCATCGCAGAAATGGGATATTTCATAGAAGCTTGATGGCGAACCAGCGGTGGCAATGGTAGGCCGGTTGAGACGGCACCAGAGATTTTTCGAGCCTTGGAGAGGGACACCCCAAGGTCATGGTAGGCCCCCGCACTATCAAGTCGTTGCCGAGCTGAAGGAGGAAATTCTGGATGGGTCTCGCCCCGGACAAACCCAGGCCAAGACAAAAAGGCCCCAATCGCCATGATAATAGGAAAAATCTGAAAAAATCTAAGTGACATCGCCAACCGTCCGCTTTGAGGGGGCAAAACAGAATACCCAAAAGGCTAAAATGGATCTGTAGACGAGGAAGGGCACGAGGTGTGGGCACCCTCGTCCCTTCAATGTATTAAGAAATTTGCCGAATGTGAAGGGAGCCAGGAAAGATTCCACGGCTTCTGAAGATGGGCAGGATAATAAGGGACGAAGACGAGGAGAAAGCAAACCGATTTGAGAGAGAAAGGAAGAGAAAAGGGGAAATATCCCCTTCAGAACCTCTGTTCAAGTTCCGCTTATTTGCCGTCATAATTGTCTCTGAAGACAGTTTTGATCTTGGCGTTCGGGAAGGAATTGGTGCCGAAGGCGGGACTTGAACCCGCATGGGTTTCCCCACACGCCCCTCAAACGTGCGTGTCTGCCATTCCACCACTTCGGCACGCAATTACTACCGATTATGAAACCTCTTCGAGTCCTTGTCAACGCATCAGGGCAGGGTTAGAATCGCTAAAGAATCACGTGCGACTCATTTTTTGACGAATTATTTCCCATGGCACTCCACACATCTTCCCCAGCCCCACTCAGTCACTCCCAACATTGGATCGGTGCGTTTTTTGATATGGACAATACCCTCGTCCCTGGGTCTTCGATCGAGATCGGCTTTTTCAGATTTCTTTGGCAAAATGGGATTGTGGGTTGGACCGAATTGTGGAGGAGTGTCCGGTATGCTCTCCGCCATACTCCCCCGTTTTCCCTCGGTCCATTAAGACGAAAAAAGGTGTACCTACGGGGCCTTGATCCGACGGTCATCGAACCATTGGGGCAAGAATTTGTGGAATTGTTCGTGCACCCCCGAGTTTCCTCTCGAGCATTGGGGCGCCTCTCCCATCACCGAAATTCCGGGCATCTCATCGCAGTCGTGAGCGGCTCGCCCGAATTTCTGGTCAAACCGTTAGCCGCCAAACTCGATATCCCTGTCGTCTATGGTGCGAAATTGGAAACAGACGGTGGGATGTATACCGGCCGAATCTTTTCTCCCTTACCCTACGGTGAAGGAAAAGGACGGTATGTCGAGCGACTGGCCGAGCAATATAACCTTGATTTAAGCCGGAGCTATGCCTATGGCGATAGCCCCGGTGATGTCCATGCTCTTCGTCTGGTGGGATATCCCTTCGTGGTCAACCCCATCAGAGGAATGGCGAGAATCGCACGACAACAGGGATGGCCGATCACCCAATGGGCCTAATCCCCCCTCCCTTCCACTTATTCCCTTCCATCCCGTCGAGAGATTTCTCAGATTTGTGTCATGACTGCTGAACCATGCCTTCAAGTCACCGAAATTTTTCATAGCATCCAGGGTGAATCGACCCGAGCAGGAGAGCCCTGCGTGTTCGTTCGTCTCACCGGATGCCCGCTTCGGTGTACATGGTGCGATACCGAATATGCGTTTTTTGGTGGCAAGCCCATGTCCCTTTCTACCATCGTTCAAGACGTTCAAGCCTTTGATTGCCCCTTGGTAGAAGTGACCGGGGGAGAACCATTGCATCAACCGAACACTCTGGTATTGTTATCTCAACTCTGTGAGACAGGCTTGCGAGTGATGCTGGAAACCAGCGGGATGCACGATATCGGTCCGGTCGATCCCCGGGTGAGCATTATTATGGATGTGAAATGTCCCGGAAGCGACATGAGTGACCGGATGCATTGGCCTAACCTTCAACATCTCAAATCCAAAGATGAAGTCAAGTTTGTCATTTTGGACCGCAGGGATTATGAATGGGCACGAGAGTTCATGACTCGACATGCTCTAAACAAGCAATGTCCCGCCCTATTTAGCCCGGTCTTTGGCGAACTTGACCTTCGAACACTCGCCGAGTGGGTCTTAGAGGACCGCCTTCCTGTCCGCCTGCAACACCAATTACATAAAATCATTTGGGACCCGGAAACCCGTGGGGTCTGAAGGGACTCGAGCGTCAATATCCAACGTCTTCATGAAGACACTTTTACTATTCAAGGAGGAATATGAACATTCAGGTCAAAAGTAGTTCCGCGACATCAACCACGACTGAACTCCTCGTCTGTCTTGACTACGAACAAGAAAAAACCTGGAGCAAACCTGTCCGTTCGATCGATCAGAAACTCAGCGGACAATTAACGGGTATTAAAAAAAGCGGGGAATTTACAGGCAAACCAAATCAGACCGCTCTTTTACATGTTCGAGGGGAGATACCGGCTAAACGCGTATTGCTCGTTGGAATGGGGAAAAAGGAACAGATCTCTCTAGAGCGGATCAGACAGGCCATGGGTACAGCTTCCAAACGGGCCAGACAAATTCAAGCCAAAGGGATGGCCTGTCTCGTTCCCGATATTCCCAAATCAACCGGCCGTTCTGATGATGTCGCTCAGGCCATGGCTGAAGGCATCATTTTAGGGGATTATCGTTTTACCGATTATCGTACAGACCAATCGTCAAACGGCAAGGTGCTCCAATCCTGTACTGTCTTGGCTCCAACCAGTTCTGGCCTTGCTCAGGTGAAGGAGGGAGTGAAGCGCGGACAAGTGCTTGGAGAGGCCACATGCTTCGTGCGAAATCTTTGTAATCATCCGGCCAACGTGATGACCCCCTCACGGGTAGTCACCGAAGCCAGGGCCATCGGAAAAGAGGCCAAGGTTCGCTTGCGCGTCCTGGAACGCGCGCAGATGGAAAAATTGGGGATGGGTGGATTGCTCGGGGTAGCGCAGGGAAGTATCGAACCACCGAAATTTATCATCCTGGAATATTCCGGCGGTCCTCGAAGGCAGCAGCCCGTGGTCTTCGTAGGAAAAACCGTGACGTTCGATTCTGGCGGCATTTCACTCAAGCCTTCAGAAAACATGGAACAAATGAAAGCGGATATGACGGGAGGAGCCGAAGTCCTCGCTACCGTCCGAGCCGCAGCACGCCTTCGGTTACCCCTCAATGTGATCGGCCTTCTCCCCGTCACGGAAAACATGCCGGGTGGACGAGCCACCAAGCCTGGAGACATCCTTACAATGTTGTCCGGGAAAACGGTGGAAGTCCAAAATACCGATGCGGAGGGGCGTCTGATCCTGGCTGACGGGCTGGCCTATGCGACTCGGCTTAAACCGGCCTGTGTCATCGATGTCGCCACGCTCACGGGAGCCTGCATCGTCGCCTTGGGCCAATTTGCCATCGGCATGTTGGGCAATGATGATCCCTTAAAGAACGACCTTCGCCAGGCTGGGGAAGATTCAGGCGAACGCGTGTGGGAAATGCCTTTATGGGATGAATACTTTGAGCAACTCAAGAGCGACGTCGCTGATATGCGAAATATCGGTGGGCGAGGGGGAGGCATGATTACCGCGGCTATGTTTTTGAGTAAATTTACGGGTGATTATCCTTGGGTCCATTTGGATATCGCCAGCACCGATTGGAGTGCCTCGGATCGTCCCTGCATCGCCAAAGGCCCAACCGGTACTGGTACGCGATTACTCATCCAGTTCCTACTCAATCGGGCCAATGGTTCCTGAACACAGACCAGCGATTCCTGGAGACACAGAAGGGCGTAAAGCGTGTTTGGTCCGCAATCTATAGGGGAACCATGACCAGTCTAATCCAATCCATCGGTGAACTCTGTATGGTCGGATTCGAGGGTACTGAGGTCACCCCTGATTTCCGGGCGTGGATGCGAGAATATCGACCGGGTGGCATCATCCTCTTTTCGCGAAATCTCGACAATCCAGAACAAATCGCACATCTGACGAATGAACTGCAAACACTGGCGGGTGAATCCCCCCTTCTCATCGCGATAGACCAAGAAGGGGGGAGGGTTTCCCGTTTGCCTTCGGAATTTACCATTTTTCCTCCAGCTGCAACTGTCGCCCATTCCGGTTCAACGGAGTTAGCCTATCAGGCAGCGGCGGTGACGGCCAAAGAGTTACGCATGGTGGGAATCAACATGAACATGGCCCCCATCTTGGATATCCATACCAACCCCGACAACCCAATCATCGGTGACCGCGCGTTTGGCACTGAGCCCGAGCAAGTCAGTCTTATGGGTGCGGCCACGATCGCCGGACATCATGACCATCGCGTCTTGGCCTGCGGCAAACACTTTCCCGGTCACGGAGATACGGATACCGATTCCCATCATGAACTCCCAATCGTCCATGCGACCCGGGAACGACTGTATGAGGTCGAACTCAAGCCCTTTCAGCATGCCATTCATCATGGGCTCAAAGCCATGATGACCGCCCATGTCCATTATCCGGCTCTCGATGCTCACAGGCCCGCCACTCTTTCCCCCACGATTCTCACGAATCTCCTCCGTGAAGACATGGGCTTTACCGGACTCATCCTGAGTGATGACCTGGAAATGCGGGCCATCCTCGATCATTCGGCTATCGGGGAAGCGGCCATCCTCTCGCTTCGAGCAGGAGCCGACCTCCTCCTGGTATGTAAAACCCGTTCCCTAGAGACCGAAACGATGGAGGCCCTTAGACAAGCTGTCGAGTCAAAGGATTTGGACCCCGACAAGATCACGAGGAGCTTGGGAAGAATGTCCGAAATCAAACGCCAATTTTTGTTACCCTACGCACCCGTTAACCCATCCCTCATTTCTCGGACGGTAGGGATCGAAGCGCATCGGACTTTGGTATCCCACATTCAACAGCAGGCTTCCATTCCCTCATAGACCAAACCTCCTCGATTCCTCGTCCAGCCTATTTCTGGACAATGCCCTCATAGATTTGTTTAGCTAGGAGGTGATTTTCATTGAGTGCGGTTCCTGCACGCCACTAGAACATTCTTACAAAAATCCTCATATTTCTAATCAGATAAAGGAGTCGTCTCATGCCACTAAAAAAGGGTGATATTATCGACGAACATCATCACCATCCCGAATCGTGCGGATTGGTCCTTAAGGTCATGAGTGGAGGGGAAGGCTTCGAAAAAGTCATTTGTTGCGGCCATGAATTGACCGAGGCGGATGTGGTCTCCACCTTTAAGCCTGGCCGTGGGCGAAGAAAGGGCCGTTTACTCGCGGGAATGACCATCGATGAGAAAAAAGTGGCGAGCCACTCCTGTGGTCTTCGTCTCATGATTATGGGAGGAGGAGAAGGCTTTCAGGAAGTGATTTGCTGTGGAAAATCCATACAAGCTGGGGCTATGCAAGATTTACATTTTGGTCATATGCGGACACCTGAAGAGAAAAACGAAGGCAATACCCCACACCAAGGCACAGCATAGAGAGACCGAATTTTCATGCTCGGCTGGACACCAGATTCCATTAAACAGTGGGTCAAATGGATGCAATTCCTCGACCGATGGGGATACATCACTGCCTGCTTAAGTTTTTTGTTCGTGGGCATGTTGGTGTTTGGGTACAGTTGGGTTGCCTACGCCGAATCAGTTCAGCACGACTTTCTTCCGGCCACGATCACCTTACTCAACGACCTGTTGTTGGTCATCATTCTCCTGGAACTCTTTCGTACGGTCCTCAGCTTCCTCCATTCCGACCGTATTCGGCTGGAACCTTTCCTTCACGTAGGCATCATTGCCTCCGTGCGCCGAATTCTCACCGCTGGAGCCGAGTTTTCCCACCAAGAAAATGTTCCTGATAAGGTGTTTGACCATTACCTCATGGATATGGGGCTCCACGTCGTGGTGATTCTGGTGCTCATGGTTGCCCTTTTCCTTCTCAAGAAGACAGAATCGCCCCCAGAACCTCTCTTGACCAAATAGTTCCCCTGCCATGTAAGGTTTGGGCCGCTCCCCCTTCACGATGAATAAGATTTTTTCTTATTCTCTCTGAGCCCCTATCGAACGAACAACCTTGCGCTCTACATGGGGCTATGGCACTATAACGACCCCTTTGACACGGTTGACCTGAACTGACTCACATGGACTCTTTACCTGAACTGGTTGGCACCGTTCACATTATCTTAGGCCCGTACCGGGGAAACCCCATTGCTCTCTATATGAGACAAGATGGTTCAATCTGCCAAATTTCCCCACGAATCTACCCTTGGAGTCGAACCGTTGGGGTCGGAGAGACTCCCAATAAAGCTGCCGCGGACTTTGAGGCCAAATGGAAGCAAGCCGGATTGGCCGATGATATGTATACCGGTCCCCACTGGGAGGGAGGGATCAAACCGGAAAAGCCAAAGCCTCCTCCCAAACCCCCTGCCCCCAAACCTGAAGCCAAACCGGCTGGAACTGGAACACCCACGGTGGCACCGGCTTCTTCCCCACCGGCATCAGATTCAACCGCTTCGCCTAAAACGGGTGATCCCGCACCTCAAGGATCGCCTTCAACTTCCTGACATTTCGTTATTGAAAATTTGAAGACCAGGAGGGGGTAGATGCCCGACCCTCGCGTATTGTGGCTATGATTTCCTGAAAGTCTTTGCGGCAGCGATGAACGCCGAGAATACTCGTTTCTGGATAGGGTCTTTCAGATACAGAAACTCAGGATGCCATTGTACCCCGAGCCAAAAGGTGTGAGCGGTCGACTCAAACCCCTCAATGACCCCATCAGGGGCCACCGCATTAATCGTCAGGGTGGAGGGAACAGCCTTGACTGATTGATGATGGGAACTATTGACCGGAATTTCGTACTTTTTGGCGATGCTTTTTAGTAAGGTTTTTGATTCGATTCGTATGGAATGGGTCGGCTTGGTGGCTGAGGTTGAAGGACGATGTTCAATGACGGTTTCAATTTGTGATCCAATATCCTGGAATAGTGTCCCACCCAACGCGACGTTCATGGACTGCATACCCCCACAAATACCCAGGGTCGGCACCCCCTCTCGAAAGGCCAGCTTTGAGAGGCCGATTTCTAAACGTGCACGGTCCTCACTCATTTGCGTAAAGGGATAGCGTTTCCGTTCTCCATACCAGCGGGGAGCTAAATCTGACCCACTTCCCGTCACCAGAAGTCCAGAACACTGCGAGAGAAGAAGTTTGTGCGTGGGGGGATGTTGCGTAAGAGGAAAAACTAAAGGTACCCCCCCAGCATCCTGGATAGCCTGCAGATACCTTGCCCTGAGAAAATAGGTAGGCTCCTTCCCACCCATGTCATCCCTATTTCCAGGATTGAAATCCGGGGTAACCCCTATAATGGGTTTACGCATTCCCGTATGCGACAAGCGAATCCTATTCGACCTTTTCCGTCAGGTATTCCTCTTCTTCATAGGGAGAAGGGCCGTAAAATCTCACTGGCTCATTTCCCTTTAAATGATCTGGAGTTATGACATAGGTTCCGTAAAAACTGGGTTCCCACACACCTTTGGCTGTTTCCAGATCACCACCGGTCAGCCCATAGGTAAAGGCACCCACAACACCCCCTAAAGCCGCATACACAATCTTACAGGGTAGGTACACCAGCGTTAGGAGTCCACTTCCTAACCCCAGGGCTGCCTCGTTACTGGGACTTGATTCTTCTTCGTTAGCCAGAACCAGGCTCGGTGTTCCAGCCATGATGATAAGGGAAAAGACAAGGAGCGTTGCCCAAGTCGTTCCCGTTTTCCACCACTCACCACTTCTCTTGCATGAATTTTTCTCCATCATACGCCTTTTACCTCCTTCTTTCTCCTAATGGGTGGGTAACATTCTACTCAAGAATAAAAATTTCCACGTTTTCGTACAAAAAAAATTATAGCAAATTTTATTCCCGAAAAGGAGCTAGCTAGTGCTTTGACCATATTCTGTCTCAATGTCTAATTCCGTCAGAATACGGTCTTTGATTTCCGAAGCATTCCCAAGGACTAACTCAGCGGTTTCTGAAACCAATTGATTTCCATGAACCTGGGTGTTTTCCTGGCGAATTCCCGCTTGAATACGAGCCTGAAGTTTGTGAAAACATATCAGTTGGACAAAAAGGTCTCGGCCCCTCATCATAAAATCGGACTGCTCCTCTTTGGGGACCGATATTAACACTGATTCAAACCAAACTGGGAGATTCAGAGAAGCCTCTAATTGTCGAACTTGAGAAGAATGTACCACAATTTCAACCTGAACCCCTCCTTTCCAGCTCCGTTTTTTGACATTAAAAATACAATGCTCTGAATTGGGATCATTCTTTACTCCTTCAGGTCCATAGAACAATGTGATGCGAAACAATGGGATTTGGGGGGGAGAAAGTAATGACATAACAACCCTTATCTTAAAGGACTCCAGAGGGCACGTCCCTGCTCGGTCTGGTTTCTGTGGGCCATCCCTAGAAGCCTACCCCATTTGGGTTGACACCCGTCAATCTTGAAGGATAGAGTCGAGAGAGTATAAGGATTTGTCCAACAAAAGATCGAAATAACAGGACTAGGCGTATGTTTGGAACCATGGGATTTTCTGAGTTGATCATCATTTTGGTGATCATTCTGATCATTTTTGGGGCTGGGCGTCTTCCCCAAATCGGGGAAGGTGTCGGAAAAGCTCTCAAGGGCTTTAAAAAGGAGGTCAATGATATACCTCCGCCTGTAGATCCTCAAGATGGCCCAACCCAAGGACCAGACAACATGACCGTAAGCGGGGAACCCCCTCAGACAACGACATCCCCGCCCACAGGAGAAACGACACCTTCTGCCAATCAACCCTTTGAACCAGGACCTGAACAGACTCCGGGGACGACCGCTGCCCTTCTGTATCAAGGGGCCGGGCCCCAGGTTGTTCAACCTAAAACTCCATCGGCTTCCACCAACATCACTCCGGGAAGCCCACCAGCACAGCCACCCACTATGGAAGAACGACAGGCCCAACCTATGGCTTCCACCAGTGCACAATATCCTCCATTACCTCCTGGAGCCCAACCCAAACCTGTTGCCAAACGACCGTCCGCTATCGTGAATAAAAAAGCCGTTGCCAGAGTCCAGGCTCAACAAGCCGCCCTGAAGGCCCAAAAGTCCAATACCTCTCCCGAAAATTTGGAATCCCTGGGGGAAGGACTGGGAAGTGCCGTTCGGACCTTTCGGGATGCCGCTGCTGACATTAAAAACTCCGTCGATCCCCAGATGCGATCGATTCAAGCAGAGCTGGAAGCGGCTGAAAAGGAAATGCAAGATACTATCGAGGTGGCAAAGCAGCACAGCTCCTTGAAGGATTCCTCAGGCTCAACGTAATTCCCGTTGAAGCATTCTTCCCAGACAACTCGTGTGTTCCTCTCAGGTTTGACCGGAGCCTTGCTATTGGCCTGTCTCACCAACTGCGTTCAGGAAACACAGCCTGATCCCCCTCAACAGGTCATTGAGAATTTGATCATTCTTCTCAAGGATGATGACATCGAGGTCCGTCGTACGGCCGCCTTATCATTAGGCAAAATAGCGGAGCCCCAAAGTATTCCTGCCCTCCTATCGTCGTTGACGGATGAGGACGAACACGTTCGGTCGTGGAGCGCTTGGGCCCTGGGTGCGGTCGCCGACTCATTATCGGAAGAGGCCATTCTTGGCCTGATACAACGATTGGCCGACCCCTCTCCCAACGTACAACGGGAAGTTATTCTTGCCTTGAGCCGAACCCCTTCCTCCGAGAGCCTCATGCGGGTATTAAAAGAAGCTTATGCTATTTCTACACTTCCCACACAGAAAGCGATTATTCAAACTCTCTCCCATTTTGACTTTCCATTTTCCTACCCGCTCTATCTGAAGGCCTTGAAGAGTACCGATCCTGTGTTACGACAAACCAGCATTGCCGGAATCGGGGAATCGGGAGAGGCCCGAGGGAGATCTGTTTTGCGAGCTCATTTACTCGAAGATACAAATGTCGGGGTCCGTGCGGAAGCAGCATTCCGCCTTGGCAAAATAGGGAGAAAATCTGACCTTTCCGCCTTAAAACGAGCCAAAGACCTCGATCCAACCCCTCAGGTGCATTTTTGGGCTGCTTGGGCTATCGATCAAATCCAGGACTCAACCTGACAAGATCCTTTTTCCCAAGCTCCCCTTAATCCATATTGCTCATCAGAAATTTGATTGAATACCTCGGCTAAAAACCATTACAATCAGATAGTTTGGGCATTTCCTTCGTATACAAACTATGAAAAAAAGCCTTTTTTCTCTCATCTTGTTGCTGTATGTAACTGGTCTGTTTTCTGCCTGTGCAGGGTCTCAAGTGAAGTGGTATAAACCAGGTGCGACAAAGAGAGCCTTTAATGCTGATATGGCCGCTTGCGAGAACGAACTACTGGCCGTTGGAGATTCTCAAATGGGCACCCGTTCAACGATTTATTCCACTGAGGCTTGTATGGAACAAAAAGGGTGGCAAGCCCTCCCCGCTGAACCCTCTTAAGACCCGGGCAAAGGAAACCTGTGCCCTGACTAACCCTTACGAAGATACTTTCTAGGCCTTAAGGGGAATAGACGTCGAAAGAGAACAGAAGTGTATGATGAAATAGTTTGTGTTTGTTAATCATCTCTTACCCATGACCATTCATTAGGAATCGTATAAGAGCTTATGAAAACCATTCTATTAGTTGATGACGACCAACTAGCCAGAAGCGCTCTGCGTGGAGTCCTCGAGTCCCAAGGGTTGAGTTGCATTGAGGTCTCGAATGGCTCCGAGGCCTTGAAGTGGCTGGATACCCAAAAAGCCGATTTGATTATTTCCGACAATCAAATGCCGGTGTTAACTGGATTGGAGTTTATCGAACAGATTCGGCCAACGGAAAAGGGACCGGCACCCCCTCCTATTATCCTCTTGAGTGGGAATCTGGATCATGAGGATAAATCAAGAGCACGGAAGGCCGGAGTCTTTGCTGTTTTGGATAAACCCTGTAATTTTAGCGAATTTCTCTCAATGGTTCAGTTAGCCCTGGATCCATAATCGGGCATTGCCCACTCGCTCCTCAGGTGGGACTCAACCTTCCCTAACCATTACCTATCTCCAACAACCTCAGTAAACCGCCCTCTTTCTACCACTTCGGAGGTATTTACCAATCTTCGAAGACCTTGGTATTTTCTGAAAGGTTAACGAGAAATGGGGTGGAAATGAGAATCATTCCATGTTCATTCGATGGAGACAGTGACGATTACCCTATTCCTTTTGCAACGAATTCCTCCTCTACTTTCACATTGATACAATTTCTTAAGGAGAACTGTCATGTTACGATTATTTTGGGGAATGGTCCTGGGAGCCGCCATGACCATGTTTCTCTTGGGCGGAGTCTCGGCAGCAGATCAGGTTATCGCCAATACTCAAGCCCTCTACCTGGGTTACTTGAACAAATTAGATGTGACCACCACGTTGACATTGTTGGTGAGTATCAGCATTTTTATTGGGGCATTGTCCCTGTGGCCGGCCAAGCCCGCCGTGGCACCCAAAAAGGTCATTCAGCACCTCCGCCGCCATTGTTAAACAATCTCATCGCTCCATGTGGGAGGAAGTCAAAGGCTGGAAACTGAATTTAAGAAACGATCACTTAACCTGAGACAGCCGTTTGGGGTCCATAAGGAGAATGTGCCGGTGTTCTTGAAGAATGAGTCCTTGATGTTGAAATTGACTGACCAAGGAACCGACCGTTTCGCGTGAGACACCTCCCATTACTTCCACTTCACCAAAAATTTCACCTGGCTCAAGAATACACATCGTAGCCTCTTGCCCCTCCCCACTGACTCGAGAGATTTCGACTCGACCGTTTTTCAACAGATACACCAGGTTGCCTGGTTCTCCGGGAAGATAATTGAATTCATTTTTCTCGTACGATTCCATGCGAGTGCCTTCTTGTTACTCGCACAATTCAGCCATAGACAACCCTGAGAACACCTTGTGGTCGAGTATCAGGGTATGAGGTATTACCACTTTTGATTGACCGCTTGGGTTCTTTAAAAAGACACACCACGGATTGGTGACGAAAAATGATGCCCAAAATCCATCAACCGTAATTCCTGATTCTCATGCGAGAAACAAGCAGAGGTAGGGGAAAAGTTGCGAAGAGAAATGGGAAGATGAAACGGGGGGGGTTGATGCCGAAAAAAATGGATTATCCAGAGCCAAGTATTTTAGAAAATCCTGAGGTATAAATTTTAGGGGTCCGCCGACTTCTTCTCTTTCCTACTGCAAACAATTTCTTTTCCTCTTCCAAAGAAGACTCCCTTTTGGCAAGAGCATCGAGGTATAAATGATCACAGAGATTTCTGAGCGCCCAAAAATCTGATTCCGCACAGAAGTGTTGACATTCTTCACAGATCATCAATTTGTCTCCTCGTGAATGAGGCCTCTCTCATAGAGAGGCGACGGCAATGAATTCCTAATGAACTCCGGCAAACCAAAACCTGCAAAAGTAACGGTACAGTTGAACAGATCAGCGAAAGGGTACCAGGTGGACCGAACGAGAATCCATAGGGTTAAATATCCCTAGTGGCTCATCAGAAATACAGACATCTGTATCAGGATAAAAGGTAGACCAGGCGAACCCGTACATTTGAAGAGCGGGCAATCGACCATCCATTGCTAGAGCGGGCCCAGCGGCTTTTTCCTCTTGTTCTCCAGGGCATGAACCCTCGCCCCCCCAGACGTAACGAATGCCCCTGTCTAGAGACTCAATTCCATACAAGAATGTTGATGTATGTTTTTGTAAAGCGGATCACAGACCACCGGTCTTCCACCAACTATAAGGGACGACCAAACCCCCTGCTTTGAATCTTCACGGAAGTTTTCCCAGCGTGGCCTCTCATTTTCCCAAAGAATGACAAATGCCTATGCGAAGCATCTCTTTCCCAAAACCATTTTTTCTCACAAAGAACCACTTAAAAATTCTCCATATTCTTATCCTGGTGACCTTGACTCCTGGAAACGGCTCTTTAGCCAACACAGGAGATTTACGGCATGCGAGGGAAAACTTTCCCCAATTCTCACACGTATTTGAAGTAAGCATTTCATTGACCCTTCACCAATCTCAAGCTCAGAATCACGACCACCTGTATCGAACGATAAGAAAACGGATGGAACAATTGGGGTATACCATCGCCTCTCCTCCCATTTCACAAAAAACTCCGTTGACCTTAGTCGTGAAGTGCGAGGAGGTCGTTTTTCCTGGCCTTATGAAAAAGGGTCCAGATTCCCCAAGAGCCACCAACTATTCTCCTGATCGACCTCCATGCCATATTTCTTATTCCTATGAAGGACAGAGACTTCCATGGAAGAACGTCGACAGAATCGTTTACGACGAAGGGATTCACGTTACCCGTCAATTGCTCAAGCAAGAACATGGATCTCCTCTTGAATTTATTCTTCGATTTTTGGATGCGTATGACTTTCCGGTCTTAATGGCGGCAGAATGGGAGCACTTGCCGAAACTCCTGAACATGTTGGGAACTCATGATACCCCGTGGGGAAGAAAACGCTTGATCGTCCGATTATTGGGAGAACTGCAGGACCCTCGAGGATATTCACCGCTGCTTCTGGCCATTCAACAACAACCCTTGCTCATTGAAGCCGCAAAATCCCTGGGATCCTATGGATTGAAAGCCAGGCCCCATTTACAATCTCTCCTCCAGGACAATCGTGACCCTCTGGTGCAAGCCGCAGCAGCGAACAGCTTGGGAAGAATTGCCGCGCAAACGGGAGACAGCAGTCTCACCCCATTGTTCCTCAAAATCATTCAGGATCCTCATACAGATACACGAGTGAAAACTGAAGTGGTATGGGCATTGGGAAAAGCCCCTGACATGAGTGCCTTTGAAATATTGAAAGAACTAGAACATGTGATTTGGACCAGCCCTCAAAATGATCCCGAGATAAGTCACCTTCGTCAAGCAGTGGATTGGAGTATTCGTGAGATCAAGCAGGGCGGGCACGGAGACAATTTTTGAAGAATAGTACACACACAAACATCCCAGAACGGTCCTTCCATCCTCCCAAACAACACTTTTGTAAAGTCAAATATTTTTGATCATAGTCTTAACGCCCACCAAATACTCAATGGAGTGACTGACACACCTGACGGATTCGCCCCCTCAGCCCCCGGCAATCGTGAGATCGAAAGTGTTGATGAGTGAAGTCATATCTTGGATAAAACATTTTTTGGTTGGAATATCCATTGTGCCTGCGTGAATATTGCTCAAAAAACGTCAGGAGGAAAAATTTGCCTACCGACAAATTGTCCCTTTTTAATTGCCGGAATTTTGTTATAATGGTGGCTACGGAACTGGGGTCCCTCTCTTTCTTTAATCAATTAACAGGAGGAATGTATGGTTAATCGAACCTTTGTGGCATTATTGGCATTGGCGTTCATCCTGGGCGGAGCTGGAATGGCCATGGGAGCCAATCCTGACACCGGACCCGGATGCGGTCTTGGGAAGTTAGCCTGGAGTGACTATTCCGGACAAAAACAAATTGCCCCCCAAGTGTTGATGGCCACCACGAATGGAACGTTTGGATCCACAACGTTTGGAATTAGTACGGGCACGTCAGGATGTACGAATGATGGTCAAATCATGGCTTCGGAAAAAGTTAACGTGTTTACCGCGAGCAACTTCGACAATATCTCTCAGGAAATGGCGCAAGGCCAAGGTGAACATTTGACTTCATTGGCCACCCTGATGGGAATTCCCGAAGAAAACCAGCAAGAATTCTTTTCTTTGACTCAGACGGAATACACCTCCCTCGTCAAAAATGGAGAAAGCTCTCCCAAGGCCGTGATCAAAGCGTTGTATTCGGCCATGGAAGGCCACCCCGTTTTAGCTCAAGCAACACCCGCAAACTAATAAACCGATAAACCGACAGGCTCCAGCACAAAAGCTGGAGCCTGTTCCTTTTCTTTGTTTCGCATGTGGTAATTCTCGTTGTCATCTTGTGGGGGCTACTCCTCAGCCCAACAGTTTCCCTCGCTCAATCCTCTCCTTCGCCTTACCTCCAGAGTCTTTTAAAAAGGGCTTCGGAAAATCATCTTCACGAAGAACGACATTGGCATGTCCTGCTCCACTACAGATCTATGATGCTTGGTGGCCATACCAGTGAAATCGATGACCCTGGATTTTTCCTCGACGAAAAAGGGAAAACCGACCCCAAAGCTGAATTGCACGCGACGTTAAGGGCATTTTTCTCCGATGAATTGGTCGGCCGCTCCCAACAGCCGGCACAATGTGCGTTCGTCGAGCGCTATCATTGGCTTCGGGACCAATTGCAATTTGATCCTACACAACTGATTCCAAGCCCCTGCCCCCGATTCAAGAAATGGCTCAAAGAACTGAATCCAGAATCCATCACCATGATATTCCCGTCGGCTTTCATGGACAACCCGGCCTCCATGTTCGGTCATACCTTTTTGAGAGTTGACCAGAAGGGTCAAACTGAACATACGAGAATACTGGCCTATACCATTAACTATGCCGCGGATGTGCCTCCAAACGCCGGAATTGATTTTATGGTCAAAGGAATCTTTGGTGGGTATAAAGGTTTTTTCACGACCATTCCCTACTACATGAAAGTTCGTGAATATCGGGACATCGAAAACCGAGACATTTGGGAATATCAACTGAATTTGACATCTAATGAAATGGCTCGCCTGTTGCGCCATGCCTGGGAACTGGGCAATGCCTATTTGGATTATTATTTCTTTAAAGAAAACTGTGCCTACCATATTCTCTCTCTCTTGGAGGTAGCCAAACCCTCACTTCATTTGACGGACCGTTTTCATTTCTGGACCATCCCCGCGGACACGATTCGATTGTTATTCCAGCAGTCAGGTCTGGTGGGACAAATTTCCTTCCGCCCCGCCCGGAGCACTCAACTCAAACAAAAACGGGACGCCATTCAACCAGAAGAGGAGCCCGCCCTAGCCCAACTCATCGAAAGTCAAGATATGGCGGAAGATCAAGCATTGCTTCGGTTCTCACAGACCCGCCAAATCTTTTTGTTAGATCTCGCTTCCGATTATCTCCGGTATAAGAGCCTGACAGAGGAAGAACAGGCTGAACACTTCAGAAAGATCAACCACCGCCTGCTCGTCAAACGCAGCCAAATTTCTCTCCCTTCACCTCCCTTTCCGGTATCGCCGGTTACCCCATCCCCAGAACATGGACATGAATCCACACGAATGGGCCTGGGAGTCGGCTGGAGGAATCACGAGATCTTTGAGCAAGTTGATTTTCGTATCGCGTACCATGACTTACTCGATCCGGACCCCGGCTACACTCCGGACTCGCAAATCGAACTTGGAGCTCTGGCCCTACGGCATTATCACGGGCGAAATTCCTTCAGATTGGAACGATTCACCTTCGCGAATGTCCTCTCTCTGGCTCCGATAGATGACTGGTTTCGCTCCCCCTCATGGAAAGTTTCAGTAGGTATGAATACGGTGAAAACCGATTCCTGTGACCTCTGTGCTAACGGACATGCTCGAGGAGGAATCGGGGCAGCCCTGGACTCACATATCTTCAAACGGGAAGTGTATTTTCTTTTCGCCGATCTAGATGCGAATGTCAGTGACGGATTCGAAAACGACTACCGTGTAGGAGGGGGGCTGTCTGCCGGAATGCTGGCGACCCTGACCCCAAATTGGAAATGGCGAATATCAACAGGCTATTTTGCCTATCCATTGGGAGATCAAGGTGATGACCTGCAGATCTCAGTTGGCCAACGATGGGCCATCGCTAAAAACCTGGCTTTCCGCATGTCCTATACCCATCGTGAGCATGACAACGACATTGTGGGGATGTTTCATGGATATTTTTAACGGCGGTTATTGATGGAGTTTTTGAGCATCCCGGGCTTCCTGCAATTCTTGAGTCGGTTCGGGAGGGAGGTATCCTCCTATCCTCACGACCCGATCGGTCTTATCGTAGACCACGAAGGTTTCTTGGTCTTCTCCCATCGTCCCTTCTATGATAGTTCCTGGAATTTCCCAGAGAAAAAGCGTCGCCAAATCAATGTAAAAATTCATGGCCGCCCGATGACCATTTGGTGAATTCCCTACCTCAAAAGCATACAGGCTTTTGACATTACCATTATCTAATATTTCATTTTTCGCCGGTGGTCCCAATTGAATTTCGACCTGTTTTCGAGTGGAACCGACATCAAATGCGTCAAAATTTGGTTGGGGATTCCCGCTTAACGCCATAGCAATCGAACAGCCAGAGGTCAGCATGAGTACGAGCACAAGAGGCATTCGGTCAAAGTGTGGTTTCATGTCTTCGTGTCCCTTTTCTTTGGGTAAGGTTATCCACTTCACCCTATGTTGGATGGTGATTCATATTTTTTGAGGGGAGGAATGGGAGTTCCCGGGTATGTATCCGTGCATTCCTTCTATCTTCACCATTCGCCCCCTATTGAAATGTTTCGGTACAATACATGCATCAAATTGTATAACTAATGATGAAAAAGAGCTATGTCACTGATTCACGTCACCATACAACACGGCAGCATCCTAGAAGTCTCTTGTCAGGGAATTGTCAATGCGGCGAATAGCCATGGGGTCATGGGAGGGGGTGTGGCAGGAGTCATCCGACGGACGGCAGGGAAGGTTGTGGAGAAGGAGGCCATAGCCCAAGCACCCATTCCTGTCGGAGAAGCCATACTGACCTCTGGCGGAGAAACGGTCTTTCAAGGCATCATTCATGCGCCCACCATGCCAGAACCCGCCATGCGAATTCCCGTCAGAAACGTGGAACTTGCGACCGCAGCCTCCTTATCCTTAGCCGATGCCCATCAATGGGAATCCCTTGCCTTTCCTGGCCTGGGAACTGGGGTTGGTGGAATCTCACACCAAGAGGCCGCTGCGGCCATGATGAAAGAAATATCCTCATTCACGCCAAATCATCTACAGATCGTGGTGCTGATTGACGTGGATATCCGTATGGTCAAAGCCTGGCAATCGATTTTGGGCTAACTCTGCCCATCCAAATATGGTAAAAAAAGAAGTCTAGAGCAAGTCCATTCCCTACACACATTCAATCTTGAGTAACCCATGGGCTTAGAAGACGACTTTTGCGATATCATCAAAAAATCTAGATTTGGCCAAGGCTTGGGATTGGGTTCCGTGGCGGACTCCTCTCACATATCCACCATAGAACTCGAACACCTGGAGAAAGGACATCGCCTTCCCACGAAGGCAGAAATCCAAGCGCTCGGTCAAGCTTTACACCTCCGTACGACCTCACTCGTGAACTTGACCTTGGAAGGATGGGTCCCCAATCCCCAACCCGATTGGACGATCGAACAGGATTTGGTGGAGACTATTTTGGGGGAGATCAGTGGATATGGGGTCAAAGGGTATTTGCTCACGGACCCTAGCACCCGTCACACTCTCATGATCGACACAGGGTATAATGCTAAGAGGATGCTGATTCAAATCAAAGAACGAGACCTCAAGCTTGTAGGCGTAGCTCTGACTCATGGTCATACCGACCATGCAGGGGGATTGGAAGATATCCTGGAGGAGTGGAATGTTCCTGTGTATTTGGGAAACGGGGATTTTGACCTACTTCCCTGGAAACCCCTCGATTCCTCCTTGAAAGTTCCTACCGACCGCCATCCAATAGGGGTTGGAAAACTCACGGTGGAATGCCTGGCGACCCCCGGGCATACCCCTGGAGGTCTTTGCTTTCTGACATCCCATAAAGGACAGCCACTCTGTTTTGTGGGTGATACGTTGTTTGCCGGATCCATCGGACGTTCCAACCCATTTTCCCTGTACGAGTCCCATCTTCATTCGGTCCGACATACCGTGCTCAAACTTCCTGCTAACACGGTCCTCTTCCCTGGTCATGGGCCCTGCACGACGGTCGCGGAAGAGAAACACCACAACCCTTTTGGGTAACCACCCAATTCCCTCATGGACTTTCCTCCTAAGAACTCTGATCAACCAGATCCATTTCACACCCCTGCCCATCAAAACCGGGAAGATCCCGACGAGACCCGACACCCCCCGTCATCTGGTGAAGTATTTTCTCAGGATTCTTCGCCAGCCTTTCAGGATAGAAAATCAAAAAACATACATCCCGATGAGTCGCTATGGAGAAAAGACCTCCGCTCCACTCCGCCATCGGGCCCGAGCGTATTCTCAATATTAGGATTGCCCATTCTGCTTTTTCTCGTCACAGTGTTTACCACCCTCTGGGCAGGGGCATATCAACCATTAAAATATAGCCTTGGAGCGTGGGAATTTCTTCGGGATTACCCCCATCTTTTGATTACCGGCCTCCCCTTTGCGGTCACACTCTTGGGCATTCTCGTGACCCACGAGCTCGGACATTTTGTCCTTTCCCGTATTCATCGGGTCCCTGCCAGCCTCCCCATGTTCATTCCAGGCCCCCCTCATTTGATCGGAACCTTTGGAGCAGTCATTCGTATGCGGTCTCCGATCATGAGCCGGCGAGCCTTGTTCGACATTGGAGTGGCTGGGCCCATCGCGGGATTTGTAGCGGCCGTGGGAGCCCTTATCGTAGGAATGACTTTTTCGGAGGTGATTCCTAAGGAACATGCTTTTGGAATTCAATACGGCGACCCTCTCATCCTCCAATTTTTTGCCTGGTTAAAGTTCGGCTCCATCCCCCCGACACATGTTCTTGTCCTTCATCCTATAGCATTCGCCGCTTGGTTTGGGTTTTTTATCACAGCGATTAATCTCTTGCCACTCGGGCAATTGGATGGAGGGCATGTCGCCTTCGCGGTTTTGGGATCTCGCCAGCCAACCATGGCCTTAGTGACCATTTCCTTCTTGATTTATTTTGGCTTAACAGGGTGGGAAGGGTGGTTCGTCTGGGTAGGATTGGGATGGTTCATCGGTATTGCCCATCCCCCAGTGACCGACCCCTATACGGTTCTTGGCCGGAAGAGAGTATGGGTGGCATGGGGAGCGCTGGTAATATTTATTCTCACGTTTTCACCCGTCCCTTTCTCCGTGGGATAAAATTTACGAACTCATCGCGGAAGGGATAGCGTGCCCTCAACACTTCTTGGTAGGGTAACCTCACACCTTTTCTTATCGTCTTCCCCCATCATCATGGATTGACGTATGGCGATTCGAGATTCCCAATTACGCATCTACGCAGAAGAGCAGCGGGATCGATTTGAAGACTTGTTGGGGCAGATGGTTCAAACTCCCTCAGTAAGCTCCGACCCAAAACATGCTTCAGACATGCAACAGATGGCCGAACTCGCCGTCCAGATCCTTCAACAATTTGGCGCTCGAGCTTCAATCGTGAAAACAAAAGGTTACCCAAGTGTTTCGGGGGAATGGCTTGCCGGTCGAAATTATCCGTCTGTTACGATCTACAACCACCTAGATGTCCAACCGGCGACGGAACCGGAATGGCGCCATGCCCCGTTTGAATTTCAAATCGACAACATGCGGTACGGTGGTCGTGGAACGACGGACGATAAAGGACCAGCTCTCGCCGCGTTATTCGCCGCCCGATTTGCCAGAGACGCCGACATTCCGCTCAATATTCGGGTCCTTTGGGAACTCGAGGAAGAAATCGGTAGTCCGAATTTTTCTGATGTGCTGAACAACCGACGGTTGGTCCGCCGCCCTGACTCCGTACTGGTCTCTGACACCATCTGGGTTGCCAAAAATCGCCCTGCCCTATCCTGTGGGCTTCGAGGCCTCCTGGCCCTGCGATTATGCCTCCGGACCGGCGAAACCGACATTCATTCGGGTCTCACGGGGGGCGGAGCCAGAAATCCTCTCGCCGAGCTATGCGATGCGGCCTATTCCTGCGTAGACGCCAAAACCGGACGGGTAAAAATTCCCGGCTTTTATGATGATGTGGTCCCCCCAACGCGTGGGGAATTGAAGGATTTCGTGGCATCGGGATTTCAGGTTCGACGATTCAAGGAGGCCTATCAATTACGGTCCCTCCGTACTTCTGACCCAAAGGATTTACTGAAACGGATTTGGGCTTCTCCTACTTTTGAGGTACATGGGTTAACCGGAGGACACATGGGACCAGGGGTAAAAACGGTCGTTCCCGCCTGGGGAGAACTCAAAGTCAGCATGCGGCTCGTCCCCAAGCAACATCCCCAAAAAATCTTTCGCCTCATTAAGAAACATCTTCGTGAACGGAACCCTGATATCGAAGTGTTGAATGAAGGAGGGCTAGAACCCTATCAGGGAATTTCTGAGGGTCCCTATGCTGAGGCACTCCAAGAGGCGGTGCGACAAAGTTTTGGTCGACGACCGGTTTTCGTTCGTGAGGGCGGTTCCATCGGGGCGATTGCGGAAATGCAACGGGCGTGGAAAGTCCCCATCCTCTTTATGGGTCTCAGCCTTCCTGAGCATGGGTATCATGCTCCCAATGAATTTTTTGATTGGGGACAAGCTTCGGGAGGCATTCGAGCCTTTGCCTATTATTTCCAAGCCTTGAGTCAAATGACCAACCCGACATCCCAGGCGATATCCAACCCAGGCAAGAAATGAAGGGAAAGCGAGTTTTGTGCAATCCCGTCTTCTTAAGGAGGAGAGAGATGGTGGAAATGGACGAGGGAACGGATGTACCCCAAAACATTGCGCCGCTCATCGTTCGACAATCGATCCTTCCAACCTTCCATAGAGGTTCTGGGGACCCCCTCGGTAATACTGACTAATAACTCTTCGTCCGTTTTGCTGGAAATGGCGGCGGAAACTAAATTCCCGGGTCGGGGAGCCAACAAGACAGCCCTAGGCCCATCTCCATGGCCCGTTTCTCCATGGCATTCCAGACAATGGGTTTCGTAAATTTTTTTCCCCTGCTCTAAATCTGGCTGCGAAGCGACCTCAACCCCCTCTTCCCCAAAGCCAAGTCCCGGGAAGAAGGCCCAGCAGCTTAACACCAATAGCCCTACCAGACTCAATCTCATGAATTCGATTGTACTGAATGCATTCATTGACTTCAAAATCTTTCCGACTGTTAGGGCGGTCCACAATCCCCTACCTATTTATTCCTCACCAATATTTTCAAGGGAATTCCCCGAAACCCATATTCCTCCCGAAACGCATTTTCCAAATACCGAAGGTAGGAATCGGATATTTTATTCGCCGATTTGACAAAGAGGGCAAAAGTCGGAGGCTTCGTACTCACCTGGGTGATAAAGACGGACTTTTGGGGATTCCCACGCTTGAGGGAAAGAGGGTTTTTCTCTACAAGTTGCTGGAGGAGGAGATTCAATTTACGAGTGGGAATTCGTTTCCCATAGTCTGAAAGAATCTGAATAAGCTTGGGGAACAGTTGGCGAGGCGTATCCTGACGGAGTGCGGACCCGTACCATACCGGAACATGAGAGAAAAAAGGCAGTCGACGTGCTAATTCCAGATTATACGCTGGATGAGCCTCGGCATCATCTTCTCGCACGTCCCACTTATTCACGAAAATCAAGCAGCCACGACCCTGCTTCTGAATCAATCCGGCTATTTTGGTGTCTTGTTCAGTGACTCCTTCGATCCCATCCAGGACTAATACGGCGATATCGGATCGGCCCACGGCTCGAATGGCCCTCGCCACGCTATACCCTTCAACTCCACGGTCGATCTTTCCCCTGCGCCGAAGACCTGCCGTATCAGTAAAGAGAAAACGCTGGTTCTCAAAACTGATCAACGAATCGATGGGATCTCGGGTCGTCCCTGGAACTTCACTTACGATCAAACGTTTTTCTCCAAGGATGGTGTTAATCAACGTCGATTTTCCCACGTTTGGCCGACCCACGACGGCGATTCGAGGAAGTTCCTCGGTCTCAATTTCCTCAGTGGCCTTTGGGAGAAAAGGAAGCAACGCCTCCAAAAGCTCATCCACCCCTAAACCACCTTCTGCCGAGACAGGGAAAATTGGTTCCAGCCCCAATCGATAAAAATCCGCTAAGAGTGGTTCGGCCTTCGCGGTGTCGATCTTATTGACGGCGAGGAAGGTGGGTTTGGTGATGGGCCGCAAGAGGTCGGCCAAATCCCTATCCAGAGGAGAGAGGCCGACACGACCATCCATCACGGCAATAATAAGATCCGCCTCCTCGATGGCAACTCGAGTCTGCTCTTTGATCTGCTTCAGGATGACTTCCTCAGCCTCAAGGTCCAATCCTCCGGTATCCATCAACGTGAACACGCGATTCTGATAGTCGCATTCGGCAAAATTTCGGTCACGCGTCACACCCGGAACATCATCGACAATAGCCTTTCGACCACCAACAATCCGATTAAACAAGGTCGATTTCCCCACGTTGGGCCGTCCGACGATCGCAACAACGGGTCGAGAAGAAGCAGGAACGTTCGCTGTTGAACCCTGAAAATCCAACGGTAGGGGTTGGGAGCCAGGGGAATGGGTTGGTTTGGAAGAGGAGACTCGTTTCATGTTCACATGGGTGAAAATAGCTAATCAAATAATGGTGTCTAATTGGTTAAGATTGATATTGTACCAAATCAGGAAATCGGAGAGGATTGCACCAATTTTTCGGAAAGCCCACTCCTCAGTTCCCATAAAAAAGAAAACCGAAATCCTTCATATTCAATTCCTTCTCTACATTGATCACTGACAAAATACCCTTATGTTGAACGCTATATGGACACGTGGAAACGAACTCACGATAATGACCAACCCTTCTTTGAATAAAGACTCGAGATCCACAAAGGTCACAACGTTCTCCAGAAATTTTAGGGGAGAAATAAGACACACGTTCTGGTAAAGGAAACTTCCTCAATGGATTTCCTCAAACAAAAGCACTTTGTCATTTTATCTCAAACCATAGGTTGCTTCATGGGTTTGTGGATGTCCGTGGTGTTGGCCTCCAACTTTAACACCAAATACCCTGACCCTCAGATGCAGGGGCTTCACGACTGGAAAGTCACGCCAGTCTTTACTATTGGGGAAACGCTCCCTTCACTTACTAATCCTGGTGGATATACTCCCGTAGGCAACTTGGATGGCATTGGTGCGGCAACCCATGATTCCCGCACGATCCGCTTATTCATCAACCACGAACTCCATAGAGACAAGGGCTATCCCTATACCCTGCGCAATGGCACTCAATTGACGGGTGCCCGAGTGAGTTTTGTGAATCTTGATCGGTTATCCAAAAAGATCGTCGATAGCGGTCTCGCCTACCATACGATTTTTGATCGTCAATTTCAGGAAGTCCTCAACTCTACACAAATTAATGAAATGGGTCGAACCCTGGAGGGCCTCCACAGTCTTTGTTCAGGTCAACTGGTTGAGGAACACCGGTACAATTTTCAGGATACGATTTTTTTCACACATGAGGAAGCCAAGGACCCCAATGTTCATCCTTATGGAGGAACTTTGTGGGCATTGAATATCCAACGCGGTGAATTACATGCTGTTCCCACAGCCGGACGCCTGACATGGGAGAATACGGCTGCCCTGGAAGCCCCAAATGGTAAGGTGGCGTTGTTAATCGGAGATGATACAGATCCAGCCCCATTATGGCTGTACCTTGGGAAAAAAGACGCTTCCATTTTCGAGATCAAACCCGCACTCCCCCACGTGGTAAGCCCTCCTCAGGATAACTTCCTCAATCGTAATGGGCTGTTGGTAGGAGACTTGTATTATTTTGCCCCTGAAGACGGATTGACGGATCCCAGGACATTTCATGGAACGGGAAATCAAATGAAGGGAATATGGAAAAAGATCTCGGTCTTGGATGAATCCATGGCTGGATACCCTGGCTATGATCCCTTTGGATACAAGAATGGGGAAACCTTACGGAATGAGGCCTTTCATGGGGGAGCATTTAAATTTCTCCGACCTGAAGATGTCAGCACTAATCCCAACAACCCGCATCAAGCTGTTTTGACGACCACGGGGCAAGGACAACTTTTCAACGGGGCGAATGATTGGGGAACCACGTATCTCGTCAAGGTAAATTTTTTGAACATGAGTGCCGATTTGCAAATTCTTTACGATGGCGATAATCCCAAGGAAGGCCAAGTTCCACACTCCGATTTCGGGTTACGAAGCCCTGATAATGTCGAATGGGGGAGGGATGGTTATTTGTATATCCAAGAAGATCCTGCTACCAGGGTTCACACATTTGGCAATCAATCGGGTCGAGAGGCCTCAATCTGGCGAATACACCCCCAAACAGGGGAGAGCTTACGCATAGCGGAAATGGACCGAACAGTAGTTGTCCCGAAAGGGGTCTCCGACCCGGATTCCACAAGTTTCGGAAAATGGGAGTCTTCCGGCATCCTGGATGTCACAAACTTTTTTGAACTCCAGGGCAACTGGACTTCAACAAACGTTCAAGAGACCAAGCGGCTCTTAATCGGAACAGTGCAAGCCCACAGTCTGAAGGATGGCGTCATTCGAGAGAAAAACCTTTTTCAAGGGGGACAACTGATTTTCCTTAAAGAACCTGCGGATTAAAAAAGGGGGGTTGAATGGCAAAAATTTTGACCTGGTCGGCATGGGGAAATAGGGCGAAGCTTTCCTTCGCCCTGGGGTGAAAAATAAACGAGAATTACCTTCACTCGAAGGAATACTCCGACCAAGGGTGACCCTATTGGGCCGAATCATCATTTATGTTCGAGATTTTTTTCGATTGGCTTGAATCCTCAGATGATGAAAACCAACTCAGACAGCAAAACCACTCTTTCTTTCGACTGTGGTAAGTGGTTCGATAGGTTCCCTTTGCATCCTTGATCATAAGATAATCGGATTGATACTGGTACGTACCGGGAACGACGTTGTTGATCGTTTTTTCTTGAATGACCTCGTCTTCCTTAGAAGCGGTATTGTTCAAAGTCGCAGATACTCCGACAGATGCGGTCAGGCCAACTGCTGTGAACCCGAAAACAAGAATACGAGCAACTTGGGCCAGGGCAAACTGTGATTGTCGCATACGAACCTCCTCCGTTTGTTAGACCGATAGAATCCAGATGAAATAATCCAGCCCGCTCCGCGGGCTTTGATGGAACAAAGATTATGAAGGGGGTAGTATGACGGGGGAGTATTCAGAATACCTCACAGAAGCCGACCATTCTATTACCCAATGGAGTGGTAGGGTCCACCGATGAAATGGTGAGTCTAGGCCAGATGTTTCCCGTTGATACTGGATCTTGAAAATTCCCAAACTCCTAACCCACTAGCCCAGGTGAAAATCTTTGGAAAGGCTGATTGATTGACTGTATAGGGGGATAGGGTCGGGTCAAAGAGGTTGGGAGGGAAAAAGAGGAAGGTTCAGGTATGAAGATGTTTCATGGCAGCCGCACACAGGATGATAAAGATGCCCATCCATAAGGCCACACGTTGAAAGGGGACCGGTTCATACGCCATTTCCTCCAACTCTTCTTGATCTTCGTCTCCGGTGGGCTCATTTTTAAAAATAATGGTATACAAAAAAATGGTCAGGACTCCCAAGACCAAAAACAATTTGATGAAAAAGACGGTAAGGTATTTGGCATGGTGAGCCACACTTTCCCCGGTTTGCATCACCATCCCTTCACTCACATAATGGAGATTGGCTCCTCCGGTAAACAGGATGACCACCAGGAGAATCCCCACGACTTTCTTATATTGTTGATAAAAGGTTTCAGAAATGGGGCGGATATATTCTTTTGGAACAGCCGTCTTCAAGCCCGGAGTCACGGCCATCACGAGAAACGCCAGACCACCAATCCAGACGATGGCCGAAAGCAAATGCAGCCAGTGAATCAAAATCGGAATGAGTTGATTGAGGTCAGTCAGAACCCCAAGTAGGGATGACATAAATGACTTGTTGGGGTGAGTCCCTGAAGGAAGTTAGTGAATCGCAACCTCGATGCAGAGGGTCTGGTATCCTTAAAACTTAAAGACCGGTTTCTCGTTCCCAAAGCGGCGTTTTCGCAGTTCTTCCATCAGGTCGATGGTCACCACGGCAATCCCATTTTCCATGGCATGACGCTCAACCCCTTTCTTCACCATAGCCCGCAAAAAGTACGGGATCCGGTTCAGACGTTCTTCTGCCGCCTGGTCCCATTCCACAGATGTGGATTCCTGGACATTAAAGGCAACTTGAATCTTCTCGCCACCCTTCGGGGTATACAAGCACCATTCATCCTCGTCCATCCAATCACCATGATCCACATAGGGACGAGCGCGACACCCTCCACAGATTTCGCTGTACTCACAGTCCCCGCATTTACCTTTGAGATGGGGGTACCGAAAAGAATCAAAGATTTCTGATTTTTCCCACAAGTCGACGAAGCTGGTGTCACGAACGTTCCCGGCAGATAAGGGCATATACGGACAAGGAGTGAGGTCACCATTCGGCGTGACCCGAGCATAGTTTGTCCCGGCCAAACATCCACCACCCATATAGCCTTGTGCCTTAGTGATAGGAGAATTCGGATCCTTTTCATAAGCCAGTCGCTTAAAATGCGGAGCACATCGGGCTCTGACCAACATATCCTGATACTTATCCTGGCACTCAACTAAATACCCCAAGACTTCTTCATACTGAGAAGGGGTGATGTCAGTTAACTCTTCCCCACGACCTGTACAGACCATAAAGAACACATTCAACACTTTGGCTCCCAAGTCGTGCGCCCAATCGACGACAGAAGGTAATTCCTGATAATTCATGGGTTGAGCACTAAAATGCACTTGGAATTGGAGCCCATTCCGCTTGCAGGCTTCGATGCCCGCCATAGCCCCTTCCCACGCACCAGGTAATCCCCGAAATGCGTTATGTTTGGCGGCGTCGAGTGAATCAATACTAATCCCCACCCCCATCACTCCAATATCCACCAGTTCTTTCGCCATGGCATCATCAATCAACATTCCATTGGTGCCGAACACAACCATAAATTGATGCTTCACCGCATGGCGGGCAATGTCCAGAATATCAGGACGGACCAAAGGCTCTCCGCCAGTGATCACTAGAAGACTTCCAGGATTGACCTCGGCAATCTGATCGATAAGTCGAAAACATTCTTCGGTAGACAGTTCATCATGCCCTCCACTGATTTTGGTGGTGGCATCAAGATAACAATGATCACACTTGAGGTTACAACGCTTGGTAAGGTTCAGGGCGATGAGATAGGGTTTAAAATCGTCGACCGTCCTCCCATCCTTCAGGTCTTCTGACCCCGAAGGAACTGGCTCAAACTTAGCCACCGCACGAGAGCTGAGCGAGGAAAGAGAATTGAGGACGGAATTAATGACGGGGAGGGACTTACCCATAATGACCGGGAGACGTTTTACGCCTCAGATGTCGCACCTGTCCCGGTCAACCGAGAAACGATTTCTTTCACATTTCCAGACTTCATGGCCTCTTCCATCGTTTCTTTCGCTTGTTCGATGCCCTGGGTCGCAACATCCAGGGTAATCACCGTCGTCCCGATTTTTTCGGCGTGTTTGATGATCAAGGCCTTTGTACAATCTCGCATAAACCCAGCCGGCGCCCGTTCCAACCGCTTCAGGGCATCAGGTTCCCAGGTGTACGGATCGCCACCGTTGGCAGTGGATGCGTCTTCTTTCGTGGAATCAGAGTCCATAGTCGACTTCTCCCCAACAGTTTTATTGGCAAAAATAGGCGTGTAGTCTTCCGCCGCCGCCTCTTGAATCATCGGTGAGGCATATTCAAGTGTGATCGTCGTCATCCCTAACTTCCTGGCCGATTTTTCAATCTTGGCCTTAGCCCGTCTTCGCTGAAACCCTGCGGGTACAGCCCTGATGGCTTCCCGGGCATCCTTGGTCCATTGCATGGGAATATCGTCATAGGCCACTTGCGTTTCCAAGCCTCCCTCTGCCTGGGCAGCCGCATCAAAAATAGATTTGTCCACTTGTTTAAATTGGGCCCCATCCACCCCACACACGGGGCACATCACAGGATGCTCACCCTTACCGATATACCCACACCCATTACAGACATAATAGTCACGTGACATGCGATCCAAATAGTTTTGGTTGACCGAACTGAGTGGTTTATCTTGACCGGTAGGCTTTTCTTCCACCACTTGCGACATCATACCGCTCAACGTCGATCCCATCAGATCTTGAGCGACTTCATCCCCTGCCTGCATGGTATTCCGGTCGATGCCTGCGGCGTCCAGGTTTCCTCCCAGAGACTTCATCGCATTCATCGCGCCCTTTGGAAGGATATCGCCAACCGCATCATCAATAACAGAATTACTGATAATGGTATGGCCTTTTTCGATCGCGTATCGGTGGATGGCCGTCTTGGCCACGCCCCTAGCAAATACCGGAATTTTTTCCATCCGTAGTAAGGCTTCTTCTGTCCAGGCAATCGTATATTCAGCTTGTGTGTCAATTGGAGGAACAAATTTTTTATTGGAGATCAGGATATTACATGGAGCAGCTCGCAACAGGTTTTCAGCATTGCTCCCGATATCCATATCATCATCACTATGCACACCAATTCGTCCCACAATGAGCAACCATGGCTGTTCCTTGCGTACATATTGAATGACTTTTTCGAAGGCTTTCCCGTCAAGAAGCGTGGTCTTAATGTCAGACCCTTCTTCCTGCGCCACCTCACGAGACACATCCAGATGCGACTGGTAGATTTTGGCCAGCCCACTATCGATCACTTCCTCATGAAGTTTTTCCTGTTCTTTAAAACGAAAGACCTTTCCAGCCTCTTCATTTAATACCCCCGAGATACTATGGAACGCCGCATAATGGAAGTAAGGATCAAAGGCGGAAATCGCTTCCACGGGTTTATTCAGGGCTTTACCGAGAGCCAAAGCTGTTTTCAGACCACCGAAGGAATAATGACTGCCATCCACCGCCACCACAATTTTTCCACCATTCATTGGCTTGGTATCTTTCACGATAAACATATCGGAATTGCGGACGCGACGAATCACCCTTTCGGTGTTACTGCCGATGATGGAATCCTTCACGGCTCCCACACCGAGCGCACCCATGATGGTCAGATCATACCCATTTTTCGTGATGTCTTCGGCAAGGGCTTTCCAATTGCGGCCCTCTAAGGAACGGCGTTCAAGTGGAATATTGGCCTCGGTACATTTTTCATCCACATAGTCCAGGTAGGAATCGGTAATGATCTGAAGACCGCGTGTGATGAGAGAATCATGAATTTGCCGCTGCCGATCTAATTCCTTTTCATCATGATACTCCTCGGGAAGACCAGCCTCCATTTGCTTAAAACGCTTGTCATGCATTTTGGCAGCATAGACATGGCTCCCCACAATTTTGGACCCGAACAGCTTGGCAAATTGGACTCCCAGGTCTACAGCCATATTCGAATGGTCTGAATTATCGACCGGGACATATATGGTCTTATACATTCATTCCTCCTTCAACCAATTGCCTACCCCCAGAAAAAAACGACACGAAGCCCACCGTCTCAACCGCCGTGCCACGCGCAAAATTTAATGGGATTTTTCAAAGAAAATAAGAGCGGATCTTACCACCCAGAATTTAGGTAATGCAACCCAACTGCCATGAGGCAACGATGGGTGAAGAAAAGACACAAACTCTCCAAATTTCAAAAGTTTTCATTGTTAATCCTCCACCTAAAAACAAGATATGGATTTTCATGGAAATCACGTAAAATTATAAGAATAATTACTTAGATTGAGTTTTTGCCTATTTTTCTGTCTCTCAGTTCAGGAATGACCTGAAAATTTGAGTAACATTTGGGAGCTCAAATTCCTCAACTAAGGTAAACAACAGATTTCCCCACGAACCCATAATTATTCCCAAATTGTTGCGGTATGTTTCCTCAAGGAAAATGGATTTCCTCCGATACAAGAAGATTAATTTTCTCAATTACTCTTCAAACTTTTCTTAAATTCCTCTGAAAAATTGCGCATTTCCTCATAAATTCTGTATAGTGAATGTTTTGGTTTTTCCAACGGTAAAACTTCGACGTTCGTCAATTAAGTCTTAAATCAACCATGTGCAGGGGGAAATGATGGCGAGAACCAACTATTTGTTTACTTCCGAATCCGTCACCGAAGGTCATCCAGATAAAATTGCTGACCAAATATCTGATGGGATTCTCGACGCGATTATGGCCAAAGATAAGAATTGTCGTGTGGCTTGCGAGACCTTACTCACTACCGGATTAGCGTTTGTCGCCGGAGAAATCTCGACCAAGGCATATGTGGAAATCCCAGACATTATTCGGGAAACCATCAGAGGCGTGGGATATTCTGACGCCACCTGGGGATTTGATTATCGAACCTGTTCCGTCATGACGACCATTGATTCCCAATCGGGTGATATCGCCATGGGAGTGGATACCGGAGGGGCCGGGGATCAGGGTTTGATGTTCGGATATGCGACCAATGAAACGACCGAACTCATGCCGATGCCTATCGTCCTGGCCCATCGACTAACCCGTCGTCTCGCGGAAGTCCGAAAAAAGAACATTCTTCCCTGGGTTCGCCCTGACGGGAAAGCCCAGGTCACCGTGGAATACAAAAATGGGAAGCCTGTTCGCATCGATACGGTCGTGGTTTCCACTCAACACAGCGACTCGGTGACCTCCAAAAAAATTGAAAAGGACATAAAGGACAAGGTCATTATTCCCGTGATGCCCAAACGACTGTTTAATCCCAAAGCCGTGACCTTCCATATCAATCCTACCGGACGATTCGTGACAGGTGGCCCCATGGGAGACACGGGATTAACCGGCAGAAAAATCATCGTGGACACCTATGGTGGGGTGGGGAGCCATGGAGGAGGAGCCTTTTCAGGAAAGGATCCCAGCAAAGTGGACCGCTCGGCTTCCTACATGGCTCGCTATATCGCTAAAAATATCATTGCCGCAAAATTAGCCGATAAATGCGAGGTGCAATTGGCCTATGCCATCGGGGTCCCAGAACCTGTGTCAGTCCTGGTTGATACAAAGGGCACCGAAAAAATGTCTGTTGAGAAATTAGAAAAACTGGTGAGAAAGCATTTCCCCCTGAACCCCAGAGGGATCATCGACCACCTGAAGCTCCGCCGACCTATTTACAAGCAGACGGCGGCCTACGGGCATTTTGGCCGAAATGAGCCAGGGTTTACCTGGGAAAAAACCGATAAGGCCAGAATCCTTCGAAAGGAAGCTGGGGTATAATACGCTCATTCGAAGGTGCAAATCCTCAATGACTGAGGGGTACCAAAAAGTTTCTGCATTCTTACCGACAAACATGAAGGAGGGACGAACAACATCATGACTACTGCCACAACCATAGAACCAACGATTCAGGATTATAAGGTCGCAGATATCGGACTGGCCGCATGGGGTCGGAAGGAAATTCAAATTGCGGAAACGGAAATGCCGGCCTTGATGGCTCTCAGGACCAAATACCGGGGCTTGCAACCATTAAAGGGAGCAAAAATCCTGGGTTGCATTCATATGACCATTCAGACAGCCGTCCTTATCGAAACCCTTATTCAGCTGGGAGCTGAAGTTCGTTGGTCATCCTGTAATATTTTTTCAACGCAAGACCATGCGGCCGCGGCCATTGCGGCCAGTGGGGTCCCCGTGTTTGCCTGGAAGGGTGAAACGGCTGAAGAATACGATTGGTGTATCGAACAAACCATCTTGAAAGATGGTCAGCCATGGGACGCGAATATGGTCCTGGATGATGGCGGGGATCTGACCTTGATGCTTCATGACAAATATCCTGCGATGCTTGACCGTGTTCACGGAATCACCGAGGAAACCACCACGGGAGTGCACCGCCTTCAGGAAATGTTGAAAAAAGGCACCTTGAAAGTTCCGGCCATCAATGTGAACGATTCTGTCACGAAGTCCAAGAATGACAACAAGTACGGATGCCGCCATAGCCTCAACGATGCCATCAAGCGGGGAACGGATCATTTGCTGGCCGGGAAGAAAGCGTTGGTAATCGGGTATGGAGATGTGGGAAAAGGGTCCGCCCAGTCCCTACGTCAAGAAGGCATGATCGTGAGGATCGCTGAAATTGATCCCATTTGTGCGATGCAAGCCTGCATGGATGGCTTTGAAGTCGTCTCCCCGTATAACGACGGGATTAATACCGGAAATATCAAGAATATCAACAAGGATCTTCTCTCTTCCACGGATTTGGTCGTGACCACGACTGGCAATTTTAATGTCTGTGATGCCGCCATGCTGCAAACCCTCAAATGCGGGGCGGTGGTCTGTAATATCGGACATTTTGATAACGAAATCGATACCGCTTACATGCGGGAGAATTGGGAATGGGAGGAAGTGAAGCCACAAGTCCACAAAGTGTATCGCAATAAATCCAGCAACGATCACCTGATTTTATTGTCTGAAGGCCGACTCGTGAATCTGGGAAATGCGACAGGGCACCCTTCTCGTGTGATGGACGGCTCCTTTTCCAATCAGGTTTTGGCTCAAATCTACTTGTATGAACGGAAGTATGCCGATCATGTGGAACCGGAAACTCCGACCGTTCAAGTGCTTCCCAAGATCTTGGATGAAGAAGTGGCTGCCCATATGGTTCGCGGCTTTGGTGGAGTCCTGACCAAATTGACCCAACAACAGGCCGATTACATTCATGTTTCCGTTGATGGACCCTTCAAGGAAGATACCTATAAATATTAATACTGGGGTTTCAGGGAGGACAAACGGAGTAAAATCCCCTTGTCCATACACGGATCGCGGACGGAACACCACACCTGATTGGTAGACGTCTAGCTTTTTGCAGGAAATTTGGTAATCTATAATATAAGGGGAGAAGCCCCGGCAGGCCCTTAAGGGGTTTTTCTCTTTACAAGGAAAGGATCACAAGGTATCCTCACCCAGCTCTTTCCCGGGAGGATTCAGTCTCATTATCTGAGACATCCAGCATCCTTTTCCCGAAAAGGGCAGTCATATATCTTCATTCAAATTTGATTAGCTCACCACACCGTATCGGACCCTGCATTAGATTTGGTACGGGATTGCTGTGAGACATGACATGTTCCGGGAGCTTTGATCATTATGTCACGAACGCTTGATCCTTCATTAGGTGATACGCCACAGCGGGACTATCCGACGATGTTTTTATTTGGGCTCATCGTCGTTGCGACATTGGTCGCACTCCCCATCTATGCCTATTACTATGATTTCTCTTGGGTGGATTGGACCATGTTTTTTGTCCTGTATATCGTGTCGGGGTTAGGCATCACCGTCGGATACCATCGACTGATCGCACACCGTGCGTTTAAATGTCCGAATTGGGTGAAGGTCGGGTTTCTCATTGCCGGAGGAATGGCTCTAGAAAATTCGGCTTTGAAATGGGCTGGGGACCATATTCGACACCACGCTCGGTGCGATCAAAAAGAAGATCCATACAATGCCAAACTGGGATTCTGGCATAGCCATTGTGGATGGATTTTTTGGAAAGACCCCCATCGAGACCCCAAATATGCGACACGGTTGCTCCAAGACCCGCTCATCATGTGGCAGAATAAATATTATATTCCTATCGTGCTGGGAGGATTGCTTCTCCCATTCATCGTGGGCTTTCTCTATAACGGGTGGGTTGGCGCGATTGGCTGTTTTCTTCTGGCTGGCCTGGCCCGTACGTTTTTCGTCCTCAATTCCACTTTTTTCATCAACTCCATATGCCATATTTGGGGCGATCAACCGCATGGGACCTCTGATTCCAGTCGGGATAGTTGGTGGATCTCCCTATTGACCTTTGGAGAGGGCTACCATAATTATCACCACATGTATCAGAGTGATTATCGAAACGGAGTCAAATGGTATAACTTCGACCCTTCCAAGTGGCTGATTTGGACTCTGAGTAAAGTTGGGTTGGCCTACGACCTCCGGAGGCAAACCCAAACATAATTGCTTCTTTGGATCTACTCTCCTACGCTCCTTTTCCTCACAGCGGGCTCATTGCGGTCTAAAGAATCCATGTGATAGATTCGCCTGCATTCACGCGGGGTTAGGTGACTATGCTGACATCAGAAATTCAGGAAAAAGCTGATCGTTTTCTTATGAATACCTATGCCCGGCTTCCCATTTCCTTGGTTCGAGGCAAAGGAGCTTTCGTCTATGATGCCGAGGGAAGAGAATTCCTGGATTGTGTGGCAGGGATCGCTGTCAATATTTTAGGCCATGGGCATCCTGATCTAGTCAACACCATCAGCCGACAGGCTCGTGAGCTCATCCACACTTCCAACCTGTTTTATACCGAACCGCAAACACAACTGGCAGAACGGTTGGTTGACCGGTCATTTGCTGATCGAGTGTTTTTCTGTAATAGCGGGGCCGAGGCCAACGAAGCCGCCATCAAACTCGCTCGTCGATATGCCCACAAAAAGTATGGGGCTGACCGGTTTGAAATAGTCTCCATGCACAATTCCTTTCATGGGCGAACCATGGCGAGTCTCACGGCGACGGGACAGCCTCCTCTACGAGAATCGTTTGGACCCCTGTTACCGGGGTTCCGATACATTCCCTTTAATGACCTGGACGCCTTACAGGCCAGTTTGACTCCCCAGACAGCCGCGGTCATCCTAGAGCCCATTCAAGCTGAAGGAGGCATCATCGTCCCTGATCATGAATACCTGAAGGGTGCACGCAACCTTTGCTCGGAACAGAATGTCTTATTGATCTTCGATGAAGTGCAAACCGGCATGGGGAGAACGGGAACCCTCTTCGCCTATGAACAATTCGGAGTTCAACCGGACATTATGACCCTCGCCAAAGGACTGGGTGGTGGCATACCGATTGGAGCCTGTTTGGCTTGTGAGGAGGTTGCGTCAGCTTTTGAGCCTGGAACCCATGCATCCACGTTCGGAGGCAACCCACTCGCCACGGCCACAGCATTGAAAGTCATCGAATTGCTGACCGATGGGAACATTCTCGAAAAGGCCCAAAGCACGGGAGAATATTTACACAAGGGCTTACAAGCCCTCCAAGAACGATTCTCCTGCATTGTGGAAACACGGGGCAGGGGACTCCTTCAAGGACTGGCCTTAACGATAGATGGAAAACCTCTTGTTTCAGATTGTTTAGATCGTCGTGTCATCATCAATTGCACAGCTGGGAACGTTCTTCGTTTTGTTCCACCCTTAATCATGACACCAGCTCAAATCGATCGACTGTTGACGGTGTTGGGCGATGTCTTAGCCAAACGACAATAATTATATGCATCTCGGGAATCGCCGCAAACCCAACGCCTCATCCGCCATCAGGCGGCCTTTGAAACCAACCAGACTTCCAAAAGACTTGTTGACTGTCGCCGATATTCCCACCAAGGTGATTCGAGATCTTCTGTCTTTAGCCAAAAAGCTCAAAGGTCGGTCAGGAACAACTCGACCGAGCTTTCCTCTGAGGGGGAAAACCTTGGGCCTCATTTTCGAAAAACCCTCGACTCGAACCCGTGTGTCTTTTGAAGCGGGCATGAACCAATTAGGGGGACAAGCATTATTTTTAGCCTCGGAAAAAATCCAATTGAGCCGAGGTGAAAGCTTGGCCGATACGGCCGAAGTGCTCACCCGATACCTTGATGGCCTGGTCGTCCGTACCTTCGATCAATCGTTACTGGAAGAATGGGCGAATCATACGACGATTCCCGTCATCAACGGGTTAACCGATCATTGCCATCCGTGCCAAGCGCTCGCAGACCTTCTCACCATCGTCGAGAAGAAAGGCCGTCCCAAAGGGCTCAAGCTTACCTATATAGGAGATGGAAACAACATTACCCATTCGCTCCTTGAGGTGGGAGCCAAAGTAGGAATGCATGTGACCGTTGGCTGCCCTGAGGGATATGAACCAGAACAAGAAGTGGTCCTCAGAGCCCAGGAAGAGGGAAAACACTCCGGGGCCCTCATCGAAGTCCTTTCTAATCCCAAGAAGGCCGCCAAGGACGCGGATATCATTTACACCGATGTCTGGATCAGCATGGGACAAGAAAAAGAGCGAAAACCCCGAATGAAAGCTCTGGCTCCCTACCAAGTCAATCAACTACTCATGCGACATGCCAAACCGAATGCGCTCGTCATGCATTGTCTTCCAGCTCATCGGGGAGAGGAAATTACCGGAGAAGTCTTAGATGGGCCACAATCGATTGTCCTTGATCAAGCTGAGAACCGACTGCATATCCAAAAAGCCATCCTTCTCAAATGGATAGGAAAACCTTCTCGATGACCACACCACGAAAGAATCCAAGGTCCCCTTCTTCTAAACCCACCAAGCGCCCAAAGGTTGTCTTAGCGTATTCCGGTGGGTTGGACACCTCAATCATTGTCCATTGGTTAAGGCAAGAGTATGGCTGTGAAGTGATTGCCTTTTGCGCAGACCTGGGTCAGGGGGAAAATTTGCGTGCCATCAGAAAAAAAGCCCTGCAGGTTGGTGCGTCAAAGGCCTATGTGGAAGACCTGCGAGAGGAATTCGTCTCAAACTATGTATTCCCAATGTTACGCGGTAACGCGGTGTACGAAAGCTCTTACATGCTGGGAACATCAATCGCACGCCCACTGATCGCCCGAAGACAGATTGAATTAGCCAAAAAGGAAAAAGCGCAATACGTGAGCCATGGGGCGACAGGGAAAGGCAACGATCAGATTCGATTTGAATTGACGTTTGCCGCCCTAGACCCAACGATTACAGTCATCGCACCATGGAGAGAATGGACCATGGGCTCTAGAGGGGATCTGGTCCGTTATGCCAGGAAACATCGGATCCCAGTCCCGGTGACCAAAGCCAAACCCTATAGTATGGACCTCAATTTGTTTCACATTAGTTATGAAGGTGGCATTCTGGAAGACCCTTGGGTCGCTCCCCAAAAAGATATGTTTCAAATGACCGTCGCCCCCGAAGATGCCCCCGATACCCCTCAAACGATTACCTTGCAATTTCACCAAGGCAACCCCGTGGCTTTAAACCACAAACCGTTGAGTCCCGCCAAACTCCTCCATCGATTGAATCAGCTCGGGGGGAAACATGGCATTGGCCGTGTAGACCTGGTAGAAAACCGTTTTGTAGGGATCAAATCCCGAGGAGTCTATGAGACTCCTGGCGGGACCATACTGCACATAGCCAGACGTGCGGTGGAGTCCTTGACCTTAGACCGGGAAGTCGTTCATCTGCGAGACTCCCTCATTCCTCGATATGCTGAAATGATTTATAATGGGTACTGGTTTGCTCCCGAGCGTCTCATGCTCCAGGCAGCTCTCGACCAAGCCCAACAACCCGTGAGCGGAACCGTACGACTGCAACTCTATAAAGGCAATTGTATCGTCACCGGACGAAAATCTGATCACTCCCTGTATCAACAAGGACTGGCCACGTTTGAAGAAGGCACGGGGTACGACCAGCGAGATGCTGGAGGGTTCATACGCCTCAATGCCTTACGATTGGCCACACAAACCTCCATACAAAAGGTCCCATGGAAATAACGCTCACCCCTCTCCTGATTGGTGAGGGCATATGACACCAGCTCGCTCCCGATCGACCTCACGCCAGGCATCAAAAACCTCTTCCTCTGCCCCAAAGAAACGCTCGCAGCCTCAAATAGGACAAAAACTCTGGGGTGGCCGGTTTGCGGAAGGTACCCACGCGATGGTCGAAGCCTTCACCGCTTCGATTGGGTACGACCGGCGATTGTATGAATATGATATTGAAGGCAGCATCGCTCACTGCAAGACCTTACAAAAGGCGAAGGTCCTCACGTCTCGCGAAAGTCGGGCAATTATCAAGGGGTTAAATCGAATTCGTGAGACCATTCAAGCCGACAAGCATGAATGGAGGCTCGAGGACGAAGACATCCACATGAGCATTGAACGGCAGCTGATCGAACTCATTGGGCCTCTTGGCGGAAAACTTCACACCGGACGAAGCCGCAATGATCAGATCACTGTAGATCTCAGGCTCTATCTTCGTGACACATTGGAACATCTCATAGGAGATCTTGAGCACCTTCAACGTGCCCTGCTTACCCAGGCCGAAAAATTTTTCGGGGTGATCATGCCCGGATACACCCACTTACAACGGGCACAACCCGTACTGTTTTCTCATCATGCCCTGGCGTACATAGAAATGGTGGAACGGGATAAGGGACGTCTTACTGATGCCTTGAAACGGATCAACGTGCTTCCCCTCGGCTCTGGAGCTTTGGCTGGGACGAATTATCCATTGGACCGAAAATATACGGCCTCCCTGTTACGATTCCCGAAGGTTTCCCAGAATTCCCTGGATGCCGTGTCGGATCGAGACTACGTTCTCGAAGTGCTGAGCAACGCCGCCATCCTCATGATGCACCTTTCCCGATTGAGCGAAGAACTCATTCTTTGGGCATCCCAAGAATTTCAATTCGTTGAACTCCCGGACGGCTTCTGTACTGGAAGCAGCATGATGCCTCAGAAGAAAAATCCGGACATCCCTGAACTGATTCGAGGAAAAACAGGGAGAGTGTACGGCAATCTTTTCAGCGTCTTGACCACCTTAAAAGGGCTACCCCTCAGCTATAATCGAGACCTTCAAGAGGATAAAGAACCTGTATTTGACACATTGGATACTGTCACGACATCAGTTAAAATATATGCAGAGTTGATCGCCCAACTTTCGGTTAAACCCGAATCCATGGAAGGTGCAATATCCGGCGGATTCCTCCTGGCCACCGAGCTGGCCGACTATTTAGTTCAAAAAGGAGTGCCCTTTCGTGAGTCTCACCGAATCGTGGGGCAACTGGTACAGGAATGCCTGGCGAAAGGCAAGGAATTGACACAACTCACTCAACAGGAGTTATTACGGGCTTCACCATCATTTGATTCCAAGGCCTATCAGGTTTTAACACCCAAAGCGGCGATCGCAAGAAAAAATGTCATCGGGGGAACGGCCGGGAAACAAGTCACGGCACAGATTCAATCATGGAAAAAAGCCTTGGGAATGGGTAAACACACTCGAGGAAACAAGTCCCGTCCATGAAAAAAAGCTGGCACTGGTATGTGAGGATCTCCACAAGACCGATCGTTCTCCTGTCTATCGGTATGCTCTGTTGGGGTTGCGGGGCTGTGGGGCCGCCCATTCCTCCCGAGGAGGTCGGGATCGAGGCCAAAGCCAGCAAACAACGCCAAAAAGCCCTCACTGAAGGTGACACCAGCCTTGAGCCGGACGACCGCACCGAGGAAGAGAAAGTTCAATTACCGAGTTTTTACCCCATAGGAACTCGATGACGAATTATTTCCATCTTTTTAGATTTGTTCACAAGCCATGCAACAGGGTACAATTGACCCCCTTTCACACCGATCGAGATTATTTCGGAGGAACAAGATAGGATGACTACCACTCTCTCCCAAAGTGGATCACGCCCCAAATTACTCTTACTTGACCCCTATCCCAGGAATAATCCCTACGCCATGACCGCGAGCGAACGACGTTCCATTTGGTTCCCAAAATTAAGTTTACCGGTTATCGCAGGCTATACCCCATCAACCTGGGATGTGGAAATCGTAGACGAGGCGGTATCTGACATTTCCTTCGATACCCCATGTGACTTAGTCGGGCTTTCAGTCATGACCTGTTATGCCCCCCGAGCCTATGAAATCGCTGATGAATTCAGAAAGCGTGGCAAAAAGGTTATCCTAGGAGGCGTGCATCCCACCTACTGTCCGGACGAAGCCTTGCGACATTGTGATGCGATTGTCTGTGGGGAAGCCGAAGATCTTTGGCCTCGTGTGGTGGCCGACGTCGAGGCTGGCCAACTGAGACGAATCTATCGAATGGATCAATTCCCCGCGCTTTCCAATTATAAGCCTCCACGAATCCAGTTGCTCAGCCCCGATTCCTATATGACCCGATTATGCTCATTCACGACGCGGGGATGCCATTTTGATTGCGAATTCTGCAGCGTGTCCCCATTTAACGGGAAAACGACTCGCCGCCGGCCCGTCCCAGAAGTCGTGGACGAACTCCGACATGCCAAAGAATGGCTTCGATCGGAAATTATTGAACGCATGGGTCGAGGATCATTGTGGAATGCGTTAACGACCTCTTTGCGTATCTGGGTTGGCTTGGAAGAAGGCTCAATCGTGGCGTTCGTGGATGACCTCCATAACAGTCACCGGGCCTATTGCCGAGAATTGTGGCAAGCGCTCAAAGCTCTCAATATCAAATGGGGTTGCCAATCAACCCTCTTTCTTGGTGATGATCCCGAAATGGTCAAGCTTGCAGCCGATAGCGGATGCGTATCGGTCTTTGTCGGGATGGAATCCTTATCGGAGGATTCTCTGGACGAAACCAATAAAGGATTCAATCAGGTCAGAAAATTCGAGAATCAAATCAAGATGTTTCATGACCACGGCATCATGGTCAATCCCGGAATCGTGTTTGGGTTCGACAATGATGATGAGTCGGTGTTTGAAACGGCCGTGAACTTCCTCGAACGCAATAAAGTTGAATTAGCCTATTTCAACGTACTGACTCCACTGCCCGGCACAGCTCTGTTCGAACGATACAAAAAAGAAGGCCGTATTTTTGATCATGACTGGTCCAAATATGACGGAAAACATGTGGTGTTTAAACCCAACCGCATGACTCCTGAGCAACTGCAAGAAGGGTTTTTCTGGGCCAACCATCGGTTTTATTCCTGGCCCTGCATCTGGAACCGTATCAGCCATACCAGTCAACGGTTCATCCCACGACTGGAAATGAATTGGGAATTTCGGAAACTTATTCGCCGGTCAACGCCGAAAGGCAGCCTCTCCCCGATCGCAGAAGTCCTAAAAAATCTCCAAGCGAAATTGCCCAGCTTTGAAACCCAACAGTTGATCCCTAATGCCTTGCTCCCTCATGCCCAGCAAAGCTCAAAGCCACAAGAGCTATGCTTGAACGTGAAAGCCAGAAGGCACGATGCCTTTGCAGCGTTATTCATTGACCTAGAAGGCACCTTAGATCATTTAAATGCCAAGGAACTGCTCGATCGAATCAAACAAGCCGCGCTCGATGCTCAAATGGACATCGTGGTCAATTTTGAACACTTAAAGCAGGCGACACCCAAAGCCATTCAAACCCTTCTGGATGGAGAAATCTTGCAGGCGATCACCCCTCATGCCAAGTTGCGATACCGAAAGCTCCAAGAAGCGTTTCAGTCAGTCATCTCTGAAGTTTCCTTAAGTGATTTAGATTTGTTCGATGAGGGCCTCCATCATGCATGATTTCCATTACCAAGGAGATGCATTGTTCTGTGAAGACGTCTCCATTCGCCATATCGCGGAACAAGTTGGGACTCCTTGCTACATTTACAGCCACAGAACGCTTATTCGCCACTTTCATGCCTTCAATGATGCCTTTCAAGACATTCCCCATATCGTGGCCTACGCGATGAAAGCCAATTCCAACATTGCGGTCCTGAAATTGTTGGCCAAAGAGGGAAGTGGCGCGGATATCGTCTCGGGGGGTGAACTGTTTCGAGCCTTGCAAGCCGGGATCCCCTCAAACAAAATCGTCTTTGCTGGAGTCGGAAAATCTGCAGACGAAATTCGTTACGCTTTGGAGTCCGACATTCTGATGTTCAACGTCGAATCTCCCGGGGAGCTTCAACAAATTCAAGAAGTGGCAAAGTTAATCGATCGCAAGGCACGGGTGGCCCTTCGCATCAATCCGGATATCGACCCCCAAACGCATCCGTATATTTCTACGGGGATGAAAAAGAGCAAGTTTGGGATTGCCGCCGATCAAGCCTTGAAAGAATTCCAATCCGCACAAGAGCTTTCACACATTGATGTTGTGGGTGTGCATTCGCATATTGGATCTCAATTGACGCAAATCACTCCCTTTGTGGACGCCATAAAGAAGGTGCTGGAACTCATCACCACGCTCCAATCTCAAGGGGTGAATATTCGCTACATGAATATCGGCGGAGGATTGGGGATTACCTATTCCGATGAAGTCCCGCCCCACCCCAAAGAATTGGCTGCTGCGATTTCTCCACTGCTCCAGTCCGCATCATGTCAGATTATCATGGAGCCAGGGCGATCCATCGTGGGAAATGCCGGGATTCTCGTCACACGGGTTTTGTACAACAAAGAAGCGCCCAACAAACACTTCGTCATCGTGGATGCCGCGATGAATGATCTACTTCGTCCCAGTTTATATGAGGCCCACCACGACATTCAGCCAGTCCTGAAAAACGAATCAGCACCGGTAAACACGGTAGATGTGGTCGGACCCATCTGCGAATCTGGAGACTTTCTGGCCAAAGACCGAAAAATGCCTCAACCACAGACGGGGGACCTTTTGGCCGTCATGAGTGCAGGCGCTTATGGATTCACCATGGCCTCCAATTACAACTCACGGCCAAAAACCCCTGAAGTACTCGTCAAAGACCACCATATGATGGTCATTCGAAAGCGGGAAACTTACGACGATCTGATTCGTGGGGAATCCATTCCCGAAATCTTCGCTTAAGAAAGCCCTCACACGATGTTCTCCGGTTCATTAGTTGCTATTGTCACACCCTTCAAACATGGAAAATTCGATGAACAGGCCATGGCCGACCTCATCGAGTTTCAAATCGCCAACGGAACCCATGGTATCGTGCCCTGTGGTACCACGGGTGAGTCAGCCACTCTGACTCATGAAGAACACGAACGAGTCGTGGCCGTCACCGTGGAGGCCGCGAACAAACGGGTACCGGTTATCGCAGGGACCGGCTCCAACTCCACCGATGAGGCCATCAGTTTCACCAAACATGCCAAAGCCGTCGGAGCAGACGGTGCCCTGCTTATTACTCCCTACTACAACAAACCGACGCAAGAAGGCCTGTTCCGTCATTTCGAAGCCGTGGCTAAAGCCGTCGACCTTCCTCAAATCCTGTATAACATCCCTGGCCGAACCAGCGTAAACATGCTTCCGGCCACAACGGCTCGACTTTCCGAGATTCCTTCCATTATCGGGATCAAGGAAGGAAGCGGATCCCTGACACAGGTCTCCGAAATTATGCAACGAGCCAAACCGGGCTTCCTCATGCTCTCAGGGGACGATCCGCTCACCCTCCCGATGATGGCACTCGGAGGAAAGGGCGTGATTACCGTCACCGCTAATGTGGCTCCGACCGACATGGCTAACATGGTATCCGCGGCACTCAAGGGAGACTTTGAACAAGCCCGTTGCTTGCACTATAAATTAGCCCCACTGTTCTCATCCCTCTTCCTGGAGACCAACCCTATTCCCCTCAAAGCCGCGTTAGCCATGATGGGAAAAATTTCCGAAGAAGTTCGCCTGCCTCTGACACCACTTTCTGTCGAACATCGACCGCGCCTTCAAGAAGCCTTACAACAAGCTGGTGTACTTTAGGGTCCCAGTTTATGGTTCGGACCATTATCACCGGTGCTGCAGGTCGTATGGGCAAGCGTTTGGTTGCCCTCACCCAGGAGAGCTCTGAGCTTGAACTCGCCGGAGCGGTAGAAATGCACGGGCATCCTGACTCGGGGAAAGATGCTGGAGAAATTGCCCAGGTTGGCTATTCCGGAATAATCATTTCAGATGAATTGCAAGCCTGTCTTTCCAAAGGGGATGTCGTCATCGACTTTACGGGTCCCGCCTCCTGCCTCGCCCATCTCCGGAACGTCGTTGAGCAGTCAAAGGCCATGGTCATCGGCACGACAGGCTTTTCTCCTCAGGAACTCCAAACATTACGAACCATGGCCGCCAACGTTCCCTGTGTGTTCTCCCCCAATATGAGCGTCGGAGTGAACGTCCTGTTGAACGTGGTCGGAAAAGTCGCTAAAGCCTTAGGTGAAGAGTACAACATTGAAGTCGTGGAAGCTCACCACAATAAGAAAAAAGATGCCCCGAGTGGGACAGCGCTGAAGCTGGCAGAGGCACTGGCTGAGGGAATGGACTGGGACTTACAAGAAGTCGGGGTGTATGCTCGTCAGGGCATCACAGGAGAACGAAAAACCCGTGAGATTGGGATGCAAACACTTCGGGCAGGGGATATTGTCGGTGATCATACGATTCTCTACGGTGGCCCTGGTGAACGCATTGAGATTACCCACCGTGCACATACCCGGGACACGTTTGCACGGGGTGCCCTTCGGGCGGCCCAATGGGTCATCGCACAACCACCAGGGCTCTATTCGATGAATGACGTTCTGGGACTGACGTAGTTCTTTCAGCCTTCCTGGAATCCCTTTTTTCCATCAACAACCCTAAACACCCCTATCCTGATGCTCCTGCCTTTATTGACAAAGGAAAAGCTCCCATGTTCTTATCGTTTACAGGTTTCATCTATACCTCTAAGAAGATTGCGCACCGTGACCTAGCCCGTTAGAAAACAGACGTTCACCTTTGAAGAGATTCAAAATGCTTATGATGAAGTGAGGAGGAGGCCGGTTATATGGATATATTCGGAAAAGTTCCGCTAGTTGAAATACCGCTTCACATCACACCCGATCAGAAAAAATGGTTGGATAAGATGGTGGAAGAAGGTCGAATCGCCATTCCCCCTGGAGGAACTCTTGAAAAAGGTTCCGTCATCTCCATGTTTATCAGAATGTTGATTCACAACGCGATGGAGGAACAAGCCCGACAAGCCGCCCTCGAAGACGATGATGACGATGACGATGATGACGAATAATCCCTACACTCTGGGCCAACAGGCCAGCATCGAAATCCATTAAAGAAAGGCCAGTCCCATTGCTAGAGGCTGTTCAAAAGGGGCGATCAGCAAGGCCGCAAGCAGTACCAAATCGGTGAGCCCAAAAATTGAGAACACATCGCCTAATCTATCCTGAAAGGTGGGTCCTTTGTTGTCAACAGCCTCTCTTAGGCCAACCGGGCGCAGACCGATTTAACTTCGGTGTATAAGTCCAGGGCCTCATGTCCCATTTCACGTCCCCAACCCGATTGCTTGTATCCCCCAAAAGGAAGAGATGCATCAAATATATTGTGACAGTTGATCCAGACCGTTCCCGCCCGTAGTTCGGCAGCAATCCGGTGGGCCTTGCTCAGGTCTTTCGTCCACACAGCAGCGGCCAAACCATAAATATTATTGTTGGATTTCTGAATCACTTCCTCAACATCAGTAAAGGGTTCTGCACACACGACGGGCCCAAATATTTCTTCTTGCACGACTTTCATCGAAGACGTCGTGTTGACGAGAACGGTTGGCTCCACAAAGTATCCCTTCTCTCCTCCCCGTTTCCCACCCACGACCGCTTCTGCGCCTTCGGCAAAACCTGACTCCAAATACCCAAGGACACGACGTTGCTGTTCGTCGGACACCAACGGCCCCATTTGCGTAGCGGGTGACATCCCCGGGCCAAGGGTAATTTGTTTGGCTTGATCTGCCACACCCGACACCACTTTGTCGAAAATACTTTTCTCCACATACAATCGTGATCCCGCACAACAACACTGTCCATGATTGAAGAAAATGGCATTGGCCACACCAGGAATTCCCGACTCAACGTCAGCGTCGTTCAATACCACACTGGGAGATTTCCCACCCAACTCCAGCGTCACCTTTTTGAGATTCCCAACTGCGGCGTTCACGATCAGTTTCCCTACTTCGGTGGAGCCAGTAAACGCCACCTTCTCTACATCCGGGTGTGCGGCTAAAGCCGCACCCGCTGTTTCCCCATAACCCGGAACGATATTGACCACCCCTTCAGGGAATCCCGCTTCCATGATCAATTCCCCTAAACGAAGTGCGGATAAGGGTGTCTGTTCGGCTGGCTTCATGACCACCGTACACCCTACTGCCAGAGCAGGCCCTAATTTCCACGCGGCCATGAGCAGAGGAAAATTCCATGGAATGATCTGACCGACCACTCCCACTGGTTCACGTCGGGTATAGGCTAAAAATTCTGCCCCGGGAAGATATGGGACCGAAATAGGAATAGTATTCCCTTCAATCTTAGTGGCCCATCCTGCCATATAACGGAACAAATCCACGGCGAGTGGCACATCAGCAGCCCGAGCGATCGTGAGCGGCTTTCCATTATCTAATGATTCAAGTTGAGCAAATTCTTCAAGATGTTGTTCCAAAAGGTCCGCTAACCGCCATATGACTTTTCCCCGTTCCGATGGGGTCATCTTTTTCCATGGACCGCGATCAAAAGCCCTACGCGCGGCTGATACTGCCAAATCAATATCCGCCTTATCCCCCTCAGTCACCTGAGCCATAACCTCACCCGTCGCAGGATCGTAAGTCGGGAAGGACTTCCCCGATTGAGCAGGCACCCATTGACCATCGATTAACATCGGTCGGGTCTGAGTCACAAAGTCTTTCACACCTGGCACTACCCCTTCTTGAACAAGTGCGGTACTCATCGCGAATCATCTCCTGGAAAATGGTGGATATTCATGTTCCGGATCTTGCAATCCCCCACTGAACATATGTCCTGACAATTCTTCAATAAAACTAGGTTTCTTCATTTTATCAAAATTCTCTGAGGCCAGGCGGGTAAGGGATCAATCAGAAAAAACCATAAAATCAGGACCTTATCCAAGTGGACGGTTTGAGAGGGCTACGCGTGCATGGCTCGTCAATCGATGATTTCAACTTGCTTGCCCAATTCTTTGGCTCGTTGCAGACAAGCCACATTGGTGACCTGACACCGAATCACGTCCAAATCCTGTTCATCAACAATCTCTACTTGTTTGCCTAACGCTTTGGCTTCTTGCAAACAGGCCACATCGGTCACGGTACATTTCATCGATGTCGAAGCACTTTCGGTATGGACAGCAGGAGCCGTTTCGGGCGAAGTGGACTTTTGGACCTTTTTCGATTTGGAGGAATTTTCTTTTTTTTGTTCCTGACACTCCTTATCAGTCACCGCACATTCAACGGCTTCCTCCGTACTTTCAAACGCCTGATCGACGGCATCATCCGCAGTTTTATTTATTTTATCTTCAGCTTTTTGTTCCGCTCGATCGGTAACCCGATCCATCATTTGTTCTAATTTGTCAAAAAAGTCTGCCCGAGCAGGTTGGCCAAACACAAAAATCAGACCAAGACACATCCAAAAAACTTTCGATCGTTGCATACCCTTTTTCCAGGCATTCCCAATCATGATGACATTTCACCCTAGCAGATTCGGAATTCAGGTCCTTCGACCCTGTTCGCATAAAGGGTACAGGGAACGGCCAAAGAACTGCAATGGCTGAAATTGGGAAATACGGATTACGCCCGTGGGGAGCCGTACAGATGCCTTTATTTATCCAGAGAACGTGGAAACGGGGGACGACTTACAATCCCGCAAACACCTGGCGAGCAGCTGAAACCGTATGTCGAATATCCCGTGCAGAATGGGCAGTTGACAGCAACATGGCTTCAAACTGTGATGGGGCCACATACACACCTCTCTCCAGAAGCCCATGAAAAAATTTTCCATATCGTTTGGTATGGGATTGTTTGGCACTCGCATAATCCGTAACAGCCTTATCGGTAAAGAACCCCCCCAACATCGCTCCCACCCGAGTTTGATAATAGGGAATCTTGGCTTCTTTTGCCGCTTGCCCCAATCCCATTGCTACCTCTTTAGCCTTTTTCTCCAACTCCTTAAACACACCAGGCTGTTTCAGTAACCTCAGTGTTTCCAACCCGGCAGCGACCGCAACAGGGTTCCCAGAGAGTGTTCCAGCTTGATACACAGGGCCTGAAGGAGCGATATGCTGCATGATGTCTTTTCTCCCACCATACGCCCCTATGGGCAAACCTCCTCCGATAATTTTGCCCAAACAGGTCAGATCCGGCAGGATCTTAAAGCGGGCTTGGGCACCTCCAAGATGAACACGATATCCCGTAATCACCTCGTCAAAAATGAGGAGTATCTCATATTTTTGTGTAATCATTCGTAACCAAGGCAAGAACTCATCAGAGGGAGGAACCACCCCCATATTCCCTGCCACCGGTTCGACGATGATGGCTGCCAGATTAGTCCCATGCTTATGAATGAGTTTTTCTGTCGCCCGAATATCGTTATAGGGTGCCGTCAAAGTATGTTTCGCGAACGAATCCGGGACCCCAGGACTATCGGGGATTCCCAAGGTGGCAACCCCTGACCCGGCCTTCACCAATAAATGATCAGCATGACCGTGATAACACCCTTCAAACTTCAGGATTGCATCACGTTTGGTAAATGCCCGGGCCAGTCGAATGGCACTCATGGTCGCCTCGGTTCCCGAATTAACCAAACGCACCTGTTCGATGGAAGGGACCGTCTTGACGATTAGTTGCGCAAGTTCGATTTCTCCTCGACAAGGCGCCCCGTAACTGGTCCCGTTTTTCGCCGCCTGAATGATGGCCTTCAGGACCTGGGGGTGAGCATGACCGAGTATCATGGGCCCCCAAGACAAGACATAATCGATAAATCGATTCCCATCCACATCTTCCACCATGGACCCCTTGGCCCGTTGAATAAACAAGGGGTCTCCACCCACGGAACGAAAAGCCCGTACCGGGCTGTTCACTCCACCTGGAATGGTTTTTTGAGCAGACTTAAAGTATCGACGAGATGTAGACGTTTTCACGAAAAATTTCCTCCAGAAAATGAATACGGCCTATTCACTATTCATAAAATCAGATTTCGAAAAAGATTGGTTTGGTGTTGACCCGATAGAGATCGTGACGCAACTAGGAAAAAACTTCCTTCTTTCTTTTTTTATTTATCTTTAGATTCGTAAGACCGAAATAAACAATATACCCATTATTCACCACTGAATGAGAGAAGAGGGTTATGTACTGCGAACAACGACAACGAAACGGATTCACGATTCTGGAATGTTTTGGGCGCTTTGACAGCGAAGACTCTAACCAATTTATTCAAGCTTTGGAACACCTTCAGGGCCAGGGGAGCAAACATATCGTTCTTAACCTCTCTCCAATTTATTACCTTGACCCCAAGGCGGTCCACCTCTTGCGGTACGCTCAAGACTTCTTTCATGGTCATGGGGGAACGGTCAGCGTGGTCAGCCCCTTAAGTGCTGTTCGAAATGAGTTAGTCAGGGGAAACATTCCCGAAGACATCTCCACGTTCGAAACCCTCTATGATGCCCTCCATCGTCCCCATGCCGCCTATGGCCATACGTCGTTGGACCAGGAGGAGATGAATCCCTTTCTTTCATGTTCTCTCGATTAACGTGCTGACAGCCTTCAAAGAGAAAAGCGGTATGTATGAGTCCCTTCTTCTCCCTCCGGTCTGACCCTTTTTGGCAAGCCCCCCACCTAGGGGCAGGAAAAGGCGCCGTAAAAGAAAAGCCCAGAGATTCAGAATCTCTGGGCTTTTAAAATAACTCGGCAACGACCTACTTTCCCACAGCCCCGCGGCTGCAGTATCATCGGCCCAGGAGGGCTTAACTTCCGTGTTCGAAATGGGAACGGGTGGAACCCCTCCGGTATGGTCACCGAGAATTCCGATTTTCGTTTTGTTTAGACCATGTCTATCAAGAACAAATGTTGTTAAGTCGCACGGCCGATTAGTACTGGTTAGCTTCAGGCCTCACAGCCCTTCCACATCCAGCCTATCAAACTCATAGTCTATAAGTGGCCTTTAGGGAGGTTACCCTCCGTGTGATCTTATCTTGAGGCTAGCTTCCCGCTTAGATGCTTTCAGCGGTTATCTAAACCGGACATAGCTACCCGGCACTGCCGCTGGCGCGACAACCGGCACACTAGCGGTCCGTCCATCTCAGTCCTCTCGTACTAGAGACAGACCCTCTCAAATCACCTACGCCCACAACAGATAGGGACCGAACTGTCTCACGACGTTCTGAACCCAACTCTCGTACCGCTTTAACGGGCGAACAGCCCGACCCTTGGGACCTGCTTCAGCCCCAGGATGCGATGAGTCGACATCGAGGTGCCAAACCTCCCCGTCGATGTGAACTCTTGGGGGAGATCAGCCTGTTATCCCCGGCGTACCTTTTATCCGTTGAGCGATGGCCCTTCCACGCAGAACCACCGGATCACTAAGCCCGACTTTCGTCCCTGTTTGAGCTGTCGCTCTTACAGTCAAGCTCCCTTTTGCCTTTACACTCGATGGCTGATTGCCGACCAGCCTGAGGGAACCTTTGGGCGCCTCCGTTACCTTTTGGGAGGCGACCGCCCCAGTCAAACTACCCACCAGACAATGTCCTCACCCTGGATGACAGAGTCGAGTTAGAATGTCAGAAAAGCAAGGGTGGTATTTCAAGGTTGGCTCCACGAAAGCTAGCGCTCCCGCTTCAAAGCCTCCCACCTATCCTACACATACTCGCCCAACACCCAATGTCAAGTTGTAGTAAAGGTGCACAGGGTCTTTCCGTCTAGTTGCGGGCACCCGGCTTCTTCACCGGAACAACAAGTTCGCTGAGTCTCTCCCCGAGACAGCGCTCCAGTCGTTATGCCATTCATGCAGGTCGGAACTTACCCGACAAGGAATTTCGCTACCTTAGGACCGTTCATGTTGTTACTCTCGCGTTTTTAATCTGAAATTCGCGAGGGCCTGAACATTTCTGCCAGGCTCTACATGTCGCCATGCAGTTCGGACTATATCATCCCAAAATATTATTCTTGGGTCTGGCGTATAGTCTCTG